>CAXXJZ010000001.1:0-8393 GCA_963662785.2 uncultured Thermotogae bacterium
CAATTTTCTTTCCCAAACCCTTTGCTATTTTTTGAAGAAATTTAAGACTTGGGTTGTAGTTTCCGGATTCAAGTCTGCTGATATTGCTTTGCTTTACTCCAACTAATTTAGCAAGATCTGCTTGCGTTAAATCATTTTTATCTCTTATAGTTATCAGTTCTTCAATTATTTGATAAATAGGTTCGAGATCATCGTACATCTGTTTTAATTCCGCATCTTTTTCAAAAGCTTCTTTTTTATATTCTTCGAAGGTGTATTCTTTATTCATTTTCCTTCCTCCTTAAATAATCATCTCTGTATTTTTCTGCCATTTCAATAACATTTTTCGGTGTTTTTGTGATTTTTTAAGTAACCCATTCGCTAAAACAATCTTTTTTGCAACAAAGAAAAAGTAAAATATCCTGGTTGTGTTTCCGGATTGAATGGTTCTGAGTTCAAAGATTCCATTTCTAATATTCTTTTAATAAGGTTCGCGTATTTTATTTCCTTTATTTGCTAATACTTGAATATCGCGAATTGCTTTGGATTTTAAGTTATTTGGGAGAGTATCGAGAAATTCTTTCACAGGTATTTGTCCACTTTCTGTTTTATAAAATAGTACCTTCCATATGTTTTCACCTCATTATAATTATATCATATACGGTATATATTTATTAAAATAAAAAAAGTCCTCCCACCGAAGCGGGAGGACCATCTCGCAGTTTCTTATTATTTTATTTTTACCAGAATCTTATTACTATACTGAAATTACCTCTGATTTTTATTAATTGCGGGGGTTTGTAGAATACATATGAGGGATTGGAGTTTTCTGCAAGAAATATTCCTGGGATAAAAATCGTTTTTTATTTTTATCATGAAACTGAAGCAAGCTGTGAGTAAGAAAAACAAATCCGAGATATTTAAAGATATTCTCAACTCATTTACGAAGGATACAAATGTGAAAAAAGGGCAATTCGTGAATTGCCGCTACAATGTGATTATTCCGATTAAAAAGAGAGCAACGATTCCGGATACTACTGAGTAATGAATCCGGAATCGTTTAATGTAAATAGAGATGATTTCTTTTTTTCGGTTACTTTTAAATAAAGGAACTTAAGCCCGAAATTTCTGGAGTATTGGCTTTCGGTCAAACTCAATAGTTATCGGAATGACAAGCATTTGAGTTTTTCAGCAGGATTTGTTTATATGAACAGGTTTACATTTGAGTCTTCCGCATCCGCAAGGTAGGTTGCGACTCCGCCTATTTCAACTCCGGGAATGAGCTCTTCTTCTTTTATTCCCATCATATCCATGGACATCTGGCAGGCGATTAGTTTTACCCCGTTTTCCATAGCCGATTTCATCATTTTTTCAAGCGGATCTATATTTTTATCTTTCATGACTCCTTTTATCATTTTGGTTCCCATTCCCATCATGTTCATTTTTGAGAGTTTCAGTTTTCCGGCGCCGCGTGGCATCATTTTTCCGAACATTTTTTCCATGAATGTTTTCTGAATATGAACCGTATCGGATCTTCTGAGTACGTTCAGTCCCCAGAATGTGAAGAACATGGTGACTTTTTTGCCCATGGCCGCAGCACCGTTTGCTATCACGAATGAAGCGAGCGCTTTGTCGAGATCTCCACTGAAAACCACAATTGTTTTGTTGTCTCCTGTGTTTACGGATTTTTCCTCTATCTGGATTTCATCGGTGCCTTTCTGTATTTTGGCCGTTATAAGTCCTTTTTCCTGTCTTACGTCTAGTACCCTGTTTCCGGTTTTTTCTGCCCACTTGACTATATCTTTTTTGAATCCGGGATCTGTTGCCTTTATTTCGAGAATTTCTCCCCTTTCGAGAGAGTTCATCTTTTTGTACGTTTCCATTATGGGGCCGGGACATTGAAGCCCTGTGGCGTCTAACACCGATATGTTATCGGTGTTGAAGAAGCAATTCGGTCTCGTTTTTTCTCCAACTGTTTTTATGGCTTTCGGATTTTCGATTTTCTTGGTTGCACAGTTGTATACTTTGTAGCCGCCACTGAGGTTCCGGACGTTAAAACCGTTCTGTTTCAATATGTTGTAGGCGTAATACCCTCTCTGTCCGACCTGGCAGAATATCACTATGATTTTGCTTTTGTCGATTTCTCCGATTCTTTCTCTGACGGATCCGAGCGGAATATGCAGCATGTTGGGTTTGTTTATGGTTCCCAGCTCCACTTCTTCTTTTTCTCTGACATCGAGCAGGAGATACTCATCACCGAGCCCGTCAATTTCATCCCATTGAACGACTTTCATGTCCCCTTTTATTATGTTGTTTGCGACATACCCGGCTATGTTTACCGGATCCTTCGCTGAGCCGTAAGGCGGGGCGTAGGACAGTTCAAGTTCTTCAAGCTGTTCAACGGTCAGGCCCATTTTTATGGCGGCAGCAAGTACGTCCATTCTCTTGTCCACGCCGTTCAGTCCGGCGGCCTGCGCACCGTATATCTTTCCTTCGGGTGAGAACAGGAGTTTTATGGTTATAGGCACCGCCCCGGGATAATATCCCGCATGGTCGCTTCTGATGACGAATGATTTTATATATTGCATGTCGTTTCTTTTCAGAGTTTTTTCGTTGAGTCCCGTCGATGCCGCCGTAAGGTCGAATATCTTTGCTATCGATGTGCCGATGGCACCTTCATACTTCTTCACATTTCCCTTTACCATGTTGTCCGCGACTATTCTTCCCTGTCTGTTAGCGGGTCCGGCCAGCGGCACTCCCATTTTTACTCCCAGAAGCTGGTTTTCTATTTCAACCGCATCTCCCACTGCGTATATATTTTCATCGTTCGTACACAGATATTCATTGACTTTTATTCCTCTATTCCCCAGTTCGAGACCGGCATTCTGTGCAAGTGTGGTTTCGGGTTTCACACCTGCTGACATTATCACCATATCGGTTTCGAGCTGAGTTCCGTCTTTTAAGCTGACAACGGTTTCTCTGGCCTTTTTTTCTATGGATACGAGTGAATTGTTGAGATGCAGCGTTATCCCGTTGTCCGTGAGTTCCGTGTGAATCATGGCTGCCATGTCATAGTCCATATTTATCATTACCTGGTCGGCTAGCTCGACAAGTGAAACATCGAGTCCCCTGTGCCTGAGGTTTTCAACCATTTCCAGACCTATGAATCCGCCACCGACAACAACTGCTCTGTTTACTTCGTGATTGCCAAGCCAGGAAATTATAGTGTCCATATCTTTCATGTTCCTCAAAGTGAAAACATTTTCGTTGTCTATACCGGGTAGATTTAATCTAAGGGGAGCCGCTCCGGGTGAGAGCAGAAGCTTATCGTATTTCTCAATATATTCTTCTCCCGTGTTGAGGTTTTTCATTGTTACGGTTCTGTTTTTTCTGTCTATTGACTGAGCTTCGGTTCTTATCCTGACATCCACGTTGAACTTCTCTTTGAATGATTTTGGATCGGATACGAGCAGCCTTTCCCTGTCGGATATTATTCCTCCGATATGATACGGGAGTCCGCAATTAGCAAAACTTACGTATTCTCCACGTTCGACCATGATTATTTCCGATTTTTCGTCGATTCTTCTGAGCCTTGCGGCCGCAGTTGCACCACCTGCGACTCCACCTATTATTATTATTTTCATGCTGTTTCCCCACTCCTTTCGGAATTATCTATATATTTTTTTATTGAGTTTCTTACACATTCAAGTTTTCCGAGAAAGCACCTGAGCGTATCCATATCTTTCCAGTCCATATCTCCGAGCGATTCGAGCATTTCGCGCATTCCGTATTTGAATTCTCCGGGCACACTGTCACAGTCACAGTTTATAACCAGCCTCAGTTTTCCGACCGTGTGGAGAACGTCGCTGGATTCCTGCCTGATCGTTTCTATTTCATTTTTACCCGATTCTGTAAGGGTGTAGATCTTTTTTCTCCCTTGCTCTTTTGATTCAATGAGACCGTCACGCGTCATGTTTTTCAGCTGCGGGTAAACACTTCCCGGAGAAATGCTTATTTCATTTTCCCTGCAGTGTTTTAAAAGATCGTACCCAGAGTCATTTCTCCGTTTTTTTCAAGAAATTTCAATATCGTATTCTTTATTATTGGTATTTTAGGAATTTCGATCACCTTCTATATCGTTATCGTTATATCGTTGTCGATATAATACACGATTTATATAGAATGAAATATAATTAAATGTAAAAATCAGGGAAATGATTTCACATTGTTGAGGAAAATTTCACAATTGTGGGTTTTCGCATACTCAAAGCAAGTCTCCATTCCGGATGATGAAAGTGGAACCCTGGGCATCTTGACTGTACCTGAAGCAGGATTTATTCAGGCGAATATTGAAAACAAATAAAGCATAAATAAATATGAAGTGCCGTTGTGATATTATACTTTATAATTTAATTATGGAGAGATGCTGATGACTGGAAAACTGATAATTATCGAGGGAATAGACGGTTCCGGTAAGAATACGCAGGCGGTAAAGGTTACGGAAAAGCTCAACGAGATGGGAGTGAAGTCGGTTCAGATACAGTTTCCTTCTTACAATAAAACCTTTTTCGGCAAGATGGCGGGAAATTATCTGGACGGAAAATACGGAAAAATAGACGAATTGCCACCGGAGCTTGTGGCGATACTCTATGCGGGGGACAGGTTTGAAAAGAAAGGCGAAATAGAGGATTATTTGAGAGATGGATACGTTATAATTTGCGACAGGTACACACCGTCAAACATAGCCCATCACGGCGGCAAAATCTCGGATCCCGTGAAACGCAAAGAATTTATAAAATGGCTCGAGGAGCTTGAATACGGGGTTTTTAAGATACCCCGTCCCGACAACGTCGTATATCTTGACATCACACCGGAAATCAGCCAGGAGCTGGTGATGAAAAAAGCGGCAAGGGAATACACCGATAAGAAGAAAGATATTCACGAAGAAAACAAAGATTATCTGTACAACGTGTACGACTGCTACAAGGATTTATGCAAGGACAGAAACTGGATACACATATCCTGTCTCGATGGAAACAGCGAGTTGAGAGAGGTTGAGGATATAACAAAAGACATACTTGCCGAAATCGAAAAAATATTATAAGGATAAAATCGTACACAAAAAAGCCACTCATCCAAGTGGCTTTTTTCATATAAGCCTTTAGCTTTTCCGCTTATTTGCTGGAACTGCAGATAATTTGCCTCACGCATAAAGCAAGGTTAATGCTGAGAGTTCGCCAGTTCATCTTCGAAAAAATACTTGACATTATGAAATCAAAAGAGTACAATGTCCTTAAAAGTACAGTGTACTCTTTTTGATAAGGTGATAAGATGCAAATTCCGAAATCAGAGATCAGAAACGATATTTTAAGTTCCGCTAAGGCTGAATTCTTGAAAAACGGATTCGAAAGGGCTTCCGTGAGGACGATAACGAAAAATGCAAAAACTTCCAAGAGCAATTTGTACAACTATTTCGAAGATAAGGATGCCCTTTTCCATGCTGTGGTTGAACCGACGGTATCCGGTCTGGAAGATGGATTGAAGAAAATAGCGGAAAGAAACGCACAATTACCAGGTCCTTATTCTGTTGACGCACAGAAAAAGGTAATGCTTGAATTCGTGAATTTCGTGCATAAAAATGCCGAAGAATTTAAACTGCTTTTTTTCCATTCGGCAGGTTCCTCACTTTCTCATTTTAAAAGTGGAATAATTGAAAAATTAGCTCAGATACTTAAAGAATGGGCACGTATCGCATCTCCCGGAAAAGAAATTTCAGATTTGCTTACATATTCTGTTGCGAGTTTTTATATATGTACTATTGAACGGATACTACTCGAAGATGTGGCAATAGAACAGGGGCCGAAATATATGGACGAATTCCTGAAGTTCATCTACGGAGGATGGAGTGCGCTGCTTTAAAATATCATTCGGAAAAGGGGTTTTAAGATGAACAGGAAAAATTTCGGGCCTGCATATGGCAACTGGGTTTCAAAAGGCCTGATCAAAAAAACTGTTGTGCTGTTGATTGTTTTAACCGTGGCTTTTGTGCTTGCCGTTTTATTCATTCAGGGATGGATTGTCTTAAAAATCGTGTTGTTTTTTGCCATGTCGTTGTTCGCTTTCTTTTCAATCTATTTCATCTCTTCAAGAAGACTTTTCTCGGAGAATGGTGCCGACATTCAAAACAAGGTGATAAACACGCTCATTTCATACGTTGAATGGGATGGAAATGGGAAAGCACTCGATATAGGGTGCGGTAGCGGAGCGCTAACGATAAAACTGGCGCGGAAATATGAGAATGCACGTGTAACCGGCATCGATTATTGGGGCGGGTCCTGGGGATACCATAAAAAACAGTGTGAGGAAAACGCGCATCTTGAAAAAGTGTCGGAGAGGGTGGATTTCATAAAAGCAAGTGCTTCCAAATTGCCATTCGAGCGTGATTCCTTCGATTTGGCTGTAAGTAACATGGTTTTTCACGAGGTCAGGGATTGCAAAAATAAAATCGAGCTTATCGAAGAGGCACTGAGAGCGGTGAGGAGGGGCGGGAGTTTTGCTTTTCAGGATTTATTTCTCGTCAGGGCGTACTACGGACCCGTAGAAAACCTTTTAAAATCCGTCGAAAGCATGGGAGTATCCGAAGTGCATTTTATGGATACCAGCAAATATCCGTTCATACCGAAAATACTGAAGCTGCCGTTCATGCTCGGCAGGATAGGGATAATATACGGTAAAAAATAAAATACATTCCAAATGCCCGCGATATCGGCTGCGGGTATTCGGAACGCTTTTTTATATATATTTATTCAAAATCCTTTCCATTCGGAATACACTTTATTTAAAAATCCTATGAATTCGCCGGTGGCCTTCAGGTTGCCCGCCCTCGACGGATGGTCGTCCCCACCGCTGCTGGGATATTCGAGTACGTTCGGATTGGCGTCGTTGTCCCCGTCGGTTTTGTGCTGAATGATTCCGTTTATAACCCTGTGATGGTTCCCGGTCACGGCTCCGAGGTCATTGGTGTTGGAATTGCCTCCGTTTGTTGTGAGCACGTTGTAGAAATCGAACACGTAAACATTGCCTTGAGTGTATCCGTCGAGCCAGTCGTTGACCAGCCAGTTGTTGAAATGCCGCGCGTTCGATGAGTACTGGGGATCCTGAAGAGGCGGGGCGGTTATCACTATGAAAAGCTTGTCGCTGTGTGCCGAAAAGTAATTCAACAGGTCGATGTATATTCCCTTGGCGTTGGATACCGTGTGTGCATCGCTGTAGCAGTCGACTCCTCTGAGCGGATTGTTTGAAATGAACGGGACCGGATCGGCCGTACTGCCCTTAAGTGCGGAATTAGGGAAGCATGATTTGAACATTATTATCACGTTTTCTCCGCCCGGATTTGCCGCCAGCCTCGAATAATCGCAAGTCCTTGTGTTGGAGTTGAACAGTTCGTTCAGGTATGTTTCGCTGTCGGGTCCTCTGAACCATTCCCACCAGTTTCCTATATCCGTTCTGTCTCCTATCGAATCGTCTCCCCAACCGTAATTGGTGTCACTGACATAGTAATTGTTGTTTTTCAATGCTATGCCGAGTCCGCCGTCACCATCCGACAGCCAGTTTTCACCTGTGGAATGATGGATGAATATCAGTTTTACGGGAGAATTCGGTGAAGTGCCGTTTCCTCCGGTATTCACGACAACCGTTTTGCAGGAAGTGAAAAAAGATACGGTTATCAGCAGTAATATTATGTTCGCCAACGAGTTTATTTTCATTTTTTGCCTCCTTTTTTCTTCATGGATTCATTACAATAATATTTTACTCTTTCAGGATTTAATTCCGGTATTTTAAAAAATATCAAGTCATTCAAGCGTAATCAATTTTATTCGGAAATAATTCCCGATAAACGTTCGTATTTGGATTTTGTTATTCGGGATTCGAACTATATAATGTTTGAGAAAAGGTTTTCTTAATTTAATATAGGGGATGATAGCGATTTTAATTCTTGCACATCGCGGAACTGGAAAGGGGAAAAACGAGAATTCCCTTAATGCTTTTATTCGTGGATTGGACAGAGGCGCAAAAGGCATTGAATTGGATATAAGGAAGACGAAAGACGATTATCCGGTTTGTGTCCATGATGAAAGCCTGCTTCGGGTTTTTGACATGGATATTCGGATACAGGATCTGACACTGGAAGATTTGAAAAGCCAAAATCTCCTGAACGAAGACGATATAACGACTTTGGAAGATGTTTTCAAAAATGTCGGCACCGGGATTTATTACGACATAGAAATAAAAGATCCAGCGGTACTCGAAGAATTTCACAAGCTTGTAGAGAAGTACCGGCCTGCGGATCTTATGATTTCTTCATTCAGTCATCATTGTCTGAAAGACGTGCGCAGAATTATTCCGAATGCGCT
>CAXXJZ010000002.1:0-9008 GCA_963662785.2 uncultured Thermotogae bacterium
GCTGTTCAATTATTGGAAAGCATTTTTATTCGATGAAGAATTCACTTTCGTAATAGGCATGAAAAACATGTTTATGGAATATTTCATGATGGTATTGATAAGTATAACCGTGGTAGTTTTGATAAGGGTTGTGGGAATAATACTTGTGATAGCTTTGCTGACCACTCCACCGGCAATTGCGAGAATGTTCTCAAAAAATCTGAAAAACATAATGATAGTCTCCGGATTGATGGGTATTCTGTTCTGTTTTCTCGGTTTGTACTTCTCCTATCAGTTCAACATACCGTCCGGCGCCACGATTATAATGGTTTCAGGATTATTCTACATCTTGTCGATTATCGTGAAAAAATTCGTGGCCGGAAAGTCTTCATAAAATTTAATTCCAATATAAAATTTTAAAATAATAACTCCCTCGTGGGAGTTTTTGTTTTATCATACAATCCCAAATTCCTCGGAACTTCATAGCGTTTTTCATTTCTTCTACTGTGAATTTTAAGTTAAATGAATTAAATATGATTTTTTTGTTATAATATTGTCTGAATATGAATTTTTTAAATAATTTGAAATTATTAATTACATCGAATGATAAAAATTCGTTGACCACATATATGAATTTTCATTAACATAAACGATGTTTTAGTAAATATAAATCAAAGTATATAAGAATTATCAAGGTTATCGGAAGTTTTTTTCCGGAGATTGGATCTGCATTCATGCTGCCGCCTGGATGCAGATGAAATAAAAAGGGGGGGGAATTATGATTAAAAACATTTACGGCAGAAGCAAGGGACTCATATTTTTTTCTTTCATAATGGCATCGGTGGTATCACTCACAATGATACCGTATCCTCTGATAATGAGGTATTTTGTGGATACCATAATACCCGGGCAAAACATGAATGCCATAGTTCTTTGGTCATCAACTCTTCTGGCCGTAGTACTCATAAGGGCTTTATGCAACTTCTTCCAGAATTACTCGCTTTCCGTTGTTGAAAACAGATTCGAAATGGACCTGAAAGTTAAAATGTTCGAAAAGACTCTGAAATTACCGATGGGGTTTTTCGTGAAAAACGATTCCGGCTCAATAATATCGAGAGTGATAAACGACAGTACTGCAAGCGTGGGACTTTTCAGGGATTATTACATATCTCTTTACGGCAACATACTCGGAATAGTGGTTTCGCTGGCGGTGATGTTTTACCTTGACTGGTTTCTCACTCTGATCAGCCTGTCCATACTTCCGATACTCCTGCTCGTCACGAATTACATGAACAGCAAGATGGCAAAAGAAAGCCGGAAGATGTCGGCTGCTTTCCAGGAAGTATATAGCGAAATCGGCGAAAGTCTGAACGCGATGGAAACAGTCAAGATCGACAATTTATATTCCAATTCGTCAAACAAATTCAGAAATGCCGCAGAAAATCTTCTCGGCATTAAGATATCCATAAATAAATACGGTGCTTTGGCCGGAAGCCTTATGACGAGTTTAGTAGCACTAACACCCATACTCGTTTTCATAACCGGAAGCTTCAGAGCCATGGAAGGACTTGTTTCAATCGGTACGGTGATAGCCATAAGCAATCTCGTGATGTTCCTGTTCACACCACTTCAGGAAATAGCACTTGCCGGTATCAACATGCAAAAACCCAGGGCAATGTGGAAAAATATAGAAGAATTGTTCGCCGAGGAAGAAGAGGAATTGAAAGGAGAGAGTATCGAAAATGTGAGTATCGATTTGCAGAACATAGAATTTGGCTATGATGCAGAAAACATGGTGTTTAAAGCAATGAATATAAATCTGCGGGAAGGTGAAACCGTTGCATTGGTTGGGAAGACGGGCAGCGGAAAAAGTACTCTGTTTAAAATACTGTCAAAATTTTATATGCCCGAAAGCGGCAATTTCAGGGTTGGCGGGAAAGCCGCTTCGGAGATTTCTTCGGAAAACCTGCGGGGAAAAATATCCTATATCAGCAGAAACACATACATCTTCAAGGGAAATGTAAGGGAAAACATATCTCTGAACAGGGAAATACCCGAATCGGAAATCTTGAAAGCAATGCAAATAGCCTGTATCGACGACTCGCTATCTTCCGGTTCAATTGTGGGAGATGAAGGGAAAGCCGTTTCCGACGGGCAGAAAGTCCGGATAGCCATAGCAAGGGCAGTTATAAAGAAACCAAAAATATTCATGATAGACGAAGCACTTACATCTCTCGACCCGGCAACCGAAAAGAAAGTTGTGGGTAATTTGAAAAAAGAATTTCCAAAATCGATATTTCTGATAATCACTCATAGAGATACGGTGATAGATATGTGCGATAAAGTATATGTTCTTGAGCATATGAAGTTCTCTCAGGGTTATAATAAAGAAGAAATCGCCAATATCGAAAGTTTCAGAAATCTTTTTTCGAATGGCGGCAAAACATTCTGAGGTGATATTTTTGAATATTTTCGGACCGGTTCCATCAAGGCGTTTAGGCAGAAGTCTGGGTATAAACAACATAAAACCGAAAAATTGCACATATTCATGTGTTTACTGCCAGATAGGAAAAACGACAGGCATGCGGTTTGAAAGGATTGAATTTTACGATCCCGAAGAGTTGACGGCAGAAATTTCCGGGAAATTAAACGCACTGAAAGAAAAAAATGAGAAAACAGACTACCTCACGCTTGTTGCCGACGGGGAGCCTACTCTGGATTCGAATCTGGGGAGATTGACCGACGAGCTCAAAAAGTTCGGTATAAAAATCGCAATCATAACCAACGCATCGTTAATCGGCAACATATCTGTCAGGGAAACACTCATGAAATACGACCTGGTCTCCCTGAAAATAGACTCTGTGGCGGAAGAAATCTGGAAAAAAACGGACAGGCCGCATGGAATGCTTAATTTGTCGGAAATAAAAAAGGGTATGCTTAAATTCTCGGAAGAATTCGAAGGAAAATTAATAACCGAAACCATGCTTGTCAAAGGACTTAACGATTCAGCCGGGAATCTCGAATCAAACGCGGAATTTATAAAAAAGCTCGAACCCGACACGGCTTATATATCGGTACCAATAAGACCTCCCGCTGAAAACTGGGTGAAAATACCTTCCGAAGCGGTCATAAACAGTGCATTCGTGATTTATTCGGGTAAAGATATAAAAACCGAACTCCTTGTCGGATACGAAGGAAATGAATTTTCATACACCGGAAACGTAAGAGAAGACATACTCAGTATAACTGCGGTTCATCCTATGAAAGAAGAGGCCGTACTCGAATATCTCTGTAAAACAAAACAGGACTTTTCATCTATAAAAAGGCTTATCGATGAAAATGTCCTGTTAACGACCGAATACAACGGGGATAAATATTTCTTCAGAAAGTTGTTTTAAATGTGTTCAGCGGTTTGAAATATATTCAAGTGCGAAATCGAGAACCGGATCGTTGCTTTTCTCCCAATCCGATCGCGTAGGATAATATTCCACATCCGGAGCAACACCTTTGCCTTCTATGGTTATTCCCAGCGGTGATCTGTAATTCGCCACCACGTATTGGAAAGTATCTCCCGTCGGAAGTGTGTCCATTGAAGAGAGCAAGGCGAGTCCGGAACTGGGCTGACCTATTATGGCAGCTCTGCCTATGTCGCGCATTCCCTGCGGGAATATTTCGGCACAACTCGCGCTCTGCGAATCTATGAGGAATATCACCTCACCCGCATAGGCTTTCTCGCCGCTGCATTCGATATCGAAGGAATTGACCGAATTTCTGAAAACGAATTCTCCGAGTGACGCGGGGTTTTCAAGGAGAAGATTCGCCATAGCCATCATTATCGCAACCTGTCCGCCGTGATTTCCGCGTAAATCTATTATGATGGCATTTTTCCCGTAAAGAGTACTCACGGCTTCTTCGAAAAGCGGCACGATATCTCCCATGAAAAGGTCAAATGCGATATAACCCACTTTGCCGTTCAATTCGCGATACCTGAAGTTTGGCTCGTATGGATTTTTTTCAGTCAAAAAGCTCTCATGGGAAAGTGTCAGCTGCTCCGAAACCGTCTGCCCGTTTCTGCTTATTTTTATTTCCAACGGTTCGTCTTCAAGAGTACTAAGAGAGTTTTTTATCATCGATTCGTTTTTAAATTCCGTTTTGTATATGGAATCATGCCCTTCGCTTTCCGTGTCACCGAGGATTTCGGACACAGTTTTGTCACCGATTTCCAGTATAACATCACCCGGTCTGACCTGCCCGTTAAGTATTATTCCGTCATCGTTGATTCTTGTTATCACGGGCTCACCGTTCAACCATCTGACATCCACGTCGACAAACACTTCGCGGGCATTTTCCTCATCCGAATTTTCCTTTGGAATTACCACAGTGTGGGATTCTTCTATCATGGAAACCATTTTATTCATAAGCGATACGAAACCCGCATCGGTTTCAGTGGATTCGACAAGCGGTCTGAATTCGGCTCTGATATTTTCCCACCACGGTAGATCGAAGTCCGGATTCCAGTGATAGTCTTTTATCTTATTCCAGATAAGCTCGAAAGAGTCGATTTTTTTCTGATGGTATTCATATTCTGCCGATTCTCCGGTTTTATTCGGGTTGATTTCCGCCTGACCGAATTTGAAAATTTCTTCGGATACGTAGGGGTTGAACTCTATTTCCGTTATGGTAGACACCGAACTTATTATGCCTCCTTCAACCACTGTCACATATGGAATCACTTTACCTTCCACATCTTTGAATTCGGAATATTTCTCCACCATATCCAGGGTAATCCCCATAAGCTTGAATCCCTGTGTTTCTTTTCTGATGAGGTAATAGGTGCTTTTATCGAAATAGTATTTCTCCGGAAGATCCTCGCCGGTATTATCCCTCATAGTGCTTTGCAACACATAGCAATCTCTTCCGTTCACAACTTCATCTTCAAGTCTTATGAATTTTTTTTCTCCGGTCTTTATTTTTATATAGGATTCCGAGGATTCGGAAATCAGTTGTGCAAGCTGGTCGTTTTTTCCGAGATATCCCCTGTGAAAGGCCGATATCATCCATGTATTCTCTCCGTCATATCCCATCGTCAATTCCCCGAGTAGCGGCATATTAGTAGTCATGTAGGCCCTCCCGGATCTTCTGTCCTCAATCACGGATATTTCCGTGTTAATACCCTGGCTCGATTGTGTCAAAACCGTACGCACGAATTCCACGGGTTCCCAGAGCATATCACCGCCCATGGCCTGATTACTTTTTTCGAGTATTTCCTGTGCCGTTTTTACTTCGGCTGTTAAAAACACGCTGCCGAAGAAAATCGCAAATATCGTTACCGACAGTAAAATTTTCTTCATCTTCCACCTCCGCAAATATTCTACAGCATAAAAGACGAAAACTAATCAGATTTTCCACAATTTCACATCAGGCTGAAAGTAAAATCCCTCGAATCGAGAAAATTATAATCGACGTATATCTCTACCCGTATGCCGGCTTGTCCGTCGAATATAAATATCCAGATTTATGATGAAATGATGCAATGGCGAATGATTGTTTTCCGGACGAAAAAACTTTTTGTATGGACCATACATGGGTATTGACGCATATAAATTAAATTCCGGAAAAAATATTTACCAGGTATTGACTTGAATAAATTCAATATGCTAATATTTGTATACGCACCATAAAGTTATAAGAAAGACTATATTACCTTATCAAACTTCCTGGAGGGATTTTATGAAAAAGTTTATCTGTACGGCCCTTTTAATTTCGGTTCTCGCTTTCGTACTCTTCGCTTCTGCGACGGAAGCCACAGAAGCCGTGAGCGATCTCACGCCTTGGCAGGGCGTAAACCTGCCTATGACGGCACTTTTCACCGGAGAAAAAGGGGACATGCTGTTTACGGAAATAGCCAAGTATGCAAAAGGCTATGACAAAGACATGGTCAGAGAGTATTTCAATGACATGTATTACACCAAATTCGAAAAATTCGAAGTCGTCGACGGAAACACCGTAGTTTACGACGGAAGCAACGAGGTATCCTATTTTTACGTGGGTAAGCTCGATACCACATGGGGAGAATATTCTATTTCCTGGTATATTTTCAAATCCAACGACGAGTATGCTCTGAACAACGGGTACAAATATCTTCTGATGATGCCTTACCATGGCCACGGAGAAGGAATGGCGCATTGCCACATGAGATACGGCAACGAGAATTTCGATTTTCTGTCCACCGATCCGTCCGTTCAGAATTCCTGGCCGACACTTTATCAACCGGAAAACACCGATGAGGAAAAGGCAGTTTTCGATATGATGAAAACGGCAAAGATGCAGGCAACAATGCTGCCTGCCCTTAAATAAGATTTCGGATTTACGAAAGATTAATTACACGCCTTGAATATAATCATCCGTTCCGCCCCTTGAAAGAGGGGCGATTTTTACAGAAGAAAGGTGAGTCTGATTTGCTGAAAAGGATAGAGGTAAACAACGTAGAAGAATACTATTTCAAACTCGTCAGAGATTTAAAAATTCTCGAAGAACCCGAAGATGACTTTAAAACTTTTTCCGTATCCGCAAAAATGGGCAGCGGTTTCGCCAAAAGGTACAAATTTGCTGACGGACTTGAGCTTAACATATTCGATGCGGTATTCAACGATTCGCTGTTTTATTCCTGTCTCAGCAGAATGGATACATGTGAAATATTTTTTTGTGCCCGGGGAAGCTATGAATACGGAATATCAGAAAAGAACATGAACAAAAAAGTAAGCGGAGGGGAATTGAATTCTTTCGTAAACGACAATTACGAAAGTTGGATAAAATATCCCAAAGAAGAACGCTGGACGAATGCATCCATAAATTTCAACAGGGATTTCCTGAAAAACTATCTGGATATCTCGGGGGAAGAAATCGTGGTGGATGAATTGCTCGATTACATAGGTAACGGAATGTTTGAAAAAAATTTTTTTAAGAACGATTTTTCAAAACTGGTACGCGATTTCGAATTTCTTATCAATTCGGGAGAAACGGGGTTTTTCAAAATCATTCGAATAGAGTCGAAAATTCTGGAAATAGTGGCTGATTTCCTCGAAATATGCCTTAAAGAATTTTCGGGAAATCCGGTTGCCAAAACGGCTATCGGAAAAAAAGAAGTCCTGAAATTGGAACAAGCAAAAAAAGTGATAGAAAACAACATAAACACGCCTCTCACGATAAAAGAACTTTCAGATTGCATCGGTTTGAACACTTTCAAATTAAAAACCGGATTCAAAGAGGTTTACGGCACTACGATCTTCGGGTATCTCAGAAATCTCCGTATGGAAAAAGCTGCGGAACTTATGACAGAAAGCGAAAAAGTAATTGACATAGCATACGAAGTCGGTTATTCGAATCCGAGCCATTTTGCCGCCGCGTTCAGGCGAAAGTACGGAATAAACCCCAAAGAATACCTCAAGAGGTGTAAAAATACCTTTTAGGGTAGAAAAAAGCTAATATAAACTATAAAATATATACAAATCTATAATCGCACTCGGTAAGGTGTGTTTTTTTGTCGTTGATTTACGATGAATCGAAATCCGCGGAGAGTAAAGCTGTGTTGGGCTCACATCGGTATCGGGGGAAAAGGATATTTTGGGGTGATTGTATTGAAAGACAAAAAAGAAGGCATTTCAAGGCTTCTTGAGATTGCGGGCGGAAAGAAATCGTATCTTTCCGGTTCCATAATTCTCTCGGTAATAGGCACTTTGTTCCAATTCGTGCCGTACATCTGCGTGTACATAATCGTGAACGAACTGATCAACTCAAACGGTGATGTTCGTATGATAGACAGTTCACGCATATGGACGCTGGCGTGGACGGCTTTCGCTTCTACCGGTTTATTCGGTGTTTTTTTGTACTGCGGTTCCATGCTTTCCCATATAGCAGCCTTTAAAATACTCAGGGAGATACGCGTCAAGATAGCATCCAAGCTGTCCAGGATATACATGGGTTTTTTCTCGGAAAACACCACCGGCAGCGTCAAGAAAGTCATGACGGAAGATGTGGAAAAAATCGAGCTTTTCGTAGCTCACCACATACCCGACATCGCATGCGGAATAGCATTGCCGCTTATAACCATAACGGTGCTGTTCTTCTTCGACTGGAGGCTTGCACTGGCCACACTTTTACCGCTGCCATTCGCCTTTCTGGCACAGATGAAAATGATGAGCAGCAAAACCGCAAAGGAATGCCAGAAGGTGTATCACAACTCTCTCGGCAGGATGAACTCGACAATAGTGGAGTATGTGAGAGGCATGCCCGTTATCAAAGTATTCAATCTGACCGGTAACGCATACAAGAAATTCACAAACGCGGTCATTTCATACAGGGATTTGACCTTCAAATGGATCGAAATATGCAAGAATTCCTACATAGGCTTTGTAACACTCGTGGGTTCTTCCCTTATTTTCGTACTTCCAATAGGTACGCTTATACTTACGGGTTCGGGTTCTTACAATCAATACCTTTCCGTGTTTTTCCTTTTTCTGATATTGGGTTCGGGCATAGCAGTTCCGCTTTTCAAGCTGATGATGCTCGGTGGACTCATTAACCAGATCGGAGAAGGCGTGCGCAGAATAGATTCCATACTCGACCTTGACGAGATAAAAGATACCAGACAGAACTTAACGGTTTCGGATCATTCGGTGGAGTTTAAAAACGTGAGCTTCGCCTATGAAAAAACCGATGTTCTGAAAAACGTATCATTTAAAATACCGCAGGGTTCAATAACTGCTCTCGTGGGGCCATCGGGTTCAGGAAAGAGTACGATAGCCAATTTGCTTATAAGATTGTGGGATTCGCAATCCGGAGAAATACTTATAGGCGGTAAAAACATAACACAGATGCCGCTGAGCCAGCTCAACGACATAGTTTCCTACGTATTCCAGGATACTTTCATGTTTTTCGACACGATAGAGAACAACATAAGAATGGGTAACGACAGGGCAACCAGGGAAGACGTGGTGAAAGCCGCAAAAGCCGCGCAAATACATGATTTC
>CAXXJZ010000003.1:0-8840 GCA_963662785.2 uncultured Thermotogae bacterium
GAATGAGACAAAATATTAACTCACTTTGTTTAAAAAGGGGGTTTTATGAAAGAAACAAAAAAAAGCTACAAAAAACCTATGCTGAAAAAGCATGATAAGCTAAAAAACGTGAAAGGTGTAGTATCTCCTTTTTAATGTTTTTTATTCACAAAGTGTGGCCATTAAAAGCCACACTTTGTGTATTAGTCAATTTCGAAAATACTAAACTAAATAACTATGAGCCTGAAATACAGCATAATAATCCCCATATATAATTCTTTGACAACAATAGAGCGGTGCCTCGATTCTCTTCTGCTTTTAGACTATCCCAAAGAACAATATGAAGTTGTACTCGTTGATAACGGTTCGACTGACGGTACACTGGAAGTAATGCAGAAATATCCGTTTCGCATCGTCCACGAAACAAAAAAAAATTCTTTTTCGGCACGAAATTGCGGTATCAGAAACAGTTCCGGACAGATTGTCGTATTGACAGACTCCGATTGTGTTGTCGATCCGGGATGGTTGAAAGGTTTTGACAAATCTTTCGAAAATGAAACAATTATGGCATGCGGTGGCAGGATTGAATCATATCCGCCAGCCAATATCATTGAAGAATTTCCAAAGTATACTCGTACCCATGACAATAAGATAAATATACAACATGCACCAATTTTCTTGCCATGGATTGATACTGCAAATGCAGCATATCGTCGCAGAGTATTTGATACAATCGGGTTGTTCGATGATATACATTTCGATGTTACCGGTGATGTCGATATGGGGTGGCGGACATCTCTGCACGGATACAAAATTGATTATTCCGACGATGCCTTTGTACAGCATATTAATCGAGGGTCGTTAAAAGCGTTGATAAAACAATATGAACAATATGGATATACACCGGTACGATTCAAAAAAAAATACAAAAACTATTTGAAAAAATGTCTGGTAATCGCGAATATACATTATTATGGGAAATTTTATTTATAAAAAACATATTTATCCGTGCTTTTACTTTATTGTTTTCAGAGCTTCCATTTAAAGGTTTTAAACTCTGGTATTTAGATATCTGTATCGGATTTGCTAATATACGGGGTGCAAAAAGAGAATTAATGAATCCGAGAAAAATTCAAGCTACTCCGGAAGAACTGGAGGCGGTTGCTCCGAAACCGTTACACGAGGGTTATCTTTTGTGGGGTGATGGCGACGACAGATATTTGTTTGATTTCCGTAACGAAGAGAAGATGGATATCAATGAATTTAGTGCATTCATACTCGAACGGCTTGAAAAAAATATGCCTGAAGAACAAATTGTTGAAGAAGCCTGTAGGGAATGGGATGTCGATAAAGAAGTAATCGATAATGATGTACGGGAATTTATTAGTGAATTAAACTCAGCCGGAATAACTTTTAGCTCTTTTCACTGACTGGTGTTCGAATGAAAAGTACCGCATTTATATATCATGGATTAAAAATCAATGTCAGTGCAGATAACGGCACATTTGTCGAACTTTTAAATTCATATCATGATTTTATCTTGTGTGACGACTCGATCCCTTTTCACAAAGAGATTTTTATCCGTGTTGATTCGGGAAAAGCAATCGAAAAAGAATATTTTGGCACTGTATGTATTGGCGATAAAGCTGTTATGACACGGGCTTCGGGAAAAAAAATGACGGAAGTAATTATCGACCCTCATAGTAACAATGTGGTCGCACTATTGCCTGAACCTGACAAGCATATTATCGAAGCGAAATTTGAAGCCATCTTTATGCAGCCGCTGAAATATCTCGCAAAAAAATACGGCATTTTCTTTATGCATGCTTCTTCCGTTGCGCTTGATAGTAAACGCGGTATCATTTTTCTCGGCGATCAGCATGCCGGCAAATCTACCATGGCTCTGAATCTGCTTTTAAATGGGTATTGCTATGTTGCTGAGGAATCTCCTGCAATTTGTATCGAAAATGGTGAAGCTTACCTCTATGGATTTCCCGAACCGATAGGTGTCAGCGAACAATCGCTCAAAAATTTTCCGGAGCTGAAAAAGTATTGCAAAAATACTACTGAGCCGTATTTGAAACACCGTATTAAGTTCGATACTATTTCCCCGGGGAGAATAATACAAAAATGCCGACCCTGTGCGATTTTTTTACCGGAGTACCGGGAAAATAACGAGCTTGAATTCAAAGTAGTTAATAAAATTGAAGCGTTACAGCGGATTCTTACCCTTGAACTCGAATGTTTTACCGATGAATATAACCGCACTTTGACGCAAAAACATATGAACGCGCTCGGTACACTTGTGCAGAACACCGCAACGTATCAGTTGTTTTATAACGACAATCATCTACCTGAAATTCCCGATAAAATTACCGAACTGATATCCTCATAAGAGTCATATGTGGAATTATGAATATGGAATCCTCGCAGTATGATGAAAGCATGAGTAATGCAGCCGCCGAGCTTTTCAGGCAAAGCCTGGAAAAATTCGGTGGCCAATGGCGCCGTGTTGTGACTAACAGCATGTATCCGTTCATAGGAATCGGTGACTGGATATTTGTCGAAACGGTTTCACCGGCAGATATCAAGCCCGGAGCTATTGTCGTTTTCAGCCGTCGTGACGATTTTGTGGTTCACAGGGTACTGAAAGTTGATGCAAAAGGTTCCAGTTTCATTGAAAAGGGCGATGATCTTCATATAACCGATACCGTGCCTTTCGAAAAATTAATAGGTAGAGTGAGCAAAATCAAAAAGAGTCAGACGGTTATTGATTTGAATCACAAGAATATGAGCAGGATCAACAGATTAGCCACAGTACGGTCTTATATGCATTTGTATTGGTACAGGTATTTCCATGCTGCAAAAATACGTATTGCGGAATCACTCCCGTCATTTATCCGTACTCCGCTGCATAATCAATTTTTGACTTTGCGAAAAATAATTAACTGTGAAACGCCGTTTCATGAAAATTTGTGGTATGAGAGAACCGAAAAAATCTCTATCGGAGGTTATCCCGTTGATATTACGGTGGTGCCGGATAATCGCGATATGGGTTTGGTCGTAAAAATCATGCGTGAAAAAAATATTCATGCGGTTCTATGCCTGTTCATGAGTGGTATAACCGAGTCGTTACTCGTTTTTTTCCAAACAATCGAATATTATGTCCTGCTTTTTGATGAAAAAGGTGTTTTAATTGAGTGTATCGATAATTCTGTTCCACCGCGTGGTGTACTGGTTCGTAATGTGAGATATACCGTATTAATATCTCAGGATGTCCGCAATGAGATAAAAACGGATAATGATTGTATGCTGCGTATTGACGGTATTTTGTAAGAGAAATCTGATATAAGGTTACATTCAAAAAAATAGCTTTCTAATATTGAATCAATGTGCCGTCTTCTTTAGCTTTTCGTACCGCATAAGAAAATGAAAACAGGCTGAAGGGCAGAAGGGTGACAATAAAAATGAGTAGTATGATAATATAGTGGGATAGTTGTTGGAATCCGGCGCCTGTTAATAAGGCAAGCCGCATACCTTTTAATGAATACGTTATAGGTAGAACATAGGAGAGAAAACTTAGCCACTGCGGAAGAATTTCTGTGGGGAAATATGCGCCGCCAAGAAGCCAGTTCAAACTCGACAGAAAGCTGGAGAATGGATCTCCTTTTTTGAAATACATGATAAAACTGGCGGATAATATACCGAAACAACTGAATGTTACGATGGAAAGAAAAAGGATGATAATTGCTCCAAAATAATTTGCTCCTGTCAAATTCATGTCAAAAAAGATTATTCCGATCAGAATATACGACAAAATTCTGATAGATGTGAAAAGGAAACTATAGATCGATGAAGAAATTATAATAGTCGGTAGTTCGGTTTGTGTTGTCAGCAGCGCTTCTATTGTCCCCACCATTTGCCCGTTTCTGATACTTTTCGAAAGGCTGTTCAGCGCTACCTCGAGATAGCTGGTAAACGCAACTCCTATGAGAACATAGGAAAAATAATCACCACCGTATTCCGCGATATATTTTGTGGAAGGCCCCTGAACAAGCTTTGAAAGAAAAAAGAAAACGCCGACGTTTATAAAAATTGAAAAAAACTGTAAAACGAAACTCCATTTATAGCTTGACTCGTTAAGAAAATCTTTTTTCAAAAATGCCAATGCTTTTTTAAAAAAGAATACAATCATGAACTTTTACCGTTTTTTTTTATTATAGATATAAAGAAATCATCCAGTGTCATTTGTTCTTTTTTACACTCGATAATCGAAACACCGGATGTATATAGAGTATGGAGAACCTGTTCGATATTTTCGGTTATGATACTGTATGTTCGCGTATGCTCGTTCAATATTTTATGCTCGGTTATTTCATGGATATTTCCAAAGTTTATATCAGGTGATGAGTGCGAAAGTGTTAGGAGGAACGTGTCGGTAATTGTATTCCTGAAAACATTATTTTTTTCGCCGTGTTCGATGATAACACCATCCTGCATTACCGCAACATGAGAACACATTTCATATGCTTCGTGCAAATTATGTGTTGCGATTATTGCAGTATGCCCTAATTTTTGAATTATTTTTTGTGTTATAAAATGCCGTAGTTTCTGTGCGGAAAACGGATCGAGGCTTCGGGTCGGTTCATCGAGAAGGAGTATATCGGGGTAACAGAGAAGCCCCCGGGCGATGGCCAGCCTTTGTTTCATACCGGTTGAATAATCCTTGAACATCATATTGGCAGCTTCGGTGAGCTCCGTTTGTTCCAGTGTTTCATGTACACGGCGCTTTGTTTCTGAAGAAGAAAGATTGTTCAGGGTGGCAAAGAATTCAAGATTCTGTATGCCGGTGAGACGCCAGAAAAAACTACGTTCGTCGGCAGTGACAAATCCGATTATTTTACGTATCTTTCTGCTGTGTTTAACAATATCGTAGTTGTGTACGTTCACTGTTCCGGATGTAGGTAATACCAACGTGGCAAGGATCTTGATCAATGTCGTTTTACCGGCGCCATTTGGTCCGAGCAGACCGAGCATAGTACCTTTTTCGACAGTCAAATCTATTCCGTTTACCGCTTTTATGTAGTCTTTTTTAAAAGGGTGTAAGAAAATATCCCGATAACGCTTGACTTTAGGATATTGTTTATAAAGATTATATATCTCAATTGATTTCATAACAATCCTTAACGTGCCGGAATAAACGGAAATAAATGAATACTAACTATAGTATATTTTTATGAAAATAACAATACCATTTGACAATATTTTCAAATATTATCTCGATATTATCGGAATTTCAGATGATAATCTCCCTGTTCAGGTAATGAATAACTGGAAAAGCATCGGTTTATTGGCTGCTCAGGATAAAATTTACGGTTATCTTATATCATGGGTACTTGAAAACTGGCGTGAATATTATGATGATCATATGCAATACATGCTATTGCATACTGTCTTCGGTTATAAATTGAGGAATGAAAAGGTACTCAGACATGTATATCATTTGTCTTCAATATTTAACGAAAAAAATATTCCGGTTATATTTCTGAAAGGGGCGGCAGGTCTTCTCCAAAATTTGTATCCTTTGGAATCACGATATCTCGCAGACATAGACATAGTGGTTAAAGATAAAAATATGGGAAAGGCAATACATTTACTGGAGAAAAACGGGTATACTCCAGATGATTCAGTGGATGTCCCTTCATATCATCATCATGTTTCCATCTATAAAAATCCGTCATTTGTCGGAGAGGTCGAATTACATTATGAACCATATGATTACAGTATGCTTGACAGGCAAAATGTACACGACATTTGGGAGGATGCGGAATGTATACATAAAGACGGTTATATAATCCGCGTCCCGTCCATGACAGATCATGCATGGATAACAATGAGATCTCATGGATACAGCAAAATCCGTGTGCCGTTATTTCACGAAGCGATGGAGTTGATATGTATCCGGCAGTCCGGGCATACTATAAATTTTGATGTGATAAAAGACCGTATGAATAATGATATGATTCCGGGATTGTATGATGGTGTGTTATATACAATGGAGAAGTATCTGGGATTTAAAATATCTGAGCACTTATATATTGAAAATATCCCCGAGTCATGGGAAGTATGGAGTAAATACCTGCATAAAAAGATATTCAGTGAGAAAATTAAAGTTAAGAGGGCCAAGACACGATTCGCTTTGATGTTTTTTATTAATTATGACCCTTGTTTAAACAGGGTTAAACTGATTAATAAGCTGGTAAAATATGAGTTTCAGGAAGACAAAGCATTATACAAATGGGGTAATGCGTTTCCGGCATTTATTTATGCATACCGTTATTTTAAAGACTGGGCGTTACTGGTATATGAATTTTTTATCTATTTTTTCAGGAAGTCTTTGTATGGAGGCAATAAATAATGGTACATACAGGTGTTACGGACTGGCTTCTCGATGGTGACATCTCGATTCAGTATCAGGTACACCGTGATATCCTGCATTCGGATAAACCGGAGTTACGTAATCGTATTACCACAGAAGGCTGGGGAGCGCAATTCCTGAGTAAAAAGAAAGAGGGTGATTTCTGGGGCAAAAGATTTTACCAGCCTAAGTGGACATCGAAACATTATACTGTGCTGGATCTGAAAAATCTCGGAATCTCTCCCGATTGTCCGGAAATCAAAAGCGCAGTGATGAAAGCTCTTATAGAAAATAAAGGTTTCGACGGCGGTATAAATCCTATAGGCTCTGCAAAAAAAAGTGATATATGCATAAATGGCATGTTTTTGAACTATGCATGTTATTTCGGTATGAAAGAACTTGACCTGAAATCGATCATTGATTTTTTGCTGTCGGAGCATATGAATGACGGCGGATTTAATTGCCATTCCACTATAAAAGGCGCAGTTCACAGTTCGGTACACACCACACTTTCGGTTCTTGAAGGATTCCTCGAATATAAGCAGAACGGCTACACATACAGATTGAAAGAAATCCGGAAGGCTGAAGCTGACTCTCGTGAATTTTTACTTCAGCACAGGCTGTTCAAATCTGACCATACCGGAGAAATAATCGATAAAAAATTCCTGATGCTGTCCTACCCATCACGCTGGCGGTATGATATTTTACGTGCCCTGGACTACTTCCGACAAGCCAAAGTTCCATATGACGCCAGAATGGATGATGCGGTTGAGGTGCTGCTGAAGAAAAGGGATGCCGACGGCAGATGGCCGCTTCAGGCAAAACATCACGGGCAGGTGCATTTCGACATGGAAGAACAGGAGAACCCGAGCCGCTGGAATACCCTGAGAGCACTGCGAGTTCTGAAGTTTTATGGAATTGAATCCTCACTCTAAAATTACAAGTTCGGCTATGAAAAATGAAGATATACAACCACTATTTTTCAGTTTTATTATTATTGCGTTTTTAGCGATGTTTGTAATTCCTCAACATGCTTTCTGCACCGAGTTAACTACAATAACCTCATGGGACAATTTCTCTTCACTTGCAATCGGCAGCAACCGTGTAAAAACTGACAAAACGCTGACCAGCGGATACACCTATATTAACCTTGATAATCCGGCTTCGCACAGCGGAACCATCGATCATGTGAAAATAGTTCTTGGCGCGAATGTTACCGCACAGCAAATCAAATTCGGTGTATTTTACCCCGTTTCTGAGGTAAATTACCGGTGCCGTAATGTGGTAATCCTCACTGTGAGCGGCAAAATTGGCGATATACTTACATTTGATGCACCCGGTGATTTTGCAGCTTTTGCAGTGCAGACGGGCGATGTAGTCGGTACATACACAAAAGATGGTAAGACCAGTTGTGTCGGCAGAAGCGGCGATGACTCGGGCGGCGGATTTCGCTGGTATTACGGTGATGCGACTGATGGCGGTGAGTTTGATTTTTCGGGGATCGATGCTTCCGAGGATATAAGTGTGGTGATGAAGGGTACAACCAAAACAAGTATTTGGGGCGCACCATTGTCCTACCAGCCGGACAAAGTTTTGTTTGATTCCGTTCCCGGTACATATCATTCTTCGATGGACTTTCTTGATACTCCCCATGACTGGTACTGGTCAGCTGATACGCTCTATGTTTTCGGGGACAAAAGCCCGGATGAAATATATTCTTCCATTACAGCGGAAACAGTTCAAGAAATATACCCGGTTATGATTTATGGCGATACACCCATTGATTCTGATACCGGAAATTTGTTACGGTGGGTTATGGCAGATGATAACGGATATGTAATGTACACCGAAAACTACAGCGATGGTGCCTGGCATATAAAAAAGAAACACTCAACCGATGGGATTACCTGGGGATGGTCGGGGAAGCGTTGTTGACTCCGGAGGGACCGGAACATTTGATGAAAACGGCCAGGCTGATCCCACTGTAATTAGAGATGCGGAAGATGATTATAAAATGTGGTATGATGCGTTGAGCGGCAACGACTGGACCATCGGGTATGCGACATCAATCGACAGCGATTCCTGGACACATCGAGGGAAGGTGCTTGGCCTGAGTGAAAACGACTGGGACAGCAGAGGTATCCACCATCCGGTTGTTATAAAATATGAAGGCACATACTATATGTATTTTTCAGGCTGGAACAGCTCTCCCGGCTGGAGTCTTGGATTGGCTGTATCACGTGACGGAATGCAGTGGGAGAAATATGCAGAAAATCCTGTTTTACACTCAGGCGATGACGGCGCTTTTGATGATACCAAAATACGACCATCAAAACCGATTCGAATAAACGATACCTGGTATATGCTATATTGGGCCGATGACGGTTCCGGTTTCGACAATCTCCCGAAAGATTATATCGGACTTGCTGTTTCGACAGATCTG
>CAXXJZ010000004.1:0-120946 GCA_963662785.2 uncultured Thermotogae bacterium
TTTAAATTCCGAGCGATTTAGTAGGGATCAGTCCATTATTGCGGCGGCCCTGATAGGCGACCCATCTTTTTTTTCGAGTTTCAGCGGAAAAACCGCAAGCTTGAAATCCTTGTTTATAAGTTCCGATAGATTTGTCAGGTTTTCTATCACCAGTATGTCATTTTTTAACACTGTCATATGGTTTTTAAAATCACCGGAATCGGCTGCATCTATTGAAATGGCGTCGAATCCGAGGGCTTTGATGTTTTTTCCGGCGAGATATTCTACCGCTTCTTCACTCAGCACAGGATAATTTTCGAAATATTCAGGGTTTCCCCAATATCTGTCCCATCCGAAATTGAAGAGTACGAAATCGGATTTATCTATTCCCGATGAAAATTTTTTCAAAAATGTCAGTTCTACTTCGGAATTGGCTTCCAGGTGTTTGCAATCAATAACTACACCGCTACCGAAGAATTTATCCGTGGGGAAATCAGAAGAAGTTTTAGCACCTTCGATCATATGATACGGAAAATCCATATGGGTTCCGGTGTGAGAGTACATATCGAGATGTGTTTCCGTGAAACCGTTTTTTTCTATCGTATAATCCGTAGTGAATAAAGGCGCTGGAGTTCCCGGATATACCGGCATTCCTTCTTTCATGACATGTGTCAGGTCTATTATTTTCATATTGCACCTCCGTATGATTTTCAGATTATTATAAACTATTTTCCCTCCGTGATATAATTTTGCTATATTTTGATTTGATGAGGTGCATATTATGAAAATACTCGCAGATGTCGGAAATACAAACGTCGTGATAGGATTTTGGGATGAATGCATAATAAGGACATGGAGGCTAAGTACCTCTTACATTGAAACGGAAGACCAGTTGTACGTCACTTTGAAGATACTTCTTTCCGACATAGATTACGATATAAAAAAGGTGGAATCCATAATCGTTTGTTCGGTGGTGCCAGGAATAAACAGGGTATTTTCATATTTTGGGGAAAAATATTTTTCAATAAAACCTTTGTTCGTTTCCGCGAGAAATGATATAGGAATAGGATGGAACGCTGATAATCCCGAAGAAATCGGAGCAGACAGAATTTGCAACGTAATAGGTGCTATTGACCATTATGAAGAAAATTCGATAGTGATAGATTTCGGTACGGCGGTGACGGTGGATATAGTTAAGAATGGCGATTTTGTCGGAGGCTGCATACTTCCTGGTCCGAAAACGGCAATGAAAGCACTGTTTTCCAATACGGCAAAATTACCCGAAGTGGATCTTTTCTTCGAAGACCATTATCTCGGCGTGAACACCGCAGATAATATCAGAATAGGCATAATAAACGGCACATATTTCGCGTTGAAAGGCATCATTGAATCTATAAAATCAGAAGCCGGAGATTTCAGAATAATAGCCACAGGCGGTTTGGCTAAGGTTTTCTTTGATAACAAAGGACTGATAGACTGTCACGATCCCGATTTGACTTTGAAAGGGCTGTACGGTTTTTACAGAAGGGTCAAAGGCTGATATGTCCGGTTTAGCAGCGACCTCTCGGCAACTGTCCGGACTTAAACGGTCAAAGCCACTTTACCTCAAATGCACATAAATACGGGAGCGAAAACTCTAATTCAGCGCAAAATTTTTGAGTTGTTTTACGCATTTTAATTTTGTCACTGTACGTACTTCAGATATACGATTCTTCACAGAATATAAAAAGCCCTTAAGCTTAAGGGCTTTTAATCGTCCGAATCTCTGTTTACGTGATAATCCCTGCCGTTTATATTCACATGCGCTTCCACGTGGGCATCATGTCTCTTTTTAGTGCCATATATACCGCTTATCAGCAAAGATCCGCCTATTAAAAGTAAGATACCCGGCCAGAAAATATTGAAGTGAAACAGCACGGCAAGTCCGACCAGCCATATGAATCCATTCCATCCGTACCATCCTTTATTTGCGGCAAGAGAGCTTGGCAGGGAAGCACATCCCAAAACAGCCAAAATCCATGGCCAAAAAGAAATGGAATCGACAAGTATCAGTATGGCAAGTCCTATGAAGAATATTCCTCCGCCCAAAGCACCCATTTGTTTGTGTCTGTTAGCCATTTTTCCTCCTTAGATAATTTTTTCGTTTCTATTATACTATATTCGATAAAATTCTTCCATTTCAGCAAGTATGCCGAAATATTCATTGCGTAAATCACTCAAAATATCGCAGTGCGTCAGCAGGTGGAATTCTTGATGCCAAAACACTTGGTATTAGAGTGACGAGAAAAGAAATTCCGTATATCGTAAGGCATATTGAAAACAGCAAAGCATAAGGTATTTCCATGTTGATCTTAAAACCTATTTCTTTGAATATTTCAAGAAATTGACTGCTTGTTATTGTACCTGCGAAGAGTCCTATCAGAATACCTAAAATAACAACAAAACTCGTTTCAAAAATGAACGAAATGAAAACCATTTTTCGAGTAAAACCGATTGCCTTCATCATGCCTATGAGTCTTCTCCTTTTAAAAAGCGCTTTGAACATTATTATGGCTATTCCGGTTATTCCGACGAAAAGACCAAAATACAGGAAAGACCTTAATATATCGGTAAATCCCATTATGCTTGCCGCGGCAAGTTTTATTATATCTCCGGTGAAAATCGCGAATAAACCTTTATTCTGTATGAATTTGGAAATTTTTTCATAACCGCTTCTTATTTCTTCCTCGTTGCCCCCTTTAAGGGCTATCATGGATATTCTGTATCCCGATTTTATCATTTCCTGCGGAATGACAGATTTGTTCATCATGATTCCCGAATACAGATTCAGATTGTCAGAAATCACCTTTATGTTGGGTGTTATTTCAAGTTCAAATGCATTCGAACCACTGGAATTCATTTGATAAGTCATGTGGGGAGAGAAATTATCGGCTGAAATTCCGGTAATTAAAAATTTTTCCCCATTCTCTACAGCGGGCATGTTCAAATTTACAACCGTATCCGAATTTTCTTCGGCAATACTCTTGTTGAAAATATTCAGCGCATCTTCATTCCTGTATGAAATCGTGTCCCTTATCAGTTGTATATTTCCGTCCGTAAGTTTAAAATCGTCTTCGACACCTATGACAAGGGCGGCGAAAGTACCCATGTCATTTTTGAATATGCTCGGTATTATGGTTACCTGTGTGAACAATTCGGTTTCTTCCATTTTTTCTATCTGTTCAAGGTATATATTCGGAACATCTGATTCGATAAAAGGAAATGAAAGCAGTACCACGTCGTATCCGAGAAAAAGACTGTTATCACTGCGACGAATCATCTCTGTTTCGGAATTCGGAATAATCGAGAATATCGTTATCACAAACATCACTATGGTGTACATAGCTATCGTAAATGCGGTCTTACGGGTATTTCTCGCGGGAAATGCTATTGAAACTTTTATGACGGCGGGAGAACCTTTCAGAAAAATCATGATTTTTTTTAAGAGGTATTCGAATAAACGCAGGTTATAAACTACTATGAATAAAATCGAAAATAAAATTGATAAAGATTTTAAAATCGTGAATATTATTGTCCTCAGCTCAGGACTTCCTATTCCATTGCTGAAAATCAGATAATCAAGATTAAAGAAAAGAGAGAAAGCAATTATTGAAAAAGCCGATAATGTTATCGCCGCTCGGGAATATTTTGGCGGAAAAAGCGTTCCGATTGACGACAGTAACATTACGCTTCCAATGAAAAACAAAATTGAGTTTCCCGCCAGACCAATTGCGAAGAATATGGATGCTACTGCTAAAAATACCATTCTCATCCTTTTTTTTCTTACACCGCCTGATATATCATCCGTATCGACTATTCCCCTCACCGCTTTTACGATATTCATATTTGAAATCTTTCTCCCGTTCAGAATTATGACTATCATAGGCAAAGCGAAACCTATCAGCAAACTCAGGAAAACCGAAGAAAAACTTATGCTGAAGTTAACACTCATAGCGGGTATTTCTACGTCAAACGGAAGATTTTTGGGCAATACGTCTCCAATGTCGGTTATTACCCCCGAGAATCTGTTCAGAATGTACATCGATATGAATATTCCCGCCACTACCCCGAAAAATGAAGAAATCAGCGAATAAAAAAACCCTTCGTATATTATCAGCGAATTGACTTTTTTCCTGTTGAAACCTATGGCTCTGAGTGTTCCCATCTCAACTTGTCTTTCCTCTACAAGCATCGTGTAAATATTGGATAAAAGAAGTAATCCCGCTATTATTGTGAACGAGCTTAATGCGAAGAACATCCAGCCGGAGATGTTGTTCTCACTGTTTTTTAGCGAATTTTTCTTTTCCATCCTTATATGGCTTTCTTCCCCGTATGACATGTTATAAAATTCTTCTTCGACAGCTTCCGAAAATTCGTTACCCCGAAGATAATCCCCTTTGTTCGATATTAGAATGGAATTGTAAAATCCGGGATTTAACTTTAGAAGTGTTCTCACATATTTTTCCGGAATGAAAATCCTGTCCATCAGATTTGAAGAAGAATCATCAAAATATTTAAGCATTTCCTGCTCCGGCAGTATTTCAATGACAGCAACTTTCGTAAGGTCGTTCCAGAATGCGAATCTCGCAGAAGTATCTGTCAGCAACTCCAATTGATCACCGATTTTCAGATTGAGTGCTTTGGCGGTATTTTCGTGTATCACTATACCAGGTATTTCTCCGTCGTATGAATCGAAGCGGGCGTATCCGGTGTATTCGCTGCCGAATCCGGACACGGATTTCGGTTCGGCGGAAAGCAGCAGCACCTCCCTGCTGTTGTTACTCAACGGATTTCTTATCGCACCTTCCCTGCCTATCATTACTTTGGAGCTTACTATCGGAAGTATTCCGTCGGTGTATTCTTTAGTCCTTATTGCTTCCAGAAAATTCTCATATTCGGCTATATCGAAAAACACCCTTTTGTTGTAAACAGATTTTTCGACTATTTCATCCGTCTCTCCCAGTCTCTGATTTATTTGCGAGTATATGAAGCTTTCCATGGAATCATTCATCGAAAAAGCACCCGTGATAAGCGCAGTTCCGATACAAGACCCGATTATTATGAGTGCCGTGTCTATTTTCCTCCTGAATATGTTCCTGAAAGCCATTTTGGTCATCAGTCTGTCTTTGAACATTTTCAGGACTATATAGGCTATGAATATCAATGTCAGTATTATCATCAAATACATGCTAATTCCTCTTGTCTTTGAGTATTATATTTTCAACTATCATCCCGCTGTCCATTTTGAGAATTCTGTCAGAATAATTTGAAATTCTCTCATCATGGGTAACGATTACGAATGTCTGTCCGTACTCCTGATTAAGATTTATAATCAATTCCATAATTTTTTTTCCGGTTTCGGTATCCAGTGCACCTGTCGGTTCATCAGCCCATATAATCTTGGGTGTATGAACCAGAGCACGGGCTATCGATACGCGCTGCCTTTCTCCTCCGCTTAAATTTGAAGGATAATAAAACAACCTGTCTTCCAGACCAACTCTTTCAAGAACGTTTCTGGCCGCTTCCCTCGATTCTTTTTCTTTCCTTCCGCTGGCAAGCATTGCCAGCTCCACGTTTTCAATAACGTTCAGAACCGGAATAAGATTGTAAAATTGAAAGACAAATCCCATGTTTACCGCTCTGAAATACGTTTTACTGTCATCTTTCAGCGCATGTACGTCGGTACCCCCAATTATAACCTTCCCCGACGACGGATCATCTATGCCTGAAAGACAGTTCAGCAAAGTACTCTTGCCGCATCCGGAAGGACCTAAAATCGAAAGGACTTCCCCGCTTTGTATATCCATATCAATTCCCTTAAGTGCCTCAAAAGATACTTTATCAGTTCTGTATTCCTTTTTTAAGTTTCTGACTTCTATGTAGCCCATCCAGTATTAATACCTCTCTTCTTTTGATAAATTCAGTGAAACCATATTTTATTTTATCACAATGTAAAAACTTATAAACTACTCAATATGTATTTGAATAATAAGACGGTATTTATAATTTTTCCTGTCCCCAAAAAAACAGCATTTTTTGGAAAAAACCTTATTTTAATTTATCAAACTTTTAATGAATTCTTCGTTTTCTCATACCCTTATGATACATAAATGGTATATCATAGCGTTAACATATGTTTTTAAGGGAGGAGATTTTTTATGAGATTGTCTAAGTTATTGGTTTTTCTGCTGGTGTTATCTTTTGTTTCAATGAATGCTTTCTGTTTCAGCGAAATAAGCATCACAGTCCAGGGTTCGGATTATGAAATTCCGGCGGTACTTACGGTACCCGATATCGAAGGATTTGACATTCCCGCAGGTGTGATACTCGTTCATGGTTTTGGAAGCATGAAAGATGAGGTTGGTAATTTTTACAAAAGACTGGCTGAATCCCTTGCCGAAAAAGGCATAACTTCTATCAGATTCGATTTTCCGGGTTCGGGCGACCACAGCCTTGGCTTTGAAAAGACAAATGTAGCTCTCATGGTCAGGGATACCATGGAAGTACTCGACTGGTTCGAAAACACGGTCAGCATAGACCGTGAAAATATTGGTTTAGTTGGTTTTTCACTGGGCGGAGTAGTTGGAAGTTCCGTTGCGGCTAACGATGAAAGGATAAAGGCATTGGTATTGTGGTCCACTCCGGGCAACATGGCTATGTCTCAGCTCGATCTGTATGAAGAGTACTACGATGATGCTTCACAAAATGAATATGTTACCGCAGACCTCGGCTGGAGAACCATAAATCTCACCAAGAGTTATTTTGAAAGCAGGTATGCATTCTACCCGATTCATGACATATCAAGATATTCCAATCCACTTCTGGTGATAGCCGGTGAAGATGATGAATTACAGCCTTATTATGCCAGAGAGTTTATTTTCAACACGGCGAGCGATGATGTTACATTACGCATAATAGAAAACGCAGATCATATATACCACGTTCTCACGGAAGATCAGTCATACGCCGAAAGAGTCATAGGCATTACCGCCGAATGGCTTGAAAACAAGTTGAGATAGACAGTTGTTGCGATATAAGCTTTCACCTTCACCTGTTTAGGTGAGAAAAAGGCACTTTCCAGTACTTAAGCTCTGAATTTATCTTGCAGAATGGAAAGTGTCTTTTTTTTGCGGATTTGACATGACAACTAAAAGTTGATATATAATGTATGGATATATGTTTTTACAAGTGATGAATCATTTTGTCCTGTTCTTTATAAACTGGAATAAATAAGAGGTGAATTATGGAAAAAATGGAAATAAGGGGTGTTGTGGAAGGTTTTTACGGAAAACCCTGGTCCTGGAGCGAACGGGAATACCTGCTCGATTTCATGGGGAAATGCGGCTACAACCTTTATATTTACGGGCCAAAAGCCGATCCCTATCACAGAAGCATGTGGAAAGAACCGTACCCGAAAAAGTACATGGACGAATTCAAAAAAATCGTCGAAACAGGCAGAGAAAACTCTGTGGAAGTTTCCGTTGCCGTGAGTCCGGGACTTTCGCTATCGTATTCGAATGAAAAAGATTTTCGGAATCTGTTGACAAAATTCCTTTCATTTGCAGAAGCAGGTTCAAGAACTTTTTCACTTTTTTTAGATGATATTCCGCCGGAATTGATTTTTGATGAAGACAAAAAGTTGTTCGATTCTCTCGCCGATGCTCAATCTTATTTTATAAATAAGTTGTATGAATCGATTAAATCGGAATCGGGAGATATCGATTTCATATTTTGTCCCACTCATTATCATGGTACATGTACGACCGACTATCATAAAACTATAGGCAGACTGGTAAATAAGAATATCAAAATAATGTGGACAGGCCCCGAAGTATGTTCGGAGAAAATAGGCGAGAATGACGCTTTGATGATTTCGCAAGCGTACGGAAGACCGGTTTTATATTGGGACAACTATCCCGTAAACGATGCCACGATGGTCCCGGAGCTTCATATGGGTCCGTATGAGGGCAGAGAGCCGGGAATAGCAAGTTGTTGCTGCGGAATCGTTTTAAACCCCATGAATCAACTTTTCGCGAGCCTCATACCGCTTAAGGCAATAAGTTACTTTTTAACAGATGCGGAAAGTATGACACCAGAACAGGCCACGTTAAAAGCTGTCGAAGAATTTGCCGGTGGCTGCGAAGAACAGATGATGCATTTTATCAATTCAAATATAAAGAGTCCACTTCATAGAGATTATCCGACATTGCTTGAAGATATAAGGAATGATTCTATGCATTTATACAAAAAGGGCAGGTTTAAAGACAGTGTCGATTTGATTATGAAAAGCGGAAATACGATAATTGAGAACAGTGAATCAATATTCGCCCATCTCGATAAAAAAATACTCGCGGACATAGAACCATGGCTTGAAGAATACAGATTATGGGGACTGATAATTCGTGCAATTGCGGAAGTCAGGAAAGCCGATCTCGCATTTTATGAAGAAAATCCTTATGAAGACAGAATGTCCGAAAAACTTGTGGACGATGCCGTGAAAGCCGGTGAAAAGCTTGAAGAACTTGTTAAGACAAGTATTTCGAACAGAAAGGATGTGTTCGGTAACAAAGGATGGGAATTCGCCATGGAAACTCTTAAAACAAACAAAGGACTTATTGAACTTTTCAGATTTTAAAACTCTTAGGCAGATTTTGACGGGGAATTCCGCCATTCCCGGTTTTGAGAGAACCGGATTTTACGTTTTTGAACTACATTCATTACAGTCACGGAGTGTTTGTAAACCTTTTTTACAAACACTCCGTGACTTGTTGCGTGACTGCCTTATATTTTAAAAAAATCATTGCCTTCGGCATCTATGGCGAGCATTAACGGGAAATCACATACCAGGATACGTTGTACCGCTTCGGCACCAAGATCTTCAAAAAACAGAATCTCAAATTCCTTTATCCTATATGCGAGAGCGGCTGCCGACCCGCTGGGTGCCACAAAATAGGGCTTTCCATATTTTCCGCACAGCTGTGCCGCGAATTCTGTTCTTGCACCCTTACCAACCGTGGCTTCTACACCGAGAGAAAACATCATATCAAGGTATTTGTCCATGCGTTCACTCGTAGTAGGACCGATTGCTCCGCAAACCATACCGGCTTTCTTTTTTGCCGGTCCTGCGTAGAAAACTATTTTTTGTTTAAAATCCAATGGTATTCGTTCTTTTTTTTCAACCATCTCGGATATCCTCTTATGTGCGGCATCTCTCATAATTATCATTTCACCGGAATATAGAAAAGATTCTCCGATTTTCAAATTTCTAAAATTCAAATTCAACACATCCCTTTCTGCAAAGATAGCAATCCACGGCTATTGCAAGCGGAAGAGTGGCTATATGAGTCGGATATGGTTTTACATGAACGGAATAGACGGTTATTCCTTTCCCCAAACCCTGAAATCCGATATTCAGTTTGTTGAGTCTATCAGTCATCTTCTTTTCAAGCAATGCATACGCATCATCATTATTATGGCTGTCCGGTTTTTCTGTCAGAGCCAATTTTGCCAACAGCATCGCCTTGTCGGAAGTTCCACCCAATCCCACTCCTATATGCAGAGGCGGGCACGATTTAGCTCCTTTACTTCGAATATGAGAGACTACTTCGTCAATTATTTCCTCTTCACTCGAAGACGGATTCATCATTTTCAAAAAAGACAGGTTTTCACTCCCACCACCTTTGATTAAAAATCTTATCTCTATTTTCTCTCCGTCCACTTCGAAGAAGTGTATGACAGGCGGTAGATTGTTTCCGCTGTTTATTCTTGAAAACAGCGGATCTTCGACAGTGGAATATCTGTACGGATTCGATGCGTAAACATTTCTTACACATTCTTCAAGTATTTCGGCAATACTGAAATCCGTACGTACATTTCTGCCTCTGAACACGAAAAATTCGACTATTCCAGTATCCTGGCAAAGTGGCATTTCCATGTTTTTCGAAATGTTAATATTCTCCTTCAACACTTCGGAAAAAATGCCATGGTATGATTCGACACATTTACTGACAGTATCCGAAGCTACATTGTTGGCTCTTTTCAGTTCGTATTCAATTGCTTCTCTGAATGATTTCCCGCTTAACAAAGAATTCAACACCTTTCAATCGATATAGCCCGGTATTCAAAGATTCATGAAAAATTGACGCTGCGCCAAAAAAACCGCACCCATCACCACTCCGTGATCTCCCAGTTCAGCTTTTTTAAAAACTGTGCTGTCGACCATCTCTCTCGGAAGAATCTTGTTCAAAACCGGTTCCACCGTTGATTTTATCATCTCATACCTGTTATATCCAACACCTCCGGAAACGATTATTATTTCAGGATCTATAAGCGTTATCACATTTGCCATCAAAAGTGCGAAATGTTCGCATCCCCTGTTGAAGAGTTCCCTCAGCCTCTCATCCTTATCCATAAAATCGAAGAAATCCTTGGCACTTATTTTTCTGCCGAGAATTTCTCCACCTTTTTTCTCGAATGCCGAACCCGATATCCAGTTTTCAAGATGTCCGAATGTAAAACTGTCTTCAACATCTTTGTCAAGACTCCAGTCGGTTATCATATACCCTATTTCACCGGCATAGTTATGAGCTCCCGTATAGTTTTTCCCATCTATTATCAATCCTGAACCCGTTCCCGTTCCTATATGCACCAAAAAGACATTTTTGAAATCCGTCGCCGCACCCTTCCACATTTCACCGTAAGCGGTAGACGTTACATCGTTGCAAACCGTTACCGGAATCCCGTATTTTTTTTCGATATCTTTTTTTAAATGCAGGTTTTTCAATTTGAAAACCGGTATATGATAAACATATCCTTTTTCCATATTCGTCGTTCCGCAAATTGCTATTCCTATGCCGGTCACTTCGACTTTTGAAAGGCTTATCAGATGGTCTATGGTGAAAAACAATTTCGCCATAAAATCGATTTTGTCATTTATATTCCTCGAATCTATTTTCACACTTTCTGTGATTTCTCCGTCCAGGTTTGTCAGCACTGCAGTTATCTTATTACCCCCGAAATCAATTCCGATGAAATTCTTGCAATCCGCAGCGAAAGACATTAAAATCGGCTTCTTCCCTCCTTTTACGGAGCTCTCGCCCAACCTTTCCTCTTTAACTATTCCCTCATCGATGAATTTCGCAATTATTCTGGATACAACCGGTTTTGATAAGCCTGTTGATCTCGCTATATCCGCCCTTGAAATTAAATTTTTGCCTCTTACAGTTTTTATGACCGTTTCTTCTATTTCTTTCATGAGCCGAGACATAAAACACTCTCCTCCCTCCGGGATGAAATACATCTATTAAATTTCTTGTTAGTAAATGAGTTTACTAACAATATACACGAATTGTCATATACCGCGAAATTTGATTACTGATGTTTTACTCCGGTATTTCGGTTATTTCAGGGAAAAGCGTGAATTTATTCAATAATTCTCTTAAATGCGTTATAAAAAAAAACGACAACTCACCTTTTTATAAAACTCTGGTGAGCTGTCGTTTCCCCTTACTAAATTTTTATAAGTTCACTGTAATACCCTTCAATCCAGAGCTTTGCTTTTTCATTGGCATATAAAGCACTTTCATAAGAGGAGAAACCCCGGCTTTTTTTCGTTATGAACGCGGCGTTGAAAGAGTCGCCTGCACCTATCGTATCTTTAACCGATCCGGATTCGACCGATTCCGCCATGAATATTCTGCCGGACTCAAAAATTGCGGACCCGCTTTTTCCGAGTTTTGTTGCAAGATTAGCACCGTAATTTTCACCGAATTTAAACATGGCATTTTTAACACAGGATTCTCCCATAAAACCGGTCAATTCCATTTCATTCGGCATGAACCAATCGCAAAATTCAACGATTTTCGACACAGAATCGCGGTATTCCTCACTCCATCCATTAACCGGCCACCCGGGATCGAGATATATCGTGTTTTCAGTGCTGATTTTTTTTATAAATTCAGCCATTTCTTCTGTTCTGAAGCATGAAATTAAATTTATCCCGTTTATGAGAATATGTGAGTTCCTTGCATTCCTCAGAATTTTGAGATCTTTTTCCAGATTTATTTCACCCATTATACCTTCAATCGAAAAAAAAGTTCTTTCTCCATCTATATGTTTTATACCCACGGAAAAAGGTGTTTCCCCTTTTATTTTCCTTATTCCGGAAGTATCGATATTCAGGTTTTCCAAACCCTTCATTATTATTTCCCCATGGAAATCATCACCTATCGCACTGATTATTTTCACATTCGTCTTTTCGGATATGAAAATAGCGGCGGAATTGGATACGGAACCTCCTATACGTGTTTCGTTGTCTTCCGTTAAGATTTCAGTACCCCAATTTGGCCAGTCTTCTATAGAACCCATGATAATATCCAAAGAAAGATTTCCCGCCACGTAGATTTGCTCATTCTCCATAAATATTCCCCTCCGGCAGACTTGTTGATGAATATAAAAAATATTATCATCGTACGACTGCATTCCCTATTCCGGTATGGTTTATTAAACATATAGGAAAGTGGTATATTGCCAATAATGCTGTATAATCTCGATATTCCACAGTTCAGGAGTTTGTATGAATTTGTTTCAAGATTTCTTTTTCCTGCTGACTTTGATAAACATAATATTGGCTTTTTCGCTGGTTTTTATCGAGAGGAAAAATCCGACTTCCACGCTTGCATGGATGATGGTATTGCTTTTCATACCCGGTCTCGGGTTCATATTGTATCTTTTTTTCGGACAAAATCTCCATAAGACAAAGATGTTTACCCTTAAAAAATCCGAGGATAAGATTTTAAAACAAATCATTTTGAGGCAGGAAAATGAACTCGAAAACAGGCGTATGAACTTCTACGATACCTCACTTGCCGAATATGAAGACATAATAAGAATGCATTTGAAAAGCAATGATTCGTTTTTCACTCAAAATAACGATGTGGAAGTCTTTGTCGACGGACATGAAAAATTCGATTCACTGATTCATGATATCGAGAATGCGAAGAAACATATTCACCTTCTATACTATATATTCAAAGAAGATGGAATAGGAAAAAGGATAATGGAGCTGCTTAAAGAAAAGCTGAAATCCGGAGTCAGGATCAAACTCCTTTACGACGGCATGGGCAGCTCAAATATATCCGAAGAATTTTTCGAAGAATATATAAAACTCGGCGGACAGGTATCGTGTTTTTTCCCCATTCGTGTTCCGAAATTTCAATTCAGACTGAATTTCAGAAATCATAGGAAAATCGCCGTAATTGACGGTCATATCGCCTATGTCGGGGGGTTTAACATAGGCGACGAATATCTGGGGTTGGATAAAAAATACGGATACTGGAGAGACACCCACATAAGAATCACTGGTGAAGCCGTGTATTCATTGCAAATCAGATTTTTAATGGATTGGAATTATTCATCCTCCGAAAAAGTAAAAGTATTTGATTCCGGGAGTGAAACCGCAAAACTCATAAAAGCGGAGTATGACGAATCCGAATTGTTTCCGAATATTGCCGTCGGGGGAAAAGCCGGAATTCAAATTGTTTCAAGCGGACCGGATTCGGAATCCGAACAGATTAAGCATGGATATTTAAAACTTATAAATAACGCAAGAAAAAGCATATTTATACAAAGTCCTTATTTCATACCGGACGAAAGCATAATAGAATCCTTAAAAATAGCTGCACTCTCCGGTGTCGACGTAAGGCTTATGATACCGAACAGACCGGATCATCCTTTCGTATACTGGGCTACGTTAAGTCATGCGGCTTCGCTTATAAAAAGCGGTGTTAAATTGTACAGATACGAAAAAGGGTTCCTGCACAGTAAAACTATCGTGGCAGATGCCAAGCTCTGTTCTATCGGTACTGCTAATTGGGACGTCAGAAGTTTTAAGCTTAATTTCGAGGTTAATTCATTCATATATGACAGAAAAATCTCACAAAAGCTTCACGAGATATATTTGAACGATCTTAAATGCTGTACGCAAATTACGCAGGAAATATACGACAGAAGGTCAAAAAAAGTTGTTTTTAAAGAATCTTTTTCAAGATTACTGTCTTCTTTACTTTAGTAAAATCACGGTAAGCGGGAATTAAAATACGGAGTTTCATGTTATAATCAAATATTTATCGTATTTCAGCCGAAGCATTTTCATTTATAATTTTTCATATCTCTTGAAAACGAGGTGTACGTATGGATATTTCGACGAAATTTCTGTCGTTGACATTTGAGAATCCGTTTGTTTTAGCTTCCGCTCCTCCTACAGGCAGTTATGAAAAAATCGCAAGAGCTTTTGATACCGGATGGAGTGGCGCGGTTATAAAAACATTGATGGAAGAACCGGTGAAAAATCTAAAAAACAGATTTGCAAGCATCAAAAACGGTGGAAGTGTTTCATGTTTTGAAAATTTGGAGCAGGTCAGCGAGAAAAACAGCGAAGAATGGTTTTTGGATATCAGAAAACTAAAAGAGAATTATCCGGAAAAAGTCATAATCGGCAGTATAATGGGGGATGCCGAGAGATATGATAACTGGAAAAAATTGGCCATGGGATGCCAGCATGCAGGAGCAGATATCATAGAATTGAACTTCTCCTGTCCTAACGGCTACCCGGACAGGGGTACGGGTGCGGCTCTGGGACAAAACCCCGATACCTGCCGAGAGATTGTAGGCTGGCTTAAAAACGACAAAGACATAAAGATACCCGTCATCGCCAAGTTATCCGCCGCAGTTTCCGATATCACATCTGTTGGCAAGGCTGTCTCTGACGGTGGTGGAGATGGAATCTGCGCCATAAATACATTTCCGGCATTCATGGGTTTCGATTTGATGTCATTGAACCCCAAGGCGAATATAAACGGTTATTCGACTTACGGTGGATATTCGGGACCTGGAATAAAGCCGATAGCACTGAAATCGGTCAGTGCGTTGCTGAAAAAACCCGGACTGCCTGTTATTGCCTGCGGTGGAATCGTGACGGGATTTGATGCCGCCGAATTCCTGCTTTTGGGTTCTCCGGTAGTTCAATTGGCTACAGCTGTTATGTTTGAAGGAATTAAAATAATCAGAAAGCTGGAAAATGAATTGAAAGAATTCATGTCATGGCATGGATTTTTAAAAATCGAAGATTTTCTCGGTATCGGAAATAAGAAAATATGCTGTTACGATGATTTGGATATAGATTACGACGTAAAAGCCGTAATCAACGGAGAAAAATGTGTTGGTTGCGGAAGATGTGTTATTTCATGCCGTGACGGAGGCTATCAGGCAATTGACATGTTTGATAAAAAAGCGGTGGTTGATACGGCAAAATGCAGAGGATGTTCGCTTTGCCTTAACGTATGTCCAAACGATGCCGTGGAGATGATTCAAGTTAATGAAATCTGATTTGAATTAACGATTTTACACAATCGGTATTTCAAATCGGAATAAGCGGCGGTATACTTTCCATACTCTTCATATCGCCGCGTTTTTCGTTTTTATGAATCAAAATTTTCGAATTTCTCGAACAAATATTCTATTTCTTCCTCACTTTGACTGAGTGCGAACATAATATCCGTTAACTGTTCTTCAAATATGAACATCCCTTTATCATGCTGCTCGAATAATTCATCCAACAGTCTGTATTTGACTTTTTCCGAAATTTTTCCGGTTTTAACGATATTTCCCATGGAATAAAACAAACCATCGGCTTTTTCTTCCTGTTTTTCGGATATTTCACCGTAAAAATCAAATCCAATTAAAATCCTTTTTAACTCTCCCCAATACTCGAAAATTAATCTGTCATTTTCTTCCTGTGAATTTTCAAATGAGACCTTTTTATAGTCCAGAAATGCGTATATTATTTTTATAAATTCCGGTTTTTCTTTACAAATATCAACGATCATCGATATCAGATCATCTTTCTTCATTTTTTTCAATTCATCCTGCATTGAAATTTCTTCCCTTCCTATATTCGGATTTCAGACAGCGTGTTGATAAAACCGTTTCCTGTCAAATGTATTTTTCAAATTCATCAGCGGATTTCTTCAATTCTTCGGTGAACACCAGTGCTTCTTCCGATTTTTTCTCATTTTCCGCGGTGATGGAAGCGGCGCTGTCGACTATACGATTGGTGCTCTCGCTGTCCGAACTTATTTCTTTTATGCTCTCCACTATCTGGAAATTCAGTTCACTGATTCCGGATATTCTACCCGTGAAGTCGGAAATGTTCCTGTCAAGTGAAGTTATTTTGCCGGATATTTTTGAAAATATATCACTGGTTTCAAAAATTATCCGGGTTTGTTCCAGGTAGGATTTTTTCAGTTTTTCAAAAGCGGCTACAGAGTTTTCGGCTTTATAAATCAATTTTTTAATTATATCGGATATATTTTCTGCCGAAATTTTTGATTGTGCGGCCAGATTTCTTATTTCTTCGGCCACAACCGCAAAACCTTTCCCGGCTTCTCCTGCCCGCGCACTTTCGATTGAAGCATTAAGCGAAAGAAGATTGGTCTGCTCGGAAATACCGGAAATAACTTTGATTATATTCTGAATTTCATCGCAATTAACCTGTAGATCCTGCATGTTTTTATAAACACCGTCACTGTCTTTGTTTACGGATTCGACATTTGAATTAAGGATTTTCACGGTATTAATCCCTTCGTTGGCAGTTTCCAACGTTTGCTTCGAAATATTACCCATATTTTCGGCAGCTTCGGCCGTTCCTGAAATAATTTCCTGTATTTCCGTTACGAGCTGCGACTGATTCTGTATTCTGTCTATGGTATGATTGGATTTCTGATGTATTTTTATAACTTCTCTTGAAAGTGCATTTGATGAATTATGCAAATCTTCTACTATTTTGAAGACTTCCTTGGAATTTTTTTCCACAATGGCAGATATTTTCAACAGATTTTCAAGTAAATCCTCCTGTTTCCGGCGTTCAGATTCGATGCCCGAAATTTTTTCTGAGTTGTATTTATTGGATAATTTAGTGGTTACTATTATGGAAAAGGCATAAAGAAAAACCGATGCCATTTGAATTGTGTAATCCGTCGTTATCTCAAGCGAATTCATCCCCAAAAACATATTTTGCCAGATAATCCTTGCGGTGTTTATAGAAGCGATTCCTATACACGAGTATATCATCAGTTTCAAGTCGTAGTAGAGCAGATACATTGAAATTATTGGAAAAAAGTATACGTATATCACTATTCTCGATGAGTTGAACATGGCAAAAACATACATCACGAAATAACCGGCCAGTGTGATGTATTTCATAGAGCTGCTTTCTTTCCTCTTTATGTAAACCAAGCTCGATATCCCTATCGGTACTAATACGAGAAAAATGAAGAAAATGACAAATGACAATTCCCTTGCGCCTTTAAGATATTCAGCGATATACCCCAGAATTAAAAAAATATCGAGAACCCAATTGATAATCAACACTACTTTATTCGTGCTTTCGTTGAAATTCCTAAAATCGTTCCGTTTCATTTTTCCCTCCCATTTTCGCAATATCAACTATTCTATCATTTTTATGAAACAATGCTATATAATAAGCAAATATAATGTACACAATAAGATTTTTTAATCAGGGATGTGTTTTTTTTGATACTTGAGACCGAAAGGCTGTTTTTTAGGAAATTTAATAAAAATGATTGGGAAGATTTACACGATTACCTCTCAAGAGAATCCGTATGTGAATTCGAACCTTATTATCCTTTTTCCATGAGTGAAAGCAAGGAGGAAGCGGTCAGAAGATCCGGGCTTGATTGTTTCATCGCGTTATGTCTGAAAGAGAATTTAAAATTGATCGGAAATCTTTACTTTCAGCTACTGGAACCTGAAGAATTTCGCACCTGGGAACTTGGATTTGTTTTAAATCCGGATTTTCAGGGATTCGGATATGCTACGGAAAGCTGCAACGCTCTTATCGGTACTTTATTCGAGAAGTACGGAGCAAGACGAATAGTCGCTTACTGCAATCCAAAAAACAAAAGCTCCTGGAATCTTTTGGAAAGACTGGGGATGAGACGCGAAGGACACTTAATCGGCAACGTTTTTTTTAAAAAAGATTCGGATGGAAACCCTTTGTGGAACGACACTTACGAATATGCCATTCTTTCCGAAGAATGGTTTGAGCAGAACAAATAAAAAATTTACCGGGTACAGAAACCCCGTATGGAGTCTTTGTACCCGGTATTTATAATATTCAATGTTTAAAATAACCGCTGATTATTTGCATGTCATTATGTTTAGAATGCAGGTATCCGTTTCGTTCATAGCCTGTGAACCTATTAATGCGAGATTTTTTATGGTTTTTTCCACACAGTTGTCTATGATTCCTTCGTGGCAGGAAACGACTATTCCGTCAATAGCGAGCAAAGCCGATTGTACTGCTGAACTGACACCGGTCGACACTTTAAGTCCGCATCCAGTTTTCGCACCGTCACAAATCATACCGGTTATATTGGCAATCATGTTTTTTATGGCAAAACCGATTTCCATGGATCCTCCGCCAAGCATATAAACTATTCCGCTGCTCGCGCCTGCCGATGCGACAACACATCCGCAGAGTGCGGAAAGCCTTCCAAGGTATTTTTTTATATGTATAGCTACCAGATTGCCGATTATGAGTGCTCTGGTCAATTTTTCTTCATTTATCCCCATTTTATCCGCAACTGCTATTATGGGCAGGAATACGGTTATACCCTGATTTCCACTTCCTGAATTACTCATTGCGGGAAGAGTGCATCCCGCCATTCTCGCATCCGAAGCCGCTGCGGTCACGGCCATCGCATGTGTCATGATATCGTTGCATAAAAAACCCCTGTCTATATTTTCCATTATCTTTTTTCCGACCTGCAAACCATAAGTGTTTTTCAGTCCTTCATCCGATATCCGCTTGTTCATAACCGCACCTTCGAGTATAAAGGATAAGTTATCTATAGGTTCGGTAGTGCCGAATTCAAATATGTTATCAATGTTAAGTTCTATGTCTATACCATCATCGTTGCTTTTCACAGCTTCTGGTTCATCGGTTTCCTTGAACTTCACGATAACACCGTTGAATGATTCATGCACTATGTTGGTATGGCATTCTTTGATTATAACTTTGCTGACATCATTACCCGAAATCGCATCACATTCTATGTACAGCTTCTCACACTTCTCTTTCACACCTATTTCTATTTCCGAATTTTCCATGAATTCTTTCGCTTCTCCGACATGTTCTCCGTTTACATCACCGAGAACTTCGAGCTTTTTTTCCGGAACTCCGCATACTATTCCCAAAGCTGCGGCGATTTTAAGTCCCACCATTCCCGTTCCGGGGATTCCGACACCCATTCCGTTTTTAAAAATGTTGCTGCTGACTTTGACAACGACTTTTTCAGGCATTTTCCCCAGCAACTGTTTTGCTCTCGCTGCCGCAAGGGCGACAGCAATCGGTTCGGTACATCCAAGTGCGGGAATAACTTCTTTCTTTAAAAGTCCGATATATTTTTCTCTTTCAGAAAACTTCATACGACCATCTCCCAATTTATTTCATATTTCTCTGCACATAAGATACTGAGGATATTTTAAATCAAAATGAGAATTCACAAAATATTTTAAAAGAACGTTATTTATGCTTATGAAATGATAATTTATATTCTTAAAAGAAAAAAGATTCTTCAGAAAACTCATGAACTCGGAATTATAGATACCGCAATCGTCGTTTAAAAACACATCTTTTATAAATATTTCAGAATTTCCCAATTCCGAGAAAATCACATATCCTTTTACCAAACCGTTACGAGAGAAAAAAACAACTCTGTTTTCTTCATCCCTCAACAATATTTCCAGTCTGTTTGTCCATATGCCATCCGAATACCCGCCGGCTTTTCTGACATCACTTACAACATCCGCGGAATTGCCGTCAAGGCAAACGTCAACCGGTACGGGAATGAAATCGGTATCGTATTGCGCGAAAACTCCCTCAAGCACGAAAATTTGCCCGAATATTGAAAATCCGCTTTTTAAATAGAGTTTTAACGCTTCCGGATTTTCTTCGAGTACTTCGAGGTAATACCTTTTTACAAACTTTCTTCTCATGTTTTTTAGAATTTCCTCCATAAAGTATTTCCCTATTCCCTTGTATCGATAACGCTCGTCAATCCCGAACCCTCCGCATCTTGCCTCATTTTTAAGAACAGAATTCAGACAAATGCCGATCGTATCTCCATAACTATCATTTAACACGAAAGAAAGGGCTTTTTCAAGCCCTTCCTTTTTAAATCTATCAGTCATTTTAATTTCATCTATTTCGACTTTAACTGGATATCCACTGAAACATCTTGTGAAAAGCGATGCCGTTTCTGCCAGGGTGAACATTTCCATATTTTCAACGGAATATTCATTCTTTATCATAAAACGATATTTACGAGCTTGTCCGGAATTACTATTACTTTCCTTGGAATCTTTCCTTCCAGATGTCTTTGCACATTTTCACTCGACATGGCTATGCTTTCGAGAGTATCTCTGTTTTCTCCCTTGCCGACAGAAATTTTATCCCTCAGTTTCCCGTTCACCTGAATGATAATTTCGACTTCATCAACTTCGAGTGCAGCCGGATCAACCTCAGGCCATTTTTGTTCAACCACCAAACCGGATTTTCCGGATAAACTCCATATCTCTTCGGCAAGATGCGGCGCAAACGGAGAGAGTATCACACTGAATTTTTCTATTACTTCTCCAAGTAATCCCATATCCCATTCTTCGCGTGGTATTTCGTTCAGATATCTGTGCAATTCGTTGCTCATTTCCATCATTCCGCTTATCGCGGTGTTGAAATGAAAATCAACTTCGATATCGCGGGTTATCTTTTCTATCATCCAGTGAAGCTTTCTTCTCAGTTCTTTATCCGCTTTGGCTGTCTTGTGCTCTCCCAAAGAGTTCGCATTCGCAGACTCTATTATGACCTGGAAAGAAGTCCATATCCTCTTAATGAATCTATGAACTCCTTCTATGCCAGAATCTGTCCATTCGGCATCTTTTTCGGGGGGACCTATGAAAAGACTGTAAACTCTGAGTGTATCCGCACCGTATTCTTCAACCATTTCGTCGGGAGAAACGACATTCCCCTTCGATTTGGACATTTTGAATCCGTCTTTGTATATCATCCCCTGCGTGAAAAGATTTTTAAAAGGTTCTTTGAAGTCAATCAATTTCAAATCGTAAAGCACTTTTGTCAGGAATCTCGAATAAAGCAGGTGAAGTATGGCATGTTCCACTCCGCCTATATACTGGTCAACCGGAAGCCATCTGTTTACATCTTCCGTCTCGAACGGTTTATTTTCGTCTTTCGGATTTATATATCTGAGATAATACCATGAGCTGTCAACGAATGTATCCATTGTATCCACTTCCCTTCTTGCCTTTCCACCGCATTTAGGGCATGTGGCATTCAGGAAACTTCCGTTTGTCGTGAGAGGGGATTTTCCGCTTGAATCGAAATTCACATCGTGTGGCAGTTTTACGGGCAGGTCATTTTCGGAAACCGGCACCATACCACATTCTTCACAGTAAATCATCGGTATGGGCGCACCCCAGTACCTCTGTCTGGAAATCAGCCAGTCTCTCAATTTATATTGTATTGAAGATTTGCCTAATTGCTTTTCTTCAAGCCACTGTATCACTTTCGCAAGTGATTGGTCACTCGGCATTCCCGAGAATTTACCCGAATTGACCATGATTCCGGTGCCGGTGAAAGGCTTAAGCATCTGATCTGAAGAGCCGGGATTCTCAGGATCTTCGATTACCACGTTTATGGGTATGCCGTATTTCCTTGCAAAGTCGAAATCCCTCTGATCATGTGCCGGAACTGCCATTATAGCTCCGGTACCGTATTCCATCAGTATATAATTCGCCACGTATATAGGTATTTTCTCTCCGTTGACGGGATTCACGGCATATTTACCCAAAAAAACGCCTTCTTTTTCCGCTTCTTCGGATGCACGCGTAAACCTGTCCTCTTTGGTCATTTTCTCGAGAAATTCTTCCACTTCTTCTTTCCTGTCATCAGCGGTAAGTTCCTGGACTAACGGGGATTCCGGAGCCAATGCCATGAAAGTAACCCCCCAGAGCGTATCCGGTCGTGTCGTGAAGACTTCAAGAGTCTTATTCTCTCCATCTATCTCAAACCTGACTTCAGCCCCTTTACTCTTTCCTATCCAGTTTCGCTGCATTGTCTTCACATGCTCGGGCCACTCATCGAGTCCGTCAAGATCTTCAAGCAATCTTTCGGCATAATCGGTTATCTTGAAAAACCATTGTTCCAGTTGACGCAGTTCAACCACGGATCCGCATCTTTCACAACAGCCGTCTTTTACCTGTTCGTTGGCAAGTACCGTATTGCACTTCGGACACCAGTTAACGGCGGCGTTTTTTCTGTAAGCAAGCCCGTTTTCATACAATTTAAGAAATATGTACTGAGTCCATCTGTAATAATCTTCTTCGCATGTACTGACCTGTTTTTCCCAGTCATAGCTAATTCCGAGTTTTTTAATCTGTTTCGTTATCGTTTCGACATTTTTTCTTGTCCATATTCCCGGATGTATGTTATTGGCTATGGCCGCATTTTCGGCGGGCAACCCGAAAGAATCGAAGCCGAAAGGATTCAGCACGTTGAAACCCTTATGTCTTTTATACCTTGCAACAACATCTCCGATAACGTAATTCTTTACATGTCCGACGTGTATGGTTCCGGAAGGATAAGGAAACATGACAAGGGCATAAAACTTTTCCTTTTCGGATTTTATATCGGTTCTATTCAGTCCGTTATTCTCCCATGTATCCTGCCAGCGTTTTTCGAATTCCTGAGGATTGTATTCATTCATATTTTCCTGCCCCCAATTACCTATTTTTGCGATTATACCACAATTTGAGGGGGGTTATGGTAAAATTATCGTAGTTTTGCAGGAGGTGCTGACATATGAGAATAGTGAGTGGAACGAGACCTACAGGAAAGCTTCATATCGGTCATTATGTGGGTATTTTGGAAAATTGGGTCAATCTTCAGAACAAGGGGCATGAAACCTTTTATTTTGTAGCCGATTGGCATGCTTTGACAACCGGATATGATGATACTTCAAAACTATATGAATATTCCAGAGAAATTATAAGGACTTTCCTTGCGGTGGGACTTGATCCAAAAAAATCCGTAATGTATGTTCAATCAGCGATTAAAGAACACGCAGAATTGCAGTTGCTTTTCAACATGTTTACATCCGTGCCGAGACTCGAAAGAATTCCGACGTATAAAGACATGAAACAGCAGCTGGAGGGGAAAGATCTTACCAATGCGGGTTTCCTGACATATCCGGTTTTACAGGCTGCGGACATTCTTATTTACAAAGCAACCGCCGTACCTGTCGGTGAAGACCAGCTAAGCCATGTCGAAATCACCAGAGAGATAGCCAGAAGGTTTAATTTCCTTTACGGCGAAGTGTTCCCGGAACCCGAGTCACTGCTATCCACTTTCCCCAAGCTTCTCGGAACTGACGGCAGAAAAATGTCTAAAAGTTACGGCAACATTATAAACATCGATAACAACGAAACGGATTTGAAAAACAGTATCATGCCTATGATTACGGATCCGGCAAGGCAGAGGAAAACAGACGCCGGGAACCCGGAAATATGCCCGGTATGGGATTATCACCGTGCTTTCGGAATCAACGAGGAGCAAAGGGATTGGGTTTTCTCAGGTTGCACGCAGGCAAAAATAGGGTGTGTTCAGTGCAAGAAACTGCTGCTTGAAAATATGCTGAAAGTGTTCGAACCGATATGGGAAAACCTTTGCGAAATAGATAAAAACAAAGGTTACATAGATGATGTTATTGTCGAAGGAAATTCAAAGGCAAGGAAAATAGCTTCTTCAACCATGGAAGAAGTCAGAAATTCCATGAATTTAAAATTCTGATGAAGGTGAGAATATTTCAGAAGAATTAACCTTTAAACTGCCTCAATTCGAAGGATCTCTTGATTTACTGATATTTCTGATAAGAAAACACGAAATGGATATCAGGGACATAAAGATTTCCCTGATTGCCGATGAATTTATCAAATACCTTGACCAGATGAAAAAAATCGATGTGTACGTAACATCTGATTTTTTGCTTATGGCTTCGACTCTGATGGAGTTGAAATCGAAAGCGCTTCTGGCAAGAGATGAAGACGAACAGGCGGAATTGGAAGAGGCGAAGCAAAAACTGGTTCAACAGATAGAAGAATATGAAAGGGTAAAGGACTTTGTAAGTATTCTTGAACATAAGGAAGAAGAGGCGAAAAGAATATTCAAAGCCAAAGCGAAGAGAGACGGAATTAAAAAAGAACCTTCGAAAGAAGTGCCGCACGAGTTGTACGAAGCTTTTAAGAGTGCATATGAAGACTTGAAATTGAGAGAAAAGGTATATAGGGTCAAAGGGGAAAAATACTCGATAGCAAAAAGAGTCGAATATCTGTATTCGCTCTTGAAAGAAGAAGGTGTACTGTTCATAAACAACGTTTTAAGTTGTTCGGAAGATAAGATAGATCTGATAGTGAATTTCCTGTCGATACTTGAAATCATTAAATTGAATTATGGAATTCTTAAGCATCATGAAGAAGAACTGTGTCTGTTTCTCAATAATGGTGAAACTATCCGATAATTGTTTCTATCCCTCATTCAGACACCGTTATTGACAGTTTGCAGCTGTTGTTGTGGTATAATTAAAACAGGAGGTGGTAATATGAAACTGTTAAAAATATGTAAATACAAAGAAGAGGCAAGAACACTCATCGATCTGCTTGAAGAAAATAATATTTCTTATGAAGAAAGAAAAATCGCACCCGTAGAAATTTTGGTCTCTGAAGAAGACTACGAGAAATCACAGTCTATTTTAAAAGAGAATGAAACGTTAATACGTGTTTCAGCAGAAAAATGGTTTGCGCTGACCACAGCTCCGGATGAGATTACCGCCGAAATAATAAAGTCTTCTCTTGACTCCGCCGGGATTCCGTGCGTTTTGAAAGGACTGACCGTTCCTTACGGAGAGCCAATTATATTGGGTCAGGGAGGGATTGTACCCATGGAGATAATAGTTCCTGAATCATTTTATGATACCGCAAAAAAAATAATTGAGGAAAGTAATGATTTTGAGGAACAATCAGAGGATAAAGAGGGGGATTAGAAATGTCTGAGTCTGTAGTACTTAAAAAGACTCCTTTGCATTCCGAACATGTTAGACTCGGGGCAAAAATGGTTGATTTCGGCGGATGGGATATGCCCATACAATATAAGGAAGGTATTCTCAGCGAACACAAAATCGTCAGAGAGGATATCGGTATTTTTGATGTCAGTCACATGGGTGAAATTAACGTAAAAGGTGAACAGGCACTTGAATTTTGCGAATATCTCGTCACCAACAGCATAAAAACCATGAAATTCGGAGAAATATGCTACACACTTATGTGTATGGAAGACGGCGGAATCGTCGATGATTTACTCGTTTACAAAATCGATAACAAGTACGCTCTTCTTGTGGTAAATGCATCCAATGTGGAAAAAGACTACGAATGGATAAAAAAGCAGTCCGAAAATTTCGATGTCAAAGTTGAGAACGTTTCGGATTATTACGCTCAGATAGCCTTGCAGGGACCTAATTCCGAAAAATTGATAGAGAATCTTTGTAGCGTGGTACTTGAAGATATAGGATTCTACCATTTTGAAATGGGAAGGATAAACGGAATACAGGCCATCATATCCAGAACCGGGTATACCGGTGAAGATGGTTTCGAATTTTACGTGGAAAAAGACGCGGCTATCCCGCTTTGGAGAAAGCTGCTCGAACTGGGGGCAAAGCCCGCAGGATTGGGTTCTCGTGATCTCCTCAGATTTGAAGCCTGTTATATGCTTTACGGAAACGAGATAAATTCCGATATCACCCCACTTGAGGCTGGTCTCAAATGGGCCGTTGATCTGGAGAAAAATTTTGTGGGTTCCAAAACTCTCGTGGCTCAGAAAAACGAAGGACTATCCAGAAAACTGAGAGGTTTGGAAGTAATCGAAAAGGGTGGAATTCCAAGACACGGAAACAGAATTTTAACCGGTGGTGAAGAAATAGGTTTCGTAACAACGGGAAATAAATCTCCTTCCGCCGGAAAAGTCGTGGCACTTGGCTATATTCCGTCAGGTTATAAACTCGGTGACGAAGTCGATATAGAGATAAGAGAGAACAAAACCGTAAAAGCCAAAGTCATAAAGACACCTTTTTACAGGGGAAGTGTAAAGAGTAAAAAGAAATAAGCTTATTTTTATATATTTAGGGAGGAATGATCGATGAAAAAATATACCAGTTCTCACGAATGGGTAGAAGTGGACGGAAAGATAGCAACAATAGGAATTACAGACCACGCACAGGAGAAATTGGGAGATATCGTGTACGTAGACTTGCCAGCTGTGGACACCGATATTTCCAAAGGCGATACGTTGTGTTCGGTTGAATCGGTTAAAGCTGCAAGTGACGTTTTTTCACCTGTAAGTGGTACTATAACGGAATCTAATTCAGAGCTTGACGGAACTCCCGAAACAATCAATTCTTCAGCTGAAGCCGACGGATGGATAGTCAGGATTTCCCTGTCAGATCCCTCCGAAATAGACTCTCTCCTAAGCCGGGAAGAATACGAAAAAATTTGCGAAGAAGAGTAATATAAATATTTTAAGATGGGGTTATTTTAACCCCGTCTTTTTATTTATGGAGATGATAGTTATTATGATGATAGAGTTCATTTTAAACGGTACACCCCATAAACTTGACGTGGAACCCGAAAAAAGAGCTTTGGATTTTTTGCGTGATGATATGAGCCTGAAGAGTGTCAAAGAGGGATGCGGTGAAGGCGAATGTGGTGCATGTACGATAATAGTCGATAAAAAAGCGGTTTGTTCCTGCATGATGTTGGCTTCCGAACTCGAAGGCAAAGAAATACTGACTTCCGAAGGACTCGGAAATTCCGAAAATCCTCATCCGATACAGCAGGCTTATGTCAAAGCAGGTGGGGTACAATGCGGATTTTGCACACCGGGTTTCGTGATGTCCACAAAGGCCCTGCTTGATGAAAATCCGAATCCTTCCGATGCGGAAATAAAAAAAGCGCTTGAAGGTAATCTGTGCAGATGTACGGGATATGAAAAGATTATCGATTCGGTGAAACTGGCTTCCGAAATGATCGCCTCGGAATAACTTTAGTTCTCTTTATACGTGTATCATTTATCAGTTTACGAGAATCCCCTCCTTTGAAGTGTTATTTAAAATATGTGATATAATCATTTCATATATTTAGCTTGTCAATTCAGGAGGAATTCATTTTGAAAAGAACACATACTTGCGGAGAATTATGCACTTCCAATATAGATGAAAAGGTTGTTTTATCAGGGTGGGTTGACCACGTCAGGAATCTTGGCGGAATCATATTCCTATCCTTACGTGACAGATATGGCAAAACCCAGCTTGTATTTTCGCCTGATAAAACCGAAGTATACGGAATAGCCTCATCAATTCACGGTGAGGATGTGATATCTGTTACAGGAACCGTTAATCGTAGACCGGATGAAGCTGTCTCCGTGTCAGATCCGACAGGCGGAATAGAAATAGACGTTTTTGGAATCGAAGTACTTTCAAGAGCCGAAACTCCTCCTATTTACATCAGCATTGAATCGGATACTTCCGAAGAGCAGAGACTTAAATACAGATTTCTCGATTTGAGAACAAAAAGAATGCAGAAGAATATGATTCTCAGACATAACGTTGTTCAGTCAGTGCGCAACTTTTTCAACGAAAATAATTTCATAGATATAGAAACACCGGTTCTCAACAAGAGCACTCCGGAAGGCGCAAGGGATTTCCTTGTTCCCTCAAGGATGAAAAGAGGCAAGTTCTATGCTTTGCCCCAGTCTCCGCAGCTTTTCAAGCAATTGTTGATGGTAAGTGGTTTCGATAGATATTATCAAATAGCCAAATGTTTCCGGGATGAGGATTTGAGAGCCGACAGGCAGCTGGAATTTTCACAGATAGATTATGAAATGTCTTTTGTAGAGGAAGAAGATGTCATGGATATTACCGAAAGAATGGTTGCAAGGGTCTTTAAAGATGTGCTTGATGTCGATATAAAACTTCCGCTTGAGAGAATGGATTACGAAACTGCCATGAACTTATACGGTTCCGATAAGCCCGATTTAAGATACGACCTCAAACTCGTGGATGTTACCGAATGTTTTGCGGGTACCGAATTCTCGGTTATTTCCTCGATAATAGAATCAGGCGGATGTGTAAAGGGTATAACGCTTCCCGGAAAGGCTTCCGGGTACAGCCGCAAGAAGCTTTCCGTAATCGAAGACTTCGTCAAAGTATACGGTGCAAAAGGCATGATGAATATAAAATCGGATGATTCCGGAATCAAGGCTTCCTTTGGTAAAAACGTCGATCCTTCCGTGGTAACGAGTATTGTTTCCCGAATGAACATCAACGATTCGGACATAGCTTTTTTAATAGCTGGTGACAAAAATACCGTGAATACTTCTTTGGGAGCGTTGCGACAGGAACTCGCGAAGAACGAGAATTTGATAAATAAAGATGAATACAGATTGCTGTGGGTTGTTAAATTTCCCATGTTCGAATACAGTGAAGAAGACGGTAGATACGTTGCTAAACATCATCCTTTCACGATGCCTTACATGGAAGACGTTGAAAAATATTCGGATTCTCCCGAGAAAATACGTGCGAAGGCTTACGATATAGTGATGAACGGATGGGAACTCGGTGGCGGGAGCATAAGAATTCATGACAGGAATACGCAGAAACAGGTTTTTGAAATGTTGAAAATCAACGAAGCGGAGCAAGAAGAAAAATTCGGTTTCCTTTTAAGCGCATTCAAATACGGAGTGCCTCCACACGGGGGTTGTGCATTGGGTCTCGCAAGATTTGTGGCCCTTCTTGCGGGTGAAGAGTACATAAGAGATGTAATTGCCTTCCCGAAAACCACAAGCGGAACCTGCCTGATGACGGATACCCCCTCCGCGGTGAAAACAGAACAACTTGATAAACTTTATATCAACATAAAAAACGAAACGGTTAAGGAGGAAACTAAATGAACGACTTAAAATTTCAGTCTGTATTGGAAGAAAACAACACTATCATTTCCATAAGCGGAGATATTGATGCATACCATTCCCCAAAACTGAAGGAAGAAATGGAGAAGTTTATCAAGAGTGAGACGGAGAATATCATCTTAAATCTGACCGATGTTCCTTATATCGACAGTGCGGGACTTGGCACACTTGTTTCGATTCTCAGAGAGTCAAGGAATTATAAAAAAGAACTGAAATTGGTCGGTCTCAGGAAAAATATCAAGAGGATATTCGAGATGACAAGACTGGATAAGATTTTCCTGATTTATGACACGGTTGAGGAATCCAAAGAATGAACAGTAGTTTTTCCGTTGCAATTGATGGACCAGCGGGTTCCGGAAAAAGTTCGATATCCAGAGAGATTTCCCGAAGTTTCGGTTTTGATTATCTTGACAGCGGGGCGTTTTACAGAACGCTTGCCTGGTTTCTGTTTGCCAAAGGCGTTTTGTCACCGAATAATAACAATGAAAATGAATTTTCTATGGACCTTTATTCGATAAAATTTGATATAATAGATGGAATGTTGTTTATCAACGGAGTTTTTCCGGGTGAGAACATAAGGACTCCACAAATAAGCAATCTTACTTCGGAAATTTCGACCTGGAAATGTATCAGGTCTTTTGTCACGGAGCAAATAAGAAATGTTGCCCGCGGGAAGAAAGTTATAATGGATGGAAGGGATATCGGAACTGTAGTGTTACCAAATGCCGATGTTAAGATATTTCTTACGGCATCCTCAAAAGTAAGGGCTTTGAGGAGATACAGAGAATGGCTTGTGAATGGAATAGAATTGGATGTTGATGAGGTTGAAAGAGAGATAATCGAAAGAGATGTCCAGGATTCTTCGAGAAAAATATCTCCACTGAAACCTGCGCCTGATTCTTTGGAAATAGATACGTCCGATATGTCTTTTGGTGATGTTGTATCTAAGATAGAAGAGATAATCAGCTCTAAAATTGCTTGTATTGATTCTGAGAAAATAACTAATCATAGGTGAGATTTATTCCGAAAATCAAACTCAGCGAAAACGTAGGTTTTTGCAAAGGTGTCAGTAATACCGTTAAAATCGCGACAGATTTGCTAAATAAGAATGATGAACTGTTCGCAACCGGTGCTCTTATTCATAATCCGGCGGTTATGGCCGGTTTATATCGTAGCGGTCTTAAGTTGGTCGACTGGGAAAATTTGCCAGTCAACAGGAAAGTTCTCGTGCAAGCACATGGAATCAGTCCTCGAAACCTCGGTTTGTTGCGGGAAAAGGGCAATGATATTATCGACGGTACATGCCCGATAGTCAAGAAAAGTTTTGATTCCATTATAAATCTTTTTGAGAAAAACGAGGTTAATTTCGTTTTCGGGAACTCAAAACACCCGGAGATGTTAGCCCTGAAAGGATATTTGGAAAATATAACCATTGTTGAAAAGATTGAAGAGATTGGAACATTTGAAAAAATGTTGTCATCTGCCAATTCCGTATGTATTTCCGCTCAAACGACCAAATCTTTGAACGACTTTAAAAATATCGGTTCAGAAATAATTCCATATATTAAAAATTTCGCAATTTTATGTATAAACAACACTATATGTTCATTCACTGTTCAAAGAGAAAGGGAAGTGCTCGAAAAATCCTGCGGCAGCGATGTGACTGTCGTTATCGGGGGTAAGAACAGTTCGAATACGCGCAAGCTCTACGAAATTGCAAAGAAAAACGGGAAAGGTTCTTTTCATATAGATTCCAAAGAAGAGGTTGCATCGTTTGAAAACGAAATCAAGAAGGCATCGAAAATATTTATCACGAGTGGAACTTCCACTCCAATCGAACAAGTAAATGAAATTCATGAATATATTTTGCAAATCGTAGGAGGTTGACAAAGATGGTCGACGGTAAGGACAAAGTGGAAATCAAAAACATGGAAGAGGCACTTCAGCACATGGAAGATGAGCAATTCATCAGTGCTCCGAAAAAAGGTGCGGATGTAGAAGTTCATATTCTGGATATTGTGAGAAATGAACTTGTAGTTGAAATTGGTGCCAAAAGTGAAGGGATAATTCCTTCAGATGAATTGGTTCATCCGATCGAACATTATAATGTTGGAGATAAAATCAAAGGTGAAATAATATATTCGAACGAAGACGAAGGTGTAATAACCATATCCGAAAAGAGAAGGGTGTACAAGGAAACTCTTGAATTGCTCAGAGAAGCCGAGAAAAACCACACTCCCCTTAAAGGCAAAGTGGTTGGCAAGAACAAAGGCGGATACAATGTCAACATACTCGGAGTGGTGGAAGGTTTCCTTCCAAGAGGCCAGGCTATGTTCAAAAGAGCGGAAGAGCCGGTTGGGGTTGAATACGATTTTGAGATAATTGATCTGAAGTTCAGAAGAAAGGGAAAACCAAACATCGTCGTATCCAGGAAGAAACTCAACGAAGAAAGCATAGAAAAAGCCTTGAATTCCCTTGAAGAAGGCAAAATAACCGAAGGTAAAGTTGAAAGCATAGAGAAATTCGGAGTGTTCGTCGATCTGGGTTTTATTTCCGGTCTGATTCCGAGATCAGAGTTGACTTTTGACAGGGAAGCGGAACCTCAGGACATCGTCACTGTGGGGCAAAGGGTCAAAGTAATGGTTCTAAAGACCGAGAAGAGCAAGGGCAAGATAACACTCAGTCTGAAAGCTTTACAGCACGATCCGTGGGTAAATGTCGAAAGCAACTATCCCGCCGGCAAGGTTGTCAAGGGTACGGTGGCGAGAATACTGCCATTCGGTTTTGTCGTGAAGCTTGAAGCCGGACTTGAGGGTTTGGTTCACTCATCTGAAATTTTCTGGACGAAGAGAAGAGTGGATATAAGAAGTGTCGTCGAAGAAGGTAAAACAGTGGAAGTTGAAGTTCTGTCTTCCGATCCCGAGAAGAGGAAATTGTCGCTCAGCCTTAAAAGGGTAAAAGGCAATCCATGGAACGATGTGGCTGAAAACTACCCCGAAGGCAAAGTATGCGATGCAAAAGTAGTGAAAATACTTCCTAACGGTTTAATAGCCGAACTTGAAGAGGGTATTTCCGGTTTTGTTCACATAACGGAACTTTCATGGAATTTTCTTGACAGTATAGAAGAAGTCTACTCCATTGGCGACCCCGTTAAAGTAGTTATTCTCGAAACCAACCTTGAACAGCAGAGAATAAGGCTAAGTATCAGAAAAGTTGAAGAAGATCCCTGGAAATCAGCTGTCGATAAACTGAATAAAGGTTCGCAAGTATCCGGAGATATAGTGAGAATGACAAACACAGGCGCCATCGTGATGCTCGATGTATTCAACATTGAAGCTTTTTTACCCGTAAGCCAGATATCCGTTGACAGAGTTGAAAAACCTGAAGACGTTTTGAAAATAGGGGATCATGTAAACGCCATGGTTGTAAGAACCGTATACGAACCGGAAAAAGAGAGAAGAAATATGGTTATATCCATAAAACAAAATGTTCTTGAAACCGAAAAAGATGACTATAAAGAATACATGAACGATTCGCATTCGGGAGTTACTCTGAACGAAATTGTTCAGCAAAAGGAGCAAGAGTGAGTAAAATACCAAGCGTTTTAATCGTCGGCAAGCCAAATGTGGGAAAGTCGACCCTATTCAACAGATTGCTGAAAAAAAGAAAATCTATTGTTGACGATATGCCTGGGGTTACGAGAGATGCAGTTATAGGTGAGGTCCGATTTGAAGATCGGACCTTTCGTATAGTAGATACGTGCGGTCTTTTCGGATCTCCGCAGGATGAAATAGAAGAAAAAATGTGGGATATTACACTTGGGAATTTGGAAAGTGCGGACTTGATAGTCTTTGTGATAGATGGACAGACAGTTCCCACTGTCGAAGATTTTGACATAGTTCAAAAGCTCAGGACGAGTGGAAAAAATATAATTTTCGCCGTAAATAAAACAGAAAGCAGGAAGAGTTACGAAGAAATTCTACCTTCTCTTTATGAGCTTGGTCTTGGTGAACCATTGCCTCTTTCAGCGGAACATGGCCATGGTATCAATTTACTGCTTGAAACTATTGTCGAGAATCTGAATTATGAAGATTTTGAAAATTCTCATGAAATCATGGATGAAAACACCATAAAAATCGCGATTGTCGGCAAACCAAATGCCGGAAAATCCTTGCTTTTCAACAGCATACTCGGAAAAGAAAGAGCTATGGTCACTTCGATTGCCGGAACGACACGCGACAGCATCGACGAAATAGTAGAATTCAAGGGTAAGAAATACTCCTTCATAGACACTGCGGGCCTGAGAAAGAGAAGCAGGGTAAAGAACTATTCTATCGAGAGCTTCAGCATGCTCAGGACACATGATGCAATTCAAAATTGCGATGTCGCTGTTTTGCTGATTGATATCAGCGAAGGAATTTCCGACCAGGATAAAAAAATCGCCGGGTTGATAGAAGAGATGGGGAAGGCAAGCGTCGTGGTTTTTAACAAGGTGGATCTTCTCGATGAAACCGAGAAATCGAAGAAATACAAAGAGCTGAGAAAAGCCGTTGAAGAAGAGCTGTATTTTATCAGATACAGCCAGGTGCTGTTCTGTTCGGCAAAAGACAAAACCGGTCTGTCAAAAATTTACGGTTCAATAGATTCTTCGTTCGCTTCGTATACCAAAGAATTCTCAACCAGTTCGATAAACGATTCTCTCGAAAGAATGAAGATAATTCTTCCCCCGCCTACCACGGGAGGAAAAAGGCTTAAATTGTTTTATGCCACTCAGACCGGCAACAAACCGCCAATAATAACCATATTCGTGAACGATGCCAAGATAATTCCGGATTCTTATAAAAAAGCTCTGAAAAACCAATTCAGAAAGTTCCTCGATCCGTTAAGCGGATCTCCGTTGTTTTTAAAATTTGTACCAAGGAGAGAAAAATGAGTGTAACCAGCACAGGAATACTGTTCGTCTTTTTACTCTATTTTTGTGGCTCAATTCCTTTCAGCTATTTCGTTCCAAAAAAGCTCAGCGGTGTGGATATCAGAACTGTCGGATCAGGAAACATAGGGGCCACAAATGTTATACGTGCCCTCGGTAAAAAAATAGGAGTATTGTGCCTGATTTTGGATGCTTTGAAGGTCTTTATTCCACTTTTAATTCTTAAATTCATAGTGTTTTCGAACGGTTCTCAGTTTGAACAGCAGCTATGGTTTTCGGCAGCAGCCGTTGCAGGTGTCCTGGGACATGATTATTCGATATTCATGAGATTCAAAGGCGGAAAGGGAGTATCATCGAGTATGGGTGTTTTTTTTGCCGTTAACTGGATTTCCGGCAGTATATTTTTAGGGCTTGGGCTTCTGCTGGCATTCACGACAAAAATAATGTCCGTAACTTCTTTTACTGCTTTGACCGTATCGACTGTTTTGATATATTTTCTTACGGACAGCTGGGTTTATCTCTGTCTGTATATATTTCTCTCGCTTTTTTCACTTTTCAGACACCGAAAGAACATATTGAGGCTGTTGAAAAAAGAAGAGAAGAAATTCATGTGAATAATCTTAGTATACTTTTGGAGATATCATGTATGACGAAAAAATGGAGATAAACAAAACGAGAAAGGAATATTCAACCAGGCGTGTTACGGGACAGGGATTCCCGTTGCCTTTGGGTGCAACCGTAATGGGAAACGGTACGAATTTCTCTATTTTTTCCAAAAACGCCTCCCAGATAATACTCGAACTATACGAGAACTATTATGATGACATTCCCGCGGAAAAATTTTTTCTTTCCGAGGAAAACAACAAAACCGGGGATATATGGCACATATTTCTCGAAGGAATAGGATACGGCCACTTTTACGGCTACAGGGCCGCGGGCGTATACAACCCTCTGACCGGCGATCGTTTCAACGAAAAAAAGATGCTCACCGATCCTTATTCGAAAGCGATTTCGGGTGCATATAACTGGGATGAGGAATATGCTTACGGATACGACAGGAATTCTCCACAGAAAGACCTCACTATGTCCCGTATCGACTCCGGCAAATCTCCGTCGAAAAGTATTGTGATTGACGATTCCCGTTACGATTGGGAAAACGATAAACCATTGCGAATACCGATGAAAGATACAGTGATATACGAGATGCACGTGAGGCTTTTTACCGAAAGCGATTCTTCCGAAGTGTCTTCAAAAGGCTGTTTTTCAGGTATTCTTGAAAAGATGGACCATTTGAAGGAATTGGGTATTACTTCGGTTGAGCTGATGCCGATTTTTGAGTTCAATCCGAATTCCAACATACATACAAATCCCATAACGGGCGAAAGGCTTAAAAACATATGGGGATACGATCCGCTTGCTTTTTTTGCGGTGGAAGGCTCTTATACATGCGGATTGGGAATAGGGGAACAAACAGTAAATTTTAAGAATTTCGTGAAAGAAATGCATAGAAATGGCTTTGAAATCATACTCGATGTCGTTTTCAACCATACCGGAGAAGGCGGCAATGACGGTCCCACACTTTCTTTCAGAGGTTTGGACAACAAAATATACTATATATTGACACCCCATAACAAGAGATTCTATGAAAATTATTCAGGCTGCGGCAATACCCTGAACTGCAACACTTCCGTAGTGAAAATGATGATAATAGATTGTTTAAGATACTGGGTTACCGAAATGCACGTGGATGGTTTCCGATTCGATCTTGCCGCAATACTCGGCAGAGCACCGGATGGTAGATGGATTGGAGATCTTTCGCTTCTTAAAGATATTTCGGATGATCCGGTACTTTCCGGAACAAAATTGATTGCCGAAGGTTGGGATGCCGCCGGCGGTTATTTTCTCGGCGCTTTTCCCGAGGGTTGGGCAGAGTGGAACGGGCAGTTCAGAGATGTGGCGAGAAGGTTCGTACGAGGTGACGAGGGGTTAATATCACAGTTGGCCACAAGAATTTCCGGGAGTTCGGATTTATACGACAAACCCGGAAAAAAACCTTTCAACAGCATCAATTTCATAACAGCCCATGACGGCTTTACATTGTGGGATCTCGTTTCCTACAACGAGAAACATAATTTTCTGAACGGCGAAAACAACATGGACGGTACAAACGACAATTTCAGCTTCAACCACGGTGTTGAAGGTGAAACCACGCTTGATGAGATCATAAGTGTAAGAAAAAAGCAGATAAAGAATTTTTTCAACATCTTGTTCATCTCTCAGGGAACTCCTATGATATTGATGGGTGACGAGTTCTGCCGAACACAGTTTGGGAATAACAACGCTTATTGCCATGACAGTTCGCTGACTTGGGTGGATTGGTCACTCAAAGAGAAGAATAAAGACATTTTTGACTATCTGAAAAAACTGATAGACTTCCGAAAAAATCACAAATGCCTGAGGCGCGAACATTTTTTTACGGGGAAAAAAATATCTCACGGTGTCAGAGACATAACCTGGCACGGCACTAAATTAAAGCAGCCCGATTGGTCGTTCAATTCACACTCAATAGCATTTGTCATAAGCGGAGATGATCTGGACTTCTATGGAGAACCGGACAACGATATATACGTTGCATTCAATTCGTATACGCAACCGCTTGACTTTGAAATTCCGATTGTTCATGAAAAAATGTGGTTCAGGGTTGCCGATACCGGTCTGGAAAGTCCTGATGATTTCATCCGGGATGAAAACCTCCTGACCCCTTATCCACAATCACATTACAGGTTAAAAGAAAGAAGCTCGGCGATATTCATATCCAGGAAGGTGGATAAATATGGAATTTAACAATAATCCGAATGAAAGCAATTTGAATAAAATATACGCTCTTCTAAACAGTGCATTTAGAAGTTCTTTTTCGCCTACCATGCAATATGAATTCAGGAATCTGTTCAGAAAAGGAAATCTGAATCACGTTTATTTTGCTTCGGAGGGCGACGAAATAGCTTCACATCTTGCATATAACACGGTGGAGCTCGTCACCGGCGGCGAAGTCTATAAAATCGCATTCCTTGGTGCTGTCGCCACATCTGAAAAGTTCAGGAAGAGGGGCATAGCGACCACTTTGCTGAAAATGGCCGAAAATAGTATGATCGGTGAAAATGTCGATTTATGTATTATTTCGGGAGATTTACCTATTTACAAAGATAACGGTTATGAGTCTTTCGGAAAGTCTTTCAGATTTAATATCAGAGAAAGCGAAAACAGATTCGAAATGAAACCGTACTCGAATCGCGATTTTTTTTGTGTACAAAGAATATACGGTGAAGAGAAAATCCGCTTCAACAGGTCCGAATCGGATTTTAAAGAACTTATCGAAACTTACGAAACCGTGAAAAGAATCGGTGAATCTTCTTTGAAAATAGCCCAGATAGGCCAAACATACCTTTCCGAGGAGAATGATATATATTTTACTTTGCGCGGAAATTTCTCAAGCGTACTGGAATATTCAGGCAACCGTGAAGCTGTTTTGACTGCTTTGGAGATGAATTGCCATGAAAACCACCGCGAATTGCGTCTTGATGTTCCGGAAAACGACCATGAATTTCTCCAGGCACTTGAGAAAAGAGGCTATTCCTGTTCCGAACAATTCAGCCTTCCCCCGTTTCATACCATGAAAGACTTTTCCAGTCGCGGTATTCCTCAAATTCCGCTGCCGGGATTGAATTTTGTCTGATTATAAATGATACAGGGATATTAAATGTTATAATATTTAAAACGCTCTAAAAACAGGGGGGGAATATGAAAAAATTTTTCTGTTTTTTATTTTTTTATTTATTTACGATGACTATTTTTTTATCCAACTCTTTCTACATATCCACCATAGAGATGAACGACGATTTTTTGGAAAATGCCGGAAAAATATACGGTTTTCAGAACTCGGAGTACTTTACGGCTTCGAATTTGACTCTTTGTACCGGAAACATATCGTATTCCTCTCTTTTTAACATCTATTCCGAGATCAATCAAAATAATCCCTCATCTCAAATTCTGGGAGTTTTGAATACCGATGCCATTCTTCCGAATTCGTATGATGTTATGAATATGAGGCTGGGTGATATTAAGGTTTCCAACCATTCAATTCCTCTTCTGGTATCCGACAACACACCTGATCCGAATTTCATAGCCTACAAGATCTTCGATATACTTGGGAAACGGATCTGTGTATTAAACATCACGGCGATTCCTTCCGACTGGTATGAAAAGGTAAGCAGTTCTTTGAATTTCAAAGACATGGATTATATGGTTTTCTTCATGGACAATCCCGATGTCGGCATCATTCCCCAAAATCTCAGAAGCAAGTCGGTCGTACTCGGCAGAAAAACTTCCGTTTACAGAGTTGACCTTCAGTACGGAATTTTGTTGACCGAAATGAATCTTCCCCAGTCGGAAATAAATGAAACCACCTTGTACAGCGTATCTGAAAATTTTAAAAATTGGAAAAACACACCACTTGATATAGATAAATATGATTATCAGTACTATTTTGGAATATCTTTTTACAACAACCTCGCTTTGATGCTTAAAAGTACGTTCTCATCCGAATTAGTCATGATAGAGCACAGCGACAGACTGAAAGAAAAAATATATCCCGAAGATCTCGTATCCATGTTTTCAGAATACGTAGTAAGTGTAGTACATCTTGAGAATTCTTCAATAAGAAAGTTGCTTGAAAGATCCTCATCGAATATTGAATACGACGGAATCAACATAAACACAAAAGTATCCGACTATTATCTCTCCATCTACGGAGAGCCTTATTATATAGATATAACACAGATCAAGGGAGAGAGAGTCATAATAAAAACCTTTGACAAATCCCAAAAAATAGTGGTTTTCATGAAAAAGGAAAACAAAGACAAGCTTTTCCCAAAATCCAAAACCGAAGAAGTATCTACTCTACCGTACGTTTTCTGGTCTGCCGGAGCTGCAAACGCAAGCATCAGTCCTTCATGGCGTGCCGTGGCTCTCCCGTATTTCTCCAATTACATTGTTCAGGAAGGCGATACCATATCGGAAATAGCGAGGAAACTGGGTATTACCGTGAATTCAATAAAGACTTACAATCCGGACGTGATCGACATGTATCTGGTACCCGGATCATATTTAAGAGTTCATGTTCCATATGAATTTGAATAATTTAAAGAGGTGTTCCTTTGAGTATTGTTTATTTTTTGATAATTTTCACCATAATAGTCCTGATTCACGAATTAGGGCATTTTCTTTTTGCAAGAATATTCGGAGTGCAGGTTGATTTCTTTGCGGTAGGTTTCGGTCCGAAGCTTTTCTCATGGAAAGGGAAAAAAGGTACCGAATACAAGATTAATTTAATACCTTTTGGTGGATATGTCAGGATGGCGGGAGAAGATCCGACCGTAATCGAAGACCTGCCACCGGAAGAAAAAAAAAGGAAGTACTATTCAAAACCCGCATGGCAGAGGTTTTTGATCGCATTTGCCGGTCCGCTTTTTTCTTTAGTCGCAGGATACATAATACTCGCAATAAGCGCTGCATCCTGGGGATTGCCCGTAATAGGCATAGACAGAGTTGATTTGAATTCTCCAGCCTATCATGCGGGTTTAAAAGACGGAGATATAATACTCCGTATAGACGGAGAACAGATTTTCAGCACCGACCAGTTTTCCAATGCGGTACTTAAAAATGACGAAATAAAAATAACCGTACTCAGAAATGGTGAAGAGTCTAATTTCTCGATCAAACCGGAATTATTCCCCATACAATACAACATGGTCCTTGAAAATTCAGGAAAAACAAACGGACCTAATTCCGACAGACTTTTTAAAATTGACGGTCTGAGCATCGATTCCGTAGATTTAAAGAATTATATGGATAAAAGTGAGGTCTATGAATTTTCCTCGGGAAATGTCGAGGCAACTTTGAGAGGTTTCGAAAAATATGACAGGAGAGAAGCCGTGGGAATTGTTTACGGAACATTTTCCAATAAAATAGACAAAGCCCTCTATCCATTTGAAGACGGTGACATCGTGAATTCCGTGAATGAGTTCGTTGTGGAGAAAGGAATGGATTTTTACGCCTTGCTTAAGATGTTGAATTTCCCTATATCTGAAAACACTTACTCTTATATAGAAGTCAGAGGTGGAGAAATCATATCCGAAAAACACATGACGGTTAACCCGGAGCTTGAAGTCGTCGTAATCAGAAACGGCAGTCCGTTTACTATTAAATCGTCTTCCGAAACGATTTCCAATGCCTTGCTTTCTTCAAGTTTTTACAGCGCTTTTAAGAATTACTATCCTAAAAACATACTTGAATCCATAAAGCTCGGTTTCATGCACGGCAACAACCTCTTAAGCCGTATGGGTGAAATAATCGCGAGTTTGTTCAGCGGAGGCACAAAACTTTCCGAATTCGCAGGTCCGATCGGTTTGGTCAACATGGTTGGACAGGCATCTCAGGGTGGGCTTGAAACTTTGGTATTTTTAACCGCGCTGATCACACTTAATCTCGGTCTCTTCAATCTTCTGCCGTTACCGGCACTTGATGGAGGAAGGATTATTTTCAACATCATAGAGATGATAATAAGAAAGAAAATAAATCCCATTGTTGAAGGGTACATACACGCTGCAGGTTTTTTATTTTTAATGGGAATGATGGTTTACGTTACGTATTTTGATATAATGAGGCTGTTTAAATAAGTGACAGGAGTGGTTATCATAAAAAATATCCCTATTAGGACTTTGCTTGTTCTGATCTTTTTTTTGATTTTTTTTACTCTTTCTTTTTCAGAAGACGAGAGCATTCTAGGCGTTAAAGCCACGAATATTAAAATGCTCGACGACAGAACCGAATTTTACGGAAGGTCTGAAATCATGAAGGGTGATTTTACACTCGTCTCCGACAGATTCAGAATAATTATAGAAAACGGTGAGCAAAGAACCGTTGAAGCTACTCAAGGCGTTTTTGTGCAATTCAGCAACGGGTCGGCCACTTCCACCGAACTCAATTACGACCTCAAATTGGACAAAGGTTTTTTAAGCAGAAATGTCAACGCCCTTATAACAGTTAATTCTTCTACCGAAACCGTTTCGGTGCTTTGTGATTACCTTGCCATAGATAATTCAAATCAGAGATATGACGGTAAGAATTTCAGCGATGAGAGAGTTAAACTGAAAAAAGGTAATATGGATATTGAATGTGATTCTTTCATTTATAACGGCGAATCCGAAATAATACAGTTGACAGGTAATGTATCAATAGATGAGCCTGGTAAAAGGTTTATAAAAGGCAATTCCGTTTCCATAAATTTGAGAACCGATGAAATTGACGGTGAAGATGTTGATATAGTCCAAAATTCCGAAGAGAGCGGAGAAGAATTCAAAATGAAGTCTTCTGATTTTAAGATGTTTGACGATAAGATCGAATTCTATCGGAATTCGATGATAGAGAAAGGTAATTTCTCGCTTAATTCGGACAGATTCACTGTTTTCAGAGAAAACGGTGAAGAAAAACACGTCGAAGCACGTGAAGGCGTATTCGTGGTTTTTGAAACCGGAAGTGCCACCGCGTCGGAGTTGAATTATGATCTGAAAACGGAGAAGGGAAAGCTCAGAGGAGATGTCACAGCCGTTATAAAAGGTAAAGAGGGCAAAAATGACGCGATTATAAATTGCGATTTGCTTTCGATGGATATCAAAGAAAAATATTACGAGGGGAACTCCGATTACGATAAAAAAGTCAACATATACAAAGGTGCGTTGTATGCGGAATGTTCGGATTTCAAATACGATTCGAATCTGGAGCATTTGATTCTCAGCGGTGATGTGGGCGGAGTGTATATAAGCGATCCGGACAACGAAAGAACACTTTGGGGTGAAGTCGTAATGATAGGGCTTAACGACGATATGCTCGATGGTACGAATGTGAGTATGTACATCAACAACGATTTGGAAAGTAGAATAAACGTGAAATCCCAGAGAATAAAGATGGATGATGAAAAAATCGAATTCCTCAGCAATTCCGAGGTTTCACGTAAAGATTTTTCACTTGTCGCAGATAAGTTCGATATAATACGCGAAGATGGAAAAGAGAAAAATATAGTAGCCAACGATGGCGTATACGTTAATTTCTCTTCGGGAAAAGCCACTGGAACTACTCTCGACTATTCTCTCGATGAAGAAAAAGGAATTATGACCGGTTCGGTAAACGCATCGATAGATTCAAAAAATGGAACCGATACGGTTGACGTAAAATGTGAAAAACTTGTTTTCGACAGTAAAAACGGTATTTACGAAGGTTCCGACGATAGCGGTGCCAGCAGGGTGGAAATCCGAAAAGGCAAAATGACGGCCAATTGCGATGAATTCGTATACGATACGTCAAAAAATCTCATGGAGATGACGGGAAATGTCGAAATAGACGACCCTGAAAACCGGAGAACCGTTAAAGCAACGAAAATAATATATTATTTGGATGACGATACTATGGAAGGCGAAAATGTGAATATGAAAATCATAACAAAAAAATAAAGAGGTGATTTTGTGCTCGATCTTAAATTGATCAGAAGAGACCCTGATTTCGTGAAGACAAAACTTAGTCTGAAGAATGAAGATGTTTCAAAGATAGATGAAATACTCTCCATTGACGAAAAAAGAAGAGAATTGATAAGTAAATCGGATGAGTTGAAAGCCAGCAGAAATATTCTATCAAAGAGCGTCGCCGGTCTTAAAGCCTCCGGAAATGACGAGCAGGCAGAGAAAGCGATATCCGAGAGCAAGACTATTGGTGATGAGATAAAAAAAATAGATGATGAGTTGAAATCTTTTGAAGAGAAGCAATTTGAAATTCTCTCACAGATTCCGAATATTCCTTCGGATAGCACACCTCCGGGTAAAGATGAAACCGAAAATCTCGAAGTCAGGAGATGGGGCATTCCCAGAGAATTCGAATTCGACCCTAAACCTCACTGGGAAATCGGACCGAATCTTCAGATGATGGATTTTGAAAGGGCTGCTAAATTAAGCGGTTCAAGATTCGTAGTGCTTTCCGATAAAATAGCCCGGCTCGAGAGGGCTCTTGTAAACTTTATGCTTGATACCCATACCCAAAATCATAATTACACAGAAATGAACGTGCCTTTCATAGTGAAAAGGGAAACGATGTTCGCAACCGGTCAGCTACCTAAATTTGAAGAAGAGGCTTACAGGATTTCTCCGGACGATATGTTTTTAATACCCACTGCGGAAGTGTATCTTGCGAGTTTGCACAAAGACGAAATCCTCGCTGAGAAAGAGCTGCCCAAATATTACGTGGCCTACTCTTCCTGCTTCAGAAGAGAAGCCGGAAGTTACGGAAAAGACGTAAGGGGAATGATAAGAGTACATCAATTCGAAAAAGTGGAACTAGTCAAATACACGGATTCCGACAGTTCATTCGATGAGCTCGAAAAATTGACCAAAGATGCTGAAAAAATTCTTCAATTGCTGGAATTACCTTACAGAGTCATCGCCTTGTGTACGGGAGACACCGGATTCGGTTCCGCCCTTACTTACGATCTCGAAGTCTGGCTTCCCTCCTACGGGGCTTACAAAGAAATTTCCTCATGCTCCAACGACACGGATTTTCAGGGAAGGCGAGCCAACATAAGGTACAGAAATAAAGACAATAAACTTGAGTTTGTTCACACTCTCAACGGTTCAGGACTGGCAGTTGGAAGAACACTTGTCGCAATACTCGAGAATTATCAAAATGCGGATGGGTCAGTCAACATTCCCAAAGTACTCATACCTTATATGAACGGTACAGAAAAAATATTTTAACGAATGATTATTATAGCGGCGGGGCAGATTCTTCATCGAAGAACTGCCCCGTTTTTTATACCGATAAATCATCGAAAGCGGTAAATTTTTTTAGGTATTTTGCGCATTACCGTAGAAAGATATTATTGGTGATTGTTTGATGTCAAAAAGATACGTTTATGTGGACTGCGGTACGGAAAATCTCAGAATATATGACTCGAGAAACGGATTGATCTGTGATGATCCTATGTATGTTTTGCTTTCGGAAACCGGTAGCATAATAGCTTCGGGGAAAGAAGCAAAAGAAGTTTTTTATAAGCCTCCGGAGGGAGCATATTCCGTGAGACCTGTAAAGAACGGTATGATAGCCGATCATAGACTACTGTACGAGATGATTTTCGAACAACTTAAAAACAACGGAATTAATAAATCCATTTTTTCAAAACCCGAAGTCGTCTTTTCGATATCGCCTTTTCTGAACAGTGTCGGCAGAAGAGCTACCATGAATCTCGGTTTGTCTTTGCAGTTTAAAAAAGTGCACCTGATTCCGAGCTATGTTTTTTTTCTGTTTTCGAAAGATGTCTCACCGCTTTCCACAGAAGGTAATATGTTGCTAGACCTTGGAGCCGGTAAAATCGATATTTGCGTGACGAGTTTCGGCAGGATGATAAAAGGTAAGAATATGAAGGAAGGAATGGGTATTCTCGATAGGAAAATTTCAAAATATATTCGTGAAAGTAAGGGTATAGATATTGGAAGTTCTTTCGAGAGTTTATTCGAAGACTTTGAGCAAAATAAAAGTGAAATAACTATAAGCGGTAAAGATAAAGTAACGGGAATTCCAAAAAAGGCTGGTATTACCCAAATAGAAACCGATTCAATTTATAAAGAATTTACAGTTACGATTTCTGACAACTGCAAATTCGTACTCGAAGAGATTGCGCCCGATCTCTCTTCGGACATTGTTAAAAACAAACTGATTATAGCGGGTGGCGGTGCGAGGTCGAGTGTGATAAAAAAACACCTGCAGAATAACCTGAAAATAGATCTCTCGTGTTCTCAGAATCCGGGATCGGAAAGTACTGACGGATTTCATGTTGCTAATGGTTTAGATGAAAAGGAGTTGCTGAATCTGTTCAGCTTCTTCGAGGCTTAGGGGTGATACTGTGATCAGAGGACTTTATACGGCATCTATGGGAATGATGGTCGATATGGCCAGAATCGACAATTCGGCCAATAATCTGGCGAATGCGGATTCGGTAGGTTACAAGAAAGACAATCAGGTATTTTCTTCGTATCTTAAGCAGGAAATAATGAGAATAGAAGCGGAAAAAACGCAGAGAAAGGAAGAATATATCGGGTCTTTTGAAACGGGAGTTGTTCTCGATTCGGTATATCCGGTTTTGGATCAGGGTGCTTTTGAAGAAACCGGAAACCAGAGTGATTTTTATATAAACGGAGAAGGTTTTTTTGAGGTACAGAATGATGCGGGAGATGTTTATTTCACCCGAAATGGTTCGTTTACCGTTAACCAGGACGGAAATTTAGTAGATTTTTCGGGGAATTACATTCTCAACAATATCGGAGAAAGAATAACTTTCGACAGGAACACCGTGATCGATGAGAACGGCAACATATACGAAAATGATGTGATTTCCGGGAGAATTGGAATTTTCAAATTCGACGATGAAAACAATCTTGAGAAATCGGGGAACAACCTCTTCAGATTCACGGGTGATATTGCTCAAATCATCGAAGATTTTGACAGCAAATTGGTTCAGGGAGGCTATGAAAAATCCAACGTCGATTCCCTGCGTGAAATGGTGAACCTCATAGATGCGCAAAGGCATTTTGAGATATGCCAGAGGGTAGTAACAACCGAAGATGACTTGCTCAATGCATCGGTAAACAAAGTGGCTACTTTGAGATAAATAATTATAAGGGGAGGCAAATATGATTACTTCATTATACAGCGGTGCAAGTGGAATGACTGCCCAGCAGCTGAAATTGGATACGATTACCAACAATCTCGCAAATGCCGACACCACAGGATACAAAAAAGTCAGAGCGGAATTCGTGGATCTTTTTTATCAGAATTTAAAATCCGCGGGAACTCCTGTTGCCAACCAGACATCGAATCACCCTACAGGAGTTTACAAGGGCCTTGGTACAAAGATAGCGGCTACCAACAGAATATTCACCGAAGGAAATTTGCTTGAAACCGGAAATCCGCTTGATGTAGCGATAGCCGGAGACGGTTTTTTTCAGGTTCAGACACAGGATGGCACAACGGCATACACGAGAAACGGCGCGCTCAGAGTTGAAAACGGAATTCTTAAAACAAATACGGGATTACCGCTGATACCGAATATAGCCGTACCGGTCGGTGCGGTTTCAATATCTTTTGACACCGATGGTTCGGTGTCCGTAGAACAGGCGGATGGCACTGTCGCGGTAATCGGCCAGATTCCGCTCGTAAGATTTGCGAATCCATCCGGGCTCAATGCGGTAGGCGACAGTTTATATAAAGTGACAGCAGCTTCCGGAGATCCGCAGGAGGGTATCGCCAACCAAGACGGATTCGGTTCCATCATGCAGAGTTTTCTCGAAAAATCTAATGTGAATGCCGTCAGGGAAATGGTGGATATGATAGCAGCTCAAAGGGCATATGAGCTTAATTCGAAATCCGTTCAGACTTCGGATGACATACTCAGAACGGTATCGGGGCTGAAGAGGTAATAAAAATAAGGGTGTGATAACATGATACGTTCTCTGTATTCAGGATTATCGGGTTTGATGAATTATCAACGTGCAATAGATGTGACCGGAAATAATTTGGCAAACCAGGGCGTAATAGGTTTTAAATCGTCGCGTGCCACGTTCAGGACGGCTTTTGAGTACGCTTTGCAGACCAGACCGAGCAGCTCTCTCGGTGGAGGTGTCAGTCTGAACAGCATAGACCGGAATATGAATCCGGGAACCATAGAGCCAACGGAAGTCTTTACAGATGTTGCAATAGGCGGTAAGGGATTTTTCCCGATGGCAAAATACATAAAAGATGACGACGGCAACGTGATCGATAAAAAGTATTTTTTATCGAGAGTCGGTAATTTCGATATAGAAGGTAACAACGAATTGGTTCAGGGCGAACTCAGGCTTAACCTTCTCGGTTTGCTGTCAAAAGTGGATGAAAAGGGAAATATAATACCTTCTAAAATTCCTTCTGCCAAAGAAATGATTGGAATGACGAATCAGGAGAAAATAGCTTTTTACGATACCATGGAGCCCATCGACCTTTCGGCATATTCTGTTATGAGACCGCTGCCGTCAGGTGAGCTGAATGTCTACGGAATGTTGGATTCGACTTCCGGACCGAGTGATGCTACTTTTGAATTCGTATCACCTTCCGATGAAGAAAAAACATATAAGGTTAAGCTGATATTCGACAAGAAGGGCGAAGATTTGAATACCCTTTTCGATAACGAGAAATCTTATTCGTGGAAACTCGATGTTATAGAATGGCCCGACGGTGAAGAAAAACCTGAAATGACAGGTGAAGAAGGCACTCTGAAATTTTCAAGAACTGGGTCTGTAATAGAAATAAACGGAAAAGAAGGAAATCTGCTCGAATTTTCCATGAACGGAGAAGCCTACAAGCTGAACAAAGATGAGCTGGAGAAAAACATAAAATACAGTTATCCGGAATATGCCATTTCACAAAAGACTATTGACGCTAAGGGAAACACTTTCAATTCGCAAGTGTATTTTGAAAAGATCAAAACGGGTGAATGGGCTTTCAAACCTGATTTTTCTCCGGATTCCACTTCAAAAATCGAAGTCGTCTGTGATGACGGGCAGACATATACCCTTGGAGAAGAAGATGGAAATCTCAAATCCGGAATGCTTTATTTCGGATCCGACGGTCTGGTATCGGATATGAAGATGCTGAATTCGGATAATGAAGTCGTCGATATATCTCCTCAAAAATATATAATTACTTTCAACGACGGTTCGACTCAGGAATTGAAAATAAATTTCAGTTCCAACGATAGTTCCCTCACCGTCGCAAACAACGAACAACTTTCAGAATGGGCTTCCACAACCGATTTGAAAGCAGTTCAAAAAGGTGGCCGTCTTGTCGGTACCCTCAACGATATAAATTTCGACAATGCCGGCAACGTAATTGCCAACTATTCAAACGGTGAAAGTGCGACAATAGCTAGAGTCCCGATTATTCAGATATTATCGCCCGAAGCTCTGAAAGTTTACGACCTTTATACCACATCGTTTGAATTCAACCCTTCACGCGACATAGAAAACTTCAACGGTTTGTTTGAGGCTGGGCAGGGCGGAACCGGGCTGATGGTTCCGAAAGCTCTCGAGTACTCAAATGTCAACTCCGCCAAAGAAATGACCAATTTGATAATGTATCAGAGACTGCTGCAATTCAACGCGCGTTCCGTTCAGACTGCGGATTCAATTCTGCAGGAAGCCGTGCAGTTGAAACGCTGATGCGATTAGTGTTATAATTAAAATGTCTTTCTTGCGAGAAAGGCGTTTTTCTCATATTGTTATAGGAGGTTGTTGTGAGCATGGCAATTGAATTCAGAAACCGAGATTTCATAACTACGAAAGACTATACAAAAGAAGAATTGGATTTGCTTTTAGACGTTTCTTACGATATGAAAAAGAAATTCGCGTTGGGTGAACCCACGAGGTATTTGCAGGATAAAACTCTTTTCATGATTTTTTACGACGAATCGACGAGAACGAGAAATTCAATGGAAGCCGGTATGACACAGCTCGGGGGGCATGCCCATTTTCTGGCCCCTAAGAACATGCAGCTCGCACATGGAGAAGCGGCAAAAGATACCGCGATAATACTTGGAAGATTCGGACATGGAATAGCCATTAGACATTGCAAACACGGAGAGGGTAACAAATATCTCAATGCCATTGCAGAACATTCGAAAACTCCTTTGCTCAATCTTCAGGACGATGTTTATCATCCTTTTCAGGTAATGGCGGATACCATGACCATTCAGGAAAGATTCGGTAAAAACAATAAAGGACTCAAAGTGGTTATTTCATGGGCGTATGCCGAAACACACCTGAAACCGCTTTCCGTACCACAATCGCAGATATTGATGTTCCCAAGATACGGCATGGATGTCACACTCGCCTATCCCGAAGGATTCGATCTGATGCCGGAAATTGTTGAGCAGGCAAGAAGCAATGCACAGCGTACCGGAGCAAAATTTGAAATTTCTCATGATATGACCGACTCCTTCAAAGATGCGGATGTCATAATAGCCAAAAATTGGGGCGGATTCTTCGTCGGGGACACCGAAGAAGAAATCAGGGCACAGCAGGCTAAACACAAAGACTGGATCTGCGATGTTAAAAAAATGAACGAAGCCAATAAAAATGCCATTTATATGCACGCTCTTCCTGCAGATAGAAACAGAGAGGTAACCGATGAGGTTATTGATGGAAAATGGTCTGTGGTATACGATGAGGCTGAAAACAGGCTTCATACGGCAAAATCCATAATGGCCCTTACGATGGGAGGAAGACCATAATGAATAAAGAGAACAGTTTTGACCTTGTTATACAAAACGGGTCCCTCGCTCATGGGACCCGTTCTTTTCATGCACATATATGTATAAAAAACGGTAAAATCGCACAGATTATGCAGGCTTCACTTCCGGTGCCATATACCAAAGAAATATTCGATGCAAGCGGTATGTTTATTTTCCCCGGATTCATAGACCCCCATGTGCATTTCGAGCTGCAACTCGGTGATTCGGTTACATCCGACGATTTTTACACCGGTTCGGTCGGGGCTGCCTTCGGGGGTGTTACCACGGTGTTTGACTTTACCGACGTGGTAACCGGTGACGAAGACGATTTAAACGATAAAGTCCAAAAAAGAAAGGCAACTGCCGAGAAGGCAATAAACAACGTCCAGTTGCATCTGACGATTGCCGAGCCGGATATAGATCCGTACATTCTGGTCGAACTGGCGATAAGGAATAAGATAAAATCGATAAAGGCTTTCACAACTTACAGTTCTTCAGGCAGAATGACTTCTGACGGTTACATAATGGATCTTCTCAAGGCATCACGAGGCACAAATATGACAGTCATGGTGCATGCCGAGAACGACGGAATTATAAAGTATAAAACGGAAAGTTATATAAAAAGGTCCGTTGACGGGAAGATTCCTTCCACTTCGCTGCCTGAACTGCATCCCACGATTTCAGAGACCGAGGCGGCATTAAGAGTATCTCAGATGGCAGTTGAAACGGGAGGAAAAATTTACCTCGCACACATATCAAGCGGAAATACTGTACTCGAATTGAAGAAACACTTCAGCGAATATCTCGGCAAGAATATTTTCGTGGAAAGTTGTCCCCACTATTTTTATCTTAACGACGCATTCCTGAAAGGGGAGAACTCCGCTTTGTATACCGTATGTCCTCCGTTGAGAAAAGAAGATGAAAGGCTCAAGCTCAGAGAAATGCTTTCTCTGGGACTCATAGACTCAATTGGTACGGATCATTGTCCTTTCAGCCGTGACGAAAAAATGAAATACAAGGATGATTATCTGAATATGCCGAATGGCTTACCCGGAGTTGAATTGAGTTTTTCACTTATGTACAATTTGATGATGCTGGAACAGAATCCGCTCACCATGGAACAGCTGACAGCTTTATTTTCGACCAACCCCGCAAAGATATTCGGCCTTTATCCGTTCAAAGGATCATTGACACCCGGAGCAGACGCGGATATCACCATATTCGATCCGGATACCATATGGAAAGTTTCACCCGAAGCCCTGAAGATGAATGTGGATTACACTCCGTACGACGGTTTGAAGCTCAGAGGGAAAGTAGATACTACCATTTCGGAAGGGAAATTCCTGGTCAAGAACAAAGAATTGGTGGAAAATAATGGATCAATTCAAGAAAATAATTGACAAATACGATCAGCTCGAATATGGTTGTACGGAAAAAATCGATAAATTACAGGCACGTCCCACTTTTGATCAAATGTATATGTCTATAGCGGAAATAGTCGGCTTGCGCAGCACTTGTCTCAGAGGAAAGATAGGGGCCGTAATAGTCAGGGATACGAGAATCGTTTCAATAGGCTACAATGGTGCTCCGGCTTCGCTTGGCCAATGCGACGAATATGGCTGCATAATAGATAGGGAACGCGGTGGTTGCATCAGAACCATACATGCGGAGCAAAACGCGATTGCATATGCTTCGAGAGTGGGGATATCCATCGAAGGTGGTACTATTTATGTAACCATGAGTCCGTGTATCGATTGTGCAAAACTGATAATAGCATCGGGTTTGAAAAGAATAGTCTATAAGGAAGAATACCGCAAAGGATATGCGATAGATTACTTGAAACTTTCAGGTCTTGAGATTCAGCAACTTGATTTTGGATTGAAAGATGTGATGAAAGAATATTATGATTATTAAGAGGTGTATTTTTGTCCGCGATTATTAACAAAGTCAGACTACCCGGGCAGATAGATCCGATTTATCTATTCGGAACAAATGACAGGATTCTCAGGAAGATTAAGAACATCTTTGATATTGAAATAAGCATGGTCGGTAACGAAATATGGATAAAGGGAAACGAAAAGAGTTCCGTGGATTCGGCAGAGGGAATATTTTCCGAACTGATATCCATGCTCGAATCCAAGCATGTTCCGGATGAATTTGAAACCGGATACATAATAGACAAGTATTCTGATATAAAGCCCGAAGAGGAGAATACGGAAGAAAATTTGAACGAGATAATAGCCAATCCGGATTTGCAGCTCAAAAAAGCGAAAGTCAGCCCAAAAACTCCAGGTCAGGCAAAATACATCGAAGCTCTTAAAAAACACGATATAGTTTTTTCAATAGGCCCTGCCGGTACGGGTAAAACTTATCTTGCGGTGGCCATGGCAGTAGAAGCTCTTAAAAAGGGGAGCGTCCAGAGAATAATTTTGACAAGGCCCGCTGTGGAGGCCGGAGAAAATCTCGGTTTTCTTCCCGGCGGACTCATAGAAAAAGTCGATCCTTATCTCAGACCTCTGTTCGATGCCATGTATGAGATGATCACACCCGAGAAATTCCAGTATCTCAGAGAAAAACAGATTATAGAAATTGCCCCCCTGGCTTATATGAGGGGAAGAACCTTGAATAATTCCTTTATAATTCTCGATGAAGCTCAGAATACAACTCATCATCAGATGAAAATGTTTCTCACGAGAATAGGATTTTATTCCAAAGTGGTTATAACAGGAGATGTAACTCAGATAGATCTTAAGAATGGTGTGAAATCCGGTTTGAAGGAATGCGAAACGATTTTAAAGAACATCGAAGGTATAAATTTCTGTTATTTACACGCAAAAGATGTGATAAGGCATCCTCTGGTGAAAAAAATAATCAACGCTTATGAGAAATTTGAAGAAAAGGAATGAATATGCCTAAAAACAATCTCGTTTTCGGTATTTCTTCTTTGATGACGAAAATAAAGCTTTTTTTTGCGGAAAAATGGTATCTGCTTATAATACCGCTGATAATGTCTTCGGTATGCTGTTTTCTTTTCTGGAATGCCGATTTCGGTAAATTTCTTTTTTCTTTTTCTTTTCTGACTTTCATAGAACTCATAATATGTGAGGGCATAATAAAGAAGAACAGATTTTTCAAGATACACAAATCCTATCACCAGACATATTATTTCATAGTATTCATAGTTTCTTTTATCAACATAACTCTATCCTATTATTTTGGTTTTCAGCTCATTTCGGTGTTTCTTGGAGTATCTCTTATAACAGTTTTACTCGGAAAGAAAGCGGGACAGTCTTCGAGTATTTTTTTTGCCTCGCTGATACCGCTCTTATTTCCGAGTCACACCGGTTACACAATTCTCGTGATACTCGTAGGATACTTAACTTCCCAAATGGCGGATAAGGTAAACAGAAGAATTGAATTTACGGCAATAGCGATAATGATAAGCCTTTTCAAATTATTGGGATTTTTACTGTTGATGGTCTCCAATTCGGAAAAACAGTCTATCACGAATTTAATTCTCGTTTCGGTTACTCCATTGGTCTCCACAATTCTCATAATAGGATTACTTCCTTATATAGAATGGGTAAGCAGAATTTACTCAAACATAGGATTGCTTGAACTTGGCAATTTAAACCATCCGCTCCTGAAAAAAATGATGCAGACAGCTCCAGGAACTTATTACCACAGTTTCATGTTGTCAAATTTAAGTGAATCTGCGGCGGAAAAAATAGGTGTCAACCCTATTTTGGTTCGTACCGGCGCATATTTTCACGATATCGGGAAAACAAAGAAACCGGAATTCTTCACGGAGAACCAGTCTGCGGATAATCCGCACGATTATATAAATCCGAGCATGAGTCATTTGATTTTAATGGAGCATGTCAAATACGGTGTTGAACTTGCGAGGCAATACCGTTTACCGATATTATTCGAAGATTTGATTGTACAGCATCATGGGACGAGAGTTCAGAAATACTTCTACCACAAAGCCAAGGCAGAATCCGAAAACATATCCGAAGACCAATTCAGATATTATGGACCCAAACCTCTTTTTAAGGAAGCCGGTATACTCATGCTTGCAGATTCTTGTGAAGCTGCCGTAAAAAGCATTAAAAATCCTTCTCCTCAGAAAATATCCGAAATGATAACCGATGTCGTGAATAAAATATATATAGAGAGAGAACTTGACGATTCCGGGCTGACACTTAAGGATCTTGAATCGATAATACAGGAATTTACAAGGGTGATAGTTAAGTCGTCACATAAAAGAATAGAATACCCGAAGGAAGAGGGATCGTCATTGTCGATAAAGGGAGAGAATTATGGAAAAAAGTGAAATCAGAATCAACTTTACAAATGATCAGAATCTCATCGAGCCGAATGCGGATTTTCTGGAACATATAATAAGAACTATAATAGATGAAGAATTCGAACCTGACAATTACGAAATTTCGCTCATACTCGTCAACGATGAAAAGATAAAAGATATAAACAGGGCATATCGCGGTATAGATTCCCCGACAGATGTGCTGAGCTTCTCTTTTCTCGAAACAGATGATGATTTTGAAGAAGAAATGCTTGATTTGGGTGAGATATATATATCAACGGAGACAATACTCAAGCAATCGACCGAATGGAACAACACTCCCGAGCAGGAACTTTACTATATGCTGATACATGGATTGCTTCACATATGCGGATACGATCACGTTAACGGTAAAGATGAAGAAAGGAAGATGTTCGCAAGACAGGATGCTTATTTTAAAAGAATATGCGGATAACTTTGATTAACTGATTATTTTTAATATTCGGTGTTTAAATTTTATTTTTTTTCACAAGATTTAAAAAAGCTTCGATTACTACCGGATCGAATTTCTCCCGCGTATCAACCGTAATTTCCCTGATAGCTTCTTCCGTACTTTTCCCTTTCTTGTATATTCTATCCGACACGATCGCATCGAAAACATCGGAAACACATGCTATTCTTGAAAATATACTTGATTGCTCACCTATAAGTCCTTTTGGATAACCGCTGCCGTCAAACCTTTCGTGATGTTCTTTGACTACTATTTTCGCTATGTTGAGTATCTCAACTTTTCTGTATATTTGTTCAGGGAAAGACGTTTCAAGGATTTCCAATCCCTTTTCCGGGTGTGTTTTTATAATTTCAAATTCCATGGAAGTTAGTTTGCCTGGTTTTTTTATTATTCCATCGGGAATCGCCAATTTACCAAGATCGTGAATCGTCGCCGCCAGTTCGAAATATTCAAGCGTATCGCAATCGAGAGTGTTGAGAATATCGTAATAATTGTTTTTAGAGGCTACATTCCACACTTCGAGCGCCAATTTCTTGCCAAACGCTCCCACGCGATACATATGATCGAGTGTTTCCTCGTTTTTCATCTGAAGTATTTTTTGAAACCCCTTTATATAATAGGACGTTTCTTTTTTCTTTCTTACATAATCCCTGCACAGCTGCGGTAATTCTCTTTGTATATTTGCCGCCACATCGCTGAACAGACTTCTTGAAAACGGGAATGACTTACTCAGAAGGCTTACAAAAAAATAACTTCCGTCTATTCTTCCAATGGGAATCATCAGCTGCGAAAAAAATTTCTTTTCGATCAGAAGATCGCACAAAGGATTCGAGTTGTTTCCTCTCGCTTTCATCAACGGTATCTGATCGTTTACCACCGGTGAGTTTATCGCTTTCATACCCGAAGAAATACCGGAATCAAGGTATTCCTCGATAAAAGGAGGAAAAAAGGAAGAATAACCGATTCTCGACACATGATGAACATTCTCCTCATCTATCCTGGTGAATAACAACAAATCCACATCTTCATTTTTAAGTATAGTTTCAAAACTTTTCAGATAATCATGGCAGCACATGAAATCGTAAGTCGTAGTCTTTCCCCCCAATTCCTTCCGATACTTGATTTTAACATTTTAAACGCCAAATAAACAATATTTCGGCTATTCTGTATTTCAATATAAAAAATACATTGTGTTATAATCTATTGATGTATAAATTCCAGTCCTTTTTGAACTTTTCAGATACATCACGAGTCAAAAAAGGGCAGGGGGGTAAGTTGGTGTTTTCGGGGAACGAAAAGGGATACGATGAATCAAACCGCCCTAAAAGAACGACAGAGGACAAATTTATAAATGCGCTGAAAAAAAAAGATATCAGTGCTTACGAAAAGTTATATGATGAGTATTCCGGTATTGTCGGAGGAATTGCTCGGTCTTATCTTAATGCTGATGATGTTGAAGATGTTATACAGGAAGTTTTTCTGAGAGTGTTTAAAAGCGTAAAGAGATTTAAAGGAGACTCCGCGTTTTCCACTTGGTTGTACAGGATAGCGGTAAACGTATGTAAGGATTTTCTGAAGAGGTACAGTAAAAGATCGGAAACGATAGTGGATTTTGAAGATGAAGAGATACCTTTTCAGGAACCAGTATCCGAGGAGAACATAGAGCAGAAGATCGCATCGGAATATGAGATGGAATCTTTTGAGGAGATATTGGGTAAGTTATCTGAAGAAGACAGACTGTTCATAACTTTAAGAGATATCGAGAATCTGGATTATGAAGAGATATCCGGAATTGTAGGTAAACCTTTGGGAACTGTGAAAAGCAGAATTCATTATGCAAGAAAGAAATTGAGAAACCTGCTTCAAAAATACGGAATAGATTGATCGAATACAAGGGGGCTTTCATGGGTTGCGATGAATTTTATGAGGAAATGATGGATAGATATTTTGACAACGAATTAACTGCCGAAGAGATTAAAAATTTCAGGGAACATCTGATGGCTTGCGATTCTTGTTCGGCTTCTTTCAGATCTTACAAAAAAGCCATATCTTTTCAAAAAACCAAATCATCTTTCACTTCGAGTATGATTGGTAAAGATAAATTCATAAAGAAGATCAGAAGAAAAAAGGCTTTGCCCATGCAGATAGCTGTAGGTTTTGCGGCAATAACTTTATCTTTTTTCGGCACCAAAGCTTACATGGATTTTAAAAATATAGATATGAGATATAGAATGATAGTTGATAAGAGTGTTGAAATGATGGTATCTTCGGCAAGTTCTGAGAAACCTGTGTTGAAAGGCATAAATACCGCTTCCGCAGAAAGAGAAAACGAAACGGAAAAGATAATCAAGCTGGTTAACGACGAAGAATAATTTTTCTTTCTTTTTCATATATGATTCAAGGGTGATTTGATGAATCGCAATTTGTTGTTTTTGTTTTTTTTAATTTTTTCGCTTACCTTTTTTTCCACACCTGATTCGGTTGAAAACATATCCAATATTTCGCTGACATCGGGGACCATGCAGTTTTCTTCGAAAGATGAAAATGGAAATCTAAATGAATTCGTAATCAAAATACTCGATTCCTATAAAAACACCTGTATAAACGGTACGAGGATTTTTATGGAAACCGGAGAAAGAATCAGGTACAGGTATGAATTCGTGCTAAGGAACGGCTATGACAAGATAGTATCTTTGAAAATGCCTTATCATGTAACCTGGTTCAGAAATGGCGAAAAAGGTTTCATCGTACAGAATGGCATGAAAACCCAAGTAGAAGTTGATTTAAAAGATCTCGAAGATGTTTTTATCGAAAAACTCGGGAACAACGATTCCGAATTTTATGTGACTGAAATAAATTATTCCGGTATACCGGCATATTATTGTTTCATCAAAATGGGGCCGGAACTGATTTTCAGAGTGATATTTCTTCAAAATTCGTTTCAAATCATAAGAATTGAGAGAGAAAGTTCTACAAATATGTCCATAATGCTTTACGACAATTTGAATGATTCCGATGTTTCGACATTCGGTAATCAAATTAAATGGTATTCTGATTTTCCGGAAGAAACTGAAGAAAACGCTTCGGATGGGATGACACTTGTTCCGACCGATACAGCCCAATCACCTGAAGATTCTTTATCAGATGAAATTGATAAGAGATTCGGTTTTTATATTAAAAACATTGAAAATAAATTCAACATAACAAAATCTGACTTGATAGAATTTTCGGATGTTTTCGCCTTGTTTTTAACGATAGCTAAAGACAAAGTGGAGAAACCTATCGGTTTGGTAATGATTTCCCCCAAGAACGGAGTATCGTTGAAAGATATGGCTACAGGTTCGATAATAGATAAAATACCCGAAGGTTACAACAGTTATCAGTTCATGCACGAAAGCATAGAACTGAATATAATGGGAGAATTCACACCCGAAGAATTGAAAGAGTTTTCCGTAGATATAACCGGTAATTACGAAAACGGCAGATGATTTAAGGTTTTCTTGCTTGTAAGACAACACACCGTTCTCTATTGTTTCGGCTTTCCGATAACTGTTTATGCACATTCAACAACCCGAAAAACTTGTTTGGATAATCAAAAATGGCAGAATTCGACGATTCTTTGTGTTCGTTTTTTAGCTAAAAATACCGATTTTAAATCGGATACAGGTATTTATATTTTAACGGAAATCAAAAAAACCTCCCCAAAAAGTTCACCATCCAGGTACGAACGGTTTACCTTCAGGGGAGGTTTTTTTGTTACTCTCTTACAAGCCACCCATCTTTACTTTCGATTAAAACAGGCAGGTTTACTATAATCGTTCCCTCGCTCAATCCGAGAGAGAATGGTTTTTCCATCGAAACGGTTTCCCCCGTTTCATCTGTGTATTCAACGGTAATAAAGTGATTCGGACCAACCACGTTTGCCTTTTTCCTTTTCTTTATCTTCAGTTCTTCGTATTCGCCTCCATCAAATGAATAATTAATAGTGTATTCTGCCGGATATTCCGTGCCGTCGAGAGAAACCGTCTTGTTGTCGATTAAAATTTCGTATTGTTTGCCGAAAGTGAACAGCAAAAATGAAACGACAACAAATCCTATGACTATGAGAATTCTTATCATATTCCTCTTCATAAAAATCAACCTTCCTTGCCTTTCGCTTCAGAAGTGCTCGCCTCTCTGAAAATAAGCCTCGCCCTTTCTTTGTCTTTGTAAACTCTCCAAGCATGCAAGACCAACGCCAGAGCTATTATTCCATACGATATGAAGACTCGGAAATACTCTCCGATCTGTGCATCACCTACAAGAGTTTTTCCGGCTCTCGGAGAAACCACGAACATTATATGGAACAATATTATACCGACAAAAGCATTCGGAATCGTGGCTTTTACAACTGATGCTCCTCCGACAAGCAGAGCCGCTATTGAAAACATTCCTATTTGCTCATGGCTGTTATAGGTGTTCATAGTTCCTATGTTCTGAAGGAATATAATCTGCCCGATGCAGGCGAGAACGGTTGAAATAATGATAGAAATAACACGAGTCTTTTCAACTGGAATCCCCGCATTTGCCGCAACTTCCATATCCTGACCCACGGCGCGCATATCCTGACCGAGTTTAGTTTTTCTGAACCATATTATGAAAATACAGAGAGCGGCGACAAGCAGAAAAGTCGCGACAGGAACTTTTATATCACCTATCTGAAGCGGTATGAGATTGTCCAGGCTGCCTCGCATGGGTTCAAGGTCGATGGCATTTCTTATCCCATAACCCCTGGGAAGAAGCATTTTGTTGCTCGAAATAGGAATTATCTTGCCCATTCCGTAAAGAACTACAAGCTGGTATACACCGTTTATGAAGAATCCGAGAATATACGATGTCACCATTTCTCTACCCTTCGCATGATTCAGCGCAATTCCCGCAACCCAACCAAGCAGAACCGCCAGAGGCATCGAGATTATCATGGCGAGGAACATACCGGATAAACCGACAATTGCCCAATCCGTGACGAATATCAATCCTATCTGCCCTGCCATGGCCCCCAGTACTATACCGAAATTCAGACCCATTCCGGCTATTATCGGAATTAAAAGAGACAGTACCAAAAAAAGATATCTTGCGAGCCTCGTGAGCATTTCCTGTATTAGATATGTTCCGGAAAGTCCGGAAAGCGGTATCGCAAGGATGCTTAAAACTATGAACATTATCGGAACTGCATTGTTTATCAATGTTTTGGAAAGATTTTTGTTCATATTTTCACCTTCGCACTCTTTGTCCTGACCGTTCTGGTCAGAGCATAAAGTATCAAACCGTTTGAGACTATAATCCTTATAGTTTCGGACATATCGGTTTGAATGATATTATTTATAACTGACGGTGTCATCGTCAATATTCCCTGAAAGAGAAACGTACCTATTATAACGTTTACTATGGTTGCCTTATGCACCGAAGCGCCGCCTAATAGTATTCCGGCTACAGCCGGAAATCCCATCCAAAAGGGTCCTAAATACAGCTGAATGAACCCGAAAGACTGTTCGTATACTATTATACCAACAGCTCCCAAAATAGTTGAAATGATTACCGATATGGTACGCATCTTATCGATGTTAACACCGGAAGCTCTTGCATATTCGGGGTTTGAACCCACAGCCGTCATAGCCGTTCCGGTTTTCGTTCTGAAAAGTGCCCATATCAGGAAACACATCACCCCAAAGAAAATGATCATTCCTGTCGGGAAATAAAAGTGTTCCCCTATGTTTATCGCCAGAAAATCATTAAGTGAATGGAACCAGTAATTTTCAACACTGATGGTTGTTCGTAATCCCTGACCGCCGTATGCCCATATCATATCCTGGCTTTTATAAGGCAATAGAAGCCACATCATAGACATGAAAGCTACGGAAGAAAAGCCGACATAAAGTGCTATCGTCATCTCTCCGCCTTTGACGCGGTTGAGAAGTAATCCGTAGCCCCAACCAAGAACGGCCGCTATGGGAACGGCAATTCCGATTGCGGTGAACAAACCGAGTATACCCGTCGTCTGAAGCTCAATACTCGTTACCGCTCCGAGCAAGCCGGCGATTATTCCGAGAGGAATACCGAAATTGAGCCCGCAACCGGTTTGAACCATCGGTACCATAGCGAGGACGAGAATCCCCCACATGCCGAACCTGACAATGACATCGCTTAAGGATGTGAATATGTTTACATTCACGAAAGGAGCCATTATGAACAAAACAAACAAAAACAAACCTATTATAAGTCGGGGCCATCCCGCATTCTCTATGAATGTCTTTATTCTCTCCACTTTTTGCCACCCTCTTTTACTAAATTAAGCTTCTATCATCAATGCACCGAATTCTTTTCGGCTTGCAGTCGGCGGAAGAATACCCGCTATTTTTCCTTCTGCGACTATGGCTATTCGGTCACTGATAGAACGTAATTCTTCAAGTTCGGAAGAAGCGATTACTATTGTGGTTCCGGATTGCATGTTGTATTTCTTGAGCGTATCCAGAACCAGTTTTTTCGCACCGACATCTATTCCCCTTGTCGGTTCGGAAACAAAAAGAAATTTAGGTGTGGTGGCAAATGCCTTGGCAAGACAGACTTTCTGCTGATTGCCACCCGACAACTCTTTCGCAAGTTGATGAGGACCGGTGCATTTTATTTCAAGAAGATCTATGTATTCCTGGGCGAGTTTTTTTATAGCCTTATCATCCCTCCATTTTACAAGGCCTCCAAAAAAACGTCTGAGATACTTTTCCTGCGTCTGCATCACCGTAAATGCGATATTCCAGGCAATCGGCTCTTCAAGAAGCAATCCGACATCTCTTCTGTCTTCAGATACAAATGCGAGTCCCGATTTTATAACGGCAAGAGGGTCATTCAAAGGAAGTTTGTTTCCTTCGAATTCTATCTCCCCTCCCGCAGGAAACAGTCCCATGATTCCATTTGCTATACCCAGCTTCCCCTGTCCGGCGAGACCTCCGATTCCAAAAATCTCGCCCTTGCTGACCTCGAAAGAAACACTTTTTACGTGTTCTCCAGGCATATCCACCCAAAGATTTTTGACCTTTAAAACTATTTCTTCTTTTTTATAATTTTCTCTATTCATATCGGAAGCATCGATTTTTTTAATATCTTTTCCGACCATCCATTCGGTTATCATTTCGGGGTTGGTTTCCCCTACAGGTGTTTCTTTAACCAGATGGCCATCTCTCAGAACAACTATATCGTCACAGATTTGCATGATTTCTTTCAACCTGTGAGAAATAAATATAATAGCCAATCCCTCCGAAGCGAGTTTTTTTGCGGATTTAAGCATTACTTCAGCTTCCGTTTCGGTTAGAACGGCAGTCGGCTCATCCAAAACCAGGAGTTTTGTGGATTCTCTGTCAATTTCACGGGCAATTTCGGTAAACTGCTTGTGCCCTACAGGCATTTCGGATACCAGCGTTTCCGTATCCAATGCAACCCCTATTCTTTCAATAGCCTTCTCCGATCTTTCACGCATGATCTCTCTGTCCAAAGTACTCATCCTGTCGCCGAATACTTCCATCAGAAAGTTATCTTTAGTCACTTCTCTGTTCAGCAGTATATTTTCACTCGCGTTAAAACCGGGTATCAGCATGAATTCCTGGTGAACCATCCCTATTCCGGCATCAAGAGCTTCAAAAGGCGACATGAACTTTACTTCCCTGCCGTTGAATATTATTTTGCCTTCATATCCCCCTGTTTCGTGTATGACACCGAGTCCGAAAAGAATTTTCATCAAAGTGGATTTCCCTGCGCCGTTTTCTCCGACCAGACCCAGTATATGCCCTTTTTTGAGAGTCAGATTCACATCTGTCAGTACCTGATTTCCGAAAAAATCCTTTTTAATACCTTCCATTTTAAGTAATATTTCTTCAGAAGCCATTCTAAAACACCTCTTTATCGTGAGAAAGGGGACTCAAGTCCCCTTTCCCTTTACCGAATTTTGTTTTTAAACTATTTATTGATACTGAAGTATTTTTCAGGGACAACTACATCCGTCATTCCGAGGAATCCGCCGGAAGTATACGGATTGAATACATATGTATCCTGATATATCAGCATGTAATTCTCTATTTCCACTCCATCGGGATCAAGATAAAGGCTTCCGTTCCAGCCTGCTCCGGGAGTATATTTCATATATGCTTCGAAAACATCATCAAAATCTGTGATTTCAGAAGTACCTTCAACACATCTCTTGGCATGTTCTCCCAAAGCGGCGGAAGTCGTGAAACCAAAAGAGAATGCCCATGTTCCCATTCTGTTTGCTCCGCCCCTCGCTATTACTTCATCTTCCACTTTTTTAAGAATTGCAGGCCAGTTACCCTTTTCTTCTTCGGTGAAAGTTACTCCCAAAGCACCCGGATATCCCATTGTAGGAGAAGGCAGATCGGCTTCTATGAAGTATCCGCCGAGTTCCGCGACTCTCTTTAAAAGAGGTTCGGTATGCGCATCGTTCGTACAGAAGAAAGCTGTGTTAGGACCGTACTGTTCAAGCCATGCTGGAACTTTTTCGAGTATGAACTGCTGTGCCCCGGCTATACCTATGTCACTTGTCGGATCGGGAGACCCCATGTCTATGAATTCAATTCCCAGGTCTTTACATGCTTCCCTCATTATGTCCCTTCTGGTCGAGAGAAGTTCGTAGCTCATGTGTCTCGGGAATGAAATATGCATGAATTTCTTTGCTCCCAGCCTTTTGGCGGCGAGTATAATGAGATACCCTCTCGCAAAATTGTCGGGATTGATCGCCAGATCGAAAGAATCGGCTACCATTCCAGGGTCTTCGTGCGGAGATCCGAGCAGAAGTATATCGGGCCTCATTTCTCTGACTTTCCTGAAAGCGGCTACAGTTCCAGGAACGGCCTGGTTTACGACTATTGCTTTCATCAGCGGATCATCCGCAAGTCCTGCTATCTGAGCAATTGTCGTATCCATTTCCTGCATGAAGTTATCGGGGTAAGTAACATGGACAATATATCCACCTTCACTCGCGTCACCATACTCTTTGATGAGTTGTTCAGCACCACGTAAATCGTCTTCACTCTGCGATACCGTTCCGGTAACTATACCTATGTGGAACGGAGCGTCGGCAAACAAACAAACTGAAAAGAAACCAATCAGAATTAAAACGAGAAACTTCTTCACAAAAATCGCCCTCCTTAAGAAATGTAATGCCTGAATTAAGGCTAAATCATTATAACACGGTGAACAAATATTGGTCAAGGAGTGTGTATAAACCTATTACCACATATTTATTATGTAATCGTAAAAATATAACGGATATTCCGGTGTAATCGTTTTTGAATGTCATTTCCGGATACCGCGCATAAATCGTTTATTGTTTATATATGTTTACTTTGTGGTGGAATTTTAACATTATCCATTTTCTTCTAATCACAATATTCATAATATGATTTTGAGTATCGGATAAAACCCGAAAGTAAATCAACGTAAAAGGTATTTTAAATGTTAAAATCGATTTCAAATGTTGACAGTGTTTATCCGATAATGTATACTTTTTCCAAATCGAAGGGAGGGAATTTTGTGAATTACAAAAAAATATTTGAATACTGGTTAAATGACGAATTCTTCGATGATAAGACCAAAAGCGAGCTCATATCAATACAAAATGACGATGCTGAAATTCAGGAGAGATTTTATAAAGAGCTTGAATTCGGAACAGCCGGATTACGTGGGAAAATAGGGGCCGGAACGAACAGGATGAACAGGTATATAGTCTCCAGAGCCGCTAAAGGATTGGCAGATGTAATATGCGAGTACGGAGAGGACGCAAAAAAAAGAGGAGTTGTCATAGCATATGATTGCCGTCATTTTTCTTCGGAATTCGCAAGAATTTCCGCATGCGTTTTATGCGAAAACGGAATCAACGCATATCTTTTCGAAGGCATGAGACCGACACCGGAACTTTCCTATGCTGTCAGAAGGTTGAATGCGATATCCGGAATTGTGGTAACCGCAAGCCATAACCCCAGAGATTACAATGGATTCAAAGTTTATTGGGAGGAAGGATCCCAGATATTATCGGATATGGCGGATAAAATTACCGAAAAAATCTCGAAAATAAAGGATTTCAGGGAAATTGTCATAATGCCCGAACAGGAAGCCCTTGACAGAGGTCTGCTGCATTATATCGGAAAAGAGATCGATGATCTTTACATAGAATCGGTTAAGTCGCTTGCATTGAGAGACGAGGATATCGATAAAAATGTGACAATAGTCTACTCACCTCTCAACGGAACCGGTAACGTCCCTGTCAGAAGGGTTTTAGCCGAAAGAGGTTTTAAAAACGTTTTTGTGGTTCCGGAACAGGAAAATGCCGATCCGGATTTTAAAACGGTAGGATATCCGAATCCCGAAGACGTCAAAGCCTTTGAATACGCCATAAAACTTGGAAGGAAAAAAAATGCGGATATTTTAATAGCTACGGATCCGGATTGTGACCGATTGGCAGTGATGGTAAAAAATAACGATGATGAGTACGTACCACTTACCGGAAACCAGACGGGAGCGTTATTAGTCCAGTACATATTGAAATCGAGAATGAAAAAAAGGAATCTTCCGGAAAATCCCGTTATAGTCAAATCGATAGTCACCGATGATTTGGGAGCAAAAATCGCAGATAATTACGGTGTTAAAACCATCGAATCCCTTACCGGTTTCAAGAATATTTGCGGTAAAGCAAACGAATACGATATCACACATGAATACGATTTCATATTCGGTTACGAAGAGAGCATAGGGTTCGTATACGGCACTTCCGTAAGGGATAAAGATGCCGTAAGTTCTTCCATGCTGCTTGCCGAAGCTGCAGCATACTACCGTAAAAAAGGTATGACGCTGCTTGATGCGCTTGACAGAATTTATATAAAATACGGTATTCACGGCGAAAACAATCTGTCAATAGTACTTGAAGGCATAGAGGGTCAGAAAAGAATAGAAAGAATGATGGCGTCTTACAGAGAGGATTCCCCGGATGAGTTCGGTAAAATAAAAATCGTGGAAAAGATAGATTTCCTGGACCAGGAGAAAATCGCAGTCCCGAGAACAAATGCGCTGAAATTCACGCTTGACGACGGATCGTGGTATGCTCTCAGACCTTCCGGAACCGAACCGAAAATCAAGCTGTATATTTATTCTTTCTCGGACTCAAAAGCGGAAACGGATAGAAAATTGAGAATAATGAAAGACGTGATTTTGGATAAGCTGTATTCGATAAAATGAACTTCGATCAGAATATGGTAATGGGTATATTTATTTTTTGTGTTATTTTTTCCGGTTTATTCGGCATAATTACTCAGAAAAATCTCATAAAGAAACTGTTGATGCTGGGTGTCATGAATACCGGAGTGATAGGTTTTTTCATATTTTCCGTTATGGGGGACAGCGCCATACCCCCTATAATAACGGAAGAAAACATGTTGAATGCGGCATTAAATTTATCGGATCCTTTGCCGCAGGCTCTCGTGATAACTTCGGTGGTTATCGGTTTCGCCACACAGTCACTGTCATTGGTTTTTGTCATGCTTATTTCCAAAAGATTCCATTCGATAGACGAGGATAAAGTGGAAATTCTCGTTGAAAGAGAGAGAGAGAATGTCGATTAGCCCCCAACTTTTACAAGTATTTTCTCTGATGCAGTTTGCAATTCCATTTTTGTCGCTTTTTTTCGCCAGGAAAAGCAAAGCAATAGCCCTTTTTCACGTAGGATCGACGCTGACAATATTCTTAGTCCTGTTTTTTCTGAAAAGCGATGTTGTTGTGAGTGCTGTTTTCGGTGGATGGACAAAATACAACGGCATACAGATCAAACTGAACGTTGAATCGGTTTATTTCATACTTTCATCCTCCATAGTTTTCATATCGGTTTTGCTTTATTCGGAAAGCAAGAAATACGACGACAAATTTTTTTTCTTGCTGGAATTGGTATACGGCACACTTTTAAATCTGTTTATATCGAATGATCTCTTCAATATTTATGTTTGCCTCGAATTGATCTCGCTGATTTCGTATCTTCTGATCTCTTCAAAGCTCAGAAACCGTCAAATCTGGGCAAGTCTGAAGTATATGATTTTGAGTGCGGTGGGTTTCAATTTTTATCTTTTGGGAATTGCGATCATATACCGTACACAAGGTACGCTGAACATCGACCTGCTTCTCTCTTCGGGAAAAATAAACGATATGGCGCTCATATTCATATTGACGGCATTCCTCATAAAATCAGGCGCTTTTATGTTTAGCATGTGGCTTCCATCTGCCCATTCCGAATCCGAAATACCGGTTTCGGCTATTTTGTCGGCAGTTATAGTAAAAGCCGGCATTTTCTGTCTTATAAGGACGAAATTCATGTTCGAACACTCTTTTTTAAGAGAATACATACTGGTTATAGGAGTCGTATCTCTGTTCGCCGGAATAGTACTGGCTTTGTTACAAAAAGACATAAAGCTTATACTTGCTTTCAGCACTATGTCGCAAGTCGGATACATTCTTACGGGACTCTACGCCGGAGCGTTGGAATATGCTTTCTGCCACGCGTTGTTCAAATCTTCGCTGTTTTTAACGATGGGTTTGCTCTATGACAAATTCAAAACGCGAAATCTCGAAAAGATATATTCAAGCGACAGGAGAATACACTTTTCGGTTCTGATACTTTTTTCGATATCATTTTTATCGATTATGGGCATTCCATTTCTCGCCGGATTTGCCGAAAAAAAATTAATATTTGATAATCTGCCGTATTATTTCAAGTATATTTCTATTGCCGCTGCTTTCGGTACGGTAGCCTATCTGGGAAGGATATTCATAGTTATCCTTTCAAAAACATCGTTCAAGGGTTTTGAAAAAGCAGACACTTTGAAATACATATCGATTTCAATTCCATCGTTTTTTATAATACTGACAGGTGTGAAAAACACGCTTAATATAACACCTTCATTCTTCGAAGCAGGTTATTTCCTCATATTGATACCGGCAGGTTTATTTTTAGGATTAATCGCGATAAAAAAACTGCCCGGATTTTTCCCGAGCAGTTTGTTCAACATATCGAATATAGTGAAGATATACGTTTTAGTCATCGCTTTTTTCGTTGCTGTGTACAGGCTGATGTGACCAACCTGCATATTTTTGGGAATCAGCTATTCATTCTTTTACCACATCGTCAAAATTCTCTTTTATATCTTCGGAAATGAAGGTTTTTTCGATTTCCGAAAATTCCGTTTTGCAATATGCCTTTTTGGCTTGATTTATGTAGGAAATTCTCAAAGACTCGAGAGAGTATCGTTTTGCCCTTATCATTCCGGGCGATTCCGGTATCACGATATTTTTCCCCGGTATGCTTTCTGAAGGATTACCTGTTATTATCTCCACACCGTTGGATTTTGCGAAATTGAGCTGTGGGTAAGGTGACTTGCCCGCACCTGTGTATTCTGTTTCCTGAACGACTATTGTCTTGTCAGAATCCATGGTTGTCGCAAGACTTATGGCGGCGCAAAGCGATGTGTTTCCTGCCGGTCCTCTCAGCAAACCTTCAAGCTGTGCCAGTAATTCCGTAACATAAAACACTTCCCCCTGAGTTACCAGCAGATAATCGTCCATGTATCTCAATGCCCTCGCGGCGTTTCTGGGGACATCGGATCTGTCCGGAAAAGTCGCGAATGGTATTCCGAATCCCGTATGTCCGGTGGTGAATGATTTTCTGTTGAAATCGCCATCACTTGCCATATGCAGCCCGAAAAGATCAACACTCGCACCTATAACTTTCGTACTATGCGCACCAACTTTCTTCAAGCCTCTTGCAGTCCCGGTAAGGTTTCCGCCTCCGGCATGGGTTACCACTACGTAATCGGGCTCTTTCCCCGTTATTTCCTTCATTTGGCCGGCAATCTCCGAACCGAGAGTTTCCACACCCGCTATACCAAACGGAGTATACAGCGAGGCATTAAAATACCCGGTCTCTTCAAGCAAGAGCAAAAAATAGTAAAACAATTCGGGTCCGACAGTGAGCTGCACAACTTCTGCACCATAGTATTCGCAAGCCCTTGCTTTCTCTATTATTTCCGGCTGTCCGTTTTTTTTGCTGTCAAAAGTTTCCTGTACTATTATGCAGTTCAGTCCCCTCTTTGCCGCCTGTGATGCAACGCCTGCACCATAATTACCGCTTGTGGCAGCTATTACCCCTTTGTATCCGAATTTCTGAGCCTGATAAACACTTACGGAAGCTCTTCTGTCTTTAAAACTTCCGGAAGGATTGGCAGCTTCGTCTTTCAAAAATACCCTGGCTCCCTTTCCGGGTTTCGAAATCGCTTTTATCAGAGAATTGATATTTTTCAGCTCAACAAGCGGTGTGCTTCCCACGCAGGTTTCTTTTTGAATCGTTTTTATTTCCTCCAACGAATAACCGACTTCTTTCATCATTCTTTCATAGTCGAAAGCAATACCTTCTATTTCATAATTTTCATAATCTATGCCGACCGCTTGCTTCATGATCTCGCTCTTTCGCGCCATAACTGATTTGTAAGATAAATCTTTCATGGCATATCATTCCTGGCATTATAATCTTTAATGATTTTCTTAGCCTCAATACCGACTCTGAGCAATTCTTTCACCGGCTGTCCGAATGTGTGGAAAAATCCGGGATTGACCTCAACCATTTCCCCGGTTACCCTTCTCCCCGCAAATGTCTCTATTTCGACACAATCTCCCGTTTCCGCCGTTTCCGAAAGCAAAAAACCGTTAACCCACATTTCAAGAGGAACTTTTTGTGTGTCTTCGGGAACATTCGGAGCTCTTTGAGAACTTTCAAGCACTATATTATGAATTTTAACAAAATCTCCTTTTTTCGCCTCGTTCATCAGATATCACTTCACTTTTTCATTCTTTTTCGACGAGGCATATCGGAACGGGCAGATCCGCCATCGAATACAGTCCGGCTTCCCAGTCCACAACAATCGGTATCATGTTGGAGGCGGCAGCCATAGTTCCTTTTCCCCCGGGAATTTCGGGCTTTATGGAGAGAGAAATGTTCGGATCGCCTTCAATCCATATGTAATCTCCGGTATCCACGTCTTCGACTTCAGGATGTATCTGCTGCGGATGAATAAGCTCTATAAGCACTTCACCGTTCCTTATTCCCCTGCCTATATGTCTGCAGCCAGCTACCATTCCGGGTTCGACTTTAACCACCGGAGTCTCCCTGTAAGTACTGGAAATTATCGCCTCTCTCTCTTCTTCTATGGAATCGATTTCCCATCCCAGATAATCGGCTATCATCGCTATTGATTGCTGGAATCCGATATGACCTACTATGGCACCGGATTTGAGTCCGTCTTCGAATTCCTGCGGAGTCGCTCCCACGCCTTGCGTTTCCATAACCGTTTTCCCGAACGGCGACAAATCGTTTACCCTCTGTGCCTTTATCTTTTTAACCGACAGGCAGGCTCCCGTCATGTTTAGAATAAGCTGATCGAGTACAAATCCGGGATTAATTCCGGTACCGAGAACGGTGACACCGTATTTTTTCGCGAGGCTGTCTATTATACCGGTTTCTTCCGGATAGCACGTATAGGGGTATGCCATTTCTTCCGCAATCGTTATCACGTTGATATGTTTTTTTATGCATTTTACTATCTGCGGGAAAACAACAGGGACAAAAGAATGTGTGGCTATTACGACTATATCCGGATTAGTCTCATCCAGGACACGGTCAACTTCATCGGAAATTTCAATCCCCGCCTTTCCACATCCGACATGCTCACCAAGATCTTTACCTATTAACTCGCTTCTGAGGTCAATCCCCCCGACGATTTCTATTCCTTCTTTGTTCAAAAGATTCCTGACTATTCCGGATCCCATGGCTCCCAGGCCCCAAGACACAACTCTGATCATTCGTACCACTCCCCTTAAATTATATGTATGTACGATTTTATCATATTTGAATATCTAAGATAGTATTAAATATAAAATATTATCCGTACACTCAGCTGCTATCATGTTCGCTCTTGTACGGATGGAAAATTGAAGCTGTAAGTATTTTTCTTAAAAATTATTATGATATAATCAGTAAAGAATTCCAGAGGTGTAAAACATGCTTGACTTTCGTTTTGACGGTGAAAAACTGTTTTTGTGGATTGAGAAAAACACCACATCCGAAGAGCTGAAACTTCTTCTCGAAGAAAAAATACGCAGTATACATTCTTTCATAGAAGAGGGAATATGTATCAGCGTGGTACTCGAAAATGGTATCGAGCAGTCCGATTTGATTCCCTATCTGGTCCAGAACTTTATGGAAAAAAACATAAAAATGGAAGCAATATATTTCGACAAGCCTTCGAAGAAACCGATTTCGAAAAGTCAGCTCAGCTTGGTGAAAGATGGTTTAAAAAAAGAAGAATTGCCGCAAAAAGAAAGTGAAGGCAACCTGAAAAAATCGAGGCTGATTTTCAGTTCGGTACGTTCCGGGCAGGTTATAGAACATGACGGGGACATAATAATAGTAGGGAATGTCAATCTTGGTGCCGAAATACACGGATTCGGAAATTTAATAGTGTTCGGTGACATAAAGGGAACCGTAAAGGTCGGTAATTACGATCCGGAGAATTCCTACATCCTCGCGATGAATATGCATCCGAACTTGCTTCAGATAGGCAGTGTTTACAGCAATTCGATTTCCAGTGACGGACTGGCGCTTTGTGTTATAAAGAACGGAAGATTGTCTCTGGAGCCGGTTGTTAACGTCGAATTTATAAAAGATTATTTAAAAAATTGAGAGGGGGATTGCATTGAATCTCAGTGCTAAAGAAATGTTGGTGAGGCTCTCAGCATCATATGGACCTCCTGGCAGAGAGAAAGAAGTCAGAAAGGAAATTACCGATATGCTGGAAGGTTTCTCTGACGAAGTCTATGAAGACAGCAGCGGAAATCTGATAGCTTTGAAAAAAGGAAATTCCAGGGGGAAAGTCATGTTTTCCACGCATATGGACGAAGTATGCATGCTGGTATCAAAGATAACGGACGGAGGTTTTTTAAGGCTGGAAGGAATCGGGGTGGATCCCAAATTGCTGCCGTCGCAGAAGGTAAACATTCACACAAGATCGGGCGAAGTGCTCAGAGGTGTGGTGGGTATGCTCGCGCCTCATTTGCAGACTGCGGAAACCAGAGCGAAAATATCGACTTTCGATGAACTGTTTGTGGATGTTTCTATGTCGGATGTTTCAAAAATCTCCGTAGGTGATTTCGTAACTTTCGATGCCCCGGCAGTTGAAATTGGTAAAAATCTTTACGGTAAGACGCTTGACGACAGGGCAAGCTGTGTTGCCTCCATAATAGCCCTTCAGAAGCTTTCAAAAATCAGGCATGAGTACGATGTGTATGCAGTGTTTTCTTCAAGGGAGGAAATTGGTGCTTTTGGCGCAAAAACAGCTGCTTTTAGCATAGACCCGGATTATGCCATTGCCGTTGATGTCACGCACGGAAATGAGAATACAGAAAATTATTCTAAAATTGAAGTGGGCAAAGGACCTGTCATAACATACGGTCCTGTCATTCCAAGGGAAATATCGAAAAAATTGGCGTCGGCCGCGGAAAAAGCCGGCATAGCCATACAGAAAGATGCGGCTCCCGGAAGAACGGGCACTGATGCAGATCAGATACAGCTTGACGGAATAGCTGTAGGGTTGATATCCATTCCGCAGAGATACATGCATAACCCATATGAGATGATAAGTGTGAAAGATGTCGAAGAAACAGGAAGGCTGCTTGCGGAATTCGTTTCTTCTCTTGATTATGATGTAAAGGAGGAGAAGTCTGTATGAGCAAATACCTCAAGGATTTATGCGAATTGAACGGAGCTTCCGGAAATGAAAAAGCAGTCAGGGAACATATAAAAAAAATAATTGAATCCAAAGTGGATACCATTATAGAAGATCCGATAGGTAATCTGATTGCGATAAAAAAATGCGGTAAAACCGATGCGAAAAAGCTCCTGCTCATGGCACACACTGATGAAGTCGGGTTGATGGTGACTTCAATAGAATCCGACGGAAGACTCGCCGTACAACCTGTCGGCGGAGTAGACCCGAGAGTGCTGTTGGGAAAAAGAGTTGTCGTAGGCGAAAAGTCGCTAAACGGTGTGATCGGATACAAGGCCATTCATCTTCAGAAAGAAGATTTCTCCACCCCCCCCAAATGGAATAGCATCAGAGTTGAAATCGGTTGCAATACAAAAGAAGAAGCCGAGAAACAGGTGGAATTGGGAGATTACGTACATTTCTACTCACCATTTGAAGAATATGAGAACAGATATGTGGGCAAAGCATTCGACGACAGAGCCGGATGTGCGGTTCTCATGGAGATTATAGAAAAAGTTACCCCACAGAATTTCGATTTGTATTTCGCATTCGTAGTTCAGGAAGAAATAGGCCTCAGAGGAAGCGGAGCCGTATTAAAGCATGTCCGGCCTAATGCTTTACTGGTATTCGAGGGCACTACAGCGGGGGACAATCCGGAACTGAAAGAGGAAAGATGGTCCACGCACCTTGATAACGGTCCTGCTTTGAGTTATCTGCAGAGCGGCTACGTCATAAACGAATTGCTTTTCAATTCTGTGAGGAAGACCGCGGAAACGAATCAAATCCCCTATCAGATGAAGGGAAGAACTGTTGGAGGAACAGACGCAACCCGTGCGGCAAGAACTTATTTCGGAGTTCCCGGTGCGGTTATAAATGTTCCGTCGAGATATATACATTCACCGGTATCCGTTATATCGAAAAGTGATTTTTCATACGTTGTCGAGTTGGCAACAAAAGTTGTTTGTAGCGACGATTACATAAATGCAGTGGAGGGATGGAAATGAAAGAATTGATTAAAAAAATTGCCGAGATTTCTGCACCCAGCGGTAGGGAATTACCCGTGTTGAAAGTCATACTGGCTGAACTTGAAAATTATATAGACGGTTACAGATTTGACAGTGTCGGCAATTTGATAGTATGGAAGAAAGGCTACGCCGAAAATCCGAAAAAATTACTGCTCGACGGTCATGCCGATGAGATAGGTGTGGTTATAACCAACATTGATGAAAAAGGTTTTTTAAGGATAGACCCCGTGGGCGGAGTGAATCCTCTAATGCTTCTGGGAACAACGATAAGATTCAACGGTACCATTGGCATAGTTTCGATGGAAGGCGAGACTGCCAAAGAATTGACCGACAACTACTCAAAACCTTCTTTTGACAACCTTTTTGTGGATATAGGGGTAAATTCAAAAGCCGAAGCGCTTTCTAAAGTACACATAGGTATGTTCGGAACATACAATGCGGGTTATTGCGAATTTGAAGATAAAATAGTATCCAAATCACTTGACGACAGAATTGCATGTGCCATAATAATACAGGTTTTCAAGGAAATCAGACAGCCCGAAAACGACCTTTACGGTGTTTTTTCCGTACAGGAAGAAGTGGGCCTGGTCGGTGCGAGTGTTGCCGCATTCGATATAAAACCTGACATGGCTGTGGCGATAGATGTCACGGCATATTCGGATACGCCTAAAACATTCAAAAGAATGGATATAAATCTCGGAAACGGTCCTGCGATTAAGGTTAAAGACAAAGCCTCCATATCAGATGAAAAAGTCGTAAACGCACTCATCGACGCAGCTAAATCAGAGGGCATTCCATATCAGATGGAAGTACTGATTTTCGGTGGCACCAATGCGGCAGGTTATCAGATGACAGGTGCGGGAATTAAATCCGGTACGCTGTCCATACCATGCAGATATGTTCACAGTCCGCATGAAATGGTTTCATATTCGGATGTACAGAATGCCGTAAAACTTTTAAAAAAATTGGCGCTGAGTAATAAATATTAAAATGAAAGAATTAATGTCTTTGACTCATGCCGAAAAAAAAAACTTTCGATTTTATTTTTCAGTGAAAGTGGTATGGATGGTTTTTTTGAAGAATTCTTAGAGAGTAAGGACACTTTGTTTTTCGTCGATACGAAGATGAAGTTGGCTTTCCCGGAATTCAATGAGTACCTGTCGAAATTCTATCCCGTTTTCGGTGGAGAAAGATGTAAATCCATTGACAGAGTTTTTGAATTATACACTGTTTTTCAAAGTTTAAAATCCGCCCCGGAAAATGTGGTTGTTTTTGGGGGCGGTTCGTTGTTCGATCTCGTGGGTTATTCCGTATGCACTTCTTTTCCCGGTTGTGGACTGACTTTGATTCCGACAACACTTTCTGCACAGATGACCGGATTTTATAAAAACCTGTTTTATCTGAATTTCGACAGAAAAAAAGACAGACTGAGTGTTAACGGAAGTGCCGACAAGATCATAATAATCCCGGAATTGCTGAAATCTTTTTCAATCGAAATGATAAGAAAATCTCATATAATACCGTTTTCTGTTTCGATATCATGCGAGGAAAAGTTTTTTCATCTCGTCAAGAAATCTTTAAGCACTTTGACAGGTGAAAACGTAGATAGCTGTCTTCTGTATGAAATGATAAGGGAAACCAATTATTTAAGGATAAAAGAAGCGGGCAAAGGTAAAATAATATTTCCGGGAGAATATTTCGCGAACATAATACAAAGCGCTACCGGTCTCAGAATGGAGTATGTCGATGCCATGGTGTTGTCTTTAAGGATGGAATTGTTCATATCAAGAAGTCTCGGAATGATTCCGGAAAGTGTTTATCGTTTTATTTTGAATGATTTGAATTCCATTGTTACGCCGAAGAAACGAAACATAGACATTCAAACCATGATTGAAATGATAAAGGATACCGAAAAACATACGTTTCCTATTTTGAACGGACTCGGTAATTCAGAGAACGCTTCCATAAATTCCGGTTTACTTGAAGGTATAATAAAAGAGTTTATAATTGATGTTGAATAAAAATAGATCGAGAGGATGATTTGATGGAGAACCTGAAGCCAAAACATCGCGAAGGAATTTCAAAGGGCAGTAATATGGGGAAGAGTTTTCTTGGCCCGGTAACACACGTTGAGGTTTCAAATAAAAAAGAAAGAAGGTCCGAGGAAGAGCAAGGTGATGTTGCTCTCAGTAAGGGACAGACTATTTTTCTTTCCTCCCTCGTGATAATTCTCTCGCTTGTGGTCGGTTTTTTATTCATATGGATATACAACCTTCAGAATGAAAATCGTGAAAAAGATCTCGTCATAAGGAATTTGAAAGGCACGATAGCTTCGATGGAAAAGGAAATAACCAAAGAGGAAACAAAAACCACGGCTGTTGCGACAGATACTTATTCAGAAATTCCGTCAAATGTTCTTCCAAAAACGCTTGATGGTCTTGAGAACCCGAAAATAGCTATGGAAGAGATCTTTAAATACGAAATGATTTTTAAGGAATCGGAAAATATCATCAGCGAAAAACAGAATATAACTTTTTACATATGCAACGATAAAGGTGCTCTCAGATTGATAAGAGACAGCCAGTTGCCTTACTTGATATACAAGAATTCTTCCGAAAAATACAACCTTTTACTTTTGGGCGATTATCACCCTTCCTGGATAGAAAAGTTAAAGGATTATGAAGAGAAAATGAAAAGCGACTTGCTCAATTCTTCAACACAGCCTTCAACGGTGACGAGTCCGGAAACCGCAGCTTCTCTTCCCGAGGATCTGGTCGGACTGTTTGCGGAAGAAATGGACCGATTCTGGTGTATACAAATTTTAGCCGACTCAAATATAGAAAAACTCAATCAGATGACAGGCATACTCAAAAATGAAGGGATACCCGCATTTTTATACAGTTATCAAACGAGTATGGATAAGACAATGTACTCAATGAGAATAGGATTCTTTTCATCGTATGAGGAAGCCGAAATTTATTCAAAGAACATGAACAGAACACAGTACATAGAGTTGATAAGAAAGGAAATTGACAACAGATTCATAAAACAAATGAAGCTTGATTGATCGCCGAACTCGCAGAGGTCTTTTAATTTCCTGAAAGGGAAGGGCGTTATTAAAACATCCGGCAATGTTTTATTAATCCGAATCAATTGCTTTTTTCGAGAATATTTCCTGTTTCTTCTGGCCCTGTCTTTTTTTGTGGGATCTTTCTATCCATCTTTAGTTTCGCTGATATCGATATTTTTGTCCGTTTTTATTCAATTTCTGGTTTATCTGCTTTTAAAAATCAAAGTCAATCCTGTAAATCGCAAATGCCTCAGATTCCTGCCGATTGTGGTTCAATTGCTTGCTTATTCTTTATCGGCGAGTATATCCGGAAATTATCACATACTCACTCCCGGATATAAAAACATTGTGGGTAACGTAAAGAGTTTCGAATCGGGAACAATTGAAATAGAAAAAGTCAAATTTTTTGAAAATGGCGAGTGGAAAAAAAGCCGGAACAGGATATATTTATCCGTGTACGTTGAAAATCCGAATATATTTTCCAATATGAAAATATTTTTCGGCGGTGAAGTTGAATGCAGAAATGGTTTTTACTTTTGTAGGGCAAAATCAGGCAGGGAATGGTATTGTGATATTCTCAACAATTCATTTGCGGATTCGATTTTAGTAACGGCTAACAAATTCGCCGCAGACTATTCAGGATTCGCCGAAGAAAAAATCGGAATAGACAACGCTTCTTTCATTTCATCTCTTCTGCTTGGAATCAACATCGACCGAGATACGAAGAAAATGATAAGGAATTCCGGTTTATCTTACCTGTTCGTTGTTTCCGGGATTCACTTTTACATGGCATATTTCATCATATCCTTTTTCATGTCCTTTATCGTTAAAATAAACGTTATAAGGGATGCTGCGGTTTTCTTCCTTTTATTTTCGTATTTGATGCTTTGCGGAATATCTCCTCCGGCATTGAGGGCATTTTTCTTTATTCTGATTTTTACTTTAATTGGAAAAATTGATTATCCGGTAAAAAGAATCAACATACTGGGTCTGGTTTTCATGTTTCAGATGTTGATAGATTATTCTTCGGTTTTCGATGTATCTTTGTACCTTTCGTACTCGGCCACTTTCGGAATAATAATATTTTCGCGTTATGGAAACTATAAAAACGGATACATGAATTCCGTAATTTCGGTAATCGGTGCGATCCTGTTCACTATGCCGCTGACGAGTTTTTATTTCCAATCATTTCCTTTTCTGTCTCTGATTTTCGGTTTGTTCTTTTCGGGTATTTCAGTGTTTGTAATCCTTCCGCCACTATTCTTTTCTCTTGCTTTTTTTATTTTAAAAATGGAGATACCCGCTTCTTTAATTCTGCTCGGTATTAATCCGCTCATAATAATATTCAGAAAATTAATAGAAATATTCTCGGAAAACAACGGCAGCATTAAATCCGGAGAATACACTCTGTTGTTTGAAATATTTCTGCTCGTTTTCATAATAATTTTTTTTGAGAGGAAAAGATATTATGATTTGCATGAGAAATCACGATGAACCTATACGATTATAATTTAATCATCAAGTTGAATAGAGCTTTCAAACTGTGGTAGAATATACGGGCGAAAACAGGGAAATATAGGGGGCGATTCTATTTGTACTTGCAGGATATGATAAAACAGTTGAATAATTTTTGGTCTGATTACGGATGTATCATTGATCAGCCATACGATATGGAGATGGGTGCGGGGACTTTTCACCCCTCAACGGTTTTCAGGGTGTTGGGTTCAAAGCCATGGAACTGTGCTTTCGTTCAACCATGCAGAAGACCTGCCGATGGAAGATACGGTGATAATCCAAACAGAATGCAGAAATTCTATCAATATCAGGTTCTTCTGAAACCCTCTCCGGAAAATCCCCAGGAACTGTATTTGAATTCTCTGAGATCTTTGAATATAGATCCGTCAAAACACGATATAAGATTTGTTGAAGATAATTGGGAATCACCCACCCTTGGAGCATGGGGTGTGGGTTGGGAAGTATGGCTTGATGGTATGGAAATAACGCAATTCACATATTTCCAGCAGGTGGCTGGAATAGACCTGAAACCGGTTACACTCGAAATAACTTACGGTGTCGAAAGAATTGTAACCTATCTTCAGGGTGTGGATAGCGTTTATGATTTGTATTGGAACAAAAACACCAAATACGGCGAGTTGTATAAGGAAAACGAAAGACAGTTTTCCGCATACAATTTCGAATATGCGGATACTTCAATGCTTTTCCGATTGTTTGAAATGCATCAGGATGAATTCAACAGGCTCATGGAATTTTCCCTTCCGAAACCTGCTTTTGACCAGCTGATAAAGTGTTCTCATTACTTCAACCTTCTCGATGCCAGAAATGCGATAAGTGTAACTAGAAGGCAAGGGTATATCGGCAATATAAGAAAGATGGCGAAAAGTTGTGCCCAGATGTACTTGAATCTGACTGAGCCTAAAGAATAATTTCAACGGCTTTTCGTCAATAGATTCATACATATTATATAAAAAGAAGAGGTATTTTGGAGGTAGTAAGTTGGACAAAGTGCAGGAGGGATTAATAGAGTTTTGTACTGATGTTGGAGAGGCAATGGAAATATTGAACGTGTACAAATCGGGCAAAGAAGAACTGGCTGTTTCCCTTTTAAAGGAACATCTGAGTAAATGTGACGCATGTCTGAAGATGTACGGTGTTGTAAACGGGATACAGCAGGTTTTTGACTTCGACGTGGACAGGGAAAGATTTAAAGAATTTATAGAAGTTGTGGACAGCATAGCGGAGTTTAAAAACAGGGAAGAATATTCCGTCTTTCATATTTATTCGTGCTTCACTTCGAGTAAAGTTAAATTCAGAGCTAATTACGCCAGTGACGAATTGATAGCAGAAGAATTAGGTATTGCCGACGATTTTTACAAGTATCTGAACGAGTCAGATTCGGCAAAAAAAGAAAAGACGAGAAAAATGGCATTCGGAAATCCTTTCAGTTTTGTTGCGGCGGCAGCCGTGATAGCGGTTATTTCTTTCCAGTTCATATACAGCAATCCCAATTCGGTATCGAACATATCCAGATCAAATCTTTTCCCGAAATTCGACAAGCAATTCGCATTCACTCCGGTAGGTGAATATGAAGAACCGGTTTCGGCAAGTTCCGTTATGGCAAGTTTTGGTTTACCGATAGACAAGGATCTCGAAAAAGTGTACGACTTGAATTATTCCAATACAAATGAATCTCCATCTTTTTTTAACGTTTCAATGATAAAATAGGGTATATCGTTTTTAACGTTGATGGAGGTATCAATTTGAAAAGAGTGTTAAATACCCTACCTTTTTCAGTTACTTTGAAATATACACAGATTGCAAATGACCTGATTTCAAAAGGTAAAGATGTAGTGAAGCTGACAGCAGGTGAGCCTGATTTTCCCACACCGGATTTGATATGCGAAGCCGCAAAGTTTGCGATAGACGAAGGATTTACAAAGTATACGGCTTCTTCAGGCATCACGGAGTTGCGATTGGGAATTTCAAGGATGTTGAAAGAGAAATACGGTCTCGTTTACGAAAGTGATGAGATAGTTGTTTCGAATGGTGGAAAACAGGCTTTATACAACGCCATTTACTCCATATCCGACGAAGGCGACGAAATAATTTTGTTTTCGCCCGATTGGGTCAGTTATATTCCCCAGATAAGATTTTGCGGATGCAGAGAAGTCTTGATAGAAACATTTATGGAAAACAGTTTTATTCCCGACATGGATACTGTTAAAAAATCCATAACGGAAAAAACAAGGGCTATTATAATAAATTCTCCAAATAACCCTACAGGAGCTGTTTATCCGTTGGATGTGCTTGAAGAACTCGCAGAAATAGCGAAAGCACACGATATATTCGTCATTTCAGACGAGATATATGCGAATTTGAATTATGAAGGAACTCATGTGAGTATTGCATCTTTGCCGGGAATGAAAGAAAGAACCATTGTACTCAACGGATTTTCAAAATCCCACTCGATGACCGGATGGAGAGTTGGTTATACTGCAGCTCCAACGGCTATTTCTAAAACGATAGGTAAATTCCAGTCGCATTTGACATCGAACATAAATTCTATTGCCCAAAGGGCTGCTTTGGCAGCTCTCGATGTAAATACCGATTACATGCTCGTAGAGTTCGATAAAAGGAGGAAAGTTGTCTGCGAAGGACTTGAGGAAACAGGCATACCCTTTTACCGACCGAAAGGGGCTTTTTATGTTTTTATGGACTTCAGATGGTGTAAGGATTTGTTTAAAAATGACGACGAACTCACGATGCATCTTATTGAAAAATATGGCATAGTGCTGATTCCCGGAAGTGCGTTCAATTCTCCATTTTTCATGAGACTTTCATACGCTTCTTCCGTTGAAACGATTGAAAAAGCCCTTGAGAGAATTTCTTCTTTCAAATCGAGTTTGTAATAGTTTTCGGATAAATCGGGCGTTCTTTTGAACGCCTTTATTTTGTGGAGGTAAACGTATGTACCAAAATATTTTCTCTGAAAGAATTGGTATGGCATTGTTACCAACCCCTTTGAAAAAAATGGAAAAAATATCAGAAGAGATGGATTCAAACATATTCATCAAAAGAGATGATCTCACGAATTTCTTGAGCAGCGGAAATAAAATAAGGAAGCTCGAGTTTCTGTTTGAGGATGCGCTGAAATCTGGTGCTGATACCGTTGTTACTTGTGGCGGAATTCAGTCCAACCATTGTCGCGCAACGGCCGTAATGGCGAGGGAAATTGGATTAAAACCGGTTCTGTTTTTGCGTGGTGAGGATACGGAAAAGCCACAGGGTAACTTGCTCATAGATAAATTGCTTGACTGCGAAATTCATTGGATCACCTCCGAACAGTATAAAATAAGAGATGAAATAATGAAAGAATATCGAAATTCATGTGAAAACAACGAGAAAGTGTACATAATACCCGAAGGCGGATCGAACGAAATCGGGGCATTGGGATATGCGAAGGCAATGGCCGAAATCGATTCGCAAATCGACATCAACGGAATGCAGGCAGTATTTTCAGCCGTAGGCAGTGGCGGAACCATGGCCGGTTTGATAATCGGAAAAAAACTCGTTAAAAGCAATATGAGAATTATCGGAATAAATGTAACGAAAGACAGTGCCGAGGACTTTAAAGAGAGAATATACGATATAATAAGGAGCTCGATATCCAGGTATGGCTTCGGTATATCAGTTGAAAAAAATGAAATCGAGATATACGATGATTTTGTAGGGGAAGGGTACGCAATACCCACTCAGGATGGTATAAACAACATCGTGAGCGTTATGAGAAAAGAAGGCGTGATGCTGGATCCAGTTTACACTTCCAAAGCCTTTACCGGAATGAAGTACATTTTAAAGGATAACAACTTTAAAAATGTGATTTTTCTGCATACCGGGGGATCATTTGCCAACTTCGCCTATTCTGAATTTTTCAACGAATTCTTTTAAAGCTGTTAACTCAATGTTTGTGATATAATTTTTGGATATTAAGTTCAAGTTATTTTGAGGAGGAATGTAGATGAGGGAATGGATTCTTAAGTGGCAAAAGACAATTATCCTTGTGTTAGCTGTCGTGTTTATCGGAAGTGTTGTATGGTGGAGCCTGGCTTCTTATTTGACTACCGGCGGGAACAACACCGGACAGGTTCAAAACGATACCACTCCTGCAAAAACAGAAGCCATGGCAATAGTTACCAAAGACGGTACCGATCTGTCATACGATTACTGGGTTATGCCACAGGAAGTTACCGAAATGGTTCAGCAAATGACAAGTTATTACAATCAGTACGGAATGACGGTTGACGAACTTTTCCAGCAGCCGTATCTTGAATTGAATTCGGTTAAAAGTTTAATTGACGATAAAATAATCCTTTATTATGCGAATGCCAATTCAATAAATCCCACAGAAGAAGAGATCAAAGCAAAAATAGATTCCATAATAGATCCGCAGATAACTCAGGATTCTGTTAAACAGGCAATAGAATACAGATACGGTTCAGTTGAGAATTACAAAGAATCGTTAAAGGCTCCGATCGCCATGCAGCTTAAAACCGAGATGGTCAAAGAGAAAGTTGCGCAGATCGGCAACGATGAGTTAAAAGTATACTATTCTGAAAATGAAGAAGATATTAAAGCCAACGGTGAACAGGTTAAAGCAGCACACATACTCGTTGCCGACGAAGACAAGGCAAATTCAATTTTAGCCGATATAAATGCCGGAACGATAAGCTTCGCGGATGCAGCAAGTGAGAATTCAACTGACAAATCAAACAGCTCTCTTGGCGGAGAACTTGGATGGTTCGGCAGGAACAAAATGGATAAAGCATTTGAAGAGGCGGCATTCAACGCAGAAATCGGAAGTTTGGTCGGTCCTGTCAAATCGAGCTACGGATATCATCTTATAAAAGTCGAAGATAAGAAATCGATTTCTTCTTTCGAGGATTTTCTGGTATCCGATGCTGTCGAAGAGGCCAAAACCACACTTCAAAAGGAAAAATACGATGAGTGGTTTAAAAGTTATAAGGAAGACAACAAATTCTCATATGTACTGAATGACGATGTTGAGAATGCCTATCAGAAATACACCGATATTCCTGAAGGAGATTCGGACAGGATACGTAAGGTTCTTGAATTTAAAAAATGGATGGATGAATTCATACTGGTGGAATCAGATGGAAAAGTATCGGTTGATAAAAACGTCGACCCGAGAATCATCTCCCTTTATGTTTCCGTAGTACAGGAGATAAAAGAGGATTTGGAAAAAGAGAACGACGTTCTTGATTCATATGAGAAATACTTTGCGCTGGTTTCTGACGATTTAAGAGTTATGAGTGCCGATGAACTGAATAAAATGGTGAGTCAGGTTAACGAAAAGATAAGTGCGGCGCAGACAGAGGAAGAAAAAGACACTCTCAATTTGGAGTTGTCAAACCTGAACAACGCCAGGGAACTTGCCAAAGTAGTCGCTCAACTCAACGAAATGAAAATAGATGCAGCAACTGTTGCCGATAAAATCAAAGAAAACGATACCGGCATCGACAATCTGAAAGAACTCGAAATCTCATCGCTGAAGATACTTTACGATATGAACACTTCTTCAAAATCGGTAGTTCAGCTTCTGCACAGTTATTTGCCGAACGATCCGGATGTTTCTCTGAAATGGTATCAGTTGCAGATTAACGATTTGATACCTTATATGAACAACGAAAACCTCTTTACACAGTACAAGTCGATGCTCGATCCTCAGCTTATGCAGATTGAACTTGGATTGATAAGCATACTCAAAAATGATGCGGCAAGCACGGAAATCAAAGTATCGACATATGAGCTACTCATAAATATGCTTGAATCATGGAAGCAATATGCGGAAGAGATCAAATATCTTAAAGAGTTGAAAGAATTCAAACCTGATTATCCTGATATAGATACGATAATATCACAGGTTGAAGAACAATTCGAGATATACCAGCAATCGCTTACGGAAAACCAATCCACAGACACGACGCTGCAATAGCCCGGAGATAAAAAAAACAAGAGCCTTTTAAGGCTCTTGTTTTATTGGCTGGGACGGAGAGATTCGAACTCCCGAATGTCGGATCCAAATTCCGATGCCTTGCCAGCTTGGCGACGTCCCAATTGCAGGGATATTTTACATTAATTATCCTGAATTGTCAAGGTTAAAAACCATGTAAAAATAATCCTTCCATAACTTTAATCTGTTTTTTTATTTTTAATTTAAATTTCCAAATTAACCAAGGGAGGCAATGGAAATGATGAGAATACATCTTGAAAATAACGATACGAATTACATAATAGAGAAAAAAATGACATTACGAGAATTCCTTGAATTCTCCAAGTATGAACATAAATTTCCCTGTATGGCTGCAAAAGTAAACAACAGAATCAGAGAATTCGAATCAACGATTTATTCGGATTCAAATATCAGTTTTATAAACATAACCGACAGCGATGGTGTCAGGATATTTCAGCGTGGTTTGATATTCCTGCTGTACATAGCATCAAAAAGGGTGTTCCCCGGCAGGAAACTCAAAGTGCTGCATTCACTCAACAACGGTCTTTACTGTGAATTGGGCAACTGGGTAAATCAAAACGAAATCGAGAGACTCAAAGCCGAAATGAATTCCCTTGTAAAATCTGATCTTGAGTTCAAAAAATTCAAACTTGACAAACGTGAAGCTGTGGAAAAATTCAGTTCACAGGGAGATGCCGATAAACTGAAAATTTTTAAATACAGGACAAAAAGCACTGTGTCAGTTTATCAATGCGGAGATGTTCCGTTCATAAACTATTTTTACGGTTATATGCCTCCAAGTTCGGGCGTTCTGAATATCTTTGACCTGAAACTGTACGGCCAGGGGTTCCTCCTGCTTTGTCCGACGGCCAAGAGTCCGGATGCCCTTCCGGAATATAAGGAAATGCCCAAATTCTCACAAGTGTTTCTCCAGTATCAAAAATGGGGTGAGATACTCGGGATTTCAACGGTCGGAGATCTGAACAAAAAGATAGCCGAGAATAAAATCAAAGAGATAATAATGATTTCCGAAGCATTGCACGAAAAGAAAATTGCCAAAATAGCCGAGGAAATTTCAAAATTTCAGAATAAAAGACTGTTGCTGATAGCCGGACCATCCTCTTCGGGAAAAACAACCACAGCTAAAAGATTGCAGTTACAGTTGAAAGCGAATTGTATAAATCCGGTTTCAATCTCCATAGATGATTATTTTATCGACAGGGAAAATACCCCGAAAGATTCGGATGGGAATTATGATTTTGAATCAATAGAGGCTATAAATCTTGAGCTTTTCAACAAAAACATATCCGATCTCCTTGAAGGAAAAGAGATTTTTCTTCCCAAATATGATTTTTTGACCGGCAAAGGCAGAATTTCCGACCAGAAAATAAGTATTGAGAAGGATCAGCCCATTATAGTCGAAGGCATACACGGATTGAACGAGAAGTTGACACAAAAAATACCGCGTAAACACAAATTCAAAATTTACGTATCCGCTCTGACCCAATTGGGTATAGATGATGTAAACAGAATACCCACGACAGACACGAGACTTATCAGGAGAATAGTGAGGGATAGTTGGTCAAGAGGACACGATGCCCTGAGAACTATAAAGATGTGGCCTTCGGTAAGGCGGGGTGAAGAGAAATATATTTTCCCCTATCAGGAAGAGGCGGACATAATGTTCAGCTCTGCTTTGGTGTATGAACTTTCAATTCTCAGAATTTATTCCGAAAGGCTTTTGGTACAGATTTCTGAAGATAATCCGGAAAATACCGAGGCAAAAAGACTTTTGAAATTTCTTGAGTATTTCCTTCCCATAACCAATACCGAGGATATACCGAGAAACTCCATCATAAAAGAATTCATCGGTGGAAGTATTTTTGATTATTGATGTATAATTGGCAATGAAACAGAAGGTGGTATTCTATGGCTGAAAAAGAAATTTTAATCCGTCTGAATAAAATTGAAGGCCAGATACGCGGGCTTAAAAATATGATACAGACAGGCAGAAATTGCGGTGATATACTTATTCAGATGTCCGCAGTTCAATCGGCTCTTAAAAGAACCATGCAGCTTATCCTGAAGGACGATGCCTCAAAATGTCTCATGGAAATTTCCTCGGAAAACAAAAGCGGAGATTTGGATGATTTGATTTCAACGGTGATCAAATTCATGGATATTAAAACATATGGAGAAAGTGATGAATAAAAAACCCAATTATTCCGAGTGGATTAAAGTCTACACCAGCGGCGGGAAGATTTATATAATAAAATTGCAGAGAGGTGCAAGGCTTGAAACACATCGCGGATATATAGACCATTCCGAAATCGTCAGCACCGAGTACGGAAAAAAGATAAGATTTTCATCCGGTGAGGGTGCATTCATACTTCGACCCGGAATAGACGATAATTCTATGAAAATCAAGAGAATGACACAGATCGTGTATCCGAAGGATATCGGTTTCATATTGCTGAAACTGAATGTGAAAGAAGGCGATTACATTCTCGAAGCCGGACTCGGCAGCGCTTCGATGTGCGGTGCACTCGCAAGGTATGTGGGAAATTCCGGAAAGATTTTCACCTATGAAAAGCGGGAGGAATTTTTGAAAACTTCCATGTCTAATTTAAACAAATGGAATGTTCTGAACAGAGTGGTATTCCATCTTCAGGATGTTGAAGACGGTTTCAAAGAATCGGAAATGGATGCGGCATTTATCGATCTTCCACACCCGACACCGCAGATATCAAATGTAAGAAACTGTCTGAAATTCGGCGGCAGACTGTGTGTTCTGTGTCCGACCGTAAATCAGTCTTCACAGGTTATTTTCGAAATGAACGATGCGGGATTCACTCATATAGAGATGTGGGAAAGTATTTTCAGACCCTTTAAAACAAATCCCGACAGAATTCGTCCAGTAGATATGATATATGCCCACACCGCATATTTGATATTTGGTCAGAAAATATATAAAGAAACGGAGGAATAAACATGAAGAAATTCTTTAAGCTTTCTGTTACTATTATCATCTGTATTTCCATACTTTCATTTTCATGGACAATGTTCTCTCAGACTGAAAATGTAAACGTATACGACAAATTAAAACCTTTTTTTGAGTCTTTGTACTATGTGGAGAAGGAGTTCTATGAAAAAGACAAGATAGATTACGAAAGAATAGTCGACCAGAGTGTCAGAGGTATGCTGAGCGGTCTCGACGATCAATTCAGTTATTATCTGACTCCGGAGGATGTTAACGAATCAGATATAGAACAGGATGCCAAATATGGCGGTATAGGAACCAACGTTACTTACGATGCTTTTTACAAAGTGATAAGAGTGGTATCTCCCATGTATGGTTCCCCCGCGTACAAAGCTGGTATAAAGGCGGACGATCTTATAATGACGATTGACGGAAGTCCGGTAGAGGATATGGCTTATATGGAATCCGTCAACAAATTAAGAGGAGATCCCGGCACACTCGTTAAACTCGAAATAGGACGTGAAGGAGTGGGCGTCCTCGAATTTACTGTTGAAAGGGAAGAAATAAAACTCGTGATGGTTCAATACAGCGTTACCGAGTATGCTGGCAAGAAAATCGGTTATGTGAGGATAAATAAATTTTTCGGAAATACGAGTTCCGAACTCAGGGATAAACTAAACATTCTTTACGCAAACGACGTAGACGGTATAATACTTGACCTGAGGAATAATCCGGGAGGTTATCTTACACAGGCGATTCTCGTCGCATCGATGTTCATAGATTCCGGAGAAGTAATAGTTACAACACGCTCTTCGGACGGATTCGTAAACACGTACAGATCTATAGGCAATGAATTTGAGACTCTGCCGATGGTGACACTTGTGAACAAAGGAAGTGCCTCCTCATCGGAAATACTGTCAGGAGCTTTAAAAGACTATGGAATTTCGCCGCTTGTGGGCGACAGAACCTTTGGAAAAGCGGCGGTTCAAACACTTTTCCCACTTTCCAACGGAGGAGAGTTATGGCTCACGACAGCACATTATTTCACTCCGAACGGCAACGATATTCACATGAAGGGGATAGAACCGGATATAGTGGTTGAGGCGGAAAAAATCGATGAAACCTCCGAAGAGATAGATAAAAATACCACTATGGAAAATATTATAATAAATCCTGAAAAGGACAATCAGTTAAAAACCGCTTTGGATCTCTTAACCGAAGGAATTTAAATGTAGATGCACAAGGTTTTTTTAGCTATGGCCGCTTCTATACTGGGAATTATTGCCGTATATTTCGGCATTAATTCCCTTGTGGTTTCTTCGAGGGAATTTGACAACTCGTATGAGGAATCCTGTTTGTCCGAAAAACCAATCGTTTTATTTAAAGATATTCATAAGAATATTTTTGATGCGGAATATGAAGAATCAAGCATACCTCAAAATTATAATTTCTTTGTTGAGAATTCGAAATCAATCAAATGCAAGTCTTTTGAAGATTTTAATTCTGTAAGGGGAGAGTTGAATATAGCTGAAAGCGGTGTTCTGATTGACAGATGCATTTACCTCGGCAGCGAATACATATACAGCGCCACAGCGGTTTACGGGGATTATGATATCGAGTATTCACCAAAGCTCGCCATAAAAATAGTTGGATTCGGCAACGATTTTTTAATAACGGAAACCGAAGCGTATAAATACGATTTTCTGCGTGGTGTTATTCCTTTTGGAACATATTCCGCAGAAATCTCCGAAAAATACAGGGAAAAGCAAATTGATTATTTCATGGCTTACACTTCTGATTATGGAAAAGATGATCTCATTTCCGCAGCGGAAAACGTGCGGTTTCCGTTTCACTCTGAGAAAATAGTCGATTTGGAAGGACTTTACTCGACTTATTCCGTTAAAAAGGACGAAGAACTGAAATGGAGGATAAAAGGGGAATTGTATCGTGGCATAGAGGAGTCGCTGAAAAACGGATACCATGAAATATATTTTCCTTCCGAAATAAGAACAATAAGATTAATTGAAAGCGTGCTTGATGAAATGGGTAAAATACCTGTTTCTCTCGTATCCGATTGTTTTTGGAGCCAATCATGAATGGAATATTCGACTCAATTTTTTTCCCGAACGATTTTTTCAAAAAACAAACAACTTCATACGTTTCTTCTTTTTTAACGTTTTTCTTCGTGTATTTAATAAACTTACTGTCTTTTCCGGAGTTCATATTGAGGGTAATCGGATTTTTCGGACTCAAAAGCATGGTGTTGTTAGCTTTATGCATTCCGGTCATGTATTTCCTGAATTTCGGCGTTGATCTGTTATTTTTGAATTCCGATAAAAACAATTGGGTAAAAACACATTACGGGCATACATTTTCTCCGTACATTTTCGCACCTGTTTCTATAATTTTTATTTTAAATTTCAATTATCATACGAAATTCATGGGAATAGTTACCATAATATCACTCGTATTATGGTCTGCAATTCTTTTTTTTAAGTCCACGGGCAACATGAAATTGTTCTTTGTAAAAGCAGCAAAAGATTCTCTGGTGTTGTACGCCTGGATTATGTTGCTGATTTGATTTATTGGGGGAGATGAATATTATACCTAAATTGGTAAGCAGATTCTGGAAAGAAATATTATTAGTAAGCATCTTATTCAGTATTTTCATGGGGTATCTGGCGATGAATATCACCATCAGTTCGGATCTTACATCTCTCCTGCCGGAAAACGACGAATACAGTAAAATATACCGGGAATTGTTTTCCGGAGAAAATGTGGATGATTCTCTGGCATTGGTGGTCAAAATAAACGGCGACAGGGAATCGGGATACGCAGTTGCGGAAACTTTAAAAAACGAAATGGATAAGCTTGTAGATATAGTCAAATATGTCAGGAAAACCGATAACGTTTCCATGATGGGAAACACCGGTTTGCTTTTATCCAACAACGATGTTTTCCGAAAACTTTCCTCAACTTTTAACTACGTGAAATTCCTCGTGGATAATCCGGTGCAAACCGATTTTTCAATAGTCAGAAATATAGGTAATTCTCTTCAGAGTGTGGAAAAAATCCTCAACGGAATGCTGAATATAGATACAATTGAAAAATATGCGCGGATAAGCGACGACGGACAGATAATGCTGCTGAATCTCATATTGACAAAGCCATCACTTGATGTCGATTTTTCGGAATATGCCATAAATGAGATAAGGGAAATAGTGAGGGAAGCTACTACCGGCTACGGATTCGAATTCGGGTTTTCAGGGGCGTATCAAACCGCTATAGATACGAATAATGTTATAAAGAGTGATTTCACTATAACCACTATAATAACGCTTTGTGCCATCACTTTACTCTTTCTTCTGGTATACGGCAACATATACATAACCATCGGGATTTTTCTGTCATTGATAATAGGAATGTTGACATCTCTCGGCGTTTTTAATTTTTTCTTCAGCGGTCTCGATTTCATGTCGAGTTTTGTAATAGCCCTTCTTCTCGGCCTTGGAATTGATTTTGGAATACATATTTCAGAAAGAACCATGGAATACGTAAAAAGTGATGAAAAAGAATATAATTCGCTGTCAAAATCCGAAAAAAGAGAACTTTTTAAAGCTGCGATAGCGTATTCCATTTCCCATTCCGGTAAAAGCACTTTTGTCGGTGGAGTTACAACCATAGCCGCTTTCATGTCACTTTTCTTCGTTGACTCTCCGGCTTTGCGAAGGACGGGTATTCTCAGCGGAATAGGAATCATGTTCTTTTTAATTGCGATGATAATAGTACTACCGACTTTTATCATATTCTTTTCCCCCTGGATGAAAGTAAACAAAAATGAAAAAAATTTTTTCAAAAGAAATTTGATAAAGAAAGAGAAATCGATACCGTCAAAAATACTTATTTTCATATTCATTGTGATACTCGTTCCACTCGTATTCTTTTCCTATCTCAATTTTAAGAATTTCAACTACACTCCCGGTGATATAATTCCAAAAGAAATCGAAAGCCAGGAGATATTTAAAATAATGTCCGAACACGGTTTGCTTTATTCACTGGACAGTGCCGTAATAGTGTTTGTCGATGATCCGGAAAAATTGCCGGCAGTACAGGAAAGACTGCAGGTAGGAAGTAAATTCATAGGAAATACCACTTCTCTCGCCTCGTACATACCAAAAGAGCTTTTTCAGAATTTTTCAACTTTCAAGGCTGAAACGCTTAAAATTCTGAATTCTCAGCAGAATGCCCTAACCGTGATGCTTTTAAAAAAATACAACGCATACGATGAAATAGGCGGACTGATTACCGCACTCGAAAAGAGCAGAAGCTTTTCCGAACTCATCAAATACATATTTGAAAACGATTTGCTTCCGCAGGAAGCAAAAAAATTCTTCATTTCCGAAATAAATGGAAAGATGTATTTTAAAGTTTACGCGGAGCCTAAGATAGATATATGGAAAAACAACCGTCTGAAAGAATTTGTCGAGGATATCAATCAAACCGGATTCGATTTTTTCGGTTACCCCATTCTGTATTACAGAGTAATGCAGAAAGTCATTACTTCGATAATATTCGCGGTGTTGCTTGCGGCTGTTATAATTGGAATAACTGTGCTGATTGCCATGAGGGATTTCAAAGATTCGGGACTGGTGCTCTTAAGCCTTTTAATAACCATAGCCATGCTCTATGGAATTACTTATATGTTGGGATTCAGAATGAATTTCATGACTCTGCTTTCGCTGCCGTTAATTCTCGGAATGGCTATAGATGGTCCAATACATATTATACAAAGGTTCAGGGAGGAAAACACTTCGCATGATGAAAACGAATCCAGAACCGAAATGTTCAGACGGCTTCTCAGAGGAACCGGAAAAGCGATTACACTGAGTGCTGTGACAACTTCAATAGCTTTTTTGAGTTTTATCTTCGCAAGTTCTCCGATATTGAAAGAATTCGGAATGGTCATGTCACTCGGAATCACTTTCAACTGGATAGTTACATTTTTCTGGATCGTGAGTTTTAAAAGGAATTTTGGAAACAACGGAAAAAAGGAGAAGAAAGACATTGTGTAAAATCACAGCGGCTTTTATGTTTAAGCAAAACGAAATCATAACAGTTTTCGACATAAATTCGGCGATACCCGAATCGCTTTATCTGAGAATCGGCAAAACAGGTTTTCATGTCTTGACGAGTATAAGGGAATTAAAAGAAAAGGATTTGGACGGTATTCTCGGTTTTAAAGAGGGAGAATATACGGTGATATCCTATCGACTCGATGCGGAAGTTGACGGTAAAAATATATCCGAACCTTTTAATATAAGCCGTTACGATGATTTTAGCACATGTGTCAGAATAATAAAACTCGACATTATCGACGAAATATTTCCGGATACTGATACGTATACTTTTCCGGTATTTGAAAAAGGCAAAACGGTTTTCAGACTTTTTTCACCAACTTCCCGGTCGGTCAATTTGCTTTATTACGCGAGCATCGATTCCAGGAGTCCAAAATACAAAATACCGATGAATTACGATGAATCTTATGGAATCTGGAAGGTTGAAATGGTGGGCAATCATCATGGAATTTCTTATCAGTTTGAGATAAATAATGAATTCGGTATATTTACGACGATAGATCCTTATTCCATTGCTTTATCCCATAATTCCAAAAAATCGGTAATCGTAGACTTGGAGAGTACGAATCCGAGAAATTGGATATCGGACGGGTATGTTAAATTGGAAAAGTACACTGATGCTGTTATTTATGAAACTCATATCAGGGATATGACATCATATCCGATTACGGATATAAAAAATAAGAGGAAATATGAAGGTTTTACCGAATCGGGCAGAACCGATGCCAACGGAAACAGTGTGGGGATTGATCACATATCTGAATTGGGGGCAACACATGTACATCTTTTGCCGGTACAGGATTTCGGATCGGTGGACGATTCACATCCTTCTGACTACAATTGGGGTTACGATCCGCTTTGTCATACCGTACCGGAGGGTTCCTACAGCAGTAACCCGCATGATCCGGCAAGCAGGATCAGAGAATTCAAGTCTTTGATCTCAAACCTGCATGACTCAGGCCTGGGTGTCGTTATGGATGTAGTATACAATCACTCCTATGAAACCGAAGAATCGGTTTTTAACCGTATAATTCCCTATTATTTCTACAGAATGAATTGCGACGGCTCGTTCTCAAACGGTTCGGGGTGCGGAAATGAAATTGCTTCCGAACGCAGGTATGTCAGAAAATTCATATGTGACACGTTATCTTATTGGCAGACCGAATATCACGTTGACGGATTCAGATTTGATTTGATGGGGCTCTTCGATATACGTACCATGAAAACAGCAGCTAAAAAAATCATCGCTGAAAATAAAAGTGCGATTCTATACGGCGAACCATGGGTCGGCGGTGTTTCGACTCTTCCCGAAAAAAAGAGAGCTTTGAAAAATATTCAAAAAAAAGCAAAAATAGCCGTATTCAACGATAATTTCAGAAACGCAATCAAAGGGTTTCCCGATGATGAATCCGTCGGTTTCGTCAACGGCAACGGCTATACAAAAACCATTCTCGTATCGATGCTCGGCAGTATAGAATTCGATAAAAAACTCCATTCGTTCTGTGACAATCCTACCGGAACCGTTAACTACTCCTGCTGCCACGATAACCTGACTCTTCACGACAAGTTGTTCAAAAGTACCAAAGCTTCGCGGGAAGAAATCTTCAGAATGAACAAGCTTACCGCATTCATAGTGACTTTTTCCTTCGGGATTCCTTTCTTTATGTCTGGAGAAGAGTTCATGAGAACAAAATTCATGGAGCACAACACTTACAATCTCGGTGACATATACAATACCGTTGACTGGACATTAAAATACGAGTACAACGATTTGTTCGCATACTACCGTAATTTGCTATACCTTAGAAAAAAATATCCGCAGTTCAGAATTGACGATGCACGGGAAATAAAAGCCAGAACACGCATAATCAACTACGAGGAAGAATTTTTCTCATACCTGATCGGCGGTAACGAAACAGAAAGCGATATAATTATTTCGATTAACAATTCAGCCTGTGACAGGTATGTTCAAATACCCGATGGAGAATGGAATATATTCGTAAACAATTTATATGCAGGTGATTCCGTTCTGGGCATCTGTAGCGGCACACTTTTCCTTCCGCCGAAGTCATGGTTTATGCTCGTAAAACAGGGGGACAACTGATGAAAAAAAAATATATTACCTTAATCATGTTTTTGGCGATTTTCGGCTGTGAGTTTTTTTGTCTGAAAATGGACTTGAGACTTTCGAATATGGATTCCATAATTATTGAGGATTTCGAAAGTATGGCCGGTATGATTCCGGGTTCGTATGTCGATGAAGAAAAGAATGTTTTCTACTGGAAAACCAGTGGAATATTCGGCGGTCCATTCGATTTAAAAATCGATGAAAACGTATTTTCCATAAGTGTTTCAGAACCATTTACCGATAATTCCACAGTAGTCTTTTCCGATTTTTTTCAAAAAAGTTCCGTGACAAGACGAATTCTTATAGAAGAGCTCAGAAAAAGCGAAAAATTCGTATGGATATCCATATACGACATAGATGACAGAGAACTTATAGAAGAACTGGAAAGACTTCACCGCAACGGCATTGAAATCAGGATAATAATCGAGAAAGACAATTACGATTCCCGGCTTGATTATCTGTATTCCGAAGGATTGGTGAAATTCGACGGCAATTCGAAACTGATGCACGACAAATTCGCCATAATTGACGGGGCCGTATTGATAACTGGCAGTTCCAACTTCACAGGAAACGGTTTCGAAAACAACTCCAATAACTTGAATATTTTTTACTCGAACAGAATATGCGAAAGTTATATGAGAGAATTCAAAGCATTGAACAGTGGTCTGTTCGGAGCATCTTCAAGGAAAAATGTCGCTGCTCCGGAAAAAATCGAAAACGTCTTTACGGGCAGCGCGACCGTCAGCGCTTATTTTTCAGCTTCCGACGATGTGAAAAGTGTTATAACGGACCTTATAGATAATAGTACCGTAAGTCTGGATATCATGATGTTTACTTTCACCGACAGGGATATTGCCAATTCATTGATATGCGCCATAAACAGGGGAGTGAAAGTCAGAATTATCGCTGAAACTTTCCAAGCGTCAAACCAGTGGTCGGTGACAGATTTTCTCGAAAAAAATGGCGCAGAACTTGTACTTGATGAAAACCCGAAAGTTTTTCACCATAAAGTAATGATAATAGACGGCAAATCGGTCGCCACAGGATCGTACAATTACACGCTGAGTGCCGGGAATTACAACGATGAAAATATTATAATAATAGAATCAGATATATTTTCCGATGCCTATTTGAAATGCTTCAACGAGTTCTGGGAGAAGTGGAATGAAAAATGATGGTTCTCCGTTGGCTGATTTTAAAATAATTAAATATCATAACGGTATGTATGAGAAGATAAACGATACGCTGATCGAAGAAAGAATTTACGATTTGTTCATCAACGATGAATTTATCGAAAAAATCTATTGTCTGCCCGTTAATTTCAAAGAATTGATAGCCGGAAAGCTTTTTTCAATGAATTATTCAACGGATGCGATAAGAAATTTCAAATATGATATTAAAGATTCAGGAATACATGTCGTAATTATGCCCGTTTTTTCTCCACAGACCGAAAATGGACGATATCCGGATAAAGCAACAGGATTTACAGGTGACGGGCGTAGTTTCAAAAATATGAACGAGGAAATAATTAAAAAAATGGAAGAGTTTTCCAGGCGTTCCGAGCTTTTTGCCAGAACTGGAGGAGTTCATAGCTGCCTTTTTTTCGATTATGAATCCGAAATATGTTTCTTTGAAGATGTGGGCCGTTTCAACGCAATTGACAGGTGCATCGGCTACATGGCTGTCAACGAAATAGACTCGAATCCGATAAATGTTCTTTTTTCCGGAAGGTTGAGCGTTCAGGTTGTCGAAAAATTAAGCCGTATACCGGTTTCCGTAATGGCATCGTTTTCCGCTCCTACTTCCGGTGGGGTAAGAGCGGCGGTAAAAAAAGGAATAATACTCATGGGGTTTGTACGAAATGAAAGAAGCAACATATACAATCTTTTGGAGTGAGAATTATGCTTAACTATATCAAAGGGAAAATAACCGAAATCACGGCCGATCAGGTGGTCATTTTCGAATGCGGCGGAATCGGTTACGAGATAATATCCGATTCCGAACTTATAAATCAGGAAACGGACAAGGAAATAAAAATATATGTTATCATGATACCCGGTGAAGACGAATTCCGACTTTATGGATTTTTAACCAGGACAAAACGTTCGCTGTTCAAATTGCTGAGAACTGTAAGTGGCCTGGGTTCAAAGTCCGCAATGAAAATAGTCTCTTCGGTAAGCGCCGAAGATATTTCTCAGGCTATTCTGACTGGTAATATAGTTTATCTGAAAGGTTTGCCGGGCGTGGGAAATAAAACGGCCGAAAGGATAGTGCTTGAGCTCAGGAACAAAATCTCCGAATTGGCGGTTCATACATCTTCAACAACCGAAGAAAGCAATTCGGTCGATATTGACCTTTTTTCGAATGCGTTGGAAGGACTTACCGTTTTGGGGTATCCCGAAACATTATCGAAGAACATACTCAGGGATATTCTTGCGGAAAAAGAACAGGAATGGAAAGTCGAAACCTTAATAAAAAGCGCTTTAAAGCGATTTTTGGAATTGCAACATTAATTTGTACAAATAGTTAAAACTTTTTTTATGAATTATTTTTGTGTATAATATCGCATGTCTGCAAAAGGAGGCAGTTTTTGTGTTGGGAATTGTTATGGCAGCCGGCAAAGGCACCAGAATGAAATCCGAAAAACCTAAAGTCATGCATGAAATAGCCGGGAAACCTATAATTTCCTGGGTTATGGGTTCGCTTTGGGATTTTTTCAACATGTTCCCCGATAACTCAACCGCATGCGTCGTTATCGGACCGGAAGGAAAAACCATTGTTGATACAATGGATGAAAAACATGATAAAGGCAGACACAATCTGTATTTCAAAGAACAGAAAACAAGAAACGGTACAGGTGGAGCAGTACTGTGTTCCCGGGTATATTTGGAAACGATTGGCAGAGATGAATATGTTTTAGTGTTGAATGGCGACGTGCCTTTCATAAAGCCCTCCACTCTTTTTGAGATGAAAAGAAGAATGGAAAATCATTCGGCAGACGCATTGGTACTTACTGTCGATATTAAAGATCCTTCGGGTTACGGAAGGGTAAAAAAAGAAGAAGAATTAATACTGAAGATAATCGAACACAGAGATGCGAATGAAGATGAACGGAAAATCACCGAGATAAATACGGGTATTTATCTTTTCAAAGCGGGAGCTTTGCTCGATTCTTTGGCCGAATTGAAAAATGACAACGTACAGAAAGAGTATTACCTTACGGATACCGTGTCAATTTTAAACGGTTTGGGATATAAAGCTATTTCCATGGTATGTGATGACGAATTCGAAGTTGCCGGTGTAAACGACAGAGTTCAGCTGGCATCACTTGAGGCGGAAATCAGATCGAGAATTCTCGAAGAACATATGAAAAACGGTGTTACGATAACGGATAAGCACACAACATATATAGATCCGGGAGTATACATAGGATGCGATACAGTTGTTCATCCTATGACTTTCATTAAAACCGGTTCCGTGATAGGAAGCAATTGTATCATCGGCCCTATGACACAGATTGAGAATACCGTTATAGGCGATTTCTGTACTGTTGACAGATCACATATAAAAGGGGCAAAAATACATGACAGGATTTCCGTTGGGCCTTTCGCGAGAATCCGAGAAGGTACTTCGGTGGAAGATTCCTGTAAAATTGGGGATTTTGTGGAACTTAAAAACACTGTGATGAAAAAAGGATCCAAGGCACAGCATCTTTCTTATCTCGGGGATGCATTCATCGGTGAAGGCGTGAATATAGGCGCCGGAACCATAACATGCAATTACGATGGATACAACAAGCATAAAACCAACATCGGCAATGGTGCATTCATCGGAAGCAATTCTTCTCTGGTTGCTCCGGTTAACATAGGTGCGGGTGCAATAGTGGGTGCCGGATCGGTTATAACCGAGGACGTTTCTGTCGATTCCCTCGCTTTGGCGAGAAGCAGACAGGTTGAAAAGGAAAAAAGGGCTTCTCTGATCAGAGAAGAGTTGAAAAGAAAAAAAGAATCGAGGTAAACAACATGCCTTTTATCAGACCAGAAATGAAGTTTTTTTCGGGCAGTTCCAACCCCGAACTGGCTAAGAAAATGTCGGAATACATGAACATCAAGCTCGGAGAAATTGAAAGAGGTCGTTTTGCCGACGGGGAAATCAACCTCAGAATCGGAGAAACGGTTCGTGGACATGACGTGTTCATAGTACAATCGACATGTCTTCCGGTCAACGATAATTTGATGGAATTGCTCATAATGATAGATGCTTTCAGAAGAGCCGCCGCCAACACCGTTACCATAATAATTCCGTATTACGGTTACGCCAGACAGGACAGGAAGGCAAAGGGAAGAGACCCAATAAGTGCCAAATTGGTTGCGAACTTGCTCACGGTTGCCGGTGCATCCAAAGTCATTACTGTGGATTTGCACGCCGCTCAGATTCAGGGTTTTTTTGATATCCCACTTGACAATCTCGAAGCGTTTCCCGTTTTTCTGAATTATTATCTCAGGAAAAAGGATTTTAATCCGGATGATTACGTGGTAGTTTCTCCGGATGTGGGCGGAGTTAAGAGAGCGAGAAAATTCGCCGAGAAGCTCAAAGTGCCGCTTGCAATACTCGATAAGAGAAGACCGAAAGACAACGTCGCCGAAATAGTCAACGTGGTGGGGGAAGTTAAAGGAAAGAGAACAATTCTCTTTGACGATATAATAGATACCGCACGATCTCTTGTCGGAGCTTCCGAAGCGCTTTTTTCAAAAGGGGCAAAAAGTGTGGAGGCATGTGCCGCGCACGGAGTGCTTTCCGGTTCCGGGATAGAACGTTTGAACGAATCAGGGATAGAAAAGGTCTTGATAACCAATACCGTACCTCACGAAAATCTTCCCGAAAAATTCGGAATACTGGATATTTCAGAACTCTTGGGAGAAGCAGTTATAAGGGTAAGAAAAAATCTATCAGTAAGTATATTATTTAAGTGAAATACAAGGAGGAAATTAAAATGCAGAAACTTAACATCGAAGTAATCGAAAGAACCGGTGTGAAAACTTCGGGAGTGAGAAAAGAAAGACAGTCTGGTTTTTTGCCCGGTGTGGCTTACGGCCCTGATTTTGAACCAGTAAACATAAAAATGGAGAAAGTCGTATTCGCTTCTCTGTCAAAAAAATTGACCAACACCACTCCAATAAACCTTATCATAAAAAAGGAAAATGGAGAGACAGTTGAAAAGCTCACATATCTCAAACATGTACAGAGACACAAGGTTAACGATTCACCCATAACCCTTGATTTTTACGTTCCTTCTGCGGGAAGGGTCATGAATATCGAAGTTCCTGTGGAATATATCGGAGACGCAAAAGGTGTGGAACTCGGAGGAATGCTTGAAATTCATGTAGAAACACTTCTGATAGAAGCGCTTCCTAAAGACATACCCGAAACGATAAATGTTGACGTAAGCGATCTTGGTCTCGATGAGTACATAAAAGCCGAAGAAATAAAATTGCCCGAAGGGATAAAGCTTCTGTCGAGCGGCGACGAGGTAATAGTATCCGTTCGTTCTGCAAGAAACGCTGTGGAAACAGAAGAAACCGAAGGAGAAGAAAAACAGCCCGAAGTACTCACAGCTAAAAAAGAGGCTTAATGGATAAAATAGTTTTCATAGGTTTGGGAAACCCTGGTCCGCATTATGCCTGTACGAGGCATAATGCGGGCTTTTTGGTGGTTGATGAGTTTCTTAATACCGGCAAAAAAAACTGGAAACCCGTCGAGCAAAGAAAGGCGAAATACATAATGAACAAAATAAGTCTTCCAGATAAAGAAATCATTCTGGTCAAACCGCAGACATTCATGAACCTGAGTGGTGAAGCGGTCGGAGATATACTGTCTGTCGGCGGTGTTTCGCTGTCTCAGCTCGTGATAGTGTACGATGACTTTTCAATTCCAGCAGGTACTATCAGGCTGAGAAAAAACGGCTCTTCCGGAGGGCAAAAGGGAATGGAATCCATAATTAACACGGTTAATTCCAGCAAAATAAAGAGGATAAGAATCGGTATAGGTCCACTGCCTGAAAACACCGACATAGCGGATTTTGTACTTTCGGAATTCGATGTGCAGCAGAAGGTAAAATTTCTCTGGTCTGTTTCCAAAGCGGTAGAGGCCATGCATTACATACTTCATCGCCCGTTTGAAAGCGCCATGAACAAATATAACGGAGTTGAGTTTGAGGAAGAAGGTTCCGTACTTTGAAAAAGATGATAATGTGCAGTGAATGCGGCAACAAAGAAGCCACGTTTTTTCAAATAGTAACCGATGATTCCCTGCGCAGGGAAATCAGGTTTTGCAATGCTTGTTTCTTAAAATCCCTTTCAGGCAAATTTGTAAAGTACAACAAAAAATTCATTTCAAATATGAACAGACGCATGGAATTTTGCGAAGAGAAAGTATTTTCCGATTACGATTTTAAACGATATTCCATAGACTCGCTCTTCCTTCCGCAGGTGTATTTCAATTCAATATACGAAAAAGAAATCAATGAAGAGAGCATAGTTGATTCCGTGGTACTGACACATTTGAACTATTACAGAAAGAAACTTGAAACTGCTATAAAGGAAAAAGACTACGAACTGTCGGAAAAACTTTTCAGTTTAATCGAAAAATTGAACAGATATTTCAAAAAATGAAATTATGATTCTTTAATCCTGCTTTATATGATATAATTTTTCATTATAGCGAGAAAATCAGCGGAGGTGCAAAAATGAAAAAAAGTTTTACTCTTCTTCTCATCGTGGTTTTAATTACGGGTTTCGTCTCTTCTTGCGGTATTTTTACAAAACCCGCAATTGCAGCCAATTGGAAAGGTTCAATAGCGGTTGACAACACTTCTTCCCTATGGTTTGTCGGCGATCTGCCCGGAAACAGCGGTAAATACACTATGGAAGTCAGTTTTACATTCGATTGGCTTATAAATCCCAATAAAATCACCGGAGGAACAGTTACTCTCACCCAGAAGACAGGAGCATCTTCAGCCAGAGTAGAAACAGGTGGAAATTCCATAACAAGCGGAGAATACAACACCTCCACAAATCAGCTGTTCTTTTACGCAAACATAGAAACCACTTCGGGTAAAAAAAGTATCAAATTCGTTGGAACGGTAACCAATGGCACAATAGCTCCGGCGGGCAGTCAGATAATCGAAGATAATAAAAATGTGGGTACCATAGATATCAGCGCACAGTAAAAGTCTTCAATAGATAATTATGGGGTAATTTCATATTAAGAAAATATGTTATAATTGTTGATACCTTTTCAAGCCAAAGGAGGAACATAAGATGGAAGTATTGAAAGTAAGCTCAAATTCCAATCCGAACAAAGTTGCTGGAGCGATTGCCGGTGAACTGAGTAAGAATAACTGTGTTGAGCTGCAGGCCATCGGCGCAGGTGCTGTTAACCAATCGGTAAAAGCGGTGGCGATTGCAAGAAGATTTTTAGAAGAACATACAAAAGACCTCTATATGGTTCCTGGTTTTGAAGATGTTTCCATCGACGGTGAGACCCGCACAGCCATAGCTATTAAGGTCTGTTCGTTTGATAAAGACCCTGAAGAATCGGGAAATGAATGAGGAAGAATTAAATGAAATTACTATAGCCTGTATTCAGGATGAGCGCCTCAGAAATATTCTGGGGCGTGTTTTATCGATGACAGAAATCGAAAAAGATAAATTCAGAAAGAAGATTTCGTTGTTTTTTTTAGGTAAACTATCAATTGAAGATTTGCAGGTCAAAAAGTTTTTCAGCATAATAGCCACATCTGATAATGCTGAAATAATCAACGACAGGATAAAATCAGAAATTGAAAACGAACAGCATGAATCGGAGGAATAAAATGATTGGTTTACACTTTTTCTTGGCTCACACGGTTTCCGATTATTCGTTTATAAATCCCATGAAACTGAAAGGGTCCGGCGATATAAAAAAGTGGACGAAACACGTTATATTCGTTGTCCTTGTTTTCTTAGCTTTCGGCTTTGATACGCTTTTCAATTCGCCATTGGGAATAATATCTTTTTTTGCGGCCCTGGCTTTTCATTTCGCGATAGACTACTTAAGGTTTAAAGATAAAAGCGATAAATTGATAGAATTAGTTTCTTTGCTGGGTTTTTTAGTTTTTGCCCTGATATTTTCGGGTCAGTTTTCCAATTCGTACATTACACCTATTTTTGCCCTTTATCTAATAGGTATGATAACGGCTTCCGTAATACCCACACAGATGTTCAGAATCTTCGGTATCATTGACGTTAAAGACAATGAATCAGACGGAATATCGGAAAGGCTTGCCATGTTTATATTCGTTTTTTCGGGAAGTATATGGCTCGGAGTTCTCGCCGCGGTGGCCGGATTGATTTACAGATTGATTTTCAGGAAAAAATTCAGTAAATTATGGGTACTCAGTCCCATAATTGGCTTTATAATTCCTTTAATTTTTAAAGCGATTATTAAATAAGCTATGCTATAATAAAGTTTGTTCTCAAATTTCCATTCTTTTTTGGAGGAGATTGTTTGTGAAAAAATACTTCCTTACAATAGCGGTTATTTCTTTTTTATTTGTGTCGTTTTTTTCGATGAATTTGGAGAAGAGTTTTGAATACTTTTCAGATTACGTGAAGGAGTACAAAGCAGGTAATTCTTTTATAGAAAAAGATTTGGAACTGCTTTCCGAGTACAGGGAGTATTACGTTAACATGATTTCTTCCATCAAATCCGATGTTCAGGGAAATGAAACCGATAAACTGCTTGAAAGAATTTTCAACGAAAATCTTTCAGGTGTTTTTGAAAAGGATTTTGCCTTCGCAGTTTTGATTTCGTATATATCGGCAGATTTGCATAATGAATCATTTACCGAAGAATACCTTAACCAATCGCCGCCTTTTTATAAAACTTTCAACAACTATGTTGAAGGCATAAAAAACGAGGCCATATCTTACGTTTCACAGTGGATAGGTTATTCTCTGGGCATATTAAGAAGCAAACCGGACGAACTTTTTGACATAGCCAAAATTCCCGTTCCGGTAAAATCGAGATTGAAGATTCCGTATGACAAAAATATCCAGTATTTCGGAATATTCATGGAAAATTCTGATGATGAGCTTAGTTCAAGGATTTCAGAAGCCGTATCGAGAGCCGCAAGAGAAATAGGTACGAAAACCGATGACAATACCGTTTCCCGCGCAATCAGAAAAGCCGCAATTTATGCGGTTTCCCCCATAACCGGCAACATTGCTAATGAGCAATCCCTCGTTGCAACAGAATTTGTTTCCATTCTTCCGAGGGAAATAAACCTGAATACACTTAGATTTCTGATCTATTTGATAGTCATGCTGATATCTTTTTTCGTAATCAAAAACAAAAAAATTTCAAAATACCTGTTGTACGGGATAATTTTTGCCGAAATAGTTTTTCTATCATTAACGGGCGAACTTTACAATTCTGATGTCGAAGCTTTGTTCTATGGAATTTTTGCAGTATCAATAGTTACTTTCAGTTTTATCATGACCATAACCAGATCGATGGACGCGAAATTGAGAACCAAAAGGGAGCCTGCGAACATATTACTTTTCATATGTATGGTTTCTATAGTTTTAATACCGGTTTTCGATAATCTGGAATCACTCAGAATGGATAATATAGACGGATTTTCCGATTCGTTTTTCAGTGAGGATTTGAAAGAAAAAATCATAGGAAATGACGGTACCATTTATAAGCTGATCAATTCTGATATAAAAGATACGGATTATATCAAAAACGAGTTGTTGAAAACCGTAAAATATGCGGGTACTGATCTGAGAAAAGACATATTCGAGTATCTCAACGCAGATAACACCTGGAAAAATAATTCAGAGTTCAAAACTGAAATCGTCGATTATTTTGAAAAAATCTCAAAAGAAAACGCATCGATTTCACCATCTGTTTCGTTGTTGCAAACACAGTTCGGTTCTTTGTTCATAATTATTTTTATGGTAATCATATCTATTCTCACATTCATAAAAATCGAGAAAATGGATTTGTTCGTTCTGTATTCGATTTTGACTGTGGGATTTTGTTTGTTCGTTTTCAAAAGAAGCCACAGGATATTCATAGAAAAAGGAAGCCCTTTTATTGAAGTTGGCAACGTATACCCAAACATTATAGTTATTCTGTTGTTTTTAATCACCGTAGCGTTATCTTTTTTTATTCGTTTCAAAAACATTTCAAAGGAGGTATGATCTTCATGAAGAAATTTCTCATCGTATTATTAGTCGTTTTACTTCCCCTTTTTGCCGGTGCTTTCACGGTTACCATGGTTACGGATACCGGTGGACTGGGCGATCAATCCTTTAATGACGGTACCTGGGACGGAGTTCAGCTCGCAGTTAAAGAATTCGATATCACGGGTAAAGTCATTCAGTCTTATGAACAGGCAGACTACATACCAAACCTTTCAAAAGCATCGGAAGAATCAGATGTCGTAATCGCGGTAGGGTTTATGATGCAGGATGCTCTGCAGACAGTTGCTCCTCAGTTTCCTGAAACAAAATTCATCGGAATCGATTTCGACTCCTCTGCAGCCGGTTTACCAAATGTAAAAACATACACTTACAAAGAAAACGAATGCGCATTCCTCGCCGGTTTTATGTCTGCAGCTATGTCAAAGACCGGAAAACTCGGTTTCATCGGCGGTATTCCGGTACCTGCAGTTGTCAAGTTCCAGATAGGCTACCAGGCTGGCGCGAAAATGTACAACTACATGCACGACAAAGATGTTGAAGTCATAATCGGATACACTCAGACTTTCACCGATTCCCAGAAAGGCAAATCACTCACGGAAGCCCAGTATTCCCAAGGTGCGGACATAGTTTTCGCCGCAGCCGGTCTTTGCGGATTGGGTACGTTTGAAGCGGCAAAATCCAAAGGCGAAGGTTATTATGCAGTTGGAGTGGACGTCGACCAGGATCATCTTGCACCGGGAAGAATACTCACATCCGCAACCAAGGGTCTCGCAGTTTCTTCATTCCTCGGTGTGGCTGATGCTTACGAAGGATACTTCGAAGCTGGCCATGAAGAACTCGGTCTCGTAGAAAACGGAGTCGGATTATCAGAAATGAAATTCACCAAAGACCTCATACCGTTCTATGTTATGGTTGAACTCAACGGTTTGAAATCGATGGCTGTAAACGGAGAATTTTCTGTTCCAGCTTCCGAAGAAGAACTTGAATCCTTTTTAAAATAGTTCTATTCAAAGGCAGCTCCTTAAAGAGCTGCCTTTTTAGAATATTTGATAGGTTTAATAATATAGATTACGATTGTTATCTCTATCAAGTATTTTATAAAAGACGAAGATCAGGAGGTGTAAAATGCCTTTTCATATTCCGAGCGAAGAAGAATACGGAGAATATGCCGTCGTCATGAAGGGAATTATGAAGCAATTCCCAAAGGTATTGGCGAACGATAATGTGGATTTATTTGTAAAAAAAGGCGAAATACATGCGATAGTCGGAGAAAACGGAGCCGGTAAATCCACTTTGATGAACCAGTTGTACGGATTATACAATGCTGATTCCGGCAGAATTCTCATAAATGGCGCCGAAATGGAAATTAAAAATCCGAAAGATGCCATAAATTCGGGGATAGGCATGGTTCATCAGCATTTCATGCTGGTAGGCCCGCTGACGGTAGCTGAAAATATAGTTCTCGGAAACGAACCGGTAAAAAAAGGGGACATATTTGACCTAAAAAAAGCAAAAGCGGAAGTTAAAAAAATCTCAAATGATTACGGACTCGAAGTAGACGTCAATGCGTTGATTGAAGATATTCCGGTAGGCACACAGCAACGTGTTGAGATTCTGAAAACTCTTTATCGCGGTGCGGAAATACTCATACTTGACGAGCCTACCGCTGTTTTAACCCCACAGGAAACCGAAGAGTTGTTCGTGGTACTCAGAAACCTTCAAAAAGCTGGGAAAACGGTTATATTCATAACCCATAAACTCAACGAGGTAATTTCCGTTTCCAACAACGTGACAGTCATGAGGATGGGAAAAGTAACAGGAAGAATTCCAACAATGGAGACAAGCACCAAAGAATTGGCGAATATGATGGTTGGCAGGGAAGTGCTGCTGCGTGTAAAAAAAGACGAACATGATGCCAAAGAACCTGTTCTGGAGATTGATAATCTCTGTGTAAAGGATAACAGACATCTTATGGCAGTTAACGGGATTTCCATGACTCTCAGAAAAGGTGAAATACTCGGTATCGCAGGTGTGGCCGGAAACGGTCAGACTGAGTTGATAGAATCTGTTGCCGGACTCAGAAAACCCGTATCAGGAAAAATTTCTCTCAAAGGAATAGACATAACGAACTCTTCACCACGGGAGATAAGAGAGCTTGGTTTATCACATATAGCTGAAGACAGATTCAAATATGCGCTAATAAAGGACTTTTCGGTATCCTACAACATAATACTCGGTAGACATTACAGAGAACCTTTTGCGGCAAACGGACTTCTTAAAAAAAGAGATGTTGAAAATATTTCGAAAAAACTTGTGGAAGAATATGACGTCAGACCGAGAGAAATTCACATAGACGGCGGAAATCTATCCGGTGGAAACCAACAGAAAATGGTTGTAGCGAGGGAAATAGACTACAATCCCGAATGTATGCTTGTAGCACAGCCCACAAGGGGATTGGATATAGGTGCGATAGAATTCATACACAAAACGCTTGTCGAGTTGAGAGATAAAGATGTGGGAATTCTACTGGTATCTATGGAACTTGAAGAAATTCTCTCGCTGAGCGACAGAATACTCATAATGTACGAAGGAGAATTCATGGGAGAGATTAAACCCGGAGAATCATCACTTGAAGAAATAGGTTTGATGATGGCGGGAAGCACTCTTAAAGAGTTGAGGGGGATATCGAATGAAAAATAGCAAATGGATAAAAGTCCTTATTCCCATAGTTTCAGTTTTCATAGCTTTGTTGGTTGCTTCCATAATAATACTGATAATCGGTGAAGGTGATTTGGGACAGAGGTTTAATTTTTTAGTAAACGCTTATTCTGAAATGATCCGCGGAGCTTTTGGAAGTTCTTCGGCACTTATGAACACGGTTATAAAGATGACTCCCCTGATACTCACGGGTCTCGCAGTCGGCTTCGGATTCAGGGCGGGTGTATTCAATATAGGCGCGGAAGGCCAGATGACTATGGGGGCTCTTATATCCACGATATTTGCGGTAAACGCAACCCAATTACCTTCTTTCATAGCGATTCCTTTCACTATAATAATCGGTATGCTTGCCGGCGGAATCTGGGCTGCCATAGCCGGATACCTGAAAGCCAAAACCGGTGCGCATGAGGTTATAACCACAATAATGCTGAACTGGATAGCTTACAATATTGCAAACTGGGCAGTAACAGGGCCTTTCAACGACGGATCGGGTACCCCGAAAAGTCCGGAAATAGCAGAATCCGCTATGCTTCCCAATTTACTGACATCTCAGGCCACTTTTTTATCTTTCGGAATATTCATAGCTATAATAGCGGCAATAGTCATATATTTCATATTGTATAAAACTTCCATGGGATATGAGGTCAAAGCCGTGGGATTCAACCCCTATGCGGCCGAATACGGTGGAATAAGCGTTTCCAAAAACATTATATTGACTATGGCGATAAGTGGCGCACTCGCCGGATTGGCAGGCACCCTTGAATCCATTGGACTTTATTACAGATTTTATGGCACACTTTCATCCGGAAAAGGATTCGACGGAATATCCATAGCTCTTATCGGACAGAATAATCCGATAGGAATAATATTCGCTTCTCTTCTGATCGGCGGATTGAGAACCGGTTCAAACCAGATGCAGTTTGCCGGTGTGCCGAAACACATAGTAACCATAATCCAATCGATAATCATATTCCTCGTTGCGGGTGAGAGAATGATAACAACCCTTCTGAGAATAGATAGGAAGAAAGGGGTGAAATAATGGATGCATTGATAGCGATTTTAGGAACTTTTACCAATCCCGTTTTCTATAAATTAACTTTAAGTGCTTCGACCCCTTTATTATTTGCTGCCTTAGGTGGTCTTTTCAGCGAAAGAACAGGGGTGACGAATATAGCCCTTGAAGGTATAATGCTTATGGGTGCATTCTCGGGTGTAGTCGGGTCTTTTGTGTTTTCAAGTCCATGGATAGGATTAATCCTGGCCATAATATCAGGAATAGGATTATCAGCACTTCATGCGTATGCAAGCATCAAATTCTCCGCAAACCAGATAGTGAGTGCAACCGCACTCATACTACTTGCACAGGGATTGACAGGATTCCTGCTCGAACCTATTTTCGGCCAGCCAGGATCAACTCCGATAGTTGAGAAAATACCAGATATTCATCTGGACTTTCTCGGCAAAGAGTCTTTCCTGTATAAAATGCTCGGAAGTCTGAGTCCGTTTATCTATCTTGCTTTTCTGCTTGTCATAGTCTCATATTTTGTAATATACAAAACACGACTCGGGTTGAGAATGAGAGCCGTTGGCGAAAACCCGGAGGCGGCAGATACTCTCGGTGTAAATGTTTTCAAAATCAGATATTTCGGAGTAATAATGAGTGGAATATTTGCGTCGCTTGGCGGGGCGTATTTAAGTATAGGTGAACTCGGACAGTTCAGCGAAAATATGACCGGAGGTAAAGGCTTCATAGCGCTGGCCGCAATGATACTCGGTAACTGGAAACCAAAGGGAGCCATGCTTGCCTGTTTGCTTTTCGGAATGGCAGAAGCTATGAACGAGCAGCTTCAAAGCAATCCGCAGCTTGCAATTCCATCCAATATAAAGCCACTATTCAACCTTTTGCCTTTTGTAATAACAATTATAGTAGTGGGTGGATTTGTAGGAAAAACCAGAGGCCCGGCTGCTTCGGGAATTCCTTATGAAAAAAAGGGTTAAGAACAAATGGATTTGTTGCCTAATATTATTGAATATTCAGGTTTGGCAATAATAGCTTTTGGAACAATATGTATGATATTTTACAAAGAGGATTTAGTCAAACTGCATTTTTCGGGGATATCGGACACAGTAGGAATTTCACTTTTGATAGTGGCTCAGATTTTAAGAAACCCGGATCATATTCTTAAATGGTTACTTCTGTTGTTGCTTGTTCTTATAACGGGTCCGATAGCTACTATGGCGATAAGCAAGGGAATATTTGAAAGAACTCAGAAGAAATAACAACATTATCTAATTCGAAGGGAGTGTTTTCAGTGCGAAAAGTTGCTTTTTTAGTGGTAATGGCTTTACTGGTGTCTTTTGTTGGTTTGAGTGCTAAAGTTGAAGTGGAATTCTGGCATGCTATGGGTAGTGGTCAGGGTGAGGCTATCGAAGAGATAGTGAAGATGTTCAACGAACAGAACAAAGACATAGAAATAAAACCAGTGTATATAGGTAATTACGGTGCTTTGAACCAAAAGCTTCTTGCAAGTGTACAGAGCAACACACTGCCTGTTATATCCCAGGCTTACGGAAACTGGACTTCCAAGCTCATCGAAAGTTCAATCGTCGAAGACCTTACACCTTATCTAAACGATTCGGAAAAAGGCATGACAAAAGAAGAATGGGAAGACATATGGCTTCCGTTCAGAAAAATCTGCACATGGGGCGACAAAGTTTACGCCATTCCTTTCAACAAAAGTACTTATGTTCTTTATTACAACAACGATGTTCTGGATATGGAGGGAATAGACGTTCCCAAGACATTTGAAGACTTATACGAAATGTCTAAAGCACTCACTGTTGACGAAGACGGTGACGGCAGCATAGACCAGTACGGATTTGGTTTCAGAAGTGTTATGGATACTTTCTCCATTTTCCTTCTCAACAACGGTGGGGAAATAGTAAATGAAAAAGCTGACGGGACTTATGAGATTACTTTGGACAGTCCCGAAACCAGAGAAACACTCGAATTCCTGAAAAAACTCAAGGACGAAGATCTGGCTTTCGTTCAGGGCGGATATTTCAACGGACCTTTCGGAGAGGGAAAAGTAATAGCATACATAGACACCATAGCCGGTAAATCATATGTGGATTCTTCCTGTAAAGGCAAACATGACTGGCAGTGGACCGCAATTCCAAGTGGAAAAACTTTCAAACCTCCGTTCGCCGGAACCGACGTCATAATGTTCTCAAGTGCTACCGATGAACAGAAAGCAGCTGCATGGGAATTCATGAAATACATCACGAGTCCGAAAGTAACGACTTTCTGGGCACTTAAAACGGGTTATCTTCCTGTCAGAAAAAGCGCACTCGAAACACAGGAATGGAAGACATATGTCAAGCTCGAACCCAAAGCGGCTGTACCTGTCTCTTTTGTGGCAGATTCATATTCCGATCCGAAACCTGCAACATGGGAAGAAATAAGAAACACCATTGGCAATATGTTCAGCAACATCCTCTTTGACAAATACACCATAGAAGAAGGCATAGAATGGGGTGTCAAAGAAATTAAGAGTTATTTGGGTTTCTAATTAATTTATAAAATAAAAAGGCGGTTATCCGCCTTTTTTTGTTTTACCATACAGGAGGTGAATCATGAAGAAATTAGGTGAATTGCTTTTGGAAGAAAAAGAATTTTCCGAAATCGTTATCGGCAATACCGCACTTGTCAGAGCCATGATTGAATCAAATGTCAAAGTAGTCACTACATATCCCGGTTCTCCCACCCCTGAAATAGCAACCGCAATTCTATCTATCGAAAGAGAAAAAAGACCTTTTTATTTTGAATTCTCGGTTAACGAAAAAGTCGCAACCGAAGTCGCTTTTGGAGCTTCAATAAACGGCAACCTTTCATGCGTGTTTTTCAAAAGTGTGGGGCTGAATGTTGCCGCGGATTCTTTGGTGCAATTACCCTTACTCGAACTTGCAGGAGGAATGGTAATCATACTTGGTGATGATCCGGGCGCTAATTCATCTCAGAACGAACAGGACAATCTGCATTTTGCGAAGATGGCGTATATGCCGGTACTTGAACCGTCTACCCCACAGGAAGCCTATGAATTCTTTCTAAAAGCAGCCTCAATATCCGTGGATATGCATTCCCCCGTTATATTGAGAATGACGACGCATGTATGCCATGCTAAAGAGAAAGTGTACTTCAACAAATACGTTCAAAAAACGATAGGCGGAAAATGTGAATTTTCCCCAGGTAAAAACGGTAACTATATCCCCATTACCTCAAGGGTATTTCCGCTTAAACTAAAAGCGCTTGAAAAACTGAAAGAATTCGTGAAACACTCTGAAAAAGACGAATTCAACATACTAATAGACAACGGTAACAAATCGAAGGGTGTAATATGTTTTGGAATGCCCTATCTTTCGATACTCGATGCCTGTAAGAACTCAATTTCAAAGCCGGATATATTAAAAGTGGGTTTTCCATTTCCCCTGCCCGAAAAAGAAATAATCGAATTTTTAAAGAATCATGATTCGGTAAAAATCATTGAAGAACTCGATGACCATATAATAAAAGACATCAAAGCAATTGCATTTGATAATGGAATAAAGACTGAAATTATGGGAAAAAAAGAAATCGACGAATGGATAGGTGAATACACACCTGAAAAGGTTTTGAAAATTCTTAACAGAGAATGGCCGGATGATTTCCCGATACCCGCCGATACGGAAATAAAAGAGATAAAATATGCAAGACCGGCCCAATTGTGCCCGGGATGCGGTCACAGATCGGCATTTTATGCTATTAAAAAAGCGATTGGAAAAGAAGATATTACCGTTGCGGATATAGGATGCCATACACTCGGTTTTTTAGAACCGTATAACATAGGACAAGTACTTCTTTGTATGGGCCATTCTAATGGTACCGCGAGTGGATTGGGTTTGTACAATGAAAACAGAAAAGTAATTTCATTCCTCGGAGATTCTACTTTTTTCCATGCTGGAATACCCGGTATAATCAATTCCATATACAACAAACATAATCACACTCTCATTATAATGGAAAATGGAACCACAGCGATGACGGGACATCAGGACCATGCCGGCAATTCCATGCCAATACGCCAGGTTCTCGAAGGCCTGGGAATAAAAAACATATTTGAAGTCGATACATACAACCAAAAAGAATTAGGTGATAAATTAAAAAAAGCAATCGGCATAAACGAATTTTCGGTTGTTATCGCCAAACATCCATGTATGCTTAAATTCGTTAAAAACATCAGAAAGAAAAATAAAACGATTTCGAATCATGTCAGAATAAATGAAAATTGCAAACCGCATTTTGAATGTATTTCCGAATTCGCATGCCCTTCTTTCCAATTATCGGAAAGTGGAAAAGTCACAGTCAGCCAGGAACTGTGCATAGGAGACAGATCGTGTATTCAGACTTGTCCGGCTACCGCTATTGAACCTGTTAAAAAGGGTGAAACGGAAGGTGAAAATGTATGAAAAATCAAAATAATATCAACCTCGTGATAGTCGGAGTCGGAGGTCAGGGAATAGGAATGCTAAGTGAGATTTTGATAAGGGCTTTAGATCATTGCGGATGCGATGTAAAAGGGGTGGATACCCACGGTTTGGCCCAAAGAGGCGGGTCCGTAGTGTCTTATATCAGAACAGGTAATGTCAATTCACCGCTTGTATCTAAAAATGGAGCGGATATAATACTCGCACTCGAATTGTACGAATCATACAACGCATTAATCGATTATGGCATTAAAGGTATTTCAAAGCTGATTTATTACAATACCTCGTGGCAGCCACTGGGAGTGCGATTGAAAAAAGAAAATATGCTGCACAGAGAAAGCATTCAAGATTTATGTAAAAAATACGGAATAGAGTTTTTCGAGGTTAAAAACGATTCCATACCGGACCCTCTGATGATAAACGTGGCTATACTCGCTTCTCTGTTCAAAGAAAAACTGATAGAAGAATTGAGCTATGATTCGCTGAAATCGGCCATGTATGATATTATGAATGAGAATACATTTCGTAAAAACATCGATTTCTTCGATAATTGTATTTGAAATACGGCAAAATACATATACCGTTCTCATGGTAAATAATTTCACCTCCAATTTCCGAAAGCGCGAGGCGATTTTTGAGTAATAATTAATAGATGATATACTATAGAAAAACTTTTTCGGAGGTATTATCAATTGTCAAACGAATTGCTGTGGATTTTGTTTATGGTTTTAGACCTAAGCGTAGCACTTGTTGTTTTTAAGTTGTTCAAAAAAAACGGACTGTATGCCCTGATAGTTGCAAATATTATTTTATGCAACATACAGGTGACGAAAAATGTGGAATTATTCGGATTAACCGCCACATTAGGCAATATTCTTTATGGAAGCATATTTTTTGCGACTGATATACTCAGTGAAGTATACGGAAAAAAAGAAGCAAAAAAAGGAGTGCTTCTCGGTTTTGTATCCTTAATACTCATGACAGTATATATGCAAATCGCCTTGCAGTTTAACCCTGCTCCGAGTGATCTTGTATCCGAACATATGCAGGCTATATTCGGTTTTATGCCGAGAATAGCGATCGGAAGCATGGCTGCTTATATATTATCGCAGTATCACGATGTCTGGGCTTTTCATTTTTGGAAGAAGAAGACCGGCGGCAAACACCTCTGGCTGAGGAATAATCTATCCACAATGGTAAGTCAGGCAATAGATTCGTTGATATTTTGCCTGATAGCTTTCCTGGGAGTTTATGAAACCGGTATATGGTTTGAAATTCTTCTGACCACGTATATATTCAAATTCATAGTTGCGGTTTTTGATACACCTTTCATATACATCGGCAGAAGATTGGCTAAGTCTGAAATAGAAGGTTAATAAGTTTCGTCATATATAAAAAATTCTCAGGAGGGTGTGTTATGAAAAATGTTTTTATACTTATTATGATATTCTTGGTTTCTCTCAGCGTTTTTGGATTATCTGCACGGGATTTCGTGATTTTTAACAATTTCAACGATTCGTTTGAATTGGCAAATGCTTTTGGAAAAGGAGTTATAATCGTCTTTTCCTCACCAACTTGCGGATATTGCGATTTGATGAAAGATGAAGTGTTTTCTGATGATGAAGTATCTTATATACTCACAAACAATTTCGTGGTTTCAGAAATATACTCTTCATCTGAATTGAAAGGGAATATGGATACTGACACAGGTAAATTTTCAACAGATGCGGAATCTTTTTCTTACGATGAATTATTTGCCATATTTGGTGTGATGGGAACTCCACACACTGCTTTCTTTTCTAAGCAGCTTGAATATGCCGGACCGGTTTCAGGTTATATTCCGAAAGACATATTCGCAGGACTGTTAAAGTACATATCGCAGGAATTGTACGAAAAGAATATTGAATTTAAAGATTATAATTCGTCTGAAGATGATTTCACAGGATTTAAAACTGTAAAAAAGATTTCCGAAGAAGAATACTCAACAGCTAAGAAACTCTTGCCCAAATTAATTCAGGAATATAGTTTTGAAGAATTCAAAAATCAGAACATGATAATGCTCGATCCGTACAAATATTACGTGATAACAGGTTCTACACTTGAAAAAGTGGAAGATTTCATGGGCAAACTTGATAAAGTACAGATTTATAACGTATACGTCATTGAATGATTGAGATAATATCCTGGAATATCTTATCGGCAGGATCTTGCTTTGGTTTTAATTCTTTGAGATTCTTCCTGATATTCCGGGATATATTTTTTTCGAGAAGCTTTGAAGTAATATTCCATATCTTATCACCATTTACCTCACTTTCCTCCAAATAATAACCCGCACCCTTTTGCTCGAGAGATATGGCGTTTATAAGCTGATGATTTTCGGATGCACCGGACCAAGGTATTATAAGTGAAGGAGTTCCGTAAGATATTATCTCCGCTACAGTGGTTGCTCCCCCTCTGCTTATCATGGAATCGCAGTTGGCAATATAATCGTGCATATCCTGAATGAAGTTCTTTGCATGAACGAAAGGATATTTGGAAACCGAATTAATGTATTGGTCATCGGCGCAGGAATGCAGAAATTCTATATTCTGGACCTCATTTTTTTTAATATAATCATAAACATTTACCATCATATCGTTTATAAACTTTGAACCGGCACTCATACTTCCGACACTGACAAGAACAATTTTTTTATTCGGGTTTATCCCGAACTTTTCGAAAATACTCCTGTCTTTTAGAACAGCTTCTCTTACAGGATTACCTGTGTGTACTATTTTATGTGCATTTTTAATACCAAAGTCTCTGGAAGATTCGGAAAAACTCACGAATATCTTCGAGGATTTATTTGCTATAATTTTATTTGCAAGTCCGGCTATGGCATTTTGTTCATGAATAAAAGTTGGAATACCGAGTTTGTTTGATGCGAACCCTACGGGGACAGAAACATATCCGCCTGTTATAAAACTGAAATCCGGATCGAACTTTTTCATTTCTTTAAGACAATCAAAATAAGACATGAAAGATTTTCTTAGAATGTTCATATTTGAAGGAGAATATATGGGTCTTCTCATTCCCCTTATTTCAAGTTTTTTAATCTTCGCTTCCGGAAACAGTCTGACAATTTCTCTATTTTCAAGCCCCCTTGGAGTTGCAAAATAGAGGACTTCAATATTTCCGTACATTTTCTTAAAATGCTGGAGCACCGAAACTGCCGGAAATATATGCCCTCCGGTTACTCCACCAGCAACAGCTATCTTCATCGAATTAATTCTCCTTCGATCTATATTTTTTCAAAAAATTCCTGCATATACTCAGTCCAATACTTTCTGAAAAACACTATGAAAGGAATTGCGAGTAAAACTCCGACTACACCGAAAAGTGTGCCACATAAAAGTATCATGAGCAATATTGCGAACCAATTGATCTTCATCCTGCTACCCTGAATTTTCGGTGCGAAAAGCCAACTTTCCAACTGGTTGACAAGAATAAGTACTATTATCATTTTAATAAGACCGGGAATTCCAACATTGGTAAATGCCAGAAGCAGCGATGGTATTGCGGCCACTATAACCCCGAGAAAAGGTATGAAATTGGTTATGCCTGAAAGAAAGCCGAGGAACAAGGCATATGGAACTCCGGAGATGAATGCCCCGGTACCGACCAGAGTACCTACTATTCCCGCAATTATTACCTGTCCGCCGATAAAATGCCTGATTTCCTTGTAATATCCGCTTATGAATCGTATTGCATTTCCTCGCGTTGATTTTGGGAAAAATCTCCAAAGATTTCTTTTCAGAATGGGTGTCAAAGTAGTGAAATAGCTCGCGGTAATTATGAATATTACGATTCCAGACATGGCATCGGGAATATACTGTACTATTTGGTTAAGAACATTAGCACCGAATTCAGAGAATTTACCTACGATTTTCTGCGTTATATCCTGCAATCCAGATATAATTTCCGGATTTATATTTTCATTGCCGAATAATTTGTTAAAATCCAGACTGTTCGCCGCAGAATTAATCATAGGGAATATTTTTTTCCCTTCGTCTATTATTATCGGTATTACCTGTATAAAAGCATATGCAAGCAAAAAAAACATGCCCAAAGCCGATATTATTATCGCTATTTTCCTCGGAATGAATTTTATCTTTGATAAATAACCTGCCGGTACCTCTATAATCATTGCCAGATACCATCCGAAAACAAGTGCACCTAATATAATCGGCGCCATTTTATAGAACACGACGAAAAGCATGAAATAAATAAGCAGCAACCACATTGCGGGGTCATATTTTTTATTAGCCTTTAAATTCATCGAAAAGCCTCCTGACTTCTTTTATATCCGACCAAGTCAGATATTTGGGAGAACCCGGTTCTTTTGATTGATTTCTCAATAAATAACTGGGATGAAACATGGGAAAAATATCTATACCGTATTTCCAATGTATTATTTCACCGCGCATTTTTGTAATCGAAATATTTTTTTTCTCAAGTAAATACGAGAGTGAAGCGGATCCGAGAGTAACTATTAGTTTTGGATTTATTACCTGTAGTTGCGAAAGTAAAAATGGAAAACAAGACTCCATCTCTTCAAACAAAGGTGTCCTGTTATTTGGCGGACGACATTTCACTATATTCGTTATATACACATTTTTTCTGCTAAGTTTAACCGCACTGAGAATTTCGGTAAGCAATTTCCCGGCTCTTCCCACAAAAGGCTGACCAGATAAGTCTTCTTCTCTTCCGGGCCCTTCGCCTACGAATACAATTGGTGAGTTAATATCGCCTTCCCCCGGTACGGTCAACGTTCTACCCTCATACAACGGACATTTTTTACACTGGGATATGGATGACTCTATTTCTTTTATCAAATTCAATCTATTCAAAAAACAACCCCCCGTCAAAACTTTTGAATGGTACGGAGTATTATATCAAAATAAATGCTTTCAAAACAAAATACATGTTCAAACACATGATGTTCTTCCTTAAGTTTTTTCATTTTGATTTTACCGACAAAAGAAAACCCCTCCAACGAGTGGAGGGGAAAAAGGGGCTCTGGGCGATACCTACTCTCACGTGGAAGACCACACTACCATCGGCCTCAGAGAGCTTAACTGCCGGGTTCGGGATGGGACCGGGTGTTTCCTCTCCGAGTGTCGTCACCCAAAGCTATATCTGTCATAACTTTCGGTTCTTTCAAAGATGCATAGGAATTGTTTCAAGCTTGTTTTTCTTTTCTTTCTTCCGTTCTTTTTTACGGTCAAGGCCTCGGGCGATTAGTATCGCTCAGCTCAACGCTTCACAGCGCTTACACTTGCGACCTATCAATGTCCTAGTCTCGAACTGCCCTTACTCTTTACGACGGGATACCTCATCTCGAAGCATGTTTCGCGCTTAGATGCTTTCAGCGCTTATCACTTACAGACTTAGCTACCCAGCTTATGCACTTGGCAGTACAACTGGTTCACCAGCGGTCTACTCTCCCCGGTCCTCTCGTACTGGGGGAGACCCTTCTCAAGTATCCTACGCCCGCGATAGATAGGGACCGAACTGTCTCACGACGTTCTGAACCCAGCTCACGTACCGCTTTAATGGGCGAACAGCCCAACCCTTGGGACCCGCTTCAGCCCCAGGATGCGATGAGCCGACATCGAGGTGCCAAACACCGCCGTCGATATGGACTCTCGGGCGGTATCAGCCTGTTATCCCCGGGGTAACTTTTATCCGTTAAGCGACGGCCTTTCCACTCAGCACCGCCTGGTCATTAGGACCAACTTTCGTTCCTGCTCGACCTGTCAGTCTCACAGTCAGGCAGGCTTCTGCCCTTGCACTCTTCGGCTGATTCCCAACCAGCCTGAGCCTACCTTCGCGCGCCTCCATTACTCTTTAGGAGGCGACTGCCCCAGTCAAACTGCCCACCTAGCACTGTCCCTTGCATGCTCTTCACATGCCCAGGTTAGTATACCGCTGTAAGGAGGGTGGTATCCCAACGTCGGCTCTACCATACCTTGCGATATGATTTCTTAGCCTCCCACCTATCCTGTACACCTTACACCAATATACAATACCAGGTTACAGTAAAGCTCCACGGGGTCTTTCCGTCTAGTCGCGGGTACTTGGCATCTTCACCAAGATTGTAATTTCACCGGGCCCTCCGCTGAGACAGTACTCAGATCGTTACGCCATTCATGCAGGTCGGAACTTACCCGACAAGGAATTTCGCTACCTTAGGACCGTTATAGTTACGGCCGCCGTTTACTGGGGCTTCAGTTCGCTGCTTCACCTTGCGGCTAACAACTCCCCTTAACCTTCCAGCACTGGGCAGGCGTCAGACCCTATACGTCTTCTTATCGAATTCGCAGAGTCCTGTGTTTTTGGTAAACAGTCGCCTGAGTCTTGTAACTGCGACTCCCATTAGCTCTTAACCTTTGGGAGTACCCCTTCTCCCGAAGTTACGGGGTTATTTTGCCTAGTTCCTTAGCGGAGGTTCTCCCGCTCCCCTTAGTCTTTTAAACCAGCCCACCTGTGTCGGTTTTCAGAACGGTCACCAATAGTTCATCACATACGCAGATTTTCTTGGCAGTGTGAATTCAATCCCGTTGAACACCCTTCGGTATTCTCCCCTTCACTCCTCGTCTCAGCCGGCGGATTTGCCTACCGGCCTCGTCAACTCAAAGCTTGGACGAATTTGCCACTCGTTCGCGGAACCTATCCTCCTGCGTCCCCACTTATGCTCCCTATCAGCGGCGCTGGAATATTAACCAGCTTTCCATCGGTTACCCCTTTCGGGTTCCCCTTAGGACCGGCTTACCCTGGGCGGACGACCCTTCCCCAGGTACCCTTGGGCTTTCGGGGATATGGATTCTCACCATATTCTCGTTACTCATGCCTACATCCGCTCTTGTGTCTCGTCCGCATTACCTCACGATAATGTTTCTCCCTACTACACAATGCTCTCCTACCAACAATGCTCGCGCATTATTCCGCAGCTTCGGAGAACGTCTTCAGCCCCCTGTATCTTCGGCGCAGAATGTCTTAACTGGTGAGCTGTTACGCACTCTTTCAAGGATGGCTGCTTCTAAGCCAACCTCCCAGCTGTCTTCGACATTCCACTTCCTTTCACACTTAGACGTTTCTTCGGGTCCTTAGCTGGCGGTCTGGGTTGTTTCCCTCTCGTCTACGGAGCTTATCCCCCGCAGGCTGTCTCCCGAGATTTGTATACCGGTATTCGGAGTTTGGTTGAGGTCGGAGATTGCTCCCCTCGCCCATCCAGTGCTCTACCCCCGGTACAGACCTCTCGAGGCCGTACCTCAATACGTTTCGGAGAGAACCAGCTATCACCAGGTTCGGTTAGCTTTTCACTCCTACCCACATCTCATCCAATAGCTTTTTACTGCTAACTGGTTCGGGCCTCCACTGGGTCTTACCCCACTTTCACCCTGGACATGGGTAGCTCACCTGGTTTCGGGTCTATCGCATCTCACTAGCCGCCCTTTTCAGACTCGGTTTCCCTTCGGCTCCACCTCTACCGGCTTAACCTCGCCAGATACGATAACTCGTAGGCACATTAATCAAAAGGCACGAGGTCACTTTCGCTCCCTCTTCTTGTAAGCACACGGTTTCAGGTTCTCTTTCACTCCCCTCCCGGGGTGCTTTTCACCTTTCCCTCACGGTACTCTTCACTATCGGTTAGCAGGTAGTATTTAGTCTTGGAGGGTGGGCCCCCCTGATTCACACTCAATTTCACGTGCTGAGTGCTACTTGGGATTACAATATACACGTACATACATTTCAACTACGAGACTCTCACTCTCTCCGGTTTACCTTCCCAGGTAATTCGTCTATATATGCACCTTGTATCGGATATCTTACGGTTCTCCTAACTGTATCCCACTACCCCATATACGCAACGCCCGTATGCTTGACACGTATATGGTTTGGACTATCGCGCTTTCGCTCACCACTACTTACGCTATCGCTTCGCTTTCTCTTCCTCCGGCTACTGAGATGTTTCACTTCGCCGGGTTCGCCTCTCTTTCGAGATGATATACTTCCGTATACCGGGTTTCCCCATTCGGGCATCCTCGCTTCTTAGGTCGCTTGCTCCTCTACGAGGCTTTTCGCAGCTTGCCACGCCCTTCTTCGCCTCCTGCTACCAAGGCATCCTCCGTGTGCTCTTATTACCTTGACCTATCCTTTTCGCTTTCACGAAAAGCTTTTATGATTCAATGTGTTTGTTTCTTATTACAAGCTTTACTCTTTTCATTCCTATGCATTTTTCAAAGATCGGTTCTCCCCGCTTCGCGGTGAGCTCTTCGGAGTTT
>CAXXJZ010000005.1:0-1713245 GCA_963662785.2 uncultured Thermotogae bacterium
TGTGCTGAGAAGGATTTCGGCAGTGGGAATTCTTCAAAATCGGGCTTCTGATGCGTGGCTGGGAATAAACGGCATGAAAAGTGCCGAGAGAAATCGATCTTTTCAAAACTTAATCGAAAACAAAAGCATATTGGAAATAAATACGGAAATTAACACAAAACCTTTTTTCATAAACAGCAAATCGATGGATATTCTGGAAAAATCAATTTCAGGTTCAAAACGAAAAAAAAGAGTCAGTTTCTTAGCTCCGCTTGACAACTTATTGTGGGACAGGAAGCTGATCAAGGAAATTTTCGATTTCGAATACGTTTGGGAAGTATACAAACCAGTTTCCCAGAGGCAATACGGTTATTACGTCTTGCCGGTTTTGTTCGGGAACGATTTTGTGGCAAGATTCGAACCGGTCAGAAACAGAAAAAATTCGACACTCGAGATAAGAAACTGGTGGTGGGAGAAGTCTTTCGAGAATATGAAGAAATCGGAATTCGACAATTTCAAAAGAGAATTCAACTCGGCACTCATGGATTTCATGAAATATCTTGAGGCCGACAAACTTATTATAAGCGATATCTGCCGCGCTGAAAAAATCATCGATTGGGTGGATTTGTGAAAAGCATCGGTTAGTTAAACTAATCATATGTTATAATGTGTTACTCACAGTTTCAATTCCACGCAAACTTTTAAACATTTCAAAGTAGGTGATAATATGCTTTATAGAAAGATGGGAAAACCGGAAAAGACATATCCGTTCTTGGTTTTGGCTGTATGAGATTTCAGGTTGAAGACAACGACGTGAAGAAAATCAGAGAAGATCTCGCGATAGAACAGATAAGGTATTCGATAGACCGCGGAGTCAACTATATAGACACTGCCTACCCATATCACGGCGGCATGAGCGAACATGTGGTAGCCAAAGCTTTAAAGGACGGATACAGAGACAAAGTGTATTTGGCCACGAAGCTGCCGAGCTGGTTTATAAAAAGCAGGGAAGATATGGACAAGTATCTTGATGAACAGCTTGAAAAACTCCAGACAGACCATATCGATTTTTACCTGCTTCATGCGCTGAATAAGAACTATTGGAATACGTTGCTCGAAAACGATGTTTTCGATTTCATAAAATCAGCTCTGGCCGATGGCAGGATAAAACACATAGGATTTTCATTTCACGATGAATTGCCGTTTTCAAAAAGATAACAGACGCATACGATTGGGACTTCTGCCAGATTCAATATAATTACATGGATGAAAATTACCAGGCCGGAGCGGAAGGACTTGAATATGCATCTTCCAGGGGAATGGGAATAATAATAATGGAACCTTTGAGAGGCGGACATCTTGCGAACCGGATTCCGAAAGAAGTTAAGGAAATCTGGAATCTGTCGGATGTCAAGCGCACACCTGCCCAATGGGCTCTTAAATTCATCTGGAACAACTCTCATGTAACCACATTACTCAGCGGAATGAATGATATTGTCCATATAGCGGAAAACATAGAAACGGCATGCGACGCATACCCGAATTCTCTCACGGATGAAGAGCTTTCACTTATAGGCAGGGTAAAAGAGACTTACATAAGCAGGACGGTTGTCAACTGCACCAACTGTAAATACTGTATGCCTTGCCCCACGGGTGTGGATATCCCGGAAAATTTCTCGATGCTCAACGAAGCATCCATGTACGAAGATGTTGAAGGTTACAAAAAGACATATGCCATGTTCATGCCCCAGGATAAAAAAGCAATCAATTGTATCGAATGCGGGATTTGCGAAGAAAAATGTCCTCAGAATATAGAGATCAGAAGCATGTTGAAAGAAGTAACTAAAACTTTAGGTTAATTACCGGATTTAAAAAAGCGGGAATAAATTCCCCGCTTTTTTTATTCTCAATAAACCCTTTTTTTTCTCCATTTTCCCGCTTTGTAGTAGATTACGTATATGAACGATTCCACGATATCGCCAAAAACATAAGAGAGCCAGACCCAGACCGTTCCCAGTTTCATCACGTTTATGAAAAGGAACAGCAGCGGAATTTGTATTACCCACCGCGAAATCAAGCTTGCAGTGATAAAAGGCATGTTATATCCGGAACCGCCGAAAACGGGGAAAGTCCGAATCCGACAGCGAGGCCGATCAGCCCGAGGGAACCGAATTTAAGATATTCGGCACCGCTGGCGACTATCAGCGGATCGTTGTTGAAAAGCGCAATTATATTTTCTCCGAACAACCAACACAGCAGTGTGAATATCGCCATGAATATCACCGAAATTATGGATGAGGCATGTGCCGTCTTTTCGGCCCGCTCTATATTTTCGGCACCGAGACTCTGCCCGATAATCGTGGCGCCTCCCATTTCAAGACCCACCAAAGGCATGAACGCAAGCCCGAATATTCTGTTTCCGACTCCGACCGATGCGACAACCGAAGTACCGTACAGCGATACGAATTTCATTATCACGGCACCGGAAAGATTTCTTAAAAAAGCCTGTATCCCGTTTGGAAGGCCTATAGTCAGGAGCTTTTTATCTATTTGCCAGTTGAGTCTGAACAAACCTTTCAAGCTCGGACGTACATGAGTTTTTCCCGAGAACACGAATATGAACCCTATGAGGAATGCCACCGATTGAGAAATAACTGTCGCAAGCCCCGCACCGAAAGTGCCCATACCCATGCCCTGAATCTGTGTACCGGGAATCGTGGTGAACATCAAAAACGGGTCGAGTACTATGTTTATTATACTGGCAACGAACATTATCACCATGGGTGTCTTCGCATCGCCCAGACATCTGAGCGCCGTGTTGACCGAATAAGAAGAAAACATTATGGGCAGGAAGAACAAACGAATGTATCCGTAGTCCATCGCGGCATCTATAACGGGTTTTTCCGTGGTGAAAAATCCTACCATAGGCTTTATCAGAAGCGCGAAAGCTATCATGGAAATTATAGCCATGAAGCATTTGAATGTTATGGTCTGCTCTATGGCCAGCTTTGTGCCTTCCATATCCTTATTTCCGTATTTCTGCGAAATCAGCGATACCGAACTCTGGCCTATTATGTCGTTTAAAGTTCCAAGAAGCCAGAATATGGTTGAAAATATGGTAACACCGGCTACCGCGTCGCCCGATATCTTACCTATCCAAAATATGTCTACCAGATCGTATACCATTTGAGCCGTGAAACCAAGCATGGTAGGAATACTCATCACCCAAAGATTTCTATAGACGCTGCCCGATGTCAAATCTCTCTTCATGTCACCCTCCGAAAAAACCACGAATTCATATGTAAAAACATTTCCCGTCCCGCATAAAAACATTCAAACGCCGTGCATATGTTTCTTTTCAGTATACCCAAACATATAATAATTAATTTTCGCAACCGAGCGCATCGAAAGAAAGATCTCCCTGCGGGAAAGTACTATCAACAAGCAGATTTTAGACATTGGGGTCGAGTGGTTGTCAATAGGAATAAAACGGTATTAATTGTTAAATTTTGACAAAACAGGGGGTAAAGCCCCTGTATATTCCCAGTTAAACTAATTTAGAAGATTTTGTTATAATATGGATAAAGAAATAGCATTCGAAAAAGCGCAAAATTATAATGTATATAAATATGGAGGCAAACATGAAAATCAAAGCCGGAACCTTTTTTCATTACCTGTTCGTGTTAGTAAATCTCGTTACTGTCGTTTCCATTTCAATTTGGCTGTACTCCCTTAGCGGGACAAAAGGGTTGCTGATCTGGGATCCATTTTACAGGAACATATTCATCATAATCTTTTCCACGGCCTTCGCTGGAATTATATTTCTACTGCTCGAGAAATTTCTGTTTAAAAGGATTTTCCCTCGAAAAAAACGTGTTTTTTCGATTATTACCGTAGTTGTTTCAATAATTTTCACATTACCTTCGATAGCGCTGACTTATTACACTCAAAAAGACCTGACACCGCCAAATCAGAATATTTCTCCGATTTTGTTGTTTTCTCCGAATGACGAATACAAGGCATATGACGCAATGTCTGTAATCGAATGGACGGAAAGTGACACTGTAGGTGAAATAACCATAAGCGACGGCGGTAAAACCAGAAAAATATCGGATGAAAAAGCGGTTCAAAAACATGTTTACGAGCTTGGCAGCCTTGAACCCGGAAAGTCTTACGAAATAATATTCAATAACGGGGAGAAATCGAATTTTAAAATCCCGCTTAATGCGAATAAATTTTCGTTCACATCCGATGCACATTTCGGCAGAGAGGAGAGCAGGAACGAATACACATATCAGCTTTTTGAAGAGATATGCAAACCCGAGAACGGATATGACGCTTTCTTCTACCTCGGAGATATAGTAGAAACAGGATTTACCGGAAAAGAATGGATTGAAGCACTGAAAAACTTTAAAATGCGGAAGAATACGGTCCCTTCATTTTTCCTTGCGGGAAACCACGATTTGCTTTTCGGCGGTGAATACAACTACGAAAAATACCTGACTCCATCAAAAAATACCGGTAAAGATACCGGAAGAATAGGAAGATTTGATCTAGGCAGTACACACTTCATTTACCTCCCGCTCTACTGGGGAATGGAAGAATTCACGGCAAAAGATATGGATTGGCTGATTTCCCAGCTGAAATCAATACCGAGAGAAGACTTCACCGTGGTATTAAGCCACTGCATATTCTATTCTTCCGGTGTGGTGCTGAACGGTATGAACTGGGCCGACCATTTCGAAACAACTGTAAAATTATCACCGGAATTTGAAAAATATGGGGTTGATTTGGTTATTTCAGGCCATGACCACCATATGGAATATCTTGAAAAAAATGGGGTAAGCTACGCGGTCATCGGTACGGCAGGCGGATTGCCTGATCCCGAAAGGACAATAATATCACCTTATTCCGTCTGGTATGCCGATGATGTATTTGGCTTCCTCGACTTAACGGTGTCTGAAGATAATTTTGTGCTGTCATTCAAAAACCCGAAAGGTATCACAATATACGATAAAACAGTGCGTATGAGTAAATGATGCATAAAAAAGAATTCGGTTCTGATTATGGAATACAAAGGTTAAAAAAAGTATGAAATCAGAACCGAATTTTTATCAGTATCCTTTATATACTTTTTTCATAAAAGAATGGATCACGCGTTTCAATATAGAAGTTGTCAGCTTTTTATAAAAAGGAATTTTGACGTTATAGTAATAGTCGGATTCGAAAAGAGAGTTCTCAGCCCAATATTCGTAATCTCTTTTCAGATAGTCTTTACAGGCGCGAGCGTTTATCTTCCAAACGTTGAAATAAATCAGCTTCGACAACGAAGGGGTTTTCATGCTGCGGTCATCGAGGGCACTTTTGAGCTTTTCTATGAACCGCTCTCTGGAAACATCCGTTTTGGCTGCGAATTTCGGAGTGAGCGAGTCGTAATGAGGTACTCCGAATTCCGCCACCCATTCTCCCCCCCAGCATTCGACGTTCTTTTTCATATAGGAAAATACCGACTTGAACATGCCTCCTCCACTTGAAATACCGACGAATTTCCTGCCGAACATCTCAGGCCTGTGCCAGAGAAAGGTCATATAGTCGAACATTTTTTTCATCAACGCCGTGACATGGTCGTTATAAACCGGACTCGAAAGGATTACAAGATCGCTTTCCAGCATTTTGGCTTTCAGAAAATGAACTTTATCATTCTGAAAACAGAATTCCTCGCCCCTGACTATACAGTTGTGACATCCCATACATTCTTCGAGGCCCAATTCCCTGAGGAACACGTATTCAAATTCGATTTCCCCGGAATGATTCCCCGCGATCGACGATTCTATTTTCTTAACTTCATTGTATGTCTCACCTTTATGTGGGCTTCCTATTACCGCAAATACTTTTTTCATACAATCATCCTTTTTTTTAACTTCGATACACAGATCGAATTATACTAACTATCGTTAGTTTTGTCAATATGCCCGCAATACGATTTGCCAAAAAAAATTATGTGTTATATAATCGTATGATTTCAAACAACAATTTTGTCAAAGCATTTGTCAACACATAAATAGGCCACGTTGCTTTTTACGGAGAAAGCAGAAAATTTGACCGGTATTTGTCTTTTGAGCGTAACGCCGGAATAGAATTTCGAATCCGTATATCGTTGAATTTGAGTCGAGACAGGGGGGATTTGCCATAGCAACGAAGATAAAGGAAATTCTGGGAAAAACCGATATTTGTTCAAAAAACGGATTGCTCAACAAAGATGCACTCGGATGGGCGAGGCATCCGTTGCAAAGATGCAATTTCAAAAACGATTTGAGAAAGAAAAGATGGAATCACTGGGTAATCACCAACGATGATTATTTCCTTCTGCTTGCCACAATAAATACCGGTATGCTTAAATGCATGACTTTTTACTTTTACGATTGCAGAGAAGGCAGAGAATATGATTTTTCGAAGAAATTCCTGACATATGAGGACTTTGATTACGGAAACGATGTTTACACTGATGTGCTCGTAAAAAAAGGGAGTTTTTTCATCGAAGAGAAAAATACCGATGAAAAAGTCAACATAACAGGAATGGCAAAAGAAGCGGATTTCAATTTTGAAATCGATATGAAAAGAGAAAAAGAGTCCATGAACATAATCGTCCCATGGAATGAAAATAAATTCCAGTTCACTTCCAAGCAAAATTGCCTGCCGGTGTGCGGAGAAATCAGAATCGAAAGCAGAAAATTCACATTCGATGCCGGCAGTTCTTTCGCTGCCCTCGATTTCGGTCACGGAAAATGGCCTTACAAAACACATTGGAACTGGTCTACTGCATCCGGAAAAATAGGAAACGACAGTTTCGGACTGAATCTCGGTTCGGGATGGACAGAAGGTACAGGAACGAATGAAAACGCGGTTTATTTAAATTCGAAGGTATTTAAAATCGAAGAAGAAGTGAAATATACCTACGATCCTTTGAATTATTTCAACCCCTGGATAATAGAAAGTGAAGAAAGCGATTGCATAGACATATACTTCGAACCCAAAAGCAAGAAAATCTCAAAATCCAATTTGATTTTTCTAAAAGTGAACCTGCTGCAAATGGTGGGATATTATTACGGAAATGTAAAAATAGACGGCAAAGTGTTCGAATTGAAAAAAATTCCCGGATGCATAGAGGAGCAGTACGCACTCTGGTGATATAGCGCATCTTATTTTAGGGCTTGCTGAACAACAAGAAAACCCGGAAATTCAGTAATGATATATTAACAACAAAGGGTAAAGCAAACTCTTTTTGAGGCAAATTTCTGTCGGAAATCGAAAAAATCGGATATTTTTGACAAAATGAAAAAAATAAACAAAAATTTCAGAGACCTCCGGTAGTAAGCCATGATGTTCATGGTTAAAATGTTCATTCCTATCGATGTTTCGGAGGTTTCTCTGAGTTTCATTTTGTTCAGTTCCAATGTGTATCTTCTCTTTCCTTCTCCGAATTTGCCTTCCACCGCGTTTCTTTCACATGTGTCCAGATATTCAAGTTTTTTGTGCTCTTTCGTCTTTTTTTCATCTTTCGGCGGTCTGCCGAGTCTGGGTCCGCTGAGCCGTATCCCGTGTTCTTTGCAATATTCCAGGTTTTTTCTGTTTCTGTACAGTTTGTCCGCCAGCACCGACTCGGGATAATATCCGTATTTTGCCCTGTAACGTTCCACGGATTCAATAAGCCCCTGTCCCTCGTTGAAGTTGTCCCAGCTTATCTTTTCTATCCCTGTGAATCCATCCACTACACTTATCTCCAGTTTGGCTCCGAATTCTACCGGTGATTTTGCCTTCCCTCTTACTATCGGTCTTACCCAGAACTGGCTTATACTTACTATTCTGTCTTTTATCCGGTGTATCCTGCTTTCGTGCATCTGTTTCTGTTGTGTATACAAGGTTCGGATTATCGAAACCGTTTCTGTCTGTTTGTCGTTGAGCAGGTTGTTTTCTTCCCTCTCGCTGTTTTCTTTTAACAGTTCGTCCAGTATGTTCAAGTCCCTTCCCAGATACTGTAATTGGCTTTTAATTGCATTTCGTATTCCTCTGTGCCCCGGTTTTTTCGCCGTTGCCAGATATGATTTTCTCGCTTTGAGCCTGTACGTCCTGGGTTTGACTCTCCCGGTTTCTTTCAACTTTTCCCACGCTATGTCTATCATGTTCTCTATTTTTTCTCTGCCTTCGTTCAGTAACGATAAATCAGTTGGATATCTTATGTCCGCGGGTACGCAAGTGGCATCCAACATGAGTTTTCCCTGATTCCCATCTTTTTCTTCTTTTTTTGTCTCTTCATCCGGACAGGTGTTCTGTCCGGATGTTATATCATCGTCATCATCATCGTTCTTCTTTTGAGTTTCCTCACTTCTCATCTTTTCAAGTATCATGTCGTTGATTTCCGCTATTATTTTTACACTGAATCTTTTTCTGAAATGCACCATGGTACTCGCATCAAACGGTGCTTTCATCCTGAATTCGTTGTATCCCAGAAAATACTGTATATACGGATTTTCCTTTATCATCTGTACTGTTTCACGGTCTGTAAGTTTCAGGATTTGCTGCACCAGCAACGATCCTATTGCCACCCGGGCTCTTTTCGCACGTCTTCCGTCGTTTCTCTTATTTCTGAATGTCTTAGCATATTTCTCTTCTATTTCTCCCCAGGGTATCATTCTACTCATCTTTACCCAGCGATTATCCGAGTCCAGTTTTATGTTAAAGTCGTTTACAATTCCTTCAAGTTCCTGCTGTTTTAAATTTCTTCCGCTGTACATTTCTCACCTCAGATGCATGACTTTTGTCTGTTTTTGTCACTTTTTCATGCATCTATTATACCATTTTTACCCTCGTGTTCCTCTTTTTATGAGAATCTTGGAGTTGTTCAGCAAGCCCTATTTTAAGCTTTCTCTAAGGAAACAGGAATAAACTCTATGCATAAACACACTTTTCTTTGGAGGATAAAAAATGAGAAAAAAAGGGTCGATACAAAAATTCAGATTATTTGTGCAGATAGCCTTCGTGTTGTTCATCGTGTATCTCTCGATAGGACATTACCTCGAAGAAAATTACGGATCGACGTTGCCGGGAACTGCCAGTATTCATGCTGTATGTCCGTTCGGCGGAGTCGTAAGCATGTACACATTCATAACCACCGGTGATTATGTGCAGAAAATCCACCAGTCCGATTTCATCCTGATATTTGCCCTTATAATAATGCTGGTTTTGACCGGGGCATCTTTTTGCGGATGGATATGTCCCCTCGGAAGTGTCCAGGAATGGATTGGAAAAATCGGAAGAAAAGTGTTTAAAAAACGATACAACAAAGTTCCGAAATTACTTGACAAAGTATTGCGTTTGGGAAAATACGCCGTGCTTGCCATAGTGATAATCCAGACGGCGAGAACGGTGAAACTTGTATTCTCCGATTTCGACCCTTACTACAACCTTTTCAACATATGGACGGACGAAATATCGCTTACCGGATATTTATCGGTTGCACTCGTATTGTTGCTTTCATTGTTCATAGAAAGACCATTTTGCCGATACGCCTGCCCGCTTGGTGCCATCAACGGACTTTTCAACTCTTTCAGTATTTTCAACATAAAGAGAAAGCACAAAACATGTATCAACTGCGGTCTTTGCGATAAAAATTGCCCTGCAGGGATAGTAGTCTCGGAAAAAAATGCGGTAAAGAGCGTGGACTGCATAAGATGTATGAAATGTGTGGAATCCTGCCCGGAAAATTCAATGGAAAAAAACACGCTGAAAGTTCGTCTGATAACCGATTTACCTAAAAAAAATGAAAGAAAGCCGATTTCAACGAAGATTTTCATAGCAATCATAGTTGCCAGTTTTTTGATACCTGTAGCGGTCTCGCTCGTAAACGGCAGTTTTATAACCGAAAGAATTAAAACTTACGATTCGCTTTCGGATATAAGAGGGTCATCCACTCTGTCGGAGATTATAGAAAATTACGGAATACCGAAGGGACATCTATATTCGGCAATTGCTCTCCCCGTAGAAATATCGCCTGACAGCAAGCTCAAGGATCTGGCTTCACTCACCGGCATACCCGAAGAAGAGGAAATCGTATCTCCGGAAACCATACGACTACTTCTGGAAATATACCCGAAAAACATCTCCGATATTGTACCGTATCTGAAAATCTCCGACGACGAATTTAAAAAAACACTCGCTGAAGCAGGTTTAAGCGAAACCGATTCCGTAAAATCACTGATATCTTCGTTGAAACCGGGCATCCTCGCATACATGATAACCGGAAAAAATCCCAATGATTATCTAAAAGAAAGCGCAATACCGGATGTCATTTCGGAAAATGAAGAATCGCCGGAAGACTATACGGACCATACACCCGTTTCCGATACCGAAATAAAGGGAAAGACCACTCTCCATGAAATTAAGGGAATGCTGGAAGATTACCCCAAATTCCTGAACACATTTTCAATACCCGAAGATGAAAACGAACAGACGAGCTTGAAGGATTTGAAGGATAAATACGGAATAGAAGTGTCGCAAATAAAAGATTACATGCTTGAAAATTAAAAATAAAAAATAACCCCGGCTCAGTCGGGGGTTTATTTTTTCTTATCTTTTTTTGAATCGCTTTTCGGATATACCTCAGGCACGAATGTCTGATCGGACATGGGCGGCCTGACGTAATCCGTGTCAATATGACGTGGAGGCAGTTTTATCTTACCGGGAGTGAGGTCTTCGTATTCAAACTGACTCAGAAGATGGCTGATGCAGTTCAGCCTCGCAAGTTTTTTAACATCGGCATCCACCACATACCAGGGAGCCTGTTTAATATCTGTGTATTTGAACATTTCATCTTTGGCTTTGGAATATTCCACCCATTTGTTCCGTGCTTCTATATCCATGGGACTGAGTTTCCATCTTTTTGTCGGATCGTTGAGTCTGTCCTGAAAACGTTTTTCCTGAACTTCATCGCTGACCGAGAACCAGTATTTGATGAGTTTTATGTTGGATCTCACCAGCATTCGCTCAAATTCAGGGCAGCTTCTCAAAAATTCCCTGTACTGGTCATCCGTGCAAAAACCCATAACTCTTTCAACACCAGCCCTGTTATACCAGCTTCTGTCAAAAAGCACCATTTCCCCTCCTGACGGAAGGTGAGAAACATAACGCTGGAAATACCACTGATTTTTTTCCTTGTCGGACGGGACACCGAGTGCCACTACCCTGCATATCCTCGGATTCAGCCTTTCGGTTATCCTTTTTATCACACCGCCTTTTCCGGCCGCATCCCTGCCTTCGAATATGACAACTACTTTCATCTGCTTTTCCTTTATCCATTCCTGCAGTTTAACCAACTCGATCTGAAGCTTGTTCAATTCTTTTTCATATTCGGAATTTTCAATATTCTTCATCTATTGCCTCCTATAAAAAAATCTTCACAAGGAAAAAATATCTTAGCATAAACATTTTACCACAACTGAAACATCAAATGAAAATCGCTCTTGACACTCACGTAACGTGATGGTATATAATCCGGTCGTGATCACAAAACAGGAGTGAGAGAAAATGTATACAGTAAAAAAATTATCCGAAATTTCGGGTGTGAGTGTCCGGACATTGCATTTTTATCATGAAATCGGTTTGTTGAACCCCACTAAAATGGAGGAAAACGGATACAGGTATTACGACGATGATAAAATACTGGAATTACAGCAGATACTTTTCTTCAGAGAATTGGGCTATAAACTCAAAGATATAAGGGAAATAATCAGAAATCCGGGGTTTTCCATAGAAAACTCTCTTGAAAAACAGAAAAAACTGCTGATTGTCAAAAAACATAGAATACAGGGAATAATAGATCTCATCGACAAGACAATATCGAATATAAAAGGAGACAACAATATGGGGCACGAAGAATTTTTTGAAGATTTCAGCGAAGAAAAATTAAAGGAATATACGAAAAGGGCCAAAGAAGAATACGGTGAAGAAGTAGTCGGAAAATCCGTCGAAAACTTCAAAAAAATATACGGAAAGGATTACGGAAAAATGCAGCGACAATTCATAGATTGGCTAAATGCGATGAAAGAGAACATGGACAAAGGCTTCGACTCACCCGAAATTCAAACACAGGTGAAAAAATGGCATGAATTAATAAACAACATATTCGACTGTCCGAAAGAAACATACATGGGATTGGCATATCTTTACAGAGACAATGAAGAATTTGCCGTGAATTTCAGAAAATCTCATGAAAAAATGCCCGAATTCGTGTTCGAAGCCATACAATTCTATTGTTCCAACGATTGATATTTTATAAACAGGAGACAGATAACGACTGTCACTGAGTTGACAGCCGTTACTTCAGTAAAAGCTGAAAATACGATACGATTAACTTTCGAGTTGTTTTTTCTCGGCGAAAACACCCTTTTTAAATACAACTGCGGCGTACAGATATGCGAGTGTCTTCGGAATCATCAGAAAACCGATGTTCGGAAATGCGTTCACGAAGAAAATGACCGGAATATAAAAACCGAATGATACCGCAATCGCCACTCCGACTTTGAAAAAAGTTTTATTTCCTTCACGCTTCGAGTAAATTAAAAAAAGCAGTACGACAGAAATACCCACTACGAACAACGGTATATTCCTGATTACAGACCAATCAAACGGAGAGACTGCATCACCCCATCGGTTTTGCTCGAAAACCAGCAGTATGAGCCTTATAAGTCCGAACGACTGTATCAGAATATATTTAATATTCATCTCTTTTTTGAATTCATGTCTCCAAGCCGCCATCATTAGAAAATAGAACAGCGTAACCGTTATCGAAGTGGTGATCCTTCCTATTCCCACTACTGCGAAATCACCTCCGAATAAATTCATAGAATAGTTTATACTGCCGTTCGCATACGCAATCACCCTCGAAATGACATGCCCTGTATCGCCTATCGCCAGAAACAGAAAAGCCAAAGATACCGCACTTTTTGTATTCCTGTTCTGGTTGGTTTTTCTGAACATATTCAACATGCTTATTGCCAGAATCCAGATAACACCTGTATAAACCACATCAAAAGCCATTTCACAAATTTCTTTTATACCCATTTTTCCTCCTTCGAATTTTGATATAATTGCACTTGATAGTGCAATTATATACTAATTAGTGCAAATTTAGTTTTATTTTTTCTGACAAAATGGTAAAATTACTACAGAGGTGATTTTCGCTTTGAATAACAGAAATGCAAAAAAAAGCATGGCCACAAGGCAGCTTATAATAGAAACCGCAACGGATCTTTTCATAGAAAAAAAATCGAGCAACGTATCCTTTGACGATATAGCCGACAGGGCTGACCTGGCACGTAGAACCGTTTTCAACCATTTCGAATCCAAAGACCGGCTGATATTCGAAAGTACCCAACCCGTTCTTTCAAAGGGAATTGATATTTTAAACAGAATAGACAAAAAAAGCGAAATACGCTTTGACGACGTACTCGATTTGTGTTTGAATCTATGGGAAGAATTCGATAAAAGACTGTACATACTTTACTCTATAAGCTTTGACGAAAGTGATGAACTGAAAGATCTTCACGAAGAATATGTAAATCTGTTCAGACATGTTTTTCAGAGAATTTCCGACCTGCCGGCAAACATGCACGGAAATGCCAAACAAATATATTCTCTGGTTTATAAATGTTTTGTCCCGGTACTGCACTCGCTATCGGGAATCGAGGGATTTCATCAGAAATTCAAAAAATGTATGAAAGGTCTTATAAACGGGCTTTCATAAAAAGGGGCGATTAAATGTTTTATGATGCCATTAAAACCGGATGTGGGAATTACGCGGTTTTTTCTGACGGACAATATATAAAGAAAATAGAATACATCGGAGATAATGATGAGATTACCGTGGATATTAACGACATAAGAGAAACGAGACAGGAGATAATTGAGGTAAAAAAACAATTCGCGGAGTATTTCGAAGGAAGCCGGGAAAATTTTACGTTCAAAATGAAACCGGACGGAACCGATTTTCAGAAAAAAGTCTGGAACCAGTTGCTTGAAATTCCGTATGGTCAGACCGTTTCATATGGTGAGATTGCACGAAGAATGGGGATGGAAACCGGTTCGAGAGCCGTTGGCGCGGCAGTGGGCAAAAATCCTGTAATAATAGCAATTCCGTGTCACCGTGTTATAGGAAAGAACGGTAAACTAACCGGTTTTTCAGCCGGATTGGAACTGAAAAAGAAACTGCTGCAGATAGAATCTCCACTATTCGGTAAATAACCGAATCAAACCGCGATTCAATACGCATTCAATACGCATTCCGAATTCAGTCGATCTGAGAATTTTCTCCGATTCCGCCATGCGATGAATTGAAATCGGGGAATAAAAATTTTCCGTTGTCGATATTCAGTTCAAGTGTTTCTATAAAAGCATGAAATCTTTTCCTTAATTTTCTGACATACTCAAATTCAACATTTTCTTCCGTAATGACAGCCATATGTTTCGAAAGAGCTGACAGCGTATCATCAGTGTATCTCAACGATTCAAGCGTTAGTTTTGAGTTTGCCAGATCTTCAAATATCCCCTCCATGCAGCTGTAATAATTCATGAACAAAATGGAATTTTCCTTATCTTTTTCCTCTTCGAGCAAGATTTTAAAAAATTCTATCAGGATGTCGAAATTCTTCTGAAGTGACAGTAAATCATAAGCGAATATGCATTCCCGGGTATGGGCAAAGAGTTCGAAAATAAAAAACGGTGCACTTTCTCCTTCCATACCTTTGTTGAGCGATTTCAGAAGTTGAATCTCCAGAGTCTTTTTTATCCTGATTTCAAGCTTATCCGTATGGAGAAAAGAAGACAGCAAATGGTTGGCAATGAATATTACAAAAATCAGAGAAAACAGAAAAGTCGCGATAAGTCCCGTGAACAGGTTGTATGCCAAACAGACATATGCGATTATCAAATTTGAAAAACACAGAAAAACAAGAGATTCCAGATTCGCGATCTTTGCTATCGGCTCACACCATATGAATTTTATAACCGACACTCCGTAAACCTTATTCTTATGGAACGCCGTGAAAATCATCATGAATGAAATCGGAAGAGATACGGTGATTACAATCGATTGAAATATGACAGTCGTGAACTGGTAAATCGTGGATTTATCGTAAAAATCCGTCCTCAGCAAGTCCACTGCCAGATACTTCGAGTCGTGCAGCCAATACTTGAAAACGAGTGCGATAAATATCAGAAAAGACCAGTAGATGATCACGAATTTCTTTTCCAGAATATATCTTAAAAAGACTTTCATTTCGACCTCCCGAAAATAATGAATATTTATATAATTTAATTTATTATTTCGTATTTGTTTATCTGTCCTTGTATTTTAGAATAAAACGGACACTCAATGCCAATTTTAACCATTTTTGTATTCATCATTTCGGCTATTTTCGCAAAACGGCTCTCATAACACTTGACAAAGACTGTATGAATTTGCTAAAATATCGCATCACGTTATATCGAATACCGATATATTCTCGACCGATGTAACACATTTCGATATACGCTTAGTCATATACGAAGGGAGTGAAACATATTGCCGCCAAAAAAAATCGAAAAGTTCTCTCCGCTTACCGAAAGTACTTTTTACATACTCATATCTCTATACGAACCGGCACATGGGTACGGAATAATGCAGAAAGTTGAAAGAATGAGCAACGGCAGAGTTGTTCTCGGTCCCGGTACGATGTACGGCGCATTGTCAAATCTCCAGAAAAACATGCTGATAGCCTCCCTCGAAAGCAAGCCCGGAGACAGAAAAAAAATGTATGAAATTACGGAATTCGGAAAAGAACTTGTAGAGTATGAGGTTAAACGGTTGAAGGAAATTATAAAGAATGCGGAAAAAATTACAGACGGGAGTGATGATATATGAAAGAAGACAGAAAAACTGTTCACAGGTTATTTTTTGCCTGGGATGGAATAAAAGAAAAAAATTGGCTCGAAAAAATGGCACTCGAAGGTTGGGAAATAGAAACTCTGGAATTGTTCACGTACACTTTCGTAAAGCGTGAGCCAGGCGAAATACACTATGATTTTGACTTCAACGTTATTTCGGGTACAAAATTCGAAGAATACAAGTTACTTTTCGAAGAAATGGGCTGGAAATACATCAACAGCATAGGCTCCTGGCATTATTTCAAATCCTATCCCGAAAGCAATTGCAGCCGCGAACTTTTCAACGATTCAAAATCCCGAAACAGTAAATATAAAAGAGTACTCGTAAGCGTTTTACTATCCATATGTCTGATGATCCCCCTGCAAATACTGCTTCCATTCTTGTCGGAAAAGCCTGCGGCGTCCACGTGGGTTATCTTTTTCATAGCGTTTTTTATGACGATTTTTTTGATTTACGGAGTGGTGCGAATGATACTCCTTCTTAAAAAGAGCGGGAATCCCATTTAAAAAATCCGGGCATTTCAACAATAAAAACCATTCATATTTTTAATTTTTTGAATAACCCCTCCGAATGATATGTTATACTAAACTATATGTAATTCAGTATTAAAATTGATTTTATTCAAAAAACCGGAATATTTTTAAAAGGGAGGGCATTGGTATGAGCGAGAACAGGATGATATACGGAACCATGGGTCTCGGAAACGGCTGCGCTGAGGACAGAATAAACCCCGACGATGTCAGGAAAGCAGAAGAAGCTTTTTATGCGGCTATAGAAATCGGCATAGATTTCTTCGATTTCGCCGACATATATCAGAACGGAGGTTCGGAAACGGTTTTCGGAGAAATATGCAAAAATGACAGAAATTTGAGAAAGAGTATAAAATTGCAATCCAAAGCCGGAATAATCCTGAAACATACCGATGGACTCGGAAGATACGATTTTTCCGAATGTCATTTGGTCGATACCGTGAAAAATTCTTTGAAGAGACTTGAGGCGGAGTATCTGGACTCACTGTTGCTTCACAGACCCGATCCTTTAATGGATGGAAAAGAATTGAAAAAAGCCTTTGATTACCTATTTGATAACGGATTGATAAGAAAAATAGGCGTGTCGAATATGAACCAGTATCAAATTGAGTTTATCGAGAACGCAATTGAACGGAAAATAACTGCAAACCAGCTTGAACTCAGTCTGCTGAAACTCGATTGGTTGGATTCCACTGTCGGAGTAAACAACGATGAAGGTTTCAAATCTTCTTTCACCACGGGTTTGATGGAATATATGGTTGAAAGAGACATCGAAATACAGGCCTGGAGTCCCGCTGGCACGAGGTGTTTATTCCGGAAGAAATCTGGAAGAAAACACACCTGCAACGGTTACGGAAACCAAAAAACTGGTATTTGAACTGGCGGAACATAAAAACACTTCAGCGGCATCAATTGTGATCGCATTTCTACTCAAACATCCGGCGGGTATAAGACCCGTGATAGGCACGACAAATCCTTTGAGGATAAGAGGGTTGTCAGATGCGGAGAATATAGAACTTACAAGGAAAGAATGGTATCGGCTTTACATAACTTCAAGGGGAAAGGTATTGCCATGATACCTTATTTTAAAATTCATCGGAACGATAATTATTTGACCATCGCCCGATTTTTCAAATATTCACATTATATCCCCGACCCCATAATGAAATAAAAAGTCCGGAAGCGAATACTGCCGCAGATAATATTCCCATCATGAATTTTTCGATCACGCTTTTAGACAACACGTTCATAACCGTGTTGAAAGCGAAATAAACTGTAAAAAGCCATGAAAACACATTAAGCGTATTTTCATCCATAATTCCCGCTATGATACCGCTTTTACTTAAAAACACGTATATCACCAGCAGCATTATCATTATGGATATTCCGCAGGATACCCGCAGTTTCTTTGGCAGTATATCGTATTTTCCTCCCCACGAAGCCTTGGCCAAAGGAAGTCCGAGCATCAGAAGAAAATAATAGACGGCGGAGAATGAAAGCATTACCGTGCTCGCATAACCGGAAATCATAACCAGATTTTCGTTCATAAAACCACTCCCGTTAAAAATAATTCCGGGAAAATGAGTACATTTCCCCTTCGAAATATTATATACCGCTATTTCCGGAAAACTTCCCGTTTTTAAAGACTTTTTCATATTACATAATCTCAAAATATTAAAAACATGATGATATAATTTCTCCTGGAATTTTCAAATTATTTTGCTGGAGAACATCATATGTACGATTCGAAAAAGCAATATGCGCATAAAATATACATTCTGGGATCCGTGGCAAGCGGAAAAACCACGCTTGCAAAAAAACTTTCTAAAAAGCACAAAATCACCCATTATGAACTGGATAACGTAGTACATGAAAGTGGCAAAAACAAAAACAGAAAAAGAACTCCCCCGGAAATAGAGCATATATTCGCCAAAATCGTAAATTCGGAAAAATGGATAATAGAAGGGGTATTCAGAGAATGCTTCAACAAAGGATTTGAAAAAGCCGATCTGATAATCCTCCTCGATACCCACCGTTCAGTAAGAAAATTCCGAATCGTCAAAAGATGGGTATTCCAGAATCTCAAAATAGAAAAATGCAATTACCGGCCAAATGTCAAAATGCTCATCGCCATGTTCGCATGGAGCAGAAATTATGACGACAAAAAAGAAAAATTAATCGAATTTCTGAAACCCTATTCGGGAAAGCTCATGGTAACGGATAATTCAAAAAATGTACTGTGACTTAAGAAAATACTGTATAATCCCAGAAAATACTGAAAACAAAATCACAGAAAATAATAGTACAGCCGTCCGGTTATCGATATCAGACCGTTTTTCTCTATAAGCACACCCTCCTGCAAATACCTGTTTATGAATGTGTATACGGTCTGTTTTTTGATATTGGCAGCCCTTCTGACTATTGAGGACCTATCCGTGGGTTTTTGGGCTATCAGCCGGAGCAGCTCACGCTGCATGTCCGTGAACGATTTCGAAAATTCGACCAGCTTCAGCACCTTGTTCTTCATGGTTCTCACGGCATTTTCCCTGGTGATTTCCCCATCCCTGTTATCGAGAAATATCTCCTGGGTTATCGAAAGCGCGTCCCTCGGATTTCCGTCCGAAAACCGGTAAATCTCGGGATAAACGTCGTTCGGGATTATCGCGGGAAATTTCGAAAGCCTCTTCATTATCAATTCTCTGATTCCATCTTCGCTAAACGGGTTTACGAATATCATTCCCCTGAAAATATTCTCGAGATTGCCGACCTCGTTCCATCTCATCAGATCCCTGGCATATTCGCGGTAAATCGAAAAAGGAAGTGAGACCATCGTTATCAGGTTGTCCTGAAACAGTATTTCCTTCAGCGAATCCACTATCAGGAGCACTTCTTCCTTTTTTTCCTTGTCGAGTTCATCCACGACGAGCAGCAATTTTCCATGTCTTTTCAAGATTGCAGAAAGAATATCCTGCAATTTCTCCTTTGCCTCAAACAGGTTGAAGCTGTTGCTTTGCGAAGATGAATGGGAAGCTCCTGCGGAAACAAACGCGCTGAAGCCTCCGGAAAAAGTGTTGGAAGTCTGGGTTTCGGTGATTATCCATTTCCTGATTTTCTCCGCTTCTTCCCTGAGAACCGGTTCCGGATCTTTCGACACGAGAGTCGATATTTTGAATATAAGATCGGCCACTATACTTTCCTTGCCGTCTTTTTCGGATACTGGAATGAAATAAGATTTCATATCGCCTTGTGTGAATTGCCTCATCAGACTGGTTTTACCCACACCCGTTTCACCGCATATGCCGTATATCCCCTGCGGCTGAAAAGCGAGAATATCACCGATCTTTCCTATCTCGTCGCGGCGATTCACAAAAAGTAAGTTTTGCGCCGAATCGATAGGCTTGTCGTAAAGGTTGTTTATGACTTCCTTCAATATTTCCCTGTCCATACCATCACCTCATGCAATTTTATGCCGTCCCGGTTTTCAGGAAATTAAACACAACTGAATGCATTGAACCATGATGCTTTAATCCTTATTATTTCCCTCAATATTACGTTAAATAATTTCACTCCATAGATCAAAAACATTTAATATTTCATCTGTCCGTATGATATGCATACGTATTTTCCGGTTTATCACGCAACGCTTCCGGTTAATCTCACCGTCTTCATGGTAAGCTTTTCCGCGATGCCTTCGAAAATCTGAACGGATGATTCGAGAAACTATTTTTGACAGATATATTGATATTGTTTTCGTTTATTTTGACTGTTCGATCTCATATCTGTAAAATAAATACATATTTTTATTTATGACAAACTCACATGTTATAATTTCTACCATATGTTTTGATTGGCGTATTTTGCTCAATCCTGATCGGTAATATATTATACCTTATTGGTTAAAATCCATGGAATCCGGAGGATTTTGATGAAGAAAGCAGTTATGGTGATCATCGTTCTCGCTTTTTTAATAGGCGGCTGTACTGTTGACATAGAAAGAAATGAAAAGATAGAAAACTCTGAAACGCTTAATATCGGACTGACATATCCTTTTTCTCTTGACAGTGAAATACAGCTTTCCATGGGCATTGAACTCGCGGTGAAAGAGATAAATATGAACGGTGGAATAAAGGGAAAACAGGTAAATCTGATCAGAATCGACGATGAGGGAAGCGTACCCGGCGGTATGAAAGCAGCGCAAAGATACATCGACGACAGGTCAATCGCCGCCGTGATAGGCCCTCTGAATTCAAGGGTGGCCATGAGCGTGGCACAGGTATACAACAGTGCCGGTCTTGTCATGATAACTCCGGGAGCAACTTCCCCCTATCTCATGAAACCGGATTTCAAATACATTTTCAGGACAATTCCCAACGAAGAAATAGTCATGGAATACCTCATGGGATTTATAAGGGAATCCGGATACGATAAAGTGGCGGTTTATTACGCCGATGACGATTTTGGCGAGGGTGTTGCGGATTCGGTTGAGAAAGCGTCCGCAAAACTCGGAATAGAAGTTGTCGACAGGACAACGAACATAAACGGAAAAAACATTAAAGGTGTCACCGACCGCTGGAAAGCATTTGATTGTGAAATTCTGGTCATGGGGGAATCGTTCGAAAGGGCTTATGAACTCGTAAAGCTCATAAAATCATACAAACCTGAAATGAGAATTCTTGGTACCACGAGTTTCGATTATCCGAAATTCATAGAATATCTGGGTGAATATTCCGAAGGGGCGGTAATCCCCACACACTTTGCGTACGATTCCATCAGATACGAAGTGACGGAGTTCATAAACAGTTTTAGGGAAGAATACGGAAAAGATCCGGATTTGTTTGCGGCAGTTGGTTACGACACATTAAAAATTCTGTGCAGGGCAATTGAAAATTCGGTTGATTTTTCGGGTGATTCAATTGCCCGTGAACTTCACGCTATAAAATCATATGAAGGCATAACCGGAACGGTTTCATGCGATGAAGCCGGGGAATTCAGGGGAAACAACATTTTTATAAAAACTGTTTCGAGTGAAAAGATGAGAATCATAGATTATCATGCAAATAAAGAAAATGAGATGTGATATGCGTTGAAAAAACAGATATTCAGTAAAAAAGCGCTCGAATCCTCTTCTTTCAGGGGGCTCAGCGACAAACCGGTAAATACCACAACACGTATCGGCTGGATCGTCATTTCGGCATTTGCCATATTAACATCGGGTTTGATCTTATGGGGTATATTCGGCAGAATCGAAATATCGCTTTATGCCGAGGGAATACTCATAAAAGGCGGCGGGTACGGCTATATTTATGCTTCGGGCGAAGGACAAATATACGATATCAGCATTAAGCGCGGTGATTTTGTAAACAACGGAGACATAATCGCACGTATAGATAAACCGGAACTTGTCGATGAAATAATTACACTTGAGCAAAACATAAAAATATTGGATGAAAACAACATGGAATCGGCACATTTGAAAGAAGAATTATCGGATATGAGAAATAAGCTCAGAAACGAGATATACATAATTTCAGGCGAGCAGGGGGCAGTTTCGGACGTCTATTTCAACAAAAACGAATTTGTTGAAAAAGGACAGAATATCGCGAAAATAGTGCGTGGCGGAGAAAAGGTAAAAGACCTGATTGCCGTTCTGTTTTACCCGCTTGAGGACGGAAAAAAGATCTATCCGGGGATGAATGTGAAAATCTCACCGTCTACCGTCAGCAAAGAAGCATACGGTTATCTGCTTGGGAAGGTGGTTTCGGTTTCAGATTTGCCGGTAACGGAAAGACAGCTCAGCGATTTAACCGGAAGCGAACAATTCGCCGAAAATATAACCAAAAAACTGGTGCTTCAGGTCATCGTGGATTTGATTCCGTCTTCACTGAATAAAAGCGGTTATCTGTGGAGTTCGGAACCGGGTCCTGATACTGGTATTGACAACGGAACCCTGTGTGACGGCTTTGTCGTCACCGAAGAAATCAAACCGATAAACCTGGTTTTCCCGTCGCTTTAAGTTACGGAAAATAATTTGGACGCAGGTGATTGAAATTAAGCACAGGCAAAAAAGGGTCAGAACTCCTACAATACTTCAAACCGAAGCCGTGGAATGCGGCGCTGCCTGTCTGGGAATGATACTCGCATATTATGGAAAATACGTAACCCTTGAAGAGCTGCGGTATGAATGTGACGTATCGAGAGACGGAAGCAAAGCGACTAATATTTTGAAAGCGGCGAGAACGTTCGGTTTGTCCGCCAAGGGGTTCAAAATGGATATGCACGGTATTAAGGAAATGGAATTTCCCGCCGTGATTTTCTGGAATTTCAACCATTTTGTGGTATTCGAGGGATACAAAAAGGGTTTTTTCTATGTGAACGATCCCGGATTCGGCAGAAGAAAAATAAGCCAGGCAGATTTCGAAAAATCTTTCACGGGTGTGGTGTTGACATTCGGCGTTACCGAAAGTTTTAAAAAAGGTGGGGAAAAACCCGCACCGATGAAATCTCTTATGGCTTCATTCGTACACGATAAAAAGACTTTGTTTTTTTTGGCGGTGACATCCGCGCTGATGACTTTTGGAGGTATACTTATCCCGTCTTTTTCGAGGATATTCGTGGACAACGTTCTGATCCGCAAAAGCAATATGAACGGCGAATGGCTGAACAGCCTTCTCATGGCCATGGGAATAACCGCCGCCGTTATGGGTATAATTGTTCTGCTGCAGGAAAAGACTCTGCTGAATCTCGAAAACAGAATATCAATATCCAATTCCGCCGGTTTTTTCAGACATGTCATACGGTTGCCAATAATGTTTTTTTCACAAAGGTATGCGGGAAACATAAGCAGCATAATGTTTTCCGGGGAAGGCATGGCAAAATCTCTCGCAAATGTGTTCCTGATATCCGTAATAAACATGGTTTTCTCGGTGTTTTACCTGGCAATAATGCTGCAGTACGATGTAATTTTGAGTTTGGTTGCGTTGGTATTCGCTTTTTTCAACATTGTCTTCGTATATTTTTCTTCTCTGAAAATAAAAAATGAATACAGAACACTGGTCAACGACGAGGGGAAATTATCCGGAATTGCTTTTTCGGGAATTCAATCCATAGAAACGCTCAAAGCCACCGCCCAGGAGTCCATTTTCTTCACGAAGCTTGCCGATCAGTATTCCAATTTACAGAACACTCTTTTTAAAATAAACCAAAAAGAATTGTACCTCAATTCGGTTCCGAGATTTCTACAATTCCTGTCATTCGCAATGCTCTTTCTCGTGGGCGGTCTCAGGATAATGGACGGCAGCATGTCTATCGGTACTTTCGTGGCTTTTCAGATTTTATCTGCGGCTTTTTATACTCCGGTACAAAGATTCGTGGAAATTATGATATCGGTTCAGAAAATGGAAGCGGATAAGCTGAGATTCGACGACGTTCAGAATTATCCTGAAGACGAATACCTGAAAAACGATTTGATTACTTCTTATGGCAAAGAAATCAAATACGGAAAACTCGACGGGAAACTGGAAATAAAAAATCTATCCTTCGGTTATAACAGGCTCTCAGTTCCGCTGATCGAAAGCTTCAACCTCGAGATTGAACCGGGAAAACGTGTTGCTTTCGTGGGTTCTTCCGGCAGCGGCAAATCAACACTTGCAAAACTAATATGCGGTTTGCTTCAGCCGATATCCGGAGAAATACTCATAGATTCAAAACCCTTAAAACATATACCGAGAAATTGTCTGAACGCATCTATGTCTTATGTTGAGCAGGACGTGATACTCTTTTCGGGAACTGTCAGGGACAACATCAGTATGTGGAACCCCGTTATAAATGAAAGTCAGATTCTGGAAGCATCAAAGGATGCCTGTGTTCATGATGAAATAACTTCGATGGACGGAGAATATTCACACCTTCTTTCCGAATTCGGAGGTAATCTCAGCGGCGGCATAAGGCAGCGAATCGAAATAGCAAGGTGTCTTGCGGTCAATCCGACCATACTTGTCATGGACGAGGCAACCAGCGCGCTGGATGCGAAAACCGAGATGGAGATAGATCTGAACATCAGAAAAAGGGGATGCACTGTTATAGTCGTTTCGCACAGGCTCAGCACTATAAGGGATTGTGACGAAATAATCGTGTTGGATAAGGGAAAAGTTGTTCAGCGCGGAAAACATGAAGATCTCATAATGCAGGACGGATTGTATTCAAAACTCATAGCGATGTGATTATATGGAAAATGATTTTCAAAACACACTCAAACCGGCAAGTTATAAAACGAATTCTTCAAACAGGATTACTCTCGGAGAGAATGAATTCTTCTATGTTCTGGAAGGCAGGGTCGATGTATTTTTCACCGGTATCGACGAATACGGTGATCCTTCCGGACGGCTCTTTTATGCCGCAAGTGCGGAAAAATCGGAAATTTTCGGTTTTTTTAAATTTCCGGCAGGGAACTTTTTTGTGGCGCGAAGCATAGACGATTCGGAAATCGCCAGGATAGACCATGCAAAATTGAACGAAGAAGACCGCAACGTTTATTTCCGGAAATTGGGAAAATGGAATGACAGACTTGCCGATTTACTGCCGCCCGGTTTTTCACGGGGCACATCATGCGTGGATTCGCTCGATTTGACCGAAATTATAAAAACACAGTCCGAATTGATTGATAAAATCCGAACTTCCCTGCACCGCCTGAAAAAAAATGAAATCGAAGAATTAAATGCTAAGGCACGCCTCGAAGAAATTTGTTTGAAAGAATCGGATGATATTCTGAACGGGTTCTTCGGCAAAAACGATAAATTTGAATTCGGTTCATCTGAAAAAATCGAAAACAACATATTGTCCGCATGTCGAATTGTCGCCGAATTCAACAAAATCAAAATACCCGCCATCGATAACGAAGAAATCGAAAAATCCGACAACACCCTGTCATATATCGCCGCAAAATCGGGATTCAGGTACAGAAAATTCCTGCTCGAAGATGACTGGTGGAAGCAGGACATGGGTGCGTTCATCGGCCACGACAGGGATGGCAACCCCCTTGCCTTACTGCCTTCGGGAAACAACAAATATACTTGTTATGATATTTCCGCCGGGGATAAATATACGGTGGGCAAGAACAATCATGTGAACATAGAAAAAAGCGGTTTCTATATTTACAAGCCTTTTCCGAAAAAGAAAATAAATTATTATGACCTTTTGAAATTCACTTTCTCATCCATAAGAGCCAAAAGTGTTTTTTTTCTCATCTTCTTCGGAATTGTTTCGGGAATTCTCAGTGCCGCAGTTCCGGTTATAGTGGGATACTCAATAGAATTTCAGATCCCGTCCAGACAACCGGATAAATTGATGCAGCTGATGCTGTTGTTGACCTCAGTAGGTATCAGTTCGATTTTGTTCTCTCTTGTCAAATCCTTTATTTCTTCCAAAATAGAATTCCAATCCGATATAAACACTCAGATAGCGCTTTGGGACAGGCTTGTGGATTTACCACCATCTTTTTTCAGAAGCTTTTCTTCCGGTGAAATAGGGAAAAAAGTACTTGGATTCTATCAGCTGAGGGTCATTCTGTCGAATGTCATTTCGGACACGCTGCTTTCGGGTATTTTCTCCGTGTTTTATCTCGCGGTACTGTTCTTGTACAGCAGCCATATAGCCACTTATGCCCTGGGAATAATCGTCGTTAATCTTTTAATGACTTTGGTCACGGGATATTTTCAACTAAAAACCGGCTATAAAAAACTCGTGAAATCGGACAAACTTTCCGGGTTCATGCTCGAAATACTCATGGGTGTCGGGAAAATAAGACTCAGCGGATCGGAGCGGAGAGTTTCAAAAATCTGGACCGAGTATTATGTTGCACAGAAAAAACTCGACAACGGTGAAACCAATATTCGCATATTCAACCGTATTTTCAACACGATTATTTCAATATTCAGTTCAATACTGATTTTTTATCTCGCCTCAAATTCAACCGAGATGTCTACAGGCGGGTTTGTCGCATTCAACAGTGCTTTCAATTCTTTTCAGGCAATTCTGATGTCACTGTCCACAACGGCTGTTTCGCTCAGTTATGCCCTTTCTATATTGAAAAATGTAAAACCCGTTCTGAATGAGATTCCTGAGATAAAAGAAAACGAAACCGGAACGGAAAAGATAAAAGGTGATATAGAGTTCAGGCACGTAAATTTCAGATACGAATCAAACAGCAGGATGATTCTTAAAGACATTTCTCTCAGGATAAACGATGGGGAATATGTCGCCATAGTCGGAGAATCCGGCAGTGGGAAATCCACATTGCTCAGACTCATACTTGGATTTGAAAAACAGCAGTCGGGAAAAATATACATTGGCGGTAAAGACATCGAAACCACAGATATAGCAGGAATAAGGAAACAAATGGGAGTCGTGCTTCAGAACAGCAGGCTGCTATCAGGGGATGTTTACACGAATATAGCGGGAAACAATCCCGACATAAGCGCCGACGACGTTTGGGAAGCATGCGGAAAATCCGGGATTAAAGATGACATAAAAGCCATGCCCATGGAACTTTACACTTTCATCAATGAAAATTCATCCACCATTTCCGGTGGTCAGAAACAGCGCATACTCATCGCCAGAGCTTTGGTAAGCAAACCGGAAATAATATTATTCGACGAAGCGACCAGTGCGCTGGATAACATAACACAATCCGTGGTAACCGAAACACTGAAGCAAATGTCAAAAACCAGAGTTGTGATAGCACACAGGCTGAGTACGGTCATCAATTGCGATAAAATAGTCGTGATGAAAAAGGGAGAAATAGTTGAAACGGGAAATTACGATCAACTCATGAAGCAGAAAGGCTATTTCTATGATCTGGTTAAAAGGCAGATAGCATAAATTTAACAATATGAAGGAGATGGAATTGCATGACAAAAGAACTTATGCTCAAAATCAGGGAAATCGAAGAAAAAGCGGGGAAAAACTGGATCGAAGAGTTCAGAGATGTCAATTCCGGAGAAGAACTCACGGAGAAAGCGGGTAAATACGGTATAGAATTGACCCCGGAAATGGCAGAAGAGGGAATTGAACTCTTAAAAGACAATTCTTCGGCTGAACTGACGGAAGATGAGCTGTCCGGCATCGCCGGCGGTAAATTTTATATTTCATAGCACTTTGATATATTTTCTTAATACTTTAGGAAAATACGATTTAATTGTGGAGGAGAAAAATATGACGAAAGAATTAATGAACGTAATCGGTATTTTGGAAGAAAAAGCGGGGAAAAACTGGATCGAAGAGTTCAGAGATGTCAATTCCGGAGAAGAACTCACGGAGAAAGCGGGTAAATATGGTATAGAATTGACCCCGGAAATGGCAGAAGAGGGAATTGCACTCTTAAAAGACAATTCTTCGGCTGAATTGTCGGAAGATGAGCTGTCCGGTATCGCCGGTGGAAAACTGTATTTCTGAAAAAAGAAAGATCGATATTCAAGTCATTTAAACGAAAGAGGTTGTGAATTTAAGATTTTCTCTCAACATGTTATCGACGTCATAAGTAAAATCAATTATTAAAATGTGTAAGCTTTTCGGACAGTTTTCGCACTTTGAGAATACATAAAAACCGGAGGAATAAAATGACAAAAGAATTGATGAACGTAATCGGTATTTTGGAAGAAAAAGCGGGAAAAACCTGGATTGAAGAGTTCAGGAATGTCGATTCCAGAGAAGAGCTCACGGAGAAAGCCGGCAAATACGGTATAAAACTGACCCCGGAAATGGCAGAAGAGGGGATTGCACTTCTGAAAGGAAATACTGCCGCAGAACTTTCTGAGGATGAGCTGTCCGGTATCGCCGGTGGCAAATTTTATTGTTGAGAGAATTGAAAGACAATTTTTATAGGAGTCGTTTTTCAACAAACATGAATATTCAGTTTTTGGATGAAAGCAATATGATTAAATTTGAGAAATTAATACCCGCTTATTTCTTAAAGGGATTCGCAAATTCGTTGACCGGGGGCCATAAATTGGCCTTTGGTTGTTTTTTTGATTCTTTTCCGGCGGGATTTGTTATTGCCGAAAAATGGGGTAATGGAATATTGATGGTCAACTATTTTAACGTGGAAGAAAAATATCGAAACTCCGGAATCGGTAATGCCTTAATTAAAAGACTTATAAAATATGCATTTGATGAAAAATACGAAGAAATTTATATAAGCCATTACGAAAACAGAGAATGGACCAGATATGCCAAAAAGCTGTTCTTTAAAAACGGGTTCAAGGAAAGCGGTTATATCAGGAATATTTTCATAATAAATGTTTCTGAGCGGGTGCTAAAACAGTTTTCTGAAAAAATGGAAAATCGATATTCAAAATATCTGAACGTTGAAGGGTATGAATTCAGGACTTTCAATCAATTAGATGATGATTCAGTAAATATATTAAATTCTTCAAGGGGAAAAAGTTATCCCGAAGGGTTTTATCCCTTGAAAATCTTTAACAGGGGTAAAGCAGCTTTCAAAAACAACCCTTCACTTTTCATGTTGAAAAACGATATCCCCGTCGGCTGGATAACATATGAAAAATATGGCAGCTCCGCATTGCTCGTTGATTTAATATATCTGAATGAGAAGTACAGAAAGAAAGGGCTTTTCATTCCCCTTATCTATAATTCCATTAAAAATATTGATCATCAGATAAAAAAGATGGTTTTCTATGTGAACGGTGATAACAGAGGTATGCTCGGAGTTACCGATATTTTCGAAGAATATATAACAAAAAAAGAGAGTTTAATCGAATACGTCAGAGGCATATAAAAAATATACTCAAATATAAAAAATCATCAAAACATGGAGCCCAGTGATATGACAAAAGAATTAATGGCAAAAATTAAAGAATTTGAAGAAAAAGCAGGCAAAACTGGTTTGAGGAGTTTAAAACGATTAAATCCGTAGAGGAATTAAATGGGAAAGCAAAATCATATTTTATTGATTTGTCTGATGAACTTACTAAAGAGTCATATACGATTATAACCGATAATTCCACAACTGAATTGTCGGATGACGATCTGGAAAAAATAGCCGCAGGTTGTTATACGCACGCCAAATAATCAGCGGTAGAATTACGGCTGGCGAACATAAATAAACGGTAATTCCGAAAATGAACCGTCGAATGCCGGAATGTGAAAAACGAGCTTGAATAGTCGCCTCCTGATGTGATTGTGTTACGGTATAAAAACATATGGCCTCAATATTAAATTGTTGATTTTATTTTTGGACGGGCTATGTGAGTTATAATACCAAAAATAAATATACGTTTTTGGGGGGAGAGTATGTTTAAAAAAGCAACGAATTTTTTCGTGAGACTGGTACAAAAATACTTACCAGACCCGTTTTTATTTGCCTTAATACTTACATTAGTTGTATTTGGATTATCCATGCTTACTACGAAACAGGGATTTATCCCTATGCTGAATCATTGGAATAATGGATTTTGGGAATTGCTTGAATTTTCAATGCAAATGTCTTTAATATTGGTAACCGGACATACATTGGCAAACGCGCCATTGATTAAAAGGGGTCTTGAAAATTTGACCAAACTCGCCAGGACACCGGCTCAAGCGATCATTGCCGTTACACTTATTTCCGCAATAGCCTGCTGGATAAACTGGGGGTTCGGCCTGGTAATAGGAACTCTTTATGCCAGGCAATTGGCTAAAAAAATAAAAAGTGTTGATTACAGACTTTTAATCGCCTCGGCTTATTCGGGATTTTTAGTTTGGCACGCGGGTCTTTCCGGATCAATCCCTCTCAAACTTGCTTCCGGAGGAGAAGATTTAGCCATTGTGACAAAAGGTGCTGTTACAACAGCAATTGCGACAAACCAAACCATTTTTTCAAATTTTAATTTAATAATATGCGGGCTCATACTCGTAACTTTACCTCTGATAAATTGGGCTATGCATCCCTCTAAAGATGAAATAATATCCATAGATCCCAAACTGTTGAAAGAAGAAGAGCAGGTTCAACCCTCTAAAAAAAATATGACACCGGCTGATAAAATGGTAAATTCTCCGATATTGTCCATATCCATAGGAATTATGGGAATGAGCTACATACTATATTACCTTATCAGCTATGGATTCAGTTTAAACTTAAACACAGTTAATTTCGTTTTTTTGTTTCTGGGTATTATATTGCACGGTACGCCAGGAAGATTTTTAAACGTGGTATCTATTGCCGTCAAAGGAACAGCGGGCATAATAATTCAATTTCCATTCTATGCGGGGATTATGGGGATGATGCTGGGAAGCAATGCGGATGGATTATCCTTCGCGGGAGTCATATCCAATTGGTTCGTAAACGTTTCCAATACGACTACATTTCCGTTATTTACCTTCCTGAGTGCGGTGTGTGGTTAACTTCTTCGTGCCTTCAGGCGGTGGGACAATGGGCTGTGCAGGCGCCCATCATGATGCCTGCGGGAGCAGAATTGGGTGTAGATGCTGCGAAGACAGCTATGGCAATAGCATGGGGTGACGCATGGACAAACATGATTCAGCCGTTTTGGGCATTACCCGCATTAGGTATTGCCGGTCTTGGTGCCAGGGATATAATGGGTTTTTGTATAATAGTTTTACTATATTCCGGAATAATAATAAGCGCTGGTTTAATGTTCTTATAAAGTAGCTCATGACGTGTACCGAATGTATCATGTGCCGTGACAAAACCGGCTGTCTTCATCAAAACTGAGAAGCGTCATCGTTAGGCGGATTTAAGAAATTGACATTCTGATCGCATTTTGTTGAGATCATAGAGTTGCTCTTTATGCCATACCGCCCTTTTTATCTGGTTGATTTCCGTGATCATATCACTCTGCAAATATATGTTTCTTTTATTTTTTTTCTGTCGATTTTTCCACTGTTGTTGCAGGGGAGTTCGTCTGTTCTGAAATACTCGGTCGGAAAAACTGCCAGCTTATTTCTCATGGCCGTTAGCAGAGTTTTTTTATCGATTTCCTTTTCGGCAGAGTAAACCATCACTATTCTGTTCTTTTCTTCGGCGAAAAACACGCAAACATTTTTAATTCCTTCTATGGAAAAGGCAGCCTTTTCGATTTCTTCAAGCTCCACCTCGTCCCGAAATATTTTATCTGCGAATCCTTCCTGCCTAAAAACATTATTTCGCCGTATTCGTTGTAGGTAGCCATGTCTCCGGTTTTATAAACGATTTCGCCGTACTTATCGTTAAGCGGATTTTGCACAAAGCTTTCGGCAGTTCTCTCGGGGTGAGTTCCAGTATCCTGCCGCGACACATATGCCCCTTACGTATATCTCGCCGGTTTCCCCCTGTTTTATTCTCCGGTTTTCTTCATTCAATATGAGTATTTCCGTGTTTTCGCACGGGATGCCTAATGGGCAGGTCTTCGTCATCTTTGAATTCTCTGTTCACTATGTAGTAAGTGCATGCGTCGGTTATCTCGGTAGGGCCGTACAGATTGGCGAATACCGCTTCAGGGTAGTGGCTGTCGCCAATAGTTCAAATGCCTGTTCGTCATAACTTCGCCGCAGAAAAGCACTTTGCCGAGATATTCGGGTTTGATGTCGTCCAATATTCTTTCGTTTGCGATGTATTTCAGCATTGAAGGTGTCCAGAAAATGAAATTCACCTTTTTTTCGTTCATGAGTCTTATAAGGGATGGAATATGGGGTCTTTTTATTCTCCTTCTGCTTCAAAACAACAAGCTTCGATCCGAAGAACAGCATCGGGAATATGTCGAGTATCGAATTGTCGAACGCGAAACTGTTTTTACAGCCTATGACTGTTTCGGAATTGAAATCAAAGGTTTTCCCGGCCCATTCCATATAATCCGTAAGGCCTGCGTGTTTTATTATCACACCTTTCGGGATACCGGTTGAGCCTGATGTGTGCATTATGTATACGGGATCCGAATCCAGGATTTCTTTGAAATTATGTCGAACTCCGTTTTTAATCGTTTCTGATTCATCATCGACTATTATGAGCTTTGAAACGGAAACACCACACTTTACGAGTTTTGATAGAATTCTCAAAATCGGTGATTATTAACGAAGGGTTTACCGAATCCAGGATTTTCCTGATCATCTCAACGGGATATGAAGTGATTACGGGAACATAGAAGTTGCCAGAATATAGTACCGACAGAATTGCATAGACATATTCTGTACTTTCCTTTAAAAATATGGCGACGGGACTGTTGATAAAATTTCCCAGCTTCGCGGAAAAAGAAACTGCCTTCTCTCTCAACTCCTTAAAGGTCAAAGTACTCTCAGTATCATCAACAGCGATGCAATCGGCGTATTTTTCCGCATTTTTTTCAAAACGTTCAATTATTTTCAAGTCCACAACCAACCCGTATAATAATATCGGAGCACTTAAAGTCCATTGTTCAGTATTATACAGAATTATTTTTACGGTTGTTTGATTATTCGTATTTAATTTACCAGGTCGGACATAACGTGTGTCAACATATCAGTTTTCACACAGTTTACCTCAGGTTTCTTTCATCCAAGAAAACTTTGACTCTTCCTTACCGGCAGCCATGTTCCCACTTCGGAAGAAATTTTATGAAACGGCCTCATGCAACAGTAATTATGTGTTATCGATTTCAACATTTTTAAAATCGCAGCGAAAGAACATTTATGGCTTTATCGGCGGAACGCATCATGATAAAACCCGCCGGGATTTTTTTTCGTCTAAACTGTATAGCTCTGTTCTTTACTTCAGTGAATTCCCGGATTTTTCCGAATTATGCCATTCTAAACAGCCTCCGAAAAAACTTGAAATTATCGTTTGAAAAGTATTTATTTGAACCGCAACATCAATGTAAAGGGAGCTGGAATTATGAAGAGAAAGAATTTAAAACTGGTATTGGCGATATCATTTCTGGTCTTCATGAATCTTTCGGGATTCGTTGAGGTCGTTAAACTCGTTGCATTGAAATTCCATTCGACAACGACTTTCATAGAAAGCGAGGGCAATGGACGCATCGCAATCAAGCTCATAGAACCCGAAAACCCCAGATATGGTTCTGAAACTTCGATATTACTATCCATTGGGGCTTTTCTGACTCCGGGTGCCATGAACGACTTTAAATTCGAACTTCCGGTGGTTGAAAACGGATTGGTTTCCGCTTCTTTTTTATGGCCCGGCTGTTCCGACAGGCTTGAAAATGTCAAAAGCGAAGGCGATTTCGATTACGGCGGTAAAAATTGCATAAAAGCCTTGTCCGATGTGATTCTTTTTCTGGCCGGAAACAAAAAAGACGTTTACGGCAGAAGTGTCGGAGAAAATCTCAACGTTGAAGTACGAACGGAAGACCTGGGGCTGCATGCGTTTTCACATCCGGGAATAGCATTCGTACAGCTGATGGCGAATTATCCGCAAAGCATCAAATACGTTTCATACTTCGTCGGCGGTGAGAACCCCACGGTGGATAAGATAACGGCGGTCGAGGCAGGTCATTACCTGCAGGAAGGTGAAAGACGAATCCCCCTGGAAAATCCTCTTTACAGATATCCCGGCTCATACAACCTGAACGACATAAAAATAGATTATTCGAGTATCAAATACGATGCTGCGAGCGGCTTCCCATATTTCGACCTTAATTCGGATGGAATTTACGACTCTGATGACTTGATCCTTGAAAAACGCAGGCCTTCAATATACGGAAAATACGTTTATTCTTACGACCTGCTCTCATCACTCGTGAAAAACGGAGAACTGAGACTGTCGGACTGGCCTTCCGATTGGGCGACACCGGATCAGGCAAAGGAATGGTGGCAGGATAGAAGCACGGCAAACCAGTTTGAAAAAATCGGAGAATTCAAATACGGGTTGAAAGTAATGCTCGTATTCGGGCAGTTGGATCACGTTCAGACGGCAAGGGATAAACCTCATATTCACCAGATGTACGAAGGCTTCAAAGATTACGCGGGTATCGGGTGGATAAGGCTTAATCCGGACTCTTCCTATATAAATTCATTCGCGGTGGGAAAACCGTTGAAATTCCTCGAGCATGACGCCAACAGCTCACCCAAAGATTGGATGGAAATAGTGAAATGGTCCGTTCCGAATTCGATGCACGTTTCCATGGCCGTAGTAGCCGGAATACTTGAAATGGCCGACAGAACGCATTTTAACAATTGGAGTCCGGATATAACCGGGATTTTAAGGTAGGTGCATGATATGAAAAAAATCTTCGTATTTCTTCTGATGCTTTCAACATTTATCGTTTCGTTGTACGCCGAGTCCGAAAACACACCACTGCTTTTCACGATAGGGGTGCACGTGGAGCCTTTCGGAAAAACCTATCAGGGATATGGAAGCGACAGCGAAAAATCATATACCAACGATGTGTTTTTCAAAAGGCATTACGATGATATTCTGATGCTCGCCGCACTGGTTGAAAAATATGGCGGAAAGCTGACGGTACAGGTTCAAAGTCCTTTCACCGAAGTGCTCGTTGAAAAGAAACTGAAGCTTCTGTCCGATCTTGAAAGCCGCGGACATGAAATAGCACTTCATTTCCATGAGAACATGCATCTCGGAAATAATTGCAACTTCCTGCCTCCGGAAAGATGGGCACAGGCTATGAAAGAAGAAATCGAACTTATAAAGAAAGCGGGCGCAAGCGAAGAGATAGTATTCTGGAGCGGTGGGAATCTTTATCCGGAGCTTTTTCAAGCCGCAGCCATGGCGGGTTTGAGTGTGAATGCCGATTGGAAAAACCCTAACACCCAGACCACGGATGAAAATCTGACCGGGATTTGGCCGTGGAGACCGCAATACGGCTACGAAAACGGAAGCACGGTTAGAATGGCGGCGAACGATCCTGACGGTCCCGTGATATACTTGCCGCAAGGCATAATTGACGGCGAATCCTTCGGGAGAAAGCGGGAAATAGTTCAAAACAGCGGACTCGGAGGCTGGCTGAAAGTGATAGAAGAAGATCTTTTGAAATCACTCGAAGCAGTGGATGATTCCAGGGTGAACGTGTTTCATTTCACACTCCATCCGACTGAATTTGTGGGAGATCCCAAAAACCCATACCATGAGCTGGAAGAATTCCTGAAAAATGTTATCACTCCGCTTGTCAATGATGGAAAGGTGAAATGGGCAACATTCAGGGAAAAGGCTGAGGCCTACGAAAAGTACGAGGGGCGGCCGGGAAAAGATGAAACGGCGGAGAATATGAAAACCGAAAATGTCAATAAAGACGGTTTTATAACCTTCGTAATAAACGTACACGATATCTGCAACACTGATGAAAGTGCGGACACCGTCAACCGTTTTATAGACCTCTTTGACAAATACGGCGTAAAGGGTGATTTTTATCTCACCGCGCCAATTGTTCAAAATTATCTCGACGAAAGACCGGATGTCATCGAGCGTCTCAAAGCGAGTGATATGACTATAAGCTACCACTACAGGGCGCCTCATATTGCCTATATGGGATTTGACGAAGCCCTTGAGAGCATGACTACCGAAAACCGGAGAAAATTTCTGAGGGATTACGAGCTGTATGCCATTGACCTGAAAACCGGCAGGCTCGACAAATCAAAGGCAGGTGGGTTTTCGCTTTTGAAAGAAGTTTTCGGAGAATCTCCGATCGTGGCAAGCGCCTTGAATTTCAAATGGCGTTCCATTCAACTGCCTATTTACAGGAACATGGGTGCACAAATGACACTGTCATACCACGAAGGCGAGGCTGACCCTGACAACCCTTTCGAATACGAATACGGTCTGCTGGTACGCCCGAGTGATTTTGGAGTAACACAGTGGACGGACGACAGGTTCCCGGGAACCGAATCCCAGTTTTGGTGGAATCACGTTGATGACAGGTATTCCGATGTTTTCGACCCGGTTGAAAAGCTGAACAAAGAACTGCATTCGTGGAACGGAAACAGAAAACCGTTTATAACGGCTTTGATACACGAAAACAACATGTACGCGAAAGGTTCTACATGGCAGAACATCTTTTACGACAGTGAAGGCAATGCGAAAAAACCGCCTTATGATCTGAATTCCGATACTACGGTAATGAGAAGCACGGAAAACAGTGAAGCCATATGGCAAAAGTACGAAGCTCTTCTGGCATTCGCAGCTGAAAATCTTGAAGTGGTGACTTCAGCGGATATCGTAAAGATTGCGGAATAGACTACGCCATACTGTATAAAAAATTCATATGGCACTTTCCAGTGCTTTTTGCACCGCATCCATCATGACCTTGCTGCTGTACGTTGCGCCGGTCACGATATCCACTTTGTTGTTTTGAGATTCAACGATTCTGTCCAGAATCTTATCGGCTTCCTGTCCCTTTCCATTTACATGTTCGAGAAGTTTTATATCTGTAATCTCATGGTTTTCCACGTATACCTCAAGAGATACCTTCACCACACCAGAGTCGGAAATCCCCGAATAAACACCGTCGCCTATTTTCGACAGATCGATGCTTTTAATCTCAATATTTTCGATATACGATTCGAATTCTCTCACTTTAAGCGAAAAATAAACACCCGCAGCTATAATAACCAAAGCTATTATAATCAATGTAATTACTATCTTTTTCTTCATGTTACCACTCACCTTTGATTATAAAAACTGATTTGAATATATAAGTATTATATCATCTATCGCTGCTTCTGCTATTCCTTACAGTCCACCCGTCAAATGGCGATTTCCAAACTGTTTTTCCACAAATATGAAAAATGGTGTAAAATTGAGGTATGGGGAATTCCCCCGCAGTTGTTCTGAGAGGAGATAATTATGGTAGAACCAAAATGGGCAATGAGTTTGAGGAAAGAATCGGACACGCTTTTGCATTCGCTTAAAGAGGGAAGTAAAAAGGACAGGGGCCAGTTCGCCGCACTCGCCAGAAATTTCGTTAAGTTATGGGAAAACACTTTAAATCAATGGGATGGTCTGAAAGCCGTTCAATGCCTTCGTGCGGGCGGAGATGTGGAAAAGGCTCTAAAGTTCGCCATGGATGTCGAAAAGTCTTTTCCTGATTTTCAGAGAATCAAAAATCTTCATGCCTGGTGCTTGTACGATATATATTTCAAAATGACTCCTGAAAAAACAACAAGACACGATGAAATTTTTAAAAATGCCGGCATGATAGTAAAATTGAGTCCGTCCGGAGACTTTTCCCCTTGTGAGAGGATGATGGAAAAATTCAAGGTTTGGATCTCGGAAAATAAGCTTTACAACACGAAAACTCTGGATAACTGGCTTGATACGATCAATCCCGAATCTCTTTGCAATATTCCGGTAAAACACCCCAAAGGGAAAATAGACGCTTCGGATGCCGAATGGTGGTATGATCAGAAGATTTCCGGTCTTTTCGGCAAGGGCAAATGGGTTGAGTGTATTGAAAAATGCGATTCGGCTTTGAAAAGCATATCTCTGTTTTCATCCCAGAACCCCGACGGATTTTTCTTCAAGTACAGAAAAGCGCAATGCCTTATGGAAACGGAGAAGTATGAAGAGATGGAAGATCTTTTGATATCGGCGTTGAAGTCAAAGAATATATGGTTTTTGAACTTGCTTCTCTCGCAGTCTTACCTGAAAAGAAAGATGCCTAACGAAGCTTACGGATATGCGGTGAAAGCTTCCATAGATTACGGACCTCCGAGCAAACTCGAGAACGGGTGGATGGTTTTTCTGCATTTCGCAATATTGTTGTTCCAGTTGAACGACATGGAAAATGCTAAAAAACATCTCGAATTCTGTCTCGCGTTGCGTCAGAAAAGAGAATGGCCAATACCGGCGGAGATGAAAGACCTCATGCGTAAGATGAAATATGAATTTTCACCCGAAACTCTCCCTGATCTGCAGGCAATATACAGGCCACTCAGGAAATTCTGGGAAAATGAATATCTTGATTTCCTGAAAAAAGAACCGGGAGAGGTAAACAGAGTCATAAGCGGAAAGAATGTTTACGTACAGTCAAGGGCGGGTAAGGAGTTTTTCTTCCCGATTTCAGGTTATTATGGAAATTCAAGGGAATTGGTTCCGGGGTTCAAAGTTTGGATTTTTCACGATGCCGAACAGAAAGTCGAAGAAGGCCTGACCGCAGTGGCTTTCAAAATCACGCCGAGGAATGCGCCGAGAAAAGACAATTCGAATACGCCGAAACCACGCGGCCGATTCGACAAGAATACCAAAGGCAAAGATGGAAGCAGGACGGATTTTAAAAGAAAACCGGTAAAAAAAGATGAATCGTTCGGAAGAAACGGAAGGGTTCAGAAGAAGAACGAAAAGGACAGATAATATATTCCCGGCAACATGGAATGATATCAATATTTTATTCGATTTTTATAGAAATCGCTTCGGTTAAAAAACATGCCCGTAAAACGGGCATGTTTTTTTGTGATATCGATATGAATATTAAAGAGAACTTTTCAAAAAGTTTTTATCGAATTTCTTTCTTCCCGGCTTTTTCACGTAAGAAAAAATAAACCACTGTGATGACTATGGATAAAGAGAAAAGGAAAATCCCCACACCGGAAAAGGTTTTTTCAACACCGAAATGGTTTATGAGGAAACCTCCTCCTATTGACCCTGCAAGAAATGCAAGCCCTTGCTGGGCCATCCAGAAAATAGTCTGGGCCTTCATGACATGCTTTTGAGGCAATTTGAAGTGAATGTAATTGTATATGCTGTAGTAAATGACTATGAAGTTCCATGAATTGAGAAGCAGCACGAGCAGTAATGTCATGAGTGAATCAGTGTGGGGAACCAGAAATATCTTTAAACCAAGTACAAACATGGCGCTTGTAAGCAGCAGAAAATTCCCGATTTTTTTAACTATTTTCTCTGCAAAAAGTAGGAATGGAATTTCACAAAATGCCATGAGAGAAAAAGAAATACCGGCGGAAGAAATATCGTATCCCCTCTCGGAAATAAAAAGCGGCAAATAAACACTGTTGAAGGAAGCGGATGCCAGTGACAGCGCCGAGAAAACCATCATAACCATAAACATTTTAAAACTTCCGGTTTCTTTCGGCAGATTCAAAATCGGCACGGAACTTAAATCCTTAACCTCTGGGGGATTGCCGCGATCTTTTGAAAAACTTCTTACGGCAACGAGGTCTTTTTCTTCCATATCTTTCATCTTGAAACTTATAATAAATATAGTCAGGAACATTATGGACTGGGTAATGAAAATCATGTGAAATCCTATTTTTACGAGAATCCCAGCACAAAGCGCGAGTGAACCGTATCCGATAGTACCCCAGATTCTTATGAGATCGTATCTCTTATTCTTTATCTTTACAGACTTGATTATCCTCGTCTCTATCATCGGAGTGATTGCAGTCGTAAAAAAAGTGCTTACGGATAATCCCAACATTTTTCCCCAAAATCCCGGAAGCAAAAACACAAGCCAGACACCCATAGCGGCACAGATGACTGCCATCGGCAAAGTCATTTTAAAACCCTTTTTCCCCACCATACCAAGCCAGAATGGATTTGAAAAAAAAGAAATCACGGGTCCCGTAGCCGCTAAAAAACCTATCTCAATCGAAGAAAAACCACAGAAAACGAAAAACTGGCTGAAAAGTGATCCCGTGGCACTTGCACCGTATGCAAACCATTCTATTACCGATTCCATCATGACACTATTTTTATTTTTCATATTTTCACCGTAAATGCAATTCATATGGAGTCACATTTTTCTTATCAGTATTTCACAAAACGATGAAAGCGTATTCCGTGCCTCCACGTCCGAAACAAAAGGCTCAAATTATCTTTGAGCCTTTTGAAAATTACGATAAATTCATTATTCTAAAATAAAATTTTCGCGATTCAAAGATTTCCAGGTATCTTTACCGGACATTTCCCACCGGATTCGGCTTCCCCTGCAAGCACTTTCAAAAGTGCCTTCTGGCTTGGCAGACTGTACCCATATGTCAGAATACTGTTTTCAACACCTTTGATCCCTGCATCGTAGGGATTTCTGAGTGCCACGAGCAAAACCTTTTCGAATTTTTCACACAGACGCTTGACCAGATATTTCTGTCCCTCGAATAAATAGGCATTTTCCGTGAATACAACCGCTTTACCGCCTACACAGCCATTCAAAAAATCTTCAACATTATTTTTATCGATTTTCGCTTCAAATTGCCTGAAACTGGCAGCTTTGAACAACTTTTTCATCTGCGAAACCACATATGTACCGTCTCTCTCTTCTTCGACGAGTGACTGCCTCAACGGTTTGACATGGAACACGAAATCGTTCTCACCGAGATCGAGGGGAATGAAGTCATCACAACCTTCGAAAACCGTTATCGATTCGAGCGATATTCTCTCCATCTCTTTCAGATTTTTTTCGCTTCCCACCGATTCCGAGTCCATCAGTGATTCGGGAACATTGAATTTCCTTATAAACGCATTCACCTTGTCATAAGCTTTGTCTATTGCATTTCTGACTTCTTCGTCTTCTTCGGCTTTTTTCAGCAGAAATTCGAATGAAGACAGCTGGTTTTCATATTTATGGCATATGTCTATGACATCCATACCACTCATCAGGGCTCTGTATGCAGCTTCCGGCACGGGACATGAATTACTGACACCACCCATAGTCAAATCATCGCTCACCAGTATTCCATCATAACCCAACTTCCCTTTCAAAATCCCTTTCATAATATTCGAAGATATCGATGCGGGAATTTTGTCCTTGTCAATTTGAGGCAAATACAAATGCGAAACCATCACGGATTCTATTCCTTTGTTAAAAATATCCGCAAAAGGCACGAATTCATTTTCGGAAAGCTGTTCATAATTTTTATCAAGATAAGGCATATCCAGGTGCGGGTCTACCGAAACACTGCCTTTTCCGGGAAAATGTTTGGCGCTTCCCGCCACTCCGGAATCACGCAGTCCTTCATAAAATTTACCCGAATACAGACTCACTTGTTCCGGTATATCGCCAAAAGAACGCACACCCAGGCTCGGGTTCATGAAATTGTCATTTATATCCACCACGGGAGCCAAGTCCCAGCTGATACCCATTTTTATCATTTCTTCTCCGAGTATCCTTCCGGTTATATAAGCATTTTCCGCATTACCGGTAGCGGCAATAGCCATGGCACCGGGAGATATGGCAAAACCGTTTTCAAGCCTGGTCACTATTCCGCCTTCCTGGTCTATGGCGAATACTATTTCCCTTCCGGCTAATTTTTTTATTTGGTGCACCAGTTCCGAAAGCTGGCCGGGTGTTTTGACATTCCTCTGGAACAATATTATGAATCCAGGTTGTATTGTCTTTATTACATTTATCGATTCCTCATTCAATTCATCTCCGTCGATGCCTATCAAAAAAAGATTGCCGATTTTTTCCCTCAAATTCAAATTCATCACTTCCCTTTATGGCAAAATTCCCGATTTATTTGTAATTACAATAGAATAGATTTGCTATATACATATCCAAATAATAGCGCATAAACGCAAATTTTCAAAATTGTAATTAAAAGAGAAATACAGAGATATTTGTCCCTAAAAGCTCCCGATTTCCTTTCATCGACTTTTTCCTATATTGATGAGGGCTGGGCAATAATGTATAATATTTCACGAAAAGGTATCGTTAACATTTTATAACTTAAGTAATGTTGTAATAACTTTCAGTCATTTACTTGGACTGAGTGAGAAAATAACTTATTGCGGAGGTGTTATTTAATGAAGAAATTCATGCTTTTTTTTGTAATTCTTCTCGTTAGTTTCATGGCATTCGCCACAGAATTTGAAATCGTTGACGAAATGTTGACCCCGGAAAAACCCAACATGGGTGGTACTCTGTACCTTTCCGTAAGCAGCTCGCCCCAGTCGTTCAATTTTTACGGAACACTCGACGGAGTAAGCTATACTATAGCCGGTAATTTCCTGAACAGCCTCGTAGAACTTCATCCGGTTACCAACGCAATACAGCCCGGATTGGCAAAATCATGGGAAGTAAGCGCAGACAACAAAGTTGTTACAATACATCTGAGAGACGTTAAATGGTCCGATGGAAAACCGTTTACCGCAGATGACGTCATCTTCACATTCGATAATTTCGTCATGAATAAATTCGCCGAAGGCAACTCGATCGCAAGATTCACGATCAACGGCGAACTCGTGAAATTTGAAAAGGTAGACGACCATACTCTGAAAGCATATCTGCCTGCTCCTTACGGACCGTTCTTCATGGTAATGTCCCATGCTTCCATTTATCCGAAACATATTCTCGAAAGCCAGATAGACACCAAAGATCCTGGTTCCGTTAACAAACTCTGGACAACTAACACACCTCTGAACCAGATAGTGGGAACCGGTCCTTTCGTTCTCGAAAACTATGTTGTCGATCAGAAAGTTGTTTTGAAGAGAAATCCGTATTACTGGAAAAAAGACAAGTTGGGTAACACTCTTCCTTACTTTGATAAACTCGAATATCTCGTGATAAAGGATACTCAGGTTCTCAACGCGAAGTTCATGGCTGGCGACGTAGACTACATGTCGGTCTCGGCAGCAGACTTCCCGATGCTCAAACAGATGGAACTCGACGGAAGCAAGTTCACGATTTTCATGGCACAGCCTACAAGACCTACACCAAGCCCGGTTCACATCACATTCAATTTTGATGCCAAGAATCCGGAACTCGCACAGCTTTTCTCCAACAAGAATTTCAGAATGGCAATGGAATACTCTCTCAACAGAGAAAGAGTTATAGAAGAAGTATATAACACGCTCGCAGTTTTGGGCGGAGTACCCGTGCTTCCTGCGAATACGGCATTCTACAATCCTGCAATAGAAGATATCAGAAGGGAATACAACCCGGAAATGGCAATGAGCATTCTCGATGCCATCGGACTCGTAGACAGAAACGGAGACGGTTGGAGAGATTTTGAAAACGGAAATACGATAGAATTTGTCCTCCTCACATCAACAGGACAGACAGACCAGGATATCGCCTACATATTCTCCGAAGAAGCCAAAGGAATCGGAATCAAATGCGAACTCCAGATAGTGGACGGATCACTCAGATCACAGAAAGCACTCAGCGGAGACTTCGAAGCATGTCTCTGGGCATTCGGAAACCAGCCTGATCCTCAGCTGAGAAAGGCAATATGGTCACCCGGCTACTCGCTGTATTACTGCCATTTCTCCACAATGAATCCCGAAACTAAGGAACCTTACGCCGACCTCAGAAACATGTACGATTGGGAAAAGCAGGTACACTACGCTTTCGAAATCGGACAGACGGCTATGGATCCTCAGGAAAGAAAGGTTCAGTACGGTATATGGCAGGAAATATACGCCGAATACATTCCTTTCATTTACGTTTGCAAAGGTATGGATTTGATGGGTGCTTCCAATTCCCTCGGCAATTTCTACCAGCTTGACAATGGTTCACTGGCTTACGCCGTTTATACACTTTTCAGAAAATAAGATTTTTATAAATTCTAAAACGCGGCTTTATTGCCGCGTTTTACATGTTTGCCTTAAGGAGAGGATTTAATGGTTTCTTTCATAATTAGAAGGATTCTTATCATGATACCCATGATGCTTGTGATTTCCTTCATCTGTTTTTTCCTTATTGAGTTGCAGCCCGGAGACTTTGTTTCGCAATACTTGGAAAATCCGCGTATTTCTCCCGAACAAATCGATTATATTAAAGCCAATCTGGGACTGGATAAAACCCCGATGGAAAGATACGGCATGTGGATGAAAGGTATTATCACCGAAGGAGATTTCGGATATTCTTTTGCTTTCAAGCGCCCGGTTACCGATCTGATATGGGAAAGAATGGGATGGACAATAGGCATAGCACTGGTAACGATACTTTTCCAGTGGCTAATAGCGGTACCGCTGGGGATTTACTCGGCGTTGCACCCTTACCGTAGCGGTGATTACCTGCTGACTTTTATAGCCTTCATAGGTATCTCGATACCGGAGTTTTTTCTCGCGTTGATATTGATGTTCGCAACAGGTACAAGCGGTGGCCTGTTTTCACCGCAATACATAGGCGCACCGTTTTCTCTCGCAAAAATGGTGGACCTGGCACAGCATGTCTGGTTGCCCATAGTGGTAATAGGCATCTCGGGACTTGCAGGCCTGATGAGGGTAATGAGGGGAAACATGCTCGATACGCTCGGCTCACCTTTTGTCAACTCTCTCAGGGCACGCGGCTTGCCGGAAAAATGGGTAAAAAGGCACGTTATAAAAAACGCATTAAACCCCATGGTAAGTATCGCCGGTATGGAATTGCCCAATATATTCAGCGGTACCGTAATAACCGCCATCGTTCTCAACCTGCCTACGATGGGACCTTTTTTCTACACAGCTCTGATGAACCACGACCAGTACCTGGTCATGACTTTCCTGATGTTCATCGCATTGATAACACAGATAGGCAATTTGATCGCCGATGTATTGCTTGCGGTACTCGACCCAAGAATAAGAATGAGCTGAGGTGGATATTTTGAAGGGAAAAACATCAAACAGAGTAAAAAAAGCTTTTTTCAAACATAAATTGGGTGTCGTGGGGCTGATAGTACTCGCAATATTGTATTTAATGATATTATTTGCGGATTTTATATCTCCTTACAATTACACGACTACCAATAGGGATTTCGTATATTCAAAACCCTCGGAAATCCACTGGGTTCATGAGGGTGAGTTCAAAGGTCCGTTTGTTTACGGCACCAAAAAAGAAAGAGATCCGGTTACATTCGCCGTAAAATACGTAACCGATACGAGCAAGATATATCCGATAAAACTCTTTGTGCAGGGCGATAAATACAGTTTTTGGGGACTATGGGAAACCGATATCCATCTTTTCGGCATAGGTCCGCAGAAGGATGCAGCCTTGTTTGTATTCGGTTCCGACAGATTTGGAAGGGATATATTCTCGCGAACTCTGAACGGCGGAAGAGTTTCGATGACGGCCGGACTCATAGGTACTCTGATATCGGTTGTAATAGGTGCGATAATAGGTGCGTTCTCAGGTTTCTTCGGCGGCTGGGCGGACATACTCATTCAAAGACTGATAGAAATACTCAGATCCTTCCCGAGAATACCGCTGTGGCTGGCACTTGCGATGCTGCTGCCTCCGACCTGGCCGAGTACCGCCATATATATGGGTATAGTAATCGTGCTTTCTTTCATCGGGTGGATGGGAGTTGCGAGAGTCGTCAGAGGAATGGTTCTGAGTTTGAGGGAAAAGGAATACGTTCTTGCCGCAAGAGTAATAGGACAGTCAAATTTCAAAATAGTCACGAAACATCTGATACCAAATACTATCACCTACCTTGTAGTGGTTTCGACATTGTCGATACCCGGTATGATTCTCGGAGAAAGTGCAATAAGCTTTCTGGGTCTCGGAATAAAAGAACCCATGACAAGCTGGGGATTGTTGCTCAAACAGGCACAGTCACTTTCGGATATTCAGGCGCATCCCTGGCTTATGATTCCCGGTCTTTTCATAATGATAGCGGTTCTGTCGTTCAATTTCCTCGGCGACGCACTCAGAGACGCACTTGACCCGTACAGGACGGTGGATAAGATATGAGCATAATAAATGTAAACAACCTTAAAACACATTTCAGAACAGATGAAGGCATAGTTAAAGCTGTCGACGATGTCAGTTTCGAGCTCAGGGATAAAGAAATACTCGCCATTGTCGGGGAATCCGGATGTGGAAAAAGTGTGACGGTTCAGACTGTAATGGGCTTGCTGCGATGCCCGCCGGCTATAATTGAAGGTAGTATAGTGTATCAGGGAAAAGAACTCGTGGGAATGAAACCAAATGAATATCAGAAAATCCGTGGTAAAGAAATCGGAATGATATTCCAGGAACCGATGTCGGCGTTCGACCCGCTTTACACGGTAGGACAGCAGGCATCGGAGGCGGTATCCGTCCATTTTAACCTGGATACGCACAGCATCAGGGAAAGGGTTATTAAAATGTTCGAAAAAGTCGGAATACCGGAAGCGGAAAAGAGATTTGACGAGTACCCGCATCAGATGAGTGGCGGTATGCTCCAGAGAATGATGATCGCGCTGACTCTCGCCTGCGAACCGAATGTGCTTATAGCCGACGAACCCACTACCGCCCTCGATGTGACAATACAGGCACAGGTACTGAATTTGATGAGGGATTTGCAGAAAGAAACCGGAACGTCCATAATATTCATAACACATGACCTGGGAGTTGTAGCGGAAATCGCAGACAGGATTCACGTCATGTATGCCGGAAAAATAGTGGAAAAAGCTTCCGTAATAGATTTGTTTGACACGGCAAAGCACCCTTACACGCAGGGACTTCTGGATTCCAGATTGAAAAGAAATCTGAAGGGGCAGGAATTACCTTATATAAAAGGAAACGTTCCAAGGGCATTTGAATTTCCTCAAGGATGCAGATTCAATCCGCGATGTCCGTATGCAAAAGAAATATGCATGCGGGAAATGCCACCGGATTTCGAAATTGCGAAAAACCACACTGTGGCTTGCTGGTTATACGATGGAGCTGATTCAAAATGATAATGCAAGGAAAAAAATTAAAAAAATATTTTCCGATAAGAAAAGGAGTTTTTCTTCAGGTCGCGGGGCATGTCAAAGCACTCGAAGAAGTCGATTTTCACATCGACGAGAGAGAAAATCTCGGAATAGTCGGGGAATCCGGATGTGGAAAAACCACGCTCGGAAGGGTTCTTACACAGATATACGAACCCACTTCCGGTACACTTGAATATTTCGATCCTGACGGAAACTCCCATATTATAAAGAAGAGAATGGGGAAACACACCATGAAGCTCTTCAGAAGAGACATACAGATGATATTTCAGGATCCGTTCAGCTCTCTGGATCCAAGAATGACTGTGGGAGACATACTGAGGGAACCGCTTGAGGTTCACAGGATTTATTCCAGCAGAAAAGAAACGGAAGAATACATAGCATACCTTCTCGAAAGAGTTGGATTGTATCCCGAATATTCGAACAGATATCCGCATGAATTCAGCGGCGGGCAGAGGCAGAGAATCTCCATAGCCCGTGCGATAGCGCTCAAACCGCGAATGATAGTCTGTGACGAGCCCACTTCGGCACTCGATGTTTCGGTACAGAGCCAGATTGTGAATTTGCTAAAAGAATTGCAGGAAGAGGAAAAGATGTCTTATTTTTTCATATCGCATAACCTTGACCTGGTTCACCACGTGAGTGACAGAATAATGGTGATGTATCTGGGAAGCGTTATGGAAGAGGGGAAATCCGAGGAAGTTTTTTCCAACACATCCCATCCGTACACTAAAGTACTCATGAAATCAGTGCCAAATTGGGATCCAAAACACCGCGGATTGCAGGATGTAAAACTCGAAGGCGAACCGCCGAGTCCTATCAACCCGCCCAAGGGATGCCCGTTCAACACACGTTGTCCGAATGTAATGGACATATGCAGAAAGGAAAAACCCGAGCTTATAAGCATCTCCGACAACCACAAAGCCGCATGCTGGCTATTCAAAAAATAGATTAAAGTAGAACCGGCAATTTGCAATATGTGCAAATTGCCGGTTTTTTTTTGCCAATTCCTTGGTATAAAATCTGATTATGCTTCAATGTAGTTGTATGTTGATCAGCGCTTATTCTTCATCCGTCCGGCTCATCTCTTCGATTTTCTTTTTATAGTCATATTTGGGTATTTTTACGAAAAGCCTGCTATATATCTCAATTGCTTTTTGCCTGCTGGCATTATCGTTGTTAATCCTGTAAATTTCATAATGAATCAAAGCCACATTTTCCTCTTCTCTTTCTTCTTCAAGCATCCCGGTTAATTCCACAAGTGCTTCTTCAGGCTTGTCAACCGCCATTAATCTGGATGCGAGCATATTGGACTTGAATATAATTTCTTTTATCCGGAATTCACATGCAATCTGATTTGCCTCATCGTTCAGCTGCCGGGATTTTTCGTAATCTTTCAGTGAAAACATCAGCTCAGCACCGTCATAAGTATGAATACAATATAAATATTTGTTTTGCAGTATTTTATCGGTTTTAACCGCTTCTTCAAAATACTCAACCGCTTTATCGTATTCACCCAGGTCTCTATACACAACTGCCATACACCCCACGGCTATGGCAAATCCGCTTTTGACACCCAATTCCAGACTAATATCTTTCTTTTCCTCATAACACTTCAATGCCTGCCCGTATTCACCCAGGTCATATAAGACATTTCCAATGTTGCCGATAACCGCTACGTAGCCTCTCCTGTCACCCGATTCCAGACTGATTTGTTTTTGCTCTTCATAGTATCGCATGGCTTTGACATAATCTCCCTGAAGACAACAAATGGTCCCGATATTACCTAAAACCAGGGAATAACTGGTTTTGTCACCCAATTCCAGACTGATTTGTTTTTGCTCTTCAAAGTATTGCATGGCTCTATTACGGTCTTCCAGAATAATATACACATTCCCCATGTTGCCGACAGCCGCAGAATAACCTTTTTTATCACCCAATTCCAAACAAGTGCGTTTCTGTTCCTCAAGACAACTCATGGCGTTATTGTAATCACCCGAAGAATAATACATAACCCCCATATGACCTATGATTCTGGAATAACCCGATTTGTCATTTAACTCCAGACAGATATGTTTACTTTCCTCATAGCATTCCTTCGCTTTTTCAAAGTCACCCAGAGAAACATATACAGTCCCCATGTCGTCGATGGCTTTAGAATATCCGTTTTTATCACCCGATTCCAGGCAGATCTTTTTCTTTTCTTCGTGGCATCGCATTGCCTTTCCGTAATCGGCCTGAAAATAGCACATATTCCCTATACAGCCGACCGCTCTTGCGTATAATATTTTATTGTCGGTGTTCTCGGCAATTGTTTTTGCCTGTTCGAATAATTCCATTGCCTCTTCATAGCGACCTCTGTTCATTATCAAATTGCCCAGGTCACATTTGCATTCGCCGAGCGAACCTTCATCATTAGAGGTTTCAGTCAACACGACACATTTCTCATAAATTTCCTGGGCTTCATCCCATCTGCCTATCAGCTCCAAAATTCCGCCTTTGCTTCGCAATGCCTGTAAAATATCCGTTTCGTCCGCATCAATATTTTGGGCGAGTGTCAAATATCTGTCCAGGCATTCGATTGCCTTTATGTTTTCATAATTCTTTTTGTGATACTCCCCGGCTTTGCGGTAATAACAAGCGGCCTGTTCGAAATTTTCGGCTTTATCATAATGATTGGCTATCTCATAGTGTTTTTCCTCGTTGTCTTCATAAATATCGCGAATCGACCGGGCGGACAAATTATGCAGTTCCCTTATTCTTCCCTTAAGCTGCATTTCGTAAACAGCCTCATGCAGTAAGGCATGTCTGAATATGTACTTGATTTCGGCAAGTCTGCTCCATATCTGTTCGTTTTCAATTTCCGTAAAATATGCCGTGATTTGCTTTTTGTCCTGAACATTCTGATACATATGCAATAAATTCATGAGTACTTCCAGCTCGACTTCCCGGCCGAGAACCGAGGCAATCTGTACTATGTTTTTCAACTCGCTTTCCAGACGGTCTATTCTGGCTATGATTATCGCGCTCACCGTCCCCGGGATTTCGATGCCGGTACTTTTTAACCTGTAAAGATTATCTTCCAGGACCAGCAGTTCACTCTCTTTTAAGTAGCATATGAACTGTTCTATGTAAAAGGGATTGAATTCGGTTTTATCGTTTATCAGTTGCAGCAGTTCGCTGTCGGCTTCGCCTTCAAGCTGCAATTCGACGAAAGCACTGGCGGATTCTTCCTCCAGCCTGTCCAGGATTATTTCTCTCTGGCAGACACCTTTATCCACTTTTATTGACGGCTTGCTTCCGTCATCGTTGAAACGTCCCGTGGCTAAAATCATGATCGGGAAGTCATCGATAAGGCGGCAAAGTGTTTGAAATACTTTGTGCGAATCCTCATCGAGCCAATGTATATCCTCTATCTGTATTATCAACGGTTTTATCAGGCTCAGGCCTTTAAAAAATTCTTTGTAGGCAAAAACCGTGTTTTCATAACGGCCTTTCGGGTCGAGATGTTCGTAGAGAGAGTTTTCATAAAATATTTCCAGCTGTGATGAAATTATCGATTTGGTTCTTTTTAACTCGGAAATTATCTCTTCGCTTCCGGAATCTTTTAAGTCCGCAAGGTCTGCGAGCAGTTTACCGTAAATTTCTTCGAAATTCTTCTTTTTTGTCTCTTTATCTCTGGCTGTCAGTTGATTGAAATAATTGTGCAGGAAGTATTTGAAAGGATTCATGCTTATCTTTAAAATGTTGTCCGTGCGCATCACGACAACATGATATTCGGATACGGATCGGGTGAATTCGTATACCAGCCTGCTTTTTCCCATGCCCGCTTCACCGTAAACGTACACTATGCCGGCGAATTTGTTTTTCCGTAAAGGTGCAGCACTGTCTTTTAAAAGTGCGAGTTCCTTCTTTCTGCCGATCATTTCCCCGCTGAAAAAACCGCTTTCATCATTTGTGTTTTTTTTCTGCAATCCGTAAACCCGTATTTGATCTTTTTTTCCTTTGAATTCCATTTTACCAAGGTCCTGGAAATCATAGCGCCCGGTTATTTTCTTCGATACGAATTCACTTATCCAGATATCACCCCAATCCGCTTTCATCATGAAACGTGCGGATTGATTGACTGTATCTCCGAGTGCGGTGTATTCACAGCGGCGATCACTGCCGACCATACCGCAATAGGCGATGCCCATGGTGATTCCCGCTCTGATATCATCCTTGAAATCGTTTCGGATTTGAGTTATGAAATTCAGCGCTCTCGTCAGATTGTCTTCATGACTGACCGGCGCTCCAAAAAGAACCAGGCTGACTCCGCCCTTATCGCCGAAATCCATTTTGTTGAAATATCCGCCCTGTAAAATGGCATTTGCGATGATCTCTCCGATCAGATAATTTAATTCTCGCTTGTCTTTCGATTCCTTGAAAGAGATGAAAACTGAAACAATTTCCCTGAATTCCCCTTTTTGGCTAAGTGTTATGATTTGCTTCGGCACGAATTTCTCCAGAACTTCCCTTGAAATTGAACGCTCTTTCATCATATCTTTTTCCAAACAGCTTTCAGATTTATGAACTCCGGTCAATTTATGGTATGTGTCGTTTAATTTTACCGTTTGGATTTTTTCTTCGCCGGCTATACTTAATATTTTATCGTCGAGGACGATATCCGACTTTTCGCAATGATGTTCGCAGCACGCACAACTGTCAATTGCATCTCCCCTGAAACAATAAGACTTGTTTTCATGGTTGCCGATTATTTCCCACTCGACCTCGCCATATGACAATCCCAATTTCACAAATAAATCAAATTCACCGAATTTGGTATTTTGTCTGCCGGTTTCGTTGAATATATCGATTATTTCACATGCGCATTTCAGGACGTCACAGGTATTTTTGACATCCGGAAAGATTGATGTGAAAGCATCACCTGCGAAAGTGGAGACAAATCCGCCGGATTCATACACCGAATCTATGACCGGGTTGAATATGTCGTTTATGATGACGGACAATACTTCGGCACCTTCCTTGCCTTCGCGCATAAGCCTTTCCGTCATGGGAGTAAAGCCGGATATGTCCAAAAACATGGTTGCAGCCTGCATTTTACCGGATAACTCATTTTGCCGGTATCTCTCCGCTATAAAATCGGGTATTAGCTTTTTCATGGTTTCCTTCCTTTTAATTGAAAAGCAATAATCACAGTTTGTCCGACATTCAACTCGTTTTTCGGGTATGTTCGATAATCGCGAAACGCACTTCGATCAAAAAGCGGTGAATTAAAATTATTATCTATAATTCTCGTTCCAACACCTCAAAAGTGCGGATACCAAGCATGACATATTAAAAACGAAAACTCGTTATAAATCACATACAGCGCTTCCATAAAGGTTTTAGTTATTTATTTTTATATTTATTTGACAGTACATGATGATTATATCATATTTTGTCATCATGGCATGCCGCAGAAAGATGCCGGCCTGATAATATTCATACCGTATGACGCGTGTTTCAAAATTATCGGCATTGCATTTTAACCTCTGAATTCGCATATGGATTTTTCCGCTGCAAACATGTATAATACGCTTGTTAAATAAAGCACTATTACTAAAATAACATATGTTTCTCTGCATCGAACGACTCATCCATTTTCTTAAATCATTTACATGATGAATTGTTCAGTGTTGTGTTTCTGTTAGTGAAATATTTCCCATTGTATTCGTGAGGAGGAAGAAGTAAATGGACGAAAAAAGAACAATGGAAACCGCACCGTGCGGAATATCTTGTTACACATGTTCCGCATATCAAAACGGTGTGATAAAGGAATGCGCATGTACTCTTTCAAAAAATCTGGAAGGTTTCGAGAAATTCGCAAAAAGATTTTCTTCGATGAATCCTGAGCTTGAGAATTTCGAGGAGTTTAAAAATATACTTCATCATTTCTCTTCGGGCAACTGTCTCGGATGCCGTAACAGAACGGAAGAGGTTCCATATTGCTCTATTCCGAAGTGCATCAAATCAAAAAACATAAAATTCTGCGCCGAATGCCGTGAATTCCCCTGTACTGTTTCGGGTCTCGAAGGTGAATTGAAAGACACGTGGCTTAGAAACACCCGCAAGATGAAGGAAATCGGCAAAGAAGAATATCTGCTTGAGGTGGAAAAAGAACCTCATTATAAATGAATATTTAACGCTATGATATAATGTTTCGGTTAAACTCGGCTTGATAAATACGAGGTATTATTCCCCGCAGCACTCCGGAGACTCTAAATAAGATAAAGAACAGGGAGGGAGTTATTTTGCTTGAGGCGGTAAAGATATCGAAAAGTTACACTCCGCATATTTCAAACAGCAACGTGCTTAACGGCATATCTTTTAAAATCCATTCCGGAGAAGTTTTCAGCATACTCGGAAAGAACGGTGCCGGAAAATCCACACTGATAAAGATACTGACGACTCTGCTGAAATCCGATTCGGGAACGGTGCTTTTCAACGGAAAAGATATTGATAATAATATAAACGCATACAAGAAAAAAATCGGAGTAGTTTTCGAAAGAAGCGATAATTTATACGATTATTTAAACATAAGGGATAACCTGCTTTATTTCGGCGGTTTGATGGGTATGTGCAGCAAGGAAATATTGTCGCGTTCCGAAACACTTCTGAAAAAATTCGACTTATTTGAGCACAAGGAAAAAACAATAGCGGAATATTCACAGGGAATGATGCAGAAGGCATCTATAATAACCGCAATGTTAAGCAAACCGGAATTGCTGTTCCTCGACGAGCCGACACTCGGACTCGATATAATTTCCAAGAGAAAGATAATAACCGAGATAAAAAAACTTGCAGGTGAAGAGGGGATTTCGGTGATCCTGACTTCACACCAGCTTGACGTGGTGGAGCAGGTTTCAGACAGGGTAATGATTTTGTCCGGACACAGAATAGTCTTTTTGGGGTCAGTGGAGGAACTGAAGCGCAGACATTCCCAAAACAAATACCTGCTGAGGATAAAAAAAGAAAATTTCCCGAAAAACGGATTATCATTTCCTGAAATTTCGACCATAAACGAAAATCACGAATGCTTTTTAATAGAATTATTCGAAACAGAAGGATTTGATTTCAACAAAGTCATCATGAAATTCATGGAACTTAATATACCGCTTGAAGGTTTTTCCAAAGAGTCAAGCTCTTTGGAAGATATCATGGTCGAATATCTGGAGGAAGAAAATGTTTAGGCTGTTCAGAATTTTCAAAGCGGAATTCAGGAAATATTTCAACGAAGTGAAGGCATATTATCCCGATCATATAGTCAACATTGCAGTGACATACATATTCTTCGCCGCTTTTTTCATGGGATTCGGCAAAGACAGCAGCCACAGCAGCAGTTATTACATCGGCTTCATATGCTGGTTTTTCACCAACACGATTATCAGCGAAGCCTCCGTTTCCATTTCTTTTGAAAAACAGGTGGGAACTTTTTCCCAATTGTTGATAAAACCCGTACCGATAGAGCTTATTTTAAGTATAAGGACTTTCGTGTGGTTTCTCATGTCTCTTTTGGAGGCAACGGTACTGATGATAATAGTAAAACTCACGCTTCCGATAAGTTTACATTTCAACCCTGCAGTGATTCCCGTGATTCTGATAACCCTGGCTGGAGTATGGGGACTCGGATTTCTGCTGGCAGGCCTGACACTTGTTTTCACAAAAACGGCTTCTTTCGATTCGATAATTTCTTACACGCTGTTATTTTTTACGGGTTCTATCGTGGAAATGGATAAATTGCCTGAGTTCATACGCAATATGACTTATTACGTACCTCTGGCACTGGGTATAAAACTATCGAAGAACATAACGGATACCATGCCGGTTTCACCATACGAGTTAACGGTTCTGGTTGTAAACAGCGCTGTTTATCTGATAATCGGCCTGGTTTTCTTCAAGGTGGTATATGAAAAATCGAGAAAGCTCGGAATAATCACCCATTATTGAGAGAAGAAAATCCGGCATACCAAAAAAGTGTTGATGCCGGATTTTTAATTATACTTTTATTTATACAGTGTATTTTTCTCTTATGAATTCTCCAACTTTATCCAATCCCTGTTTGAAGTTCTTTCTGCCAAGTCCCAGTCTGAAATGGTTCCAGTCAAGACCGAAAAGCGTATCCGGGAGAAGAAGCACACTTTTTTCTCTGACGAGAGAGTCGCAGAATTCGTCTATTCTTATGTTTTCGTTGAGCTTCGGAAAGGATATCGAAGAAGCACTGGGTTCAAACCATTCGAACAGGTCCGGACGTTTCGAAAAGAACTCTTTTGCATGGTCTATATTTGATTCTATAAGGTTTACGTTGCCTTTCAGTATCTTTTCTTTATTTCTGAGGGCTATTATCGCCGCCATCTCCGAAAGAGCGCTTGAACATATGGTGGTGTAGTCCTTAAGTACCGATAATGTTTTCATATGTTCTCTGCATCGGGATACTATCCAGCCTATTCTAAGCCCCGCAAGGGAAAAAGATTTTGACATGCCGAAAAGTGTGAAGGCCTTTTCATACATATCGCAAAAAGACAACACGTTTCTGTTTTTACTTTCCCCTAAAAACAGTTCATAGTACATTTCATCCGATAATATGTAAATATCATTCCTGCGCGCTATGTCGACAATTTCTTTCATAGTATTTTCATCCGGCATGTATCCCGAAGGATTATGCGGAAAATTCACTATTATCATTTTTGTGTTTGTTTTCACGATTTTTTCAAGTTCATCCGTATCAAAATACCATTCTCTACCGGATTTCCTCAAATTCCAAAAATCCATTTTGCACCCCATGCTTCGGGGTATCTCCTGCAGCGACTGATATGCCGGATTGACAGTTATTACATGATCTCCACTCTCAAGTACGGCATTCATGATAAGAAAGAGCCCTTCTTCGGGAGCGCAGACGGTTATATCGTCAAATCCGCATTCGGTATAAAACTTCGATATTTCCTCCCTCAACAGATCATTCCCGCGTGGCTGGGTGTATCCGAGGCTCATGCTGTTCCACATTTGCCTTTCTTCATCATCGGCCATTTCCAGTAATTCATGAAGCTTCAGGGCTTCGCAGTCCGAAGAGCAGAGCAGAAAATCCGTGTTGAATTCATATTCCGAAAAATACCTTTCCAGTTCAAATTGTGCTATTTTCATTCATTCACATCCTTTGAATATTCATTTCCATCGGCACGAATTTTATGCCGTTTATTTCTTTCAACGGCCCCGTTGTAACGAATCCGAATACTTTATATCCATCAACTGCGTTCGGTGAAGAGTTAACCGAAACAGAACTCTGTTCCGGAGATTCACTTCTTATTTTTTTTAACAGTCCACTCATAAGTATTTTCCCGATTCCCCTGCGCTGCATTTCGGGAATTACGAAAAAAAGACATATATGATCGTATTTCCTGTATTCAATTACTCCCACGATGCGTTTCTCTTCCTTCGCTACCAGTGTAAAGTGGGTATTCTTCTGTCTTTTTAAAAATTCGTCTTTCCCGATGAATTTGAGGAATTCGCGGTTTCCCTCTTCTGAATATGAAGGGGCAACACATTTCAGAAAAGTGTTCCTGACAACATCCAAAACCGCATCTGAATCGGAATCTATTTCGAGAGCTTCAATCGAAATCATTTAGCCTCCTCTTGCGTACTTTGAAATTTTTACGATATCCATGGTTTTTAATTTTAACAGATTATGCGCCTTTCTATATATTACTGTTTCCGCACCTATTGTTTAGAATTGTGTATTATTATATCGTGTTTCTTGAAATATTAATATTATTATCTACGTCTAATTCGCATAGGAGGTGTTAAAATGAAAAGAAAAATGTTGTTTATAGTACTCTTATCACTGATTTCATTTGTTTTCCTGTCGATGCCGCTGGAAACAAAAAACGTAGATCTGACAAGATATCAGGGAACCTGGTACGAGATAGCGCGTTTCGGACTATTCTGGGAGAGAAGTCTGGTAAATGTAACTGCTGAATACACGTTGAGGGATGATGGAAAAATTACAGTTGTCAATCAGGGCTTCCTGAAAACTCCGGAGGGTCTTAAGAGCTCGGTAAAGGGATTGGCCTGGGTACCCGACAAAGAACAGACAGGCAAGCTTATGGTTCAATTTTTCAGTTCTTTCTCGAGTGATTACTGGGTAGTGGTGCTGGATGAGGATAATTATTCCTATGCAGTCGTAACACAACCGCAGATGAATTTTTTATGGATACTCAGCAGAACTCCAAAAATATCGGATGATTTGAAAGATATGCTTTTAAAAGAAATAGTAGCCTTGGGTTTCGATATTTCAAAACTCGAATTCGTATTGCAGGATTGGGAATAATTGCGATTTTAACATCTTTTTAAGCTGATTAAACCTTCTGTTTTTGACGAATACATATAAATCGAAATAAGGGGACAAATTCTGAAACAAAGAAAAAGTCCCCTTTTCAATTTGTGAAATTCGAGTAATTCAGAACAACGGTAAAGCGTTTATCGAAGAGAAAACCTCTTTTTTATCTTCTCAATACTGTAAACATTGCCGTGCGAAGGATATACCAGTTTAACGCCGGAGTCTATTATCTTCTTCGCACTTTCCCTCCAGATATCCATATCGTATATGAAAAAAGGGTATCCGGGTGTATTTTTCCTCAGTATACTCATGAATAAATCTCCGGTAAGAGCTTTGCAATCCGCTGCCAGCACCGAGATTGAGCCTCTCGTATGTCCGGGTGTGTGTATTATTACGGCATCAACGCCATATTCTTTCAGGTCCATTTTTCCCGATTTCATGACGATATCCGCCTTAACTCCGTCTTTTCCGGAGGCTTCTCCTGAGCTGAACAATTTCACCGTCAGTTTGCCGATAACGCCGTATGGTTCAGAAGGGGCGTTTTCACCTTTTTCCATTGCCATGGCGTCCAACTCGTGTATTAAAACAGGTGCGGATATTTTCTTTTTCAATTCGGAAAGGTTGCCAAAGTGATCCGCATGAGCGTGGGTTATTATTATCAGTTTTATATCTTCCGGATTAACGTTTTCGCACAGTTTTTCAAATATCGCATCAGCTTGAGTCTTCGATCCGATTTTCATCTTCATACCGGTATCCACGAGTACCGAACCTTTATCGCCTTTGACAAGGAACACGTTGTTCATAGCAAATCTTATGGGTATTATCATATATCCTCCGGAAGATTGCCGTTAAGTTATTCCGTATTTAACGTTCGCAAAGTCTTCAGTAAACGAATTCTTTTCTTATCTTTTCCAAATCATAAGCCTTGCCGTGAGCCGGATACCAGGTTCTGCATCTCATATCCAAAACTTTTTTAATACTCTTGTTGATGGCATTCATATCGTCAATCCATATCGGATATCCCGGCTTTGACGGGTTGACTATACCTCCCATCAGTAAATCGCCTATTATTATGGAATCATCTATGCGTACGCTGACTGAACCGGGAGTATGTCCGGGTGTGTGTATTATTTTAAAGTTCAAGCCGCCGTCGTTTATCTCGTAATATTCTTTATCCATTATTATATCGGGGTTTACACCGGAACATTTTGAAAATACCCCGTCGTCCTTGATGAATTTAATAACGAATTTCCCGAAACCGTTATGCGGTTTGAATCTGACATTTTTCCCTTTTCTCAGCGTCTCGCAATCTTTCTTATGTGCAATTATCCTGGCGCCGGTAATTTTTCTGAGTTCCCCGGCATTGCCATAATGATCATCATGCGCATGGGTTATTATTATGTACTTAAGATCAGATTTATCTATTCCATTGCATTCCATCGTGTTTAAAATATTTTTTATGTTCCCGTTCACTCCGGTATCAACAATTGCCGAAACCGAGCTCTTTATTATATACGCTTTCGATGATTTCATATTCACCGGTATTATTTCCGTTTTCATCATACCTCCAAAAAAGTTATACTTATCAGATAAATATGACGGAAAATAAGTTAATTATATTTTGACTACCGCTGTAAAACAATTAAAACTCCGCTTTCGATTTTCATGCTTTTCGAAGTGTTTTTTCTACTGTTTTTCTGTCGAGAATTTCGTTATGGCCGGAAACGCACGTATCAAAACCGTATCTGAAATATTTCTCCACAGTATTTTCGAATATTCCCTTGTCGGTATATATTGAAGGCATTATCTCATCCAAATCATCGCCTATGTTGTCGGCGAAGTTCATCACACCTTCCTTCTCATCCAGAACGCTTATCGAGTCGACAGTATGTCCGGGTGTGTATATCAATCTTATACCGTCTTCGGGAAAATATATTTCATCTTCGAAAAGTAAATTCGGTAAAGTTTTTTTAACGTTACCTCTTGAGAAAACGGATTTATTCTTTAACATCTCATCCCAATGAATGCCTATCATCTCAACACATTTTTTATGGGAAATTATCACCGCATTTTCAAAGCAGCCATTCCCCCAGATATGATCCCAGTGATAGTGTGTGTTGACGAGTACAATCTGTTTTTCCGACTTTTCTGTTCTTTCGATAACAGGTTTCATACTAAGAGACCCGAGACCGCTGTCGATTACAAAATCGTATTTTTCACCGAATATCAAAAATGTGTTCAGATGCCAGTCATCTATTTTTTCTCTGAACATGATGCATCTGCGATTTACATTCGTTATTTCCATCTTGCCCCCCAAACCAGAATCACGGCATTATTCGCCGTGATCCCATTTCAACAACATATTCAATTATACAATAACCTGGAATAATTTATAAAAGAACAACTTCCGAATTTCGCCTTGAACTTTCGTATGCACCGAGTGCCACTCTCAACGACTGTAATCCGTCGTTGCCGGTCGCAAACGAAATCACGGCATTATTCGCCGTGATCCCATTTCAACAACATATTCAATTATACAATAACCTGGAATAATTTATAAAAGAACGACTTCCGAATTTCGCCTTGAACTTTCGTATGCACCGAGTGCCACTCTCAACGACTGCAATCCGTCGTTGCCCGTCGTGAACGGTTTTTTGTTTTGCCTTACCGTTTCCACAAAATCCCTTACCAGGTAGTAATCGAAATTATCCCCGTAATTCTCCCATTTAATGCCATTTTCATTGGAGTACACTTCGAGTTTTGCATCGAAAGCGTCGATGTATATCGTGCCTTTTGTACCGACTATTCTTATAGTGACATCACCCCAATACGGATGCGCTTTAGGCCTTGACCAGCTTGAATCGAGTGTCATAAATGCCCCGTTGGCGAGTTTCATGAAAAGCATACCGCTATCCTCAACCGGTATGTCGTACATGAATCTGTCCATATTGCAGCTAACCTCTTCCACTTCGGTATCGAGAACCCATCTGATAACGTCCACGACGTGAACGGTATGATCTATAACGGCTCCACCTCCGCTTTTATCAGGCTCAACGAACCACCCACCGGGCATCCTTCCGTGATTAGTGGACGAAACCGCTACGACTTGTCCTATAACACCGGATTCTACGGTTTCTTTCGCCCTCTTCACACTCGGAACATATCTCACGGGAAATGCCATCTGGAAAATCACACCATGCTTCTCACAAATATCAATCATCGCTTTCGCATCTTCTTCATTTGTCGCGATGGGTTTCTCGCAAAGCACATGACATCCGTTCTCGGCAGCGATCTGCGTGTACTTTCTGTGCAGTGAATTTTCAGAAGCTATAACCACCGCGTCGCTTGCGGCAATGAGTTTCTCCGGGCTGTCATACTCATTCAATTCCAGCACAGATGCGGCCTTTTCTCTTTTCTCGCGGTCGTGATCGTATACCCCGGTCACTTCCACTCCTTCTATTGATTTCAGCTGCTTCGCGTAACTGTACCCATGCATATGGGCTATACCCATAAAACCTATTTTAAGCATTCAGATTCAACTCCTTCATATATACCGTGCGGGATTCTTTCGCTGAAATGTTTGCCGCAAGCGCTATTTCGAGAGTTTTAAGGCCCGCGTTTCCGTCCACAGGAACATCTCCCCCGCTATCCACGGAATTCACAAACGCTTCCAGCTCAAGTGCATAGGGATTTACCGCAGTGCAGTTCATTCCGAGATATCCTCCGGAATTCGCCGCGGAATATACTCTGAATGTGGAATTTTTTTCGGAATCAAAATTAATCATGCCTTTTTCCCCATAAATTTCAAAAGCGGTTCTGAATCCTACAGGCATAGTTGTCGGTTGTGCCCATGAACCTTCGATATGCACTATGGCTCCGCTTTTAAATCTCAAAACCGTCATGGCATGGTCAAAATTGTCTGCATTCGATCCGTTGCTAAGTTTGGCACTTCTCGCTTCCACATGCTCGACTTCACCGAAAATCTGCCTGGCTAAATCTATATCATGTATGGAAAGATCGACTATGACTCCACCACTTAAATCCACTGCGTTGAACCAGTTTTCCATACCGTGCGAAGGGAAGACACCGCCTCTGTAAAGCCTTGCCATTACAGGTTTTCCGATTTCCCCGGATTTTATAAGTTCAATATTTTTAACGTATTCCGGAAAAAATCTTGTCACATGTCCCACTCCGAGCTTAACTGCGTTTTGTTCACATGCGGCTATCATTTCAAGTGAATCGTGTCTGCTCAGAGAAACGGGTTTTTCACAGAAAACATTTTTCCCTTTTTTCGCAGCCGATACCACCATATCTTTATGCATATAGGTAGGAGTACAGATGTCTACAACAGTCACGCTGTCATCTTCGAGAATCTTTTCAAAAGATGCGATCTCAACCCCGCCAAGTATTTCCGAACAGTTCGCGGCTTTCTGAAGTATGGGGTCCGAAACATAAATCACTTCGAAATTCTTTCTGTCTATCGTTGCATATGCGCCTGAATGAACTCTGCCCATCATTCCACAGCCAATTATAGCTATTCGCTGCATCAACTTACCTCCTCAATCTATTTCAAATCGATAAAATCTTCGTATTTCAAATCAAGTTTTTCAGCCACTTCACGTATATATACTCTGTGGGTGGGCAGTTGTTCTACTCTATGTGCATCACTTCCAAAAGAGAACTTAACTCCGTTGTCTTTCATGATGCTTATCACCTCTATGCGTGGTGAATTGGTTGCCCCATGTATTTCAAGCGCAATACCATTTTCACTCATCATTTCGGCTATTTTACGGTACCAGTCGAGATGGAAATATTTGCGTGCTATTTCTTTTTCAATTTGCCTGCGTTGATCGAAATCAGTCTGTCCGTACAATTCGTATTTTATCGGCATGTATCCCTCAACATGTCCCAATATATCGAAATTGCATTTTTCCACCGCATTTTCAACCATTCTCATGTACTTTTTCCAGTATTCGTCTTCATCGTATTCACTTTCAAAGGGAACTTTATGCACACTCGCTATCGTGTAATCCCGCTGAATGACTTTTTTCGGTATTAAAAGGCCTCTTTCACCAATTCCGGTCTCTATTCCGCGGTAAAATTTCATTCCATACGATTGTGCGATTTTCTCCGTTTCGCTGAGACTTTTCTCGTATTCTTCCACCGATACCTTTACGGTGTTGTATGCATCCAGTTCAAAATGATCGGAAATTCCGAACTTTTTCAATCCAATGGCTTTTACAGCCTCAAGCATCTCAAGCATGCTGTTTTGTCCATCGGAAAAAGACGTGTGCATGTGATAATCAAAACTGAAATTCAAATTACCTTCATCTCCTTTTACTACTGCCGTCAAAATCATTCTCATCGAATTCTATATTCAGAAAATCAAGACAGGTTGGCACAACATCCGTTAAGTTTGAATCGGTTATATTCTCCGATCCGATACCCGAACCCCAATAGCATATTGTGGAATCCATTTCGTTTTCCGTACCATGGTAGCCAAATTTTTTAAGCTTCAACAGAGGTGCCGGAAAATCGGTATAACCCGCCTTCAAGAAATAAGCTATGTCCGCATAATCGCCGTTGCCAAGCTTTTTCATATCGTCCTTATTGTATACCTTTTCCATATCTTTTTCATTTTTAAGCATATCTATTATTTTATCTTCCATGTCTACGGCTTTCGCACTGTTTAGAAATACAGCCACCGTGGGATATTTGAGTATCACACAGTCAACATCGTCTTTCACCACATCTCCGGTTTCACAATATCTTCCGTTCAGACCCATTTTCTTCAACGACTCGAGCAATGAAAAATCCGAATGCACATGCGCCAGACTCATCGAATGATCGGAAGTCAGTGCCAGTACGAATTCTCCCCATTCTCTTTTCATTCGGGTGACTAATTTTTCAAGTTCGACATCAACTTTTTTAATCTCTTCGAGAGTCTTTCTGCTTACTGGTCCGTGTTTGTGTCCGTAATGATCCACAGCCTGGTAAATACAGAATACCGCATCGTATTTTTTATTGCTTAAGCTCGTGGAAATCGTATCGCAGATAACTTCGGATTTTGCACCGTCAACCTGATGATATTCATCAACTCTGCCTTCAAGCATAAAATGCTGGACAGAAAGCGTCCTATACCCGTTTTTGCGCAGCACTTCTGCGATTGAATTTCTTTTCAGGTCTCTCAATTTCCCGGTCACTTTTTTTTCAGAAGCGGAAAACCTCGAATTACAGTTTATTCCGTGATTGTCCGGGTAGCATCCGGTGAGTATCGTACTCATCATGGGTGTGGTGAGTGTCGGGAAACACGAATGGGATTTCTCAACATTGGCACCCTTTTCCATCAAGCTGTCTATGAAAGGGGTTTCCGCATTTTCGAGCATCCTTCTGCCGAGCGCGTCAACCGTCACGAATAATAACGGTATTTTATTGTTCAAGGCCTACCTCCGCGATACACACTACGGCAAGGTGGTCCGAAGCCACTGAATTCACAGTATAAATTTCACATGGCTTAAAATAACCGTTGACAATAATATAATCTATCTGCGGCCCCGGGTTATCTGCGGGGAAGGTATGCAGATCAACACCGACGGAGTGGTTCACGGATTTGAAGGTATCGAAAAATCCTTTTACACAGCCTCTCAGTTCTCCGTATTCGATGTTGAAATCCCCCGCTATAACCGTCGGAATATCCTCTTTTTTTGTTTCCTCAAAAATAGCACCCAATTCGGTCTGTATTTCCTGGAACCCGCCCAGACCGAGATGTGTACCGTAAACCGAAACAGGTAAGCCATTCACATCCACTTTGATTTTCACGCATCCCCTGATAAGGGCTTTCATCCACTTCGGCTGCGGCAGATGGAATGTTCTGCTTTCCGTTATCGGATATTTGCTGAGTACGGCGTTGCCGTAATCCGTTCTGCTTTCGGTGGCTCCGAAAACGAAATCCATTGAGGTCTTTTCGGCCAACATACCCGCCTGATGAATGAAACCGGTTCTTATACATCCCTGGTCAACTTCGTTGAGTATCAGAATATCCGGATTCTCCGATTGCACGACATCTATTATTCTGTCAAAGTCATATACATCGTCCGCTCCGAGACCATGCCTTATGTTGTAAGTCATTATTTTCATTTTCACAACTTCACCTTCCAAATTGGTAATTCCCATATGCAGTGCCAGTATTGATACTGCGATCAGTATTTTAAATCCAAAAGAAAGCTTTGCATCATTCATGCTTTTCCTCCCGGAATATAGATTTTATCTTGCATGGTATATTCTCAATATGGTAAATTCCGCGGAAATTTTCAGATCCCTCACCTTTTGAAAGTACCGGAACGTAGGATGCGGTGTGATCCGTGCTTCCCCATTCGAAGTATATGTCGGTTCCATCAGAATATCCGCCATTTATGAATATCCCGCCGGTTTCATGATCACTCAGCACCACAAAAAGAGTATTTTCGTCCGGAAATCTTTTCAGAAGCATACCCAGCACTCTTTGAAACTCAACAAGTTCGGCGATTACCGATTCTTCGTCGTTGATATGACATGCGTCATCCACCCTTCCGCATTCCACCATTGCGAATATATTTTTCCCGGAAGGCAGCATATCAAAAGCCTTTTCAACGACCTGTGAAAAATGCGGTTCGCCTTTATTTTTCTTGTCTTCAAAACACATGTCTCCGAGTGTTACAAATGCCATAGTTCCCTTTTTCACTCCTTCGGGAAACGCTATTTGACGGAAGTCAACACCGAGAACTTCATACCCGTTCTGTGCGAGTACGTTAATTCCGGAATTTCTGGTGGGTTTACCCGTGAACGGATTGACGCCGAGCTTTTCAAGTCCCCCGGCGGCGAGAACGTCTATGATACTGTTGCCGACAAGATCCTGCGTTATTTTTTCCGTATCCTGCCTTGAAAACGAATGTGAATATATGGCGGCAGGAGTGGCATCACAATAAACAGTATTCGTAATAACCGCTACGCTCCAGCCCATGGATTTGAAAAACACTCCCAAAGATTCAAGACTCTCACCATCCGGACCTATTCCGAGATATCCCAAATTGGTTTTTTTCCCACAGAAAATAGCCGTTGCCGCTGCTGCGGAATCGGTAACAAGGCTTTCGGCCGTGTAATTGATTCCCAAACCGATATTGTTAAATTCTTTCGTACCTATTCCCAAACCTTCCGATGCTGCAAAAATCTCGGAAAGATACATATGGTTCAATCCCATTCCATCGCAGACGATTATGATCACATTTTCCGGAACGCAAAAAGATACGGATGCCACAAAAAGCATGGCGAAAACAATCGTCAAAAATATTTTTTTATACATATTCACCCCTTTATACCGGTCATTGTTATCCCCTTTATGAATTGTTTCTGGAGTAACAGATACAGTAATATTATCGGAATTACCGCCATGGCTGCGGCTGTTATCTGAAGATGCACCAAATCGCCATACTGCTGGGTGAAATACTGAACTCCGAGCTGAACCGTACGGTGGCTGTTGTCGTTGACGACGAGCAGCGGCCAGAGAAAAGCATTCCAAACACCCATGAAGGAAAATATCGCAAGTGCCGAAAGAACAGGCTTTATATTCGGTATTATTATCTTGATGTAAACCATCCAGTCATTGCACCCGTCTATTCTCGCCGCATCTATCAGATCATTCGGTATTCCCAATATGAATTGCCTCATCAGAAACGTACCGAAAATACTCACCGATCCGGTGACTATCAGCGCAAAATAACTATCCACAAGACCGAGGCTGTAAATCATTATGTACAGCGGGATTATGGTAACCGGGAACGGTATCATCATGGCACTCAGCAGAGTTTTGAATATCACATTCTTGCCCTTGAACTCGTATTTGGCAAAAGCAAAACCCGCCATGCTCGACGTTATGAGCACGAGAATCACGGAGATCACGGTCACTATTATGCTGTTCAGATAGAATTTTCCGAAAGGCACTGTGGTCAGTACCTGTTTATAATTATCGAGAGTCGGGTTCTCCGGGAAGAATTTCGGCGGGAATACCATCAGTTCTTTCTGAGACTTGAAAGTGGACAGAATCATCCACAGAAATGGCACTATCATTCCGAGTGCAAAGATTATGAGAACCGCGTAACATATTGTGTAGAATATCCTGTTTTTATTTTTCCTGGACAGCATTTCAATCCTCCTTGAAAAGGTGTGTAACCTTCATCTGAACGAAAGTTATCGCAAGTATTATCCCAAAGAATATCAGTGACATGGCACTCGCATATCCCATTCTGAGCCGACTGAAACCATAATCCCAGATATAGTAAACCGCGGTCTTTGTATCTGCATTTCCGCCTGTCATCATGTATATTTCGGAAAAAACCTGTATTGCACCTATTGTTGAAGTTATGAATATCAAAACCAGAGAAGGTTTCATCAGAGGAGTTATTATATGCCTCAATCTTGCCCAGCGGCTTGCACCATCTATTTCCGATGCTTCCAGTACCGGTTTGGAGATATTGTTCAATCCGGCAAGGAATATTATTATATCGTATCCGAGGCCTCTCCATATTGACACGAAAGCGACAGACCAAATCGCCACATTGGGGTCTCCAAGCCAATCAACCGAAGCAATGCCGAATACACTCAGCGCATAGTTCGCCAATCCGAAATAAGGATGGTAAATCCAGTTCCATATAACACTCACAGCCACTACGGATGTCACCGTAGGCAGAAAATAAACAACTCTGAACACACTTTTAAATTTCGGTATGGAGTATATCAGCAGCGCGAATATATAAGACAGGATTATTTTCGTAGGTATAACCGCAAGGGCGTATTTAAAACTTATCCACAAAGATTTCCAGAAATACTCGTCTTCAAAGGCTTTTATGTAATTGTCAAATCCGATGAAGGGTTTTTTAGGAACGAGAATATTCCATCTTCTGAATGAGACGAATACCGCGAATGCAGCCGGGAAGAATGTCAGAAAAAACACTCCGCACACCATTGGCATTATGAAAAGATAGGGAGCAACTTTTTTTGAAGGAAGAAGCTTTATGGTACAGAAAAGAGAAATTAAAGTACCGGCAAACATCAAAATCCAGCCGGACGAAATACATTTGAAGAAATCGAGGTAGAATTTCCCTTTCATCGCGATGTTCCATTGGTCTTTCATGAAAAAAACGGATATCACGAGTATCAAGGTACATAGCACGCTTGAAAGCAACCAGGCATATTTACGTTTTATCATAAAAAACGCGGAAAGTGCGCTCGTTACGGAAATCATAACTGCCAGCGAAACAAATTCAAAATATTTGAATTCATTTATGAAGATGTTTTTTTTGCCTGAAACGACCGGAAAAAACATTCCCAAAACCGTAACGGCGATACTTACATACAGTAGAATATCGTATTTTTTAAAATTCCGCTTCACAAAAAGCCTCCATAAACAGGGGATTCGCAGAGAATCCCCGAGTTTTAAAATAAGCGATTATCGAAAAACACTAAAACTGTGAGAATGTCTCATCGAGATATATATTTATCTCTTTAACGGTTTTCTCTATTGCCTCTTTAGGATCTGTGTTTTTGTTTATTATTTCGTCATAGGCTATCGATTTGTACATCGCGGAAGGGTTTGCCCATCCTTTGGAGAACGTAGGAACGGAATAGTTGAGCGATTCGAGAATCGTGAGCAGCAATTCGTTGTCTTTGAATTCCTCGTCTTCGATCACGGATTTGAAAGAAGGAAGCTCTCCGGTACTCATGAACCAGAATTTCTGCGCTTCCGGCGAGGATATGTATTTCAGCCACTTCGCCGCAGCTTCGTTTTCTTCGCAGTCACTCATGATTACAAGCGCCCAGCTCGTAAGTGTGGTCACTCTTTCGCCTGTCACCGGGTGTACGGGAACCGGTGCCGTGTTGAACACGAGATCCTCTCTGCAGCCCACTCTGAAAGAACCCACCATTGCTCCGTGGCCGAATACCATAGCTTCGTTCACCTGTCTGAACCCGGTCCATCTCGAACCGAACTGCGGAGTGTAAACCCTGTGAACCTTTATCGCGTCGGTGAAGAATTTAACTCCTTCAAGCTGTGCATCTTCGTATTTAATCTGATTTTCATCCTTCCAGAAAGTCGCACCGGCTTCTCTCATGAAGGTCTCCATAACAGGATCGTATCCGCCTATTCCCAGTCCGCTTTGAACCATCTTGTCGCCTTCCCATATGGTGAGTTTTTTGGCGAATTCTATGAGTTCGTCCCAATCTTTTGGGGGGGTGTTTGGATCGAGTCCGGCTTTCTCAAAAAGCACCGGATTGTAAAACAACACTATGGTCTGGACATCTGTGGGCAATCCGTAAAGTTCATCTTCGATTACGAGTTTTTCAATTGTCGAAGGTATGCAATTTGCCTGCATGTATTCCGCCGAAAGTATGTCTTCCGGGAAAGGCTGAATCAAACCGTAATTGTAGAATTCCGTCATGGCTGTAGCAGGTATCTGTGCCACATCCGGCCCGCTGCCTGCAGCAAGTGCCGCGAGCAGTTTGGTTTTGTATTCCGCATAAGGGATAGTCTGAATTTCAACTTCGATGCCGGGATTCGCCGCCATGAATTCTTCCGCCATATTGGTAATTATCTCCGCTCTTGCCGGAGAATGGTGCATCCAGTGAACTACCTTTTCAGTTCCAAACAACGATACAGACAGCACTGCCAGTATCAGAAATACGATGGTTTTTTTCATGTTTTTCCCTCCTGAAATTTTTGTAGCAAAAGCCACTCGGACATTCAAATAACTCGAATTCCCATCTTTTTTGAAGTATTTTAGTATGAAAATAAAACCTGCTCTATATTATTCCGTATTTTTTCCTCTCGTTATCCATTTTCACTAGGGCGCCTTCATTTTTCCTTGATTCTTCGGCACTCAACGACATCAGATGGCTTTCCACCGATCTGAAAACGGAACTCAGCGATGTGTTTTCCTGTTTTTTGAGTATCCGTACGAAATGCTCGACAATCCCGCCGTCTCCGCCACCATGGCCGGATTCATGAGAGATTTCAACGACTTTATTCAAATCGATATTGTCCACAAAACGTTTGATCTCTATTTTCGCGGTTTTTCCGAGTACAGCGAAAATTTCCCCTTCCGACCCGAATATTCTTATAGAACGGTAATGCCCCTGAGTGAATGCACTCATGGAAAAAGAAACATCCACTCCTTTTGAAAACTTCATGTTCACAATTTGATGATCCACAACGTTGTTATCGCATCTGAAAACACATTTCCCGTACTGGCCAAATTCCAGTGCATGCTTTCTGCCCTCGTACGATAAATCGTCGCTTATAACCGAAACCGGCCAATCCGTGGAATCAGAAAGATATATCTTCTTCGCGGAATAAGGGCAGTTCTTCTCAGTTTCCTCTGGGCAGGAAAGACATCTTTCGGCGGAGTCTGCCGGGGCATTCTCTTTTTTGAAATAATGAAGACTGCCCATTGAAGATAGATATTCACAATTATCATCCAGCAGATAGCAGAGTATATCCATATCATGTGAATTTTTCGCAAGTATTGACGGACAGGCTTCCTCCGTATTTCTCCAGTTACCTCGTACGTAACTATGGGCAAAATGAAAATACCCTATCTTCTCATTCAGATTCACACCCACGACTTCGCCTATAATTCCGTTGGCGAGTATCGATTTCAACTTCGCAAAAAAAGGTGTGTACCTTAAAACATGTGCCACAACGACATTTTTACCTTTTCTGTCGGAAAGGTTCGCAATTTTCATGATGTCTTCCATGTTAGTCGCTATAGGTTTTTCAAGCAGAATATCGTATCCGCTTTCTATAGCAGCCAATGCCGGACCGACATGCATAGTATCCATTGTCGATATTATCGCTCCATCCGCTTTTATTCCCGAGTCGAACAAATCCTGCCAATCGTTGAAAGCCATATTCCCGGGTATGTTGTAAGTTCTGACGAACCTTTTGAGTCTTTTCGGATCTCTCTCTGCAACAGCCTTTATGTTCACATCGTTGTATTCGCTGAGCAGCTTCGCGTATACGTCATGGCCGCGCTGGCCTGCTCCTATTATGACTACGTCTACCATTTCACCCTCCAAAATATTCCAGGCCGAGAGACTTCCCTATCACTATGGAATACAGCCCTCTCGACATAGTCTTTTCACTTGAGTTGGCAATGCAAATCTGATTTTCATTTATCTGCGAATATTCGATCAGTTTTTCTACTATCAGTCCGGACAGGTTCGGACAATTTCTGACCACGGTACCGTCAAATGTCACTTTCTGTGGATCAAAAGCCCTTACGAGTATCGCAAAGAAATTCCCGATATAGTTTGAAACGATATCAAGTTTCTCCCTTACTTTATTGTCATCTATTCTCTCATCCATTTTCCGTAAAGCCAGCTGATAATTCTTTTCCTCTATGCCAAGATTTTCCCTTGCAAAATCCACCAAAGCCTTCTCAGATATGAACTGTTCGAGAGAAATCGTCTTATCCCCGACCGGAAACGTTATTCTGCCCATTTCACCTGCCATCCCCCTGGATCCCGTGTAAAGCTTCTTGTTTATGAATATTCCTATGCCTATTCCGACACCCATATAGAATGCGAGAATATTATCGAGTTCGGGATTCCTGAAAAAAATACCTGTCGCAAGAACGTTGGAATCGTTTTCCCAAAAAACACTCACGTCATTTCCGGATACGTTCAGAATTTCCGGAAGGCTTATTCCCGACCAATTGTAGAACTTGGAACTTACAAGTTTTTTTTCGACATTGTCGACTACACCGGGCAATGCCACGGAAACACCCACGACGTTGCCATTTTCAAATCCCGTTTCACACGAAACCATTCCCGCATTTATCTTGTGAATAAGCACTTCAAGCAAATCGTTGAAACTTATATTCTTTGAAATTTCAAATTCCATTCTGTTAATGATTTTCATCGACATATCCAGCATATTTATCTCAACGGTTCTGTAACCGACATGTACGGTTATCACCATTCCGTAATTACCGTTGAGTTTCACTATTTTGGGGTTTCTACCGACAGAGCCGTTCTCCTGTACTTTTTCCTCTTCAAGAACTATTCCCTGTTCCATCAGTTTCTTAACATTGTTGCTCACAGCCGGAAAACTGACGTGCAGGTTTTTACAGAGCTCAGTTCTGGCTACGCCCTCCGGGTTTCTTATCAAATATCCCAGTATGTTCTTGAGATTTAAATCGGATATTTTCTCAGAAATCCTTTTTTTTTCACTCATATACGCACTCCAATCAATTATTTTTTTAGCTTAAAAAATTATATATTTAATTATAAACCTTAATTGTGAAAAAATCAATAAGAACTTTATAGAAATTCTCAAGAATTCCATAATTTTGCTTCAGCTTAACAATTCGGATAACGAACTATAATGATACGGTATACGAAGTTATAACATCATAATCGACGCACATCGGCTGGAAATCATCATGAATCAAGATGATCGACTTTGATGTTAACGTTAACATGGATTATTATATACCCGACAGTACTGTACAAAGAATATTTGGAGGTTATTATGAAAAAAATCGTTTTCATAGTATTACTGTTAGTTCCGACTATATTTTTTGCTGCAGCAGATTTTTTAATTGGTGATCCTTTACCGGATGCACCAGAACTTGCATACAGGGGAAGCTACAGCGTTGGTGTCAGAACGATAGAAATTATTTCTGAAAACCGTTTGGATATTCTAAACTATTCTAAGGATAATCCAAGTCCGATTTACGACAGACCGTTGACGGTTGAAATATGGTACCCTTGTGAAATCGAAAATGGCAGAATTGAAGAGACGGTTTATGTTGATGAAATGTTCGTTGATGATGCCATAGTTTTCACGGGAAGGGCTTTGAGAAATGCAAAGCCTGCACAGGGAAAATTTCCGTTGATCATAGTTTCCCACGGCTACCCGGGCACCAGATACATAATGAGTTTTCTCACCGAAAATCTGACTTCCAAGGGATACGTCGTGGCAGCAATAAGCCACACCGAATCCACAGTCAGGGATCAGAGCTCGTTCTCCAGTACTCTTCTCAACAGGCCTTTGGACATTCTCTTCACACTTAACGAAGTCGAAAGACTTTCCAAAAGCGAAGAGTCCTTCCTGTTTGGCCTCGCAGATACCGATAACGTAGGGCTTGCAGGCTATTCCATGGGAGGATATGGTATTATAAACACTGCCGGAGCCGGATTCAGCGAAGCCGGAGTCAACCTTTCATGGGGAGTTCCCGGAGGCCACCTGTGCATAAGGCAATCCGGCAATCCTGATTATGAAAATTCGATTGACAAGAGAATAAAAGCCATATTCGCCATGGCGCCGTGGGGAGCAAATCTGTTCTGGAACGAAGAAACCATGAAAGGTTTGAAAATCCCGACTTTCTTTGCAGCGGGAAGAGAAGATGACGTTGCCGGCTATGAAAACGGAGTGAAACTTTTCTACGACAGAGCCGTCAACTCCGAAAGATATATGCTTGTTTTCCAGAACGCGAGGCACAATATCGCTCCGAATGCTTACGGAATAAACCCGCTCGTCTCGGTCAAGATGGATGACGAGGACTATATAAGGTACAACGAACCGTCCTGGGACAACCGGAGACTGAACAACATAGTACAGCATTTTGCCACGGCGTTTTTCGGAAAGTATGTCAAAGGCGAAAATTATGAAGAGTATCTTAATCTGATCAATTTCTCAAACGATGGTGTTTGGTCACAAAACCAGGATGGAACTTTTAAAGACAATCATACATATTGGAAAGGATTTCCTTCAAGAACTGCTTTGGGAATGGAATTTTACAGTGATAAACCCCAATAATAAATACATCTTACCTAAATCACCACCAGGATCTTTTTATCGGCAGAAAACATAATATATTCAGGGACACGTTTATGTGTCCCTTTTTTCAAAAGACAAGATAATTATCCTTTTTTTGATATCCTTAGAAGAATTCTTGTCACGCATATGTTATTACGATGATATTTTCAATATGTATCAGTAATTATTTTTTCGGGTTATAAAAATCCGAAAGTCATCATTTTCAACCAGGAGTTAACACATATGTGATAAAATTCGATGGGGTTGTCAAAAGTAAATAAGGACATTGAAAGACACAGTATAAAAAGAAATATAAACATGGCATTCAGAAGCACATCGCAATATCAAATTCAAAAAATTGTTTCTATTCCGAATCTTTTAATGGAATTGCACAGTGTTTCGACATTTTGCCATTTATCGGGGCGTTGGAAAGCCAGCCTAAATTAGCGTTATTAAAAGGGGGAAACACTTTTTTTCGTTATAATTCGAAATCGATATTAGTGATTCATTGCATCGCACCCCTTTTTCATATTTTTCAGCTGATTACGATTGAAGTTTCTTCTTCACGGCTTTTTGCAAGTTTTTTGGATTGAATCTAAAATCCGGAACTGAAAATTTTCACCGATATGGTGAAATGCCTCTATATGTTTACGGTGTTTAATCAATTGCGCCTTTCGGAATTCATCCACCTCGATTAGCTATATACGATCATAGAAATTTTCTGAATCCTAAAAATACCGGCCGGTATGTGCTCGTGTAAGCTTCAGGGTGGATATTTATCTTACTTTTTCATGATTACCCTACACGATCCCGCTAAGTAATTATAATTTATTCCGGGAGAAACAAAATCAGACAACGGTATTCCCCATCGTAATTCAACAGAGAAGCATCAGAACACACAGATATCGGTTTCCTAAATCGGAAACATGGTTTCAAATTTTTATTTAGGTGTTATGCCCGTCGACTGGTATATATTTCTAGTTTTTCGTTAATTCGTCCGGATTGTTGAATTTTTTTTTAAAATATCGAAAGAAATTTATATCAAAATTTCATTTTCTCTATACCTTATAAATCGAAAGGGGTAGTGTTGTTGTGGCAAAATTCGTGCTTAAAAGAACAATCGGTTGTCTGATCACTTATGTATTAATAATTTTAATGTACTGCATAGTACTCAATATATCTTTGGAAGCAACGGTGGAAGGCCAGATCGATTATATGGTCAGAAGCTCCATGATGGGTACGAACAGAGATGATCTTTCACCCGAGCAAACTATAGAAATGAAAAAAAACATAGAGCAGAATCTAAGAAGTTATTATTGGCTGGACAAACCGCCACTTCAGAGAATTTTAAAAAGAGTGTTTATGACACTCACATTTGACTTCGGACTATCCTCCGAACTTAAACCGGTACACGAAACCATATTGGAGGCACTGCCTTTCACTTTGCTGTTGTTCGTTACATCTTCCGTATTCAGCGTATTCATAGGGGTGATGGTGGGTGTAAGAAAGGCAAAATATTCGGGTTCAGTTTATGATAAATCCACATCCCTATTCACCATGATATTTTTCGGTACACCCGCATGGTGGATGGGATCGATTTTGATAATTATTTTCGCCTATAATCTTAAATGGTTTCCTGTCGGTGCTCTGCACAGCTCCCCGCCACTTACCGGAATCGAATATTATCTTGATTCCATATATCATCTCATGCTGCCTGTGCTGACTTTAATATTGGTCAGATTCTGGGGTACGGCTTATCTTGTTAAAAATATGGTAATGGTTCCGCTTCAGGAAGATTTTATAATGGCGGCCAGAGGCAGGGGAATACCCGAAAAAAAAATACTGAAAAAACACGCACTGAGAACTGCCGCACCGGGCATAATGACAATGGGGATATTAACTGTAGTTTCATCAATAGCCGGGGATATTCCTGTGGAAAATATTTTTTCCTGGAACGGGATTGGAAAAGTTTTCTGGCGGGCGCTTACTTTGAACGACATACCGACTATGCTGGGTGTGTTGACTTTAATCACCATACTGTATATGGCTGCCCTGCTGCTTCTGGATATTATTTACGGAATTCTCGATCCGAGAATAAGAGTATCCGGGAATGGGTAATTATATTTTAAATTTAGCTCTAAATCTTAATTTATTAAAAAGGGATCTCGTATCCCTTTTTTCAGTTCAGACTTGTAGTTATTCGTCTGATAAACTTGAATGCCATCAATATAAAAGGGGGAATTATTCAAACATCATCGGAAGTGAAAAGGATTTAAAATAAATCGAAAGCACATCATCAAACATATTTTTAAAATATTGGTTAGTTTTATAAACAAATAATTTTTTATTTATAAAAATTCACCGCTTCGTAAGAATCAAATGATAAAATTTAGGGAATTCGAAAGAGAAGAGGTAATATGAATAACACAGTGAAAAAGGAAATCGAAGTCAGATATGCGGAAACTGACTATAAAAAAACCACAAACATCATCACTATTTTGAACTATTTCAACGAAGTTGCGCAGCAAGCCGGAGAATATTACGATGAAAAGAAAAACATTCTCGAAGAAGAGAAAATCGCCTGGATAATACTGAACTGGGATATAGAGATTTTTGAATATCCAAAGTATCTTGATAAACTCACGCTCAAAACTATCGCCCATTCGATTGACAGGTTCATAGCTTTCAGGGAATTTCTGATCGAAGATTTTTCGGGCAGAATACTGTCCCGCGGCAAATCGAAATGGATACTTCTGAATGTGGAAAGGCGAAGACCCACTGCGGCGCGGGAATACATGTACAACCTTTATGGAGTCGAGTCAAGCATTCCACCGTTTGAAATCGTTTCTCCTCCCCAAATAAGCGGTTATACTTCGGAAATACAGTTCAGGGTAAGAAAATCCGACATTGACCAGTACAGACATGTCAACAACGTGATTTACGCAAGATGGATTTGCGAATCGCTACCCGAAGAAGTGACCGAAAAAATGGCATTGAGAGAATTCAAAATACACTTCCGGAAAGAAACGACTTACGGAAATATGATAAACGTACTGACTTCCCGGGAAGGCAATTCACACGAATACAGCCATAAGATAACCGATAAAGACGGCAACGCTCTTGTTTTCGCTTCTACAAAATGGGAGTAAAAATTAAATAGGTACGTGTTATAAAAATCATATTTTATAATATTCAGTGCATCTTAGATAATATTCAAAATTATTCGGGGTGGTGTTTTTGTTTTCGAAATTCGTTGCGAGAAGAATAATTGATAGTTTAATAACTTATTCAATAATAATATTCATGTACTCCGCCGTATTAAACACATCGCTTGAATCCACTGTTCATGGCGACATAGCGGCGATGACCAGGGATTTCATATCGATGATAGATATGACAAAACACACTCCCGAAGATGTACCGCAACTGAAGGAAGAGTATAAAAAAAGTCTTGAACACCACTATGGTCTTGATCAACCGTCGATAATCAGAATCCTTCACAGGACGTACAGGACTCTGACTTTTGATTTCGGAGAATCCGCTTCCCAAATAACAGTGGGGCGCAGCAGAATGGTTCACGACATAATACTCGAAGCTCTTCCACTGACGTTGCTTTTATTCGTAACTTCATCGATTTTCAGCACATTTCTCGGAATTGCCGTGGGAATAAGAAAGGCAAGGTTTTCGGGAACGCTATACGACAAATCCACTTCGATTTTAACCATGATTTTCTTCGGAGCTCCCGCTTGGTGGGTGGGGTCTTTCATGATAATAATATTCGGGTTCAAACTTGGCTGGTTTCCGCTTGGATCGCTGCAAAGCACTCCGCCAAAAGAGGGCCTGATGCACTATTTCGATATTCTGCACCATCTTGCATTACCCGTGATAACCATGATTTTCGTGAGGTTCTGGGGCACTGCATATCTCGTGAAGAACATGATAATGGTTCCGCTTCAGGAGGATTTTGTCATGGCCGCGAGGGGAAGGGGAATTCCCGAAAGAAAAGTGTTGAAAAAACACGCGTTTAAAACCGCAATGCCCGCAATAATGACTATGGGGGTATTGACAGTGGTGACTTCTATTGCCGGTGATTTGCCTCTGGAAAACGTTTTTTCCTGGCCCGGACTCGGAACAGTCATGTGGAAGGCTCTGCTGTACAACGATATACCGCTCATGATGGGAATATTGACCCTCATCACGATTCTGTACATGTCCGCATTGTTTTTACTCGACATAATTTATGGTATTCTTGATCCGAGGATAAGAGTCGGAGCACCTGCAAATTGATAATTGAATAATTTCTTTGAAACCAGGAGGAAATTCGCATGAAAACAAAAATCTTTATGCTGTTTTTTTTGTCGGTAATTTTTTTCAGTGCATTTTCCTGTTCAAGTTTTGTCTACGATTCCGAAAATATATCGGTAAGGGGAATGAATTTCGATTATCCCGGAAATCCGGAGATTATGCTTTCCTATCCGTATTCGGACGAATACAGTTTTTTTGCCCTCTCCTTTGACACCAAATCTCCCGTCGGATACGCATATATGCTCGGAATAAACGAAAAAGGAATTTTCACAACCACTCAGATGCTTTCGAAGCAATATGTAAAGGCATCAAGAGGCGCCAAGATTTTCATACACGATGTTTTTATGGATGTACTCAGACACGGTGATTCTGTCGAATATATCGAAAGTCGGATAAATGGAAAAAGGGTAATATTTTCTCCGAACTTCTACACACACATACTCGTTTCGGATTCAAATAAGAATGCGACAGTTTTGGAAGTTTCTCCGGATGAAAATGTACTAATAAAAAAAGAGGGCGAAAAATTCGCCATGACCAATTTCTGTCTTTACAATTTCAATTACAGGGACATAAGTTCAATTCACGGTCCCGGGGATGAAAACTACAGGAACATGTGGAAAAAAATAGATGAAATCGGAGAAATAGATACACTTGAAAAAGCATTGGAAATTCTAAAGGCATCACTTTCAAAAACCACCTGTTCATCGACGGTATATTTCCCTGAACAGGACACGGTCTATATAGCTTTCGATGGGAATTTCGACAGATTATGGAAAATAAATCCCGGATTGAAAACCATAGAAACACATACAGGATTCGAAGAACACAGAACAGAGACGATTGGAACGGCAGGTATTCTCAAATCAGCACTTGACGAATGGAAATAGATATAAAAGTTCACGAATAAAATTTTTAAATTTGATATGTAACATAACCCCAAAAATATTGACTGGAAAACTGCGGTTTATGGAAGAAAACGGATTGATCACAAGAAAACATACGCCCAGGTTGCGCAAAAAAGTAGAATACACGCTGACCGAAACCGGGTACAACCTGAAAATGGTACTCGGCGCCATGTAAAACGGGGAAAATAATACCAAAAGTTCAGAAGTAATCTCTAAACTTTTGGTATTATTTTTATATCAGGACTTGCTACTAAACTCTTCAGGATAGGGACTCGCAACTTTTAAAAGCCATTCATAGACTTCTTCTTTATCCCAAATACCATTAGCCAGATTTAATGCTACTTCTTCATACTCTTTATTTGAAGTCCTAATTCTATACCCGTTCATATTTAAAAATCTTTCCCCAAGAAGCATTCCAAAACGCTTATTACCATCAAATAATGGATGGCCTTTAATTATCGTTCTGATTATTATAGAACCAATACAAAGAATATTATCTCCACAATAATTACAAGCTTCCAAATCAATAATAAAATCAATTATCTCTGGTTTAATAATTTTTATAGACAGTACATCATCATTAACTTCCTCGGAATTCTGAGGATATATTTTAAAAAGAACTGTAAGTGCAACATCAAGCTCCTTTTGATTAAACCATTTAATCCGCAAGTCTATCGAAAGCTTTTTTTCTTCTTTGTATTATATCAATGTAACTTTGTTCCATTAAACTGTCGCGACCCACTTCTATCACTCTTGTGCATTTTTTTGCTTCATAAAGATGTATTTTTTTAAGGGTTTTATTGACCTTATCAGCTTTTTTCATAACACTCCTCTCCTTGCTTCCGAAAACACCATTCATAATACTATAGACGTTTTATATTAAAAATATTTGCATTTCAAATTCCTTCTTGATATTATACATAATATTTCTGGTATATAACCTAAAACCACCATCAATAGCATAATTCAATTATATCATTTATTTTACAATATACTCCGAAGATACGATGATCTGCTCTCCTTTTTTGCTTTTTTTGAATGAGTTTTACAAAATCTATTTCACATTGCCAAATTTCTCAGTAATTTGCACTTTTAAGTTAACATAAGAGCCATTGGCCAATTTTATTTTGATATTGAGTGTACGTTGTTCACTTCCAAAACGAATATCCACTTGAATGCAAAATCAACATATACTTTTCTGCTGTTTTTATTATGGTTTTTTACGCATATGGTTGAAATCCGAAATTTTCACCGATTCGCAGTATATAAAAGTGTTTCAAATTCAAAAAAACTTCCCTGTGAACTTTCTGGTTGTGATACTTCTTGATTTTCTTAAAAAAATAAAATCCAGGAAGATCTCACTCACCGAATCCCAACGCGTATTTCCAGCCGGTATTTGGGGATGGACCGAAAATGTATTTATATTCACTTTTTTGAGATTCGGAAAACGGATAGATGCCGTATTCCATCTGTTTCATCATTTCAAGCAGATTTTTTTCGTTGAATTCCGAAACGTTGTGTTTGAGAACTTCATTTCCGCCGGAATCCAAAACCAGATAAGATACGTTTTTGTTTTTGAAATAGAAACCATTTATAAATTCGTAAAGAGTATCCGTGAAGAAAGACCCTCCGACGGCTCCTACTATTTTATCACCGTCAAAAACCGGAATTGCGACTACGGCACTTTTCTTTTTGCTGGTCAAGCCGACTACGAGTTCACAGTACACTTCACCGCCGTTACGAAGCCCTTCGAAATATTCTCTCTGGGCGAGGCTGACACCGGTAAGTCCTTTTTCCATGGTGTAATACGAACCGTCCGGATTTGAAAACCACAGCAAAGAATCAGCCATTTCGCTTTGCACTGATTCAAAAAGACCTTTCATATTTTCCCAATCGGCCGATTTAACCTCTTTTGTTTTACCCATAACATTCAGTACGGAATACAGGTTTTCAAAATGGTTTTCCACGTTGTAGACAAACAGTTCGATTTCCCGAACGGAAGACTCGATATCATTTTGAGCCGAAAAAGACATCAGCATCCCTGTCAAAACGAAAAACAAAATGAATAAATTCTTTTTCAAAAAATCATCCCTTTCCGTAAAATTTATTTATGTGATTCAATCTCTCTGTGATTATATAAGATTTTTTCATACTTCCTTATCGATTTTTTTCCCCTCTGCGTATCCCTGCCCTATGATTTTTCCAATGGAATAATACCTGTTGTCAAGTGCATACAGAATCGGGTCGAATTTAATAATATCGGATAGCTGACTTTTCCCATCCGTTGTTTCTATATATCTCTCATCGGCATAAGTCTCGGTAACCTTTCCTATGAGTATCCACCTCTGCTCGAATTTAAAATCCCCGACCACTTCACACTCCATACAAAGCGGGCACTCTTCAATTATTGGGGTGTTGTGTATTTCGGACATAACATACCCGAACAATTTCGATTTGTCTTTCCGGGTTCCGCTGTGAATTCCGCAATAATCGGTCTTGTTCATAATACCCGTATTCGGTATGTTGACGCTGAAACTTCCTGTTTTTGAAATATTACAGGCCGACATGTGGTTTATGTTAAGCGATATCATAATTAACGGAGGATTTATTCCCGCAACGGCGCAATCACCCACTTCAGTGAAATTCACATCTCCATTCCCACCCACTGTTCCTATGAGAACTATCGGAACGGGAAACATGTACTGAACGCTTCCGATTTTCTTTTTCACATTTCACCTCGTCCATATTTAAGTTATTTACCGGTTTTTAACAACAAAAACTCATGAATCCCAAAAGTTCATATTTATCAAAAGTTTTAAACCCGAGGCTTTCGTAAAAATCGATATTTTCCTGAGAATTATCCGTCACGAGAACTTTTTGCCTCACCGTTTCATATTCCGCAAAAACCCTTCTGAAAAGCTCGGACCCTATGCCTTTCCTCCTCATATCGCTTCTCACGAGTATGTCCTGAAGATATGCGATAAAAACACCATCGCCGACGAGTCTTGCAAGTCCGACCAATTTTCCGTTTTCCCATGCGGAAACTATTTTCAAAGAAGACATGAAGGCTTTTTCAAGTTTATCAATCCTGTCCGTATAGACTTTCCAGCCGGAATCACCGTACAGTTCCGCCAATTCCGCAACAGGAATCTTCTTCTGATCACCGTAAACTATTTTCATTTGCCTTCTCCTTTCCAAATCCACTCATCCGCCAATAATTTTAATATTGCCGGTATCTAACGGATATTCCGTTACCTCTTTCCGCTGTTTTTCCCACGACTCAATATCACCCGCTTCAAGTTTAAAAACGGGATGAAGCAGGACATTTCCCGCATCCGGAGAGAAATTCCGGGATGGCGGCTTTTTCCTCTCGTAAACGTACTTATATCCGAGCAATTTTAACTCATAGACTATCTGCCCGTACGTAACAGAGATTTTATCAAAACCATTCGATGAAAGATTGTCTGAAATCTCATCCAGCAAACCGTAATTGAAGTTATACCCTCTTCTATCTGATTCTTTGAAAACGAACCATAAAAACAAGTTGAGATACTCAACGGGGTTACCGGTTTGTTTAAACCTTATCAACTGGGGATGGTTTATGAACATTATCCTTCTGTTATCAGGTTCAATTATACTCCTTTTAAGAGCTGCGATTCCCTGAAGGCCCTCTTTCCATTCTGCTACAAGCCCTTTCGAATCAAGATATTTAGGGTGAATGCTCCACAGTCTCATTTTTCTCCTTCGATTTCTATATAATAACATAACGGCTATACTCGAATTTTATTTCAAGTTTTGTTTAGAATTCTTCGATTCTTTTTTATTTTCTTCTGATTTTTTTACGCATCAATATAATGTATAATCATCTATCCGGTGATTAATTAAACTTTAATAGAAAGGGGCAAATTATGAGAGACATAAACGATTTATGTGTTTCAGCACAGTTATTCTCATTTGAACCATTCAGAAATAACATTTCCGAATTCGACAGAAAAATAAAATTTTTAAAAGATGAAATCGGTTTAAAAGCCCTTATGATTGGTGTGAATCTTGAAAAGCCGGAAATGAGGCTTGTCTTTGAAAAATGCCGTTCCCTGAATATTGAAACTTACCTGTGGTATCCTGTACTTGCGGATCTTCCAAAACATCTCGATTACGATGGTATGCTCAGTCAGGGTTTTGGAAATTACGGCAGTTCTTTCATACTGCAATCTCAAAGAGATTCGGGTGAAGATTTTTCGTTTGTCTGTCCCAATATGGAAGAAAAAGACGGCCGACTCAGGAATTTTTACATCTCGATTCTTGACGATTTTGAATTTGACGGTGTATTTCTCGACAAGATAAGATATCCGTCCCCCGCAAACGGTTTGAGTGAGGTTTTGGGATGCAGGTGTCCGGTATGCAGATCGCTTGCACAAGATAATTCCGTTTTTGATGATGATGCCGTAATATCCGTATTCGAAACCATAAAGAATACAAAAAAACTCGTAGATTTGAAAAATGTACTCAGTTCGGTGTATGAGGTTTTGAAGAATTTTCTCTCTTTCAGAAGTAAAAGTATTTATCGGCTTGTAAAAAGGTATTCGGACATAGCCCGCGAAAGAAATCTGAAAATAGGAATAGATCTTTTTTCACCCTCGATATCACATGTGGTGTCACAGGACTACGCAAGTCTTTCCTCTCTATGCGACTGGATTAAACCCATGGTCTATCTTAAAACGATGGGCCCTGCAGGAGTGCCGATGGAAATTTATTCCCTGATAAAATCACTCAGGTTTTTAAACAACTATATTGAAGAAAGCGGCATAATGGAATGCATGGAAGAACTGCTTCACATGAATTTGTCAGTTTCCATGCAAAATATGGCGCATAATGGAATTCCGATGATAAATTTCCCGCTCGAAATAAAGAAAGCATTCTCATGTTTAAGAGATTCTTCCGCGAAAATTTACCCCGGATTCGAAGCTGTGAGCTTTCCTCCCGTTTGCGATGTAAATGCGAAAAATATTAAAGACTGCCTTATTCATGTTGAACACCTCAACCTCGACGGATTCGTTTTATCATGGGATATTTCCAAAATACCCTATGAAAATATAAAAGCCGTATCCGGTTTCTACGGACACGGCATCTCCTGACAATACATAAAAGTATTTTAAAAGCAAACTTCGGAAACATTGCCGAGGGTTTGCTTTTGATTTGTTTATGTTCTGAATTTTTTCAGTTGCTCGGTTATGGTTTCCGAAAGCGCATAAATTTCCTGTGAAGATGCGTTGACTTCGTCGGCGTATTTTGATTGATTCTCCACATCTTCACTTAAACTGTTTATATCTTTCTGAGCATTTTCCATACTTTTTACGAATTTTGCGGTTTTTTCACCTATTCTCACACAGGCAAGATTCTGATTTTCAGAATCACAGGATATATCCCTGACCACTTCTTCCATATTTGAAAATTTAACTGAGAGATCGGAAAAATCCGAATTCAGTTTCTCGGTTATTTCGGACAGCTCTTCAATTATGCTTATGGTATCCACAACCGAATTTTCCGTTTTACCTGTATTTTCCAGAAGCTGCGCCAGAATATTGCCGATGTTCTGCGAAGATAGCTTGCTTCCCTCCGCGAGTTTCCTTATTTCATCCGCAACCACACCGAATCCCCTGCCGGCTTCCCCTGCACGCGCCGCTTCAATGGCGGCATTAAGCGCCAGTAAATTCGTCTGTTCGGCTATGGAAGAGATTATTTGAAGAATCTCCATGACATCTGAAGCTTTGGCGGAGAGTATTTTAGCCGTATCAGAAGTCTTATTGCCTATTACCATTACATCTTCCATCCGTTTTTTCTGCAAAGAAAGTTTCTCGTTTCCGTATTGCAGTGATTTCTTCGAATCGAAAAAGTCTTTGCTGACTTTCTTCGAAGTATCCCATATACCTTCCGCTGCCGAAGATATGGTTTCTATTTCCGATGCCATTTCCCTCAAAAGAGATACCGCTGAGCCGGTTTCTTTGTTTATCCTGACGGATTTGAGATTCAACTCTTCGGCTGATTCATCTGTTATTTCGGATATTTTCGCAAGTGAAGAGGATGATTCTGTCATTTCAAGAGAAGCGTTGCCAAAACTTTTCATAATCTCCGCAAGATTTTCGACAGTGGCGTTCAGCGCAAAAGCTATTTCACCTATCTCGTCCTTAGAGTTTATTCCGCATTTATCCGAAAGGTCTCCGTTTCCCAGCTTAATAATTACGTCTTTAATCAAGTTTACCGGTTTGGTGACATATTTTCTGCTCAGCAGAATACCGGAAAGAAATGCGAAAACAATAAAAATCGCGGAAATGACTGCCATTATCAAAAGCTGCAAATTTGCCTCTTCGTATATGTCATCTTTGCTCGCATAAGTTACGATTTTCCAACCAAGTCCGTTTTCATGGAAAGCACCTTCAACCGCCACACCTTCTATGCCTGTGGATGTAAAACTGCCGGATTCGCCCTTTATCGAAGAGTACAATTCCAACCCGGATATGTTTTTCTGTAACTCTGATTCGGATTCATGCAGAATTATCAAACCATCGGAATTTACTGCAAAAGTCTTTCCGTCATTTCCGTAATTCATACCCAGGAATCTGCCGGTCAGTTCCTGTATGTTGAAATCCAATGCGACTACTCCAACCAGTTTACCGTTCAAATATACCGATTTTGCAAGTGTGATTACCATCCTGCCCGATGCGATGTCCTTGTAGGGTTCGGTTATTATCGTATCCGTCTTTTCAAACTTGGCTTCCACATACCATGGCCGTTTTCTCGGATCAAATCCCGCTGGCAGTTCTGTTGCCGGATAAACCAGAAATTCTCCGCTTTCATCACCGTAACACGCGTTTATTATATTCGAATAGCTATCTTTCAGCTTCTTCAAATAAAGTAATTTTTCTTCGGAAGAATCGTTTTTCAATTCTTCCGAAGACATGAACATCAACTGTTCATAAGGCACCATAAATTTATCAAGCTCATTAGCCGCATCTTCCGAAAGCTTGAACAATTTTTCCGAAACGTTGTCGTGCATCTCTTTCCTCAGATTCATTATGCTGTAAGTCGTGAGTACCAACAAAGGAATCACCGAAGTGATCACTATAAGCAGCAGGATTTTATTGATCATCTTTATATTCTTCATAACAAGCCTCCAAATAATAATGCGAGTACATCCATACTCACCCGAAGTGTATCATAATACGTATGCGCCATTCAATTCATGTGAAAATAAGAACAAGTTCTTATTGGATGAAGATTGTGAAAAAGACGAGTTGATTTTTTTGAACTTTCAGTCGCATGATTTTGCAGAATGGAAAATATTTTTCATAATTTAAGTGTCGTATCAAAATACGGCCTTATGAAAAACAAAAAAATCCCTCTTTATGGATGGTTAACTTTAACCGCAGGGAAAAATCATTTACCGGGTTATCTTTACAATTATTTGTAGCCGATGCCGTTTAAAGCTTGATGAAAAAATCCAGTTAAATCGAAATAAATTACAATTTCAGATTTCATCCAGCAGAATACTGAAAAACTCATCTCTGGCATATTTTTCATACCATGGATAATGGCCGCATTTATCCAGAATAACCATATTATAATTCCTTCCCGAATTATCAAGTGGGTTTTTCAATCCCTCAAACGGATGCGAATCGTTTTTACCGTGTATCACGGTAAGCGGGCATTTTAATTTCGAAATGCATTCCAACAACTCCCCCAGCTTTCTCATATCGGCAGCCTGTTCCCAAACATTTTTATGTATGTCCGAATCCGTTTCGATAACCTCATTTTCATGCGGCTCTTCGCAATAAAAATCGGCTTTTGTCATCAGTTGCCCGAATCTTGAAAGAACACTGTCACGATTTTCGACAATTTCGTCTGAATAAAGCATTTCCAAAATGGATTTTGCCTCTTCACTTTCATCATGGGTTAATTTCTCAAGCCTTCTCCCAAGTATGCACTTGGCATATTCCGCCTCCAACGGGCCAGAGCTAACCATTATCAATTTGCTCACGAGATCGGGATATTCCGCCGCGACGAACAACGCGAGCCAGGCACCCCAGGACCATCCTAAAAGGGTTACGGGAACATCGGCATGATTCGTTATCTGTGACTTGAGTTCTTCAATCTGACCGGCAACCGAATTTTTCGTCTGAAAAGGTTCGAGCACTCCCGTACGGGACGAAAGCACCTTCGCCACCGGAGCCATCCCGCCCGGAGCACCGGGTCCTCCGTGTACCAAAACCAATTTGCAAGAGTCTTCACCGTATTTTCTGAAATCGTTCAAATCAGACACCTCCGCTTTCAATCGCATTTATAAACACCGTTGCTTCTTTCGCTATACTATCATATTTTACATTCCGGCAAATCTTAATAAAAACGAATATGAATTATTTCTTCGCATCATACCTTTATCACATGCTATAATGTAGAAAAGGGGGCATATTCATGTTTGAATTTAAAAAAGCAGATAGAAGCAACTGGGAGAATGCGCTAAAACTGGGAGTCTTCGAACACCAGAAAGAATTCGTACCATCGGTGAGTGAATCACTTTCGGCGGCTTATATAAAACCATGGGACGAAGCTCTCGACCCGTACATAATATACAAAGACGATACCATGATAGGTTTTTTCTACCTGTCGTATACGCCCGACAGCATCGACAATTACTGGCTGGGAGGATTTTTCATAGACAAACACTATCAAAACTGCGGGTACGGTTCGAAAGCTTTGGATGAAATCCTGGAATTCATAAGAGAGAAATATCCCAAATGCGTACTGATCTCGCTAACGTTTGAGAAAAGCAATTCCGTCGCACTTAAGCTCTATGAAAAATACGACTTCAAAACCACCGGGGAAGTCAACCCCGAAGGCGAAATAATAATGCGTAGGGAACTATAATCTTATTCGGATTCCACTATCTTTATATACCTGTCTGCCATCATCCTGGCAGAGGTTTTAAACGCTTCCTTTTTGATTTTTTTCGAGCTGAGCATAATCGCCATTGACAAATTGAAAATATGGGATTTTATGTCTTTTTGCGGGAAATCGTATATTTTGTGTTTCCTGTAGAATCTATGGTCTTCTTTCATTATGCCCCTCATGGAATATATGAGATCCCTGAAAACCTTGGTACCTCCTACCCCGGGGAACATTGAGGGGTTTACGCTGTGGTTTTCAACATCGTATTCGACTTTTCCGGCAAGATCCGCAAGCAACCCATATACGGCGTCGGCGTTGATTTCGTCGTCGGAAACCATTCCCACAAGATTCTCGCCCCCAACCTGCGCTCTGCCTTCGATCACTTCGTTGACCACGGGATTGTTTTTAACATTCCCTGACAATATGTATGCGCAACTCTTTCCGTGTCTTGAAAGCCTGTGGCCGTTGCAGAAAGCCCTGTCGAAATATTTCTTCCATATCGGGTCAAAATAACCGTTTTTAACTGTTATGCCGTATATCAGAATATCCGTGTTTAAAATCGTGTTCTTGTAAAAATCTTCATATCCGTCTTTGTAAACGCATCTGTAGAAAAACACGCAGTGAAGGCATCCCAGACAGCCTCCGAGAATCCTCCTGTCGTTTATATTTACGACTTCCGTTTCGTATTTAAAATGATTCCTGAAAGTCTCGGTCATCTTAATCAGATTGGAATTTTCATCACTTGTATCGGTGAGAATCAATATCTTTTTTACCGTTGTTTCCTTTTTCACTCCCGGATTAATTTCCATGAAATCAAGAGACTGTATATCCCTGTTTTCGATATAATACTTTTCCCTCACGGGAATTTTATTTTCTACGGCAAGCCGGAATTTACTGCCGAAGGTTTTCAGGATACACCTGTTTGTTTCGGATTTCAGATCGTCCGTATCGGCGGAATAACTGTCGACGAATTTCATATTCACGGTCTGCGAGACGTATCTGATGTATTCATGGGCAGTGTGGTCGAAAAAATGCTTGGACGTCGAGACAGAACAGGAATATTTCCCCTCAAAAGCATTTGAAAGACCATTGTCTATCATGAGATTTATGAATTTCAACAGCTGGTAGGGAACCAGGAAAGTGTATACGGGAAAAGCCCAGACAACGCAATCGCTGTTTCTTATCGAATCGGCAGCCTTTTTCAGCTCGGAAACATTGTTTTCGTATTTTGCTATATTCTTTCCGATATTCAGCACCTCGTAATCAGGGATGCTGTTCTTGAGCATGTATCTCGCATACTGTAAAGTAACACTGTAATCGCCCTTGGGACTGCCGTTTATTATGATTGCCTTCATATTCGCATCTCCGGAATTAAATTATGAAATTTTGTGTATAAATTATACCATTTTAATGCTCATTGACTAATTAATCAGGTTTAGCAGCATCTTATTATAATCAAGGAATAAAAAAAGACCGGTTTCCCGATCTTTTCATATTTTAAGTCATTATATCATACAATGGTTATTTCATCGTTCAGATACACATCCTGTACGGCATTTACTATTTCAAGACCTTCTTTAAAAGGCTTTTGGAAAGCTTTTCTACCCAGTATAAGTCCGCTTCCTCCGGCTCTTTTGTTGATAACCGCGGTTCTCACGGCCTGTGCCAGATCGTCTTTACCCGAACCACCTCCGGAATTTATGAGCGGAATCCTTCCCGAATAGTTGTTCAACACCTGATATCTCGTTAGATCTATCGGATTATCGGAATTAAGTTCTGAATATATTCTTTTATCGAATTTGCCGTAGGAACTGTTTCCCATGTTGAGTGCCGAATATCCGCCGTTATTTTCCGGCAGTTTCTGTTTTATTATATCGGCACCGATTGTTACCCCAAGATGGTTTGCCTGACCCGTCAGGTCTGAAGAAAGATGATAATCTTTATCTTTCTTGAATTCATCGTTTCTGAGATAGCACCACAATATGGCGAACATACCAAGCTCATGCGCATATTCAAAAGCCCTGCTCACTTCGATGATCTGCCGCCCTGATTCCTGCGAACCGAAATAAATGGTGGCTCCGATACCTGCGGCTCCCATGTTGTACGCCTGCTCAACCGAAGCAAACATTATCTGGTCGGCCTTGTTGGGATAGCTCAGTAACTCGTTGTGGTTTATCTTGACGATGAAGGGAATTTTATGCGCATATTTCCTGGAGAACAGCGAAAGTACGCCAAGTGTAGATGCCACTCCGTTGCTTCCCGATTCTACCGCGAATCTGATTATGTTTTCCGGATCGAAGTAATCCGGGTTTTTGGCAAAAGAAGCGCCTGCCGAATGTTCCACACCCTGATCCACGGGGAAGATTGACAAATATCCGGTACCGCCTAGCCTTCCGGCATTGTAAAGCCAATTGAGGTTACCAAGTACTCTGTTATTTCTGTCCGAATTTATGAAAACTTCGTCTACAACATTGGAATCGGGCAATTTCAGAGATTTTTTATCGATTTTAGGTGAATCGAATTCGATTAATTTCTTTCCTTCTTCTCCAAGCAATTTGTATATTTTATCGGTAGTCAGATTAAGATGTTCCATTTCATACCTCCCAAGTAATTGTTATCTAATACAATGACGAAATATATTATATTTTCTAACATATATAGGCTGGATTACTTAACCCAATTATCGTTGTACTCTGCCAAATTTATCGGCCGTTATCAGAAATTCAAGCGTTTTAACACCTGTCCACTCTTTTTTTGCGATATCCCATTCCTGCGGGTAAACTCCCCAGTGCCAGTTTGGCATGATTATTCCTTGACGGTTCATTTCATCGACAACATAATCCAGATGGGTATCGATTTGTTCTTCTGTGATACCGAAATATTCGCCGTTTTTTTCGCAGATAAAATCAAGCGGACGTGGTACATACGTATTCCATTCTCTAATATTCATGTTGAGCAAACTCGATATTCCGTTTGATATTCCCTGCCTGATGATTTCCGATTTGTTGTCTTTGGGAAGTACGTTGTAGAGTTTTATAAAGCACATTATCTCGTGTTCGCTTTCGTACTCTTTCCTGGTTTTCCAATATTCCAGAACATGTTTCAGCAATTTTTCTTTATCCAGTTTCCCGCAATATCCGGTGTCAGTACAGATATATCCGATTATTTCAGCATTCGGATTACCCCAGAAATGGTCAATGATAGTCATTTCCGTTGAATAATCGAAATCCCACCACGGAGCGTGCGGATAATCGTTGATTTCTTTGCGAACCGCAAACCAGCCTTTCCTGTTCCCGTCATGGGAAGCATCGAGGTATTTGTAAATTTTCTCTTTTATATCGAGTGATTCTTTATCGAGACTGAATTTATTTATAATTCTCAATGCCATAGAAGATGCCAACGGTGTTGACAGTGGCAGCCGGCAATCCGGTTCGAATAGGCCAGCGACTCCACCGTCATCGTTCTGGAATTTTGTCAATTCTTCTACGATTTTCGATACGCTGCCGTTTTCGAAATAATATTCAAAAATAGTTCTTTCCAATGGCCTTGATTCTTTTTTAAGAAATTGTGCCGCATTGTTAAAAGATTCTCTTTTCACTTTATTCATTTCCATCACTCCCCTTCCGATACGATTTTAAACGTACTTTTGGATTCTGTATTGTAAAAATCGATCATTCTTTTCGAAGGCGATTCATTTAAAAAATATTTGAATTCCTTTATGAAATGCGACTGATCGTAAAATCCATATTCAAGGGCAATTTCGAGATATTTTCTTTCACCGGTTTCGTTCATAGTTCTCAGAATTCGCTGAAATCTGTCTATTCTCATGAAGGTTTTAAGACTTATTCCGACTTCGGTTCTGAAAAGCCTGTTAATATGACTCAGGCTGTAATGTTTTTGACTTGCAACCTGTTCCGCTTTCAAGAACAGGCCATTTTCGTATATGGTATTTATTATTTCGAATATTTCACTTTTAACACCGTTTCTTGTGGAATGCAAATTATCCCTTATAATTTGCTCTATTCTTATGATATTTTCCATGATATTTGAAAAAGAGCTTATAAAATTCAGCTGTGAAAGCAGCGGCATGAAATCATCTATATCCTCGAATGAAATTGATCTGTCTTTGAATACGGCCATATCGTAGTTAAAAAAGTATCTGACTGTGTAGGGCAGAAATCTTATGCCGAACATCTTTTCACCATTCTCCGGAACGAATTCATCGGTTTTGCTCATCATGCCAATGAAATTTTTTCCGGTTAGAATTCCGTCTTTGCCAAATCTATAAATCAGATCAACACAATTATCGGGAATTATTATCGTTTTTCCGGAAGAAAAATCTTTCGTATCCGATATCCAGTAGCAGTCTATGATTCGCGCTAAATCGCGTGATGGTTTTATCTGTTTGTATTCCGTAGATGGATTGATTATTATGAACGGCCTGTATTCTTTCATTATCCCTCCAAATTCATGTATATTATAATATATGATTTATATCATTATTCATACCCACAAATTCAGCAAAACCATTTTAAACGTCATATTTATAAATACTCAAACAGGAGGTTAAAATCTTGAAAATTAATACTGTAATTCTCAATGATGGAAACTGTATACCGCAATTGGGATTCGGAACTTTCAAAATGACGGAGGAGCAGGCATATGATTCAGTATTGAAGGCACTCGAATTTGGATACAGACATATTGATACAGCCGCGATATACAAAAATGAGATCGGAGTCGGAAAGGCGGTGCACGATTCCCCGGTCAGACGTGAGGACATATTCTTGGTCAGCAAAGTATGGAATGACAGACATGGCTTTGATGAAACTGTAAAAGCCTTTGAGGAAACACTTGCGAAACTTCAAACGGATTATCTCGATCTTTACCTGATTCATTGGCCTAAAGAAAAAAATTCCGAAACCTGGAAGGCCATGATAGAACTCAAAAAGCAAGGCAGGGTAAAATCCATAGGTGTCAGTAATTTTAAAAAGCATCACCTGGATAAAATCATAGAAGATACCGGAGTTATACCCGCAGTCAACCAAGTCGAATTGCATCCTCAATTCCAACAGGAGGAATTGAGGGAGTACAGTAAAAAACACAGTATATGCATAGAATCGTGGGGACCTTTAATGCAGGGACAGATTTTCGGTAAATCTGAGATGGAAGAACTTGCAAAAAAGAAAAACAGGACAATAGCTCAAATTACACTCAGATGGCACATTCAAAAGGGTTTTATCGTTCTTCCGAAATCCGTTAATCCGGAAAGAATAAAAAGCAACAGAGAAATATATGATTTTGAATTATCCCTTTCGGATATGAAATTCATAGACAAATTAAATCTGAACAAGAGAATCGGGCCTGATCCCGATACGATAACTTTTTAATTTCCCGTATTTTTGGAAAGACGATCGGTTTCGCTGCCGGTCGTTGTTTTTTCCATGTATTTTTCCGCAGCTTTTTTCATCTTGTCGAATTCGTCCAAATAATATTCCCATTCCTTACTTGAAATTACCTTTTCAATAGCGTTAAGCATTTCCGATTTAATTTTGTTGAGCAATACCTGCTGATCGAAAGAGATTCCCACCAAATCCTTGAAAGATTTAGCCATAGTCGCAAGAGTTCCTTTCTTTTCTCTGAGCAGATTATTCCAGTCGAATATCTCGTTTACCATGGAATGCAGAGATTCTTCGAGCTTTACCTGAAGTTCCTCGTCCTTCATATTAAGATAATCATACTTTATCTTCTTCAATCTTTTATTCACGGTATCCGGTTTGATTTCACTTTTTTTAGTTATTTTTCTGTACATCTCATTTACGCGATTTTCATCGGTCAATTGCTCGTATCTCATCTCCGCATACTTAGATTTGAATCCCAGTTTTTGATAGAGCAATCTTGCCGGATTGTCGTATTCAACATGAAGGGCGATATTCCCCGTGCATAACTCAACGACTTTCCCGATAAGGTTCTTTCCTATTCCCTGTCCGCGGTAATTTTTGTGAACCGCTATATACACGAGTATATGTCTCGATATGTAGCCTTCCATAGATGTATCGTTGATCACAACTGCTCCAACCATCTCATCCTGTTCATATGCACATAATATAAAGCCGCCTCTTGCCTCAGAAGAATCCATTGCATAATCAACCGCCTTGCTTATTTGATCATGAGAATCTCCATACTTCCCGAGATGTTCATGTAAAAACTGAATTATCTCCTCGTTGTTTATCTCGCTTTCATTGTTATATACGCTGTAATTCAAAATATCACTCCTTCTTAATGTATGTGGCATTCCAGTATAACACGACCTTTCATTACAATTTCTTAATTTTTTTGTTACTTGACATGTAGTAAGCTCCAAGTCCTACAATGTTTGTATGAATAATCAAAGGAGGCTTAAAAATGCACATAGGAGAATTTTCAGAAATCACCGGAATTCGTGCGGATACGCTGCGATATTATGAAAAGACAGGTTTGATACTTCCGAAAAGAGAAGGGAATCTACGATTTTACACCGAAGAAGATAAGATCAGAATTGAAACTGTAGTATATCTTAAGGATCTTGGGTTCTCGCTATCCGAAATTAAAAACATTCTCGAATTGGACGACAATATGACTGATGACTTTGAAAATGGAATAGTTAATAAAGATAATCTGAACAAATTACGTGAAATTACGAATAAAAAGCTGATTCAACTTGAGGAAAAAGAAACAGAAATAGCAATATTGAAAAGCATTCTACAAAACATGAAAAAAAAGCTGGAAGTATTTGAAGAAGGGGTACAAAATGGGATAGAAAAACAAAAAACCGATGAAAAGGAAAATTCATCGGTTGGTATGGCAGCCCCACGGGGAATCGAACCCCGACTCTCGGACTGAGAATCCGATGGACTAGCCGTTATCCTATGGGGCCACATTTTAAAAACCCCTCCAACGAGTGGAGGGGAAAAAGGGGCTCTGGGCGATACCTACTCTCACGTGGAAGACCACACTACCATCGGCCTCAGAGAGCTTAACTGCCGGGTTCGGGATGGGACCGGGTGTTTCCTCTCCGAGTGTCGTCACCCAAAGCTATATCTGTCATAACTTTCGGTTCTTTCAAAGATGCATAGGAATTGTTTCAAGCTTGTTTTTCTTTTCTTTCTTCCGTTCTTTTTTACGGTCAAGGCCTCGGGCGATTAGTATCGCTCAGCTCAACGCTTCACAGCGCTTACACTTGCGACCTATCAATGTCCTAGTCTCGAACTGCCCTTACTCTTTACGACGGGATACCTCATCTCGAAGCATGTTTCGCGCTTAGATGCTTTCAGCGCTTATCACTTACAGACTTAGCTACCCAGCTTATGCACTTGGCAGTACAACTGGTTCACCAGCGGTCTACTCTCCCCGGTCCTCTCGTACTGGGGGAGACCCTTCTCAAGTATCCTACGCCCGCGATAGATAGGGACCGAACTGTCTCACGACGTTCTGAACCCAGCTCACGTACCGCTTTAATGGGCGAACAGCCCAACCCTTGGGACCCGCTTCAGCCCCAGGATGCGATGAGCCGACATCGAGGTGCCAAACACCGCCGTCGATATGGACTCTCGGGCGGTATCAGCCTGTTATCCCCGGGGTAACTTTTATCCGTTAAGCGACGGCCTTTCCACTCAGCACCGCCTGGTCATTAGGACCAACTTTCGTTCCTGCTCGACCTGTCAGTCTCACAGTCAGGCAGGCTTCTGCCCTTGCACTCTTCGGCTGATTCCCAACCAGCCTGAGCCTACCTTCGCGCGCCTCCATTACTCTTTAGGAGGCGACTGCCCCAGTCAAACTGCCCACCTAGCACTGTCCCTTGCATGCTCTTCACATGCCCAGGTTAGTATACCGCTGTAAGGAGGGTGGTATCCCAACGTCGGCTCTACCATACCTTGCGATATGATTTCTTAGCCTCCCACCTATCCTGTACACCTTACACCAATATACAATACCAGGTTACAGTAAAGCTCCACGGGGTCTTTCCGTCTAGTCGCGGGTACTTGGCATCTTCACCAAGATTGTAATTTCACCGGGCCCTCCGCTGAGACAGTACTCAGATCGTTACGCCATTCATGCAGGTCGGAACTTACCCGACAAGGAATTTCGCTACCTTAGGACCGTTATAGTTACGGCCGCCGTTTACTGGGGCTTCAGTTCGCTGCTTCACCTTGCGGTTAACAACTCCCCTTAACCTTCCAGCACTGGGCAGGCGTCAGACCCTATACGTCTTCTTATCGAATTCGCAGAGTCCTGTGTTTTTGGTAAACAGTCGCCTGAGTCTTGTAACTGCGACTCCCATTAGCTCTTAACCTTTGGGAGTACCCCTTCTCCCGAAGTTACGGGGTTATTTTGCCTAGTTCCTTAGCGGAGGTTCTCCCGCTCCCCTTAGTCTTTTAAACCAGCCCACCTGTGTCGGTTTTCAGAACGGTCACCAATAGTTCATCACATACGCAGATTTTCTTGGCAGTGTGAATTCAATCCCGTTGAACACCCTTCGGTATTCTCCCCTTCACTCCTCGTCTCAGCCGGCGGATTTGCCTACCGGCCTCGTCAACTCAAAGCTTGGACGAATTTGCCACTCGTTCGCGGAACCTATCCTCCTGCGTCCCCACTTATGCTCCCTATCAGCGGCGCTGGAATATTAACCAGCTTTCCATCGGTTACCCCTTTCGGGTTCCCCTTAGGACCGGCTTACCCTGGGCGGACGACCCTTCCCCAGGTACCCTTGGGCTTTCGGGGATATGGATTCTCACCATATTCTCGTTACTCATGCCTACATCCGCTCTTGTGTCTCGTCCGCATTACCTCACGATAATGTTTCTCCCTACTACACAATGCTCTCCTACCAACAATGCTCGCGCATTATTCCGCAGCTTCGGAGAACGTCTTCAGCCCCCTGTATCTTCGGCGCAGAATGTCTTAACTGGTGAGCTGTTACGCACTCTTTCAAGGATGGCTGCTTCTAAGCCAACCTCCCAGCTGTCTTCGACATTCCACTTCCTTTCACACTTAGACGTTTCTTCGGGTCCTTAGCTGGCGGTCTGGGTTGTTTCCCTCTCGTCTACGGAGCTTATCCCCCGCAGGCTGTCTCCCGAGATTTGTATACCGGTATTCGGAGTTTGGTTGAGGTCGGAGATTGCTCCCCTCGCCCATCCAGTGCTCTACCCCCGGTACAGACCTCTCGAGGCCGTACCTCAATACGTTTCGGAGAGAACCAGCTATCACCAGGTTCGGTTAGCTTTTCACTCCTACCCACATCTCATCCAATAGCTTTTTACTGCTAACTGGTTCGGGCCTCCACTGGGTCTTACCCCACTTTCACCCTGGACATGGGTAGCTCACCTGGTTTCGGGTCTATCGCATCTCACTAGCCGCCCTTTTCAGACTCGGTTTCCCTTCGGCTCCACCTTTCTCGGCTTAACCTCGCCAGATACGATAACTCGTAGGCACATTAATCAAAAGGCACGAGGTCACTTTCGCTCCCTCTTCTTGTAAGCACACGGTTTCAGGTTCTCTTTCACTCCCCTCCCGGGGTGCTTTTCACCTTTCCCTCACGGTACTCTTCACTATCGGTTAGCAGGTAGTATTTAGTCTTGGAGGGTGGGCCCCCCTGATTCACACTCAATTTCACGTGCTGAGTGCTACTTGGGATTACAATATACACGTACATACATTTCAACTACGAGACTCTCACTCTCTCCGGTTTACCTTCCCAGGTAATTCGTCTATATATGCACCTTGTATCGGATATCTTACGGTTCTCCTAACTGTATCCCACTACCCCATATACGCAACGCCCGTATGCTTGACACGTATATGGTTTGGACTATCGCGCTTTCGCTCACCACTACTTACGCTATCGCTTCGCTTTCTCTTCCTCCGGCTACTGAGATGTTTCACTTCGCCGGGTTCGCCTCTCTTTCGAGATGATATACTTCCGTATACCGGGTTTCCCCATTCGGGCATCCTCGCTTCTTAGGTCGCTTGCTCCTCTACGAGGCTTTTCGCAGCTTGCCACGCCCTTCTTCGCCTCCTGCTACCAAGGCATCCTCCGTGTGCTCTTATTACCTTGACCTATCCTTTTCGCTTTCACGAAAAGATTTTATGATTCAATGTGTTTGTTTCTTATTACAAGCTTTACTCTTTTCATTCCTATGCATTTTTCAAAGATCGAATCTTGCTTCGCAAGATCTTTTATGATTTTTCTCAGAAAAATCACTCAAAGACAGATAACAGACTTACCTTTTCTCCTTAGAAAGGAGGTGATCCAGCCGCACCTTCCGGTACAGCTACCTTGTTACGACTTCACCCCCCCTCGCTAAGCCTACCTTAAATAGCTGCCTCCTTTGCAGGTTGGCTTCCGCTATCTTCAGGTATTCCCAACTCGGGTGGTGTGACGGGCGGTGTGTACAAGGCCCGGGAACGTATTCACCGCAGCTTTCTGATCTACGATTACTAGCGATTCCGGCTTCATGCAGGCGAGTTGCAGCCTGCAATCTGAACTGGGGGGGATGTTTGGGATTTACTTGGCATCGCTACCTCGTTCCCCGTTGTTTCCCCCATTGTAGCGCGTGTGTAGCCCAGGTCATAAAGGGCATGATGATCTGACGTCGTCCCCTCCTTCCTCCGCCTCGTCGGCGGCAGTCTGGCTAGAGTTCCCACCTTCGTGCTGGCAACTAACCATAGGGGTTGCGCTCGTTGCGGGACTTAACCCAACACCTCACGGCACGAGCTGACGACGACCATGCACCACCTGTTCAAGCTCCTTTACCGAAGTAAAGGTCGTTCCCCTTTCGGTTCACTACCACTTGTATGTCAAGACCTGGTAAGGTTCTTCGCTTAGCTTCGAATTAAACCACACGCTCCACCGCTTGTGCGGGCCCCCGTCAATTCCTTTGAGTTTCATCCTTGCGGACGTACTCCCCAGGCGGCTCACTTATCGCGTTTGCTTCAGCACAGAATCCTCTACGGATCCCACACCTAGTGAGCATCGTTTACGGCCAGGACTACCCGGGTATCTAATCCGGTTTGCTCCCCTGGCTTTCGGGCCTCAGCGTCAGGTATAGTCCAGAAAAGCGCCTTCGCCACCGGCCTTCTTACCAATCTCTACGGATTTCACCCCTACATTGGTAATTCCCTTTTCCTCTACTATCCTCAAGGACTACAGTTTCAAACGCATCCCGACGGTTGAGCCGTCGTTTTTAACATCTGACTTATTGTCCCGCCTACGCCCCCTTTACGCCCAGTGATTCCGGGTAACGCTTGCCCCCTACGTCTTACCGCGGCTGCTGGCACGTAGTTAGCCGGGGCTTATTCTACTGGTACCGTCATCTCTTCTTCCCAGTAAAAAGCAGTTTACATCCCGAAGGACTTCTTCCTTCACGCGGCGTCGCTGGATCAGGGTTTCCCCCATTGTCCAAAATTCCCCACTGCTGCCTCCCGTAGGAGTAGGACCCGTGTCTCAGTGTCCTTGTGTCTGGTCACGCTCTCACGCCAGATACCCGTCGTTGGCTTGGTGCGCCGTTACCGCCACCAACTACCTGATGGGCCGCAGACCCCTCCATCCGCGCCTTTCGGCTTTCCTCTTTCGAGCTTATGCGGTATTAGCAGTCGTTTCCAACTGTTGTCCCCCGCGGTTGGGCAGGTTGTCCACGTGTTACTCACCCGTTCGCCACTCTCATCATCTCTCCGTCCACCGAAGTGTCCTTCAAAACGAATCCCGTTCGACTTGCATGTGTAAAGCACGCCGCCAGCGTTCACCCTGAGCCAGGATCAAACCCTCCATCCAATATCTTTATTTAATAGTATCCCTCTCGGGACACCACCAATATCGTTTAGGTCTGACTCTACCTCTTGATTTACTCTGGCTTATCTTTCAATAAACCGGAATCAACTTCTACTCGTTTTTCACAAGCAGAGCTTGTCTTCTTTTGGTTCGTCTGTTATCTGTTTTTCAATGACCTTTCTTCCTTCTCTTCCCATCTCCGCTTTTCAGCGGCGACGTCGCATATACTACACCCTATTCCCCCTTTTGTCAATTACCCCCCTCTTTCTTATTCGTTAATTCCCGGTGAATTCATGCGGAGGTAAATCAAAAAGCCCTTTAAAAGGGCTTTTTGATTTCTATATTTTTTTTAAAATGAAATGAATGTGTTCAGATTTTCCAAGAAATTCTTTTTTTTCGCAGTTTTCTATCTCGATTTTCTCAATTTCTTCAAATTTTTTCACGATGGCATTCTCTTCATATGGTCCGAAAACGATTTTCCCGCAAATTTCGATAACTTCAAATCCATGTTGAATCGCTATTTTTTCTACGTATTCACAATCGAACAATCTGGTTTTGAATTTGATTCCGCTGTGTTCGCTGTCGCCTATTTCCGAAACCCGTTCTTTTTTGATTTCATAATATCTCTCTGTTTCACCCGTACATACTGCATCGTTGAAAAACGCATAAAGATTGTCCACAGAAGCGATAAGCAAGCCACCTTTTTTTAAAGTCCGTTTTATTTCAGCCATGGCTTCGTCGATGTTCATACAATAGCTGAGAACATCTCCCTGTGCGTTTACAATATCGAATTTTTCTTCCCCGTACGGAATAGATTCGGCTATTCCCCGAACTATCTCTATATTCAAATCGTTTTCTTCTTTAAGTACTTCGGCTTTCATCCTGGATATATCAGCCATTTTTTCGGAGGGCTCGACAAGATACACGTTGTATCCGTAATAATTGTAAAATTCCATCCAGTAACCCGTCCCGCCTCCGAGATCGAGTACGTTCATGCCTTCTTTCTCTTTAACGTGTTTTTTTAAAGCCCTTTCTATGAGTTTTTCGGTTACGGAATGATACAGTTTCCAGTACGGTTCTTCGTACTGGGAATCGTAAATTTCCGCTATTTCATCGTAAAAATCCCATGATCTTCCCATTTTACACCTCAGAAACTCCTTATCAAACCGCCGATAAGCAAATCCCATCCATTAACCACTATGAATATCAATATTTTAAAAGGCATGGAAACAAGAACCGGCGGAATCATTATCATACCCATTGCGAGAAGCACACTCGCAACAACCATATCAATAACTATAAATGGTATATAGAGAAGTATACCCATTTTAAAAGCTATTTCCAATTCGCCCACTATGAATGCGGGGATTATTATTTCGAGGCCGGCATCGGCTATTTCTTTAACCGGAGGCCTTCCTACGGCATCTATAAGCATATCCACATTGTCTTCATTGTGATGGATTTTCAGCTGCCTTACCATGAATTCTTTGAAAATACCGCCTGTTCTTTCGAATAACACCTCATAGTTTATCGTGTTTTCACGGTAAGGAACGATTGCCTCGTCCCAGACTTTTATGAAAGTAGGCTGCATTATGAAAAATGTCAGGAACAACGCAAGTGCAACCAGCACCTGGTTCGGCGGTGACGATCTTGTTCCGAGCGCATTTCTGAGCATACCCATCACCACAGCTATTCGTGTGAATGAAGTAAGCATAAGCAGAATAGACGGTGCAAGAGAGAGTACCGATATTAAAATTATGATTTCGATTAATATCACTAAATCGTCAGGATTGTTGGTGTTGCTCAAACCAAAGTTTATAGTTGGTACTGGAAGAGGTGTTTCGGCACCTAAAGTGGTGCCGAGTATCAAAAATATTATCAAAACGAGTAATATTCTTTTTAATATGCCTTTCATCCGATCAACCTATATCTTAGTATTTTACATACTGTCCAATTTTTTTATCTGTTGTTCAAAGAGTTTCCTGTTCAGGATATTCGAAAAAGCAGATGACTTTCGGGAGGAATACTTCAAATCTATCTGTTCAATGCTGCCGGGGTCTTCTATCTTTTCAATAAGGTTAGAGCTTCCACCCGTAGTTACGATTATGTAATAGGCATTCATGTACTTTATCAGATGGATATTTGAAAACCTGTCAAGCGGCTGCGAAGCAAGCACTTTGAAAAAATCGCCCTTTGTCTTGACGGAGGAATTGCTTTTCAGCAGCCAGTACACTAAAAAGAAAACACCGAAAATCAATATCGCAGCGAGCAGAAAAGGAAAGAAAGCAGCCACAAGACTGCTCCCATTTGAACCGACATTTATTTGTGTGCCCGTTGCCATTTATCTTTATGCGCCTGTTACTTTATTCAGAGCTTCAACTACTCTGGAATGCTGGAAGGGTTTTACTATGAAATCTTTCGCTCCTGCCTGAATTGCATCGATAACCATTGCCTGCTGCCCCATTGCACTGCAGACTATTATCCTTGCATCGGGATAAGTCTCTCTGATTTTCTTTATTGCGTCAATACCGTTCATTTCAGGCATCGTGATATCCATAGTAACTACATCCGGCTGCAACTCTCGGTACTTTTCCACTGCTTCAATGCCGTTACCCGCTTCTCCGGCAACCTCAAATCCGTTTTTCGAGACAATATCTTTCAATATCATTCTCATGAAAGCAGCGTCGTCAACTATCAATACTCTTTTAGCCATTATCTAACCCCCTCACAGTAATTCATGATCTCTTTCATATCCAGGTAAATTATAAGCCTGCGGCCCTTTTGAACAATTCCCTTAACTTTTTTTTCAAACTGTTCGGACTTGGGACTCACATCGATATCCGATTCCTTAGTCCTCACAACTTCTTTAACCTCGTTGACCAAAAATCCTACTTCCATATCATCGATTTTTGCGACAAGCACGTTTTCAAATTCCTCTATATTGGTTTCGAGGCTTAACACTCCGGTCAGGTTGACCACAGGGACTATTCTACCTCTTAAATTCATCACTCCCTTTATGAAGTCTTTGGAATTAGGGACTCGGGTTATCTCCAATTTCTCGATAACCATTTCAACATAATCAACTTCAAGGGCGAATTCCTGGGAGCCGAGTACAAAACTCAATATCTCTATTATTTCATCTTTGATCTGTTCTTCCTTTTTTACGACTTTGCCATTTGCCATATTCTCACCCCTTAACCTACGTAATGGGCAATATTGGCCACTTCGAGGATAAGAGCAATGCTTCCGTCTCCCAATATAGCCGCGCCGCTGAATTCTCTCACATCTTTTAGCAGTTTGCCAAGTGATTTTATAACTATATCATCCTGTCCAAGCAAACTGTCGACAACAAACCCATATTTCTTGTTACCTATTTTAACTATTACCACGTGTATGTTCTTCTCTTCTTCTCCCGCACTGAGTCCGAATACTTTTTTCAACCACACGATCGGAATTATCTCTCCGCGTATGACGACGACTTCTCTGGATTGCACAACCTGAATCTCCGAAGTCGGAAGGTTCATGGTACTGTCAATAGAAGCTATCGGAATTGCGTACACAAAACCGGAGACGTTTACCAGAAGCGCCTGTATTATTGCGAGAGTGAGCGGGAGTCTTATAGTTACTTTTGTACCTTTGTCTTTTTCGCTCTCTATCTGCACGGATCCGTTGAGATTCTCTATTGCGGTTTTAACAACGTCCATACCTACTCCTCTGCCGGACAATTCGGTAACTTTGTCTTTGGTGGAAAATCCCGGCATGAATACATAATGGAAAATTTCATCGTCCGTCATGGTAGAAGCCATTCCCTCATCCAGCAATCCCTTTTCCACGGCTTTCGCAAGTATTCTGTCTCTTTCAAGACCTTGTCCGTCATCGATAACCTCTATTATAACGCTGTTTCCTTCATGCCTTGCATTAAGCCTGCACAGACCGCTCGTGGGTTTTCCTTTTTTGAGTCTTTCTTCCCGCTTCTCTATGGCATGATCAACCACATTTCTCAGCAGATGAACCAGCGGATCTCCTATTTCATCAACGACAGTTCTGTCAAGCTCTGTTTCCTGTCCGGTTATTACCAATCTGATTTCCTTATCGGAATTTCTCGCAAGATCCCTGACCATTCTGGGGAATCTGTTGAAAACGTAGGATACAGGAACCATTCTGATTTTCATGACTATGTTCTGGAGATCAAGAGTTATCCTGCTCAATTGGGCAATACTTTCGTCGATCTGCTTTATTTCATAGCCTTTCAGCGTTTCGTTTATTCTGCTTCTGGCAATGACTAATTCGGCCATAAGATTCATAAGCGTGTCGAGTTTTTCTATATCAACCCTTATGGTCCTCGTTATACCGGGCATGACGCTTTTGGAGGCGGTATCGTTCGAGTCTTCGTGAATTTCCTCTTCCGCAGATTCTTTTACCTTTCTATCACTTTCAGCCGAATTCGGATCAATCGAAGAAGCTTCATCAGACGAATCTGTTTTCAAAAGGAATATTTTTACATTCTCGATCTCCGAAATATTTGAAACGGAATTCACCAATTGCTCCTGTGATAGCCTGGAAAGAAAAATGACCTCCACATTCAAATCGAATTTTTCATCCTCTATCTGCTCCACGTCCGGTTTACTGAAAAGCACTTCTGAGTTCAGCTCTTCAAGTTTGTGGAAAACCATGTAAATTCTGGCACCTTTCAGAAGAGTTCCTGATTCGAGCTTCACATTCATGTAATATGCGTTGTAACCGCGTTTTCTTCCTTCATAAAGCGCATGGGATACTTCATCGGGGACGGAAAAAGGAGCTGCGTAAGATTGTGTCGTTTCTCCAGCTTTCGTCGCCACAACCTGCTGTGGCTCTTCTTTAACACTTTGAGAGGTACTCTCGCCTTTCAAAACCTTTTCATACTGAAGCACAACCTGCGAAATATCGACGCTTTTATCACTGTCCCCTTTTGAAATCGCTGTGGTCATCTTTTCAAGAAGATCGACCCCGGCAAAAAGGGTATCCATATTGTCTCTCGTAACTTTTAACTCTTCATTTCTTGCCTTATCGAATACGTTTTCCATTTTATGGCAAAGCTGTGCCATTTTTTCAAAACCCATGGTACCTGACATTCCTTTGAGAGTATGAATCGTTCTGAATATTTCATTTATCGCTTCCATATTGCTCGGTTCCCGCTCAAGAAACAACATTTTGTCGTTCAGCGTACTCATATAGTCTTGCGTTTCATCAATGAATGTACTTAAGTATTGGTTGTACTCGTTGTTCATCGATTCACCTCCGTTTCTTTTAATCGGTTTCCAGTTTAGATTATATCATAAATTGCTTCTATAAGATTTCAGCACCTCTGGAAGCCAATTCAGAACGTTCTCCCTCAACCAGCATTATATGCGCTGCAAGTCTTTCATCGTAGAATTTTGAAGCTAAATACATCAATCCGTTACTCGTTTCATCCAGGTATGGATTGTCGATTTGATAAGGATCTCCCGTAAATACTATTTTTGTTTTATCACCCACTCTTGTAATTATAGTTTTAACTTCGTGAGGCGTCAAATTCTGCGCCTCGTCTATTATTATAAAATGATTGGGGATAGAGCGACCTCGTATGAAACTAAGAACTTCAATCTCCATTATATTCCTTTTGTTAAGATACTCTTCCGCTTTTATTCCCTTTGATCCCAGCAGAAATTCGAGATTGTCAAAAATAGGCTGAACCCATGGTCTGATCTTTTCCTCAGCAGTTCCGGGCAGAAATCCAATATCTCTTCCCATTGGTATTATCGGCTTGGAAACCGTTAATTTTACGTATTTTTTATCTTCCATGACTTTTTTCAGCCCGGCGGCAAGCGCCATGAGTGTTTTACCGGTTCCCGCCTGTCCCACAAGCGTCACAAGCGGAATGTTATCATCCATCAATGCATCCAGAGAGAAAAATTGCTCCCGATTCCTGGCACTGATGCCAAAAACCTTTTCTTCTTCACTTTTTTCGAGAATTTTAATTTCGTTTACTTCATCGCAGTATCTACCGTAGTTTTGTTTACCGAAATCAAGATAGATATTCGGTTTGAGCAATGTCTCGTCGATTCCGATATCTTTGGGGGATATTCTCTTCCTCGAAGAGAGAAAATTCAGCTGTTCTTTTTTCAGTTTGAAGTCGACAACTCCGGTGTAAATATCCAGATTGGTTTTATCGGTCAGGTAGTCTTCGGATTTTATTCCGGCAGCCTCCGCTTTCACTCTGAAATTGATGTCCTTGGTCACAAGCACCGAAGGATATTCGCTAAACTCCTGCTGAATCTTCAGTGAGTAAAAAAGTATCCAGTTGTCTTTCAAATTCGACTCCAGAAACGGTATCTCATCGAGATCCGCATTTCTGTAAATCTTAAGTATCAGCAGACCGCCGTTTTCAAGTCTGACTCCGTTTAATATGTCTCCCTTGCCTCTCAAATAATCCAGTTTTCTTATTATTTCTCTGCAGTTGGCACCGAGCTGGCCAGGTTTTCTTTTAAAATTGTCAAGCTCTTCAAGTACGGGAAGGGGTATATAAATTCTGTTGTCCTGAAAAGCATTGATGGAATCGGGATCGTGAAGCAACACGTTGGTATCAAGAATGTAATTCTTAACCATATGACCACTCCCTTTCTTCGTAGTTCATTCCATGAATTCTGCTATTTTCTCTGCTATTTCAAGCTCCAAGGGATATGTAATCTTTATATTTTCTACCGAACCTTCTACTGTCCGCACATTCCCGATGTATTTTATCCACATCGACCCGTCATCCGTGAAATCATATTTATTTTCTTCCACCGCTTTCAAATGGGCCGTGTAAATCAAATCAAATTCAAATCCCTGGGGTGTCTGAACCGTGTAATAATTTTTTCGGCTAACCATTTCTGTTTTTCTTTCGGCGGAAGCGCTACCCGTTTCTTCGATTCTGTAAAGCGTGTCTTTGACCTGAATAACCGGAATGGCGTTATTCGCAAATTTCAACCCGCTGATAACATTTTTGAACACTTTTCCTGAAAAAGGACGGGCACTGTCATGAATCAGCACTTTATCGGCCTTCAAATTCTTTATTTCCTTCAGGGCGTTAAAAACCGATTTCTGCCGGGTGTCCCCTCCTTCAACCATCCCTTTGAACTTGGAATATTTTTCCGCTATATTTTTGACGTAATTTTTGTACTGTTCTCTCACAACTATAAAAAAACAAGCTATTTCATCGTTATTCTGTATTATTTCCATGGAATATTCCATGACTGTCTTACCCTTTATCTCCGCAAACTGCTTCGGAGTTTCCATCTCCATTCTGCTGCCCGTTCCCGCCGCAAGAAGGATTACTACAGTCATTAAAACACCTCTATACTGTAATTCCTCAAAGTAGTGTCGGTACTGAATCTTTCCGTCATGGAACATGTGTAATCTTCTATGTCGTTGGTAGCGGTTGCGTATTTTCCCGTGAAATTGGCGTTCACACCCTCTACTCCGCCCACTTTCATCCATGAAGACTGGGCGAATATCTTGCCGTTGTTCATGTTTATGACACCGGAAAAACTCACCGCTATCCCGCCGGTATTAATATCTCTGAACACCAATTCGAAGTTGCCGAAAGCATCGAGAGATTGATGCTCGGCTTTGTAAGTCTGTACGGGATTCTGACCTTCGCTGAACTGATAAACCCACTGCCCCGGGAAGTAATTTCTTATATACCACGAAGTCGGTGTCGAAACAGGCTGGGGAATCGGTCCCGGATCCGGATCATGTGTTGAAACATCCGATATTATCCCGGGTCCGAGGCAGGAAGTCGCAACTATAACCAGTATCATAAAAAACAGAATCAATGGAAAAAAGTATTTTTTCATAATTCACCTCACCATTTGGCCCTTATGAAAATCTGTATCTGAGAATCGGTAATCAAACCGGAAGTCACCGGAATTGTGGTACCTACACCCATGGAGAAGCCTTCGAAATCCACAGATCCGGATATATGTGCATCTACGGAAAAATCGTCAACCGTTCTTATTCCGTTGTACATATCGCGGGCAGTCAGCGCGAAATCCCAGTTCAGCACGAATATTTTGAATCCTCCGCCAAACGTGACCGCAAAGAAATTCTGATCGTCCCTGAAATAAGAACATGATGAGAGGTACGCCCTCGCACTCTCATTACTCGCAAGTATTCCCGCTCCGGCCCAGAAAGATTCCGGCTGATTGGTTTTGAATATATCCGGGTTCGTAGTCACTATCTGAGGCGCATTCGCCGATACGAGAAGCTGGAATTCGTCGACTATGGAGTACTTCAGTCCGAAATTGGCGGATCCGTAAAAAGAATCACCCGAAACATTGTTGAACCTGCCGGCAACAACTCGTGCCCCCCAACCCAGTTTTTCCATGCTTCCGGCAATTGTGTAGCCACAGGAAGCATAACTGTTCTCACCGTCTAAATCGGCTAAATTCCCGTACAGAATGTCAAGGGCACCCGAGAATCCGTATTCATAAGGACTCACGACATTCGCGCCAAATATTCTGTACGATCTCTCCTGAGAATCCGCCCAGCCCGCGGAGAAGAAATTCGCCTGCCAGTCTTCCTCTCCAATCAACACGGCCGGATTGGTGTATATACCCCAAAATCCTTCGGATGTGACTCCTATACCATCGGAAACCTTAAGGTTCCAATAGGGCACATTTACCGAAAAAGAGGTGAGCGATAACAAAAAGATGAAAAGACACAACACAGTTTTTTTATCCCTCGAAAAATTCATGATGTTACCCCCTATCCGTTATAAATAAAAGGAGTAAACGGACGCTCAAATTAAACAATTTTTATAATTTGAGATTTATCCGCATTTATTTATAGATATCCCCATAATATCTTTCAAAAAAAAGCTTTTTGAACTCCAAAAAACTGTCCGATTCTATGGACAGTCTTATATCTTCCATCAATGAAGTCAAAAATCTCAGATTATGTATGCTTCCGAGTATCATGCCGGTAATTTCTCCCCTCGAGTAAAGATGCTGCATGTATCCGCGGGAAAAATTCCTGCAAGTATAACAATCACATTCCGAATCAACGGGATCATGATTCAATTTGTGTTTTGCTGCTTTGATGTTGATTTTACCGCTTCTCGTGTAAAGTGTTGCGTGCCGCGCACTTCTCGTAGGAAGCACACAGTCAAACATATCCACTCCACGCTCAACACCACCGATTATCATTTCAGGAGTACCCACGCCCATGAGATATCTCGCCCTGTCTTTCGGCATATGAGGTGTCGTTTCCGCGAGAACATCCAAAGAAACATCCTCCGGTTCACCAACACTGAGGCCACCGACGGCATATCCGTCGAAGGGAATCGAGGTGATCTGATTCGCACTCTCTCTTCTGAGTCTTTTTGAAACTCCTCCCTGCACGATTCCGAAAACCATCTGATCTTCGCGCTTATGTGCCCGGTGAAACCGCTTGGCCCATTCATAAGTCCTCAAAATGGATTTTTCGATATAAGATTCTTCCGCTCCCGGATTTGCGCATTCGTCAAACACCATTGCTATATCCGATCCCAAAGATTCCTGAATCTCAACCGTCAGTTCGGGTGTAAAAAAATGTTCCGATCCGTCCAGAGGTGATTTGAACCTGACTCCTTCGTCGGTTATCTTATTCAATTTCGACAGGCTGAAAACCTGAAATCCGCCGCTGTCTGTCAGAATCGGACCGTCCCATTGCATAAATTCATGCAACCCTCCGAATTCTTTCACTATTTCTTGTCCCGGCCTCAAATACATGTGAAATGTGTTGCTGAGAATTATCCTCGCTCCAAGTTCTTTCAGCTGAACCGGCAACACGCATTTTACATTCGCACTCGTACCCACCGGCATGAACACAGGGGTTTCCACTTCGCCATGGGCCGTATACAATTTGCCACGCCTGGCGCAGGACTTTTCATCCGTTTTTATCAAATCAAAGCCAAGTTTCAAAACTATTCTCTCCTCGTATCAAATTAAGGCACCGGTTAAACGAAACACCCGGATAATTTTCAAAATCTATTCGAGAGAATTGACAAGCAGTTCTCTCAGTTCTTCAACTCTTTTTTCCGTACTCGCCAGAAATTCATCGTCTTTGATTGAAGAAAGATTTATTTCCACATTTTCCTTTGCCATGTTAAAACATGCCCTACAGAGTTCCAACGCGCTTTTGGCATCCGAAACGGCATTTTTGTTGCCATATTTGACCATATCCCTGGCAAATTCGGCTATTTTCACGACGTTTTCGGCTGTTTCGAGCGGAATCACGCAGGCATTTTTCAGTGCAGATTGTATTTTCTCTTTTCTGAAACATTTTTCTTCATCGCTACCCTTCGGTAATTTAAAAGCATTCATAACTTCATCGAAGGCTTTTGCATCCGCATCCATGAGGTCTTTCATCCTTTGCTGCTGTAAAGCCATCGTTTCAATGGTATTCTCCATGAGTGAATCATAGCCTTCATGACCTTTTTTACCAATCGTAAGAGAAGCCACCATACTGACGAGCGATGCGGCCAAAGCGCCGCTTAACGCGGCAACACTGCCACCGCCCGGTGTCGGAGAACTGGAAGACAGCGTATTGAGAAATTCTTCCAACGACATTTTTGCAAACATATTACCCCGCCTTTCGATTAAGAATGTTGAAAGTTGCTTTATTATAGCATAAATAAGCCTTCTCACCACTTGTATAAATTGACGTCGGGATGAAGCACAAATCAACTCAACACCATCTCAATTTATTTTTAAACACTTCATAGCAAGGTATGTTTATTATGGGCTTTAAAAACTCATTTATGCTATAATTTTAACAGAAATCCACACTGAGGGGTGATTCAAAGTGATTGCAGACCTTACGATAAACGGCAGGAAGTTCGAAACGGATATAAGACCAGGCGAAATGCTCATAGACACTCTGCGGGCTCTTGGCTTCAAGAGCGTGAAGCATGGCTGCGATTCCGCGGATTGCGGAACATGTACGGTACTCCTGGATGGAAAAGCCATACTCTCTTGCTCTACATTCACGGCATCCGCATCCGGAAAACAGATAACGACAGTAGAAGGATTGGGATCCAAGGATTCTATGGACAGAATACAGCAGGTATTCGCCGAAGAATCTGCCTTCCAGTGCGGTTTCTGCGCGCCGGGACTCATAATGGCGACAAAAGAAATTTTAAACAAATTCGAATCACTTGATGAAGACGAAATAAAATATCATCTTTCCGGAAATTTGTGCCGTTGTACCGGGTACGAAGCGCAAGTAAAAGCAGTTAAGAGAATGTTCGGGGAAAAAAATCAGAAAAGCGAATTATCCCGGGAAGGTGATTCAGATGAATGAGAATAATTACAACACGGTAAACCGGTCTGAGATAAAAGTCGACGCAATATCGCTGGTGAAAGGCAAACCGGTTTTTACGGAAGACTATGTTCCGAAAGATTCTCTGGTTGTGAAGCTGCTCAGAAGCCCTCATGCACATGCGAATATAAAATCAATCGATAAATCGGAAGCGGTTTCAATAGACGGTATAGAATGTGTGCTGACATACGAGGATGTTAAGCGGATTCCCTACACGCGCGCCGGGCAGGGATTTCCCGAACCGTCGCCTTACGATACTTATCTGCTCGACAGAAAGGTACGGTTTGTTGGTGATACGGTAGCCGTGGTAGCCGGAAAGGACGAAAGTTGTGTCAAAGAGGCTTTAAAAAAGATAAGGGTGGAATACGAAATTCTCGAACCGGTGCTCGATTTGCACAAATCAATGGATTCGGACTCACCCAGGATACACGACGAAGCCGATGCTTCCGGTATATTCGATCCGGATAAAAATCTCGCTTCACACTATGAAATGTCCGTTGGAAACGTCGAAAAAACGATAGCCAATTCAGATATACGGCTCGAATGCACCTGCTATTATCCGAAATCTCAGCAGGTACCGCTGGAAAACCACAGTACCTATTCTTTTCTCGACGATAAAGAACGTCTTGTGGTGATATCTTCGACTCAAGTGCCGTTCCACGCGAGAAGAATACTTTCCAAAATACTCGATTTTCCACTGAGAAACATCCGTGTCATAAAACCAAGACTCGGAGGCGGTTTCGGCGCAAAACAGGGGATAATAACGGAAGGATACGCATCACTCGTAACTTTGAAAACCGGAAAACCCGCACATCTGATTTTTTCACGCGAAGAGACATTCATAAACTCCTATACCAGACATGATATGAGTGTCACCGTGAAAATAGGCGCCGACAAAGAGGGAATGCTGACTGCCATAGACATGTACGCCCTGTCCAACACGGGAGCTTACGGGGATCATGCCCTCACCGTAGCCATGGTGTGCGGGTCCAAGACATTGCCTCTTTACAACAAGGTCGATGCCGTGAGATTTGTCTCCGACATAGTTTACACGAATCTCCCGAGCGCCGGAGCTTACAGAGGATATGGAGCACCGCAGGGATTGCTCGCACTCGACAGCATTCTCGACATGCTTGCCGAAAAAACCGGAAAAAATCCACTTGATATAAAACTCATGAATACCATAAAAGAGGGTGAAACTTCTCCGATCTTTAAGATAATGGGTGAAGGCCGCGAGGGGGTTGCACAGATCGCACGCAGCTGCAAACTCGATGAATGTGCCCGCATAGGGAGAGAAGAATTTCGCTGGGACGAAAAATTCAGAAACTACGGTCTCGGAACACAGAAAAACGGAAAAGTCAGGGGAGTAGGTTGTTCGCTTGCCATGCAGGGATCGGGAATAGCCAAAGTCGATATGGCTTCCGCATCCATGAAGATGAATGACGACGGGTCTTTCAACCTGACCGTGGGTGCGACGGATCTGGGAACCGGAAGCGATACGATACTGACCCAGATAGCCGCCGAGGTATTATCCGTTCCGATCGAATTCATACACATCTATTCGTCCGATACGGATATGACGCCCTTCGATGTCGGAGCTTACGCATCAAGTACTACGTACGTATCCGGAAACGCTGTCAAAAACACCGCTGAACTGATAAAGAAAGAACTGATAAAATACGCTTCTCAAATCATGGCTGAAAGTGAAGATGCTTTGTATGTACGTGATTCCATGGTGGTCTCTGAAAAAACCGGAGAAAGCATGTCATTTGAAAAAATCGGGACGATGTCTTTTTACAACGAAAACCAACATCAGATAGCTGCAACCGGATCTTACGTCGGTGACGAGTCTCCAATGCCATTCATGGCGACTTTCATGGAGATAGAACTTGACCTCCAAACGGGAGTCGTAACTCCAATCGAAACCATGAGTGTAGTGGATTGCGGCATGGCACTTAACCCACGGCTTGCGTTGGGACAAATAGAAGGGGCGACGTTGCAGGCCATCGGAACCGCTCTCCATGAAGAGCTCAGGTTCGATTCGAAGGGACATCCCATAAACGCATCACTTTTCAGGTACAAAATACCGGACAGATGCAGCCATGGAAAAATCACTGCGAAAATAGTCGACAGCTACGAACCCACAGGACCTTTCGGGGCGAAAAGCGTGTCCGAAATAGGAATAGACACTCCGACAGTCACGATACTCAATGCGCTTCACCATGCAACTGGGATAAGATTCAACAGCATTCCGTTGAATACCGAGAAGATACTCGAAGAATTGGAAAAAAGAGGTATCAAATGAAACGAAAAAGTATCGTGAGTATTCAGCTCGACTCAAAAGCTATGAAAGTAAACCTGAATCTGAAAAAGGCGAAAGAAATAATCACTTCGATACCTGCAGATTTTGAAATAATAGTATTCCCGGAGCTTTTCGCTTCGGGATATTTTTGGGATGAAAGTATAAAAAAGATTTCCCATGAAATACAGGAAGATGTGGAAACCTGGCTTAAAGAAATTTCAACTGATTACAGATGTGCCGTTTTTGCAGGAATAGGCCGGACAGACGAGGAAGGGCGGCTAAAGAATTCCATGGTGGTAATAGATAAAGGCAAAACGACCGGATATTACGACAAACGCGTACTTTTCAGAGACGAAAAAGAATATTTCTCCCGTGGTGAAGAATCGAAAGTATTCGAAATAGATGGAACGGCATTCGGCACATTCCTGTGCTATGAAATCGGTTTCCCTGAAATACACAGAAATTTAGCCCTGAAAGGTGCCGAAGTATTGATAGGATCATTCGCATTCGGAAAATCGAGAATGAGATTTTACGATACACTCACGCGGTCAAGGGCAATTGAAAACGGTGCGTACCTTGTCACTTCAAGTATGACAGGAAAAAGCGGGGACTTCGAATTTCTCGGCCACAGCAGGATGGTAGCTCCAAACGGTGAAATACTCTGCGACGCACTTGAAAAACCCGGCTGGATTTATTCGGAAATTGATATGGATAAAGTCAACTATTACAGATACACGGAATCCGAAGATTCGCACGGATATTTCAACAATTTCGACGAAAAAACCATGGACGTGAAACATCATAATTCTGACAAAGGGAATGAAGAGTGAATATGAATGTATAAATTATTGGTAACCGATTTGGACGGAACTATATTGAACGATGAAAAGACTATTTCACAAAGAGACCTCGAATCGATCGGCCTGTTGAAAGATAAAGTCAGGTTCAGTGTCTTCACCGGCAGGAGTCTGGCCTCTGCAAGAAATTATCTGGAAATACTCAGGCCGAATGCACATGTGGGTCTTCATAACGGTGCATTTCTGCTCGATTTTGAGACGGGTAAGACCGTTTACCAGTCAAAACTTAAATCGGATAAGGCCTCAACACTTTTCGAAGAGGGTAAAGAGCTCGGTTTGAACATCATGCTGTACTCGGATTTCTTCAACGAAAAACACATGATTCTCGAAAAAAAATTCTGGGATGACTCTTATCCCTATTATAAATACTTTTGCCATAACAGCCATCACATGGTTTTCGTAGATGACATAGGCGAATTCCTCAAAGATACCGATTACATAGTGCAGATGGTTTTTCTGGGAAATAAACACATAATAAACGACTTCATGAAAAAACATGAAAATCAAAATGATATAAGCATGGTTTATTCGACTGAAATAAACGAAACGGTATTCTTCGAGATACTCGGTCCCGATGTGTCCAAGGGAAAGACATTGAAAAAGATGCTAAATTTTTACGGTATACCGCCAGAAGAGGTGATTTATGTCGGAGACAACTTCAACGACCTCTGCGCGTTGGATCTGGCAGGTATGCCCGTGTCACCCGCAAACGCTTCCGAAGAAGTTCGCAGAATAAGCAGGTTCACCGCACCCACAAACAACGATTCTCCGCTAACCGAAATAATAAGACAATTTTTCGGTATAAAGTTGAAATAGCTAATAAAATAAGCGTCACCGGCTAAATAAAAAACAGGACCGAAATCCTGTTTTTTATTTGTTGTATTGGAAGATGAATATTTCACTCGACCTTTGAAAAATACGATTCTATTCTTACCGCTATATTGTCTTTTATGTTTTGATAAAAAAGTGAATAGTCATCAGGATGGTAAATCCCCTCCTCCGGATAGGCAGAAAGAATGGACGTGTCGGCAGGTTCGCAGACTAATCCGTGTCCTTTGATCCGAGCGGAAGTGAATTCGGGATACAGTTTCGGAGAGAATCCGTTTTCATCGAAGAAAACGGCTCCGAGGTTTTCGGATGCGGGTATGTACCCGGAATCCTCGTTACTGCTTTTCCATGAAAGCGGATTGGTGACAAGAGCACCCTCCAAAATCTGTACCGAAACGCTTTGCGCACCGTCGGCAATTGAGTTGTAGGAAATGAAACATCCCAAATCCGTGGGATTTTCCGACATTCTGATATTCGAATTGTGTAGGATATCGCTTTCGGTGATACTGTATCCGATTATGTAAGTGGCTATCATTCTTTCTTCCGCACCGGTCTTTCCCCAGATTTCTTTTAAAATCTCACGCAGCAGTGAAGAACCCTGGCTGTGGGCTGCTATTATGAAAGGCTTACCCTTGTTATGATTTTCAAGATAATAATAGAAAGCATCTTCCACATCTTTTTGTGCAATACGTATATAATCGTTCAGAGTCTCCGTATTCGCGAATTCCGCTTTGCCGATCTGCCTGTAAAGTGGGGCATAAATATTCGCAGATTCTTCAAAAACCGACGCCTGTGTCCTGAGTGGCACCATGGCCGCAGCCGTCTGCTCCGAATCGTTGATGTCCTGAAGTCCAAAGCCCTGGTATACCGTGGGATAGACATAAAAAACATCTACGGGAAACCCGGTGGGATTTTCCGGAAGAATCAACCAGCTTTCATCGGCAGAATAATCGACCGATGTGTTTTCCATTGTGGAATTCCCGAAAACTGAAAAACACAAAAGCACGTAAATTGCGAAAATGATGCAACACTTTTTCATAAAATCATCTCCTTCTGCAAAACTATATATATGATCACATTTTGCACACCGTATGATGCTCATATTGACTATTTAGGCTTGATGTATAATTCTGCAACCCTTTATAATAAAGATTGACAGTATTGTTTCGTATGCTTCAAATACAAGGTTTTTATGTATTATGCTCGAAAACCCTACATTTAAAACCCTGTTATTAGATTACCAGTTAAAAATAGAGAATGGTTCTTTTTAAGTTCCTTTTAAATAAAGGGATTAAACTCTGAGATTCCGAATAAAAACGAAAAACGCGTTTTTATTTCAGTAGTGTTGGCTTTCAGCCAAACTCCATAGTTATCGGAATGACGATATTTGAGTTTTTAAGCAAACCCTGTTTAAAGGAATAATCACATCTTCATTTTAACATACACATGTTTTCGCATACCAATATACTGACATCAGTTTTACCGATTCATTTATCTTCTTTCTACACACATTAAACGGTGGACTTTTCGACGGCATCAACTTTTTATTTTATTCAAATAATCCCTTATACTGTTGACTTCGTCCTCAAAAGATTTCAAACATACCGTAAGTTTTTCCCCGTTTTCATTTTTCGCTTCTCTTTCAAGTGCAAGCAGGCTTTCATAGGCTCTTTTGTTGGTGAACATTCCCGTGGTTCCTTTCAACCCGTGAGTGAGTCTGTTTATTGCGGCAAAATCTTTTTTATCTACGGCTTCCCATAATGATGATAGAATTTTGTAGAATTTCCCTACATAATCATTCAGCAATTTCACCAGAAGGTCTTTCTCTATTCTGAGTTCTTCGCATAATCTGTCTATATCTATCACCAACAAATCTTCATTTTCAACCATCGTAAATGGTTTTACATCTTCCAGGGATTTATCTTCCCTCTCATCATTTCCCGTATTCTTTTGGATTTTATCGACAAGGTCCCTTATATGGTACGGTTTTATTAGATAGTCATCCATTCCCGAATCCAGACATCTGTCGATTATCTTTTTGTATGCGTGGGCACTGAGTCCGATTATAGGTGTTTTTTCGAGATTGTTCTCCATTTCATATTCCCTCATCATTCTGGCGGTATCCAGTCCGTTCATTACCGGCATCTGCACATCGAGGAATATCAAATCGAAAGTTTTCTTCTTAAAGCTTTCGAATGCCGTTCTGCCGTTGTCACATTCGAATAAATCTATTTCGTATCTTTCAAGCATGGCGGAGAAGACTATTCTGCTTATTTCATCGTCTTCGGCAAGCAATATGCGCAGTCTTTCCGGAATCGAAATCTCCGTATTCTCCTGGGAATTTTTTTCAGCATTTTCTCCCTCGCCACCAATCTCATAAGGTATTGTGACCCTGAATTCGCTGCCGTTCCCCTCTGAACTTTCTATGGCGATTTCCCCGCCATAGTGCTCCACAATGGATTTGGTTATGGCTAATCCCAAGCCCGTGCCGCCATAATTCTCACTTATGCTGTCGTCTCCCTGCCTGAAACTGTCAAATATCTCCTTCTGCTTATCTTTTGGTATTCCGATACCGCTGTCACTCACGGATAATACAAACGAATCCTTACCTATTTCTTTCAGCAATTCGAGCTTCACAAAACCTTTCGAAGTGAATTTCAAGGCATTGCCAAGCAGATTGTTCAGTATTTGTCTTATCCTGTTGACGTCTATTTTAATCAGATTGGGCATGTTTATTTCATCATAATACCTTTCGAACAGAATGCCTTTTTTGTCGCAGGCGATTTCGTATTCCGCAGCAACAGCTTCGAATACACTTCTGATATCCGTATTCCTATCGATATATCTCATGTTCCCGGATTGAATTCTTGAGAAATCGAGAATTTCATTTATCATATTTAGAAGCGAATTCGCGGAATTGTTTATAAGCGACAAATAACTTTTACGTTTTTCATCAGTGTCCTCTTCCTCAAGAAGCACTTCTGATAGCCCTATTATAGAATTCATAGGGGTTCTGAGTTCATGACTCATTTTGGCCAGGAAATCGTCTTTGGAATTGTTGGCTTTCTCCGCTTCTTCACGTGACTTTTCAAGTCTCAAATTCATTTCCTTCTGTTCGGTTATGTCTATGTTAAATCCGACTATTCCTTTTATGTTTCCGGTTTCGTCCTTCAACGGTACTTTCGTTATAAGCTGCCATTTTTTCTCGCCGTTTGAAGAGATAAATTCTTCTTCTCTGCCAATCAGAGGCTTGCCGGTTCTGATTATTTCCTGCTCTTCTCTGACATACCTGCCACCGAGTTCTTCTCCGAATATTTCGACGTCTGTCTTGCCTTTTGGAAAGTCGTCCTCAACATTTCCGAACATAATCTTTCCCGCTTTGTTGTTCATAGTGAATCTGCAATTGTTGTCTTTTACGTAAACAGGATAAGGATAAACGTTCATGAGTGTATTTATCAGTATGCTTTTTCTTGCAAGCTCTTTTTTAGCCCTTATTATTTCACAGCATTTTTCTATTTCTTCCAGGAGCTTTTTCTTCTTTATAGGTTTTACCAGGTAACCGTTAAAACCTAATTCTATTACCTCAAGGAGGTATTCGGCATCGCTGTGTGCACTCATCACAATTATCTGAGTATCTTTATTCATATCCTTTATTGCCTTTGCCATCGACAGACCGTCCATATCCGGCATTCTTATGTCGGTTATGACTATATCCGGTTTCTTTTCCATGTAAATATTCAAACCCTGCCGCCCATCTTCAGCAAGATATAGTTTTTTCACACGCCTTTCCAGCATTTTCTTCACGTATTCCCTTACTATTTCTTCATCTTCCGCAAACAAAATACTTATTGGTAAAATTTCTTCAAGTTCATTCATCTTCATGCACCTCAACCGGTATTTCTATAGTTATGCAGGCACCGCTTTCAGTGCCGGCTGAAAAAATTCTGCCTTTCATGTTTTTCTCCACTATAATTCTTGCTATGTATAATCCCAATCCAGTTCCTTTTTTCTTGGTTGTGAAATACGGCTCGAAAATCTTTTCCAGATTTTCTGTTTCAATGCCCTTTCCATTATCGCATACGGTTATTCTCGCAAAATTTCCCGTTTTATCCACTTTTATTTTTATGCATGGATCTCTACGCTCGGATTCGATTATTGATTCGAGTGCGTTGTTCAATATATTGAGCAAAACCTGGGCAAACTCATTGGGGTAACCTGTTATCAGAGAGTCAAGTGAGTAATCCGTTTTCAAATCCACACCGTAATTTTTCAAACTGGTTTCTATGAAAGATACACTTCTCTCTATGGCATTTATTATATGAAATTCTTCCCTCGATTTGTCTTTGCTGAAAAAATTCCTGAAATCATCAATTGTATGAGACATAAAATCCAGCAATCTCAGAACCCTTTCAACGCTTTCTTTAACCCTGTTTTCATTGAGCTCTCCATATTCATATGCATCTTCTATTTCCTGCACTATCAGGCCGATGGAATTGAGCGGCTGCCTCCATTGATGGGCAATGTTGCCAATCATTTCACCCATTGCCGCAAGCCTTGACTGATGAATCATCATGTGATCCTTATCCCTTATCTCTTTTATGGATCTTTCAATCCTTCCCTCAAGGTTCCTGTATATCTTTTCCATTTCCTCGGTCATTTTGTTGAAATTTTCCGCAAGTACATCGAGTTCTTTTATTTGCACTCGGGGCACCCTTGTGGAATACACACCGTTTTCCATGATTTCGGATGTTATCTGCGTCATCTTTACTATAGGCAGAACGACATTTTCAGACACTTTTTTCGAACCCTTGAACATATATATCAAAAAGCCCAATATTATCGGAAGAAGAGTCGAAAACACAAGAGTGCTGAGAAAATTGTTGTTTCTTATCACTTCGGCCACGGGAGTGAGTATTGATTCTTTACTTACGGCTAAAAACAAGTCCCATCCGGTTTCTTCTACCTTTGAATGGGACATCATATAACTTTTCTCGTTTAAAGAATATTCTTTTACCCCGAAGGATTCATTCGAAATCAGATCTTTGTTAAAAAACCCTTTCAAATCTGCATTTTCAAACAAATTCAGCTTGCCTGATTGAAATGTATCGGGATTTATCATTTTACTATCCATCTCATAGTAATCGGCATTTATATTGAGTATTCCCTCTACTCCTTCATCCATGGCTATTATCATGCCATCTTCATCGATTATGAAGGCATATCCCTTCCAGGGCAAATCGAAATTCAAAATATGATTCAGTATGTTTTCCACCGTGATATCAAGTCCGACCACTCCTTCGAGGAAATCTTCACCACCAACGCTGATTTTTCTATTGGTGTAAACCGGATAAATACATGAAATTAGCCATCCCTGGCCGGCAGGATCAAGATATGTACCGGTCCAGGTTGTTCCTTTGGAAGGATTATGGACTTTATCGGCTTCATAATAGAAATTGTATTCGGTCATTTTCACTTCACCCATCCAGAATTCCTTGGGCATAAACGGATAATACCTGTTCATACCATCGTAAGTGTTGAAATATGACGCAACGATTTCCGGATACTGCTCAACAAGCAGTTTAAGCAGTGAATCCATCCCTTCGGTTTTAAGTGCTTTTTCATATTCGTATTCGCCTATATCGGTCAAGGAAGAATAATAAAGCGAAACACCCGAATTGTCTGTTTTTTTGTAAAAAAAACCTTTTTCATCAAATTCAAACTCTGGAGCACCATAAGGCAGCGAGGTAACGGTGGAATTCTCTATTATCCGCTTTGTGTCTTTTCCAAGAAGTTCAGTCAGATTCGATATGTCTTTGAATATTTCGTTTACGTTTTCGGTGTTCTTATTTGTCAATTGTTCCATTTCGAACATCACCGTATCCAGCAAAACCTTTATGGTGCCATTCTCAGACATTTTCAACATCATAAAATAAAGGACCATTATGACCGATATCACCACCAATATCGGTATCAAGGAATATCCGGTGAATTTTTTGTATATAATTTCTCGAAACGTTTTCGTGTGAATATTATTTAAATCATTATAATTAATTTTGTGTTGTTTTTTCTTTTTCATAATATGAATTATACCATTTTAAAACTAAATTCAGCATTGGAATATAACATAAAAATTGAGTTTTATGATAGAATTCTTGTTGAAAAAGCGGGACGGATGATCGCGGGTATTTTAAATATCTGAGGAAAGTCCGGACTCATAGGGCAGGGTGCCGATTAACGATCGGTGAAGGTGACTTCAGGACAGGGCCATAGAAATTTAAACCACCTCTTATAGAGGCAAGGTTGGAAAGGCGAGGTAAGAGCTCACCGGCGGAAGAGCAATCTTCCGGCCTGGTAACCCCCACCTTGAGCAAGATCAAACAGGAAAGGTCAGCAGACTGCCCGTCGAATCCTTTCCGGGTAGATCGCATAGATAAATGATCATCTATTACAGAATCCGGCTTACAGTCCCGCTTTTCTATATATTTGAGGTGAATTTGTGAAATACCATATTTTTCTATGGTCAACCGCGGTTTTCTGGGGTGTTTCATTTGTGGCAACAGGCTTGGTAGTGGAGAAAGTGCCTCCTTTTACGGCTGCAGCGATAAGATTTCTGATCGCATGGGTTGTTCTCTTTCTCATAAACAGAAAAAAAACGGGCCTACCCGGGAAAGAACTTTTTTTCGCAGGTTTTTGGGGCGTGGCGATGTATTTTCTCTTTGAGAACGCAGCGCTGAAATTCACTTCCCCGACCAACACATCTCTCATAATAAGCACAATACCGCTCATAAATCTTTTTTATCTGAAGATATTCCATAAACAAAAAATAGGGCTTTTCAATTACATAGGTTCAATCGTTTCTTTTGCAGGTGTGGCGATAATAATACTGAACGGCGTAATAGTGCTTAAATTGAATCCTTTAGGGGATTTGCTGGTTTTTGGCGCGGCGATCTCCTGGATTATGTATACACACTATTTTATGTCCATTCAGAAATTCATGGAGAAAAAAGAAAATGTTCCGATGATCTCCGCTACGAGGGAGATAACTTTTTACGGATTTGTGTCCCTGATACCATTTGCTTTATTCGAGCTGATAAATACACCTTTTGATTTTTCCGTATTTCTCTTCGACCAATCAGTTTTAACGGGTACGCTGTATCTTGGTATAATCTGTTCAAGCATCGGTTATATGTTTTGGAACAAGGCAATCCAGCACCTCGGTGCAAGGTATGTCACAAATGCCATCTATGCGTTGCCTCTGATAACTGCCTTTGCGGAAGTTATCATCATGAATAAAATCCCTAATTCCTATCTGATTGCCGGGGGCGGCATGGTTGTGGCCGGGCTGTTTTTGGCGGAAATCAAAAGATCTCTTCCAAATGTTCCTAAAACTCATTGATTATTCTGTATAATGTATAATTTGTATAATTAATATACTGCATTCCAAAAAATCAAGGAGTTGCATGTGAAAATTGTTGATTTATAAACTCAGGAAAATGAGTACCGAAGAACTCGTGGATTATGCCCAGGCAGGAATATCCGAAGCACTTTCGCTTTTAGTCGAAAGGTATCACAATATGGTTATAAAAATTTCAAATCAATTTTTCGGAATCTGGGCCGAGAAAAGCGATATAATACAGAATGGTTATGTTGGATTGCTTAAGGCCGTTTATTATTATAAACCCGAAAAGGAAGCCAATTTTACGACTTTTGCCTGGACGAACATCAATTCCGAAATAAAATCGTTTTTGACGTATCTGAACAGGAAGAAAAACAAAATACTGTCCGATTCCGTTTCATATGATTTCACTTTTTCCGATGATCCCGATACCGAAGAGGGCAGTTATTATGTCAGTGAATTCAACGATTCATACGAGCACGCTTATGAGCAGTATTACCTTTACAATAAATCACTGACATTGCTGAAAGAGCAAATTTCGGAAGAAGAGTATGCGATATTCGAACTGTATTCGCAAAATTATTCTTATTCCGAAATTTCCGTTATGAAGAATGTCAAAACAAAAAAAGTCGACAACACCATTCAGAAATGCAGGAAAAAATTCCGGGAAATTTTCGAAAGCGAATCAGATTACCTTGAGATGATCGATAAATGGTTTAGGGGGAGTTAAAATGGCATATATACCAGGACCGTCCGATAAAAACAGTGTAAAAAAGATAAAAGAAATAAAATCTTTGGAAAAAGAAACGGCTGCGGAAAATTCTTCCGAATTTCAGGAAATCCCCAAAAGAAGGAAGAAAAATAAAGCCGACTTGCCGGCGGCCGATTTCGTGCCCGCAGAGAAAAAAGAAAGGATAAAACGGGATAAAAAAGTGATACGTTCGGGCAATCCTGTACTTGTAACGCTGCTTTTAATAAGTCTGTTCTTCTCTTTTTTTAGTTTTTACAAGATATTTGACATGTCCGAAAGCACGAGGAAAAGACTGGATCTGATGTCCGAAAAATACAACGGCAACTACTCCGAACTGAAAAAGCAGATAGAAGAGAATAAAAAGCTCCTGGAACCCGACGGAATAATAGACAAATTCATTACCGCCGCCAATCTCGTAGAAGATTACTCGGTGGGTATCGATCAGATTATAGATACGGCACAATCCGCTTCGTTTAAGAATGTGGGATTCATGAAAATATTCATAAGTGGATCCGAACCGGTCTGGGTAAGTATAAAAGGTTCGGACGGCAAGACTTATTTTGCCGAAAACGTCAATCCGGGCCTTTCAAAACAAAGTTTTTATTACTACAAATCGCCTTCGATACAGATTGAAGACATAGATTATTCGATTTCGAGCAATTTCGAAATTACGTCTGGTAACTTCGACAGGACTTATCTCATGTTTTTCAATTTCGGAAGTACCAAACTGGTAAAAATGGATAAGCAGAAAATAGCCAATCCTGCGAAGGTCTACGATATCTGGCTGCCTAAATAATTTCAGCCAATAAATCTTCATAATACGAGTAATCAAACATATTATATCAATTCAAAAAAAATTCGTTTGAATTTTTTTTGTTAGTTGTCGTCTTAAAATCATGGGAAATTCACTCTTCAAAAAATATTGTTGAGATGAATAGCGATTGTTCAGGAAGTAAAGCTTTAATAATGTTTTTATTTTTATCGGTTCAAGAGGTTCTTTCTACATTCTTTTGGCTAAAATATGAATGTTTCCGTATGTAAAGTATTCTTATTTTATGTGCTCTATGTTATAATTATATTAGATGAGTGTTTGTCATGAGACAATTAACAGGAGGTGATAAAAATGCAGAGAGGCAGAAAAAAAACTTTAACTCCCGCTCTGGAGGATTATCTTAAGGTAATATACAACATAACAAAAACGGAACCGGTGGCAAGAGTTAAAGATATAGCATCGAAACTTGATGTGAGTTTGCCAAGCGTTACGAATGCCATGAAAAGATTAAAAGAGCTTGGATTTGTGAATTACGAAAAATACGGACTTATACTGTTGAGTGAAGATGGCCAGCAAAGAGCGGAAACGCTTACACGAATACACGATATTCTCGATGCCTTTTTCGTTGAATTAATTGGGGTGCCAAGTTCGGTATCCGACCAGCTTTCGTGTCGTATAGAACATTTCTTTGATAAAGATTCCGAAAACAGAACAGAAGAATTTATCACTATATTGATGGATGTGAAGAAAAACGGAATAAAATCTTGTGATAAATTGGTGGAATTCTTGCAAAAGGAGATGTGATTTTTTTGAAAACGGCTCTTGTTACCGGTGGCGCAGGCTTTATAGGATCTCATATTGTAGACAGGCTTTTGAAAGAGAATTTCAACGTTGTCGTCATAGATGATCTGTCCACCGGATTTAAAGAAAATATTTACAATAAAAACCTAATGTTTGTTGAAGGAGACATAAGAAACAAAGAAACTGTGGAACATGTTTTTTCAGTGAATTCTCCGCATTATGTTTTTCATCTTGCGGCCCAGATAAGCGTTTCGAGATCTGTCAGGGAACCGGCACTGGATGCCGATATCAACGTTACGGGAACTCTGAATCTGCTCGAAGCGTCCGTAAAATACGGGTGTTCCAAATTCATATTCACCTCCTCGGGAGGAGTTATGTACGGAGAAAATCCCGAAGTCTTCCCCACACCGGAAACCTGCAACTGGTGTCCTTCTTCTCCTTACGGAATAGCAAAGCTCACCGGGGAGAGATATCTCGATTTTTTTCATAACGAATACGGACTCAACTATACCGCGCTGAGGTATTCCAACGTTTACGGCCCGAGGCAGAATCCTCACGGAGAAGCGGGAGTAGTGGCTATATTCCTCCAGAAAATGATAAGAAACGAAAACGCCACGATAAACGGAGACGGTGAATACATAAGGGATTACGTATACGTCGAGGATGTTGCGAATGCCAATCTGTTGGCGCTTGAAAAAGGCGACAACGATGTTTTCAATATCGGTACCGGTACTGGGGTAAGCGTTAACGAATTATTCGCGGAGCTGAAAAAGATTTCGAGGTATGAAAAAGAAGCGGAATACGGTCCCGCCCGTCCTGGGGATCTCAGAAAGAGCATTCTCGATTCCGCCAGGGCAAAAGAAATTCTTGGATGGCAACCCGAATTTAAAATTGAGGATGGTTTAATTCAAACATACGATTTTTTTGCATCCAAAATAGGAATGTAAGCTTCCGAAGCCATTGCAATGCTTAAAATATGGTTGTAAGAGTTATTTAATATGTTAAAATAATAAGGCGCAGGCTCTCTGAGGTTTGCGCCTTTTAAGGTTGTGAGAAGATGGATCAGAACTATCTCTGGGGAAACACACAGAAAAGAACTCCGCTCGCTTCGAGAATGAGACCCAGAAAAATCGGGGACATACTCGGTCAGGAACATATTCTGTCCGAAAAGGCTCTTCTCGGAAGGGCAATAGAAAAAGACGAACTCTTTTCGTCGATTTTTTACGGTCCACCCGGTTGCGGCAAGACAACCGTCGGAGAATTCATAGGCAGTAAAACCAGAAATCATTTTCTACACTTCTCGGCAGCAAAATCCACTATGTCTTCTCTTAAACCGGTTCTTGAAAATGCCACAGAAAGATTTATGAAAACAGGAATTCCAACCATAGTTTTTGTGGATGAAATACACCGTTTCAACAAATTACAACAAGATGTGCTTTTACCTTACATAGAAAGCGGCGAGGTCATACTTATCGGTGCAACTACCGAAAATCCGAGTTTTGAGCTCAATCCCGCGTTGCTTTCCAGGTGTAAGATTTTCACATTCAGGAAACTGACTAACGAGCATATCGAAAACATAGTAAGAAAGGGAATAGAAATAGCATCTGACGGGTACGGCATAATAACCGATCCGGATGCCATGCAGGCAATAATAGATTGGTCCGCCGGAGATGCGAGAACGGCAATAAATTATATCGATATAATAGTTCCCGCGATGATCTCAAATGATGAAAAAATAATAAACTCAGATGCCATACAAAAATATCTCCAGCAATCCATACAGAAATACCGGAAAAACGGAGACGAGCATTACGACTTGATTTCCGCATTTATAAAAAGCATGCGCGGCAGTGATCCGGATGCCGCTATTTACTACATGTCCAGAATGCTGCAGGCGGGAGAAGATCCTTTGTATGTTGCAAGAAGAATAGTACGCTTCGCCAGCGAAGATATCGGACTCGCCGAACCTAACGCTATGGGAATCGCCGTCAGTGCCTTTCAGGCATGCAAGTTCATAGGCATGCCCGAATGCAGTACTTCACTTGCTCAGGCGGCGGTATACATGGCGATATCTCCGAAAAGCAACAGAATATATCTGGCATACAACGAAGCGGCGGAAGAAGTTTCAAGACATCCCGATTTGCCGGTTCCCCTGAAGCTCAGGAATCCCGTAACGAAGTTCATGAAAGATTCCGGATATGGCAAGGACTACCATTACGCCCATTCCCACAAGAATGCGTTTTGGTTTGAAAGTTATCTTCCAGAAGGAATGGAGGATGTTTTGTTTTACAAGCCATCAGATTTTGGAAAAGAGAAAAAAATAAAAGAGTATTTGGAAAAACTCTGGAAAAGAGAATACGATGGAAATACAAAAGAAGGTTGAAGCACTCAAAGAAAAATCCGAATTCTTTCCCGATAATCCGGGCGTTTATATTTTTGAAAGCAAAAAGAAACCGGTTTACATAGGCAAGGCAAAAAATCTTAAAAAGAGAATTTCTTATTATTTCAAACCGGTAAAAGATTATTATGAATCCAACAAGGTTAACGGCATACTCGAAACCGCCGACAATTTGAAGTTCATAGTTGTCAACTCGGAAAAAGAAGCCCTTCTTCTCGAGGCAAATCTGATTTACAGACATAAGCCGAGATTCAACACCATGCTCAAAGACAGCAGAATATACCCTTATCTGCTTATATCGGATGACGATTTTCCGAGAATACTTCTCACGAGAAGCAAAAAAGAATCCGGAGAATACTTCGGCCCTTTCAAAAGTGTCGGCATGCTTCGCGAACTGATGGATATCGTTTATAAAGTTTACGGCATACGTCCCTGCGATTATGATCTCAAGAAAATCAAGAAACCCTGTTTGGAGTATCATCTCGGCAGATGCTCGGCACCATGTTCCTTTGATATCGGAGAAGAATACGGGAAAAATGTCGAAAGACTCCGCGAGTTTCTCAAAGGGAACGTGAATTCTTTGAAATCCATATTGACCGAAAAGATGAAATTTTACTCCGAAAACCTCCTCTTCGAAAAAGCCGCCATGATAAGGGATATTTTAAAACAGATAGACGATATGTTCGAGCCTCAGTACGTGGTTTTATCCGGTGACGCCGATCAGGATTTCTTTTCGATGGACATGATAGAGGGAAAAGCTTCGATAATAAGGATGAAAAACGGCATCATGTTTTCCGTCATAAATCTTGACGTCGATATCGACATGAGCAGTGAAGAACTGTTTTCCCAATTCTACTTCGGCAGAAAAAACGATATCCCCGACAGCCTCGTGTTGAAAACAGACCAATACACTGCGAGAAAAATAGCCAATATGCTGGAAATCGAATATGTCGGACCACCACGCAACGAAGGCGAAAAAAAGATTCTCGAAATCACAGACCTTAACCTGCAAAAAGAGATTGCAAGCCGCAGAATCAGATTTGATGCCCTTAAACAGCTCAAGATAACGCTCGGACTGAAAAAACTCCCAAGAAAAATAGAAGGAATCGATATAGCGCATACACAGGGACTGTACACCGTGGCTTCGGTGGTGTCTTTTCTCAACGGGAAACCGGAAAAATCGATGTACCGTAAATACAGAATAACCTCACTGAATCAACCTGATGATTTCGAATCCATGAGAATAGTCATCAGAAGAAGATTTAAAAAGCACCCGCTTCCGGATCTTCTTCTCATAGACGGCGGCATAGGCCAGGTAAACGCGGTGAAAAGAGTGCTGATCGAAGAACTTGAAATAAAGGATTTTCAGATGATCGGCCTCGCGAAAGAGGAGGAAACAATCGTTTTCCCTGATGAAAGAGGCGAACTGAAACTCCCCCACGACAGCCCGGCGTTGCGCGTACTAGTATCCATAAGGGATGAATCACACAGATTCGCGAACACCTTCCATTCACAGCTGAGAGACAGCCGAATGGGAAAATCGAAACTCGAAGACATTCCCGGTATAGGTAAAGTCAGAAAGGTAGGACTTCTGAGAAAGTTCGGCAGTGTGAAAAATATCGCAAGCGCGGAAATCGAGGAGATAGCGGCCGTTGTCGGCAACAGAAATCTGGCGGCGGAGATAAAAAAAATATTGTCATCCGAATGAGTACACGGGTTTACCCGTGAGTATACGGGTTTACCCGTGAGTATACGGGTTTACCCGTGAGTATACGGGTTTACCCGTGAGTATACGGGTTTACCCGTGAGTATACGGGTTTACCCGTGAGTATACGGGTTTACCCGTGAGTATACGGGTTTACCCGTGAGTATACGGTTTACCCGTGAGTATACGGGTTTACCCGATGCGGCCGGGAATACTTTCGGCAGCATTTATTAATATTGAACTGTTTTTTCCGGGGATAACAGTTTAAGGATACACTGCGGCAAAGAAGAACACGGACAATATGGAGGTAGAAAATGAAATACGATTTTGACGAAATAATAGAAAGAAAAGGAACGGCTTGTATAAAATGGGATTATCTTTCCGAAAGATTCGGAAGAGATGATATAACTCCCATGTGGGTCGCCGATATGGATTTCAAGGCACCGAAACCCGTTATAGATGCACTGGTGAGAAGGGCTGAACATGGAATTTACGGATATACCGGAAAAACGGATGAATTCTTCAGTTCTATAATCGGCTGGAATCATAGGAGATTCGGTTGGAAAACCGAAAAAGAATGGTATACGCCGACACCCGGAGTGGTACCTGCCGTGATATTCGCCGTTCTCGCTTTTTCACAGCCGGGTGACGAAGTCATAGTGCAGACGCCTGTATATTATCCGTTTTTCAGCGCGGTTAAAAATAACGGCAGAACATTGACAATAAATCCGTTAAAGTATGAAGACGGGAAGTATTTCATGGATTTCGAAGATCTTGAGAAAAAAATAAATTCCAGAACGAGAATGTTGATTCTCTGCAGTCCACACAACCCTGTCGGCAGAGTCTGGACGGAGACGGAGCTGTTGAAACTCGGAAAGATATGCGTCGAAAATGGAATAACTGTGATTTCCGACGAAATACACTGCGATCTGGTTTTTGCAGGCAACAGACATCTGCCATTCGCTAATTTGAGCGAAGTGTTTTCAAACAACTCGGTAACCCTTATGGCCCCGAGCAAGACGTTCAACATAGCCGGCCTGCATACTTCGGTAGCTGTAACACCGAATAAGGAACTCAGAAATAAATTCAACATAGTAATTGACAATCTCGGATTATTCGGAAATTCTCTTTTCGGAATAGAGGCGTTCAAAGTATCATACAACTCCGGTGAAGAATGGCTGACACAGTTAAACGAATACGTATACGGCAATTACTTATATCTGAGAGACTTCATTTCCCGGAAAACCCCGGTATTAAGCGTTACGGAATTGCAGGGAACATATCTTTCGTGGATAGACTGCAGAAAATTGAACATGTCAGATCACGATTTGAACGATTTCTTTTTAAACAAGGTCAAAGTGGGACTCAACGACGGGCCGATTTTTGGAGAAAACGGCTCGGGATTTCAGAGGATAAACCTCGCCTGCAGAAGGGAAACTCTTGTGAAAGTTTTAAACGATTTGAACGAAGTTCTTAATGAAATGACGTCTTAACCTTTTAATAAAGCTAATTATAGAGCCTTGTTAAATGATAGGTCAGCATACAATAATGGCTTTTTTATGATTGCTTATGTTATAATTTTTCAAAAGTACTCTTTTTCACTAATTAAAATTTTCTGAAAGGATGGATGAAACTGTGGGTAAAAAAATGGTAACTGTTGATGGTAACACCGCGGCCGCACATGTTGCATATGCATATTCCGAAGTAGCCGCCATATACCCGATTACACCTTCTTCTCCCATGGGAGAATTGGCAGATGCCTGGGCAGCTGAAAACAGGAAAAACATATTCGGCCAGCTCGTTAAAGTTTCCGAATTGCAGTCCGAAGCCGGAGCTTCCGGTTCGGTTCACGGCGCATTACAGGCAGGATCGTTGACGACGACCTTCACAGCATCACAGGGTTTGCTACTTATGATTCCCAATATGAACAAAATTTCCGGAGAATTGCTTCCGGCTGTGTTCCATGTCTCGGCAAGAAGTGTGGCGAATCACGCTCTTTCGATATTCGGAGATCATTCCGATGTGATGCATTGCAGACAGACCGGTTTCGCGCTACTTTCCTCCGCAGGAGTGCAGGAAGTTCACGACATGGCCATAGTGGCACATCTTTCGGCTATCGATTCGAGCATTCCTTTCCTCCATTTCTTCGATGGATTCAGAACTTCTCATGAAATACAGAAAGTTGAACTGTTCGATTACGAAAGCCTTAAACCACTCATAAACATCGACGCGATCAAGAAATTCAAAGACAAGGCACTAAGACCGGAAAAACCCGTAACAAGAGGAACGGCTGAAAATCCCGACGTATTCTTCCAGAACAGGGAAGCGGCAAATCTTTACTATCAGAAAGTACCCCAGATAGTAGAAGAGAACATGAGAAAAGTGGAAACACTCACCGGCAGGAAATACAGATTATTCGATTATGTCGGAGCGCCGGATGCGGAAAGACTCGTTGTAGCAATGGGTTCAGCAACCGATACTCTTGAAGAAACGGTGAATTATCTGGTTGAAAAGGGAGAAAAAGTCGGACTTATAAAGGTAAGACTTTACAGACCGTTCTCCGTAGAACATCTTCTCGCCGCAATACCGCAATCGGTAAAAAGCATCGCCGTTCTTGACAGGACAAAGGAACCCGGATCCGCCGGAGAACCACTTTATGAGGACATAAAGTTTGCATTCTACGGAATGAAAGATGCCCCGGTCATAGTCGGCGGAAGATACGGGCTCAGTTCCAAGGAATTCACACCTTCAATGGCCAAAACCGTATTTGACAACTTGAAGGGCAAAGCACCGAAAGATCATTTCACTGTCGGTATAAAGGATGATGTCACTTTCACTTCACTTGAAGTTGAAGAGGAAATCGTAACGGAAGGCCGCGGTGTTAAGAGATGTAAGTTCTGGGGCCTGGGTTCGGACGGAACAGTCGGCGCAAACAAGAACTCTATAAAAATTATTGGCGATCATACGGATATGTATGCACAGGGTTATTTCTCCTATGACTCAAAAAAATCCGGTGGAGTTACCATATCCAATCTCAGATTCGGACCCACTCCGATAAAGAGTCCCTATCTGATAACGGAAGCCGATTTCATCGCATGTCACAGATCGGCATACGTGAACATATACGATCTCACAAAAGGACTGAAAAAAGGCGGGACTTTCCTGCTCAACTCAAACTGGACAGCGGAAGAGATGAACGAAAAACTTCCTAACAGTCTGAAAAAAGCACTTGCAAAGAAAAACGCCAAATTTTACAATATAGATGCTTTCAAACTCGCTGGCGAAATCGGCATGGGCGAAAGAATCAACACGATAATGCAGGCGGCTTTCTTCAAACTCGCCGACATCATCCCTTACGAAACCGCACAGGATTATATGAAGCTGGCAATAAAGAAAACGTACGGTAAAAAAGGCGAAGAAATTGTCGCGATGAACTGTAAAGCTGTCGATGTGGGAGCAAGCGGACTCGTAGAGATCCCCGTACCGGCTGAATGGGCGGATCTCCCCGATGAAAAAGCACATGTCGATGCTTCCAGACCTGAATTCGTAAGGGATGTCGCGGATGTCATGAACAGACAGGATGGAGACAGTCTTCCCGTAAGCGCTTTCGCACCTGATGGAACTTATCCCAACGGGACAACAGCTTACGAAAAAAGAGGTATCGCGGTCAACGTTCCCGCTTGGTATTCCGAAAATTGTATACAGTGTAACCAGTGTGTCATGGTATGCCCCCACGCGGTCATACGTCCTAAATTGATGACTGCAGAAGAAGTTGAAGCGGCACCGGAAAAGCTTCAGACTCTGACACCCATGAACCCGAAACTCAAAGAGACTTTCAAATTCTCTCTGCAGATAAGTCCTCTCGATTGTACCGGATGCGGCAACTGCGCGGACGTATGTCCCGGCAAGGCCGGTCAGAAGGCACTCGTTATGGAACCTATAGCAGAAGTTGTTGAAAAATCTCTTGAAAGTTTCGAATACACCGATAAGATAAATTCAAGAAACCCGCTTGGAACAGCCACCTGGAACGGTGCAATGTACAATCAGCCCCTGTTCCAATACCACGGCGCATGTGCCGGATGCGGAGAAACACCTTATGTCAGACTGCTCACACAGCTTTTCGGAGACAGAATGGTAATTGCCAACGCGACAGGCTGTTCTTCCATATACGGCGGAAGTGCGCCTTCAACACCTTATTGCACAACACCGGAAGGCAAAGGACCGGCATGGGCAAATTCACTGTTTGAAGACAATGCGGAATACGGATTTGGAATGGCGATTTCCATAAACACCACGAGAGGAAAAATCGCCAATCTCATGACACAAGCCATTGAAAAAGGCATCAACGGTGAAATTGCGGATCTGTTCAAGGAATGGATGGAGAATATCGACAACGCGGAAAAGACCCAGGAACTTGATTCAAAATTGAAATCCGCAGTTCTCACAGCTTCACTGACAGCTTGCTGCGAACTTAAAGGTTTGCTGGAAGAAATACACGAACTCAGAGATTACTTCGTCAAGAAATCCGTTTGGGTGCTCGGCGGAGACGGTTGGGCATATGATATCGGATACGGCGGACTTGATCATGTTCTGGCTTCCGGTGAAGACATCAATGTATTGGTTCTCGATACCGAAGTTTATTCAAACACAGGCGGACAGGCTTCCAAAGCAACTCCGACCGCAGCCATAGCCAAATTTGCCGCTGCGGGAAAACCCATAAGGAAGAAAGATCTCGGAATGATGGCCATGAGCTACGGTTACGTTTACGTGGCGCAGGTTTCACTCGGCTCCAATATGAACCAGGTGTTCAAAGCCTTCAAAGAAGCGGAATCCTATAACGGACCTTCGCTCATAATAGCCTATACGCCATGTATCAACCACGGAATCAAGGTTGGTATGGGTCATTCGATACAGGAAGAGAAGAAAGCTACCGCCTGCGGATATTGGCCCACATACAGATTCGATCCAAGACTCGAAGGAACCGAAAAGAACCCGTTCCAGTTCGACGGCCCCAATGAACTTGACGGTAAATTCCAGGATTTCCTCAACGGTGAAGTCAGGTACTCTTCATTGAAGCAGATGTTCCCGGAGAGAGCGGAATGGTTATTTGAAAAAGCTGAAAAAGACATGTTGTTCAGATACAACAGATATAAAAAATTATCCGAGCAATAAAATAAACAATGAAACAAAAAAGCCCTTTCTGAGAAAGGGCTTTTTTGTTTAAGTATTTGCGTATATATTTTTTTATTTTTTATAGAGAAATTCTATGCCGTTTTCAGGCGTCACCTGATAATAGTTGACGACTCCGTTTGAAAATCTCACTCCTATCTGATCATCGCTGAGATCCTTGTTGATAAGGGATGACACACTTCCGTATCCGGAAGGAAATTCGATTTCAAACCTATATTCGTTCATATATGCCGAGCCGCTTCTTCTAAGCCTCACCGCTCTGAGCTTATTGTCTCCGCAAGTTACAAACAACCAGTTGTTCGTGTTGTAATACTTACCCACCGGCTTCCAATCTCTCGGAATTAAGAAAGACAATTCATGTGCAGTGCCGTTAACACTCAGCAGAAAGAAAGACTCCCCTTCCTGAACCCAGTCATACTTTGAAAAACTGAACGTTCCAAATACGATCAATGCCAAAAACAGTACGAATAATTTCTTCATAGTCCCTCCGTATTATATAATTCACCTGGAATTGGTTTTTATATTCTCCACTATCCTCTGCAGAAACACGGGGAGTTTGAAAGAGGATGAGTGAATTTGCCCATCGTAGTATTTAAGATCTGAAACATCATCCGAATTCCGATATTCGATTTCAGGATCGGTATTTTTGGAACCTATGGTGTATGTCCAGAATCCCGAAGGATATTGCGGCGAAAAGGCGTTGTAAAGTTTGGTGCATCCAAAAACCGAGTTAATTCTGGAAAAAGCCATTTCCAGCCAGGATAGGTCAAACAGGGGATCTTCGGTCTGCGCAACCAATATTCCGTTCGCGGTCAAAGCATTCTCACAGTTTCTATAAAAATCCTCAGTAAAAAGATTGCCACCCTCTCCGGCAGTGGGATCGGTAGAATCTATGATTATCACGTCAAAATGATTTTCGTATTCGCGTACAAATTCCGCACCATCCCGAAAAACAAGATTGGTACGAGCATCCTCAAAACCGCATGAAAGTGAAGGCAAATACTCTCTTGCAACATCGGTAACGGTTTTATCTATTTCACACATAACCGCTTCGTTCACGGAACCGTGCTTGAGAACCTCTCTCAAAGTACCGCCGTCGCCGCCGCCTATTATAAGCACTTTCTCCGGTCTAATATGAGAAAACAACGGGATATGAGCTATCATCTCGTGGTACATGAATTCGAATTTCTCAACCGTCTGTACTATACCGTCCAGCGCGAAAATTCTGCCGAGATTGAAAGTATCGAAAACGTCAATTCTCTGAAAATCGCTCTGTACAGATTTCAAAACTTCTTTCACGTTGAAAAAAACACCGTTGTTCCCACCCTGAAAAACCTCCCTGAACTCCATGCATCTGGAATTGGAAAGTTTTTTTACGCTATCGGACATCACACTACCTCTACTTTGAAAGGTGTGTTTTCGCTTATGCCTATTTCGGAATATTTTCCCCTTCTTATCTCGTCAGTAGTAGCTCTTCCCGCTTTAAAAGCTTTCTTGATAAAATCGAATGCCTTCCATGGATCAACATGATCTCCGCAAGTGAAAACATCGACCGCCGCATAACCGAATTCAGGCCACGTATGTATGGTCAGGTGTGATTCGGATACCACGACCACTCCGCTTATTCCGTGCGGGAGGAATCTATGGAAGCTACTGTCAACGATAGTAGCTCCTGATATTAGCGCTCCTCTTTTCATTGTATTCTCTACCAAAACCACATCGTCCAGAGTTTCACAGTCGCATTCATAAAACTCTGCAAGTAAATGTCTTCCAAGTGTTTTCAACACTTTCATCCCCTTTCCCTTATGACAGGTTATCGATCGTTATCAATCTATTTTAATCCATAAAATCTTTGCGGTCTTTACTCCGGTATTTCTTATACAGTGCTTTTTATCTGCAATATAATAAAAACAATCTTCTTTCTGAATCTGGTAAACCATGCCGTCAAGAACCAGCTCCACGCTTCCGGACAGAACATAACCGAATTCGTCCCCGGAATGATAGTCTTCCTCGTCGGTGCAGGCGCCAGGCTTCAGTTCTACCATTATCGCGTCTATCTTTTTATGTTCCACGGCATCCATGAGAAGCTGTGATTTAATTCCCGATGGTTCGTCATAAACCGGAACCCTTTCAGATTTCTGATAAACTATTTTCTCATGTTTATAATCCGAGAAAAAGGACTTCAAATCGCTCCCGACCGCTTTCAGAATCCTCTCCAAATTATCCACAGTCGGCGAAGTCTTGTCGGTTTCCACCTGTGAAATGAAACTTCTTGCCAAATCTGCCCTTAAAGCAACTTCTTCCTGAGTTAAACCCAAAGACATTCTCATTTTTCTTATTTTCTCACCGGCTGTCATGATTTCAACTCCAAAAGCCTTTTTGTGGTCTTAAATGACGTGTTTCGTCAGAATCATGCGCATTATATCATAATTGACCAAACATGTCAATTATATAGACATGTGTATTTTAAGAATTTTGAATTTTAGGATTAATGCCATCGAAAATCGAAAAATATACAGTCGGAGGTGTGAAGTGGCTAATAAAAAAAAAGGAAAAGGAAAAATCATATTCATAATAATATTGCTGGCTTTTGTCGCAGCACTCCTGGCACTCATATACGGATACATAGATTTTGAATTCAAAAAAATCGGGGAATCCGGAATAACACCTCTTTCAGACTGGCGGAGTTATCTTGCATATCTCATGAATAAAGTACCGATACTCAATCAATATGTCGAATACCAGCCACGGCAGGTTATAAAACCTACAACATATTACACCGAGATATACGAAGCTTATATAGAGAAGATAGAAAACGACAGAATTGAAATCGAACAGAAATTTAGAGATTTGGATAACAAACAATCCGAGCTCAACAAATTCGAAACTGCCCTGCTTGCGAAAGAACAGGAATTGGATTTAAAAGAAGAAAGACTCGAAACAGAGATGACAAGCTGGCAGGACAGACAAACAAGATTTAAGCAGCTGGCAGATTGGCTGAGCAATGCCGATGTACAGAACATATCCACGGCGATAGCCTCGCAGCAGGTTGCCGTTGAGGAAATAGTTGAGGCTCTGAGATTGGTAGATCCCGGTATTGCCGCGGATATCGTAGGCAATTTAGCCTTGATAGATCAAAATAAGGCTGGACAGATATTGGCCCGCTTAGCGGGAAAGGAGGTGACAAAATGAATCTTGGCACAAATGATATTTTCACAATGGTCAAAACATACAATCCCGACGAAATATTTACGAAAAAAGCAGCCGTTGTGCAGCCAGACAGAGGAGATTCGGCAAGTTTTTCGGATACTTTGAGGGAAACCAGCAGAAATATACGGAATGATTCGGAATCTTCAACCGTAAAGAGCGAAAACTCCAGAGAAACTCAATATGAAGAGAAAGCAGAAAAACAAATGCCTTCCGAGTCAGGTGAAAAAACTTCATACGAAAGCAGCGTTACGGAATCAGGTAAACAAACTGAGAAGGTTGATAACAATTCCGATCCCAGTGTAACTAATGAAAAACCCGATTCCGAAAATATTTCCGATAAATCGATGGACTCAAAAACATCCGAAAATGTCGCTACTGAAAAAGCGGAGTTTGTGGAAAAAGAAGAAACCAAATCAGATGTAATCGATGGTTCGGAAGAAAATCCCAGGGAAAAAAACGAAAAAAGGATTTTCAATCTATCACTCGGAACGGAAATAGCCAAATACAGAGAGTTGAAGAGAGACGGCAAATTTACTTTATCCGAAATCCTGAAATATGCTTCTCAGGATGATGCAGAAGCGGATGAAGAAAAATCCGCGAAGACAATAGTGGGAAAACTCGTAGAAGCCAACCAGACGGGTAATCCTTCAGTCGATAAAGATATTCCGAATCTGAATTCGGAAGGTATCGAATCCGAATCGGCGTTAAGCACAGGTGTAAAGATTGTTAATTCCGATGGCATTTCCGTTAACTCAAATTCAGTCAAAGAAGAAAAATCCGCTGGAAACCGACAGCAGTTTTCCGAAAGTCAAAAGACAGATCCGGATAAGTTGTATAAGCATGCGGCGACTGATTCGAAGAAAAATTCAACCGCGGAAAAGATCGTTGATTTTGAAACAAAAATCGTTTTAAAAAACGATTCCATTGAAGCCGATGACGATGTTTCCGATGCGAAGACGAACACCGCAGTCAAAAAAACTCTTGCCCAAAACAGCGGTAGTGAAAAAAGAACAACCGATTCCGGAACAGTAGAAAGCAGCCTTTTGAAAACAGGTTCGCTTGGGAATTCAAAAAAATCCGAAGAAACGGAAGTATCCGCCGAAGTTAAGTCTTACAACGATTTCCACACCACCGTCGATTTATCAGAAAAAATGACCGTTATAAACGACAGTCAGGATTTGTCGAAATTAAAGGATATTTCCGCCTTGCTGTCGACACTTTCTTTTAAACGCATACGCAGTAATTACGAATCGTTGCAGAAGACCACGACCAACGTCTCTCAATTCTGGCAGAACAACAAGATCTCAGAATTCAAGTCCGCTTCAAATCAGAAAACAACTGTCAAACATTTCATAATGCATTATGTCGTGACGAAGAGCAGCCCAAAAACCGAGCTCAATCTTGAAAAATCGTTTACCGCAAGAAATTTGATCATGTCCGGGTCGGAAGGCAAGGCTCAGAATACCGGCGAGTCGAAACAAAGTGTTGCTACATTTTTCTCCTCACTGAAAAAACTCTATCAGTCGGATCAGCAGACATCAAGATTCGTAAAAATCGGTGATTTCGACAAAATAATCAAGACCGAAAAGAATTCACTGTTCTCAAATCCGCTCAAGACATATTCCGACGAGAAAGTCAACAACCAATCATTGATCAAAGGCGAAAACACTGACTTAAAAAACAGCAATGCCGAAAAAAACGTTAAGGACACGGATTTAAAAAACGATACGGCAGGTTCGGAAACCGGAAAAACCAATTCATCAGACAGTTCCAAGACAACCGTAAAAACCGTAAACGCCGAAGACTTAAAAGCCAATATAACGAATATCTCCAAAAACATATCCGAGCTTTACACCAGGGTAAACAGCAACGCCACGAAAAGTGAAAGCGTTCAGATACAGCTGACTCCGCCCAATCTCGGAAAAATCGTCCTCGAAGTCGTCAAGGAAGACGGCAAGATATCGGTGTTGATAAGAGTGGAAAATTCCGATGCAAAAGATATGTTGCAAAAAAACAGTCATATTCTTGCAAACAGGTTGAACAACATGGGAATAGAAACACAAAAAATACAGATTCAGACTCAAAATGCCGAAGAAAACGGCGGTGAAGATCGGAATCGCGAGAATACGAACCAAAACAATCAAAATCAGGAAGAAAATCAGAAACAACAGGCCGAAAACAGTGAAGAAAACAAAGAAAACAAAAAGAGAGAAATGTCTTTTGCCGACATTTTAAAAGGAGGAAATTAAAATGGCATATGATTACGGTGTCAGTTCAACAGGAAACAGTTCACTCTATTCCAGCAGCACGCGAAGCGAATCACCTCTCAAGGAACTGGACAAAAACGCTTTTTTGCAGTTGCTGGTTGCCGAACTCCAGAACCAGAATCCGCTCGAACCTATGAATAACCAGGATTTTATAAATCAGATGGCTCAGTTCACAACCATGGAACAGATGAACAACATGAGCACATCTCTGCAGAACTTTCTGGAAACCATGAAATCCACTTCAAAAATTGAAGCCGCTTCCGCCGTCGGTAAATACGCCGTTGTTGAGGTTAACGATATAGTGTTGGAAAAAGGAAAAGCCACCAACGTTTTATTCAGTGTTGAAACACCTGGAAATGTCGAGATAACGATAAAGGACGAAGATGGAAAAATGGTACTCACGGAAGAAATAGGTTATCTCGAAGAGGGACTTCACTCATATGTTTGGGGAGGCAGAGATAAAGCGGGCACTCTCAAACCGGACGGTGCGTATACATATGAACTTTCCGTAACCGACAACAAAGGTGTCAAAACGGCGTTCGGAGGAGTTGAAGGCGGAATAGTCCAGGCAGTGAATTTCTCAGGAGATAAGATATATGTGATGATAGACGGAATCAAGCACCCGTTTGATTCGATAATCGAGGTATCGGAACCGGTAGATCCCGAAGAAAACCAGGCATAGGAGGTATAGAATATGAGCGATGGACTGCACATAAATTCGAGACCTTTGCCCATATACGGCAACAGTACGCACAATACGCCGCAAAGCAAAATCACTGGAAATGAAGAGAGTTTCAGCAAGATAGTGGAATCTATCCGTTCCGAAAAAGACGATGGTGTGAAAATTTCCTCACATGCGCAGAAGAGAATTTTATCGCGAAAAATAGAAATCGATGAAAAACTGATGAAAAATCTCGATAATGTACTCGAAATTGCCGAAAGAAAAGGTGCAAAAAGTACGCTCGCTATGCTCGGAGAGAATTCCTTCATATTGAGCGTAAGAGACAGAACTGTAGTAACCGTGGTTGACAACAAAGATATGGAATCGAGATTTTTCACGAATATAGACAGCGTATACGTTGAAGAACAAGTCGAAATTAATAAAACGGAAAAACAGGCTGGTCCCGAATAAAAAGGGAAGCCTCCGGGCGGTGAACGTCGGATCCGCCCGAAAGATAAGGAGGTAGTAAAATATGATGAGAGCCATGTTCAGCGGAATTTCTGGTTTGAAGGGATTCCAGCAATCTATGGACGTTATAGGAAACAACATAGCAAATGTGAGTACGGTTGGTTACAAATCATCAAGAACGACTTTTCAATCCATGCTTCTGCAGACTGTAGTTGGCGCAAAATCCCCTCAGGACGGTGCACGGGGTGGAGCGAACGCGTTGCAGATAGGTTTGGGAGCACAGATGGCAAGTGTCGATAAGATAATGAACCAGGGCAGCTTCCAGAACACGGGAAAGAAAACCGATCTCGGATTGCAGGGTGATGGATTTTTCATGCTTTCCGACGGTGTGCAGAACTATTATTCCAGGGCCGGAAACTTCATGATAGATGAGCAGGGACAGTTCGTCCAGCCTTCAACGGGCATGAAGTTGCAGGGCTGGATATCCAAAATCGATCCGAAATCCGGTAAAAGATACCTTGACCTCGACAGATCGCCTACGGACCTTTTCATAACTGCCGGAATGACAATGCCTGCCAAAGCGACGAGCAACATGTCACTCGGCGGCAATTTGAATTCGGATGTCGGCATAGAGCCGTTGACAGTAACGGTCAAGAATCCCGATGATCCGACTAAAAATTACAAGGTCAGATTCACTTTCCAGAAATTGCCGCCATTCGATACCAAGAGAATTTTCTCGAGCGGTACGATAAAATACACCTGGAAAGCGGATATAGTGGACTGGAATGCCGAAAGTCCGAGCGAGTTGCCTGAAATAAACAACACCACCGGTTTGGTGGAACTCAACCAATTCGGCCAGGTGGAAAAATTTTTCGTTTACAGCAAGACCTCTCTTGAAGGCGGAGATGGAACCAATAGTTTCGACAACACCATAATAAACGGTGATGCCCAGAAGACATGGTTCAACTACAGTCCTTCCGGCGGAACTCCTATTGAGGATTCAGTCAAAGACATATTCGATCCGAATTCGGATGGAATAATAGATAAAATAATATCCTCAGTGGTTTACAATGCGGATCCTGCCACCGAATACACAATGACTCCGGCATTAACGGCTACCGGACAGGTTGCGACGGTCACTCTCAACAGCATAAAGCCCGCATCGAACGATGCGGTAAACGTTTCGTATTACGCCCAGGAAGACCTCGTATACGTTGACGGAAAGACGCAGTACAACCTTTCGGGTCCGATACTCGATTCGGAAGGGACAGGAGAAATAACCGACCAGGACTTACTGCTTTCAATAGTCGACAGCGTTGGGACGGTCACTTATCTTGTAGCCGGAACGGATTTCGCATATGACGCCAATTCCGGCACGGCGACTATAATAAATGCATCCGCAATCCCCGCAAACCCATCAAGGGTTCGTTTCGAATACGCGACAAGGGATTCGTTCACAGGTGATGGAACCAAGAGCAGCTGGCAACTTACCAAAAAGGCAATTCTCAGGCCTGACGGCGGAGCGCCGGAAAACACTTTGGACGGAAATGCCACTGGTGGAGGAGATACAAAGCTGAACATCAACCTCAATTACTCCATCGACGAAAGCAAGAAGAGGATAGAATTCAGGGGTCCATACCCGACAACCGACCCCACGAGATACGATATAACTTACGCCGATCCGAACAATCCGAAGGAATTTGACACTGTAGATATAGTTGTCGGAGGTTCCGTAAAGGCGCAGGTGTCGATACCCAAAACCGGAAACATAAAGTTCTTCGATAAAAACGATACACAGAATTATGTCACCGGAGATTATATCGCTCCGAAATTCGTAACTTCCACCCGAATATACGATTCGATAGGAAACGCTTACACCGTTTACCTCGAATTCCAGAAGCTCAAAACCAATCAGTGGGCGTGGCGGGCAACCGAAGAAACCGGAATACCGATTTCGTACATAGACGACAAGGAAAAAGAATACAATCCCAGTCCGTCCGACTTGAATTCAATTATAGGCGGAGTGGTGGAATTCGATTCAGGTGGCCGAATTGCAGCGTTTAAGGCTTTGAGGCAAAACGGAAAAGTCGAAGACGACATAAGTATAATGAGAATCAAATTCGATCCGGGAAACAAAGTGGATGACGGAGCGGCACCACCTCCCGAAGAGGGCGCCACTCCGATAAGCGCCGGCATAGATTTCTCTAATCTGGTACAATTTTCGAGCGATTTTACCGCATCCGTGACTTCCCAGGACGGTAATTCCATGGGTGTGTTGCAGGCATTTGCCATAAACACTGCCGGGCAGGTCGTCGGAACATTTTCAAATGAAAAGAGCGATATTCTGGGACAGGTGGCTATAGCGAATTTCAACAACCCCGCAGGCCTCGTGGAGCTTGGCAACACACTTTATACCGTCAGTGGAAACAGCGGTTTGCCGCAGGTCGGACTTCCCGGAACCGGCGGCAGGGGAACAGTCGTGCCGGGTGTTCTTGAAATGTCGAATGTCGATCTTGCAGAAGAATTCACCGGCATGGTCGTCGTCCAACGTGCTTTTCAGGCAAATGCGAGAACCATAACCACCGTTGATCAGATTTTGCAGGAACTTGTTTCACTCAAGAGATAAAGCATAAACCATATGATAAAAAAGGGGGGGAATCCCCCTTTTATTTTGGATTTTCCGGGATAATTTCCTCTTTATGATGTCCGTCTTTTTTAGTTTTTATTTTCGTTGATGATAAAAACAAAAATATAATAAGCAGTCCCGAAATAATACCTATGGTCAGATACACCGTTTTCGGGCCGCTACCGTCAAGAACCATTCCTATGAATGGAAGTGATGCGGCGTATGTCAGGTTCGACAAAAGACTGATAGTGGATATCATGGTTGCCCTGTGCCTGTCTTCAGTGTTTTCATTGACCGCAAAACACATAATCGGGCCGTATAAAGCTCTGAATATCTGCTGAACGAATATAATCGGTACTATTAAAATATTCATAAAAAGACCGGGAATTATAAAAGACACGAACATAAGCATAGATAAAACAATCAATGATGAGATACTGTTCGAACCCGAAAAACATTTCGAATACAATCCTGCGGAAAAAGAAGCAACCAGGTTTAATCCCAGAAAAATCAGTCCGTATATCGTAACAGGTATATTCACGGCTTTAAACAGTGGCTCGTACAGCCAAAAACCTATCATATTACTGCATCCAAAGCATATGGCAAATATGGTTAGCCATATAATTGTTTTAGATTTAAAAATATTCTTGGTATTTTCAATTATGTGTACGATATAAGATCCGCCACTTTTCTCTCTTTCCGGTTCAGCTAAAAACATGGAAGAAATTGAAGCCGCCAGCATGAATATTATACTTATTGCGAAAGGGATGTTTTTGTTTAAAGTATAAAACACACTGCTCAGCACAGAGAATATACCCTGTCCCAAAAAAACGTTACCGACAGATTTTGCTTCGTATTTTGAATAATTTTTCTCATATTCGGTACCTTTTAACGTTTCATAAAGAAGTGCTGAATCCGCTCCGCTGTTTAAAGTACATCCAACGGCCATAATTACTTCAGCTAAAGCTAGTACGGCAAAGTAATCGAATATTATATAAATTAACAAGCCGGCCATTAGAAATAACCCGGATAAAAACAAGGATAATTTCCTCGAAACTTTATCCGCCACCACTCCTGTTGGTACCTCAAACAATATTTTGGTTACCGCGGCAACAGACTGGAGCATCATTATCTGGGTGTAATTCAATCCTTTGCTTATCATAAAAGGCGTGAGAACCGGCCCGATTATCATCATGAATATGAAAAATTTATAGAACATATAGATCCGTATATTTTTCTCAACCTGAATTTTATCCATTTTCCCCACCCTTTTTTGAATATTCGCAGAAAAAGGAGATTGCCTTCTTTCGTCTTTTCAATATTTGTAAAAAAAAGAAGGAGATTGCCTTCTTTCGTCTTTTCAATATTTATAAAAAAAGAAGGAGATTGCCTTCTTTCGTCTTTTCAATATTTATAAAAAAAGAAGGAGATTGCCTCCTTCTTTTCAGTCACGATTTATCACAGAACGAAAGAGCTAAGTCCAAAAAGTCTGGTCTGTGGTAAATGCCATGGCAGATGAAATATTTCTCGGTTTCACCTTGTCGTTTTCATTGAAATATTTTACAGTCGCTCCCCATTTACTTTTATCATTTTTGTTTACCATTATTTTTCCTCCTAAATCCTTTTTTATTTTTTTGTTTTCCCCTGATCAGATGAATATTCTGATATCACTTAAAGAACTTGCATTGTCCGTATACATTCTCTCGTTCTCTTCGTTCATGAGTTCGGAATGAATCCAGATATTCGACGAACTCTTTATTTTCCTGCTTGCCATGATTCTCACCTCCTCACAGCATTTTCAAACGTTTCTGTACAAAAAAAAATCGACTATGGTATCTGTTTTTGCCTTCGCCTTTTCCAAACTCTTTTCAAAATCGCTGAAAAAAGCCTCTTTTTTATTCCTCATGTCATGCCTCCTTTCAATTTCAAAATAAAAAAGGGGTCGATTTCGATCTCGACCCCTCAGGTTATATGTCAATTAATTCAACAACGGAATAAACCGGGATCGAGCGAAAAAACGGCAGCAAAAGAGCCATTCTGAGACATCTTGGTCAGTTTTGCACAGCAATCATCATAGTTGAACATCTTTTTCGCCTCCCTCTTTCCAAATTTTCTGAGCTATTATAACAAAAATATACACTATTGTCAAATGTTACATATATGCTAAGCAACCTTTCATGCTATAATAATGTGATTTTTTAAAGGAGAAAAAACATGTCAAATATTTACATACCTCAAAAAAACGATTTCATGCCGCCAAAGCGCAATTACCTTATGCGGGCGGGTTTCAGAGGATATAATTTTGGGATAGATGTAAAAATGAGAAAAATCATAAACGATATATATTTATTGGGAATTGAGTTGTGCTCTCCCGTTCTGTTTTATGTTACACTTAATTCCGAAGAATTTAACCTTATAAAGATTCCCGAATCTTTCGCGGGAATAAAATCGATCACCGTTTTTGCCTCGACTCTTGGCAGAAAGATAGATGAAAAGATATCGGAATTATCCGACTCATCACGGATACTCGAAGCTTCGCTACTCGATTCATGGGCATCAGAATCTCTCGAATTCCTGAATGAAATTTTCGATTCCGAGATTCGCGGAAAAAGAAAGGGTACTATACGTTTCTCGCCGGGATACGGTGATCTGGATATCACGGAAAATATAGGAATAATTAACATTCTCGATCAATCGGAAATCTCGGTCAGCGGTAAAACCGGATTGCTGTCTCCGCGAAAAAGCACAGTTTGCATGATAGGTTGGTATGAACAGGAGGATAAATGAAAAGTATATTTGAGTTATTGGCGGAAAAAAAAGACTGTCTTTCATTCGAAGTTTACCCGCCCAAGAAGAATATCGAAACTGAAATGGAAATAATAAAGAACACAATCGGAAAACTGACCCATTTGAATCCCGATTTCATAAGTGTAACTTTTGGAGCGGGCGGAAGCAACAAAGGCAAAGCGGTCGAAATATCCGAAATGGTTCAAAACAACGGCACGATTTCACTGGCTCATCTCACATCGGTCGGATACGGTAAATCCGATATCTCAAACATATTGGACAGTATGTACGAAAAAGGGATCATAAATGTTCTTGCACTGAGGGGTGATATACCTCTCGGAGTAGAATTCCCCAACGGGGCATGGACAGATTTCGAGTTTGCCAAAAATCTTATTTCGTTTATAAAAATGGACGGAAGATTCTGTATAGGTGCAGCCGCATATCCGGAAGGACACAAAGACTGCAAAGACATGGAGATATCCGTGAACCACATGAGGGAAAAAGTCGAAGCCGGAGCGGACTTTTTCATAACCCAGCTTTTCTTCGAAAATGACAATTATTTCAGATTTATTGATCTCATAGGAAATAAAGGCATGAACAAGCCGGTAATACCTGCGATAATGCCGGTTCTTAAAGCCAGCCAGATTAAAAGGATAGTGGAACTTTCGGGAGCGTATATTCCGCCTGAACTCACCGACTTATTGGAAAAATATGCGGATGACGATGAGTCAATGAAACAGGCCGGGAAAGAATTTGCGGCAAAACAAATCGAAAACCTCAAATCACACGGAATAAAATACATACATCTTTACACCATGAACAAATATAAGACAGTGGCCGAAATAGTTAAAATGTGCGGAATAAGGTAATGGGGGTATACGTATGAACAGAAAAGATTTTTTAAATATTCTTACTGAAAAAGTGCTTTTGCTTGATGGTTCCTATGGAGCTAATTTCTTCAAAATGGGTAAAGGGGACGTTCCGGGCGAACTTTTAAACCTAACGGATCCCGAAATCGTGTACACTCTGCAACGTGATTATGTGGAAGCCGGAGCCGATATTCTGCTCTCAAATACTTTCAGTGCTAATCGCAGTAAACTTGTCGAATTGAAAGCCGCAGAAGATATTGAATCGATAAATTATGAAGGCATAAAAATCGCGAAAAAAGCCGCAAATGGCAGAGCTCTTGTTTTTGCCGATATGACTTCAACGGGTAATTTCCCCTCTCCTGTCGGAGAATCTGATTTCGAAAAGGTTTTCGAGGTGTACAGGGAACAGGCTCGCTTTCTGTTCGAAGCCGGGGCTGATGGATTCATAGTTGAAACCATGACGGATATCAAAGAATTAAAAGCCGCTGTACTCGCTATAAGATCAGTAACTGAGGATTTGCCCCTAATTGCACATATGACATTTGACGAATCAATGCGGGCAGTCACCGGCACGCCGGTGGAAGTTTTCGCTTCCCTTTTCGAAGATCTCGATGTGGATTTAATAGGTGTTAATTGTTCTCTGGATCCGGAGGGTACACTTAAGGTGTTTGAAATACTCTCAAAATACACTTCAAAACCGCTATGCGTAGAACCAAATGCGGGCAAACCCATTTACGACGGAAACAGACTGACATACAATATGACACCCGAAAAATTCGCGGTATACGTTGAAGATTTTATAGATATGGGTGCTTCGATAATCGGTGGTTGCTGCGGAACTACGCCAGAACATATATCGCTCGCAAGGAAACAGATAGACAAACGAATAGCCTATAAGAACACTCCGGGTTTTGAACGTGCGGCGAAAATGCTCTCGTATCTTAAGGGCGAGTCTATCAATGAAGCCCCGTGCGGTCAGATTCTCTCTTCAAGAGTCAAATTCTGCAACGTTCTTCCTTTCGCTCCAATAGGAGAGAGAATCAATCCTGCGTCGAGGAAAAAATTTCAATCGGAAATCCAGGAAGGTAACTATGACAGGCTGTACAGAGAGGCTATCGACCAGGAATCGGAAGGTGCGAAGATTATTGACCTGAACCTGGGAATTGAGAAAACTCTGGAACATGATCATTTCAGAACGGTAATCAACGGGCTTGATAAAATATCCTCGATTCCGGTATCTTTCGATATTCAGACAAACAAGTATCTCGAAACCGCAATGAGGGAGTATCCCGGCAGAGGGTTGATAAATTCGGCAAGAGTGACCGAAAAGAGTTTAGGCAATAAAATAGCACTTCTGAAGAAATATGGCGGAATGTTGATTTTGCTTGCCATGGGCAAAGAAATACCCGCTACGGCTATCGAGAGATTCGAAAAAATCATGGAAGGCATAAAAATTCTTGAAGAAAACGGAATAAGCCGCAGCAGAGTTCTTGCAGATCCGCTCGTACTTTCCATGGGAGCGAAAGCCGATCCTTACGTCACATTGGATACGGTGAAAAAACTCGCCGAAAACGGAATTAAAACCACTATGGGATTGTCCAATCTCAGTTTTGGACTTCCGGAACGATCGGCAATCAATTCCGCCTTTTTGGCGCAATGCATGTATTTTGGGCAAACGTCGGCGATAATGAATCCCGGCGAAAAAATAATGATGGATACTGTCAGAGGTTCTTTGCTGCTTAAAGGGGAAAAATTCGACGAAAGCGAAAAGGTACATTCCGATAATACTTTGACCGATTCCCTCCTGAATGGAGATGCAAAGAGGCTGGAATCACTTGTGGACGAGGCCTTGAAAGACAATGAGCCCATTTACGTCAGCCAGAACCTGCTCGGAAAAGCTATGGAGGAAATAGGCGAACTGTACTCGAAAGGCAGGATTTTCTTGCCACATCTTCTTTTGGCAGCTGAAACATCTCAACCCGTATTCGAAAAATTGAATTCTCTGGGTAATTCTTCGGTGATTTTCAAAGGAAAAGTGCTTCTTGCAACCGTTGAAGGCGATGTGCACGATATAGGGAAAAAAATAGTCGGAACTGTTTTAAAAAGTGGCGGTTTCGAAGTGATAGATGCCGGCAAAGATTTACCGGCGTCCGAAATTGTGAAAGCCGTGCGCGATGTAAATCCCGACATACTCGGACTATCCGCCATGATGACGACTACCGTGGGGAGGGTTGAAGAAGTCAGCGACTTGCTGAAATCACAGAAATTGGACGTTTTACTGATATCGGGGGGGGCTTCCATGAATGAAACACTTTCGAATAAATTCGGTTGCGACGGATATTCGAAAGACGCATCGGGAGCGCTTCAACTTTGCAAGAATCTCATGAACAATCTGAACGCATGACAGAAATGCCATTTGTGAAATCGATGGTATAATCAATATGAAAAGTTATTTTGCGGGAGGAAAACATGCGAATAGAACCCCCGGATAAGAGTATCGAAAACAAGAAAAAAGCGGATGCCGTTAAACGTAAAAAAGACGGCAAGAAATCTGTCTCGGGATCATCGGCTGAAGATTGGGTAGGGTTTATGGATATTCTTGGAGAAATCGAACTCGATAAAGCGGAAGAAGAGGCAAAAAAATATTTGCAGTTCGTGCTTCAATCGGGCAACAGTTTTTCGAGATCACCAACTCACAGAAATTTCCAGTATTACCGTGATTCGATAAAAAAGTTTCTGCAATTCATAGAAAAGGGACTTTACAAAATAAAGGAAGACATGGGCATGGATATCGATTATCCGAAGCTTTACATGGTGGCTGAAGTGGTGGACGAAAGAATTCATCAGATAGCCGGTATTTTGATGAAAAACGAAAAAAACACCATGCAATTCGCCGGAAGAGTAGAAGAGATAAACGGATTAGTCCTCGATTTATACAGGTGAAGCCATATTGGATACCATAAACGATTTTAAAAACGACCAGATTTCCAGATTACTTGAGGAAGCTTATTCCGATGTCTTAAAAGAGCTTCTGAATATATTGAACGAGAAGCAGAGTGTTTGCGTTTGCCTGACAGGAAACGACACGTTTTTGTGCGAAACTCTGATGAGAATGGCACTCGAGGAATACGAAGCAAAAACATTCAGGGACATAGCCAAAAGCAACGATTATCTCGAAGCGGACAGACACGGACAGATAAAAGTATCGAATATACGCGATATCATAGCCTTTTCCGCTTTGCGATCCGAATTTTTGAAGCATAAATACATAATAATAAGCGATATTCACAGGGCAAACAATATTTCCGAAAACAGTTTGCTCAAACTTTTCGAAGAACCGCCAAATGATACGGTGATCATAACCTGGACAAATTCTTACTATTCTCTGCTTTCCACTATTAGAAGCCGTCTCTTTAAGTTGGAAGTTAAAAAGCGAATTATCAAAAGTGATGAGAGCGAAAACGAAGAATGGCGATGGCTTTCCGGTGATGATTTGAGATTTTTCACATATTCTCTGTCCTTTCCTCCGGAAGAGAAAAGTTATATTTCGCAAACGGTAAGAAAAAATTCTTTTGAAGACAATTTGAAGGATTATTGTTTGCTGTGCGGGGGCAGTTTACCGGGATGGATGGAAACGTTCACACTGAATCCCTACGCATGGAGGGAATTGATGGGATTTTTTCTGGCGGAAAGTTTGATTGTCAGCTGTTATGAGGGGGAAAATCTTTTAATTTCCGATTTCACATCTGAAATTCAGAAAAACATCAAAGGCATGAACGTTTCGGATTTTTTCTCAACGTTTTTCAGGGTTATGCTCGGTAAATTAACACGTATGATTTACGATACGGTCATCCTCGAATTTGGGAATGATTGGGAGAACATCGGATACACGTATATGAATGCTAAATATTTCAAATTGAAAAAAACTCTTGACATAGACGGTCTCAATAATTTCATACGTTGGTGTGAAAAAATATCGGGAATGGAAAAAATGACGGTAAACCCGGATTTGTCTTTGAAAGTTTTTGATATAATGCTAAGAAGAGTTTTCAAATGATTCCCGGGGGGATTTAAATAACAGATAAAAAAGGATGGAGGAAAATATGTCTTTGACTGCAAAAATATACGCCGTGGAATTCCTACCCATAGGCAAACAAAGTTACTTTTCTTATGAGGGTACTCTTGAAAGAGGGCAGAAAGTTCTCGGTATGAGTTTTTTTGGATTGGAAGTCGGAACCGTGGTCTGGGGTCCCAAAGAAGTGGATATGGAAAAAGAGAATTTTGAGGTAAAGCCTCTTTTAAGACCGGCTACCGAACTTGATATGGAACAATTCGACAAGAATATTGCCGATGCCGAAGAAGCGTACAGGATATGCCGGGAAAAAATACTGAAATTGAACCTTTCTATGAAATTGCTCAAGGCAGTTTACATGTTCGACCGGTCTAAACTGCTCTTCTATTTCAGTGCCGAAGGAAGGGTGGATTTCAGAGAGCTGGTAAAAGAGCTCGCACATACTTTTAAAATAAGAATAGAGTTACGACAGGTGGGAGTGAGGGACGAATTAAAATTCATCGGCGCCATAGGCATGTGCGGACAACCCGTATGCTGTAAAAGATTTCTCAGGGATTTCGATACCATAACACTTAAGGATGCTAAAAAACAGCAGCTGATGATAAACCCGGCGAAGATTTCCGGACAGTGCCGAAGGCTTCTTTGCTGTTTAAAATACGAAGTGGACAACTATGATCAGATGATGGATGGCATACCCGGACAGGGCAGCATAGTCGAATTTGACGGAAAAGTATGCAAAGTACTGAACGCAAACGTATTCACTAAGCTGGTAACCGTTCAAAGCGATTCGGGACAGACGGAACCCATTCCATTCGAATTCTTCCTGTCCGAAAAAACCCGGATAATCGTCGAAGCACCTTCGGGTGATGACGAAACTGATGTACTGCCTGATGAAGAATAATAAAAAATGGAGTGATTTTTCTGACTGAGAATTTTGAACATTATTATACGCAATCGCCGAGTTCGGAACTGAAAACAAGAGATGTACAACTTAAGTTGGGAAACGGACATACATACGGTTTTAAAAGCCCAAGCGGAGTGTTCGGATATGGAAAAACGGACAGGGCCTCCAAATTGCTCATAGAAAAATGCAGATTACATGGGAAAACTTTACTGGATCTGGGATGTGGATTTGGAATGATAGGCATCACTTTGAAGAAAGAATTTCCGCACCTCAAACTTTTCATGAGCGATATCAACGAAAGGGCCGTCGAATTTGCCAAGATTAATTCCAAAAACAACAACATTGAGGCAACTGTGAAACAGGGTAATATTTTTGAACCCTGGGATGGATATCAATTCGACAACATACTCTGCAACCCCCCCATCGCGGCGGGCAAAAAAGTCTGGATGGATATAATTGACAAATCGCGATTTTTTCTCGAAAAAGAAGGGGTAATTCAAATTGTCGCTTTCCACAACAAAGGCGGCAGCAGAATACTGGACTATATGAGAAATACTTTTAGCACGGTGAAAACATTTGAAAAAAGTGGTGGAATAAGAATATACGCCGGTTTCGGAGACTGAAAACATGTTTTTAAAAAAAAGCCTGAAATCTTTTATTCTGATAGTCTTGTTTCTTTCGATAGGCATATCGATATTTTATCTTTCAAATTCAAAGAAAAAATATGCGATGGTATATTTTGCAGGCAGTGCTGAATGCCGAAATGACGATAAAACAGGTTTCCTGATGGAAAAAACTATGGAAGAGATATTCGAAGGATCGGGCTATGAAGGATGTTTCAGAATTTACGGAGATACACAAAAAACATCGGGTTCAGAATTCTCCAAAAATTTCAAGATAGCCGTGGTCGAAAACGAAGAAGAACTCATCGAAAAAAATGAATATAAGATCAAAGATGCGATTATTTTTTTCGATGGGGGTAGCATACCCACGGATATTTCAATCACAGGAACCGCATACGCCGTTTTTCCACTTACGCATGAAATATCCCGAATACTCGATTCTTTGCTTGAATATTTCGGAGATAACGGCATAAAAAAGGTGTTGCTTGCCTATGATGAAACGCATGGGTTTTTTGCCGGATCTTCGGCGTTCTTCGAAGAAAACGGCATCGAGTTTCTCGAAAAATCTCTACTGCAAATTGATGGCGGAAGTGTATTCGACTCAAACGAAGCTGCTTCCGTTTTCGGAAAAGAATTGGCGGAATTTTCGCCGGATTGTTTTCTGCTTGCCTGTACCGAAAAGAAACTCATAGATATAATAAACGGTGCCCCCGGGTATCCGCGCGAAAACATGATAATAGTTTCCCGGTGCGATCCTGCGGAAATATCGTATTACTGCGGAATTAACTCGATAGGTGTAAAATTGCTGTCATCTTTACCGGATACGGATTTTTCCGAATACCCGCAAAAGGCATTGATTTTGAAAGGCCTCGTAAAAAGGATCTGTGAAAGTTTCATCCGTGGAGAAACTGTGGAAGAAACCGTGAAAATATTAAATTCTCACGACAATTCTGATTATGCCGGAAACATTTTCTACGAAAACAACCATGTTGTTTCACCGGTTTACTTTCTGCAATTGAATCCCGACGGCATGGAAATGATATACACATATCACTTGAAAAAGGATGTGGGCTATGAGAACAGGGGATAAAGATTTATTCGGCAGGTTTTCCTTCGGAAAGGCTCTGTTCTTTTGGGTGGTTTTGTACGCTATTTTTCTCATCATAGCGGGATTCGCATCCTCTTTTTATATGTCGGGCAACATGAAGGTTCAATCCCAATCAATAAAAACTTCCTTTAAATATTACGTTGAAAAAAACTCCGTATCACTGCCGGTAAAAAAAGGAGAATATGCGGAGAATTTTGAAAGAATAATAGTTACGGACGACAAGGACAACATAATCTCCCAGACGGGAGACCGGATTGATGGCCTCATCAAAAACGGAAGAAACCATTACGGCACTGCTTTTGAAAATGACGGAGTCTGGATATCAGATTTTACATATGACATAAAGCTTGACAAGAATACGGTGGCATTGGGGTTCAGCGAAAACAACACGAATTACATGGGAATAATGGACGCATATTCTTTCATGGATGAATTTTCGAAATCATTCGACCACGATCAGAATTTTTTGATATTCGACTCCCATAAATACGGTTTTATAAAATCGGGTGAAAAAATCGAACAGGTATCCGCTTTCACGGCGGATAAGATTTCCTGGCATCCCGGGTCACTGATGAAATTCGGGAACAGAACATATTTTTACTCCGAAAGTAAAATGGGTATGTATTCAATATATTCCCTGAACTCAATGCACGAAATTCTCATGGAGTACTTTTTCCCTCTCGTCATTCCATTCGTAATCGGAATCGTGTTCATATCGATTTTGAAATTCTGGAGTTTGAGAGAAAACGATTATTTCAATTCCCATTTTAAAATTCTGAACGATATCGCAAGCTCGAAAAACAAATTCATATCGGATGAGGAACACAGTTACTCCAAAGTATTTACGGAATGTGCCGCATCAATATCGGATCTGGCTGCTCAGAATGATAAGAATCTATCAGAAATACGGAGGCTGACGGAAAAATCATCCCATCTCAGCGAAAACCTGAGGGACACGATGTTCAAAATAGCCTCACTCAATCAATTTTTCCAGAAGTTCTCAATATCCGAGGACTACTCTATTCGAGCCGGAATCAGCATGCTTTGCAGGATAATGATAGAAGCTGAAGAGTCACTTGAAAATGCGGAACTGCTAATGAACGGCGAAAGGCTTTTTATAAAAAAGCCGGATGAAGCTGCGATATTACAGGGTGAAAAGATAAATGTTGACTATTCCGGTATGAAAATAGAAATGAACCTGCGATTCCAACCATGGATAAATCAACAAGACACCATGCTGAAAACGGAAATAATAAAAAACACTTTTTTCACACTTTCGACAATGTATGCGCTGAAAAAAGAGAACAGAAATGACAGGCAAACAGGCCTCATGAGCTTTGAATTTTTTTCTTCACTGATGAAAAAAGAATTATATGAACTTGAAAGATACAATCGCAGCGGTACCCTGCTCATGATGGACTTTTCAATGATAAATCAGATTCTCGAAAGATACGGCGAAACCGCTTATGAAAAGATACTCGGAAAAATAGGGAAGGTAATCAAAAATTCCATAAGGGAGTCCGATATGGCGGCAAAGTATTCAATAGACAGAATACTGATATTTTTTCCGGAAACGACTTTAAAAAATTGTATGGAAATTGGAATAAAACTTGTAAATTCCATAAACGAAGAAATTCAGAAGGAATTTTTCGACATGGAACTCGGTATGGAAACAGGTGCAAGCCATTCAGAAAGAGGTGAAAAGGCTTTGCATGTTATGATAGAAGAATGTTCCCGTGATATAAGGAAGATATGATTAAATGGTTCCGGGTCAAACACCCAGAACCTTGTTTATTTTTTCCCTGTCAAAACCTATTATCACCTTGTTTCCTATTTCTATAACCGGTACACCCATCTGTCCGGTTTTCCTGACCATTTTATCGGTAGCTCCCATATCCCTGGAAACATCGTATTCCCTGAAAGGTATTCCGAGCTGTTTGAAATACCTCTTTGCGGCGTTGCAATGTGAACATGACGGAGTGGAGTAAATCACGATTTTGCTGTGCATATTATCACCTCATAAAAATTTAATACCCTGTAGGGGTATGCTATAATAAACGAAAGAATCGGAGAGTTTATTACAATGGAAAAAACGGTATTCGAAGTAAGGGATTTGCTGAACAGAATAACCAGAAAAATAGCATTCGATGAAGAAATCGGCGGAAATATAACGGTCAGAGGTGAAATCGCCGGATTTAAAGTCCACGGAAGACATGCGTACTTTTCGATAAAAGACGAAGAGAGTCTTTTGAAATGCGTGTTTTTTTCTTATGCCTCCTCATATGGCAGCGAGATCCCGACAGGTTCTGTCGCCGATATACATGGACAGGTCAAGATTTACGAACCTCGCGGAGATTTGCAATTCTATGCAAACAGAATAGAAATTCTCTCGGAAAAGGGAATGTTGCAGATGCGATATGAGAAAATGAAAAAAAAGCTGCTTTACGAGGGAATAATACCGAAACCCGGAACTGAAAAGAAGAGTTTACGCGAATACCCTCGAATAATAGCGGTTATAGCTTCAAGAACATCCGCCGCCCTCCAGGATGTAATCAAAACCTTAAACATCAGGAATCCGACCGTTAAAATTGAACTGTACCATACTGCCGTTCAAGGAGAGAAAGCACATCTGCAGATAATAAAAGCGCTGAAAACCGCCGAAAAAGGATGTGCCGACTCTATAATAATGGTACGCGGCGGAGGCTCTCCCGAAGATTTGTGGTGTTTCAACGAGGAAAGTCTCGTACGAGAGATCCGAATCTGTTCAAAACCCGTAATAGTCGGTGTGGGACATGAAATCGACCATTGTCTGAGCGAATATGCTGCGGACAGAATTGCGTCGACTCCGACAGCTGCCGCAGTGATGGCCAGTCTTCCGATTTCCGATTTACTCAATTCAAAAAAAGCATCTTTGGATAAAATTTCCGTAAAACTGAAAAAAGAAACAAATCAATCGAAAAATATGCTGAGACTTCAAAAAATGTCGATATCGAAGCTGCATCCCAAAGAAATACTTAAAAAAAAGGATGAAAGACTTCGGGAATCTGTTTACCTAATAGAAAAATCGGTGAATTCAAAAATCAAAGACAGCAGATTCGAGCTTTTAAATATGAAAGCACTTTTACGCGCATACTCTCCCGATAACACTCTCGAAACAAAAAAAATCGAGTTTGATGGTAAAATTAAGCAACTGGCACAATTGAATCCTCTGAATACAGTTTTGAGAGGTTACTCATGGGTTGAGTCCAACGACAGGATAGCCGATGACACCTCTGAAATAAGAGTGGGTGAAAAGATAAAAGTGGTTATGAGAGACGGATACGTTGTCGCGGTTGTCGAAGAAATAAACAAAACGTCAAAAACCGAAAGGATAGGATTCGATGAAAAAAAGTTCAAAATCTGAAAGTCTTGAAAGCATAATGGGTAAAATCGACGATATAATATCCGAATTGGAAAGTGGGGACAAACCGCTTGAAGATGCTGTGAACAGCTTCAGAGAAGCTGTTGAATATTATAAACTGGCGAGAAAGAAAATTAAAGAAGCGGAATTAACCATAGCGGAAATAACCGATGATTTGGAGGAATCCGATGGACCCGATAAGACTGACGAATGCGGAAAATCTGATATCGAAGATAAAGAATTCTGATTTTGAGGAATTGAAAAAACTGACAACCGATATACGAAGTTTTATAATCAGCACGGTAAGCAAGAATGGTGGACATCTTGCATCGAATCTGGGTACCGTGGATCTAACTGTGGCTTTGTACAAATCTTTCGATTTCCCTGAAAAAGACGTACTGGTATGGGATACGGGCCACCAGACTTACACGCATAAGATTATCACCGGAAGAGCAGACCGATTCGACACACTGCGCACAAAAAACGGAATAAGCGGTTTCACTAATATATTCGAAAGCGACTTCGATTCCTTCGGTGCGGGCCATGTCGGCACTTCTATCGGAGCGGCTCTCGCTTTTGAACAGGCGAAAAGGCTTCGTGGCGAAAAAGGCAATATAGTCGCCGTAATCGGAGACGGAGCGCTCACATCGGGAAATGCTCTTGAGGCACTGAACCAGGCGAGCAATCTTAAAAGCAATATCAGAATAATCATAAACGACAACGGAATGTCGATAAGTCCGAATGTCGGTTCGCTCGCAAGCAATTTCGCCCTCATGAGGACAAGTCATTCATACACCGCTTTGAAAAATAATTTGAAATCATTTTTCCAGGATACCCATCTGAACGTCATCGAAAAATCATTGAAATTAATCAGAAACGGACTTAAAAACACTCTGATACCGCACAACATATTCGAAGGCATGGGTTTCAAGTATCTCGGACCCATCGACGGTCATGATATCGAACTCATGTCACAGGTCTTCAACAATCTGAAAAATGATTATGATAAACCGGTCATAATACATGTTCAGACAAAAAAGGGCAAAGGCCTGGAGTGTGCAGAAAGACAGCCCACAAGATTTCATGGTATCGGCAAAATGCCCATGGAATCTTTCGTTTGCGAGGAAATTATAACCGCACGCAATTCCATATCTTACAGTGAGGCATTGGGTTTCGTGCTGACGGAGCTCGGCAGAAGGGATGAAAAATTAATAGCCGTTACAGCAGCGATGGAACACGGAACAGGCCTGTTCGAGTTCCGAAGGCATTTCCCGGAGCGATTCTTCGATCTGGGCATAACCGAGCAATTCTGCGCCACTTTCGCGGCGGGTATGGCAAAAAAAGGATTCCATCCGGTGTATGCCGTATATTCGACTTTCTCCCAGCGGGCATATGACCAATTCATACATGACATAGCGCTTCAGGAATTGCCGGTGCTGATATGTCTTGACAGAGCGGGATTGGTTGGATCGGATGGTCCGACCCATCACGGTAATTTTGACATAAACTTCGCCGTTTCGATTCCGAATGCGAGAATATATTCCCCTTCGAATATCAGGGAATTTACCGGTATTCTGAATTACATAGTCAACGAAAACTGGTGTTTTAACGGTCCCATATTCCTGAGATATCCGAAAAAGTCCGAAAAAACGAGCCTTTACATCCTGAAAGAACTCATCGAAAACGGATACTCCAAAAATCCGGAGTCATGGGAAGTATCGTATCCCAAAGCGGAATGTGCTGAGATTAAAAAGGCAGTTAATCACAGGGTGCTGATTTTCTCCGCGGGAACTATGACTGAGATTATGGAAGAAATCAGAAAAGAAATACCGGCTGAATGTGTTATAGTAAAAGCCACCTCTATAAAGCCTTTCGACTACGATACCATAAATGATGTTTTTTCTGAAAATGGGGATTGCTTCCTGGTAACAGCGGAAGAGGGAAATATCATCGGCGGATTCGGACAGCAGCTGACAAATTACATAATGAAAAAATACAAAAACAGAATTCTTGATTTCGAAAATATCGGCATAGGCGATAAATTCATACCTTTTGGTGAAAATGACGAACTGTTTGAAACCGCCGGACTTTCGAAAACCGAAATCACGAATAAAATAAAAAAATTGATAGGAGTATAAATCACATGAAATACGAAACGCTTGTTCTCGATATAGATGGCACACTTATAAACGACAAACTGGAGATATCAAAAAACACTGTTGAAACTGTAGAAAAGTTGAATTCGCTCGGGGTGAGAATAATTTTCTGTTCGGGAAGGATGTTCAAATCGGCGAAGAATTTCATAAGGAAAAACTTTGGTTTCTCCGCGCCGGTTATATCTTACAATGGTGGAATGGTGCATCTGGATTTGGATTCAGCTCCCGTTGCAAAACACTCGATTGATCTTGAAACATCGCTTAAATTGGTCGACTTCCTGAGAATACAGAATTGCCATTATCAGATGTATCTGAAAGACGAATTGATTGCCGAAAAAAACACTTCGGAACTTATAAGGTATTCAAAACATGCAGGTGTGGAATACAAAGTCGTAGAAGATATGAAAACCGAGCTTTTAAAAAACGGAGAAGGTTCTGCAAAAATGCTCGCAATCGCAGATGAAACACTGCTCGACAGCATATCCAAAAGTGCATCGGACTTATTCAGCGAAGAACTGAATATTTTCAAATCGTATTCAAATTATCTGGATTTCATTCCAAGAATTACCAACAAGGGAATAGCGTTGAAAGAATTATCACTCTTGATGGGATTTGAACTTTCGAATTCTGTAATGATAGGAGACGGAGAAAATGACAGCTTCGCATTTGATTATGTCGGTACCGCGATTGCCATGGGCAATGCCCCTCAAGCACTTAAATCCAGAGCGGACTACATCACGGAGGACAACAACCACGAAGGGGCTTTTATCGCTATGCGCAGTCATTTTATTGATATTCTTGGCAAATGATATTTCCTGTTTTTCAAATGAAATCAAAATAAACAAAAACGGTAAGGATTATTTAATTGAAACCGACACATACTATCATTTCGCCGAAATTACACCCTTTTGCCTCGGGAGTGTAAACAACCCTTCGCTGGTGAAAGAATTCGGTAAATTGATGGGAAAGTATTTTGCCACCTCTGGTTATGCAGCGGCAACCGTTGCCGTCCCAGATCTCCTTAAATCCGGAGTATACGACGGTAATCTCTTTGGGACTTCGCCTTATTTGGTCGCGGATACCGTGAAAAATCTTGCCGAAGGCATGATAAGTTCAGGGCTTATGCCTTTTCTCGATACCAGGCCCGGTTATTCCGCAGATGTCATAAACGCATTGATGTCCAGAAAAATGTATTTACCTCTGATAATCAAAGACGAATTGAACAACGAAGAAATAAATAAGCTCAAAAAATTCCAGCTTCCATTGATCACGGAAAAAGGGAAAGTGATATATCTCGAGTCCGATATCCGGTTTCCGGAATGGAAGAGAGAAATGGCGGATATTTTACCGAAAGAAGAGATAGAAAACATCGTAACCGAAATTCTGTTGAAATCAATCGTGCTTATTAGAAAAACCAAAAACTTTGATGATTACGAAATAATATCGAGTTCAACTGAAATTTCAGGTAACAAAGCCATATTCATTTTGAACAATCCGTATGTTTTAGATGTCAAAAAGTACGGTTGCGTATTGCTTTTGCACAGCAACAAATATTCCGTACTGGAATATGCCGGAAAAGTGGCTGCCGGATTAAATACAGCCGAAGGGAGAAAGAATTGGTAAGCAGGCTTGATAAAATACTGTCGGGAATGGGGTACGGTTCGAGAAAGGATATCAAAAATCTTGCCAAATACGGTGCGATAAAGGTAAACGGTGTAGTTGAAAAAGACACTTCCGTAAAAATAGACAGTCGCTCGGACGTAATCGAAATTGATGGAAAAACAATCGAAATATGGGAGGACATTACCATAATGCTGAACAAACCTGCAGGGTATGTCAGCTCGAACGTATGGGAAAGCGATTATCCGCCGGTAACCGAGCTGATCGATGAGATTTATGCCGATAAACTCAAGGTTGCCGGAAGACTCGATGTAGATTCGGTAGGTCTTCTTCTGCTTACAACATCGGGAGAACTTATTCATAAAATCATAAAACCGAGTAAAGAGACGGAAAAAAAATATCTGGTCAAAGTCACGAATTTCGACAGAAAAAACATTTCATATTTTCACAGCGGTATAGAGATAGAAAATGATTTCATGACGAAACCGGTAACTTTTTTTGAAATACTTGAAGAAAACGAAGATTTTTCAACCATATTGATCGGCATCACGGAGGGAAAATTCCATCAGGTTAAGAGGATGTTCGCGCATTTTGATTCCGAAGTCATCTATTTAAAAAGAATTTCGATAGGCGGAATGAAACTCGATGACGATCTTCCCGAAGGAAAATGGAAGAAGCTCGATGAAAAAGAATTGAATTGTCTTTTTTGATTTTAGTTCGGTTTATCAACCTTTTAGATTCATTTTTTTTTTTATGTTATAATAAGATTCGTAATCTTTCATGTGATATACGCGAATGTCTCAGAGGCATAATAAAGAAACAGGTAATATTCGTCGTTCCGCAGTAAATGGGTGTGTATAAAAATATGTTTGTGGAACGTTTAATGGGTTTATTATTATTATTATTATTATTATTATATTTGGAGTCCCCTTCAATTAAAAGAATTAAAATTTTAGAGAAAATATGCCTGATCGACTATAAGATTTAGGTATTTCGTGTTTCCCTTTCTGAATATATGGAAAATATATAGATGTTTTGTTATTCAGGGTGTGCAATTCATGTACACCAATATTGAAAGGAGGAGACATTAATGCAGAAAAGAATTGCGTTGTTTGTTCTCGTTTTAGTTGCTTTGATGGCCACCATGGCTATCGCAGAGGTTAAAGGGCCTTTCGTTGATAATGTATATTTCAACGTCAGGATGAAAACTGATGTCGGTATCATGGATGTCGCGGAAGGTAAATCTGACATCTTCTGGGAGAGTGTTGACGGGGCGGTTTTCCTTGGTTTATCACCAGAAGTGGTGGACAAGCTTGAAGTGTACGCAGTTCCATCCGGATCATGGTCACTTATGATCAACCCGGCACCGAACGCTGCGCCTTACACTACAAACGTAGATGGCAAGGACATTTTCAACCCGATGGCTATCAGAGAAATTCGTTTTGCAATGAACTTCCTCATCAACAGGAAATATATCGTTGATGAAATCCTCAACGGAGCCGGTTTCCCTGCATATACGATGGCAACATCAGGACAGCCAGGAACATACAAATACAACTTACTGGCAACCGAATTCGGTTTCACGGCTGAAGGCAACGAGAAAAAAGCCATTCAGATGATCAACGATTCACTTACAGCTGCTTCCAAGCTTCCCGAAAATGCCGGAAGACTTGTAAAAGGCACACCGTTCTGGACATTTGACGGCGAACCTGTCACCATCAACTTCCTCATTCGTGTTGACGACCCAACAGGTAGACTTGTTGAGGGAAACTACGTTTCCGACCTCATCGAAAAAGCCGGAATAAAAGTTGAAAGACTTCTCTGGGACAGATCCAAATGCAGCTCGACAGTATACGGCTCCGTGGATCCCGCAGAACAGACATGGCATATTTACACGGAAGGCTGGGGCGCAGGTGCGACAAGAAGATACTGGGAACACATAGTTGCACAGATGTACGCTCCCTGGTACGGATACATGCCCGGCGGACAGAACGAAGGCATATGGAACTACGAAAATGCCGAACTTGACAAGTACACACAGAATGCATATTACGGAAAATACCTCACAGTTGACGAATACTGGGAAAATGCGCTCGAAGGACTCAGACTCGGACTTTCCGAAGCTGTAAGATTCTACGTGTGTAACCAGGAATCCTTCTTCGTCGCAAACAAAGACAGATTTGAAAACAGATTCGCATACGGTCTCGGCGACGGACTCAACAGATGGACACTCGTCACTGCAAACACCGTCGACAAAAAGCTCAACGTGACACAGTACTCCGCAAAGGGTGCATTGTTCATGGACGCTTGGGACCCAATCGGACCCGACGGATTCGCCAGTGTTTACTCCACGGCAATCGGAAGACCTCTTTCCGACGCTTCCACGTTCGAAAGCCCGGTATCGGCAGTTAACACACCTTGCAGAGTATACTGGAACGACGAAGACGTAATGACAAAAGTCGAAGCCAACGCAGACGGAGCAGTTGTAGGTATGATTCCGGTTCCTGCAGATGCAATAACATACAATTCCGCAACAAAGAAATGGGAAAAAGTCGGAGAAGGCGTCATGGCTCAGACTGTTGCAACATTCCACTTCAGACTCGGAAATTTCTATGACGGTACGCCAGAATCCATGGCACAGTACCTCCATGCGAACGCATTCACAAAAGAATGGTCCACAAAAGACGGAGAAGACGACAAGTATTACGATCCTCAGTACTCTTCCTCCAACTACGAAGGCACATTACTCGACAAGGGTATAGTTCTCAATGCCGACGGAACATGGACACAGTATTACGATTACAACTTCCCCGGAGACGTTGCAAGAGTTGCCTCCAGATGCGCCCCAACAGGCAATCCTGGTTCAACAGCCGGAATAATAGTGACATGGTACGTTGCGGAAGCCCTCAGCAGACTCGTTGCAGGTGGAGCGGAAGGCAACCCATCCGGTACTCCTTACAATTTCGAAGGAAACAGCACAAACGAAGTTGACGTACTCGTGGAAAATCACGTTAAAGATATCAGAGCCGAGTTCGAAGAAATGGTAGCCGAGAAATACGTGCCTGAATGCCTGAAAGACTTCATAACAGTTGAAGACGCACTTGCAGCATACGCAAATGCGATAGCATTCATAGACGCACACGGACACGCATACATTTCCAACGGACCGTTCTACATCAACAAACTTGACAGAGCAAACAGCTACATAGAACTCGCAGCCAACAGAGACGAATCTTATCCGTTCACTTCTCAGGAATGGGTAGACCTGTTTGCAGTTCCAATGATAAACATAGACAAGGTTACCATGCCTTCTCTCGTACCTGCAGGAAAAGACTTTGAAGTAAAGGTTAAACTTTCCAAGATGATTTATCCTTCCATCACTCCCGAAAGAGCTGATGAAGGAACAGTAGAAGTCAGAATACTCGCAGCAGAAGAGATCGTAGTTTCCGGTCAGGTTACAAACACAGGAGACTTCAAGCTCGTGGTACCGGGATCACTCACACAGAATCTCGCAGCAGGAACATACGATGTCATGGTTCAGGCTGAACTCGAAGGTGCCGTACCTGTATCTTTGATGAAATCAATAGTAGTTTGGTAGTAATACTCTGAAGCGGTGTCCCCGAAAGGGGACACTCTTTATTCGATTATATTTAGGGGGAAAAAATGTACTGGAAATATGTCATTAAAAGACTTATCAACGGCGTTGTCATATTTGCTATTCTGGTTTTCATTTATTCCGTCATATTCAACGCGCAGCTTGAACAGACAGTGTACAGTTTGATAGAAGACAGAGTACGTGCGGAGGAAATGGCATTGAGTACCGGAAACATGACACCGCAGCAAATAGAACAGTATTCAAAAGACCGACGTGCACATTATTACAGAATTTACAACCTTGACAAATCGCCAATGGAGAGGGTTTTTTACGCCACAGCGAACTCTCTGGTTTTCAATTTCGGCGATTCCACCATCATCAAATCGTCGTCGGGTTCTATGAACGTGAAGACGATAGTGTTTGAAACGATTCCGAGAACTCTGCTGCTTTTTGCGACAGCCGCCGTTCTTGATATATTCATAGGTTTGCTGCTCGGAATAAAGAAAGCTCAGAAACCCGGATCAGGACTCGATAAAACGACTTCCGTTTCGACGATGATTGTTTTCGGTATGCCGTCATGGTGGCTCGGAATGCTGATGATGATGCTTTTCGTTTACACCGTTCCGATTTTCCCTTCAGGGGGTATGGTGTCGTCTCCACCACCCGAAGGCGGTTTTGCCATGTTCGGTGACCTTCTTTACCATCTGGCTTTGCCGGTAATCACGCTCGTCGTACTCGGATTCTGGGGCAGGGCTTTCATAACCAGAAACATAGTACTCGGAACTTTGCAGGAGGATTTCATAATGTCCGCCAGAGCACGTGGTATACCCGAAAGAAAAGTACTGTACGGCCACGCTATGAGAACCGCAGCTCCGCCTATAGTGACGATGTCGTTGCTGGCATTGCTCTCTTCCATAAGCGGTAACATAGTTTTTGAAGGCATATTCAGCTGGCCGGGAATGGGAAACCTTTACTGGGTGGCAGTTGAGCAGAACGATATTCCCGTTCTCATGGGTGACCTCACAACAACCACTATGGTGTATCTGGGTGGTTTGGTGCTTCTTGACTTAATATACGGATTCCTCGATCCAAGAATTAAAGTAGGTGGAAAAGAATGAAGTGGGCAGATATAAGAAATTCTTTCTCTGATTTCTGGAAAGAATTCAAAAGAGTTAAATCAGGAATATTCGGTTTGGTTCTTTTTATAATATTCTTGTTGGTTGTGCTGTTTGAACCTCTGGTTTTACCTTTCCAGGATGTCAACGACAAATGGAGGGACATAACCTATTGGGAAGACAACCCCAAGGCCGCACAGCCGGAATGGACAAATTTTTTCAGAAGCAAAAAACTGTCGACTTCGTCACTCCTCACAGAACCGGAAATAACCGATAAAGATTTGGGTTCTATAAAGATGAAGCTCGTCGAGTTCAAATACGACTATCAATTCGACGGTGCACCGAAAGACATAATATTCAAGGCTTTTGGTACCGGCAGTCCGTCGATCATGTTTTCCGTAACAAGACCCGACGGCGAGGAAATTGAGCTCGTTCGGAAGTCAATGACTCTCGAAGACGGTTCCGTAGTTCGCGTTTCGCTTTCCAAAGACTCAAGAGACCAGTTGTTTGAGTTCGCAAGGGATTATGAATCAAGGATCAACCTGCAGAAAAGCAATTCCAAGCTTTTCGACGTAACCCAGACACTTTTCTCAAAAGCACAGGAAGGGCTTTTACGCGAAAGCGGCGCAGATCCGCTTAAAGGTGAGTATACCTTTACCGCGAACATAATCCTTCAGAATGAAGAAGATTCCATCAAGGACTTTTCTCTGATAATTCCGGGACAGGTTTACGGTGTTCTCGGAACCGACGGTTACAAACGCGACCTCTGGAGCGGTGTGCTTGCCGGTGTTAAATGGGCATTGCTCATAGGAATACTGACAGCTATCGTTTCGGTTTCAATCGGTGTAATTTTCGGAGTAGTCAGCGCTTATTACGGCGGATGGAAAGACTCGATAATGCAGAGAATTTTCGAAATATTCAGAAGTATACCTCTTCTTCCGTTGCTCATAGTGCTCAGTGCCGTTTTCAAACCAAGCTTGCTGACTCTGATCGGCATGATGTGTATTTTCTTCTGGACGGGCCCGGTAAAAACCGTAAGAAGTATGGCGATGCAGATAAAAGAAGAAACTTACATCGAAGCTACAAAGGCATTGGGTGGCAGTCATGGCAGAATCATATTCAAACACATGGTTCCGCTTCTTATTCCATATTCCTTCGCTTCGATGGCCCTTTTCATACCCGGTGCCATAGTATACGAAGCGACAATCAGTTTGCTGGGACTTGGCGATGCCACTATAGTCACCTGGGGACAGATTCTGAGTGACGCACTTAAAAACGGGGCAGTTCTTAACGGACTGTGGTGGTGGGTTGTACCACCCGGATTGAGTATAGCACTTATGGGAATGGCTTTCGCATTCATAGGGTTTGCCATGGATAAGATTCTCCATCCCAAGTTGAGGACGAGGTAGAGATATGGGCATAAATATAAAAGACAAAGTACTTGAAGTTAAAAATCTTAAACTTTATTATAAAACTTCTCTTGGAGAAGTTAAGGCAGTTGACGATATCTCTTTCTTCCTTAGAAAAGGAGAGACTCTCGGTGTAGTCGGAGAATCCGGCTGTGGCAAGACAACCATGGGAACGGCTTTGCTTAAAATGCCCACTCCCCCGGGTTATATCGCCGGCGGGCAGATAATACTGGCCGGTCAGGATATAGTTCCGCTTTCCGAAAGGGAAATAAGGAAGAACATAAGATGGGAAAAAATATCCATGGTTTTTCAGGGTGCCATGAACTGTCTAACTCCTGTTTACACGATAGGAAAACTCATGATGGAAACGCTTCAGGAACACAGGCAGATGAGCAAATCGGAAGCATACGACAGGATGAAAAAATATCTGGGTCTTGTCGGCCTTCCGGAGCACGTACTCAACAAATACCCACATGAACTTTCCGGAGGTATGAAACAGAGAGTTGTCATCGCGACCGGTTTGTTCCTGGAACCTAAAGTGGTAATATGCGACGAACCGACTACCGCTCTCGATGTCGTGGTTCAGGCCCAGATAATAAATCTCCTGAAAGAACTGAAAGACAAACTCGATCTCTCTTTCATATTCATAACACATGATCTCGCAACCGAAGCCGAAGTTTCCGACAGAATACAGGTAATGTATGCGGGTAAAATCGCGGAGATAGGCACCAATCAGCAGATATACGGTGAGCAGGGCGCCGCACACCCGTATACCAGAAGATTGCTTGCGGCCACACCCAGACTGCATGAAAAAACGGAAGAACTCGCATTCATACCGGGTACTCCTCCGGACCTTCTGTGTCCTCCGAGCGGTTGCAGATTCCATTTAAGATGCGATGTTGCAATGGATAAATGTAAAGTGGAAGAACCTCCACTGATTGAAATCGAAAACGATCATTATGTTGCATGTTGGAGGTGTCCAAAGAAATGAGCATAAGCAACGATAAAAACATATTTGAAATCAAAGACCTGAAAAAATGGTTCCCCGTGAGAAGAAGCTTTAAAGAAGTTGTGAACAAGCAGCAGAGATATGTTAAAGCTGTTGACGGGGTGACTTTCAACATCAGAAAAGGCGAGATTTTCGGATTGGTGGGAGAGTCCGGATGCGGGAAAACCACAACCGGAAAACTCATAATGAAATTGCTCGATCCTACCCACGGTCAGATGATGTTCAACGATGAAGACGTCACTTTTCTTGATCACAGCAGACTGGCCGATTACAGAACCAAGGTTCAGATGATATTCCAGGATCCTTATGCTTCGATGAATCCCAGATTCAGAATAAGAGACGTACTTGAGGAACCATTGGTGATACACAAAATCGCCGAAACCAGAGAAGAACGATACGATATGGTCAGAAAGGCGCTTTCCGAAGTCAGACTTCAGCCACCGGACGAGTTCATGGAGAGGTTCCCCCACATGCTTTCAGGGGGACAAAGACAAAGAGCCGCCACAGCCAGAAGCTTGATACTCAACCCCTCGGTTATAGTCGCCGACGAACCCGTATCTATGATTGACCTTTCGACGAGGGCGGAAATCCTTCACATGATGAAAAGCGTTCAGCGTGAATTGAACCTGACATACCTGTACATAACGCATGACCTTTCGACAGCAAGGTATTTCACGGATACCATCGCGGTAATGTATCTCGGCAGAATAGTCGAAATGGGTGATCCGGACGATGTAATCGACAATCCCAGACATCCGTATACCAGGGCTCTCATAACAGCTGTTTGCGAACCCATAGCCGGAAAAGTCAACAGGATCAAAGAGGTGCCGATTAAAGGAGAAATCCCTTCTGCGATGAACATACCGAAAGGATGCAGATTCCACCCGAGATGTCCCTATGCAAAGGATGTTTGCTGGGAAGGAGAGCAGCCCGAGCTTGTAGAAACAGAAAACAAGCATTTCGTGGCTTGCCACAGGTACAAAGAAATATAGGATATTGCATCGAACTATTATTATTATTGTATTTGATTTTTGTATCAAGATATAACCAAAAAAAAGGATCCCCGAGGGGATCCTTTTTTAGAAGTTAAATTCCGGTTTCAGATCACGCTGCATCAGTTCGAGCATCGCAGATTCCGGTTCAAGGTCTTCGTAAAGTACCTGATAAATTTTTCTCGCAATGGGCATCTCAATTTTGTTTCTGTTTGAAATATCATAAACCGCTTTTGCGGTGTACACTCCTTCGGCAATCATGCTCATGGATTCCAGAATTTCTTTAACCTTTTTCCCATGACCAATCTGTTCGCCGACAAAACGGTTTCTGCTGTGCCTGCTCGAACAGGTAACCAGAAGATCGCCTATTCCGGAAAGTCCCATAAAAGTTTCAAGCCGTCCGCCGTAATGCCTCCCGAATCTCTCCAATTCGACAAGCGAACGTGTTATCAAAGCGGCTTTCGTGTTATCCCACGGTCCAATGCCGTCCACTATGCCCGCGGCTATCGCATAGACATTTTTAAGTGCCCCGCTCACTTCAACGCCCTTTAAATCTGAATTTGAGTACACCCGAAAGTAATCGTTGCTGAAAGTATTCTGAACATATTCGCATATATCTCTTTTGGCTCCTGCCGCCACTATGCCCGTGGGAACTTTTCTTGCCACTTCTTCAGCATGCGTCGGCCCGCTGAGCGCACAGTAACCGATATCCGAAAAAAATTCTTCAGCAACTTCGCTGAGCAATTTTCCCGTCGAAATCTCTATACCTTTAGCGAGGTTTACAAACACTTTACCGGATAATCGTTGCGGCAATTTCCCCAGAATTTCTCTCAAAGCCTGCGAAGGAACTGCAAGCACTATCATTTCGGAACCATCGACCGCCTTATCCATATCCATTACGGCATTTACACGCGGACTCAGCTTAACACCCGGAAGATAGTAAGGATTTTCATTCCACCTCATACTCTCGAACACTTTTTCCTCTATGGTCCACATGAACACTTCATTTCCGTTTTCAGCCAAAAGCTTGGAAATCGCAGTACCCCAACTTCCTCCACCAATAACCGCTATTTTCATTTTTCCCTCCAGTATTTTTATCAAAAAGATTATATCACCTATTTTCAAAATAAACAATATATATTATCCGTCTATTTGTATATGAATATATAATTTATATACAAATATATTAGAGTACACTCCACGTTTAAGAAGAATTTAACAGTAACCGTAGGGAATTATAGATTGACATGAAGTTCGATCTATATAGTAGAATCAGTCAAGATACAAAAGGAGGGAGGAAAAATGAAAGATCTGAAGAAAGTAAAAAAAGGTATAAAACATATATTCGAAACCAGAACGGAAAACTACAAGAAGCAGATAGAAAAGAACTCGGTTGAGTTTTATTCTAACCCTTTTAGGTTTTAACATATATATGCTCCCAAAATTGAGGCTCCCTGACGGGAGCTTTTTTTTCAGAAAATTTTCTTTATATTCTTGAAACCCTCTCCTATGACATGTGAAGCTTCATGTGCTATGATAAAGGCATCGGGATCGATCTTTCTTATATGCCTTATGATTTCGCCCATTTCCCTTCTCTTCAGCGCCACGTACAGCAGATTTTTCTGACTGGAAGTGTAAACTCCTTCACCTTTGAGATATGATGCGCCACGCCCAAGTTTGTTCATTATGAATTCGGCAATTTCTTTTTCTTTTGAAGATATTATCGTGAGAGTGATATGATTGTCTATCATCTTGAGTATATAGTCTATAGTCACTCCGGTAAAGATCACTCCGACTATCGAATACATACCGATTTTTAAGTCGTAGGTGAAGCCGGCGAAAATGGCTATCACCATATCTATCATCAGAAGAGAAACTCCCATGGCCGTACCGAAATATTTGTTGAGTATTCGGGCGAGTATATCCGTCCCACCAGTCGACGAATTCTGCGAGAAAGTCAGTGCCATACCAAAGGCGGAGATCACCACACCGAAGAAAACCGAAACGAAAAGGTCTTGCTGTGCGTACCTGGGGAAATCAACCATCCTGTCGAACAAATCCACGAAAAAGGTGACAAGAAAAGCACAGTAAATGCTCCTGAAACCGAATTCTTTCCCGATTGTTAAAAACGATATTATGAACAGTATTATATTTATAATGTACATGATCACACCGACGGAAACGGGCAGGAATTTGCTCAGTATTACGGCCATACCGCTTGCTCCGCCCGCTGCGATGTTGTTGGGTATCAGGAAAGAAACCAGGCCGATTGCCGTCAGCAACGCCCCGATACTCGAAAGTATGTATTCTCTTATTATGCTTTTGTTTTTCATAAACCCCTCCGATGAATATTCGCGTTCCGTACGCGATTTATTTGTCAAAAACACATGTTTTAAGCTATAATAGCCCTATAATCGAAAGAACGGCATCAGATATATTGTAATATATTTATCATTCGATGACAAGTTCCCATAACTGTTAAAACATCCATATCCCATGAATCGGAGGCATACTTTGTATCTGAAATGGTTTCTTACCCTGGTAATATACGCGGTTATCCTGTATTTTAACATTTTCCACAGACTCAACTTCACTGTCGGAACTTTTTTTCTGGTTTCCGGATTGCTCGGTATGACGATTTTCTTCGGCCTGCTGTTCATAATAAAATACAGAATCTCCGACGAAAATAAACATTGCGGTAATGAAATGGATGTGCCGGTAAAAAAAGACATCATCATATCCACGGTATTCAAAAATGAGGGAAATACGGTAGTTGATACGGCAAAGCATTACCTGGATTTCACGACAAAACCGAAAATAATTTTCTACGATGACGGATCCGATGACGGGTCTTTTCAATCACTTGAAAAAATCGAAACCGAAAACGAGTGTGTTTTCAAAATCATAAGACTTGAAAAAACAGACAAAATACTTCATCCAAAAGGTATGGGGTTTGAAGACCTGATAAAAAACTACGGATGTGATTATTACATTATAATCGACGCCGATACACTTATCGACGAGGCTTCCGTAGAAAAAGCACTCAGAATAATGCAGAAAAAAAACATATCGGTTTTGCACTTTACACGCAGGAATGACCTTTCCGATGAAATAGCGAATAACATCGCGGATACGGAAGAACTTTTTTCATCCATCAACAAATTGATCGGAATATTTCCCTGGTATTTCAACGGAAGTGGTTTCATAATGAAATCGGAGATCGCCAGAAAGATGGTTTACGACGATTATTCCCCTTCGGACGACTGTCAGATCGGCTTTTTTTTGAGAAAAAACCATATAAAAGTATTCGATGCACTGACACTGTTCGCGCATGAAAAAGCGCCAAAATCTCTTTCAAAGCTGCTCAAACAACATTCTGCCTGGACAAAAGGCGGCATACACCATTATATGGAAAAAGAAAAACTCACAATTTTTCCATTGGCTTTCATAAGCGCTTATTTCCTGTCCGCCCTTGTAAATCCTCTGGGGATTTACAACATATTTCTTCCACTGGCATTTGCCTTCATATGGTCTTCGGATTTTCTCGCCAATTTACTGTTGGCCGGAAGATCTGCGGGCAAGTCTGCGGGAAATGCTTTTATACACTTTGCAACGCTGTTTTTCAAGGGTGTGGTCATAGTACCTTTTCACATATTGTGCTTCCCCTTCAAAAGGTATTCTTTCTGGTTTAAAAGGACTCAATACTGATATGGGAGGCATATCGATTGACTAAAAAATGTTTTTTCAAATGGTTAAGTGTAATCTCCGTTTACCCGCTGACTCTCCTGGCAATAATGTATACGCGGACTGCTTTCGGACTGAATATTTATGCCGCAGTTTTAATAACTTTTACGCTTCTGTCAGTACTGCTGATTTACATCAATTTTTCGCGTGTTCTGTACAGGGAGAAAAACAGAACTATCGATGAATCCTGTCCGGAAATCGGTGATAAGATCGTAGAATTGTGTATTGTAGGTAAAAATGAAGGTGACGGGATAATCAACAACTTAAAATATTATCTGACGTTTCCGGAGTTTTTTAAAATCACGGTGTTCGATGACTCTTCGGATGACGGTTCATATGAAAAGCTGCTGAAAATATCAGGAGAAAACCCGGAAAGGCTCAGGGTTAAAAGGCTCGAGAGAAGCGGTAAAATCCTTCACCCGAAGGGAATGGGTGTCGAAACCTTCATCGGTGAAACAAAAGCCGATATATTGCTTATAAACGATGCGGACACCGTCATCGATGTCCGGGATTTTGAAAACGCCCTGGATTATCTTCTGTCAAATGGTTTGGATGCTGTGCATCTCAGCCGGAGAAATGACATTTCGGATTCACTTGCCACAGCCGTTTCGGATACCGAGGAAATATGCAACACCGCTCTTAAAATATTCGGGATTTCGGAATGGTGTTTCCCGGGAAGCGGTATAATGTTGACCGCAGCTGCCGCGCGAATACTCGACTATTCGGATTTCGTTCCCGGTGATGATCTTGAGATGGGAAGGCAACTGAAGCAAAACGGCAGTAAGGCATATCATTTCCAGACACTTTTCGTGCATGAAAAAGCGCCGTCCAATTTCAGGGATTTCTTCAGCCAAAGAAGCAAATGGTGCAGAAACATAGCATACCACCTTTTTGAAAATGAGAAATTCGGTACATACGTACAGGTTTTTGCAAGTGCGCTCACCATGTTTTTTTTATTCGGGCTGACATCACCACTGTCTCTGGCGATAGTTTTCGCCGGTATTTTCTACACATTCACGGGATTGTTTTCCAATCTGTTGTTTGCGGGTAAGGGCTTTTCAAAATCAATAATACCGTGTATTCTGAATACGCTGCAGGTATGGATTCAGGGTGCGGTGTTCACACCCTTTTATATACTGATATATCCGTTTAAAAGGCAGCGGATGGATTATAACAAATCAAAATTATAGAATGATACACCTCTTTTCAGAAAGGAGATTTCAATGAAGAGATATTTTTCCATTTTTGTGGTTTTAATTTCATTTGTTTCTTTATCGATGTGCTACAGTTTGGATGTATTCGCTTTCTTCGAATCCAAACAAGACAGAATAGTAAGCGAACCCGGAATGATGTGGGGAGCAGGTTTTGAACTCAAGTGGAATGATTTCTCCTTTTATTCCGAAGTACTCGAAACGAACTTCAAAATCGGAGACATCTCTCCTAAATGGCCTATATGGGGCAAACTTTTCGAGAATACGTATTATCCTTTCGGACAAAGTATATTGGCGTATGAATCACCTCAATTCAGAATATCGACGGGCATGCAGAATTTAAACGAAGGTCTCGGGCAGGAGTACCCGCTGTTCATATCATCGAACAACACTCCTTATCCTTCCGTTGAGTTTGAAGTATCGCCTTTCGAATGGCTTTCGTTCCAGCAGGACTTGATTTTGGTACGAACGGCCGTGGATAATCCGCTGACCGCTCAAAGTTCGCAGACTTCGAAATCGGTTTATTACAGAAAAACTACGGTAAAACCGTTTGAATTCTTAAAAATAGGATTTCAGGAATCCGTTCTGTTCATGGGCAGGGATTTCGATATTTACTATCTTCTGTCCCCTCTGAATTACATAATGTCGCAGGACATACGGGCAACAATCAACGCACCGTGGAAAGAACCGGTAAACGACAACTGCATGGTCGGCGGATTCATAGAATTCACCCAGCCGCAGTACCGGATTTTCAGTGAAGTACTCGTGGATGACTGGAGCTGGAAACAGGGAGTCGGTGTCATAAAAATGGCCTGGAACACGGGTTTGGATTTCAATTTCGACAGGAATTATTTCCAGTTCGAATTCGCGGGAGCGAGCAAGTACACTTTTCACAGGACAGGAAAGTATCCTTACCAATATGTCAGGTACGAATCCATCCCTGAATTGCCCATCGAATACAACATGATAGGGTATAAATACGGTGAAAACAACGCCGCCTTCAGTGCCAGGTACACCTATAAAGAAAACGATTATGACTTCGGTTTATCGTACGAACACCTCGTATTCGGCAGCAGAGACCCATTTTCACCTCTGCCTCCCGACTGGAAAGATCACAGCAATTTCCGATGGTTGGACGATCCGGTGCTGCAGCGTGAAAATTACATAGCACTCAACGGCAGATGGAATATCACACCGAAAATCGAGTTGAACGGAGAAATAGGGGCTTCATTCGTGGAAAATGAAGGATTGGTTCAGAACAAAAGCAACGTGTATCCGAGATTTGATTTCTCCATAAAATACACATTCCCGATAAACGAAGAAGTAATGGGAAAAATAAGCAGCGGGAAGATATTCGATTTGAATTTCTTTTGATGCGGTCCGATGTTACCTTTCCGGATTTTCAGACATTTCAGACACGTCGTGCTCATCTTTTGAAAAAGCCCTGAAAACGAAAATGGCCGATATCAGTATGCTCAAATAATACGATGCGGCTCTCCACAGGAATATCGCAAGGGTTATCTCCTCCGGAGACGTGATTTTGCCCATGAAAAGATAAAAAAGTCCCTCGATACCTCCCGAAGTTCCGGGTGTCGGGATTGAGCTCGCAGAAATATTCATCAATACCACCTTTCCAAAATTCTCGAAAGAGAATTCAACTCCCGTACCCATTATTATCAAAACGGCCGAAAAAGCATACATAAGGTAATTAACGGCATTCATAATACACAGCATTGCGAATATTTTCCACTGTCTTCCGAATTGATCGAAGGTATTTATAAATTCTCCTGTTCTTTTATCTATCTCATTTTTCACCTTATCCGGATTCCTAATCAGCTTCAGTTTCGACAGTATTTTCAAAACAAAATCCGTCACTATTTTACCGATTTTTCTGCTTCGTCCTATCGTGAACATCAACAATGCCATACCCAGATTTATACTTATTCCCGCCATGGCTATGCCTGCAGACAAAGTTGAAACCGAACCGTAAAAGAAGGAAAGACATATTATCCCCAGCATGGAAATGGCTACTTGAAACGTAAACGTTTTATAGAGTATGGCGGCAATAGACTTTTCATATCCGATTCCCTCTTTTGAATAATAGTAAACCGTGAAAGGCTGTCCACCAGTATAAAACGGAGTGATAAGGTTGAAAAACTGTGTTATCATGGCTATTCTGAAAGATCTGGGCAGGGATACTCTTTTTATTCCTCCGAAAGCTGTCCTGAGCATAACACTTTCGATAATCCATGTGAAGCAAATACAGAAAAAAGAATAAAAAAAATACTCAATTCTGTATTCGGAAAAAGAAGTGCAGATCTTTCCGAAACCTTGAAAAAAACTTAAAATAACGTATATAATAAAACCGGAGATTATTATAATCACGATATTCCTGATATATTTTTTCTCTATTTTCATACTTCCCCCCAGGTTTTTACCGAATTATACTATAAAGGGGGCAAAGAGCTTTTTTAAAATGGAATTTCATACGCATTCATGCTGAAAGGGGTATTTATGGGAAAGATTTTTTGTCTGATATTTTTTTCGTTGTTATGCCTGCAATATTCAGCCGGAAATCATCTTGATTCAGCAGGCAGCTTCTGTTACGTGATCAACGGTGCCGATATAGGAGAGATAATTTCTTCGGAATACAAAATTGCGGTAATAGACTATTCGTCAGACGGATCTGCTGACGGAATGTATTCTGCAAGCGATATAAAAGATCTGAAAGATTCAGATATCATTCCGTTGTGCTATCTCAGTATTGGAGAAGCGGAAGATTACAGGTTTTACTGGAGAAATTCATGGCATTCCGCACCACCGGAGTGGCTTGGTACCGAAAATCCCAGGTGGGAGGGAAATTACAAAGTCAGATATTGGGATTATGAATGGCAGGATATAATATCGGAATACCTCTCGAAAATCATATCCCAGGGTTTCGGCGGCGTATATCTCGATACTGTTGACTCTTACTATTACTGGTCGGCGGAGCAGCATGAAATATCGTTAAAAGAAGCTGCCGCATGTATGTCGCGTTTGATTGAAATGATAAGAAAAAAAACCGATACGGAAAATAAAAACGATTTTTACATAATCTTCCAAAATGCCGAAGATATTCTGGAATATGCACCTGAAATACTCGACTACGTTGACGGGATAGGTGTTGAAGAATTACTTTTCTCAGACGGCAGGAAAAACGATGATGAAGAAATCGAATACAGACTCAAATATCTCAAAAAATTCAAAAACAGCGGAAAAACAGTTATGATGATAGAATACCTTACCGATGAACACGGAATCACGGAAAACAAGAAACGGAATCAGCTCGAAGCTTTCGCGAAAAAAAACGATTTTATGTACTATATCGCCTGCGACGACCTCGAACTCGATGAATTGAACGATACGAGGCGTTGAAAAAACATTTTATAGTTTCATATATATATTTTTTATATTCCAAGATATTTTTTTTAGCAGAACCTCTTGATTTTCGACGAATAATATGATATAAACAAGATGTGAATTATCTACCCTTCAGATGATTCTTAAACAGGGCAAAATATAAAAGTAACACCTCACCTAAAAGAATTAAATCCGGTTAAAACCGGATTTTTTTTAACACTTTACCTAAAAAATCATCGTCTATGGGATCTTCGAGCTCTTCTTTGCGGAGAAGCATTTTTTTGGCATTTTTATCGTTGACTTTCATCCTGTGGAGAATATACAGCGCAAGCAGGTATTCAAACGGCAACCATGTCCCGTGACTGAATGGCATTACCATTCTTTTGGCATCAGGAAGTTCTTTGAAAAGCATTTTTCTGGTATCTATGGGAAGAGTCTCATCGAAAAGGGCATCTATTATAGTCGTCCTGGATTGTTTAAGAAGGTGTGCGTATGTGAGCGGGTCTATCTTGAGCATCGGGTGTATGTCTTCATCATCGATTATCTGGTCGAGAGTCATGGAATTTATCATGATCAACTGCTTTTCGTAAGTTTCATACAATTTATCCCTGTCATTTATGAAATACTCATCGCCATATCCCTGATCCATAAGTTTACGCGCGAATTTAGTCGTTCTGGATTCGTGCATTATTTTGCCCATATGTCCCCCGGTGGCAACCATTATGGTTTCTTTTATCCTTTCATCGAGAGCGGAAACCATGCAGGATATCATTCCGCCAAGGCAATAACCCACTATGCAGTTGTTGCTCAACCACATCTTTTCCTGCTCAAGTAAATCAATTGTGGTCATGACGTCGACTATCGCATGTTCCCAGGTGGGAACCATAACGTTGATATCCGGCCATAAATAATTTTTGCCGCTGACGGAACCATTTTCCACCCTCGTGTAATTTCCCGGAGGAATTATAACTGAAGAACTGATTCCGGCCGAAGAAAGGTGTGTGGCCATCCATAGCAGGAATTTCACATTTCTGCTTCCAAGTCCCTGCATGATTATCGCCGAGGCTTTGGGTTCGCTTTTCGGCTGAAAATGATGCACTTCTATGGTTTCCGTGCCTTCGCGGGCTTTTGAATAACGGGAAGCGAATCTCAGATAATTGCATCTGTAATTCCTTCCTTTGAAAATATATCCCGAAAGAAAACTTATTTTCCCTTTATCGTACTTGAAATCTACTCTCATTTTTCAACATTCCCTTTAAGAAATTAACGGTATTCTCCAATATACTGACCGTTTTGAAATCTTTCAGGATGAACTCAAAAGTATGTCCTCCGTTTTTATGGACGAAAAATTTATATGGTATATCACATTTCTTAAGTTTCCGGGCAACTCTGACCGAAGATTCAAACGGTACCACATTATCCATTTTACCATGCGCGATGAAAACCGGCACCATTCTCGTGCTGATCCATTGAATCGGCGAATAATAATCGTACACATCACCTATTTCATCCGGCAACCCTTTCATCGTAGCCATAGTGGCAAAACGTGCGAAAAGCGATTTGTTGTCTTTTTTGAATATTTCTTTGAGATCGGAGGGGGCGTAATAAGCCACCACACATTTAATTCCTTTCATCTTCTCCACAGATCCGCAAAATGAATAATACGCCGAATAAAGGAGCGAAAGATGTCCTCCCGCGGATAGTCCCATGAGAGCGAGATTATCCGTATCCAGTGAAAAATCGGCGGCATTTTCTCTGATATAGGCGAGCGCATCCGAATAGTCACTGAGTATGTCTTCCATACTGTTGTTAAGACCATATCTGTAATCTATGGAAACAACAGCAAAACCCTTTGAAGCGAGGTATTTGCTCCAGGAAACGTTGTTGGGCTGATTCCTGAATCCGGATATCCATCCGCCGCCGTGGGCAAAAAACACCGTTGGGTACTTATCGGAATAAACGTTCGGATACCATATATCCAATTTCAGATCGTATTCGGATTTTACCTTGTAAATGTGTGTTTCAAATCTGTAATCGTCTTTCGGCTCAAGCGGAACACGCCTTGCGAATATCAACAACAAAAAAACAGCCACGACTCCAAGAAAAGCCGCAGCAGCATTAACCGTCAGCAAAAAAACGAACAGTAAAAACAAATAGATCTTATTCACCATGAAATAAGATCTTTTTATTTTGTCCAATAATTTTTTAAGCATCCTTCATGAAAAGGTATTGTTATGCCCTATCAGTCTTCGGAAACCGAATTGTTCTCATCAGCCGGTTTTTCAAGCTTCACATAACTATCAGGCATTATGGTACTCACGGCATGCTTGAAAACAAAGCTCTGCTTTTTCCCGTCCTCAAGTAAAATGGTATAGGCATCGAAAGATTTAACCTTTCCCTGTAACTGAAAACCGTTGACAAGGTAAACTTTGATACCTATTTTGTGTGTTCTCAGATGATTTAAAAACCTATCCTGCAAATTGAATTTATCGGACATAAAATACCCCCCAAAAGTTTAATAGAATTTCCTAAATTATAGCATAATTAATTATCCGTGTCCTTTTTTTTGATGTTTTCGTATTGCGGCGCAGCTTAACCGCATTAACCATATTTTCACATTTCACCACAATCGGAGTTATATACGCCTACAACAGGCTTTTAATATGATAGAAATCGATTACATTATGATATAATAAATTCCGTATAAAGAGAAAAGGAATGATGATTATGAAAACAAAAGCTTGTATTTTCGATTTGGACGGAGTCGTAGTGGATACGGCAAAATACCATTACCTGGCCTGGAAAAAACTGGCAAAAAAACTCGGCTTCGATTTCAACGAATCCGACAATGAGTCACTGAAAGGTATCAGCCGCATGCAATCACTTGAAATTTTACTTGAAATAGGTGGGATATCCATTGTCCAAGCACAAAAGGAAGAGTATGCGGAAGAAAAAAACAACTGGTACAAAGAATTCCTGGCGGGTATTACGCACGAAGATATGATTGCCGGAGCAGAGGAATTCCTGACCGAAGTTAAAGCGAGAAAAATACCCACAGCACTTGCCTCCGCAAGCAAAAATGCGAATATGGTTCTCGAAAAACTCAACATATCGAAATATTTCGATGCGGTAGTGGACGTGAGCAAAATAAAAAGAATAAAACCCGATCCCGAACTGTTCTTAACGGCAGCAAATATGGTCGGTGTTGAAAGTCAATACTGCTGTGTTTTCGAAGATGCCCAGGCGGGAATTGACGGAGCACTGGCTGCGGGCATGAAAGTAATAGGAATAGGAGACCCGTCAGTACTGAAAGGTGCGGATATTGTCATACCGGATTTCACGAATTTTAAATTCGACCTTTTGCCATGATGCGCTAAGCGAAAACAAACGCACCAAGAAAAGCGGAGCCGAGTATTACGAATATGGGATCGATTTTCGTGAACATGAAAAGGAGAAACGAAATCCCTGAAATTATGAAAGTCATATATTCAGCCCTGTTTATAACCGTGTTGGTCAGTCCGATGAGGGTATACGTCAGCATAAGCACTGTTCCCATTTTCAATGCGGAAAGCAGTTTTTTTCTGTCGACTTTTATTTTTTTCAAAATCAGTAGAACTATATTAAAGATTATAACTGACGGCATCACCAGGCATACCGTGTTCATTATCGCACCCAGCAATCCGTAGCTGCTGTATCCGACATAGGTGGCGACATTTACCGAAACCGGGCCCGGAGTCATCTGAGCAACGGACACGGCTTCGTTGAACTGTTCAAGTGTCAGAAAACCGGCATTCACGACTTCGTCTTTTATAATTCCTACAATAGCCCAGCCCCCGCCGAAAGATATGAACCCTATTTTGAAAAACATCAGCATCATTTGTATCATCGGCAATCTCCCCTTCTGATTTCCCTGACGTAGTCGCAAATTATTATGAAAACAAAAAGAGGTATTATCAAATCCCCTTTAAATATGACAACAGCGATGGAAGCGCAGATCAGCACTATCCTGTAAATATTCCAGGTTTGATTTTTATAAAGTTTGAATACGAGTCCGGCTATCATTCCTATGAGTGCACCGTATGCACCTTTTAAAAATCCCTGCACATATGCGTTGTCGCCAAAACTCATTATTATGCTCGAAGCAGCCACTATTGCGAAAAAAGGCGGCAACAGAACCGCTACGGGCGCGAGCACCGCCCCGGGCATTCCGGCGATACGTTTTCCCACCATCCAGGAAGTGTTAAACGCTATCGGACCGGGCAAAGCCTGCGCGAGCGTGAGCAAATTGTAAAAATCTTCCGTAGTCATCCAACCCTTGTTTTCCAAATTCTTCTGTATGACCGGGACCATGGCATACCCGCCACCGAGAGTCAGGGCGGATATTTTGAAAAAAGTCAAAAATACTTTCAGTAAAAACATATCGACATTCCTTTCCGGCAGTTTTTTAATCAAATAAACCCGGAAGTGTTACCGGGGTTTACGCAAAGGTTCACAAACCGAGTTCATCCGATATCTCATTCATCGCATCGAGTGCCAATTGTGCGAATTCTTCGAAAGATATTCCCAATTCCTCTATCGACATCATCGCTTCTCTGTCCGCTCCCGCGGCGAAACGCTTTTCTTTCATCCTCTTGGTTATGGACTTGAGTTTGACGCTTGCAAGCTTTTTATCGGGGTATACCAGGGCTATGGCGGTTATGAAGCCCGTTATCGGGTCTGCCGCATAAAGAGCCTTGTCGAATATCGATTCACGTTCGATGCCTGTTGCCTTGTTATGGGCTAATATCGCATGATACATCTGATCGTCCCCGAAATTCTCGGATTTCAATATTTCGACGGTTTTTGGACCGTGTCTGCCCATATCATCCTGCCAGCCGCATACATCATTGTCAAGATCGTGAAGTAATCCCGTTATAGCCCATTTTTCGATATCTTCCGGGGCAAATTTCAGCGCCAGGGATTTCATGACACATTCCACGGCGAGGGAATGTGTTTTGATATGTTCCGTAGTCACGTATCTTTCAAGCATTTCAACAGCCTTTTGTCTCTGCATTCTATTCACACCCCTTTGTATGAACAAAAAGCCCGGATAACCGAGCTTTTTATAGTTTTCAATATTCAGGTACCCGCTTACATTTCAGCTTTCGTTCCATATATCCTTACCAGCCAAAGTTTCAGCCGGACTTCAAATAAAAAGAATGCATTTGCACAGGATGAAACCTAACCACCTTAGCCAAACCATTCTTTTTTATGATGCCACTTCTGAAGATGAAATGATTCCCCTAACCCCTATTATTTGTTTACGATGTCTTTGAGATCTTTTCCGGGCACGAATTTCGGTGCTTTGTGTGCTGGAATGTTGATAGGTTTGAGTGTTTTGGGATTTACACCTTTTCTCTCTTTCTTTTCAACAACTTTGAAGGTGCCGAATCCTACCAGCCTTATTTCTTCACCCTCTGCAAGCTTCTCGGAAGTGATCTTCATGAATCCGTTAAGAAACTTCTCACTCTCTTTCTGAGTAAGTCCCGTTTCTTTGGAAATTTTTTCCACTAATTCTTTTTTGTTCATACTATTCCTCCTTGTGTCTCTCTATTGATAACTGCAACAGAGACTCACTATTATCATTGTCCATAATTCTATCATAAAACACAGGAAAAATGAAGTGTTTATCTAATTTGTACTCAAATTTCTGTTTTAAGTTTTTTCAACCGAGTTTTATCGTGAATGTCGAGCCTATCATCCATTTAGATTCCAGATTCAGTTTATAGCCGCATAATTCGCATAAATACTTCACAATAGCCAATCCAAGTCCTGAACCTTTTGCATGCCTCGATGCTTCGGTCCCCCTGAAAAACCGCTCGAATATTCTGTTCTTTTCGTTGTCCCTGATTCCTATGCCGTTGTCTTTGACGCTTATTTTTTTATCCGACAGCGATACAGTTATCAATGAATCCTTGTAAGAATATTTAATCGCGTTGGATATCAAATTTCTCAGCAGGGTATAGATTACGAATCTGTCCGCTTTCATAGTCGAAGCGAGTATCGTGTATTCTATTTGAATATTCTTGCGTTTTATCTTCATGTCAAGATCTGCCAGCACCTCCCTTAATACGTTTTCGGTATCGAATATATCGAATTTCAGCGAATAATTACCGAATTCCGCCGCCGTAAGCAGGGTAAGCTGTGATATTATCTTCTCTATTTTTTTCAGAGACTTATCGAGTTTCATAAGATAAGGCGAAGTACTCTCTTCCTGAGAGAAATCTTTCATCAGCTGAAGGTTTCCCATGGCAACAGAAAGCGGCGTTCTCAATTCATGTGAAATCGAAGTTATGAGATCCGCCTTGACTTTTTTCAGCAATTCCATTTCCGAGAGATCTTTTATGAACAGAAGTTTTGTGGAGCTGTCGTATATTATGCCCGAATAAATACTGTTGCCGTTGAAAAAATATATGTTGGCTTCGCGAGAAAAATCATTATCGGATAAAATGGCTCTCGTAAGCTCGTCGAAGGTGTTGAAGCTTATCGACGAAAGTATGTCGTTTCCAATGTTGAAACCCATTTCTGCGGCTTTTTTGTTCATCTCAACAATTTTCATCAATTCAAGCCGCAGAATAGCTTCACTGACAGGGTAAAGATCGTTTAAATTCATTTTTACTCCTGAACGAAACCGTCTTCATCCGGTTCGCCGACCTGGCTTTCATCTTCACCGGACGAACTGCTCACCTTGCTCAGCAATCCTCCGTCTTTGTTGAATTTATACCCTACATTTCTGACCGTTTTTATCCAGTTTTTTCCGAGCTTTGACCTTATGGCACTTATGTGCACATCAATCACCCTGTCAGTTATATACTCGTCGTCAAACCAAACTTTATCTATTATTTCGGCACGTGTGAATATTTTTTTAGGCTGTCTCGCAAGAAGATACAGTATTTCAAATTCCTTCGCCGTCATTTCCTTTATCTCATCGTTCAGCCTCGCGCAGTAATTGTCGGGAAGTATTTCAAGACCGTCAAAAATCAAAGTCCCTTCATCTTTTCTTATCCTTTTCAGCAATGCCCTCACCCTCGCCACAACTTCACGCGGGTTGAACGGTTTTGAAATGTAGTCGTCGGCACCGGAATTGAATCCGAATATCTTGTCCCTGTCCGTGCCTCTGGCCGATATGACAATGATTCCCGTGTCCCTGTTTTTCGATCTTATAAACGGAAGTTCATCCGTGGATTCGCCGTCGGGAAGCATTATGTCGAGAAGCAGGATATCGGGAGTAATTCGGTTCATAACCGCCCTCATTTCGGTGAGACTCCCCGCCTCAAAAATATTAAATCCCTCTATGGAAAGATATGTCTTCATTATGTCTCTTATGTCTTCGTCATCTTCTACGATCAGAACGGAAGCCATGGTTTCACCCCTTAATCATCTCATTTATTCCCTTGCCGGTTTCTATGTATACGATTTCTTCACAAAGATTTGTGGCATGATCGGCTATTCTTTCTATATCTCTCGCGAGTAAAATAATGGCAGGCACTACTCTGCTGTCAAGAGCATCGGTTTTAAGATTGTCGATGACATAATTGTCTATTACCCTTTCGAGCTCATCTATGGTGTTATCGGTTTTCCATACTTCTATGGCTTTTTCAACGTTTCTTTCCCCGAATGCCGCAAAAGAGTCCTTGATCATCTGCATCGACGTGCCTATCATCTCTTTCAGTTCTTTGGTCTGGTCGAGCGAAACGTGTGTTTTGTATATGTTCAGGGCTTTCTGTGCTATGTTAACCGAAAGATCCCCGATTCTTTCGAGGTTGTTGGAAAATTTAATCATGGAAATGGCATATCTCAGATCTTTGCCTATGGGGTTGAATCTCGCAATTATAGTGTATACAGATTCTTCTACATTTCTGTTCATCTCATCTATGGGGTCATCCAGTTCAATTACCCTGAGGGCCATTCTTTCATCCGAATCTTCAATAGCCCTTATAGACATTTCAAAAGATTCGAGAACCAGAGAGAGTAATTTCGAGATTTCCGCTTTCAGAATCAGCATTTCATTTTCAAAGTGAATAGTCTCCATATTTTCCTCCTAACCTATTTTACCGTTGAGATATTGTTCTGTAAGTTTGTTTTCCGGTTGTTTCACGATGGCCGAAGTCGCTCCCGATTCGATAAGCTCTCCCCTGTACATGAAAAGCATGTAATCCGATATCCTGACTGCCTGTGCAAGGTTATGGGTGACGATTATTATCGTGTAGTTTTCCGAAAGTTCTTCGAGAAGCACTTCTATATTCTGCGTCGCTATAGGGTCAAGTGCGGAAGTAGGTTCATCAAGCAATATCACTTCAGGATCCACGGCCAAAGCCCTCGCTATGCACAATCTCTGCTGCTGCCCACCGGAAAGCGAATACGCGGATTTGAACAATTCATCCTTTACCTCATCCCAGAGAGATGCCTGTTTCAAAGAATTCTCGACTATTTCCTCAATCTTCTGCTTATTCCTGAGACCATGTATTCTCGGACCAAAAGCTACGTTATCGTAAATAGACATCGGAAAAGGCGTGGGTTTTTGAAAAACCATTCCAACCTTCTTTCTCATAACCGTCAGATCGACATCAGAGTCGTAAACGTTTTTACCTTCATATAGTATATCACCTTCGGTATGATATACGGGAATTTCGTCGTTCATCCTGTTTATGCTTCTCAGCAGAGTGGATTTACCGCATCCGGAAGGCCCTATTATCGCAGTTATCTTCTTACTCAGAAAATTAAAGTTGACGTCTTTCAACCCTGCCTTTTCACCGTAATATCCGTAAAAGTTTTTCACCTCTATTATCGGTCTGTTTTTATCGCTCATTCATTTTCCTCCTAACTTTGAACGCTATTCCGTAAATTATCAGAACAAAAATCATCAAAAATGCGGATGTGCCCTTTGCCATCCATTGTGCGTTTTCTCCGTACGCCATCGATATGTAATATATGTGTGATGGCAAAGTCATAACCGGATCCATTATCGAATTTGGCAATGCCGTGGAAAAGAAAATCGCTCCGGTAAGCAGAATGGGTGCAGTTTCACCTATCACTCTACCTCCGCCTATGAGTATTGCAGTTAGTATTCTGCTCCTGGCATACGGTATCAGAACTTTGAATATAACTTCCGTTTTCTTCGCACCGAGTGCGTATGCGCTTTCCCTTACGGTTCTCGGAATAGCCTTTAAAGCTTCATTTACCGTAGATGCTATTACAGGCAAAGTCATTATGCTCAAAGTCAGACTTCCCGCTATCAGAGATGTTCTGAATCCGAATGTAATGCAGAATAAAGAAAGACCGAAAAGGCCGAACACCACGGAAGGCACTCCGGCAAGCGACGTTATGGCAGTCATGATTAATTGCGCCATAGCACTCCTGCCACCGTATTCCGCAAGATAAATACCGGTGAACATACCTATAGGTATCGAAAATAATAAAGACAGCGCTAAAACCGAAAGTGAGCCCAGAATTGCGGGTAATATTCCTCCGGCGGTCATTCCATCCATCGGTGCTTTGGTGAAAAAATCAAAGCTGAAATAAGATATACCATTTCCAATGGTGAGTACGAAAATCATTAAGACTATTGTGAATATGAAATAGCTCACTATTCTGAAAATATTCGATATGACGAGATCCTTTTTCAATTTCAACCATCACCTTCCGCACATTCCGTATTTATTATATGAAAAAACGATTCTATTTAAATCAAACATGTCTGTTCTTTTTGGAAATCCATCCGGCAAGAATGGTCAGTATGAAAGAAAAAACCAGCAATATCAGCCCCGCGGCAAAAAGTGCCGAATAATGGGTACTGTGCTGCGCCACTTCGCCCATTTCACTCGCTATGGAAGCCGTGAGCGTTCGTACCGGATCGAAAAGGGATTCGGGAAAAATCGCGGCTCCTCCGGCTACCATAAGCACGACCATGGTTTCTCCTATCACCCTGTTTACAGTGAGTATTACCGCATTCAGAATACCCGATATCGCCGCTTTGGAAACCACTCTGAATCCGGCGGTAAATCTCGTGGTACCCAAAGCGAGCGCGCCTTCTTTCAAGGATTTGTCAACCGAGCTCAACGACTCCTCCATGAGTGAGGCGGTATATGGCAACGAAAGTATCGTGAGCCCTATAGCTGCCAGCAGCAGATTTTCCGGAGAATATATTTCAAATTTAAACATCAAAGGTGATACGTATATCAGCATGAAAGCACCTATGACAACCGAAGGAACTCCCGACAGCAAATCTATTGCCGATTTTATTATCCTTTTTTCGGTTGGTCTGGCATATTCGAACAAAAAAAATGCGAGCAGGTAGCCAAGCGGAAGCACAAAAAGACAGGTAAGTCCTGTTACTTCCAGTGACCCGACTATCATCGGCAGCAGGCCGAATTCGGGATCATCTTCATAAGTAGGGTACCAGTATCTGCCTGTGAAAAGTTTCGTTCCGACTTCGGAAATAGCCGGGACAGCTTCCTGAATTATGAAAGAAAAAAGTAAAATCAAAACAATTATACCGGTAAAAGCTATTGCGGTTATTGCGACAGAATTCATCCTGTGTTTTATCTCTCTGATCGGCATGGATTAATACCTCCACGAATTAAAAATCTTCTCACAAAAAGCATGCCCCGGCACCGCTTATCACCAGGGCATACATCTGATTTCTCAACCTTTATTTCTGATGTCCTTTTTATTATTGGCCGTAAGCTGAAACAAATCCGGCTTTTTCAACGAGTTCCTGTCCGAGTTTCGAGAAACCGAAGGTGAGATATTCCTTGATCTCTCCGCTTTTCGGGAAGCCTTCTGTCGCATTTATCCACATGAAAAGGGGTCTTGAAAGAGGGTAATTTCCAGTAAGTATATTTGATTTCGTGGGAAGAACTCCGTTGAGTTTCAGAACTTTGATTTTTTCGCTTACGTATCCGACTCCCACGTATGCTATCGCATAAGGGTTGATGCTCACGGTGTCTATTTCAAACTGTGTGGATTCGACCATTCTCGCTCTGGGGTCCATCTTTTCTCCTGCGAGTACCAGTTCGGAAAAAGTCTCATATGTTCCGGAAGCAGTATTTCTCGTGTAGAATACTATTTCTTTTTTGGGAAGGTTGCTGTCAATCTGATTCCATGTCTTTATCTTGCCCGTGTAAATATCTCTGAGAGTTTCTATGCTTATCTCATCGATACCGAGTGTGTTGTTTACGACTATTGCTATTCCGTCATAAGCAAGTACGAAAGGCAGGAAGTATTTCCCTTCTTCGTGCATTTTGGTAAATTCTTTATCCTTCATCCATCTGCTGGTGTTTGCTATATCCGCTGTTTCGTTGAACAGACCGGTAATTCCGGTTGTAGAACCCGCACCTTCAAGGGTGATATTGAGATCCGGATTGATCTTTCCGAGTTCTTCCACCCAAAGCTGTGCAATTGGAAACACCGTGTTGGATCCTTTAATCGCGAGAGTCCCGGCAAAAGTCGTCAAGCTGATAAGTGCTATGAGCCCAAGAATAATAAACTTCTTCATTTTAAAACCTCCTGAATAGATTAAGTTTCAGTGAGATTTTAAACTTTCAATATTTTTTGTCTTTTTCGAAAGATCAAGAAACATTAAGAAAAAGAAGTATAAAATAAAGATTCATGTGATCGAAGAGAACCGGAATTTCCATACCGGAGAAACTTTTCGTCATATCATTTGAATTTGAAATAGGCAAGGGCGACTGCGGATATTACCGAGAGGGTGTAAACCGTATTTATAGCATCTTCCGGAGTTTGTATGTATTCGAGGGTATTGCACGAGGCCAAAAAAAGACATATTAAAAACACCGAAACCATGAAAACCAAATTCTTTTTTCTCATTTTCATTCTCCCAATCAAAACATCAACTGCATAAAGAAAGAAACCGAAACCAAAAACAGTATCAAACTTACAAAAGCCACAAGCAGGAAAGATTTTTTATACCTTTTAACCGATTCTATTTCCTCGACAGTTTCGCTCTCTCTAATAAAAACCTCATCGACAATCGAAAATATTTCCCTTGCCTCTTTTTCGGTGCACGAATAACCCTTTCCACTTCTCATTTCATCACATATCCTGCTGACCTTGTCGGCGGATAGTTCACAGAGAATCTTTTCGAATACCTGATTTTGATTCAAACCGGTTTTACAAAGCTTCATGGCTTTTTCGTACACCACAACCTTGTTCAATACCTTCTTGTTCGAAGTTTTGAAATTCATCTCCGAGCTTTTTGTTTCGAGCTTATTCAATTTTAAACCACCCGTTCATTCAAAAAACGATTGTATATCATGGACCTTTCTGCAGTAAAATTATCCCTATGACCGCCGCCACTCCGACACCGCCTATTATCCAGGGCCAGGCATCGTCCATGGGACCTTTTTCTTTGGCTGCGCTGAATTTCAGATTACCGAATACTTCCCTTTCGATACCGTCTATGTCGTATTTCAGGAAAATGCGTATGCTTTTATCCTCAAGATTCGAATTGTACAAAACATCTCCTGAAGCGTGCGTTCTCGGAAGAATGTACTTTTCCATAACACCTTTCGAAAATACGAGCGTGGGATATTGCTGTTCGTAATTCCCCGACTGGAGGGTCTCGTTCAAAATAATATCCGAACTGTTGCCCAAATTGTCGGTAATATAACTCTTATCCCAATAAATCTCCATATCATAGCCGGTTAAATTCTCCACCCTGATTTCGTACATCTGTATTCCCTGTATCTGTTCGGGTTTTATGGTTATTGAAATTTCCGAGTTGTTGAAGCTAAGCGGTACATAATTAACACCCAGAAAAGTCAGAAAGAAAGAAAGCATCAAACCCACAAATAAAATCTTTTTCATATTCCCCCCCTGTTTTAAATATTCATTCTCCATATTATATCACTTCTTGCAGCCTATGAAAGTCCAGAAGTTTAAAACAGAGCCATCTTTCATAACTTTGGCATACTCACCTATGTTCTGCGTACTTCCGATATCGGAAGATTCGATCTGCCTGAAGTATTCAAGCTCAGTTTTTATATAGTCGAGTCTCATAAGACTTTCACACCGTTTGAAACCCTCTTTGAAAAAAGCCTCACCCGGAATCACATGTTTATACGATCCATACCAATAGCCATCAGGATTCAGATATTTGGCGAGTGATTCCACAGCGGCAGAAGGGTCATACAGTTTATGTGTACTCGTGCCGAATACATCGAATACCAAATCCATCGAATTCGATTTTAGCGGCAGCTTTTTAAAGTCCGACGATATGTATATTACCTTTGCGTCGGTATTGTAAGTTTGTTCTATACTGTTTTTAAGATGGCTGAGTATATCATGGTATATATCGCATGCGATGTAATACTCACCGTCGAAATCAGAATTCCTGAGTACAAACTCTTTGAGAAAAATCCCGAAACCGGTACCCGCTTCAAGTATCTTTTTCCCTTTCAATCCGCCTCTGGGAAGTCTTTTATAAAGCCATTCCAAACACCGTGAAACATGGCTTATGTATATCGGATCGGCTTTCCTTATGGATTGGAAGAAAAAAGCCTCAACGTTGAAAGCATCGCTGTTTTCGACTATGGCCGAGTCGGTTATTATTATTCCGTCCTTTATATGCGCACAGTAGCCGCATTCACAGTTAAGGCTCCCGTTGAAAACCTGGTTCTCGACCACGGAAGCATTATTGAGTTTCAAGCAATTACCGCACTCGGGACAGTAGAGGTATGCGAAAAAACTCAAAGGCACGCCATTTTTTCTGAGGATTTTCTCAAAAGCTATATCTTCGATTTCTGTCATCTTATCGTCGATTAGATTCACCGACTCCTTCAGTTCTTCGATTTCGGAATTCAGTTCCTTTTTCTTATTCCTGAACAAAGTCAGGTAATAATCCTTGTAATGCTCATCAGCGAGGTTGGTAAGCCTGAGAAGCGAGAACATCTTCTTAATATCAGATATCGAAAATTTCATGGCTTTCAATTCTATTATCAAATTCATATCTTTAACGCATCTCTCATCGAATCTCCTCTGATTATGAACCTTTTCAGGCAGAAGCAACCCGTTTTCCACATAATACCTTACGGTATCTATGGAAATATCAAATTTCTTTGAAAAATCACCTATCTTCATTCTTTCACCTTTAATTATTTCTTTTCTCCATAATACATCCAATATCCGGCATTCACATCCGCTTTAAAACCCAGGCTTTTGTCCGTATCGAATTTGAATTCCGCTATTTTTGAAGAATTTTTCTTTGAAAATCCGGAAAACTGTTCTTCCAAATACTCAAGAGTGAGCTTATTCATATTTTCATTGTGTTTGTACATACTCATCGGTATGGGCTTTTCAAAATAAAGATAGCCTCCATACCATAATCCACCCTTTTTAAGATATTGGGCAATCCTTTCCAACCCGTTTATGCCCTTTTCAAATATCATATCGGTAGATGAAAAAGTATCGATAATCATATCCGCGGATTCCCTTTTCAAAGGTATCTCATCGTATTCCGCCACGACAAAAACCACGTTGACCCCATCATCGGTTATTTTTTCCATGGTTTCCTTAACCCTCTTAAGCAGAGCATACCTGTTATCAGTCGCAACATAGAAAGAATTCCTGAAACTCTTCAGATTTTCGATAAAATATCTCAGCAACACACCTTCTCCGGTTCCCCATCTGAGTATCAGCTTGCCGTCCAGTTTATCGAATTCTATTCTCCTCATATACCAATCATGACTTCTGAAAGCTTTTTCAAGTTCTTCAGCATTATCATCCGTGTATATATCCCTGAAAACTTCATCCAAATCCACATCGTCTTCTTTTTTCGTTTCCCTGTCCCCTACGACTATTATTCCTTCCAGAATGGCTGCATGGTAACCGCAAGAACAGCTAAGATCCCCGTTCATTATCTTATTATCCTCTATGCTTGCCTTATCGAGAAATAAATTCTCTCCGCAAAAAGGGCATGCTAAATACGATATGAAGGGAAGGGGAATTCCAAAAAAATTTTTTTTCGCTTTTTTCTGCGATAATTTTGTGTAAACTTGCATTTCCCTGTCAATAGTTTCGATGGAATTGGTTATGTTGTTCATTTCGTTCACGAGTTCGTCGCGCTTTCCGGAGAGCATACCGAGATAATATTCGCCATGGTATCCGATAAAACCCGTGAGTCTTTTAAGAGAGAATATTTTCTTGATATCGGCTATTGTGAATTTCATATCTTTATACTTCTGTATCAAACGCATATCCGACACACATTTCGTATCGAAAATTCTCTGATTGTGAACTTTTTCAGGCAAAAGCAATCCGCTTTCAACGTAAAATCGTATCGTATCTATCGAAGTGTCGAACATCTTCGAAAATTCTCCAATTTTCACCAAACCACCCCCCCGAAATGAATTTTAACAGGTGTTTCAGTCCACATATAAACCGCATGTATTTTCTATAAATACGAAAACGAGTAAATAAGTTTTCAGGACAACAGGAACTGACATGATTTTATTCCGACGGTCATTTCCATATAGATTTTACCACAGTAACCGGACAATCGGGAGTTAACCCCTGTTTTTTTACTATGTTTACATTATTTTCAATTTTTACACTGTTGACAATGGCTAAAATCCCTGTACTAAAATCTTCATTGGGAGGGGATAAAAATGTTTATTTTTCCAGAAAATCTGTATTCGGATATACGAATAGAAAACGTTTACGAAACTAAAATCACATTGACCAACGGCAAATTGGATGAAATAAGGGAAAAAAGCTATTCAGGCGCCTTCATAAGAATATTTGACGGCAAAAAATGGTATTACTCTTCGACCTCCGACATAGAGGGACTTCAAAAAGAAATCGATTCTCTGTCAAAACTCGCCGAAAAAAACGAATTGATAGGTAAAAACCCCGTAGTTCTGAAATTCGAGACGAATACCGGAGATTATTGTGAATTCAAAGACCCGGAAAGAAACATATCGTGCATTCCTCTTGACGAAAAGAAAGAGCTGCTGATAAAGTACACTTCGATTATAAAAGACAGAGAATACATATCCAACTTAAAAAGTCATTATGTAGACAGCAGGAAAACCAAGGAGTTTTATTCGAGCAAGGGCGCGAATCTGTCATACGATTACCAGATATCGGGGATAAGAATACATTTCGATTTGAAGGACAAAGACAAATTGTTCTCCGAAAATTTCGAATGCACTTCGGATTTATTTGAAGGTCTTAAAAATAACGAAGAGAGCCTGGAATTCAAATTCGAAAAATCGGTGGAATTTTTAAAAGATGCGCAGGAGATAGAACCGGGCAAATACACGGTGATACTGTCTCCGTTGGCTGCCGGCGTATTCGCCCACGAAAGTTTCGGGCATAAAAGCGAATCCGATTTCATGGTAGGCGATGAAACGATGAAAAAAGAATGGGAAACAGGAAAAGCCGTAGGAGCGGATATTCTGTCTATAATAGATGACGGAGAACCTGCGGGAAGCGGGCACGTGACTTTTGACGACGAGGGGACAAAAACCAGGAAAACCTATCTTATAAAAAAGGGAATTCTAGCGGGAAGGCTGCACAGTGCCTCAACCGCGGTGGATTTGAATGAAGAACTCACCGGAAATGCCCGGGCGAAGGATTTTGAATTCGAACCGATAGTCAGAATGACCACCACCTATATCGAAGGCGGAGAAAAAAACATATGCGAGCTGATATCCGAAATCGAAAACGGCATACTCGTTGAAACCATAAAACACGGATCGGGTATGACCACTTTCACAATAGCACCGTCTCTTGCTTATGCCATAAGGAACGGCACTGTGGCCGAGCCGTTGAAAATATCCGTAATAACCGGAAATGTCTTTGAAACACTGAACGAAATTGACGGTGTTTCCGACAGAGTTAAATTGCATTCTTTCGTAATCGGAGGCTGTGGCAAAATGGAGCAGTACCCTCTGCCAGTGGCATTTGGTGGCCCTTATGTGAGAGTAAACAACCTAAACGTTCAATGAAGGGGTGAGTATACATGATAAGAGAAAAATATTCCATAAAAACCGAAGAGACATCGCTTAACATAGTTCAAGGTGAAATAGAATCCATAAGAAAGAAAAACATAACCAAGACGGGATTCAGAATATACGACCACGGTAAAATAGGCGTTTCAGGTGCCATAGGGGCTTATGACGAGGATGGCATGTTCGAAAAATCGCTGGAATCGTTGTCGCTTGAAATTCCTTATGAATATGAAGTTACCGGAAACACAAAAAAATCAGTCCGCATAGAAAGCGATTTTGAAAACGGAGCTGATTTCACATCGGAAATCGAAGAGTTGCTCAAAGATTTGAAGCGTGATAATCCCGGGTTCATATTTTCTAACAAGATAAATTACGTAAATGAAGAGGTCTGTCTGAAAAATGATATCGGCCTGGATCTTGAGAGCATTGTTTCGAGGCTGGAATCATCTCTGCTTCTGAAAGAAAAAAGTTCTCCGAACCTCATGGACGGATTCGTGGGATTCGAAGGAAACAAATGGAATAAAGACGAATTCGTCAGGTTGACAAATATGACATGCGAAGGGTTGCGGAAAAATACCGATATCGAAAACGGTTATCATAAGGTAATCATGATTCCATTCGGCTGCGACTTTTTAAGCAAGATGTATTCGGAACTCAACGGATTGAAATACGGAACCGGCGGTTCGATATTCTCGGGAAAAATCGGACAGAAATTGTTTTCGGAAGATTTCACCCTGTATCAATCTCTTTCACCCGAAGATGGCGTGTTTTGGCCGTTTTTCGACACCGAAGGAACGCTGAACGAAAACTTCAGATACCCGCTGATAGAAAACGGAATATTGAAAACTCCCTATACCGATAAAAAAACCGCGAGAGATTTCAAACTCGAACACACGGGATCGGCAGGCGGCACTTATGATTCCGTACCGACACTTTCGCCTTTCCCGCTTGTGATGGAGAAATCAAAAAAAACCATAAAAGAAATTCTGAACGGAGAAATGGCGGTATTTGTGCTATTCGCAGCCGGAGGAGATTTCACTCCCGAAGGAAAGTATGCCACTCCCGTTCAGACCTCTTTCCTCTTCGATGGGGAAAGATTCGTCGGAAGGCTTCCACAGCTTAACATGACATCGAACATATACGATATGTTCGGAAAGGATTTTCTGGGCGTATCTTCCGATTCATTCACCACGCTTTCGCCTATGCATCTCCCCGTTTTCAGAATGAAGACAGATAAAATATGACCGAATGTGACGCTGCCTGCCTGTAGAGTGCTCTTCTCTCAAAAAACTATACATAAAGTCAGGTAGGTGCATGGCGGCTAAACCACCTGGGTACAGTAATCGTAATTACCCGTACCGGGATTGAAAATCATGTTATCCGCCCGGTATGGGATTTTCGTCTGTAACAGAACCGGATGGCGTATCGCCGCCGTGCATTTCCGTGGATACTTGCGATTTGCGTTATTACGGATCAGATAAAAATCTTTATACCGTGAATTATGCTAAAATAGCATATGATTTTCTTATCGAAAAAACTAAAAAAGAACAGCGAAAATGAATTTGAGTATTACATTAAAACCATAAATTACATACAATACTTCTTTTTTCTGTATACGTGGATAATGTGGTGGATTTATTCCCCTATGAAACACGACAGGGTGGTTTTCATATCAATAATACTCTTGATAACCGATACCTTCAGACATTTTGTCGCACACAGAAAAAATACTTATAAAGATTTCTCGATTGGCCTGATTCTGATAGATCTGACTTTCGTGTTCTGGATTTCATCTTATGATCCGGGAAATTTCTCTTTCTACATGCTCGATATACTGATTGCTGAATCCATAGTGTTTTTCGGAATCGGATTCGGATTTTTTTTCACGTCGGCCGCAACTTTCGCATGTATATTTTCAATACTGTTCTTCGGATACGAAACCGTACTCATTTGGAGAAACATAGCGAGCTTCTCACTTGTATTTTTCTTCATGGCCTTCGTGGTCAAGCTAAACGACAAGAGAAAGAATTTGAGATCTTCGACGAAATTGCTCAACGAGCAGAAGGAGTTGCTTGAGAAAGCTTACAAGAATTTAAGACAGTCATCGCTGGCCCTTGAAGAGATGACTATTCTCCGTGAACGGAACAGAATTGCCCGTGAAATCCATGACAGCGTAGGGCATGCGCTTACCGCGGTAATAGTGCAGATTGAGGCGGCAAAGAGACTTATGGACAGAGATAAGGATACGGCGATTCTCAAAATAGAACAGGCTCAGGAACAGATAAGAATAGGACTCGACTGCATAAGGACTTCCGTAAGAACACTCAAAGAAGGAAACAACGTTCTCGATTTCAGTGCCGCAATAAGCGCGTTGACTAAAGAAGCGGAAGCACATACCGGAATAAAAGTAATAACCAATATAAATACGACAAACGAGATAAACGGAAAAATGCAGAAAATAATATACCGTGCTTTACAGGAAGGACTTACAAATGGTATAAAGCACGGTAATGCCTCGGTATTCAATTTCTCGCTCAGCGAGTACAATTTTAAAATTTTCTTCACTCTTGAGGACAACGGGAAAGGCTGTGAAAAGATAATACCCGGATTCGGTTTGTCCGCTATGAAAGAACGTGTAGAAGAACTTAACGGACATTTTGAAATTACATCCACAATCGGAAAAGGATTCAAAATCTGTTTTTGGTTCTACAACGAAGTTGAATTATTCTCCTGACACCACCACATCCCCGCTGGAAGTTTTCAAATCCAGCATGAAATCTCCACCACCGTTCACAAATCTTTTGCCGTCTTCATTTTCCATAACACTCAGATTCCTTATTTTAACGTCTCCGAAAGAAGTTTTAGCGGCTAAACAAAAAGATTCTTCTTTGGCGACCGATAACCTTATATCATCAAAACTGGTTATGAATTTGGCTTTTCCCGATTCCGGAAATTTCACCGCCGCATTTATTTCACCGCTGCTCGTTTCCACACTGTGATTTCCATTACGCAGATTACAGTTGATTATGTTTATTCCGCCGAAAGAGTTTTTTACATTCAGTACGCCATCGAAATTTTTTACATCTATTTTCCCGCTACTGCTTTTTATGCTCATATCACCCGTAAAACCGTCAAGATACACATCTCCGAACGAGGTTTCCAATTCACCCGTTAAATAGGGCTTGCTGAACAACAAGAAAACCCGGAAATTCAGTAATGATATATTAACAACAAAGGGTAAAGCAAACTCTTTTTGAGGCAAATTTCTGTCGGAAATCGAAAAAATCGGATATTTTTGACAAAATGAAAAAAATAAACAAAAATTTCAGAGACCTCCGGTAGTAAGCCATGATGTTCATGGTTAAAATGTTCATTCCTATCGATGTTTCGGAGGTTTCTCTGAGTTTCATTTTGTTCAGTTCCAATGTGTATCTTCTCTTTCCTTCTCCGAATTTGCCTTCCACCGCGTTTCTTTCACATGTGTCCAGATATTCAAGTTTTTTGTGCTCTTTCGTCTTTTTTTCATCTTTCGGCGGTCTGCCGAGTCTGGGTCCGCTGAGCCGTATCCCGTGTTCTTTGCAATATTCCAGGTTTTTTCTGTTTCTGTACAGTTTGTCCGCCAGCACCGACTCGGGATAATATCCGTATTTTGCCCTGTAACGTTCCACGGATTCAATAAGCCCCTGTCCCTCGTTGAAGTTGTCCCAGCTTATCTTTTCTATCCCTGTGAATCCATCCACTACACTTATCTCCAGTTTGGCTCCGAATTCTACCGGTGATTTTGCCTTCCCTCTTACTATCGGTCTTACCCAGAACTGGCTTATACTTACTATTCTGTCTTTTATCCGGTGTATCCTGCTTTCGTGCATCTGTTTCTGTTGTGTATACAAGGTTCGGATTATCGAAACCGTTTCTGTCTGTTTGTCGTTGAGCAGGTTGTTTTCTTCCCTCTCGCTGTTTTCTTTTAACAGTTCGTCCAGTATGTTCAAGTCCCTTCCCAGATACTGTAATTGGCTTTTAATTGCATTTCGTATTCCTCTGTGCCCCGGTTTTTTCGCCGTTGCCAGATATGATTTTCTCGCTTTGAGCCTGTACGTCCTGGGTTTGACTCTCCCGGTTTCTTTCAACTTTTCCCACGCTATGTCTATCATGTTCTCTATTTTTTCTCTGCCTTCGTTCAGTAACGATAAATCAGTTGGATATCTTATGTCCGCGGGTACGCAAGTGGCATCCAACATGAGTTTTCCCTGATTCCCATCTTTTTCTTCTTTTTTTGTCTCTTCATCCGGACAGGTGTTCTGTCCGGATGTTATATCATCGTCATCATCATCGTTCTTCTTTTGAGTTTCCTCACTTCTCATCTTTTCAAGTATCATGTCGTTGATTTCCGCTATTATTTTTACACTGAATCTTTTTCTGAAATGCACCATGGTACTCGCATCAAACGGTGCTTTCATCCTGAATTCGTTGTATCCCAGAAAATACTGTATATACGGATTTTCCTTTATCATCTGTACTGTTTCACGGTCTGTAAGTTTCAGGATTTGCTGCACCAGCAACGATCCTATTGCCACCCGGGCTCTTTTCGCACGTCTTCCGTCGTTTCTCTTATTTCTGAATGTCTTAGCATATTTCTCTTCTATTTCTCCCCAGGGTATCATTCTACTCATCTTTACCCAGCGATTATCCGAGTCCAGTTTTATGTTAAAGTCGTTTACAATTCCTTCAAGTTCCTGCTGTTTTAAATTTCTTCCGCTGTACATTTCTCACCTCAGATGCATGACTTTTGTCTGTTTTTGTCACTTTTTCATGCATCTATTATACCATTTTTACCCTCGTGTTCCTCTTTTTATGAGAATCTTGGAGTTGTTCAGCAAGCCCTAAATAGCTTTCACCGAGGTTTTTCTTCATTTCGACACTTATTCTGCCATTGCTGCTTTTGGCATGGATGTTGCCAGCCACCGATCTCAGAATTATTTCACCGAAAGAGTTTTTTACATTTACCCCATTACCGGCATCTTCAACCGTGATTGGATTGCTGCTGCTTTCAACTTCAACTTTGCCTCCGATTTTCCTGATATTGACTTTTCCGAATGAATTTTTAACGTAAATATCGCCGTCTACGTTCGAAGCGTTTATCTCGCCGCTTGAATTCGATATCTGAACATTTCCCCTGATATTTTCGATCCTCACGCTGCCGAAAGAATTGCCTGCAATAACATCCGAATCGATATCACTGACTTCAATCTCACCACTTGAATTGCTCACGCATGTTTTGGATTTCAACCCTGTCACTTGAATATTTCCGAATGAATTTTTTATTTCAAAATATTCACCGTAACTTTCTGGAACATACATTGTTATTTTCACGCCGAAGGATTTGAAAAAAACCCTGTTTTCCGGAATTTTTTGTTCCAGCCTCAGAGTATTTCCGGCATATATTTCCACTAATTTCAGTTCATCCAGAAATTTCTCGTGATCACCAATACCCTCTACCCATTTTTCTATCCTCAAATGCGCGTATGACTTCTGCCAGGTATCAACGGTTATCTCTCCGAAAGAACTTGAAAGATAAAGATTTTTAATTTTCTGAAAATCGTATTCGTGCTCTTCAATTCTTGAAGTGGAGAAAAGCGATGAAAATACGATCAAAGATAAAAAAACAGTTAAAAAAAAGCTTTTTCTAGACATTTAAGTACCTCCATTTGATTTTGCGAGTTTTCGGTATTTGATTTCCATTCGTTAAAGGACAACGGTTAATTCGAGGTGCCTGCGGAAAAAGAGAAAGAGTTGATAAATTTCTTCGTAGAAGTCAGCGCTGATAAAAAAGCGTATATCAACAAAAAGGAAGAAAAACCGATCAGTTTTCTCATATTATCATACCCCTTATGATGTTTATAAAAGCCTTGGAAACAATGTTATCGCTGCTTATAAAAGTCACAAACAATATTATCAAAGCTATTGAAAAAAGAGCCATTTTGAATTTTGACACAACATCACCCCTTTAGTATCACTCATATCGATGATTACTGTTATAGTTTATTATAACACTACTCTTTTATTATGTCAAGTATTTCATATTAAGGAAAAAACCTTTATTTTTGAAGCTGATATCAAAGGATGAGAAAATCCGCTTAAGTCACAACCAACGGAGGAAAGTTTTCTCTTTATAAAGTTCGGTATTTAAGATTTGCCAAACATCGCAGATGTGTTCGGATAAATACGGCGAATAAAACCGTCAATTGAATTTAACGGTTATTTCCAAAGGGTTGTGGTCGGAGTTCTCGAAGAGGAGACCGAAAGAATTAATATTCGTTACAGACAGGTTTGGAGAAACCAAAAAGCCATCGACTGTGGATAAACAGGTTTCACTTCCATAAGGTGTCGAAGCGGAACGCACGGACGGATAATCATACGGATAAGCCCAACTCCATCCGGCAGGCGTCCAGTCATCGCTGATTTTTTCTGAAAAAGACAAAAGTCCGCATTTCGATTCCAAGTCCTGTTTCACATAACCGGGAAGAGTTATTCCCCAATCACCGCCGGCTACCGCATAGTTGCCGTCGAGATAATCCTCAAGCAGCATGCCTCTTATAAAATTTAAACCTTTCATAAGCGATTCCAATTTTTCATACCCGGACATGTTTATATTGTATACGACGAGCTTTTTACCGTTGATCAACCCGTATTCCCAGACAAGAACACATTCATCCTTAGAAAAAACACTCGCAGGCCAGCTTTCTTCTTTTATTATTCGATATCTGAGCACTTCATCCGGAGTGACTTTTCCCATCGTCAAAAAACCGCTGTGTATCTTCCCCATCATTTTATCGAGAGGAAGAGGATAGAAATCTATTTTATAATCGTAAGTGTATGTTTTGAAATAACCATCCAGGCCAAGCGACAGTTTTTCCTCCTGATCGATGCGGAAAGTTCTGTCAGAATCCTTGTCAACCTCTTGCAGCAAAAGTATATCGGAATTCATTCTCTTCAGGAGCTTTCCAATTTCATCCAGATTATTCGCAACCGCAAGTTCGGAAGTGCTTAACTGCCTGCCACCATCGGTATAAGAAGAGGCACCCCGGTCCATTCCCGCATATCCTATATTCCATGTAAAAATAGAAATTTCATCATCCATATCCAGTACACCGGAGGAAATCGTGTCGAGTTTCATCAAATCTTCCGGAGAATATTGATTCGCGGTGAGGTAAAAAAGAACTATCGAAATCGTGCCCGTTACAAGAAGGACAGCGACTATGAGCGGTTTTAAATACTTCATAATACCTCCATAACTCCTTCGCAAAAGCCTTCACAAACGAAATATGAAAAAAGGGATTCCCCGGAACCTAACAAAGTATTCCGTAGAATCCCTTAACTGGTCAGGGCGGGGAGACTTGAACTCCCGACCTCTAAGTCCCGAACCTAGCGTTCTACCAACTGAACTACGCCCTGAAGTGAAACATCAACTACAAAACCACCTACGAATTTTACCACAAAGGCGGACCATTTTCAACACGCAGATCCGCCCGAATTAATTTATCTGCCTAAAGCCTCTTTGGCGATATTGGCGTAATTCACAAAAGCGGCCATATCGGTTGCGGCTACTTCCGCGAGCATCTTTCTGTTTATGTTCACACCGGCTATTTTAAGACCGTGGATGAGCTCATTGTATTTGAGGTCGTGCATTCTGGCGGCGGCGTTTATCCTTATTATCCACATTCTTCTGTATTCGCCTTTTTTGTCTTTTCTACCGGCGTAAGCATACACGCCTGATCTGTAGAACCTCTCCTTGGCAAGCGAATATCTCCTTGAAGTAGCACCTCTGTAGCCTTTAACGGCTTTTAAATATTTTTTCTTCTTTGCTTTTTTTATTACTGCGCGTTTAATTCTCATGTGTCAACCCTCCCGATATTAAGCCTTGGCAAGCATTCTTTTTAAATTCTTTGTCATTTCATCTGCGACTGCTACTTTTCCGGCTCTTCTTCTCATTTCTCTGCTGGATTTCTTGCCAGTGTTATGGGCTCGGCCGCGCTGATTCCTCATAATTTTTCCAGTTCTATTTAATTTCAATCTTTTAGAGGCACTCTTTCTGGTTTTCATTTTTATCTTTGCCACGGATAAAACCTCCTTCTTATATCATTCCGAAAAACAAAAACTATTCTTCGGTAACATTTCCTTCTTCCACATCATCCGTATCTTTTTTCGTTTTAGATCTCTCGGCTTCCGACAGAGGAGACAAAGTCATATGCATGTCTCTTCCTTCCATTTTAGGCTTCGAAACACATTTAGCTATCAAAGCGGTATCCTCTATTACCTTCTCGAGTATCTCTTTACCCTTGTCGGTAAACACCATTTCTCTCCCTCTGAACATTATAGTAACCTTAACCATGTTCCCGGCTTCGATAAATCTGGAAATATGTTTCAATTTAGTCTGATAATCGTTTCCGTCAATTTTAGGTCTGAATTTCATCTGCTTCAATTCAGTTTTTTTCTGCTTTTTCTTGGACTCTTTGTCCTTTTTCTGCAATTCAAACCTGTACTTACCAAAATCCAGTATCTTAGCCACCGGAGGATTGGTATTAGGAGAAACTAAAACCAAATCCAAATTCTTCGCTCTCGCCTTCGAGATTGCTTCCGCTAAACCCAGGATTCCCAATTGAGAACCGTCATCCGAAATAACCCTTATTTTGGAAAAACGAATTTCCTCGTTCTTCGGTGGAAGCTTCGTGTCTCTGGCTATACAAATCATCTCCTTTCAATTCAATAACAAAAAACGGGCCCATAACCCGCGCTTATCTTTAAGATATGCTATTCTCGTCCCCATCAACCTTATCGACCTGCAAGCCATAAGGTGAGAAATCACGGGTTGATTTCCTCTTCATAAAGTAATACCTGGTGAGCCGTACAGGAATCGAACCTGTAGCCTGCTGATTAAGAGTCAGCTGCTCTGCCAATTGAGCTAACGGCTCATAAAAAAATGGTGCCGAAGGCGGGACTTGAACCCGCACGGGATTTTAATTCCCACATGGACCTCAACCATGCGTGTCTGCCAATTCCACCACCCCGGCATCATCAAACACTGCGTATTATATTACTAAATCACTTTAATGTCAACTGCTCCTGAGCACAACCTTTTTTTGGCGCGCCTGGAGGGATTCGAACCCCCAGCCTTCGGAGCCGAAATCCGATGCTCTATCCAGTTGAGCCACAAGCGCATCTGGGGTGGCTAGTGGGATTTGAACCCACGGCCGCCTGAGCCACAGTCAGATGCTCTACCAACTGAGCTATAGCCACCATCGATGAAATACTCTGGTGCGCCCAGAGGGAATCGAACCCCCAGCCTTCGGATTAGAAATCCGATGCTCTATCCAATTGAGCTATAGGCGCACATCGGTAAATCTGGAGCGGCAGACGAGACTCGAACTCGCAACCCCCACCTTGGAAGGGTGGTGCTCTACCAATTGAGCTACAGCCGCACTTTTGACATTGGTCGGGGTGACTGGGCTTGAACCAGCGACCTCATGCACCCAAGGCATGCGCGCTCCCAACTGCGCCACACCCCGTTTGTCAATCGCGGACGTATTATAGCATAGCTTTTCGGGGTCGTCAAGTATCAATGATTTCTTTTTACGGATTTTTATGTATATAAAAATTTACAAAATTCAATAAATCTCTGAAACCCTCATTTATAAAGCAACGCATCGTAGCGAACTTCGTAATCAGCCTGTCATCTTAAACGAAGTGCCGTCCAAAGCCCGCGCAAGCGCAAGAATCCCATCCAGATGATCGTATTCATGCTGTATTAGTTCCGACATCCCACCGTCGAATTCCCGTTCGTTTTCATTCCAGAATTCATCTCTGTATTTCAATATGCATCTTTTGTAACGCTTAACCCTGACTTGAATGCAAGGAAAACTGAAGCAATCATCCCAGATCAGAATTTTTTCATCATCCACAAATTCGAGAGAAGGATTTATAATTATCATAGGCTTGTCAACTTCAATATAAATAATTCTCTTCAATTTCCCTATCTGTGGTGCCGCTATTCCTCTACCGAAACCGTTTTTTTGTCTGAAATCATGAAGCGTATCCTTCAGATCTTCCACGATATTTTTTATCTCCGTGTTTATATATTTTACGGATTCGCATTTTTCGTAAAGTAACTTGTCACCAGCCAAAAGTATCCTTTTCACAGCCATTCAATATACCCCCATATTTAAGCTATAGTGAATAGACGGCAGTGACGACTATAGTATTTGCCGTTTAAATATTTTCGTGATGATTTTCCTTAACGGGAGTTTATCTGATATTATCGAAGCAAAAGAATTAAAATTCCGGAGGTGTATCATGAGTGAAAAAAGTCTTTTTGAAGCTATATTCGAAGCCATCGGCAAAATCCCGAAGGGAAAAGTCGCGACATACGGTCAGATTTCCAGGCTCGTAGGAGGTTGTTCAGCCAGAGTCGTCGGATACGCCATGGCCAGAATCAGCGAGGATATGAAGCTTCCGTGGCACAGAGTGGTAAACAGCAAAGGCAGAGTCAGCCTTAAAGAAAACGACGGCGGAGACATCCAGCGCGAAATGCTGGAATCGGAAGGTGTTTTATTCGATGAAACCGGCAAGATCGACCTTAAGGAATTTCAATGGGAAACCTTCGTTTCGGAATAACTATATGATAAACTCTGTATGTTGTGAACCGTAAAATAAAACAGTCGGTGGTGAAAATCCATTTTGGAAAATTACAGATATTTTAATTTAGATGAAAGCAACAGGAAATTGTTCTATGATTATTGCTGGAAGCACGGTTTTGAAAATGACGAATCTTTTTTGCCCGTCGATTCCGATTTTGAACTGAAACCAAACCGTCCGGGATTGATAGTGCTTGACGAAAGAAACAAGGTGCGGGGTGCGGCTTGCCTCATGTTGGACGAATCGTACGCGAACATGGGAAAAGCGAGATTTTCGATACTTCATTCGATCAACGACATTCCCGAAATTCTTGAAGGAATGTTCAAAATTCTCTCTTCGAAAGCACGAGAAAAGAATATCGATTCGATATTCCTCCAGATCCCCGAAATCCGAACCGGGCAAATTGAAACGTTAAAATACCTCGGCTTCAAACAAGGCAGAGAAACACTGCATCTTTCCAGACCGAAGATGACCGTTCGGAAATTTCATTTTTCTCCGACATTCGAATGGCTATATCTCGATATGGAAAGGGATGCCCAGTTATGGAGCGATATAATAAACATCTGCTACGAAGACAGACCCGAACATATTCCATATACTCCCGAAATGCTCAGAGAAGATTACGAAATGGACGACACATTCGATGGCTGCGGAGCTTTGCTGATAAACCAGAAGAAACCCATAGGCCTTTATTACACATCTCTTGTGGCTATGAAAGAACTTTGGATAGGACATCTGTGTGTACTTCCAGGTTACCGCGGCATGGGACTCGGAAAGAACCTGCTCAGAAAATGTATTGCCATAGGCAACGATATAGGTGTCGAATGTGCACTGAGCTTTGATTCGGAAAATGAAAAAGCCCTCGGAATGTGTCTGACGGAGGATTTCGATCTCGTGGAAAGATATATCCGATTCGAGGTCCATCCATAGGCGTTTATTCGCCGGAATCCCTTATGCGAAGAGAATCGATTAACTGTGACGGCAACATCAAAGCACATGAACTTCTAAAAACTCTCCCGGTTGATATTTGATTTTGTCCGTTTTAATTCCGGGAGTAGCTTCCCGTTTCAAATCACATATGACGGAGTTCTTGCCATTCCGTGCCGGAAAGAAACTTTCTAAAGTCCATTTCACGCATTTATTAAACATATGTATATGATATAATTCCCTTTAAAGAAAAGCATTTCATATCATTTGTCATAATAAACACAACATCCAATTTCACGGAGGCATGATATGTATTATATAAAAAACGACAGCATCAATCCGTATTTCAATCACGCTTTGGAAGAATACTTCCTGAAAAACTTCGAAGAGGAATGCTTCATATTATGGAGAAACGAACCCTGTATTCTGATAGGGCGAAATCAGAACACCCTCGCGGAAATAAATCCGGAGTATGTCAGAAAAAACGAAATAAAAGTGGTCAGACGCCTTACCGGGGGAGGAGCGGTATTCAACGATCTCGGAAACATAAACTTCACATTCATAACCAACCTGGAAGGACTGGAAGACAGCAGTTTCAGAAAATTCGCTCAACCCGTGATTGAGGCACTGGAAAAGCTCGATGTCAGGGCGGAATTTTCCGGACGTAACGACATAACGATAGATGGCAGGAAGTTTTCCGGAAATGCCCGATATTATTATAAAAAAAGATTGCTGCATCATGGAACGATATTGTTTTCGGGAAATCTCACAAACCTCAATGATGCTCTGAGGATCAAACCGATAAAATACAGAGACAAAGCGGTAAAATCCGTGAAAAACAGGGTTACGAATATTTCCGAACATCTTGCTGAAAAAATGGATGTATTGCAATTCAGAGATTTTCTAATGAAGAGCATAATGGATAAGTACGGAATAAAATCGTGCTATGATTTTTCGGAAGAAGATTACAGACGAATAGACGAAATCCGGAAGAACAGGTTCGAAAGCTACGAATGGAATTACGGCAGTTCTCCGGAATACGCCTTCTCAAACGAAGAAAGGTTTCCATGCGGCACCATCGAAGTAAGAACTGATATAAGGGATGGGTCGATAAGAAATATAAAATTCTTCGGGGATTTTTTCGGAAAAAAAGAAATATCGGAACTCGAGTTGTCTCTCTGCGGCGTAAAATATGAGAAAAACGAAATTGAAAAAATCCTGAACGAGATAAATTTGGATGATTACATACAGGGTATGCGAACTGAAGATGTAACGGAAAAACTTTTGTCGATGTAGCGGAGGAAAGCTATGATAAAAAAACCCGAATGGATAAGGGTAAAATTACAGGGGGAAGGAAAATTCGCGAAAGTAGACGGCTTATTGGCGGAGCTTTCGCTCAATACGGTGTGCAAAGAGGCAAACTGTCCCAACAGAATGGAGTGTTTCAACAAAGGAACCGCGACTTTCATGATACTCGGCAGAAACTGCACGAGAAACTGTACTTTCTGCAACGTGACCAAAGCCCTTCCGCAAGAAGTGGATAGAGAGGAACCACGTAAAATAACCGAAGCCGTAAAGCATCTCGGGATAAAACACGTGGTGATAACATCTGTCACCAGAGATGATTTGAAAGATGGTGGAGCCATGCATTTTTCGGATGTTGTCAAATCGCTTAAAGAAAACTGTACGGGGATTACGGTTGAAGTTTTGATACCAGATTTCCAGGGAGATGAGGGAAGTCTGAAAATCGTTCTGGACAGCGGACCGGAAATTCTGAACCACAACGTGGAAACCGTACCTTCGCTTTACGAAAAAGTACGTCCCATGGCCGATTATCAAAGATCGTTGAATTTGCTCAGAAATTCCAAAAAAGTAAATCATTCCGTGATGACCAAATCGGGAATGATGCTCGGCTTCGGAGAAACCAAAGTAGAGGTTAAATCCGTCATGAACGATCTCAGAAATGTGGGATGCGATGTTTTGACAATAGGACAATATCTACGCCCTTCCACGAAGCATATAGAAGTTTATGAATACGTGCATCCGGATATTTTCAAAGAATACGAGGAAACCGGATACGAAATGGGATTCAAATACGTTGCGTCGTCACCTTTGGTAAGAAGTTCGTACAACGCCGCAAAAGCCCTCGAATAAAAGGGCTTTTATTGCCCTTTTATTCGCGATAAGCTTTCTCAGACACGCGGAGAACTCATTGAAAAATATCGTAAAGCCTCTTGAACTCGTTGTGCACCCTTTTGAAAGCCTCAAGAATATTCGGATCAAAGTGTGAGGGTTCTACTCTTCCGTCACCGTTTATGATAATATCAAGCGTTTTTTCGTGCGTGAAAGCGGGTTTATAGCATCTGGGGCTTCTGAGTGCGTCGTATATGTCGGCTAATGCCACAATTCGAGCACTCAACGGTATTTCCGTTCCCTTTCTACCTTGGGGGTACCCACTGCCATCGTATTTTTCGTGGTGGTTTGCAGCTATCTCGGAAGCCATTTTCAAATGAGACGAATTGCCGATAATCTTCTCCCCGTATAAAGTATGCATTTTCATGTTTTCAAATTCCTGCTCCGTCAACTTGCCCGGTTTGGTGAGTATGGCCTTTTCGACGTATATTTTACCCACATCGTGCATCTGTGCCGAATGAAAAATTTCTTTCGTAAATTTATTACCCATGCCAAGCTCTTCGGAAAGCTTTCTTGAGAAAAAGTTCACCCGCTTTATATGATACCCCGTGCTGTCATCGTTGACCTCCGCGGCTCTCGCTAGTGCATTCATGGTATATATAAAAGACTCTTCAACCCGCCTCATATTTCGTTTAACGCCTTCTATCAAATCGACGTTTATGGCTATGGCCTTCATCACCGCAGAATCAAAATGTGTGACCGTGTTGGGATAGTTAAATCCGATGAATATCAAATCCCCTATCGAGTAGCCCGAGAAGTTATTTATTCTGTCCATATCGCGATATATGAAATCAGGAAACAGCTTCACTCCGGATTCAATATCCGAATATTCCAGCACACCGAAGTTCTTATGGAATCCGTTCTCGGCTCTGGTATCGAATCCGAATCCGTACAAATCGTTTAATTTTTCCGTATTCTTCTCGTAAACGAAACCATCGGATCTCACTTCGAATTCGACGGCGGTTTTGATTTCTTCGAAAATCACATATATATTCGCGGGATAATTACTTATAAAGCGATTCCCTGAAAACACGGCATTCAGAAGCTCTCTGATCAGCCCGATGTCGTACACGTCTTCCCGGAGCAAATATTTGTCTATGAGTGCTTTCATGCTGCTGTTCATAAGATCTATGGCATCATAGCTTTCCATTATTATGTTGTATCTGTTTTTAAATCCGGTACCCTGTTCCACCATCTCGCTTATACCGCATTCCAGTTTCGAAATCGGCACAGTTATATTATCCGAAACGAGTAAAGAATTTGAATACCCTTCTTCACTTTCGAAAAAATAGATGACGGGCAGGTATTCCACGTTTAGTATCGACTGAATCATGCTCAATGTTTGTAACCCAAAGCTGTCAAGGTCTACCAGAAGCATTTTTGCCTGAAAAGAGTACATATTTTTCATCAGATCGTTCTTTTCAACAACCATCAGATCGGCAGATTCCCATCTTATAGCCGTTTCGATTTTACTTATATGCTTTTGTGAATTGCTCAGCAACAGTATAGTATTGCCCATAAAAACCTCCGAATCAGATACCCAGTTTCTTTCGCATTATCTCATTTTCGGCACTGAGATCGAATTTCCCTCCTGCATCTTCAACTTTTCTGCCTTCCCTCAGCAACGAATTTAGTATCTCGAAAGGCATATCTTCGACAGTACCGAAATTGAAAACTATCCTGAGAGGCTTCACGAAAAGCATGCCTTTCAGAGCCATGGTCAAAGCGGAAATATCTTTCTTTGCAAAACTTTCATTGAAATTGAACAGGAAAATCCCTTCCCTGTTCTCCACCTCAAAACCCATCTTACTCCTGTCGGAAGAAGTCGATTTTGTATTTTCACCGCCGTCGTTTTCGTCACAACTGAGTTCTGCCTGCCCCAGAACTTCGTTTATAACAGCTACCACTTTATCCGGTTCTATAGGTTTTATTATATAATGCTTGGCACCACCACTCAAAGCCGCAAAAATCAGTTTTTTCTGATTCAACGCGCTGACCATTATTATCTTTGCCGAAGCATCCATGCTTAAAATCTCCTTAAGCGCCTCAACTCCCGACATAACGGGCATGCTTATATCCATAGTCACTATGTCAGGTGTGGTTTTTTCATAAAGTGTCACAGCCTGCTTGCCGTTCACAGCTTCTCCGACTATGGTATGACCGGCTTCCTTGAGAATCACCGAGAGATTTCTTCTCATAACCGAAGAATCGTCAACTATCAGAATTCTTGCCATAAACTCTCCTCCTTAAAATCCTTTATATTCCTCACGTTTTCCAGCACAATCATGTGAACGCCGAATATGCATTCACCAAATTCGGAAGTCGAGGTGAGCATTTCAGAATCCGTATACTTTATATACGCACCATCGTTGGATATCATCGCCGGAACCCCCATATGCAGCATATCCTCACCGTATTCGAATTTACCGAACGAATTCCCGATTATGGTATTCGATACTTCACCAAGTACATCTTCCACAATTTCATCGATTTCTTCTTCTTTTACCTTTTCGTACATGAAATTCTCCACAAGTTTTCTGCCCATGGCCATATTTACGCTCAGCATTACTATCGCGCTTATTCCGCCCTGAATATCCATAAGCGCGGTGATTCTGCTCAACTCTATCTTGTTCTTTTTTTCAACCTCACCGCTGCGCAATTCAATTCCGCTCTGACTCCTCACATATTCTTTGGATGTTTCCAATATGGCCTGCAGAAGACATTCCGGAGTTATTTGAATATCCGGCTTAATTATGTCCGGAATCAGTATCCTGAAAGTCGTCCCCAAACCAATCTCACTTTCTATGAGTATTCTGCCTTTCATTCCGTCTACTTCTTCTTTCAACGCACTGAGTCCCACTCCGCGTCCGGAAACCTGTGTCGCCTCTTCTTTAGTCGTGATATCTTTTACCAGAAGCAATTCGTATATTTCTTCTTCGCCAAGCATTTCACATTCTTGCTCTCCGGCAATACCCGTTTCGATTATCTTCTCTTTCACGCGTTCCAAATCTATACCCCGGCCGTCATCATGGATTTTTATCTCAATTTCTTCTCCATCCCGTGAGATTTCGCAGCTTATAGAGCCGTGTATTTCTTTGCCGTTTTCTATCCTTTCATCCTCATCCTCTATTCCATGATCGACAGCATTTCTGAAAACATGCACGAGTGATTTCACGAGCTTGTGGTAATTCTGTGAATCCACTTTCACCTCGTCATCCCCTTCAATTTCAAAGGGTTTAACGGATTTGCCAAGTCTTTCGGAGAGTTTCATGACATAATCCGGATAAGTCTTCAGCATTTCCTTCAACGATTTACATCTGAGGCTTCTGATAATCGGTACAACATTTTCAAACTCTGCCGGTGAAAGTATCAGCCTCAATTTCTCTTCGATCTCGACTATTCTTTTCTTTTCGATGTGAAACATCTCATCGTTTGCGAAAAAATCATTACCGATATACCCTCGTATTATCTCAAGGTCGTCTTCAAGCCAGGTTTTCATATTCGAATACATAGTTTCCATAATATACGGATCCTGCTCTTCATACAGTTTATTTTCAAGCTCATGCAGATTCGGAACGAGATTTATCATCTCGTACTGGCTGAAATTCCCCTTGAAAGTATGTATTTTTCTGAGCATGGAATCGTATGATTCAGATTCTCTGGCGGCACCGCTTCCCGCAAAGCGTTCGAAGGAATTGACGAGCTCAACGAACTCTTCACGGTTGACCATGGCCTTAACCACCATTTTAAGAATACGCCTTTCCTCATCCATCTTCATTTCAAGTTCTCTTCTGTCGGTTATATCCGTGAGTATGACCATCATGGTTTCCACTTCATCCTCGTCGCTCACTACCTTGTATTCTATATTCACATATATGCCCGACATTTCGATTTCTTCCGGAAGCAGCGGCATGTACAGCATTCTTCTTGAGCTGTCCGTTACCATTATCTTTTCAAGGATGTCATCCACGAATTTTCGTTGTGAAGGCTCCTCCGGATAAAGTAATTGCGAAAGTGTGTTGTCTTTTATCGGCCCGGGAAAGAATTTCTCACACTCAAGGCTGTATTCGGATTCAATTTTGAGGTCGTTTTTAAAAGTCAGAAATCCCTGCCCTACGCTGTTTAAAATGTTTTCAAGCTTTTGATTTCTATTCTCCAGAATTATGTTCATCTTGCTCAAAGTACCACTGTTCTCTTCCAGAGCGTCATTCTGGGCTTCGAGTTCTTCTTTTTGACTTGCCATCATCTCGGCATATTCCTGCATTCTCGACATTATCATGTTGGTTATGTTCGCAAGCTGTTCAACTTCCATTATAGGTTTTTTCAGTTCTATCTCGGTGTGAATAGCAGATTCGATATCGCCTTCGGCGAGTTGATACATTTTCTGTTGGAGATCGGTAAGCGGTTTTGTTATGTTAACAGTGAGAAGCATGGAAAACAACTTCGATACCAGCAATGAGATTATCATTACAGCAACGTATATTATCAATATTATCAGATAAACGAAAAAAAGAATATTCGGATTCAGGCTCACGCCGATCTTCATATCCAAGTTTTCAAAACCCGAATCTACATCTTTGATAACTTCATAGTTCAGGAATTTCATCGGTCCGTCTTTTTTCGTCAAATCCCTGAAAATCAACGAATCACTTTCTTCATCTGCGTTGTCGTATATCTGCTCGCCGTTGACGAAAACCCTGTAGTTTATGAGCGGCGTTCTGTCATTTTGCATGTTTACGGATAACACAAAGCCTTCCATATCTTTAACATCATTTAAATAGCTGCTGAAAGTGGTGTCAAAGCTATTCAGTATTCTTTGAAACTCAGGGTTTTCACGGTCATATTCCGCCGAAATCAACCCCGAAACTCTCGCCTCGTGGATGGATGCGGATATCTCCGAACTTATTTTCGAGGACAGATAGACAGATATGAAAAATCCGAAAGATTTCAGTAAAAATCCGACTACGAATATCATTATCAGACTTATTATAAGGATTCCCGTAAAATTCGAAAAATTAATTGTCCTTCTGATTCTGTTTTTCATACTCCTTCTGCTGCCCATAAAAACCTCCCCGAGTTACCCGATATTTTTCCCGGCTATGAATCCGGTAGAAAAAGCCATTTGTATGTTATACCCTCCGGTGTCGCCGTCGATATCGAGCATTTCCCCGCAGAAATACAACCCATCGACAACCCGCGATTCCATTGTGGAAATGTTGATATCATCAAAGCTCACACCACCCGCTGTCACCATGGCTTCGTTTACGTTTCCGAGTTTCCATACTTTCACCGTATACCCCGTGAGAAATTCACCTATGCGCTTTCTTTCGGTTTTACTGAGCTGTGATATTTTCTTACCTGAATCCACATTCGAAAGCCGAGTCATTTTCTCCACAAGTCTCATCGCCATGCCTTGACCGCTCAGAATTTTTTTCAAAGTCTGCGCGCCGTTCAAAGCGGCTTTCTCCACTATGAATTTTTCGAATTCCACAAAATCATTGAAATCCGTGAAGTTCAGCTTTAATTCACAACCCGCATCGAAATATCTGGAATTATCGAGTATAAGAGGGCCCGAAAACCCCTTATGAGTTATCAGCAGGCTGCCTCTTTTGTTAACCGGAGCGGCATTCTTTCTCATATAGAGCAAACCGGCATTTTCAAAAGTCACGCCCGCTATTTCCGACAATTCAAAATCTTTCACGTATATCGGCGTGAGTCCGGTTTTTAACTCATTTACAGAATGTCCGAGTATTTTTGACAAGCTAACCCCAAATCCATCGGAACCGGTTTTCGGATAAGTCATACCCCCGGTTGCCATAATTACTTTATCGCATACAAAGTTTTTATCGTGTGTTTTCAATGCGAACTTACCGTCAAGCTTCGCGATTTCGCGTACATCCTGCTTCTTTATTATGCCTATTTTCAATTTTTCAGTTTTTTTTAAAAGCAGATTGACGACATCTTTAGACTTCCTGGAAACCGGAAATACTTTACCGTCTTCTCTTATGTAATAATTCAAGCCGTTATTCAAGAAATACTCCATCAAATTCCGGTTGTCAAAACGCCTGAGTATTCTCTCCGCTATTCTGCCGCGATCTCCGTAATGCGTCGAAAACTCTTTTATGCCTCCGGTATGTGTGAAATTACACTGACCGGAACCGCTCATCAGAAGCTTGAGTGCCAATTCGGAATTTTTCTCGAGTATAATAACTTCGTTACCTGATTCGGCGGCAATAATGCCTGAAAAAAGTCCCGCCGGCCCCGCACCTATTACAATAACCTTGCTCAAAATTAATCCTCCCGAAAAACTACTTGTTTTGAGTATTATAAATCATACAATCATTTTTTTAAATATTTTTAATATATTAAAAAAAACTGTGATATTTCAAATTGAAATCGAATAAATAATTTTTATAACAAACACATCCCCAGCTCGAATTATCTTGCACCGAAATTCAATAAAATCAGCGCATCATCATCTTGTTCAAAAATATCAACACTTTATTTCAAGGACTATACGTTTGAAAAAGCGCTTCACACGTTATTTTTGAGCATATTGACTCAGAGGTGTAAGTGTGTTATAATATAGTAGAACACTATATGGATAGGAGGCGTTAAATGTGTTTGAAAAATATCCGATTTTAGCAAGGACAGGCATTGCATTTCTGCTTGCAATTACGGCGATATTCATACCCGTAGTAGCTATAAGAATAGCATTTGCCGGCATCGCGGGAATTATTTTTGCCCTTATGCTGAAAAAATATTCCGCTCTGGTTATAACCATTCTGGTGATATCCATGATAATCATCGGTGTGGGAAATGTTGCGGTAAACTTTTACAATTCATTTGGTTCTTCTTTTGGTTTTCTGTTCAACCCTCTGTCTTTTTTAAGAATTGGCAACGGAAATTACTTCAACCCTAATGACGGAAACGATTACAACGAAAAATACGGCGGTTACAGTTTTCTGGAACCGGATTCGGAAACTGCGGCAAAAAAAGATCTGAAGATATATGCGGACGCAGTGGAGATAAATTTCACAGACAGCGTAAAAGATTTGCGATTTCCCTCACTTGTTAAAACAGGAGATAACGGAGATTCACTGACACTCGATGCGAGAAATATCGACAACAAAATAGTGAGAATCACGATATCCAAAGACTTCTTTTTTGATCAGATCAGCATTCAGAGTAATTACCTGATGATCAAGGGCGAAGCTTCAGGTAAAAATTTGAAGATCTATTCGGATTTTTCAGAACTTGATTCCGTACTGCATTTTTCAGATTCTGTAGACATCAGGGGAAACATGCTGAACGTTGCAAGAAAAATGGATACGAAATACTTCAGAATAAACGGAAATGTAATCAACCTTAAAATCGACTCGCTGAACATGTCAGAAGTGGATATGACGGGAAATTTCGTACATGGAAGTATTAAATATCTTGACAGCTGGACTGATAAGAGAAGTGTCAGACTGCACAGCGATTTTGGCGAACTGGAACTTCTGACACCGCACGATAATCCCGGCAGTTTCAAATACAGCAAATCCGGTGCCGTCGTGAGCATAACCGAACACTCTTACTGACAGGTAAAATCACGTAACCAACAACTATAATTCGAACAGATAAACCGGAGGTGTAGAAAAACGATGATAAACAAGATAGAAGCGTATTTCATGAAAGAGATGAGCGAAAAAGCGGGAAGGCTGGCGATATTCTCACTGTTTCTGCTGATACCGAATTACAGTGCGAGGATATTCTTCATGTTTTTGCTCGTGGTCAACATGCTGCCATGGGACATAAAGAACAAGAGATTCTCGTCGTTGATGGCGTTGCCGTATTCGTACAGCCAGATATTCTGGATATCCTTTCTGGTAATGAGTGTGATAAATGCGGGAACATTCGTTATAGGCGGAGCATTGGGAGCGGGAATATTCGCGGCAAGTCCGGTGACGCTTGGAATAAACCTGCTTGGATCTCTGATATTCACGACATCGTACTATTCCATATCCATGATATGCGTGACGATGGGGCTCGACAATTTCGGAATACCTTTACTGATAATGATAGGTGATCTGATACTCGGGGGAATAGGAAACAAATGGAACAACCCGTACTTTTACGTGAGCCCGATACATCAGGGAAACACGGTAATGGCGGGAGCCGTGGCGGTGGGATTGCTGCTGCTCGCAGCGTACCTGTTCAACAGAAAGGGAGTGAGTAAGATATGAAAGTGAGCCTTGAAAACATAAGCCATTCGTTCGGGGCCAAACCGGTACTGAACCAGATAGACATAGAAGTGCCCGCCGGAGAGGTGTTCTCACTCATAGGACCGAACGGTGCGGGAAAGACCACTACCATGAGGCTGATATACGGAGACCTCAAGCTTCAGAACGGTAAGATAACCATAGACGGAAACGTACCCGACACGAAACTCAAAGAGAGAATCGCAGTGATGACAGAAGACAGGGTGAACTTCGGAAGATTCAAAGGAGAGGACTACGTGAGATTCTGGAAAATGCTGTATCCGGGATGGAAAGACAAGGTATTCTCGAGTTTCGCGACACATTACAGGTTCGATCTGGACCAGAGGGTGAGCACGTACTCCATGGGAACCAAAACACTTTTCAACCTCGCACTCTGCCTTTCCACGGGAGCGGATCTTCTGATACTGGACGAACCCACGCAGAACCTCGACCCGATAATAAGGGCGGAAACGCTCAGTGTGATAAGGGATTTCGTGAACAGCGAGAACAAAACCGTGATAATATCATCTCACGAAATATACGAACTGGAGGAAATATCCACATCCTTTGCGATAATAAGGGAAGGAGACGTGCTTTACTCCGATACCATAGACGAAGCGAAAGAGAAACACAGAATGGTGGAATCGGGAGAAAAAGTCCCCGTAGGTAACGTAATAGGAGTTGTAAACAACCAGACACTGCTCAGGACAGAGGAAGAGATCGGCTCATATCCGACATTCAACCAGATAGTACTGGGGTACCTTCAGGGAAGAAAATCCTTTATACCATTCCAATGAAACGGAATCGGGGGAGGAAGAAATGCTGAGCAAAGTGGACAAACACAGCGGAGTACCGGCATACCTGCAGATAATGAACATAATAAAGAAAGAGATACTTCTCGGAGAATTGAACGAATCCGACCAGCTGCCTCCGGTGAGGGAACTGGCGACGATATTCGGGGTGAATATGAACACGGTGATGAGATCGCTTGAAAAGCTTTCATTTGAGGGGATAGTGGAATCCGAGCACGGAGTGGGTTATTTCATACGGTCGAAACAGACACTGAGCCCGCAGACAGTAGACACCATAAGAGTTTCCGTGAAACAGCTCAGGGAAAGCGGCCTCGACCTGTCCATGGTTCTCCTCCTTGTCGAGGAATTGTGGAAAATAGAAGTATCCGAATCAGAAGATTGAATTCGAAATAGATTTCACTGTTTTTCCTGATCATAAAAGATCATGGCGTGCTTCAAAAAAGACATGGGCTGTATAACCCATGTCTTTTTTTGGTATCAAACTATATTCATTAAAACTTCCAATAAATCCCGGAATCCAAATAGGCCTATAAACTTCCCGATATAGCTCAGAGTCGAGCGCTTTTTTAACATCAAAGAGTTTATCCTGCCAAAAAACTCTCAAAATGAAAATTTTTAATCAGGAATCTGGTCTTTAAGCGACAAAAAGAAAAGAAATAAAAGCACGCGACCATTCGGATATACCCGGCTTATGGTACGTCTGGAGGACGACAAGATGCAACTTCTATAATATACCTTTTTGGAACGGGCCGGAATTAATTCACAAGGTATCTGTTATTAATCCGTAAATGATATAATATTATCTGTAAGAAGAGGTGAATTTATGGAAAGAGAAGCTTTTGCAAAAAAAGCCATGAGTAATGTATCCGCAACTTCGGCTATGGAAAGCCAGAAATCTTCAGAAAAAGCCAGACAAATTCATATGATGTTTTTGATGGGAAAAATAGATAACGATGAAGCCGTAAAGAGAATAAAAAACCTGTATTCGTTGTGATCGTATTTTGGGAAAATATTCGAAATACAATGTTGAAAAAAATTATCAGTCAAAATATTTTTACAATAACACAGATGTTTATGTTAACAGATTCGGTATCATGGATAATGATCTGCTGAAAAAGATAGAAGCCGATTTATCCAATCAAAGACTTTACAGTCTGTATTGCAATCCCTTGAAAGGGGACTTCTCCGTCAACCATTTGTTGAAGGTTCACGAGTACATATTTCAGGATGTATATTATTTCGCGGGAAAGATAAGGGAAGAAAATATACAAAAAGAAGAAACCATTTTTTGTGATTGCAAACATATATATGAAAACCTTTTAAAGTTAGCTGATGAATTGAAGTTTGAGAAATATTTAAGCGATATGGAAATGGAAGTGTTCATCAACAGAATATCTTATTATTATTCCGAGCTTAATATGATTCACCCTTTCAGAGAAGGAAACGGAAGGGCGCTCAGGGAATTTATAAGGATTATAGGTCTGCGAAACAATTACGGAATTGATTGGGATAAGGCTTCAAAAGAGGAGCATCACACTGCGATAATACATTCGGTTTTTTTTGATACCGGAAAGCTGGAAAAATATTTTTCAAAAATAGTATCCTTATCAGACTGAAATTCAAAATACGGAGGTCGTTTAATGCTCAGGGGAGAGAAAATAATTCTCAGAAACGTCAAAGAGTCCGATTTAGATGAACTTTACAAACTTAAAAATAACGTGGAGGAGAGAGGGGAATTCTGGAATCTGCTACTGCTTTCTCAACCGGTTTTCAGGAAGAAATTCAACGATACGGGCCTCTGGACCGAAGATTACGGTTGCATGATAATCGAAACGGTTGAAGGGGATGTGGTGGGTGAAATAGTATATTTCAAGACCTGTTGGTATGTACCTGGATACGAGATAGGTTATCAGATATTCAGGAAAGAAAACCGGGGAAAAGGATACACCACGGAGGCTTTGAAGATATTCAGCGAATACCTTTTCGGGGCGTACAACATACAACGTCTCGAAATAAACGTAGCCGTGGGTAACGAAGGAAGCAGAAGGGTGGCTGAAAAATGCGGTTTCAGGCACGAAGGAGTCAAGAGAAAAGCTTTTTTCTGCAGGGGAAGTTTTCTGGATCTGAATTTGCTGTCGCTTACCAGAGATGAACTTCATTTGAAATGAAATGTGATTCTCAACTCATTCCATTCCAGGTATGTCAAGTTTCCCGCTCCGCAGTTTTTTATATTCTCATAGTAAGATTCGGGCGTTTTCGGGAATTTTTTCAATATAAGTTTCCACAGCAAATATTCCATACCCATTTGCATGCCTTTTTCCGTTCCTTCCCGCCTTAGCTTATCTGCAGATGGCATGATTTTATCGCCCCTTTCTTTCAACACTTCATTCGCAATGTAGCATATGTCTTCTATTTCAGATTCCCCGTGAATTGCCCCTGCAATACTTTGTGCAATGTACGCACACCCTATAAAGATATTTTCGATTCTCGGGATTTTTAATCCGTGCAGAATGAGAAATAATTTTTCTATCTCAATGGTTTGATGTAGAATATAAAAAAGAGAGGTGGTAAAATGATTTTCACATTGACACTGAACCCGTCTTTGGACAGGTATTTATATGTGAACAGGCTTATTGAAGACGATACTGTGAGAGTATCCGAGATAAAGGATTATCCCGCGGGAAAGGGAGTGGATGTTTCACGTGTGATAAACGAACTCGGAGGACATAGTGTGGCTATAATGCCGGTGGGCGGCGAAAGCGGAACACGCCTGTGCAGGATGCTGGACGAAGAAGGAGTGGTTTACGCATCAGTACTGATACCGGGAGAAACACGCATGAACATCATAATACAGGAACCAGACCACCAGTACCGGCTCAGTATGAAAGGTCCCGAGATAGCGCAGCCGGATATAGACAAAGCACTCAAAACAGTGAGTACGCTGATTCATGACGGAGATTATCTTATTTTAACCGGAACACCTCCTTCAGGCGTAAGAGAAGATATATACAAGGTTATTTCGGAAATGATCTTTTCGCAAAAAAACGTGAAAATATACCTTGACGCCGACAAAGAACCACTCAAAAAAGGGCTTGAGGGTCATATAAACGGAATAAAACCCAATTCTCACGAATTGTCCAGATTGGTGGGAAGAGAATTGGCTGACGAATCAGACTATATAAATGCTGTTAAAGAAATAAGGGAAAAATATTCTGTCGGCGAAATACTGCTGACACTTGGAAAAAATGGTGCATTGTGTCTTATAGATGACGAAATCTACAGAATATCAGTTCCGAGCGTACCTGTTAAAAGTGCGGTGGGAGCGGGCGATTCTTTTCTGGGAGCATACTGTATGCAGCGTGAAAAAGGAAATCCGGTTCCCGAGTGTCTGAAGACCGCGGCGGCTGCAAGCAGTGCGGCCGTTATGACCGAAGGAACTATGCTTTGCAGACATTCCGACGTCATGAATTTGAAGAACGGTGTGAAAATAGATAAATTAACGGATAATTGAATCAAAGTCCGACGAAAAAAGAAAGCGAGGTTTTAAAATGTGGAATTACTATATTCCGACAAAAATCATGTTGGAAAGCGGGATATTGAAGAACAACGGTACATTGTTCGACGGGTTCGGAAAAAAAGCATTCATAGCCACCGGCAGAAATTCCGCGAAAGCGAGCGGAGCACTTGACGACGTCATAAAATGTCTGCGCGAAAACTCTATCGAATATGTTGTATACGATGAAATAATGGAAAATCCATCTTTCGGCTGCGTGGAATCGGGTGCAAAAGTCGCGGTACAAGAAAAATGTGATTTCGTAACAGCTATAGGCGGAGGTAGTCCGCTTGACGCCGCCAAAGCGATGGCTGTTCTCGCAGTTAATCCATCATGGAAAGCGGAGAATTTATTCCGGGATAAAATCGAAAGTGCCCTGCCTCTGGTGGCAATACCCCTGACTTCGGGAACAGGCAGTGAAGTTACGCCTTACTCGATATTGACAGACAGGGAAAACAACAAGAAGGGTTTCGGTTCCGACCACGTATTCCCAAAATTATCGCTGCTGGATCCGGAATACACCTTGACCATGAGCGAAGAAGTGACCATATCGACCGCACTGGATGCATTGTCCCACTCCATAGAAGGCGAGCTTAAAAATTTCTCCGCCAATCCGATGATAAAGCTCATGTCTTACAGCGCCACGAAGACCATAAAAGAAAAGCTGGAATCCCTTTTAAAAACCCCCGGAGATGTGGAGCTGCGCAAAGAAATCCAGGAGGCTTCGATGCTGGCGGGAATAGTCATAACCCATTGCGGAACAACGATAGTGCATTCTGCGGGATATCCCCTTTCGAGTTTTTTGAAAGTAAAACATGGACTGGCGAATGCGATTTATCTTGTTCAGATATTCTCAAAAATCGAAAAAGAAAATCCGGAAATGGTCAGAAACGCCATCGAACCTTTCGATTCCCTCAAAGAGGTTGAAGATTTCTTCGACAGGCTGAAGGTGTACGACATAGACCTGAAAATTGAAAAGAATGTCATAGATACCTGGGCAAAAAACATCGAAGAAAACCAGAAATCCAAAAAAACGCCCGGCGATTTCGATATGATTTTCTACAAAAGCCTTTACGAAAGGTATTCCGACTGAACGCAGAAACTTGCCGGAACAAAACGGTATGAAAATAAAACTGACCCCATCTTCAAAATGTTCCCGGATGGGGTCAGCGTGTTTCGGTACTACTCAGGTCTTTGATAAACCACACTTCCTTAATTCTTATCGTAGACGCTTACCGTTGATTCCACTTACACTGGTATAACGCTACGTATTGATTATAACACAATATTCATTTCTATATCTTTCAGAAAACTTTTCAATATCGAGTATATATGGTTTCTTTATGCTTATCAGTAATACATTCAACCTTAAAAAAACACGATAATAAAAATATATAAAAACAAGATAAACAATAATCAAAATACAAATAGATATTACCATTAAAACACGAAAGCAAAGGGGAAAAAACAGGCATTCGCAACTTGTATTTTATAGATATACCGCTTTTTTCAAACAAACGCAACGGCGTCACCAACAAATCATCTTTAAGTTGGCGGCGATTATTGATCGCTCACTGTCGAAACCATATGATGCGCTAAAACAGGTGTAATTTACGATTTGCACAAATTTACGTGATTTTATCTTCCAAGTTGATTCGTATTCGAGTTCCCGGCAATGTTTTCACCTAATTGAACCGGATCAGCGACGTCAGGAGAAGTAAGTATATTCCCCGAAGAATCCACGGAAAACGCCTGCCCGATATCAACGGGTGTGTCATTCCACAAATTGCCGTTGGTTTTCAACACATTCCCATTTAAACTGTAAATGCCACCGCCCTCATTCCCGGCTTGATTGGAATATATTTCGGCGCTGTTTATGTTGAAATCGTGTACCTCAGAACAATCGGTGTAAATACCGCCGCCGTTGTTTCCGGCATGGTTGTTCCGCACAACGGAATCGACAATAGTCATCATAAAACTGTTGCTTATACCGCCACCGTTATTTCCGGCATGGTTATCTTCAACTAAGACATTGCAGAAGTTTCTAATTCCCGTACCGTAAATCCCGCCACCGTCCACGGCTGAGGTATTTGAAGATATGGAAGTTTCCGTGGCATGGGTAAAACTGCCGTATTCGAAAATCCCGCCACCGTTTCCGGCTGTCGCAGAGTTTTCGGTTATTGTGGAATTTTTCGAAAAAAACAAGGATTCATACAAATAGATACCGCCGCCTTCATATGCAGTATTACGGTTTATAACTGTGTTTTCAGGATTAAAAACCGCCGACGCGTCGACATACACGCCTCCGCCCTGACTCGAAGCGTTGCCGGAAATAACCGTATCGTTCGATTTGAATTCATTTTTTCTCCCGGGTAGTTTCTGACAGTAAACTCCACCACCAAGCTGGCCGCTGCTGTTATCGGAAATAGTGGCGTTATCCGTTTCAAAAAGACCCGCGGAATAAACCCCACCACCAAGCTGGCCGCTGTTGTTACCGCTTATAACGGTGTTCACTGCAAAATAAGCACTTTCGGAGATCAACACTCCACCGCCTGCAGCAACCGCACTGTTGCCGGTCACAGTCGAATCCAGTGTTGTCAGCGTCGAGCCCGTTTCGACAAGCAAACCCGCTCCGGCAAAATCGTATCCATTTATAATGACAGATCTCTCAACCGTAACCGAAGAGTTGGCTGTCACGGCGAATAATCTGTGATTTGATTCACCGTCAAACGTTATACTATCAATACCGGTCCTGGGAGACACTCTCAATTCTTTACCGGAATCCACGAAGAATTGTTCGCCTTCAGCCACGGTATCGGTGGCGATGTAAATTCTGCCGCTTTCTCCGCTGCCAAGATCATTCAAAGCCTCTTTGAAAGTCAGGTGATATGTTTTGGAACCATCTGATTCAACCAGCAGGAATTCTCCGACGGATTTGTATACACTGTATTCTTTTTTATTGCCGCGCTCGGCAGTTACAGTCAGAGTGGCTTCCTGTGGTATCGAATCCGTTGCAGCCAGTACTGATGTCGATACTCCATCTGATTTGTATACACTGTATGTCTGAGTCGAACCGTCCAGAGATTCTATGGAATTCACGATATCGGATATTTTTTTGTCTTTCGAATTATAAGTATCGATTCTCAATTGAATTGAACCGGAAATCTCCGTCAGATCCGAAAGTTCCGAGACCTTTTCCAAAACCGGTCTGATCTTTATATCGGCACATTCTGAAAGATTAAAAGAAACGAAGCTATCTTCCGATACGGACGATTCTCTCCAGGCACTTTCAACCGAATCGGCATCGCCTTTCACCGAGAATTCATAAGAAGAGTTCCTTTTGTCAGCTTCCCTTTCATCATCGATACCAGTCGGTATTTTCTGTTCTTCAAGTGTGAGTGTCACGGTGGAGTTCTCAGATAGGCTTATTCCCCCGACAGTCACCGTGTTTCCCGTGATGTCTTCGTTTATCTCACCTGATTCGACTTTTCTTAATTCGCCGTCACCTATTCTGACGGTCGCATCCGTGGTGACCTTGAATTCTTTAGGTATGGAAAAAGTCACTATTCCGTTATTGTATTCACACCCGGCAACGTAGTCTATGTTCATTATTATGTCGTCTTTTTCCGTTCCGCTCGCCGGTCTCAGGTCCAGTATTCCGGCCGTTGTCGTTTTGGCATAATACGCTATGTCCCTGCCGTCTGTATTCTCCGCAATTCTTCTCACATTAGTCAGTACGTTGTCCGTGTACTTGTTGTTGTATTCGTCTGTGTTTTCCACGAAACTCACTTCGGAATACGGTGAGTTGAAGTGCTTCCATTCTCCCATATCTGAATTCAATAGAGCGTATCCTTCACCTACGTATATTCCCACTCCGTACACAGCTTCATTTTCACTTAACTCGTTGGAATATACGATAGGATTGAACGGATTTGCCTTTCTGGCACCGCTGCCATACGAGTATTCAAAGAAACATATTCCCCCGCCGTATGCACTTGTCGCGAGTCTGCTTCCGGAATAATCGGGTTCGGTAGCTTTGTTTCCTTTTATAAGGTTTCCGACTATGAGAGGACTTCCTCCAATTACCAATATTCCCCCGCCGCTAACGGATGTGTTGTTCTCTATTATGTTATTTATTATGGTCGGACTGGCATTTTGTATTGTTATTCCCCCGCCGAGCTCATACGCTCTTCTCTCCGTTGACGTGTATTCCGGTACCGCATTCCCGTTTCTTATAGTGAGTCCAATCAGTCTGCTGTCTCTGTTTTCCCCGTTCATGAATCGTACGGCCGGCCCCACCGTTTCCGCATCTATTATCGTGCTTTCCACTACGATTTTACTGGATGGCATCGTGCTTCTTACAATTACTGACTTTCCGTCGTATGATATCGACTCCTTGTACGTTCCCGGGTACACTATTATGGTATCTCCATTTACCGCCGCTTTTATCGCCGAACTTATGGTGACGTAATTCCACGATACGTTTTTGTTCACCACAAGCACGGTTGCCGTGTTAACGACGGGTCTGTTCACGAATGTCTCGAGTTCCGCACCGTTTACCGCCTTTACGTCTCCCCTCGTGTAGCTCACGTGTACCAGGTTGTTCTTTCCCATCGCTTCTTTCAATGATAATACGTATGTCTTCGATGCCGATCCCGTTTTCATCTCCACGTTTTCTACTTCGTTCACGTATCCGTTAACCAGTACTCCGAACTGTTCTTTCTTTCCCGCAGGATCTTCCATCTCTTTGTCGAATCTTATCTCTATGTGTTTCATGTCTTCCGTAGTTGTCGCCGCTACGCATACCGGTTTTTCCCCAGGTACCCTGTTCACCACCGGGTAGTCTTCGAATCCGTTCAGTTTTCCTCCGTTGGCTCCCTTTATTTCGTCAGAGGCGTATGTCACGAATACGTTCTCCCCATTGGCTATTTCGCTTCCCAGCGTCAGTATGTATGACTTTCCGTCTCCCGGTTTCATTCCTATCGCAGTCGTTTCTATTTCAAGGCTTCTCACTTCGCTGTTCTGAGTGTCCTGTCTCTCCACTCTGAACAGTCCGTGTTTCCCCGTCGGGTCAGCCATGAGTTTGTCGAATCCCATCTCTATTTCCGTTCCGTCCGTGTTCGTCTTCGCGGATGTTATGTTCGCTTTCGTCAGTTCAGCCGTTTTGAAGCTCCAGGTTTCGCTTTCAGCACTTTCTCCGTTTTTCTTCGCCACCACTTTCCAGTAATACGTTTTAGCCGCGGTCAGTCCACTGTTTACCGTGTACTCTTTCTGCAGCGTGTTCCCCGCTATTTTACCCATTTCGTTTCTCTTGCTTCCCAGGTACACGTCGTATACCGCGTCTTCTTCCGCGCATTCCCAGCTCAGCGTCAGTCCGTTTTCCATATCCGCGTTCTGCATGCCGTCAGCAGGTGTCGGTGTCGCCGGGTAGCTCACTCCCTCGCTCACGGTTCTGAACGTGTGCTGGTACGTCTGCGTCGCAGCTCCGTTGCTGTCTTTGGCCACTATCGTCCAGTAATACGTCTTTCCCTTTTCCAGTATCGCCGGTGTGTATTGTGTTTCGCTTATTCCATCCGTGGGTCCTACCATCCTGTTCGTGTCTTTCACCGTGTCCAGGTATACGTAGTATCTAACCGCGTCTCCGTCAGGGTCCACGCTTGCTTCCCATTCCAGTTCGGCAGCAGTTACCACGTCCTGCGCCCCTTCTTCCGGTGTTATTATGTCAAATGCCCCCGGTGCCCTGTTTCCCGTAACCACGTCGGATGTTCCCACTTCAGCCGTGTTTCCCACGCTGTTCTGCGCTATTATCGTGAAGTTGTACCTCGTTCGGCTTCCCATGTTTTCGAATCTGTGCGACGTGTCCGTCGTGTTGACGGTGTAATCCGGGTTGCCTCTCATCATCTCTTCCGCGTTCCGCGGTGCACTCCCGTTCTGTTTGTACAGGTATACCGTGTAGTTTATTTCCTTATCCGGATTCTGCAAGTCTTCGTATTTCGTCCATGCCAGTGTGAAACTCGTGTCTTCTATTTCGCTCACTATGAGTGACGGGTCCACTGGCGGTATCTCGTCAGGCGCTATCTGCGGCAGGTTTGCCCCGTCCACCGTGAAGCTCCATACCGGTGACGCCACTTTCACTCCGCCGTTTCCAACCGCTTCCACTTTCCAATACCATACTCCCGCTTTAAGGTTCAGCGTCGGAAAGTGGTTAGTGTCCACAGTGAAGTAGTCTTCCATGTTCTCCGCTTCCTGTGAGTAATACACACGGTATTCACCCTCTTTTCCCTCTTCGAACGATGTCGTCCATCTCAGGTATATGTTGTTCTCTTCCACCAGTTCCCCGTTCGTCGGACTCACTATACCAGGCGTCTTTACCTTCTCCGGTATGTTCGTCCTGAAACACGAGGTGAGAGAAATAACCACCAACAATATAATGGCGCTGTTGAAAAGTGTTTTTTTCAGCATGGGGTCTCCTTTTTGGTATCTTTTATTTTTGTTCACAAATTGATTTTTCAGAAAAGGGGTTATTCTCGCCAACGTAACTTTAAACCGATTGTAAATCTAAATATTCGAATAGGTATTTTCGAGAATTTCGGCAATGTACAGGTTTTTTTGAGTGGCAAGGTTGATCCTTTTGAATCCCTCATCTTTCGAAATTATAACCACGGGTGAGGCTATTGCGTTCCTGTTGTTGGCAACCACCACGGCCTTCTCGCCTGATGAAAGCCTGAGAGAAGTTCCAACCGGGTATATACCGAATACCCTGAGAAAAGATTCAACCACATTCGGATCGAATATCCTGCCGCTTTTCTGAATTATATAGCTTATCGCCTGATAGGGAGTCCACGCGTTTTTGTACGGCCGCCTGGTTGTCAGGGCATCGTATACATCAGCAACGGCGAGTATTCTTCCGGGCAAGGGTATGGATTCTTCTTTGAGTCCATACATGTATCCCTTGCCATTCCAGTTTTCATGATGGTACTTTATACAATCGAGTATGTTGTCCTCACTGACTGAAGAAAACTTAGCCATCTCATATCCGAAATCCACATGATGTTTTATTATGTCATGCTCTTCGGCAGTCAATTTTCTTTTCAGGTTGAGTATTTCTTTGGGTATCATAACCTTGCCAATATCGTGTATAAGTGCACCGGTAGCCATTTCTTTGATGAATTCCCATCGTTCTTCGAATATCTCAAATGATATCAACGAGGCAATCACCGCTACATTTATCTGGTGTGAAAAAGTGTATTCGTCGAAATCGATAACTTTACACAGGTTTGGCGCAAGCAAATCGCCGTATTTATTCTCTATTTCCTTGACAAAAGTTTCGGAAAGCAGTTCAACTTTGCGTATGTTTATCTTTCTGTCACTTATTATTTCTTCCCAGACTCTGTAAACCTGCTTCCTCATATTCTCTATTTTATCTTCGGAAAAAATCCTCGATATCTTAACATCGTCATCCAAAGAGAAAATATCTTCAATTTCTATCCAACTTATGTTGAAAGTTTTAAGACGATTCAACATCAAATTGGATACTATATCGCCTTTTGATGCTATAATTTCCATATTGGGATATGACAGAATGTTTTCTCCCACCATATCACCTATAATCAAATCCTCTGTTTTTTTCCATTTTTTCATCTATTACCTCGGGGCTGAATGATTTGGAATTGATAACACGTAAAAACAGGTAACTTAACACGTTTGATTATATCAAAATATACGTAAGATTAAGACGAAATAAAAATAAGCGAACTATTATTCACACAATAATCAGCATGCAGGAGGAATTTTTTGAGAGAGATCGAAAACCATCAGTTTACAAAAGCAGAAAAACATTTTCCGGAAATGAAGTCTGATCCCGTCCTAAACGGTGTTTTGGAGGGAAATAACCCGGGGTTGATTTTTGTTTCACAGGGATCGTCGGATTATTCTATAGTATGGGCAAAAAATGAACAGGTTTATTTTTTTGGCGGTGAAGCTCCCTCGAATTTCCACGAGATAAAAGATCTGTTTGAATACCGGATTTTTAAAGAAGCATTGGAAAATGAAGAGGAATATTTCCAGACGTCATTAAAAAGTCCCGAATGGGAGAAATTCTATCTTCAAAATTTCTCGGACTACCTGCCTTTTTCCGTCAGAAAAAAAGTATACAGGGCAAACAAGCACAAAGTCTACCGGAATCACAATTGGAGAAATTCGATTCCCGAATTCATGACAGTTGATTCGATAGACGAAACGGCTTTCAACGAAATCGACGACGGCGAAGGAAGACTTTTTAAAAAGTGGTGGTATGATTATGCTTCATTCCTGGACAAAGGCACCGGAACATGTGTTTACGTGAATGGCAAAGCAGTAAGCTGCTGTTTTTCGTGCTTTGCCGGAGCCGGCTCATATGAAATCGGAGCCGTAACTCTGCCCGAGTTCAGGAGAAAAGGCTTATGTTCGCTTGCGGCAAACCTGTTCGTGGAAAAGAGTTTCTCAAAAGGAGTACATCCGCGCTGGACTTGTTCGGAAAACAACACCGCTTCGGTTAAAACGGCATTAAGATCGGGATTTGAAGAAGTGGAAACTGTCGATTACCATATTTTTTCGCTTATAGAATGCAACAGGTATTTCGATGCGGCGTGGTTCAATTCATGCGTGAATAAAAATCATCCCGCGGCTGTTGATTATCTCGAAAAAGGCATGGAAATCGAAAAGCCCGATTCGAAGCGGTTCCATATTTTCTGTGCGAAAGTGTATGCTGCCGCCGGAAAAATCAGCGAGGCAAAAAAACATCTTTATGTTCTTTCGGACAGAGAAGAATTGGAAAAAGACGATATTCTGTTTGATGAATTTTCAGAAAGCGGACTTGCAGACTTCTTCTTCCCGGAATGATTCAAATAGCATTGCCGACACCCCATTCCTCCAGACTGTCGTAAACATGGGAAAAACAGTTAACGACATGCGGGTCAAACTGTATTCCCGACATTTTCAATATTTCATTCAGTGCCGCTTCCGGCGGCATCGCGTTTCTGTACGGCCTGTCGGTTGTCATTGCGTCGTAGGTATCCGCAACGGATATTATCCTCGATTCCAACGGAATTTCCTCACCTCTGAGCCCTTCCGGATACCCTTTTCCATTCCGGGATTCGTGGTGATAAAGAACTATATGTGATAAGGGGGCATACTCCGCCGACTCCCGCAAAACCTGGGAACCGACAACCGGATGTTGTTTGATGAGTTCGAATTCCTCTTCGGAAAGCTTGGAAGGTTTGTTGAGCACACCCCTGTCTATGAGCACTTTGCCGATATCATGCAGCAATCCGGCCCAATATATGTTGTCGAGCACGCGGGTTTCCAACCCCATTCTCTCCCCTATTTTACGCGCGTAAAATGCGACTCTCCCCGAATGTCCGCTTGTGTACGCATCTCTCAATTCAAGCAATTTCACGAGTGAACGTACTATGGATTCCTGAAATTCGTGATGCTTTTTCTCCATCCTTCTGAAATCCAGAAATGACGAAGCCAGAGGTGCAAGAGATTTCAATATGTTTACCGAACTGTCGGAAAACGCACTTTGACTCTTTTGAGATATGTCGACCAGCATATATCCGGTTATAATGCCAATCGACCTTAAGGGAACTATCGCAGTGCTCTTTACGGGCAACATGCTTTTGTATATTCTTCTCGCAAATTCGAGCGGCATCCTCTCAAAAAAGATATTGGAGATACTGTCCATGACTACGGGCCCTCTTATGGGGAATAAATAGTTTTTATCCATGTTTATCATTTTGAGCGATTCTATTCTATGGCCTTTCGCGCAGACAAAATTCCAGTTCGATCCCTGAGTTCCCATTATTATGCTTCCGTAAGAAGCCTCCGGTATAATTGATATTGCAAGACTCAGCAACTTGTTTAAAAATATGTTTTCTTCAAGTTTTTCCGTCCCCAGCACGGAAATCAGTTCTATCATTTCCGATGTTTTATGCATGATTTGTTGATTCTGGGTTTCCAAAACGGAAAATTTAGCATGATTTTTTTTGACCTGCAAATGTTTCAGATACTTGGAAGCTGCCGACGATATGATAAAAGCCAGTAAAGCGACTAAAATAACCAAATACACTCCAATTTTAAAATTTTCATTTTTTTGCGGAGAAAGATACATGTATTTGGACAGAATTTTATAATAATCGGAGTCATAATCCTTTTTCCACGTGGAAAGATGATTGTCCAATGCCATCATCACATCAAATTTCCTTGACGAACGGGAATTAAAAAGTGCGAAAAGTCCGTCACCCTTGTTCGTAACGGGTATAAAATCGTATTTGTTGTAATCGAAAACACTGTCGCCTTCCAGTTCCCAAGATCGAGAAACCGGAATTATGAAGTCAATTTTCTCTTCTTTCAGCATCTGAAAAAGCCTGTCGTCATCCACCGAGATAAAATGCAGAGTCCAGTCCTCAATTTCGGCTATCTCAATCACCATATCGTATATCGGACCTTTGAAGCCGCTTTTTTCAATTTCCATAAAGAACGGCGTACTCAATACACCCACATTCAGATTCGAAGAAAACAAAACACAAAAACAAAAAAACATGGTAAAAAGAAGCAACACCGCTTTTTTCAAATTCACTCCTCATCTCAGTTATTCGATTTCAAAACGCATCGGATATTTTAATTCATCACGTTTAATTATCGATAAGAGTTTTTTAACATTTCTCAACAATACCTAATCATAAAATAATCAAAAAATTCTAAAATTGGATAAAAAAGGGGTGAATCATGAAAAAGATAAGGAATAAGATAATAATTAGCTTCGTGTTCCCGCTGTTGTTGACTTTTACAGTTATATTTCTCATCGTCAACTCGAAAACCGAAGAGAATGTGTTGAATATAACGGAAAGTCTGAGCAAGAAAATCGTCGTTTCAAAATCGGATGAGATGACCACATATTTCAAAGGCATAGAAGAAAAAATAGACAGTTATTTAAAAGGAGCCTGGATACTCAAAGATGCAATTACATTGCAGGCATGGGGAATGATAGAGAGAGAATTTGAAAATCTCAGAAATCAAAGCGAAGAACTGTATTACGATATTATGACATGTGACTCAGGCGGAATCGGCTACTCACTTAGAAAAGGTGAAACCGACTTTTCAGATTACGATTTCATGAAAAAAATCGCCGTTGGGAATGAAAACATTTTCATAGGTGATGTGTTTTTTTCCGATAAGGGAGAGAAGTTATTTGATATAGTCAAGCCGGTAAAAAACGACTTAGGTGAATTGATAGGAACATTCGGTGTCACGGTGTATTTCTCGGGAATAGAGAATGTTATAGCCAGTCTTAACATTGAGAATCAGGGATATGCGTGGATATCCGACATTTCAGGGAAAATCATCTCTTATTCTCCGAACAGGTCTTACGAGTTGAGTAAAAACATACGCGAAATAAAAAATAACGGTGAAAGCCTGCTCTTTTTAAACGATGGAGATTCGGGTTTTGTAAACGGTGACGAAGAAATTCTTATTTTCGGAAAAATCGGGTACAGCGAGAATTTATTGCTGCTTTTCTCCGTAAGCAGAAATTATCTGCTGAGGGAAATGCACTCGCTTATAAACACCATATTGTTAGTCTTTCTGATCGCGATCGGTATTTTCATTCTAATTTCCGTTTTTATGGGAATAATGATATCAAAACCTGTTACAGCCCTTCAAAAAAAGAGCAGGGATTTCGGAGCGGGGAATGTATCGGTGGATTTCACACTCAAAGGAAATGATGAAATTTCTCAGATGGCCTTTGAATTGAGCAGGATGGCTGAAACATTGAAATTGAGTTTCGGATCCATCAGGCGGAATTCACTTGAAATAATGCAGTTTTCGGATGAATTGACCTCTTTTTCCGATTCATCAACGACTTTCTCCGAAAGCATAGCGAGAGAAACCAGGAGAATAGATGAAAAAACAAACATCTTTTCAAACTCCATCGATTCACTCGATTCAATGATAAACGATCTGAACGAATCCAGCCGCAAAATGCACGAATTTTCCGAAGAAGTCGGGCTCAAAGTAAACTTCGTAAGTGAAATGGCCTTTAGCGGCAGGTGTTCTGTGGACGAATCGCTGAAATCATCCGAAAAGAGTATCGAAAGCATACACTTCACAGTGAGCTGCGTGAACGAATTCATAGCACATTCGCTGGAAATAGAAAAAACTCTTGAAAGCATTAAAAACATAACCGATCAAACCAACCTGCTCGCACTTAACGCTTCTATCGAAGCAGCCAGAGCCGGTATCCACGGCAAAGGGTTTGCGGTAGTGGCACAGGAAGTCCGAAAACTCGCCGAACAGAGCAGAGATGCAACCAACAGCATCTCAACCATTCTTTCAAAAATCAAAAATTATGGCGACAAAGCGGTTCAAAGCACCGAAATCACAAGCAATTCCGTCGAAGAGACCGATAGAGTACTCAAAAAAACCAATGTAAATTTCAAAAGCATATACGAAGAATTGGAAAATCTCGATTCGATGATAGGAATAATGAAGGGAATAACACTCGGACAGAGCTCGAAAACCGAAGAAATATCCTGTATTTCGGAGGAGCTGTCGGAAGATATCGCATCAATAAATTCCGAGATGAAGAAAATATCTTACAACACGGATAGAAATCACGAATTGACCCAGGAGCTTTCACGCGCCGGAAAGAAACTTACAGCAATCTCCAACGAGTATGTTGAAATAACAGGCAAGTACAGAATAGAATGAAAATGCGGAATGTATATTTTCCGCATTTCAGGGATTATTTCAGTCGTATTTGCCCGTGATTTTTTTCCACGTTTTCAATCTCGACATCAGTTTGGGTATTATTTTATCCGTACCGCCATCATCCATGAAAGGCAAAGCCGCATTTTCCATACAGGTTTCGTATGCCTCTTTATCACCATCCGAAAGATATTTAAGCCCGAGCATCTTCATATGTTCAAGAATTCTGTCTTCGAGATCATCCTGCATAAAAACAGATGGGTAAGGTGCGAATTCCTCAATACTCACTTTTTGAACCAGAGGAGATTCAAGATGAGCACGGTATTTTTTCCTCAGATAGAGAAATCTCAGTATATCTTCTTTACCCTTTTTCCACATGGGAGTTTTCTTTTCGGGCGGAGTATGCAGTATTCTCAGCATGTTGTCGAAGTAAAATCTGTATCCGAGCATTCTCGCGTTGAAAACATAATCCATATCCTCTCCGCGGTGAATTTCCGGATCAAAGCACACATCGCTCATCATCCTGCGTGTCATCACCATGTTTCCGCCTAAAGCGACCATGGTCGAATTCAATCTGTATTCCGATTTCATGAATCCGTCGAACATCTCGTTGAAAGTCCGGTCTTTTGGCCACCATTTCAATTGCCAATACCAGCGGAAATTCGGTCTGTCCTGATCGTAATATCCCGCTTTACCCTCTACTATTCCATTATCACAGGCTTTTTCACCCATAAGATACTCCGCTTTTTTAAAAAAATCGGTATCGGGAAGAAGTTCATCATCATCTATGAATATAGAAATATCGGTTTTATATTCCAGTCCGGCAAGAAGACTCAGATTTCTGACTTGCGAATAACCCGTCGGCAGAAGCAGATCATCGAAATCGACCTCGGATACGCCGACGCTGTTTCCTTTTATTCCGTCAAACCAGGATTTCGAAAAAAGTCTGATATCCATCTTCCCGGAAAACGGCGATACATAACGCCTCAGAGTTTCTTCGGTTTTATCCCATAAATCGGTTTTATTCGACACAGCCACTATGAAAACCGGTATTTCACCGCTTAAAATTTCTTCGAATTTTTCAAGATCCTTCAGAGTATCCGCAAGGGTACCCGTATCCTCAAAACCGGTAGGATGATCGTATACGACTTCCTCACTTCCGTCCATGGGTCCCCAGTACGTTGGTATCACAAGACATTTCTTCATCGTTTTAAACCTCCATAAATCTTCTGCAATATTCAAAACCATCATTTAATCTTACATGTCCGGAAGAAACCTGCCCGATCAACTACAACTGCGCCGTAAACCTCAGTTCTTCCACAGCCAATAAGCCTACCCTTTCAGACCGGTATTGGTAATTCCCTCTATGAACTGCTTCTGCATCAGCAAATATACCACGAGTATTGGAATAACCGACACCACTGCTCCGGCAAGCAAATAATTCCACTGTGACTCGTATTCACCTTTGAAAGTAGTCACCGCCAACGGTAAAGTGAAAAGCACTTTTTCGTTAAGATATACCAACGGTCTCAGCAGTGCATTCCAGTTTATAAGATAGGAAATTATAAACAGCGCCGAGAGCGGAGACCTTGAAAGTGGCATGAAAACCTTCCAGTAAATTTTAAAAGCCCCGGCTCCGTCAATGGCTGCCGCTTCCTCAAGTTCCCTGGGAACATTTTCGAAGAAACTTCTCATCAAAAATATACCCGTAGCACCCACCAAAAATGAAGGTATGAGTATGGGCAAGTAGCTGTTAACCCATCCTAGCTGATTCATCAGTAAAAATTCGGGTATTATGACAACTTCGACCGGAACCATCATGGTCGCCAGTATCAGTCCGAAAAATAATTCCTTGCCTTTGAATTTCATTCTGGCGAATGCAAATCCGGCGAGAGAACATGTGAAAAGCTGTCCCACGGCTGCGACTGTCGTGACAAAAAGACTGTTGAGAGTAAATCTGAGAAAATCGAATTTACCGAAAATAGCCTGATAATTTTCGGCAGTCGGATTCTCGGGCCAAAACTCCGGAGGAAATTTATATATGGCTCCCAAAGGCTGCAGAGAAGTAATTATCATCCAGTAAAAAGGGAAAATCATTATTATGGCTATAACTATAAGCAACGAATATATTCCTATTTTCCCGGAAAGATTTCCTTTGTATTTCACGGCACTCACCTCAATACTGGTATTTTACCCATCGTGATTTCATCCTGAAATTCACGAATGTGATAATACCCACTATTAACAACAAGAATACGGCGACACTCGACGCATAACCCATATCAAACATTTCGAATGCGTTTTGGAAAATATAATACGAAAGCGTTGTCGATGAAATCCCGGGACCGCCTCTCGTCATCGTGTAAACTATTTCAAAATTCTTGAAAGAATCTATTATTGACATTATCAATATGAAAAAAGTGGTAGGAGTGATCAACGGCACCGTTATTTTAAAGAACATCCTGATTTTATTCGCACCGTCAATTCTGGCAGCTTCCATCAGCACTCTGGGTATATCCTGCAAACCCGCAAGGTAGATAATCATATAGTAGCCGATTCTCTTCCACGAATAGACAAACGCAACCACACCGAGCGAGTATTTCCCGTCCGAAAGCCACGACGGCGGATTTTCCATACCGAGAAATCTGAGTATGAAATTCACAAAGCCGGCATCCGTGCTAAAAAGCCATTGCCAGACTATACCGATTGCAACAGTCGAAGTTATGACCGGGGCGAAGTACATAACCCTGAATAACGTAGTTCCTTTCAACCCCTTATTCAAAAGCACCGCCAGCAGCAGGGAAAAAACCAGTATGCTCGGAACGAAGATGGCACTGAAAATAACCGTGTTCAGCACTATCTCCCAAAAAGAAGGATCGGTAAACATGTATTCATAATTTTCAAAGCCTATAAAACTCGGGTCGCCAAAAGGACTCCAATCGGTAAAACTGATTCCGGTTACCATGGCTATCGGACCGAGCCTGAAAACAAAAAGCCCTATCAATGCCAACAACACGAACAAATAAGGCACATACCATTTATACTTCATCGACAACCCCCCTGGAAATTGGATATTAAGGTGCCTAAAGGTTTGAATCAAACCTTTAGGCACCTGTCAATACTTATTTATATGCTTTTTTCAGCATTCTGTTTATTTCCCTGTCCGATTTCTGGTAGAACTGCTCGAGCGTTATGTCACCGTTGAGCATATCATCGATATGAGCACTGAGTCCTGAGCCCTCGGCACTTGCATACCCTCTCCAGAATTTCCAGTATTTCGTGTAGAAATGTTTAGCGCTTGTCCCGTAATCGAGAATCAGCGTTTTATGCTCCGGCAGTTTTCCGAAAGTCTCGTATTCTTTCCAATCTGCGGAATACGCTTCTTTTTTCGCGAAAGGAACTTTACCCGCATAATAGTCTTTTGCAAGTCTTTCGTTCACGAGAAATTCTATGAATTCCCATGATTCTTCCGGATACTTTGTGTTATTCGCAATCGCGAGACCGTCTGCCCAGGCATGCATAACATCTTCCTTCCATTGCGGCCCTCTCGGCAGATACGCTATGTCCCAGTTGAAATCAGCGGGTATATCCTCTCTCATGTACTTGATGTTCCAGCTTCCTTCGCTCATCATTGCTGTCTGCTGATTGGCAAACATAATTTTAATTTTCTTTCCGTCCAGATCGTAATCTTTCGGTCTCGGAGCAACGTGATACTTGTTTACCAGATCATTCACGAAAGAAATTGTGTCTCTCGCATTTTGGTCGGGATCCCATCTCATGGTTTCTCTGTTTATATAATCTCCGTCATTCTGAAGTACCCAGCCGTCAAAAACCGCATACCTGCTGAAAACAGTATATCCCCACTGATCGGTTTTCCCGTTTCCGTCAACATCTTTTGTCAGGGCTTTTGCCTTTTCGAGAAATTCATCCCAGGTCCAGCCATCCGTGGGGTATTCCACACCGTATTTGTCAAAAAGATCCTTGTTGTAGTAAACCACGCTGCCTACCCACGCAAAAGGCACACCGTAATACTTGTCTTTGATCTTGAAACTGGAATCGAGAACACTTAAAAAATAACTGTAATCGCCGTATTTCTTAAAGCTCTCATCGACAAAACCGGATAAATCAAGAAGCGCTCCCTGATCTGCGAGATCTTCGACGGTGTTCGGATGCATGGCCATTACATCCGGCATCTGCTTTGCAGCAGCCATAGCCGCGAGTTTTGTCCAGTAAGCATCCGCTGACAAGGCCGTCAATTCGACTTTGATATCCGGATGTGTTTTTTCGAATTTCTCAATCATCTCAAGTTCCTGTTGTTCAAAATTGGCATCCCAAAACCAATACTGCAGGGTAACCTGACCAAAACCAATAAAAGTGATGAAAGAAATCAAAACAGCTGACAGTAAAGACTTTCTCATGAAAACAACTCCCTTCGGTTTATTTAAAGTGCCTGGGCACTTAAGATGCATATCAGGCACTATCACGTATCGTCAGCGACGTCGGAAGAACGACTCCGCTTTTCGTCAAGCTCTTGCCCCCAATTATTTTCAGAAGGCTTGTCGCCGCAAGCTGTCCCATGAGCTTCATATTCTGGCTTACCGTGGTCAGCGACGGAATGAAACTCTTCGTGAATTTCAACCCGTCAAAACCTATTACCCGCACATCATCCGGTATTTTCATATCCGCTTCATCGAGACTTTTCAAAACACCCAGGGCGATCAGGTCGGAAAAACAGAATATGGAATCAAATCCCGTGTTGCTGTCTATAAGTGAATTGGCAGCCCTTATACCACCTTCTATTGAATTTTCCGTCTCGTATACAATTTCACATTCTATCGAGTTTGCCTTCAAAACATCACTATAAGCTTTTTTACGCTGAAAATAAGATGGTTTTTCCCCTTTTCCTGTGATATAAGCTATTCTTCTGCAACCTTTTGAGATCAGATATTCTACCGCTACCTGCGCTCCACCGTAATTATCCGATGAAATCGAAAAGTATTCGGCAGTCGCTGGTGCCTGCTCTCCCACAAGTACTGTGGGAATGCCGCTTTTTTTAAGCGCCGAAATCAAATCGTCGTCGACAAACCCCTCGAAAACGATTAATCCGTCCAGCAGCGAAGAAGTCGTGTAATCGGTAAACAGTGATTTACTCTGGGAATCTATGAGGTTGAAAAGCACGTGTCTATAATTTTGTGAAGCAAGCCATTCCGTAGCGGCCCTGACGCATTCACCATAAAATGGTGCGATTATGAAATCCGTATTCGAATGAACTACGAATCCTATGGTTTTAGGTTTCGATCCCGCGAGAATTCTCGCGACGAATTTGGGTTGAAAGTTCATTTCCTCCATCAGATTCAGTATTTTCCCGAGAGTTTCGGGATTCACACTTTCAGGATGATTTATAACCCTCGAAACAGTCATCTTTGAAACTCCCGCTTTTAAGGCGATTTCTTCAAGTGTCGGATTTTTGGTACTCATAATTATCACCTCATTTAATGTTACCGGTAACATTATCTCATGAACCAAATCCTAATTCAAGTATGTTTTCAGCCCTGTCGGAATTTTATCCGCCGAATATCTTCAAATATCTCGATTATGATCCGATTTTCTCAATTAATCGAAATAAACAACAACGATTTTATGTTACTGGTAACATGAAATCGTGTCCCGACACCTTATTTTCGTTTTTATTAACATCCTTAACCCGGGTACATTCTTGACATGCACATGACACCCGGCCTTATAATAGTAATGTGTGATCTAACAATAAAGAATAAGGGGTGATTTTATGTTCTATAAGTTTTGAGAATTACGACAGAAAAAAAACATTATGACAGCGTCGGGAAATTCCTGAAAGAAACATACCATTCCGGCCTGTTCAGAAACTGGCTTCAGCCGAGATGGGAATACATGCATTTTCATCCGAATCTTGATACCGAAAACCTTTGGAGAATCGGTATCTGGAAATCCGGCGGAGAAATAGTGGCCATGGCTAATTACGAAGATGTACCCGGGTACCGTGTATTTCGCCGTGAAAAATGGGTTTGAAATCCTCAAACCAGAAATGCTTGAATACGCCATTAAGACTTTAAAAAATATAAATTCGGATGGACAGACAGTTTCTGAGAGTATTCGTCAACGAGTTCGATCATAGCTTCAACACACTACTCGAAGGAAACGGTTTCAAAACGGTGAGCAGCTACAGCGATTGCTGTTCGATTTTCACTATAGGAGACAAAGTCTTGAAGCCGGAAGTACCGGAAGATTACAAAATAATAAGTATCGAAGATGAAAATGATCTATATAAGGCAAACAGAGTTCTTTGGAGGGGGTTTAACCATGAGGGCGAACCCCCGGCGGAAGGAATTGCCGGCAGAAAGTTAATGCAATCCGCCCCGAATTTCCGCAAAGATGCTGAACATAATAGTAAAACACAAGAACGGCGATTTCGTAGCCTATTCGGGTATATGGTTAGATCATGAAAATGAATACGCTTATGTCGAACCCGTAGCAACAGATCCTGATCATCGCAGGAAGGGACTGGGAACTGCCGCAGTTCTTGAGTGCATAAGGAGGTGCGGAAACGAAGGATCGAAATACGCTTATGTCGGCTCTTCCCAGAAATTTTATCTGGAAATGGGATTCGTTAAGATTTTCGACATGCCTCAATGGATAAAGTATTTCGATTGAAATTATCAAAAAAGTGTTGGAAATGGGAAACGGAATTTATATTCATATAATTCGCATGGACTTATTTTTAACTTAAATATTTTTTTACGCCGTTGGAAACCTCCCCGGATGTTTTGCTGAAGCCGTTAAATAAAAAATTATACTTTTATGTTAGAATCAAACGAGAAAATTTTTTAACGTATTTACGGGGGTGTTTCGTGATTCTTGACGGATTTATAAAGTTTTTCAGTAACACTGCTTTTAGTGGACTGACAGCGGGTAATATTTTCATGCTCGCGATTGGCGCGGTATTGCTGTATGTGGCGGTTGCAAAGCACGCCGAGCCGTTGCTGCTGATTCCGATCGGCTTCGGTATATTGATAGCAAACATACCGCCGCTGCAAACCGGTTTGTTCATGGAACCGGCGAATGGCGCTCCCGGCGGTCTGATGTATTACATCAGCATGGGACTCACTTCCGGAGTTTATCCTCCGCTGATATTCTGGGTCTTGGAGCCCTCACCGATTTTTCTTTCATGCTTTCCAATCCAGTTACTATTTTCTTAGGAGGTGCCGCACAGATAGGGATTTTCGTGGCATTTGCAATAGCACAGGCTATGGGATTCGATATGAATGCTTCGGCCGCTATTTCTATAATCGGCGGTGCCGACGGCCCAACCTCCATTTACATAGCGAACAAGTTCGCTCCGGATTTGCTGGCGATGATAGCTATCGCAGCTTATTCGTACATAGCCCTTATCCCGATAATACAGCCCCCTTTGATGAGGCTTTTCACCACGAAGAAGGAAAGGCTTATAAGGATGAAACCTCCTCGGAAAGTCAAAAAAATCGAAAAACTCGTCTTTTCCGTTGTCACGATGGTGGTTATAGGATTATTGGTACCGCAGGCGCTGTCGCTTGTCGGTATGCTGATGCTCGGTAATTTCCTGAAAGAAAACGGTTTGACAAAGAGACTTGCCGAAGCGGGGGCAAAATACGTGCTCGATCCGGCGACTATTCTGCTTTGCCTTTCGGTTGGCGCATCAGCTAAAGCTGATATTTTCCTGTCAGTGGACTCTCTTAAAATACTCGGCCTGGGTGCTTCCGCTTTCGTGATCTCAACCATCAGCGGACTTATGTTTGCGAAAATTATGAATCTTTTCCTGAAGACAAAAATCAATCCTCTCATAGGCGGCGCAGGCGTTTCTGCCGTTCCCGATTCCGCAAGGGTCGCACAACAGGTTGCTCAATCGGAAGATCCGACGAATTTCATACTCATGCATGCAATGGGCCCAAACGTCGCCGGAGTCATCGGTTCTGCCGTGGCAGCAGGTGTGTTCCTTTCAATATTCGGTGGTTGATTTGTCGTACGGAGATTTCAACTTCAGAAGAACCTGGGCAAATATTGACTTGAAAGCTTATTCGAGTAATATAAAATATTTCCGGGAAATGAGAAAGCCGACAAAGGTCATGGCTGTTTTGAAAGCCGACGGATACGGCCACGGGGCGTATCGTCTTGCAAAAACCGCAGTTGAAAATGGAGTTGAGTATCTGGCTGTGGCATTTTTGGAAGAGGCTATCGAGCTCAGAGATCTGGGTATAAGAGTACCGATTCTCGTTTTGAATTATTTCGAACCCAAATACGTCGATTATTTTTTGAGGTACAACCTGACCGCAACTATTTATTCGGAAACACAGTTCGAATCATTAAGACAGAACATAGGCGGAAAGCAGCTTAAAGCACATGTAATACTCGATACAGGTATGGCCAGATTGGGGCACAAAGAAAAACAGACGGCAAGACTTATAGACAGAATGGTGGAAGAGAAGAAAATAGACCTCGAAGGCATATATACGCATTTTTCTTCGGCCGATGATATAGATATGTCATATACGGAACTGCAGTACAGGAGATTTAAAGACATAGTTTCCTATGTCAAGGACAGGATTCGATACATACATATTTCAAACAGTGCGGCCGCGATGAATTTCGATGCGGACATGTTCGATTTCATAAGGCTTGGAATAGCCTCATACGGTATGGATCCGCGCAGCAGTAAGCGGCAGGACGAGTTGAGCCCCGTCCTTTCCTGGGAGACAACCATTTCTTTCGTCAAACATATAATGAAAGGCGAACCGGTGAGTTATGGCAGAACTTTTATCGCCCCCGAAAGAATGAAAGTGGCAACCATACCCATAGGATATGCAGATGGTTACAGCAGGTTGCTTTCAAACAAGGGACAGGTTCTCATAGGCGGCAAAAGATGTTCTATTCTCGGTCGGGTGTGTATGGATCAGTTTGTGGTTGATGTGAGCCATATCGATTCGGTGGAAGAAGGCGACAGAGTCGTTCTGATAGGCCGGATGGGCGATGAGGAGATAAGCGCCGAAGAGTTGGCGAACATTATAGGAACTATAAATTATGAAATTACTTGTAACATTTCAAAAAGGGTACCGAGAAGGTACCTTGAGATATAGAAAGGCGGTGTGTTTTTGAATTTAGGTGAATTGATAAAAAACAAGCTTACCGATCTCGATGACTCGAGAAACCAGTTTTCGGATCTCGCGGGCGGTAAGACGATAGCGCAGATGAAGGTGGATGATCAGGTAACCACCCCTCTGAAGATAGTGAGCAAAAGAATACAGAACACGAAAGACGGCAAGAGTTTTCTACTGCTGACGCTTTCCGACAGAACCGGCACCATCAGGGCCATAGACTGGAACAACGCGAAGATGAACGACGAAAGACTCGTATCGGGAGGCGTAGCTTCTTTTGCGGGAAAAGTGTCTTTATTCGATTCGAGACTGCAACTGAATATAGGTACCTCCATGGATTCGGTAAGAGTCTTAAAAGAAGGCGAGTTCGATCCGAAGAAGTTTATCGAAATCACTTCGAAAAATGTCGGTGAAATGTATGACAAACTCATAGCGAGCATAAACTCGGTCATAGACATGCACATCAGAGATATGTTGAAGGAGATATTCATAAACGATCAGAAGCTGGCGAGCAGATTCATCGAATCCCCGGCAGCATCTACTGTCCATCACGCTTATAAAGGCGGACTTCTGGAACATTCGCTCGATGTAATGCAGATGGCTCTGAATATGGCGGATGTCTATACGAACATACCTATAAACAGAGATTTATTGGTTGCAGGAGCGTTACTGCACGACATAGGCAAGGTTACCGAATACAGGGTGACCTCTGCAGGCATAGTGCGGACTTCCCATGGGGAACTTATAGGTCATATAATATCCGGCACGGAAATATTGAGGGATTACGCATCAAAGATAACGGGTTTCCCTCAAAAAACCGTCATGGAACTCGAACACATAATTCTTTCACATCACGGTGAGATGGAATGGGGAGCGCCGGTACTGCCCAAAACTATTGAGGCTTTGATAATACACGGAGCGGACAATACCGATTCTAAAATCGCTCAGTTCAGAGAACTTTATGAAAAAACAATTGACAACTCTTCCGTCATCGATGATGAATATTACTGGAGCGATTACAGCAAATTTTTATCCAGAAGAATCAGAGTAAAGGGAGTGAATGGAAATGACGACGAAAAAAACGGATATTAAATTCGGTACAAGCGGCTGGCGCGGAATAATCGCCGACGATTTTACTTTCGAAAATGTTCGTATCGTATCACAGGCAATTTCCGAATACGTCAAAAATTCCGATTTTAAAAAGCATGGGGTAATCATAGGCCATGACACGAGATTCATGGTTGAGAATTTCTCGAATGAAGTTGCCAAAGTTTTAATCGGTAACGGAATAAAGGTTCTAATGTGTGATTCTCCGGTTCCGACTCCTGTCATATCATTTTACATAAGGGAAAAAAAGTTGGCAGGCGGCATAAACCTCACAGCTTCGCATAATCCTGCCGAATACTGCGGAATCAAGTTCAACCCGGAATCAGGCGGTCCGGCATTGCCTGAAATAACAAAATTCATAGAATCACGCATAGTGGACATACAGAATGAAAAGATAGAGGTTAAGTACGGTTCTCTTGAGAAGAAAAGCCATTTCAGCATTGTAAACCCCAGGCAGGTCTATTTCCAGAAAATTTCCGAAATAATCGATATGAATAAAATAGTCGAAAAAGGTGTAAAGGCCTCTGTCGATCTGCTTTTCGGTGCGGGAATAGATTATCTTGACGAATACCTGCTGAAGGAATACGGAACGGAAAATTCGAAAAAACTCAAATTTTACGATGATTACCGTGATCCTTCCTTCGGAGGATACCGTCCGGAACCGGATCATATCAGAATGAATTCTCTCGGGATAAAAGTCCGCGAAAACTCTTCCGATCTCGGAATAGCACTTGATGGCGATGCCGACAGATTTGGCATAGTGGATGAAAATGGCAGATTCATAACTCCGAATGAATTTCTGCCGATGGTTGCAAACCATCTGTACAAAAACAAAAACATGAAGGGAAATCTCGTCAGATCCGTTGCAACAGGCAATCAGATGGACAGAGTTGCCGAAAAATACGGTTTTAAAACTGATATCACACCTGTTGGATTCAAATACATAGGTGATAAGATAATAAACGAAAACGCACTTTTGGGCGGTGAGGAAAGTGGCGGCCTTTCCATACAGGGACATGTTCCCGAAAAAGACGGACTGCTGGCATGTCTCCTCGCAATGGAAATGATAGCTTATGACGGCATTCCCCTATCCGAAATAAAATCCGGAATTGACGGTGAATTCGGAGAGTTCTTCAACACCAGAAAGGACATCGAATTATCGAGTAACGAACAGAAAGATAAACTGATGAAAAAATTCAACGGATTTTCGAAAGAATTTGCCGGGTACAAAGTGAAAGAAAAACTTGACCTCGACGGTACAGGCTTTGTACTTGATACCGGAGAAAAAAAAGCATGGCTTCTTGCAAGGGCATCGGGAACCGAACCGGTTGTCAGAATATATGTTGAAAGCGACGACAAAAGTACTTTCGATAAGTTGATCAGGGAGATAGAAAAGTTAATATGAACCGTTTAGTCATAGTCGAGTCTCCTTCAAAAGCGAAAACCATAAAAAAATACCTTGGCCAGGGATACGATGTTATCTCTTCGGTTGGCCACATAAGGGATTTACCGTCCAGCGAGCTCGGTGTACAGATGGACGGTTCGTTTGAACCGAAGTTTGTGACGATGGAAGGAAAGCAGAAAGTTATCAAGGAAATAGAGAAAAAAGCCAAAGGCAAAGAAGTCATACTCGCATCGGATATGGACAGAGAGGGAGAGGCTATTGCCTGGCATATTTCCGAAATTCTCGGCCTCGACAAGAAAAAAGCCAACAGGGTTATTTTTTCAGAAATAACCAAAACTGCCATTGAAAAAGCCATCAAAAATCCGATACCGATAAACGAGCCGAAGGTAGAGGCACAGTTTGCCAGAAGAATTCTCGACAGGCTTGTCGGTTACAAAATCAGCCCGTTTCTGTGGAGGGTGATGAGGGCAAGTAAATTGAGTGCGGGGAGAGTACAATCCGTCGCCCTCAGATTTATCTGCGAACTTGAAGAAAAGATAACCATGTTCGATCCGGAAGAATACTGGAAATTCAAAGCGGTTTTCGAAGGCCTTGAAGCGACTCTGACAAAAATATCCGATAAACCGCTGGACAGCAACAGGGTTAAAAACCAAAAAGAAGCGGAAAAGATAAAGAAAGAAATAGAGAAATCGAAATTCGTGGTTAAAAATATACAGGAAAAAAAGAATGTGAAACAAGTCCCGGCGCCTTTCACCACGAGCACCCTGCAGCAATCCGCATCCAACCGGCTCGGTTTTGGTGTCAGCAAAACCATGCAAATTGCCCAGCGACTGTACGAGGGCGTTGAAACCCCCGAAGGACAGCTTGCGTTCATAACTTACATGCGGACGGATTCCACAAGAATCTCAGAAGAAGCTCTGGACAAAGCCGAAAAATACATAAACGAAAATATCGGCAAAGAATACCATAAAAAGAGGAATTTCGTCACAAAAAAATCAACCGTACAGGATGCCCACGAAGCGATAAGGCCCACATATCCGGAAAGAACTCCGGAATCTCTGAAAAACATGCTTTCAAGGGACGACTTGCGACTGTATACGCTGATATGGAGCAGATTTATGGCATCTCAGAGTACGCCGGCCAAATACGTGAATACCAAGGTCACCATACTGGATACCAACGAAAAATTCAATTTCGAAGCCAACGGCAGCGAATGTGAATTTGACGGGTTTGAGAAATTCTTTCCTCCTTCGAAAAATGAAAAGAAGTTGAAGATAAGGAAGAAAAACGGGGATGGTATTTCACTCGATTCCATCGAGACCGAACAGAGTTTCACCATGCCGCCCGCAAGGTATACGGAAGCTTCGCTGGTTAAAAAAATGGAGAAGGAAGGCATCGGCCGTCCGAGTACGTACGCGTCCATAATAAAAACGATACTGTCAAGACAATATGTCAGTAAAGACGGAAAAACCCTTATGCCTACAACTCTCGGAATAATGGTTAACAGATTCCTGACACAGAATTTCCCGAAGATAATACAGACCAGATTCACCGCCAACATGGAAAACGATCTGGACAACATAGAAACAGGTGAAAACGATTGGCATGTTGTTCTGAAGGAATTTTACGATACTTTCGATCCGGTTTTGGGTAAAATGGACAAACTTGTAAAAGAAAAAAAACTTAACATGGATACGAAAAGCAACGTAAAATGCACTGAATGTGACGATTTCCTTGAATTAAGGATAGGCAAATTCGGAGCATATCTTACCTGTGCCAAATGCGGAAAAAATTTTTCCATACCTGAAGATGCGAAATTTTATTTCGAAAAGAATAAAGTTATCTTCAAAGATACAAAATCGATATTGGAGCAAACAGCCGATAACGGCAGAGAAATCGGCCGCGAATGCCCGAAATGCGGAGCGGATCTCGTAGAAAAAAACGGAAGGTTCGGAAAATTCATCGCCTGTAGCAACTATCCCGAATGCAAATACACCGAAACTCTCGACGAACCTGCCAGGGGAAAATGTCCGAGCTGCGGATCCGAGGTAATTCGAAGACGGAGCAGAAAGGGAAAAGTGTTTTTCACGTGCAAAAACAACAAGTACAACGGCGGAGAATGCGAATTCATATCCTGGTACGAACCTTCGGATGAAAAGTGTCCGGAATGCGGCGGAACTCTTTTCTACAAGTACACCAAAGCCAAGGGCGAACATCTTTTCTGTCCGGAATGCAGCAAAAAAAAATAAGCCTAAAATTATAGCGATAAAATACTTAGACATTTTTTATCTTTTCGTGATATAATAATTACCGTGTTAAATTCAAAGTCAATTTTCCACAAGGGGAAATAAAGGGGTTGTCATCTTCTGGAAGAAGCATCTTGCGGGAGATGACTTTTTTTGAAGGAGGATGTATCATGTCTAAGAGTCTGTATTTCGGAATCGGAGACGAGCTGTTGAGTGGTTTTCTTGAAGACTTTCTCGTCAACAGGACCGAAAATGTGAAAGAGTTCAAATTGAATTTCGACAACGACACTATCGGACTGAGGGTAACTGGAAATTACATGAAAATGAGCGGAACAGCCGAATACGATCTGATACTCTCCGATTTCACAGGCAGAGTGGGTATAGATGAGTATATAAATTTCCAAATAATACCCAGGAATGCCCTGTCAAAGATGTTGAAGGGAGCCTTCAATTTCTTCAAAAAAGAATTGGAACCTGCCGTATACATCGACAAAGATATGTTGAAGTTGAACGTCATAGAAATGGTTAAGAAATGGAAACCGGAAGTTTACGATTCCGTTTCTCCCTTTCGGATAAACGAGTTCAAGATAACGCCCGGTAATTTAATAATTTCCCTTGAACATATCTGAATATATTTTAACCATTCTTGTTGTCTGGTCACATACCTTGTGCTATAATTCAAAAAACTTGTCTGTCAAGCGTGGTGATTGATCATAAGCCAGATATCTGTCCTTAACTACTTACGCGGTTTTTCCATAATTCTGGTAATTTTCGGCCATTCTCTTGCCGCGGTTATTGCCGATGCTTCTTTGTTCGAGAGAGTTGGCGGCTCTTTTTTGGCCAAAATAGCCACACCTTCGGTTTTTATTTTCATATACCTTCTCGGATACGGCCAGGGGCTCAAGAGAAAAAGGGTGACATACGATTCCGTTTTGAAAAGGACTTACATAATAATAACCCCTTATATTTTCTGGGGCACGCTTTCACTTGTACTGTATCATTTTCTCGGCTCGCCTTACAACGTGCCTTATACCGTCAGGGAAGCCATGGGCAATTCTTTGACACCGTTCTCATACATAGTGACCATGATAACTTTTACCGGTTCGTGGCAGTATTACTTCCTACTTTTGATAATGGCATTTCAGGCTTTCGGATATCTTTTCAGAAACATTTCGCAGGAAAAGCTTGAAAAGATAACCAAAATACTTTTTTATCTGCACATAATAGCGATGCTATGGCTGAGTCTTGTCATGTGGCTTAAAAATCCCGAAGACTTCAACCTCACTTTAGTAGGATCTTTTATATACCCCAACCCGATTTTCTGGTTCTATCCGTTCATGTGGGGTTATACGAACGGAGCGGGGAAAAAACCGCAGCCCTGGGATAATTTTTCAAAAAAGACCATTATGATTTATCTGCCGATATACGCACTGTGTGTGGTGGAATTCTTACTGCTTGGAAAGAAATGGGGGAGCTTTTTCCTGCTGGACCAGTTCACACTTGCCAGTTTTTTCATGAACATATTCGCGATAAAGATAATGGGCCATATTGCCGGAATGTTCAAGAATATAAAAAGCAAATTCGTATCTTCATTCTTCTCAACATTCGGAATGTACTCGTTCGTGGCATTTTTGATACACCTCCCGTTCCAGTGGTTCTTCTTAGTGGCAATCGAACAGGCTATCGGTTTTAAGCTCCCGATAACGGTACAGTTTCTTTCGATGGGAATATTCGGAGTGCTTTTCTCTTATCTGATAATAAGCATATCCAGCAAACTGCCGAAAATATTGAGGAAACTCTTCATAGGATTCTGATAGAAAAGGGGAAAGCTTCAATACGCTTTCCCCTTTTTACTTTTTTCAAAAACACATCACTCGATCAACGCGGAGCCTATGATTCTCATGGCTTCTTCTTCCTCTTTGAATGCGGATTTGATTTCATCAAGCGCTTTTTTCAGGTTTTCCTTTCCAAATCCGGCTGACTTGCTTCCCGGCATTGCGAACGGCAGCAATTCCGATGATTTCGAAAAATGTCCGAACACGCTTCCGAAAATTTTCCTTGCTTTTTCAAGGTATTCAAACCCGCTTGAATTCTTCAGAATATAGTTAAAATATTCGGTAATATAGCATCTGGATTCGGTATATACCGACAGGTTATAGGCAAGCCCGTGTTCGTCAAACTTCCCATTTTCCATGGCCTTTATCAACAAATCGTAAGCCCTTCTGCCGGATGCGTAATATGGTGGTGTATGGAACTCTTTATTCCATTGGTTAACCGCATATTTCAAAGATTCTTTGAACATTTTCTCTTTTTTGACTTCTGTTCTGGAATAGAAAGTCTGAAGAAAAAGGTAAGGCACTTCCGATACTCCGAGATTATCATAGAGAATGGGAATAACGTCTTCATTAAAACAGTCTCTGGTAAAAATCACCCCGTCTTCGTCGTCGTACCCGATCACTATACCGAACTCGGGTATCGACGGCGCCCAAATTACCAGACCTACGCCCCTGTTTATGGATTCTCTGATAAAATCTACCGCATCTTTCCTGATAAGATCGAAAGTGTTTAAATTCATATTGAAAACGCAGATCAGTTTAGAATGAACACCTATTCTGTCCATCATCTCGAAATGTTCACTTCCCCAATCATAGACCGTGGGGCCGGATGGACAAATATCTTCCCTGATTATAAAATGAAACGCCAATCCGGTCATGCCCGATAAAAGATAAGGCTCTGTTTTGTAAATCCCGGAATTGTTGAGTATTCCGCATACGCTGCCGTTGTAAGTGCTCCAACTCGGACTCATATTCAGATTTTCTATGATTTTCTTACCCATGGCATTCCTCCCTGTTTTTTTATTCCGATATTTTTTTGTTGAAATTCCGGATAAAATCGTTCTCTCCGATTGATCCGAGAATTTTCTGATTTTCAATCAAATCCTGCCCGTACTTCAACCAACTTTTTCTGAACTGCCTAAACCGTGAACATGGAAATTTTTCACATTCAAAGCAATGTTTTATCCCTTTGGTTTCACAGCAAAGAAAAAAACTCTTGCATCTCCCGCAGCGTTCACAGTTCGCGGAAGCACCCGGACAAGGTTTTTTATCACGGATATACACGGGGCATCCGCCGCAGAAAACTCCGCATGCCGGAACTTTGCCGTCGTAATACTTCATATATAAACCGCCTCCCGTTTATTTTCCCTGCAGAGAACATGCAACATCATTGTACAATACCCGCTATGACATAAAATGTCATAGCGGGTATTGTTATATTTTAAATCAACAACTGGGGCAAATATTATATATCGGAAAAATCGTTGTACCGAAGAATACCTGTGAGCCTTTCCTTTAACATTGATTTCAGCCAGTTTGGAGAGAGAATCCTGAACATGACACCCGAACTTAAAACCGACCCCAACAACCTGTCGGCATTGAAGAATTCAATCGTACAAAGGCCCTTTTTAATCGAGAATTCGGAGTATTCTGTGCCTGCGGGGGCCTTTTCAAAGAAAATAACACCTATAAACGGTTTCTTACCGTACATGGGATTCGAATTACCTTTTTTCATAGCCGCATCTATTATGAAAAAATCACCGGTTTTTTCACACGAAATTATTCTGTCCAATCTGAAAATTCTGGCCTCATTCCGTAACTCGCAATATCCCTCCAAAAAAGAATTGCCATTTTTTATGTAAAGACTGTAGGGATGTATTATTCTCGATGTCTTTTCCATATTACCGCTCAAATAGACTATACCGACTTTCTTTCTCTCGATTATGGAATTTTTCAGAATATCGAATACTTCAATTTCTATTTCGGATAAGTTGGCGACTTTGATCTCGTTGCTGTCAGTGACCGCTTCAAAATCCTCGGAAAGTTTGGAAAACAGATTTGAAAGTATGGCGGCGGTTTTGTTGTACTTCATGGAGCCATATCTTTTGGAGAGATAAGATAATCCCAGTTTCTCTTCTTTTGTCAGGAAAAAAGCCGGGAGCATGAAAGAATTGTCTTCATAGTAAAAACCATTGTACTTTCGGGAAAAACTCACAGGGGCGTTCAGGGAATAACGCATATACTCTATATCCCTTGCCGCCTGCCTGTGAGATATTTCAAATTCATCCTGTATATCCCTGCAATTGGGAAAGCTTCCGTCTCTGATCTTCTTGTCTATCCATTGAATTCTGTGAATATTGGCCAATTCAGCTCAAAACTCCTCCATGGAAATACAGCTTGTAGATTTTCATACCCCGGTGGCTTATGTACTCTTCGCCCCTGAAATCCTCAAATCCACCTTCGACGGAACATTTATATCCAAAATCATCCTGCTTGAAGAATTTCGGACCTCGATACGGATTTTCTTCTTCGACTCCGCTTAAGGCGAGTTTTAGAAAATCGCTGAATCCTTCGGGAATTTCCGGGATTAAAACTTTACCGTAATAATTCATACCCCATACCGGTCTGTCTACGTACCATACCACTTCTTCACCTATGAAATCACTTGATCCGAGATAAGAATCGAGATAAAAACAGTCGCCGTTACGATAGGGTAAATCCACGGATTTTTTTCGGGAAGATGTCGTCGGCTTGCCTCCGCCCGCATATGTGTTGAGTTTCGCTTCCACAAGAAATTTCTTGAGATTTGCGAGGAATTCCTCAGACATTTTTAGGCCATCCCACCGGAGCTACATAAACCGTCATTTCATCAACCGAATCGACTTCTATGAATTTATCCATTTTCTTTTGATCGTAAGCCGCTATTGCAACCGTACCAAGTCCAAGGGCTTCGCAGGCAAGGTAAAGATTCTGGCATACATGCCCCGCATCGAGCAGTATGGGTTTGTACGATCCGACATCGTATCTCCACTCGGTTCTGTAGGGTGTCACAGACCAGATAAATGTCGCTGCGCATTTTCCGACGAATATCTGACCGGCTGCCGCCATTCCAACCTGATCGGAAAAATCACCGAGTTTTATTTGCAACATTTGATTTGAAAAAGGCAAATACCGGTACAATCCCTTTTCGAGTCCGTTTACCTTATCCGCATACACATATGTTTCAAAAGGATGCCTCGCACCCGCCGAAGGAACCGTCCGAAAAGCCACATATCCGTTGTCCATGATACTTTTAACACCCTGTGTGGCCCATAGCAAAAAAGACAGGTCCACGAGAGAGATCTCATCGCTGGAAAATACTCTATGACTCTTTCTGTTCTTTATGAGGTCAAACAAATCCTTGTTTTTTAATACCGCTTCCGAAGGTTCGGGTAAATCCATTACTTTTGCATTATCATCATGCGGCTTCTCCAAAGGCGGGTTTGGAATCTTTTTAACCTGGTCGGTCTGAAAATCATCGGGCAGACTATCCCAATCGAAATGCTTCAGAAATTTCCGGCCTTCTTCTCTGTTCATACTCATCGCCTCCTTAAGGATGTCTGAACAATTCGATGAATTGTTTTTTTGTCTCTTCGGTAAAAATTTTGAGAGCATCACCGAAGCTCACCGCAAATTCGGTAAATCCTTCGCCTTTTCCTGTTATTATGTTTCCATCAACGACAGAGTATTCATCCACATAATTTTCAAAATCAAATCCCTCAACCGATCCCTTTTCTACCGATGTGGTGAATTTTCTGCCTTTCAACACTCCTGCCCAATGAAGCGCAACAGGACCGGCACAGATCGCTCCTATGAATTTTCCCTGACAGTCGAATTTTCTTATGATTTCGAATAGTTCTTCTCTTCCCGCGTAATTGGCGGGAATACCACCCGGGATCACCAGAACATCGTATTCATTCACATCGATCTGTCCCGTGGTAAATTCCGGAATCAGTTTCAGACCGCAATAACCGGTAACCGATTTGATTTCAAACCCGAAAGTATCCAATTTACCGAGTTTACTCAGCAAGAAGGAAATCGGCGCCGCTTCCCATTCTGCCATCGATTCATAAACAAAAATCAATGATTTCACATAAATCACTCCCGTAAGAAAATAATGAAGAAAAATGAAGATAAGATATTTTAACACATCGTAACCACCTGGTGGTAAATACATACGGTTAAAATATGCGCTATAAATTATGTATTGTCATTTAAATGTTTTTTATCCGTGTCTGAAAATATTCGTGAATTCGGTTCCGGAATTTTCATCCATGATGCCGAATGTCTCTTCAACTTTCAGGGCGAATTCCGTGAAAACTTCCCCTTTACCCTTTCAAATCCGAAAGTATACACTTTCCCGAGTCCGCTCAGTAGAAATGAAAGCGGAACAGCTTCCCATTCTGCGAAAGCTTCGTAAATGAATATCAAAGATCTCATTCAGGCTCCTCTTTTATGTCATGCAAAATATAAGCATATTTTAAAACTCCGCCAATATGCAGGATTTTCGGGTAAAAAACAGGGATTCCCCGCATTTCACAGCGGTATTGTCATCTATTATTCTTTGCCGGTTATAGTTGCGAAATTTTTCAGCAAGCCCTGATTAAGTGGTTATGCAATTTAAAACACGTGTAAATTATATCATAATATAAATATGTAAAAAATATTTTATAATAAACAGCAGGATCGGCTAAGGGGTATATAATAAAACAGCGCTACGACAAAATGGGGAGAAAACATGAACGGAATAGTCACAAAACTTCCGGAATTTATCAAATATGAGGTCGAAAGTATATGGAATCTTTTCAAAGTAAAATTGAACATGGAAAGGATAATGTCCACATCGTTTGCCCATATCACCTGGGTAATCGCCAATTGTTGCGACGAAGAGCGTGTTAATGAAGTACTGGAAAAATTCGGCAGAACAAAAACTCCTTTCGTCGTAAAAACAAATGGAATTGGAATTTTTACGGGAAAAAGACCGGCCATGTACATTCAGATAAAACCCGATATAGAAATGCTGAATTTTCAGAATGAATTATTCGGTCTGTTTTCGCCATATGCATATCGTATGAAGAAAAATTACCGGAAGGAAGTATGGATACCTCATATCAGTCTTGCGACAGAAGATTTATCTACGGAAAATATCACGGCCGCTGTTAAATGGATTTTACATAAATCTTTAAAATACGATATCCGTATTGATTCATTTTCTCTTGTAAGAAAGGAAAAAAACAAAGACATGGAAGTCGTGAACAGATACAATCTGCATAGAACTCATAACGAATAAGCGGGGTGGTAAATATGGATTTATCCGGGTTCAGAAAATATTTGAAAAAAAAAGGGAAAAAACAAAATGTCGTTGACAACATAATAAGATCTCTTGAGTATTCCGCAAATTACATAGCGGAGCGATTAAAGAAAGATTTAAACGACCTTCAAAAGACAGATTTGGATTTTTTCTACGGAGAACATAAAAACGAGAAACAAAAACTAAAAAATCATCTTAGATGCCTGGCTTTATATCTTAACTTTGCATCTTTTTCCGAAATAGCCGCTTATGCATATGATCTCAGAGAAAAGGAAATTTCTTCCTCAAGAAAAGCCTTAAAACTATCGGAATTGTATGACATAAACGTGGAATATTTAAAAAAACTTGAGGACGAAGGCATAAAAAACATAGTTCAGATGACTGAACGTGGTAAAAACGAAAACGCCAGAAGGAATTTATCAGAAAAATTGAACATACCTTATGATGAAATTCTGAAATTGGTAAAATTATCCGATTTATGCCGCATTCCAGGGATAAAGGCCACGAGATCCAGGCTTTACTGCGAAGCCGGAATAGACACTATGGATAAACTCTCGGAATATGAGGCGGAAGAATTGAGAAATCACATGGTTAAATATGTAAAAAATTCTAATTTTAACGGAATTGCTCCCTTACCCAAAGAAATTGAATTCACCATAAAAATGGCCAAGGAACTGGAAAAACTCGTCGATTATTCATAAACCGGTATAAAATAATATTGTATGAAAAATCACCCCAAGATGCTTTTGGGGATTTTCTGCAGATTTTCCAATTTCGATTCCTTTTTTTAAATACAAATCCGAGTGGTTATATCAGTGTAATTACACACCCTGTCCGTTCATGGGATTTGTACCAACAGGCGGAAGCCACTAATAACCAAGCCTTACGATTGCCCTCAGCAACCGCTTTTCTTTGATATGACAGTCTACTACACATTATTCAAAATCATGGCAGGTATACTGAGTAATCGGGAGTATTTTCGCTTTAATCGAAAATAAACACACTTAAATTCGTTATACAGACTCAAAACACAATTGATTATAATCATTATAATGATTATAATCAATTATAACCTGATGAGGAGGATATATGGATAACAACATCAAATTACCGTTGAATCAATACTCCAACAAGCCCTTCTATGAACAGCTAAAAGAAATATTCAGATTGAATATCGTTTCCGGAAAATGGAAACCCGGGGATAAAATCCCGATTCAACAGGAACTGTCGGAAAAATACGGCGTGAGTCTGGCGGTTGTTCGTCAGGCAGTCCAGTTGATGGTAAACGAAGGCAGCCTGACTAAAATACAGGGCAAAGGGACTTTTGTACTTGGGCACAGAATAAAGCAAGGTCCGAAGAAGTTGACGAGTTTTACCCAGGAATTAAGGTCAAAAGGCTGGAAACCTTCTTCAAAGATTCTTGAGGCAAAAATAATTACCGATGAAACCGCAATTTCCGAAATATTCGGTATATCTCCAAAAGAAGAAATAATCAAGATAAGCAGGTTGAGATTTATTGATAACGATCCATTGGGGATACAGACATTTTTCTGCCCGCATAAAATAGCGGAAGGGATATTGAAAAAAGAACTTGAAAGTTCTCTTTACGAAATGCTTGAAAATGATTACGGACTCAAAATAACATCGGCGAATGAAAAATACTACGCGACCATACTCGAAAAAAATAAATGCGAGCTTCTCGGAGTTGAATACCCTTATGCGGGCTTTTTCGTGGAGCGATTGGGAAAAGACTCTTTGGGAAGGGTCGTAGAGTATACGGAATCCTACATACTTTCGGACAAATACGTTGTGGAAATCCAACTTGATAAATGAGGAAAAAACATGAATTATTGTTCTCTGGATATAGGTGGTACAAATACTAGATTTTCGATAATAGATGGAAACGGGAATTTGATTTTCTTTGAAAAGAATTCCACTCCATCGTCAGAAGCGGATTTGTTCCGCATGGTTGCGAAATTTTTGAGCGCGGCAGAAAATGATTTCGAATTATCGGATAAAGTGGGAGTATCCGTCGCCGGACTCTACGATGCGAGAAGAAAAAATGTGTTGTTCCCCAATGCGTTCGAAGGCAGATCAATAGAGTTGAAATCTATTTTCCCCGGCATAGCTGAAAAGAATCTTTTCATAAACGACGACAGGACAGCGGGAATATACGGTGAAAAATATTTCGGATGGGGCAAAGAAAAAGAGGAATTCGCCTATCTGATAATCGGCACTGGTGTCGGATTGGGAATTATGAAAAACAGAGAATGCCTGAGGGGAGCCGACTATGTAGCCGGCTCGGTTGGATGGATCAAATATGATGAAGAAAACACGTATGAAGAAGTTTTATCGGGACCGGGAATTTCGGAATACTATCGAAACCTTTCCGGTGACTACCTCTCCACCAAAGAAATTTTTGAAGAATATGCTAAAAAAACAAATTATTCTGCAATTGAAACCATAGACAGAATGGGCGAGGGCCTGGGAAAAATGTTGAGTCACATATTCAATTTCATCAACCCTCAGAGAATTATTTTGGGCGGAAGCGTTGGAAAACAATGGGATAAAATCAGAAAAACCGCTGAAGATATTATTTTTAAAAACATTAGCCCGTACATTAAAACAATAGATATAAAGGTATCCTATTTGGATGATAATGCCACTTTACTCGGTAATGTGGGACAAATCATAAATTCAGTTGAAGAATATGGGAGGAAGTAATATGGCTTACAAAGAGTATTTAAACGGTTTAAGGAACATTTTAAGCAAAATAGAAAACGAGCAGGGTGAAAAAATCCGGAAAGTGGCCGAAGCCATGGCGGTTTCTATAAAGAACGGCGGCATGATTCACTTCTTTGGCAGCGGGCATTCGGTGATACCGGTACTCGATGCATTTCCGAGATACGGATCATTTCTCGGATTAAACGCACTCATGGACCCGAGGCTGATGTGGTCCAGTATAACCGGACCGGCAAGTGCACCGGGATTGCTTAACATAGAGAGAAAAGAGAATTATGTTGTGGATGGATTTTTAAGATACCAGCCCGTACGCGAGGGAGATATCATGGTGGTATATTCCCACGGCGGACTGAATGCGGCTCCTGTTGAAGCGGCACTGTTCGGCAAACAAAAAAAGGCCAAAGTAGTCGCCGTCACTTCACTCGACAACCAACAGATTGCGAAGGCAACGCACAGTTCGGGTAAAAAATTGATGGAAGTGGCAGATTTCACAATAGACAACTGTGTACCGCCCGAAGATGCGATTGTACCTTTGAAAGGACGCAGAGAAAAAGTGGGGGCTTCTTCCACAACGGCGGTCGTTGCGATAACACTTTCATTAGTCGCTGAAACGGCGGAAATTTTAAATGAAGAGGGATATGATCTCAAAATATTCGTTTCACCAAATGTTGAAGGTTTTGGTGTGGAAGATAACCTGGCGATTTTTGATTTGCACACCGAGTTAATAAGAAAACATTGAATGGAGGAATCAAACATGGAAAAATTTTTCCCGGTTTCGGTTTGGTACGGTGCAAAAAGAGCCAGAGCGCCAATGATAACACCCATTGAAGAAAAAGATATTCCAAAAATAGAGCAGGATTTAAAAACCATAAAAGATGCCGGTTTCAACACGGTAAGATTCTGGTATGACTGGTTCACCGCAGAACCTTTGCCGGATGTATGGCATTTCAACGAATTGGAAATTCTGTTGAACGCTGCGGATAAATTGGGATTGAGAGCCATAATTCAGGTTTACACCGATTCTGCGCCGAACTGGGTTGAGGCCGATCATCCGGACTCTCTTTTCGTGGACAGATCGGGGCTGAAAATACACTCTCAGGCATCACCCGGTTATTGTGCCGATCATCCGTATGTGAGAAATCATATAGCAGATTTCCTGAAAAAAACGGCGGAAGTCGCAATATCCCATGATTGCTTTCTCGGATGGGATATATGGTCCGAACCTCACATAGTGCAATGGTCGTGGATGGATTATATGAAAGATCCGTGGTTCTGCTTCTGTGAAAATTCGATAAAAAGATTCAGAGAGTGGCTGAAAAACAGATACGGGGACATAACGAAGCTCAACTCGGCATGGTACAGAACTCATAGAGATTGGTCGGAAATAATACCTCCGAGGTATATTTCGCTTTCAACTTTTACGGATATTCTCGACTGGATAAAATTCAACACGGAAAAAATCGCCGAAGATCTTGGCTGGAAATACGAATGCATTCATTCCGTTGACAAAGATCATATAATCGCCAGTCACGCAGCGATTTCCTCCGTATACGGCATGCCCGGCATCAGTTACGGCGCTTCCGATGATTGGAAACTTTCGGAGAAAGTCGATGTCTGGGGAACGTCATTCTATCCTAAGCATACCGGACCATGGATGCCACTGAAGCCATACCAGATGGGAGTTGCCCTGGATGCGACTTACAGCTCTTGCAAAAGCAAAGGAAAGCCTTTCTGGGTAGGAGAGCTTCAAACCGGAGACGGAGTGACCGGTTTGAGGTTTGGAAGCCCCGTAACAGCTGACGATGTGGACAGATGGGCATGGTATGCACTGTCGAGAGGAGCCACGGGATTGAATTACTATGCCTGGTATCCCATGAGCTGCGGTTATGAAGTATCCGGATTCGGGCTTTCCGAACCTGACGGAGCGGTAAACGACAGAGTCGTATCCGCAGGAAACGTCGCAAAGGCCATTGAAAAAAACTACGATAAGTTTATGTCCGCGAAACCCCTGAAAGCCGAAGTGGGTATTATATACAACGTACAGAGTCATGGAGCTCTTGCGGGTCTCAGAGAAACGAGCGCCGATATAATCAGAAAAGATATGTTCGGATTTTACAAGATAATGCAGCATAACGATATCCCCGTAAACTTCCTGCACCTCGATGATATGAGTTCAGTAATACTTTCGGGCTATAAAGTCATATTCGCACCGCTCTGCATAGTTCTGAACGACGAAGTTGCAGCTGTACTCAAAACTTTCGTCGAAAACGGCGGAACTCTCATAGCGGATGGCAGGATCGGATGGATGGATGAAAACGGCAACCTGTCCCTAAAAATACCATCAGGAGATCTGGATAAGGTATTTGGCTGTCTTGAAGATTACATGCTCGAACTCAGAGAATCTTTAAACATAAAAATGAAAAGCGGCGGTACATTTGAAAATTCAAAATTCATAAACACTTTCATTCCAACTTCCGGGGAAGCAATCGGTTTCCATAACGATAAAGCCGTAATCGTAAAAAATTCCTGTGGAAAGGGAACCGGCTACATGTCCGGGGTACTTTTGGGAAACACATACCTTGAGAATGATGAAGAGATCGTAGAAAAATTCGTAATGGATATCATAAATTCTTCCGAAGTGAGCAGAAAATTCGATGTAAAAACAGACACCGATTGCAGGGAAAACGTCGAGGTGAGGCTGAACGAATCCGAAAATGGATACATCTGCTTCATATTCAACCACGGTGGTTCCGATGAAAACATCGGGATTCATATTTCCGACCCGGCAATAACCTGCGAATGCACCGCGAAGAGCATGAAAACAAATGAAGAGATCGTATTTTCAAAAATGGAAACGGGAATTGAATTCGACAGAAAAATAAGCGGATACAAAACTGAAGTCATATTCATAGAAAAATAATACCTTTATTGGTTTATCGGCCTTTGAGGCACAAAAACAGGGAGGGATTTTATGAAGAAGTTCTTTTTTGTAATTCTGATAGTAACCATGCTTTTCGCAACAAGTGCGGCGGCTAAGACACATCTCGTCTGGTCGGTTCACTGGACGGATTTTCAGGTTGACGGTGTTAAAGACGAAGAGGGCAACGTCGTGACAAAAGGTGTGCAACAATATGCCGACGAATACATGGCGTTGAATCCGGATGTGGAGATAGAAATACAGTCGGTGCCGTTTGACGATTATCTGAAAAAAATACTGATAAGCCACACCGCAGGACAGGTATCGGATATTTACGGTCTTTACTCGCTCTGGGGCGTACAGCTCGTAGAATCGGGAATACTCGACGCAGTACCTGCTGATATAGAAAAAATGGTTGAAGAAAACAGCGTGGAAGCTGCTTATATTGGATCGTCAATCGATGGGAAACTCAGAGGAATCCCGATGGAAATCGATAACTACGCATTGATATACAATAAAAAGATATTTGCGGAATCAGGTTTCGATGCTCCGCCAAGTACCTGGGATGAGATGAGCAGCATGGCAAGCAAGATGACCAAAAAAGCTGCCGATGGTACCACTGACAGGTACGGATTTGCATTTTTATCCGGCTGGGACTCTGCCGTCGTTCATCCGTACCTTTCTCTGCTTTACAGCTGCGGCGGAAGAATGTTCAACGATGATTTCACCGAATGCCTTCTGAATTCCAGGGAAGCACTCACAGCTTTGGAAAAGGAAATTGTTCTTTTCAAAAACGGAGCCACCGATCCCGCGGCAAGTGTGTACGGTTTTTCTACGGGTAAAGCCGCAATGATAATAATGGCTCCCTGGTATGAAACAAGTCTGAAAATTGCCTTCAAGGAAGACTACGAAGAAACGGTCGGTGTGGCTCCGTTCCCGGTAATTGAAATGCCGGTTACCGCAGGATATACATGGTTCCTGGGTGTAGACAAATCTTCGAAAAATAAAAAAGAAGCCTGGGAATTTTTAAAATGGCTGTCATTCGATAAGATGGAAAACGGTGCGTCGAGACTCGGAGAATTGATGGCGTTGAACATCGCGGCAATACCGCCAATGAAATTCGATATAGCTGCCTATCCTAAAGAACTCGACGACCTCTACACATCCGTATTCGTCAAAGAACTCGCAAATACGGTATCGGAACCGAACGTCGCACAGGGGCAGGAAATAAAGACAATTCTGATGAGAGAGATAGTTGAAGCCTGGCACGGTCAGAAAACTCCTGAAGAGGCACTCAGAATTGCCAAAGAAGAAATAGACGAGATACTCGAAGAATTTTACTTCTGATACGCATAAGGGGGCATAAAGATGAAGAAAGGCTTGAGAAAAAGAAATTTGGTGGGTTACGGGTTTATTGCCCCCGCCCTTGTTTTTTATGCAATTTTTTTCGGTTTCCCGGTGGTTTTTTCCCTGCTGGCTTCAACGAGAAGGTGGAACATGCTCGTACCTTTCGGGGAGGCGAAATTTTACGGATTCAAGCATTACGAATATCTCCTGAACAACGAACTGTTCATGAGATCACTTTTGAACACATGCCTGTATGCCATAATTACGGTGACCGTAACGATATCTCTATCCCTGATATTCGCGACACTTATACACAAATCGAAACTCTCCGTGCTGTGGAGGTTTCTCTATTTCACTCCCATAGTCACCCCGCCTGTCGCGATAGGAACGATATGGAATTATTTATACAGGCCCAACAACGGAATTCTCAACCAGATACTCGGCATCACGGGAGCGGATCCGGTTTATTGGCTGACAGATCCCAACATAGTGCTTTTCTCGGTTATGATAACCGCTATCTGGGGCGGTATAGGGAGTTCCATGCTGATTTTCACTGCGGGCATACAGAACATCCCGCAGGCATATTACGATGCCGCAAAGATCGATGGTGCGGGTCCATTCAGGCAATTTTGGAATATCACAATACCGATGCTCAGACCCACTATTCTTTTTCTGACGGCCACAGGTATGATAGGCGCCTGGCAGGTATTCGACCTTCCGTTTATAATGGGAAGAAACGCACCCGCAAAAAGCATCATGACGATTTCCGGCTATATTTACGAATCGGCATTTCAGTCAATGAGAATGGGCCGGGCGTCTGCCGGAGCATTTATACTGTTTGTGGTTATTTTCGCCGTGACAATTGTAATTCTCAGGGCTTTTAGAAAGGGAGGAATGGGCGGCTATGAAGAATAATTTGAAAAAAATCCCCATCAGGAGAAAAAAGAACAATCCCAAAAAAATAATCTTGAGTACAGTCAAGTATTTCGTAATAATTCTCGGGGCCTTTTGTATGGTGTTGCCTTTTTTCTGGCTGATATCCTCTTCACTGATGACTTCGGAAGAGTTGATTTCCGACACACCCAAATGGTTTCCGGAAACACCCCAATGGAATAACTATCTGGAAGTTCCCAAGAGAATTCCAATACTGAAATACTATAAGAACAGCCTGATAACCGCCGGCACTGCAACGCTGCTGGTATTGCTGACAAGCTCGTTATGCGGGTATGCTTTTGCGAAAATAAAATTCAAAGGCCGGAAATATTTGTTCAGATTTGTACTTTCAACTATGATGTTTCCGGTTTTTATATTCCTCATACCGAATTATTACCTCATGAAACAACTCGGCTGGCTGACAAATTACCTGTCTCTTATAATACCGTTCGCAGTAAGCGGTTATGGGATTTTTCTTATCAGGCAGTTTGTCATGAGCATTCCGGACGAACTGCTCGATTCTGCGAGAATTGACGGAGCCGGGGAATTGCGTATATACATGAAAATAGTACTGCCTATACTTAAGCCGGCAATGGCGACTCTTGCCACGCTTACATTCATAGGCCTTTGGAATTCTTTCCTGTGGCCTTTGATAATAACTTCTTCGGTGCAGGAAATGATGACACTGCCCGTAGGTGTTTCAAGACTGTCTCTGGCATTTTCCACTACGGAGAATCAACATTTGATACTTGCCGGATTAGTTTATCAGGTAATTCCTATGGTGATACTGTTCCTGTATCTGCAAAAGAATTACATCAAAGGCTTTGTTTTAAGCGGTTTTGGCAACCTTTAAACCGGGAATGATGATTCCATGAAATATTCGAATGCGCTAAAGTATGCCCATGAATTATGTATTTTCGGCTTAAAAAACAGATTGTCCGATCGTGATACATTATCGGAAATGAACCATATGCTCGACTGTGGAATTTCGGGATTTATATTTTTCAGAAGAAATATGGTCTCATCCCATGACATACAATCACTCAAAAGATTTTCAGAGGTAAAATCAGAACCATTTTTCACCATGGCGGATCAGGAAGGTGGAAGATCCACACAGCTGCCCGAAGATTCTTTTCGTGGCCTGAATCAGATGGCGTACGCTGCCGCCAATTCGAAAAGCCTGATTAAAAAATCCGGGAAATTCATGGCTCTTGACCTCCTGGAACACGGAATAAACACTATTTTAGGACCCGTTGTCGATGTGAACAGCGAATACGACAATCCCATAATCGGAATACGGTCTTTCTCAGGAGATGAGAAAAAAGTTTTCGAATACGCTTCGGAATACTGCAAAGGCCTTAAATCGCAGGGGATTCTGACGGTGCTGAAACACTTTCCCGGACATGGTCCCGTATTCACGGATTCCCATAAATCATTACCGGAATGTTTCATAAGCAAAAGAGAACTTTTTGAAGTACACATCAGCCCATTCCGGAAGCTTGTAAAACAAGGATGTGCCGACATGATAATGTCGGCACATATCAGATTCCCCGAAACAGACAACATGCCGTCATCACTTTCTGCTGTTTTCCTTGACGAAATACTCAGAAAGGAAATCGGTTTCGATGGAATAGCGATAACGGATTGTCTCGAAATGAAAGCCATAACTGATAATTACAGCATGGCCGATGCCGCAGTGCTGGCCATAAAAAACGGAAATGACCTCGTGCTTATAAGCCATACCGAAGAACTTCAAAAAAAAGCACTGGAAGCACTTGCGAGAGAAATATACGAAGGAGGAATTCCCGAAAAAGAGTTGAAGGCTAAGCTGGAAAGAATAGCACGAAAGAAATCGGAAATATTTAAAAAACCCGTCGGAACGGAGGAATTCTCGGAAAGAGAAAAAGAGGATTTCGAAAAACAGCTGGCGAAGGAAAGCATATTCATAAAACACCGTAATCCGAAAGCGATGGATACCAAAAGGCAAACCGACATAATAGCAGTTACCGGAAAGAATTTCGGCTCGGCTTCTGTGGAGAGATTCATCGACGATTTCTCAAAAACGCTTTCCGGAATAAGTCCGGTAAACATCGTCAAACTGGATTTTGATCACCTGTACGAATACGATAGCGGGTATACCGAATCCGAATTCAGAAATTGCATATTGATAAACGATTCCCGGGGAATATCGCAATCCGAAAAAACAGTGGAGTTTTTCCGTGAAAATCTGAAAAACTTTGCATACCGGATTTTGATAAGTGTTTCCGATCCTTACGACTACCTTTTGACTGACGGCTACGACGAATACTACGCGTTGTTCGGCTGCGCCAAATATTCGGCATCAGAACTTTTAAATTTAATTTTGAACCATACGGAGTCCGCATCGGTATTCCCGCTGCGACATAATACTTCTTCGGCATCCTGAATGGTTTCCATATAAATCACGGCACCCTTCATCCTGCATTTCACCGTACAGGTTGTTTTTAACGCCAACGGTTTTCACGGACACCTACGGAAACAATTAAGATGCGTCGAAACTGTTAGTAGGGGCAATTCAAGCAACTTTAGTTGCAAATTGCCCCGGTTTTTTCCATTCGTAAATACTTATAGGTTCTTACCTTCAGCACCTATTGCAACTTCCATCATTCCGATGTATCCCCTGCTTCTCAATTCTGACGCGTAGTCTTTTTGTTCTAACCGGACAGCGGTGGATTTTCACTATGTCCTTTCACGAACGGATGTACCATATACGCCAGCATACCGTATTTTGATCTTTCAACCCATTCATTTCACAACCGTTACCCTTAAGAACCTCATCACTTCGTTGTCGGGTATGGAGCAATCGTATATTTCTTCGAGTGTTCGGTTAAATTTAAAATTTTTATTAAAGAGTGTCTTCAAACCATTCGATAGTTTCTCCCACCAGGCCCAGTAAAGTTTCATCGCTTACGAATATGTTCATCATATGGTCGGCTTCGAGTTCCGACATCTTCTCCAAACCGTCATGGTATTTCAAAAACAGCCTCCCGGACATGGGCTGGGGCGTTACGATATCGTCATTGGTACCCACTGCCACAAACAATGGACCTTTGTATCCGGCTATTTCGGCAATCGGATCCACCGTGAAGAGTTCTCTGAAAAATTCGCTTTTGAGTTCGGTAGTCGCACCCCAGGGCAGCGGCGCACTCAACACTTTATCTTCCTTAATTGCTTCGGCAACGGTTTGTGCACCGAGAAGCGAGGAATATGTATATGCGGGAATCGCCACCGGCGACCATAAAACAGCGCTCATAACCCTGTCGTCCCTCGATGCGGTGCAGGCTGCAACCAGACCGCCCTGACTCAGTCCAAGCACACCTATTCTGGATGAATCCACGAAAGGAAGCGCGCACAGATAATCTATTCCCGCGATCGCATCGGAAATCTGTCCGTTGAATGTCGTATCTTCCCAATTGCCGTCACTTTCTCCCGAACCGCGGAAATCAATTCTCAGGCTGATTATTCCGTTTTCGGCAAGTATTCTCGACGTCATCTCGAACATCGCCTCTTGTGTCCCTGCAACATCCATTTCATTTTTTTGTCCGGTGAAACCGTGGAATATCATCACCGCAGGACTGAGAGCGCTTTTCTCGGCAGGTACTGTCAATATTCCTTTTACAGTCTGCCCGAAGTTCTGAAAATCGATTTCCCGTTCAAATGCCGTGAAAAGCTTTTCGGAAAAGACATTCATAGACATCAGTAAAACCGTGATCACGAGCAGTGGCAAAAATGCTTTTTTCATTCGAATCATCTCCTTGGGTAGTTTAAAAGTTACCTTTAACAACACTTTCGATACCTTATTTTATAATTTATATGTTATCATCTCATAAATCTATGAACCTTAAAGATAGAGATAGCATTAATAAAAGGTTTATTATTTTGATCCGTGATCCAAAACAGTTTCATGTCCGTTTTTAATTTTTTTTAACGATTGATCATGTAATAATATCATCACTTATATCAATTATCGAATACCGGCAAAGAGAGAAAAAGATAATGCTGAATACGGAGGTTGGATGATATGAATTTTCTTTCAGAACCATTGATAAAGGGAAGAACAATGGCTTACGAATATTACTGCAGCAAACTGCTTGAGGAAGTGGGCAAAGAACACGATGATTACAGCGGAAATGAGGTGAAATGGGAAATCAGGAATGGTGTGGTGAAAAAAGTGGATAACCTCGGCCAGTACAAAGAGTTCGAAGGGGATACAATTGTCTGGCCATGCGATGAAAAAACCATTCACAATTGTTTTCATCTTCAGAAAAAAATATACTCTGCATGCAGTGATTTGCTCGCCGAACCTTTACCGCCAGATTCTTTTCACATAACCATTCACGATTTAAACAACGTATTTTCTTGTGATGAAGACAAGAAAATGCTTTCGGAAAAAATGGAAATCTCTTTCAGAAAGTGTCAGGACATATTTTTAACACTCGGTGAATATCTGAAAAACAATCCCGACCAATCGTTTGTGAAACTGGAATCCATAGGTTTATCGACGAGCAACATGGTTTCTTTCGTGATGAAATTCATCCCTGCCACAAAAAAAGATTATAAGATACTCATGAATCTTTACAACCTGTTTGAAAACATCGTGTATTTGGATTACTTTTTAAGGCCTCATATCTCTTTCGGATATTTTTTGCCGGAGAATGTCGGTAAATACGGTATGAAAGAGATATCAAAGCTCATGGAATATTCGAAAGAACACAAAATCGAACTGATCATGAATCTGAATGACATAGTTTACCAGAGATTTTCGAGCATGAGTGCCTATCGAACAATGCTGTCGATTTGATTCATTTCTCGAACCTGCTATAAAGAGTGGGAAGCAAAGTAAGACTTAACACAGAACTGACTATCATAGTTGTCCACATGAGTATTGACATGTAATTATGAATTTGCAGCGGAGAGAGAACAAGCGACGTCATCCCTGTAGCTAACCCCAGTGCATTTGCCAAGATCGGTTTTGAAACGTATTCAAATGCCTTGACCGAAGCATTCCCGGAACTCATTTCACCTTTAAAAAGCTGATAGGTGCTTGAATAATGTATGGCATAGTCTATTCCGACACCTATGGTTATGCTTGCCATAGTGCTCGTTATGATACTCAGCGTTATCCCGGCATAACCCATCACTCCAAAAAGCGATACCAGGGTTATGCAAATGGGTACTATGGAAAAAAAAGCCACGGACAATTTTCTGTAAGAAATATATAGCACGAGGAATACCATTATTACGGCAATCAGCAGCGATTTAACCTGTTCGGGAATTATGGAATCGTTCATTCCCTTCATTATGTACTGAATGCCAACAGGCGCAAAGTTTATTTTCCCGTCGGAATCATCCTGACTGATTTTTTGTATTTCATCCAATATCTCTCCGGAAAGATCTCTCGGGAAAACGAGTATTCTCCCCAAATTCTCAGAACGGTTAATAAAATTGGACACCGGATTGTTTTTCTGTGTCGACAGCATACCGTACATAAGGTTCAGCTGAACCTGGTTTTTAGGATATTCGGAATTACCGTACAGTATTTTGTTGAAAGTCGAAAATATATCGTAAACACTGACAAATTTTGTTATCAGACCTTCCGAATACAGCTTTTTTTCAAATTCCATAACTCTATCCGCATATTCTTCCCCGAAAATGTCCGAATCTGTTTTGTAAGTTATGAAAAGCGGGAGTCCACCACCTGTCGCTTCCTGTATTTTTTCAATTCCTTTTCTGATATCCGTTTCGGGTTTGTACATGGAAAGCATGTTCAAATCGGTTCTAATGAGAAATATACCCGGTATGAAAGCAATCAGGAGTACTATTGAAAAAACTACGGATTTCTTGCCCCATATCGATTCGAGAAATTCGTTAAGTACATCTTTTTTTAGTGTTTCGCCATTTTTTTTATTTTTCGCAAAACTCTTAACACCATCCGCAAGCAAAGGCAAAAATACCCAGGTTGCGATTCCCGCGAACGTCACACCGATACTCGCAAATACCCCCATCTGCTGCATCGCGGAAGACTTCACGACTGTCAGTGACATAAACCCCATAACCGTGGTAACCGTTGTGAGAACCATAGGTTTTCCGACCTTTTTCAGGGTATCACTCATGCAAACGGTTTTTTCCATTCCTCTTTTTCTGTTGTCTATGTAATGCGACATAAAATGCAATCCGTCGGCACTCCCCATAACTATGGTAAAAACAGGCACCAGAACGGAAGTGAGTGACAATTCATTTCCCGTCCAGCCGAGAAATCCCATAGTCCATAACGCTCCGAGTCCGGCAGGAAATATTGCTAAAAAAGTCCCTTTGAAAGTACCTACCCTCCATCTGAAAACCAAAAGCATCAGAATCATAGCCAGTGGGGGAATTATAGTGACTATTCGAATTACATAATCCAGTATTTTCAATTGCAGATACAAATCCCCGGAGGCATAAAAATTCATGCCGCTCTTTTCGAAAATACCGGTGATTTCTTTCAGTAACTTTTCGTTCCTGCCGGTGTTCTCGAGTATTACAGTGAACATTCCGTAATTTTTCCCCTCATGTACGACGAGTCCGCCGAGATTACCCATCTCTTCTTCGAATTCGAGAATTTTTTTTACATCCGATTCCTCTATTTCATTCAGTTTTTTAACCCCGAATCCCGACGGTATGAATGGTGGCACGGGGCCGGATACGTTTTTCACCCCTTCTATTCCGGAAATTTTTTTTTCAAGATCTTTGAGGTAGTTTAATTTCGAATAGTCTACTTTTCCGCTGCCCATATCCAAAAGAAAAATAACCTGTTCACCGGAAGAAAAATCCGAGTTCATCTTCTCATATAAGGCGTATTCGGCGGAATCCTCGGGCATAAAAAGCGAAAAATCGGTATTGATGTTCAGGTGTAACAATCCGAATAAAGCTATTATGTTTATACAGGCAAGAAAAATAATGAAGATTTTCTTTTTCAGAATTACCGTTGCGGCGAATCTATCGACGAAATTTCCCATTTGCGAACCATCTCCAATATTATAGTGAGCGCTCACTTTATATCATAAAACTATTTCATTGTCAAGAAAATTGTTCAAAAACAGTTATTATTTGTCCGCCATTCAACGAGGTGATTCTTGAAAGTCTCATAAGAAAAGCGTTTTCATCTTTATAAACAATTTCCCTTTGGTTTTTTATATTCACTCAGATACCCTGTCTATAACATTTAAGATTTGATAATATTTATATTATATCTTTAAATTATGCAACTATCAGCGTTAAAAATAGTATAATTATTCTGTGAGTTATAGTTCCACACGGTTTCCAACAAATATCCCGTTTTTTTGTGTCTTTAAAACAAATTTCTATTAGGAGGAAAAAGATGAAGAGAATAATAACCATCGCAATGTTTTTCTTTTTTTCACTGTTGATTTTCGCCAACGTGGATTTGGAGGAAAAAACCTTTAACTATCTGAAATGGAATCAGCCTGCAGGAATGACTGAAGCCCCGGATACTCCGTGGGGTAGTACAGGATATTATCTTGGTGAAATGAATTACGATTTCATAGACAACGGTTTGCTTTTTATGGTATTAACCGGTGATCATCTTGAAAAGAAAATGCTTTCGGAGATAAAGGACGATTCAAACACCATTATAGAATCCGAAGAAAATATGGAGATAAATGGCCTTGCTGCCGTAAAATATGCAGGTAAAGTATCGGAGGAAGATCTGGATGCGGAATTCGAAATATATCATTTCCCCGGTCCATTTGTAGGAAAAGATGAATTGCTGTTCATGTTCGTCAGAGTGAACCCGACTGAACAGATGCCTCTTGCCGAGTTTTCCGCTTTGATAATGTCGAGTATATCGGTGGACCCTGCTGCGCTTGTGATACCTGAGAAGTACAAAAACCTCAAGTCCTCAGATTATCTTGAGGTCTATGAAAAAGAACTTTTCGTCGGCTCAAGACTTTCAGTGGACTTCGAAAAAGAATTCGAAAATCCGGAAGATATAATAGGCATATATACCGCCGATTCCGAATATGACCAGGCAATATCCTGGGAATACGCAGAGTCTAATTACGGATTCGTTTATCTCAAAGCACCCGAAACAGCGGGAGAATATGAAATCAGACTTTACACCGGAACAGAAAAGCTTCTCACCGCAATTGTTGAAAACATAAGCGTTACTTCGGGTCCGACTCCGACCATATGGGTTGACAAAACTTCCTATGCCGCCGGCGACATAGTACAGATACATTACTCGGTTCCCGAGGCATTTCTCGATTACGGTTGGATTGGACTAGTCAATCCGGAAATCGAGCACGGTGACGAAGATACCAACAGCTTCAACTCTATGGACTATATTTATCTTTACTACGACACGGAAGGAATTCTGGAAATGGAGGCACCTTATCTTCCGGGAATATGGGAACTCAGGCTCAACTACGGCGGAAGCGAATATGATTTCACTACTATCGAAATCTTATCCCAGGACGATGTCATAGCGAGATATTCCACGAGACTTTCAACTTCCGAAGATGAATATCTCACTTATGAGATGATTGAAATGACCTATGAAGGCACATCGTCAAACTCCAGGGATTGGATCGGACTGTATGAAGAAGGTGCCTATGACAGGGATTACATCGCCTGGCAGTACACAGACGGTTATGAAGAAGGTTATCTCTATTTCGATGGTGTTGCCGAAGGAAGATACGATTTCAGATTTTTTGAGAATGACAGTTTCAGAAAAATAGGCCAGAGCAAGGTTTTTGAGGTCAAAAAACCCGAACCGTTCATGATAGTTAAATCCGAATTCTGCCGAGAAATCGACGAAGATTATAATCCGGTGGACACGGATTACGTTTTCTCGAAGATTTACGATGAATACATATACCTTTGGCTTAATTTCAGCCCGTTTGAAGATGCCCATTATATAAGCTGGAATTGGATTTCCCCAAATGGAGAATATTTCGACGAAGTGACACTCGAACTACCGCAGTCCGACACCCCCGGCCTTAAATGGGAAGATTACAGAGCCTGGGCATGGCTTAACACTGCCGATATTCCGGACGATTATACCGGGGTTTGGTTTGTAAATGTGTATGTCGACGACGAGCTTTATCTCGTAAGACAATTCGAACTAACTTATTGAAAAACATACCTGAATCACAAAGTCACTTTATAAAACGAAAAGCCGGATTAGAATCCGGCTTTTCGTTTTATAACAAAGTCTTTTTATTGAATGGGGAAAGACAACATCATACTGCCCTGTCCGGGAGTGTATACATAAAGAGCGACAAAGTCACCTTTTTTAAAGTCCTTGATGGCGTTCTGCCAATCTTCCACAGACTTTACAGCTTTCCTGTTTATCGAAATCAAAACCGAACCGGTTTTTAACCCAAGCTTCTTTGCAGAACCAGATTCGTCAACATCGGTTATCAGTACACCGTTAACCGAGTCGGGAACGGAATACTTCATCCTGAGTTCCGGTGTTAAATCGGCTACCGAAAATCCCATGAGCTGGGAACCGACTCCCTTCACATCTTTTACCTCAGGCAATTGAATCTCCTGTGAATCCTCTTCTTTCTGCTCAAGCATAACTTCCAAATCGATAATTTCCCCGTTCCTGTCTATTTTGAGTTTCATTTCCTGACCAGCTCTCTTGCTTCTTATAATGCTTATGAGATGGTCGTTGCCTTCCACTTTCCTGCCATCTATCTCGATTATTATATCCTGCGGGTGCAGGCCGGATTTTTCCGCGGGAGAATCCGGTTCCACTTCAACAACTATTGATCCGTCGGTCGAATCTAACCCCAATGCCTCTTTTGTATCCTCGGTTATGTCGATTATCTTCACCCCAAGATAAGCTTTCTTTATCTTTCCGTATTTTATGAGCTCATCGAGCAGATTGTGCACTTTATTTATGGGTATTGCAAATCCGAGATTCACACCCTCTGTCGGGTTTATTATGGCAGTGTTTATACCAATTACTTCACCGTGTATGTTTAACAGCGGGCCACCGCTGTTTCCGGGATTGATAGCGGCATCGGTCTGAATAAGATCGCTGTAGTAATTTGATGTTCCATCTCCATTTGGTATTGTTATCTTCCTGTTTGTGGCACTTATGACTCCTGATGTCACCGTATGCTGGAATCCGAGAGGATTTCCTATGGCAATTGCGGGCTCGCCGATTTCCAGATTATCCGAATCTCCCAATTCAAGATATGGAATTTCCTTTCCGTCAATTTCTTTTATTTTCAATATGGCAATATCCGTATCCTGGTCGCCACCGATATATTCGGCATCGTATCCGGTACCGTCGAGAAAAGTTATTTTAATACTTTCCGCACCTTTTACAACGTGATAATTCGTAAGCACATGTCCTTCTTCATCGAATATGAATCCAGATCCGATTGATGTTTCCTTTCTGTTTGAATCGAATCTCGGAGTGAGTTCTTCTCCGAAAAACCTACGGAAGAAATCATCGAATAAAGGATCGGTACTGTATGATGATGTTTTTTCAACATCAATTTTGACAACAGATTCTGCAGTGGCTTTCACTACATTTGTTATCGGACTTACATATCCCGGATTAACATATCCGAATACGCTCATACAAACAAAGAAAGTCACCAAAACAACACTCAAAACTTTTTTCATTTTATGCACCTCCGTAAATATTTGTACAGTTTTTATCCGACGCAACAAAAAGATATTTTATTTCAAACCGAATCATAAAAACAAAAAACCCCCGTGAGGGGGTCTTTGCGTGGTTTACTTTTAGTCTAAAGGGGTAACTTTTATTATTTGAGTATTGCTGTCGGCATCTTCCGGAAAAACAGGCTGCAACTCCGTTTCCATTTCACCGTTCTGATTATCATAAGGATCATTTCTCATATGCGATTTTCTGGGGGAAAAATCGGCCATAAAAGATGAATTCGCTATCATTCTGTAAGCATCGAGATTTCCGAAATAAAATTCACGGTAGGATTCATTATTCCGTCTGGCACCTCCAAACGAGCAGTCCACAGGTAGCCAGCCATATGGTTCAATGTAAAACATGGCCCAATCGTGATTCCCCGGAGAAACCGGATTCGCATACCATCCCGATTGCCATCTCGCCGGAATCGAACATATACGGCACAGGGTTATGAAAAGTAAAGCCTGTACTCCACAGTCACCACGAAGGTTAATCGCAGCAAATTGGGAAATATTTTCATAAATTCTGTATTCGCTCATGAACGAATATTTCACATTTTTAGTAATCCAGTCATAAATCATCTTTGCCTTGAAATAGGGGTTTTTCTCATTTCCGACTATCTCTCTCGCCAAATTCTTCAAATAACACGTGAACTCCATATGAGGAGATTTTTCTCTGAGAAATTCCGACATGTCACTTTTAGGGAGTCTGACCTGTGAAGGATCCACCGAACTCGTCATTTCCTGTATGTCGTATTCGAATTCTATTTCAAACAAAGGGTTATTCTCCAGTTTATCCTCCATGAAAACGGTTCTTGACGGATGATGCTCCCCAGATACGAACAGAAGTTTATGGCTGGATGATATTATATTGATATTATCCTGCTGAACATCCTTTCTGGGTAGCGGAAGCCAACATCTTACAAGCTCGCCTTTTATCTGGGCATCTTCGTTGATCTTGCTGCTTATTTTCGCCCTTATTCTGTATTTCCTGGGAATCGCTCCGCTTAAAAGCCTGTCTATCGTTTCATGGAGCAACTCATTTGATTTGAGTTTTTTCGCATCGGGATTGACTCTTCTAACAGAATATTTTTCAGAAGCGAAGAACAGATTACTCAAAAAACGCTTCTCAAAAAATCTTTCCCCTTCAATTACCATATAATCTATCAATTTAAGATCTGTCAATTCCACGAATTCATCCTCGCTGAAATCTTTAACTTCTTCCGACAGCATCCTCTTCGCTTCTTCTTCATTTATAGTGTAATTCTTCTTAATTCTCTCCATTCTGAAAACTTCATATTCCAGTCTGCTTTTGAGCAATGAAGGCAGTTTGTCTTTCAGTCTCAATTCAATTTTCTTTCTTGCTGAAATGAAATTCCCGTTCACGACTAAAAATCCGATATCCGCCGGTAAAGCCAAACTAAGGTATTTAATAATAACACCTCCCTACAACACTATTATACATTTTTCATATGCGTATAAACAAATTAACCCGAAAAACATCTTTCGGCGACGGCAAGTTATTTGGGAGAATTCCATTATTATATATTTGACAATACTGTGTGTTATATAGTATAATTAAAACATGAAAACAGAAGAGAATTTCGAAAAAGTAGTCAGACAAAATGAACAGGAAATGCGAAGGGGATTTTTAGTGCTCGCAGTACTTAGCAGGCTTAAAAGTCCGCAATACGGTTATTCTCTGCTGAAAGAGCTTAACGATTACGGAGTGGATATTGCACAGGAAACGCTTTATCCTCTGCTCAGGAGACTTGATCAGCTGGGAATGATAGATTCGGAATGGAAAGTCGAAAATGAAACAAGACCGAGAAAATACTATATCTTGAATGAAAAAGGAGAGTTGCTGTATACAAGGCTTAAAAGTTGCTGGTTCGATCAGATAAAAGTTATGGAGGTGCTTTTGAAGTGAATCTCAATGAAAAATCCAAAGAAATGCTGGACAGATATATAATCGATACGGCCAGAAGGCTTCCCGGCAAAAACAGAAAGGAAATAGCCCTGGAAATAAGATCTACCATTTTGGATATGCTCGAAGATAAATATGAAGGCTATCCGGACATGGCACAGACACAGGCCCTTGAAGAAATCTTGAAGCAAATGGGAAATCCGTCCAAAATAGCCCGGTCATATTTACCGGATAAATATTTAGTGGGACCTATGATATATCCGTTCTTTAAAAAAATATGGACAGTCATATGGGCGATTATTTCGATAATTTTAGCAGTACGGCTGATGCTGATAATTTCAGAATCGCCAAACGGTAAAGCCATTTTCGAATTCGCAGGAACCGCCCTGAACTCTTTCATAATTTCTTTTGGAATTCTCGTATTCATATTTTTCATACTGGAAAAATTCAACACTTTCGATGAATTCAAAGAAGAGGAGGAAAAATGGAAACCTTCGGACCTTCCGGAAATCGAAAACGGAGTGGTTAAAATCGGAGAGGAAATAGCTTCCATAGTGTTTCTCGTAGTTGCGATAATAGTTTTCAACACTTATTTGAGAAATTTCTCCTTATTTTTCATAGAAAACGGTTCATGGGATTCATTGACTGCTGAACACAACAACTTACTGCCGTTTATTCCTTTTCTTACCGGAATATGGATTTGTGAAATCATTTTTCACTTTTCCACTATAAAATTCGGCATAAAAAAATATTTCACTTTTTTGTCAAAAATCGCGATTTTTTCCGCCAATTCGGTAACTGCAGCCATTATGCTTTATTGTCATTCCCGGAATCAGATGATATCCATGGACGAAACACAATCTCTGAGCTCTTTAAATCCGGTTATAAACATAATAACCTATATATTTCTGCTTGCGATACTCATACCCAATATAGCTGGTATAATTACCGGAATATACTATTCTCTCAAAACTCGTAACATATTATAAAATAACTTAATATTAAAAATGTAGAATATCTCAAGTTGAAAAAAGCGAACGGTAACGACCATTCCGTTATTATAGTCGCGAATTCTATAGAGAAAATTCAAAAACCAAACGGAGGTAAAAAACAGTGGATAAGATTTTGAAGGTAAAGGGGTTGAAGAAACACTACCCTACGGTCAAAGCGGTGGACGGCATCGATTTTGAAATAGAAAAAGGGCAGATCTTCACGCTTCTCGGTCCTAACGGGGCCGGAAAAACCACGACTCTGGAGATAATTGAAGGTATAAAAAAGGCGGACGGTGGAGAAATAGAGTTTTTCGGCCGGAAATTGAAAAACGTAGATTCCCACACCAAAGAGAAAATAGGCGTTTCGCTTCAATCAACCAATTTCATACCCCATCTGAAAGTACGTGAGACAATATCTCTGTTCGCGTCATTTTTCAAGAATTCCCTTCCGGTGGAACAGGTAATAAAATTCGTTTCACTCGACGAGAAAAAAAACGATTACGTGGACAAGCTTTCCGGAGGCCAGAAACAGAGAGTGGCCATAGCCTGTGCGCTGATTAACGATCCGGAGATGATATTCCTCGATGAACCGACTACCGGGCTCGATCCCCAGGCAAGAAGAAACATATGGGATATCATAGAACATCTGAAAGGTGAGGGAAAAACAGTTTTCCTGACAACTCATTACATGGAAGAGGCACAAAGGCTGTCCGACGTGGTGTGCATAATGGACCACGGCAGGATAATAGCGATGGACACTCCCGTTGGTCACATAAACAGTCTCGGGGAGAAGAACTACATATCCTTCGTGGTCAAAAACGCAGCTGAATTGAAAACGGTTTTCGAAGAATGGTCACCCGAGGCTTTGGAAATCGACGGTGACAGAGTCGAAATAACCACCGAAAAAATTCAGGAAATCCTCGAAAAGCTCTTTTCCTGGAGTAAAAAGCAGAAAATCATCTTCAGCGACATCGACATACGCCAGCCCAATCTGGAAGACGTATTCCTGAAGCTCACGGGAAGGAGGCTGCGCGACTGATGAAGATGAATTTATTCAAAGCGCTTTTGATAAGCAATATACGTGAGAAAGAAGTGCTTTTCTGGATATTCGCATTCCCGATAATATTGCTGACTATAATGGTGATGATATTCGGAAGCATGGACGGTCAGGATATAAACTTCAAAGTCGCACTGATAGACAAGGGCGGCGAAGGTATGGGCACAACCATCATCAGAGATGTGCTGAAAGACGTGAGTACTTCTTCAGAAGGCAGGAAGGCTCTTTTTGACATAATAGTACTCGACGATACCGAAGAAGCCAGGCAGATGCTGATGGATCAGAAAGTCTCTATAATCATTGAGATACCGGAAGATTTCAACGTTAAATTCAACCAGGTGGTTTTCTTCTCCAGGATAACCGCCATCAGCGCCCAGTCCCCCACGGTAACTGTTGAAAGGGTGGCACTCAGAAACGCTTCCACATTGGCAAGCGATATTTTCAAACAGATCATGAGTTCCGTAAATCTGGAAGCGGCAAAACGCATGAACGTGAAAATATCCGGGTACGAATACTCCGAAGAGACGGTTGGACAATCCGAGAATTTTTCCTATGCGGATTTCTTTCTCGCAGGAGTTCTCGTAATGAGCTTTTTCTCTACGGGATTCTTCGCACTCGGAAACGATATAGCGCACAACAAACACATTGGAATAATGAAAAGGCTTTCGGCAACTCCGCTGAGCATCAGAAAGTTCATGTACTCCAACATATTGAGCAAAATGCTCATCATGGTCATGAGTGCGGTAATGCTGGTTATTTTCGGGCATTTCGTATTCGGTTCGAGTTTCAGCATTCTGAATCCGGAAACTTTCCCGTTCATATTGCTCGGAATTCTCGACGCACTGGCTTTCGGATTGTTCATCGGAAGTATTTCAAAAAACGCCAATGCCGCTTCCGCGATCGGAAACGTGCTGTTCTTCCCCATGCAGTTCCTCGGGGGACTGTACTTCGAAGTGTGGGATATATCGCCGGCGGTCAGGTGGTTCGTATACATAAACCCGATGACTTATATCGCAGCGGGAATGAGGCAGGGCATGGGAATAGTGGATGCGCCGGTTCCGGCATATTCGCTTTATCTTGTACCGCTCGCATGGGCAGCGGTGATGCTCGTGATATCGATATTCACATTCGACTGGAGAGGTGATGCATCATGAAATCATTCCTGCATATGTTCGTAGCACTGTTTCACAACAGAACCAGAGACAAGATGGCGGTATTCTTCACCCTGTTCTTTCCGCTGCTGTTTTTGATAGTGTTCGGCCTGGCTTTCGGCGGTGGCAGCATGGACGGTTCGTCTTCGAGCGGCCCCACCAGATTTGGAGTGTATTTCGATGAGAATTCCGACAAAGATCTCCATGATATTCTGCTGAGTATCTCGGAGGAATACGGCCTGGATCCGAGAGAAGCCACGAGCACCGCGGCGCTTGCCGAGGGAGTGGAAAAGGGTTACTCCGGCATAAAATTCGGAATCACCCTGAAACAGGAAGGCGACACTCTCAAAATAAGGGCTTATTACGATGCCGGAGACAAGAACCAGCAGTCGCTTTACAAATCCAATATAGACACACTTGCCATGGGAATCGTAAAAAAGGCAGCCGGATTCGAAGACATATTGAAAGTAGATGTCAAGGACATAGAATTCACACCAAAAAAAGTAACCACGATAGGATACATGGTAGCCGGCGTGCTTGCGATATCGATAACCTTTTCGGGTCTGATGGCGCTTATAATAAATTTCGGATATTTCAGAAAGGAAAAGATTCTCAAGAGATTTCTGGCGACGCCTTTCAAAGGCTCAACATTCCTTTACGCAAGTGTGCTGAACTCGCTGTTGATATCCTCCGCTTCAATAGTCATAATACTTATCGTGGCCAAATTCGCGTTCGGTGTGGATTTCAGCATACTGTGGCCGGAAATGATCGTGAATTACCTGACTTCCATGATACTCATGATGTCGGTGGGCGGGCTGTTCCTGATGATATTCAAAGAACCGAACGCCACGATGAACGTTGCCAACGTTTTCTCAACGCTGATGATGTTCGTTTCGGGAGTGTATTTTCCGCTCCAGCTTATGCCGGACTGGCTGCAGACAGTGGCAAAATTCTTCCCCATGACTTATATAGCCAATAACATGAGATACGTACTGGGCCAGGACACCATGGCGGTAAGCGAATTCTGGACAACGAATATAGTATTTCTCGCTATAGGACTTATAGTTATACCTCTTCTGGGAGCAACAATATTCAAGCAGGAACAGGATTAAAAACATATCTCGTTAAAAAGGCGGTTCTCTTTATGGAACCGCCTTTTTTTGTTATTTCAAATGATTTAAAAAATTGAGAACCACTTTGCTGAAATCCACGGGCCTCAGGTACATCATGTAATGATCCAGTCCTTTGAATTTAACCAGCCAGGAATTTCTCATGTAACCGGCAAGCACCTCGGAATTCCCGATATCGAGGATGGTGTCCGCTGTGCCCGCTATCAGCAGAATGTCGTTGTACACATCCGAATACATCTCGGGATTGACTTTCCAGTCGGATGCGATATCGAGTTGTTTTTTCACCGGACCGTCGGGAGGAAGCGGTGCGTTGGCGTGGGCCATCAGGTTTTCAAGAACGTCAGAGGAATCGAAAGCCGTTGCGTGAAGTATGGCCCTGTCGATTCTCTGAGGGTAATTCAGCAGAATATGTTGTATGAAAATACTACCCATGGAGTAACCGAGCATGTTCGATTTTTCAATACCCAGGACATCCATGAAGCTCACTATATCTTCGGCGAGCATTTCATAAGAATATGCCTCATCAACATCGGTGGAAAAACCCATACCCCTGTTGTCGACGAGAACCACCTGGTACTCGTCCGAAAGCATATCCACAACTGTGGACGGCCAATCATCCATAGTCCCGCCAAGTCCCATCAGAAGCATCAGCGGTTCTCCGTTTCCGATTATCCTGTATCCGGTCTTTATGTCTCCGTTGTCCACGACATAGGTTTCAACTCCCAGATCGTTCACCGCAACCAATTCTCCAACCGGTATTATCTTATCCGCATATAAATTACAGATAAACAATACAAACAGTACTGCGAAAAGTAATGATTTGATTTTTCCCATATCCATCCTCCTCATAATAGTCAACTGACTTTTGTAATAATATCATATGCAATGATATTATTACACTTTAAGCATGGAATAACGCATTAAAAACGGTTGCCTTTATGAGGTTTCAAATTCTTTTTATCCGGTACTACTTGTTTTATTCGTTTCAGTGTATTTTTCTAAATTCCGATATTCTTCATAAATCAGTATATTTTTTTAATAAACAGAGATATTCAATGATAAATCAGAATATTTCCCGTTATTATGATTTCTAAATATGAGAATACAAGAGTATACTAATATAAGTTACTTATGTAGGTTACATATGTAACTTATAATAAACAAGGAGGGTTCAAGATGAGAAAAGTTTTAGTTTGCTCTTTGATTTTAGCCATGTTTATTTTTACAGCAGGTTTTTCCGCAGAATCGCTGCAGATATGGATAGGCGGTCAGGTGGCCGAACTGGATGAAACCTGGAACGATATCATCAGCGGATTTGAGGAAGAAACAGGTCTTAAAGTGGAAGTACAGCTGTTCGGTTTTGACATGTACTATGATAAACTTCTGACAGCTTTGGAAGGCGGGCACGGTCCTGACCTGGCATTTGCCGATCTCGGCGGATGGGTGCCTACATTCGCCGAAAAGGGCTGGCTGGTTCCTTTAAGTGAAGATATAAAAGGTTGGGATGGTTATGACCAGATTTGGGAAAACCTTTGGCCTACAGTGACATACAAAGATGAATACTACGGTTTGCCCTGGTATACGGACTGCAGGTTGCTGCTCTACAACAAAACCATGTTCGAAAAAGCCGGATTGGATCCCGAAAATCCTCCGGAAACCTGGGAAGAATTTTTATATGCGGCTATGAAAATGACGGATTCGAAAAACAGAATTTACGGTTATGGGGTCAGTGGTTCAAAAAGCGAAGTAAACACTCTCGGATATATGATGTTCCTATATGCCGCAGGTGGAAAGCTTCTTTCAGATGATTACTCAAAAGCAGAGTTCAACACTCCTGAAGGTCTGAGGGCGCTGAAATTTTATACTGATTTGGCGACGGAATACAAAGTATCACCAAATGCATTGACTTACGGTGAAGATGACTACAGAAACATGATGGCACAGAACAGGGTTGCGATGGCAATTGGCGGTCCCTGGTCTTTCCCGCTTATTGAAACGGCAAATCCCGCCATCACAGGTAATTATTCCGTGGCACTTCATCCATACGGCTCAACTCCCGCGTCGGTTCTCGGAGGCTGGGCACTGGTAATTCCTACAAGCAGCCCGAAAAAATCCGAAGCATGGGAATTGGCTAAATACCTCACAAGTTACAATACCTGGATGCAGTGGATAGAAAGCAAAGGCGGGCCTATGCCAGTTAGAAAAGACGTTTGCATGGATGCGCCTAAATTGAAAGATCCAAAATGGCAGGTTATTTTCGACGCATTCCCGTACGCAGTATGCCGCGCACCTATTCCACAATGGCCACAGGTTTCGGAACAAATACAAAAAATGGTTCAGGATGTGCTGCTCGGAAACGCTTCACCCGAAGAAGCTATCAAAACAGCGGAATCAAAAATCAACGAAGTTCTCAAATAAACAGTCACACGCTTAGTATAAACCGGGTACGTTTCCACGTATCCGGTTATCAGAAAAGAATCGAGGTGTCCTGGTGAAGAGAGTTCCCCTTACAAAAGAAGAAAGAGTTTCATATAAAATGATAATGCCTTACATCTGCTTCATAATGATAATGGTGATAGTCCTTTTCACCAGCAACGTTATAATGAGTTTTACAGACGAATCCGGAAGATTTACATTCAGAAATTACGTGAATTGTTTTAGCGATGAATTAACATTTATATCTTTTAAAAACACTGTCGTTTGGGTTCTGGGAAGCGTTGCGGGGCAAATGGCTCTCGGAATGGCTGCTGCACTGTTGCTGAATCAAGTTAGAAAGGGACAGCTTTTTTTCAGAAGCATCATATTGATACTGCCATGGGCGACACTCGACATCGTGGCAGGTGTCATGTGGAAATGGATGTACAACGACATGTACGGCGTACTCAACGATATATTGATGAAAATGGGCCTGATAGACGAATATATCGCGTGGCTGGCCACCCCGAACATGGCGATGCTTGCAGTCATAATAGCGAATATCTGGAAGGGATTCTGCCTTACAGGGATGTTTATACTGGCAGGACTGCAGTCTATACCGGCACAGCTGTATGAAGCGGCGGAAATAGATGGCGCCGGTTCTCTCAGGAGATTCTGGAATATAACTTTGCCACAGCTGAAACAAGTTTTGATGACTACCATAATGCTTACCACAATTTGGACAATAAATTATTTTCCTTTAATATACACCATGACCGGCGGCGGACCTGCCAACGGTACGGAAACTGTTGTAACCTATATCTACAGACTCGGGTTCAGATTTTTGGATTACAACAAATCAGCCGCTTTGTCAAATATTTTATTCCTGATTATATTGGGTATTTCGATGCTGTTTTTAAGACAGATATCCAAAGAAGGTGAAAACGTATGAGAAGGGCGGTCAGAAAAAAACTGAATTCTGCTTTGGTATATACAATACTCATATTTCTATCATGTGTAATCGCCTTTCCGTTTATCTGGCTGGTGATAACCGCTTTCAAAACATATCCGGATATTTATGCCTATCCAATAAGGTATTTGCCACAAGAGATTACACTTGAACACTTTGAGAAAATATCGAGCATGAATTTCCTGTCATATTTTAAAAACAGTATGATAGTAGGCTTCGGTACCATGATACTCTCGGTTTTAATCGCGCTTTTTCCGGCTTACGCATTTTCCAGATATCGTTTCAGGGGTAAAGGCGTTCTGCTGACAACGGTTTTGCTTTTACAGATGTTTCCGCAGGTAGTCTTTCTGGTTCCCATGTTCAAATTTCTCTCGTCTATAGGCTGGCTCGATTCATACTGGGGAATCATCTTTTCTTATCTGCCGTTTACGACTCCTATTTCGATAGTTTTCCTGAGGAGTTTTTTCATCAGTGTTCCGAAATCGTTGGAAGAAGCTGCCATGATTGATGGGTGTGGAAGAATGAAAGCCTTTTGGAAGGTTATATTCCCGGTAACTCTCCCGGGAATTTCAGCGGTTGGAGTTTATGCTTTTCTGTTTTCATGGAGCGAATTGCTATACTCTATGTCGATACTTGTAGGCAAGGAGCGACAAACCATACCTGTTTTCCTGTCGCTTTTTATCGGACAGTATCAGACGAGATGGGGCCCTCTTTTCGCAGGATCTATATTGTCGACGCTGCCGCCGCTTATAATATTCATGGTATTGCAGCGGTATTTCATATCGGGATTGGTTTCCGGTGCCGTAAAGGAATGATTTGAATGATAACAGATGAACTTTTATTCGAAGTAGCCGTGGATTATTATTTGAACAACATGTTGCAAAAGGATATTGCAAATAAAATAGGTGTATCCAGGGTCCAGGTGAGTAAATACTTAAAACTCGCACAGGAAAAGGGCATAGTGAACATCGAGGTCATCCCTCCAAGGATATCGGATGATTTGAGTGAAAAATACTCTGCCATATTCAAGAGTGTGTTTGGATTGGAAAAACTCATTTTAACACGTGGACACAGCAATCAGGAATTGCTGTTAGCCTCGCTTGCGAAGAGTACTTACAGGTATTTGTCCGACGAGGATTTTAACGGCAATTTAAAAGTCGGGATAGCCTGGGGTTCCACAGTGTTCAACATTGCCACTTGCGATGAAAAACTGGAGCACCCTAACTGGACTATAATCCCGTTGTCCGGAGGTACTACGAAAATTTCCGACAAGCATTTCAACATGAATTATCTGACTCAGTCATTCGCCGACAGAATGGGCGCTCAGGCACTGGCAGTCTATTTACCTTTTTATATTGGAAATGATGAAGAAAGGGAAAACACTCTTAAAAGCAAAGAGTACAATGATATACAGAAATATTGGAATTCTCTCGATGTGATAATATGCAGTGCCGGTTATTCGATTTCTCGTTCTCCGATGTTCAGGCAGCACGTCATACAGGGCGATTATCTCAACAAACTCGAAGAGCTCGGTGTGGTAGGGGATGTTGTAACTCATTATTTCGACATAAACGGCAGAATACACGATCTTGAATATATGGAAAAAGTTACCAACATCTCACTCAAACAATATATGAACGCGAAAAAAAGGATAGTCGTCGCCGGAGGTATGCACAAAATAGACAGTATTGTAGGGCTGCTCCGGGGAAAGTTGGCGGATGTGCTTATTTCTGATATCAAAACGGTGGAAAATGTTGTTGAATATATTTCCGAAATTAATAAGGAGGAATAGTCATTAGCGTATTCATACTTAACTTGAATCCTTGCTATGACCATTGGGTAATTCTCAAGAAAAAACCTTTTATAAGCAATGTCGTACGCGGAGATGAAGTGGTTAAACTCGTAAACGGCAAAGGCCTTGATATCGGCAGAGTATTTGAAACTATGGGGTTTGAGAACTATCTCTGCATAAACGTTCTTGGTGGTCAGGTCGGCAGGATAATTGAAAACCAGTGTGGAAAAGAAAACATAAAATGTAACAACTTCTGGATTAAGGATGAAAATCGTATAAATACCGCGGTTGTTTACGAATACGAAAACAGAATGCTCATGATTAACGAAGCCGGGCCTGTCATCGAAAAGGAAGAAATCGAAGATTTTTTTGATTTTCTGAAGAATCGAAATTATTTTACGAAAAATATTCGGGAAAAAAACTTTCTGGTTATTTCCGGAAGTGCCCCGAGGGGGTTCGACGGCGAAAGACTCATAGAACTGATCGATTTTTTTCGCTCGATAGGTTTTGAAACGGCAATTGACATTGCCGGTGATTGGCTCAGAGAAATAGTGAAAAAATCTCCTGACATACTCAAGATAAACAGTGACGAAATCAAAGTGGCTTTCGGTATTGACGGGGAAAATCATTTGGCGATAGAGGAATTCAGGCAAATACACGACATAGATCTGCTGATCATAACACATGGAGAAAAAGGATCTTTTGCATATTCGAAAAAAGGATTGATACAGGCAGTTCCGATAAAAACATATTCCGGATTTGCTGTGGGATCCGGCGATTCTTATTTTGCCGGACTGTTGAAATCCGTTCAGGAAGGAAAACCCATTGAAGAATGTCTTAAACTCGCCACGGCCTGCGGCATAGCAAACACTCTGCATTACGGTGCCGGAATAATGACTCGTGAAGAAATAGCATCGAACATCGATAATGTCAGAATAACAAAAGGTGTTGAAAATGGCTGATTACATAGGCATAGACGTTGGGACCACGAATATAAAGGCTCTTCTTCTGAATTCACAGGGCATCGTAACGCGTATTATTTCAAAGCCCACACCGTATCTGAAAAAAGACGGAGCACGTTACTTCGATATGAATGAAATCGAAAAAATCACAGATTGCATGATCGATTGCCTGGAAAGTGATTCACATGTCAGCGCGCTCGCTTTTTCAAGCGTAGGAGAATCATTTGTTCCGGTAAAAAACGGGATGATGGTTTCTGATCCGCTTCTCTGGTCGGAAATGACAACGGAAAGCACATGGCGGAAACACAGGCAAAAATTAACTCAAATGGCCCCTTACAGCGTAACCGGACTTAAAGATTCCATGTATTATTCGGTATACAAAATAATGTGGATGAATTCTATATTCGAAGAGACGAGGTCTGCAGATTTTTGGTTGCCTATAAACTCGTACCTGGCTTACAGGAAGACGAATCAAAGAGTTGTGGATTTTTCGCAGGGATGCAGAACCGGTTTAATTGACATACATTCAAGAGTCTGGAATTCAGAATTAATGGAAAAATTCTCAATATGCGGCGGAATTTGTGACAACGAGCTGAAATACACCGGAGAGGAAATCGGTTGTACAAAAGATGGCAAAAAAGTTTTTACAGGAGGCCATGACCATATCGCCGGATTGTTTGGAACGACTTTACTGGCTGAAAGCAACAATCTTTTTTATGACTCAATGGGCACCGCCGGTGTACTGGCAATGCTCCGCGACGAAAAGCAGGAAGAGATGCATCTATCCGAACCATTTTGCGAAAGCGGTTATTTAGGCATCGGTTTCAAAGAAAAGCAGTACTATACGTTAAATACGGTGCATCATTACGGAAAAGTGCTGGAATGGATAATGAAGTCTTTCATGCCCGGAAATTCGATTTCCGATTTCAGGGAAATAAATTCAAAAATAAGATTCGACAGGGATTCCGAAATTTACTTAACAGTTCAGGGTAATCCGCTTTCTCCTTCCTGGCAACGCGGAATGGGTATTTCCGGAGATTTTTACGACCATACACCGGAAGAAATAATGCTCAACGGTTATTTATACCTCAGTTACCTGAGCAAATACCTGCTTGAGGAACTGGAAAATCACTTCATAATCGAAAATGAAATTCCATACATAGCCGGGGGTGGCATTACGCAGAATGAAATGTTTATGAAGATAAAGGCAACCACTCTCGGAAGGAAAATTACGATTTTGCCAACAACTCAGATCACAGCTCTTGGAACTGCGTTGGCAGCAGCTTATGGTATGGATGATCACTCTACGGTTTACGGATGTTCGAAAAATATGCAGATGAAAACAATAAACCCCGATGAAGATTTGGACGAATTTATAAAATCAAAGATCAGTTTGATGGAAACTTTTTATAAAAATTGGAGGTAATATAAATGCCGTTAGTAACGATGAAAGAAACTGTCAACAAGGCATACAGGCAAGATTATGCCGTACCGGGATTCAACGTATTTTCGTTTTTTGACGCAAAGGCAATAATAGATGCCGCACAGGAAAAAAAATCTCCCGTGATGCTTATGACATCCGGCTCATGTGTTGATGCCATGGGAATCGAAACCGCAGCAGCTTTGTATTCGACCGTAGCAGCTAATTCCACCGTCCCCACAGTACTGCATCTCGACCATGCGAGCGATATAGACCTCATCCTGAAGGCAATGCATTTCGGATACACTTCTGTGATGTATGACGGATCAATGCTCTCTTTCGAGGAAAATGTAAAGAACACAAAATATGTCGTAAAAGCCGCCCATGCTCTTGGAATATCAGTCGAAGCCGAAATAGGAAGGGTTGGAAAGTCCGAAGAGGGGGAAGATCTCACGGCTGTACTCACCGAACCGGAGATGGCAAAAAAATTCTATGAAGAAACCGGTGTGGATGCGCTCGCAATAGCCGTCGGAACTACACACGCCATGCAGAAACAGGAGGCGGAAATTCATTACGAAATAATCGAAGAAGTTTCGAAAATCGTTGATGTACCACTCGTACTCCACGGTTCAAGCGGCGTAAAGGATGAAGATCTGAGAAAAATATCCGCATACAATTTCGGTAAGATAAACATCGGCACAAAACTGAAAAACACCTTCTGCGATGCGATAAGAGAAAACCTGAAAAACGACTCCGAAACCAGAGATTACCATAAATTGCTCATAAAGTCTTCCGAAATGGTAAAAGCGGTGGTATTGGACAAGATCAATCACGTCGGAAGCTTTGGCAAAGCGTAAATCCCTGTATATACCGTATTCATCCAGGAAAATCCCCCCGAAAGACGATAAAGTGGCAAACGTCTCCGGGGGCGTTTTCTGTTGAAAAAAACGCCCGAAGGCGCTAAAAGGAGATGTTAATACATGAATAGGCGCATATTATGAATACGGACCAATTACAGTGTCATGTTACACGTTTAGTTTTAAGTATGTGCTAATTCCGAACAACATTTCTTAACAACTGTTGTGGTTTTCCGTTCTCCTGACCCAGTCCCCGCACAGTGATGTGAAGAGTGAGGCCTGTTCGATTTGAAGGGAATGGCCTGTCATGATACTGCGGTCTAAAAATATCCGTGGACACATATCACGGACTCTCTTTCGCCGCGTATCCCGTAATATACTTTCGAACCCTCTATTTCCACGAACAATTAATCTCACACCCAATCACAATTCCGTTATTTTTTTCAATTCCGTTTTATCCAATATTTTAACGAATTTACCGTCGGTAATTATTATGCCATCCTGTACGAGTTCTCCAAAAGCCCTCGAAAGTGAAGGCCTTGCCACAGAGAACAATTCCGACATTTCTTCACGGTTGAAATCCATTTCGAATTCTTCTTTACCGTTTCTTTTCATGCTTTCGAGAATAAACAGGGCTATTTTCTGCTTAAGCGAACTGAATTGAAGCATCCTTACTTTATTCGCCAGAAACATCACTTTGTTGCCCATTAATTCCAAAAGATTTGACAATAAATTCCCGTGTTCCACCGCGGCTTTCAAAAACGAATTCTTTTTTATGCAAAGAATGGACGATTCGGTTCTCGATATCAGATTAACCGGCAGGCATCTTTTCTCTGTGAAAAGCACGGCCGGAGCTATTTCTTCCGACTCGTAAAAAACCTCTATCATCATCACTTTCCCACCGGAATCCTCCATCTGGGTACATGCTTCACCTTTCAAAACTATGAGCAGCTCATCATACTCTTCCCCCGAGAATTTTATGAATTCGCGTCTGCCGTAATTCTCTATTCTGTAGTCGAGCGAAGAAAAAATCTTTTCGAGCTCCCCAAGCTTAATATTTCTAAAAACACTCGTTTTTGAGAGATTCAGTATCAAACTGTTCATAAAATCACCCGAAGATTTCCGAATTTTATAAATCCCGATTTTTTGTGTCCTGTTATTCTTGAATAAACGTTTAATTTCATCTGTTAATATACCATATGTCGGTATTTTTCAAGCGGTGAATTATTTATGATAGAATTTATGAGAAATTTTGTGAGGTGATACCGAGTGGAGGAAATTCTCAGAAGCATAGCAGTCAAAGTATTCCCGGACTTGAAAATAACCGAAATATGCGATAGAGGAGTTGTTATAAAACATAACTTTCTTTTGAAATTCAACGACGGTTCAGAATATTATGTGAAATTCAACATCAGAAACGAATGGGCGGATCTGAACCATGAATGCAAAGTGGTGGAGATACTTAAGAAAAATCATATCAGTATACCTGATATAATCTATAGCGACGATAAATGTTCGATTTCCCCGTATCCTTATATAATTCAAAAACAGTCAAAAGGCATGAAGTTGTCAGATGCAGTTTGTACCGGATTAAACATGCCGGCCATTTTTGAAGCCGTGGCAAAATATTACGGCAGCATACACTCGGTAAAGAATGAAATATCCGGACTGTGGGATAAAGCCGATTACAGAAAAAGAAGGTATCCGATATCCCCCTACAGGTATATGTTCGATGCCGAAATCTCAAGAGGAAGCGGATTACAATTGTTGAAGAAGGGAAAGATACCCGTAAAACTGTACGAGGATATAAGTTCCGCCTGGGAGAGTAATCTGGATTTCCTTGAATCCGCACAGCCTTCCATGGTTCACACGAGCGCCTTTTACTGGAACATATATGTTGATGATTCGGATAGCGTATTTGAAATAAGCAAAATAACTGCACTTGGTGATTTCATGTGGTGGGACCCCATGTGGGATGTCGCTCTCATACTGAATCCGCCGTTTTTCAAGTGTGAAGCTGAATGGAGCAAATCGTTCATAGAAGCCTATGAACCGGAAATCGATTTCAAAAGAACAGCCCTTTATTCGCTGATGCAAGGCATCAGTGCACTCAACGGCGTGTACATGGAGCCTTCGTATGTTGACGGGTCGGAATGGCGGGACAGGATACTGGAAGAACTCGCACTCAATGTCGATAAAATCCTCGGAAACGAATAAACAAAACCGCTTATACGTCAGAAATTTTCATAATTGTAATTCAGGAAGGAGAAAAACATGTATCTGAATATATTACAAGCCATAGGCGGAACTCCGCTGATTAAGATAAACAAGCTTAACCCCAATGCAAAATCGGAAATATATGCGAAAGTGGAAGGTTTTAATCCCACCGGAAGTATAAAAGACAGAATAGCCCTTAAGATGATAGAGCAGGCAGAGGCTGAGGACATTCTGACAAAGGACAAGACGATAATAGAACCCACCTCCGGCAACACCGGCATAGGTCTCGCCATGATCGGATGTGTCAAAGGCTACAGGGTGGAAATAGTGATGAGTGCCGCCGTATCAATAGAAAGAAGGATGATGATAGAGGCATTCGGTGCCAAAATAACTCTGACTGATAAAAATCTCGGAACTGACGGGGCGATAAAAAAGGCACAGGAACTCGTTGCGGAAAACCCCGACAAGTATTTCATGCCTTATCAGTTTTCAAACAAATACAATAAAATCGCACATTATAAAACCACCGCAGAAGAAATCTGGAAAGACACAAACGGATCGATAACGCATTTCGTTTCTGCAATCGGGACTTCCGGAACCATAATGGGAGTGGGAAAAGGGCTGAAAGAAAACAACCCCAAGATAAAAATAGTCGAAGCACATCCGGAAAAAGGTCATTACATTCAGGGTCTGAAAAATATGCAGGAGGCGATAGTTCCCGAACTTTACGATCCTTCTGTAATTGACGAATCAATATATATAGAAAGTGAAAGCGCGCTTGATATGGCAAGGAGGATTATACTCGAAGAGGGTATTTTTGTCGGAATGAGCAGCGGGGCCGCCATGATAGCCGCTGCCGAAATTTCCAAAAAAACAGACGGGGCCATCATAGTGGTAATTTTCCCTGACAGGGGGGAAAAATACCTGAGCACGGATATGTTCAAGAACAGCTCCGCTCAATAATATTCACTTTCCCGTATGAAATTGACGCGAAACGTCGGCTGCATAATCACTCATACCTGAGTGCTTCCACCGGACTCAGTTTAGAAGCTTTTGACGCCGGATATATTCCGAAGAAAAGTCCTATCATGGTGGCGAAACCGAAAGCTATTGTTATGGACTGCCACGAAACTATCGGTACCAGGTTGTACTGTTTGCCTATCTGCTCCACTATTTTCGAAACACCTATTCCGAAAAGTATACCTATGGCTCCGGCTATGAGCGTTATCAATATGCTTTCAACGAGAAATTCCAGCAGTATTCTCCTGCGTGTTGCGCCTATGGCTTTTTTTATACCTATTTCCCTGGTTCTCTCGGAAACAGATACCAGCATTATGTTCATTATGCCTATACCCCCGACCAGAAGCGATATACCGGCAATCGCCCCGAGAAAAAGGTTCAGAACCGAGGTTATGCCGCTTAAAGTTCCGAGGATTTCATCCTGGCTGGTTATACTGAATTTTTTTTCATCCTCGAATTTGTTGTACAGCAGATGCTGTATCTGTGCTTTTGCCGATGCGGATACTTCGGAATTCTTCGCGGAAACGAGTATGGTGCTTATCGTGCCGTAATTGTGGAATATTCTCGCCTGCGCGGTGGAAAACGGTATAATGAGCATTTTGTCGGGGTTGTACATCAACTTGCTTCCCGTCTGTTTCAACACCCCGATTATCTTGAACGGTATGGCGACCCTGTTCTTACCCACGCTGTAAGTAACCAGTATGCTCTTCCCAATTGGATTGGTATCTTCGAATATGTTTTCTGCGATGCTTGCGCCTATTATGGCATTTTTGGCGTATTCCGACTCATCAGTGCCGGTTAGGTACCTTCCGCTGCCGAGCTGCAGATCGAGTATTTCCATAAGCTTGTCGTTACCGGCGAAGACCGTGGCATTAGCGTTGTTACCGTCGTTTGAAACGGAATAATTGCCCTGAAGCAACGGGGATACCGATTTGACATCGGGACATAGCTCCTGTATGTTCTGTGCATCGTTAACGTTCAGTATATCGGAAAGTGCCGTGACACTGCGTCCTCCCGAGCCACCGGAAAAGCCCGGAGTTATCATTATTACATTGGAGCCGAGAGATGAAACCTGATCGGTAATACTCCTTGTCGATCCTTCACCGATGGACACCACTGCTATCATGGCCATTACACCGATTATTATCCCAAGCATGGACAGGAATGTCCTGGTTTTGTTCGCGATCAGAGACCTGAAAGTTTCGATGAGTATTTCCAAATCATTTCACCTCCACTTTTTCGACCATACCGTCTTTAATCCATACCACGGTATCTCCCTCATTGACGATCTCCGGATCATGGGTCACCACGATCACCGTCTTCCCCTCACGGTGCAGGTCTTTCAATATCTTCAGAATCTCCACCGAACTCGTGGAATCCAGATTCCCGGTAGGTTCATCGGCGAGGACCACTGGTGGATCGTTGGTGAGCGCTCTGGCAATCGCCACTCTTTGCTGCTGCCCTCCTGAAAGCTGGTTGGGTCTGTGATGTATTCTCTCACCCAATCCGACCCGTGTGAGCAATTCTTTCGCAACGGCCATACGCTTTTTTCTCGGAATTCCGCTGTAAACAAGCGGCAACGCACAATTCTCCTGCGCACTGAGCTTCGGTAGCAGGTTGAAACTCTGGAACACAAAACCTATTTTCTTATTTCTTATGGCAGCAAGTTTCGTTTCGTCCATATGAGAGGTGTTTATGCCATCTATATGCACTTCTCCCCTTGATGGTTTGTCAAGGCAACCCATAATCTGAAGGAAAGTCGATTTCCCGCTCCCTGAAGGTCCCATTATCACTACATAGTGTCCCCTCTTAATCTTCAGATCCAATCCGCGAAGTGCGTTTACCTTCACCTCTCCCATATCGTATATTTTCCAAATATCTTTGAACTCGAATACGAAATCATCCATCAGGGTCTGCTCCTGACAACATTACCCGTATTCCCCATATTTCCTATTCTCAAAGAATTGGCACCGCTTGAAAAAGTATTCAGCACATCGTTGGAGGGGGTTATGACTATCTTTTGCCCTTCTGTCAATCCGTCAGTTATTTCCACCATGTTATCCGTCATACTTCCCGTTTCCACTCTGAGTTTTTCATTACCGCCATCGTTTTTCTCACTTCTGACATACACGAAAGCACCTTCTTCATCACGCCGCAACGCATTGATCGGAATGACCACCGCTCCCGGTTTTTCCATAAGCACTATCTGCACGTTGCAGGAAAGCCCCGGAATAATTCCTTTTTCTCTTGGATCTTCGTTGAATGAAAACTCGACGGGAATGACCACCAAACCACCTGTAGAATTTGCAACTTTGCCAATTTTATCGACTTTTCCCACGGCAGTTATCCCAAGCGGTATGAAGTTGAAAACCACTTTTTGTCCTTCTTTTATTTTCTTAAGATCCACTTCATCTATATAGCCTGTGACATTCATTGACGCATCCTCTACTATCGAGCAAACGGCACCGTTGGAATTCACGTTCGCCATTTCAGCCACTGAAATCGTTTCTATCAGTCCGGAGACGGGACTCGTTATGACTGTATATTCAAGATTTCGCTTTGCAATCTCAAGCTGTATTTCTTTCTGTTCTATCATCTTTGAAGCGTCGTATAAAGCATTCTCGTAGTCGGATTTGGCTTTGAGATAGTTCAGCCGGTATTCCAGATCGTCCACAGACGCTATGGTCGCACCTTTACTGATCGAATCACCTTCTTCACAGTACAGTTGCGTAACTCTTCCGGAAACGAAAGATTTAACTTCGGTGACCGGAGCCTGAACGTTGCCGACTATTTCGAAATAATCTCCTATATCCATCTTTCTGACTGTGTACTCCAGTTCGAAAGACGATGCTGCGTTTTGTACCGAGTCATCAACTGTACGCATGCGCGTGGTTATCCTGTTCGTTACAAAAATCCCCAACGCTATCAATACCGCCGCGATGATTATGATAATTATTCTTTTCCGCTTGCTTTTTTTTTCTGCCATTTCATAGTCCTCCGGGTGTGTCAACAATTTCTTTCATTATATTCAGCTTGCTCAGAATCAATGCCTGAAGCGATTTTTCATAATCGAGTTTACTTTGCGAAAAATCGATCCCGGACAGCTCAAGGTCGCTTTCGTCTAAATATCCTTTTTTATAAAGTTGCATATTTCTGTCATGGGATTCCTGTGTCAATTGGTAGTCTATCTGTTTTATCTCGTAATCCAGCATGGATTTTCTTTCATCGAGATGCCGCGTTTCGAGTTTCTTCTCAAGAGAATCAATTTTCTGACGGTACTCCAGCTTCTTGATCTCCGCATTCCCCTGACGGTTGATCGATTCGGAATCCATTTCGCCCCTGTCGAAAAGGGTTACGTCGCATTTCACCGATAAGCTCCAGGAAAATCTGTCCTCAAAGTTCAAATCCGGATCGGACACGTTGAAAGTCGGGGAAAAAGTTAAATTCGGATTGGGTATGTAAGGCAAAAACCACAGCTGCGCTTTTTCTTCGGCCGCCTGCATGGAAAGCGATAAAGCACGCACATCGTTTCTCGTGGTTATGTCCCTTTTGACTGAGTTCTCATACATATCCGGTACAATCATCAATATCTCACCGTAAACTTTATCGAGATATTCGTCTTCAAATTCATCGTATTTTCCAAGATCAACCAGTATGGATTCGACTCCGAGCCTGAGCTTTTCGGAATTCAGGAATTGTTTTTCATAATTCCTTTTTTTATCCGGATCGGTTTCGTTATCCGCCAGTTCTCTGAAGATTTCGGACTTTTTTTTGTAAAGGGCAAGCAAATCCCTGTTGTATCTGATATCGAAAATCGAACTCACGGTATCTATGAAAACCGCCCATGCAGTCTGGTTCAAAGAGAAAGAATCCGACAGCATGGCAGATTCTTTAAGCAATTTATCGGATTTTTCCTCGCTTATCAGATCTCTGGATATGTTAATCGATATTTTTTCTATCTTAAATTCATCATCGGGGTCTCCGTTCTGCTTTTTCCTGTCTTTAACATAGCTGAAAGGCACGGACAAACCGAAATCCGTTCCGAGAACATGCAGAAGATTTGCCGTGAGGGATAAAGAGCTGCTTTTAAATCCGCTTTCATCGAAAAGCAATCCGCTTCCTTTTCCTGTTCCGAAGGTTACGTAAGGCTGAAATAAGTCTTCGTACTGTTTGTATCCCAGCTCACTGCTCATGAATTTCAGCGATTGCTGTTGAAAAGAAACGTCTTCCCTCAGATTGTTCAAATAAAGTTCCATAAAAGATGCAAAACACGAAGATATTAAAATCGGCGTCAAAACGAGAAACGCGACTATCTTCCTGTTCACTCTTTTGCCTCCCCTTTTATCAGGATATCTTCGGGGGTTTTGCCCGTACTCATCAGATACGCTATCAGAGAATTCCAATAATTCTTTTGGGCGTCTATGACTTGCTTTTCGGAATTCAGGCAGCTTATTTTCTGCTGGTTGTACTGTTGCTGTGATACGAGTTCTTTTTTGTACCTGTCTTCCGTGTCTTTGAAAATATCCCTTTCGATTTCCAGTTTACCGTTCAGGTTTTCAAGCTGCTTCCTCAAATATTCCAGATTCTGTTCGGAAGTCCTTTTATCGTTTCTCAGTGTAATTTCGGCCATTTCGAAATCTATTTCTTTCTGCTTTTTGGCTATTTCCGACGATCTCTTAGTGTATTCGGACGAATTTGAATACAGGTTTTCCAGATCGTAAACCGCACTTTCAAGGTTTTTTTGCGCTATCTCAATAGAGTACGATTTTGCAAACCACGTTTCTTCACTTACCATATATTTCCTGTAATCGGGGATTTCAAGTACTATACCCGAAACTTCAGACCACTCTATGCCTGTGTATCTGCTAAAATCGGCGAGGAGATTGTCATAGTCTTCCCGGGCTTTGTTTAAGCTGTTCTCCTTATCTTCAAGTGTTATCTGCGCATTGTCAAGATCCTGTTTTGAGAGCAGGGATTTCTTAAACAACCCTTCGCTCTTTTCAAAATCCATTTTTGAGTTTTCGTAATTCAACCGGGCAACTTCAAGAGCCTTTTCGGAAGATCTCACCGAAAAAACGGCACCTATTATTTCCGTATAAAAGCTTTTAACGTATTTGTCCACCGAGGATTTTCCGTTGAGCAGGGAAATTTCGGCACTTAACTCCGTTTTCTTGTTGGTCGATTCGATTACGGCTTTCTGATATTCCATATCAGCCTTTTCAAGGGCAAGTTCCGAAAGTATGTAATTGCTGTTCACTTCCATGGCTTTTTTAAAGAGTTCCGGCAATTCCATTGAAAAAGAAACGGAAAATAACACTAAAATAAAAATCATAAACGACAAGCAGATTTTTCTCACAATATTCCCCTCCCTGAATTTTGATGTAAATTGACAATTAACTGACGTAAAAACCTCCGATAATAATATCATTTAAAACGTGAATTTCCCGTGAATTATAATTCGTAAACGATTTTTAATCAGAGTGACAGGGGTATGTATACGTATATTTTGTTTTCCGTTTTTTCATCACCGCTGTAATCGGGTGAATACGATTCGAGTTCCATCGGATGGAATAGTTTGAAATCGGATTGAGGCAACCACGTCCCGTATATGTAGTCGTATGTGAACCTTATGTTATCCGTTTCACCTGCATGTGTGAAACAGGCATATTTCGTATCCGGCATGGGTTTACACAGCATACGTGGAGTGACGGGCAATTCCGAAGAATCCCCGCCGAAAAGATAGAAAAAGTCATCAGTTTCGGAATAGCTGAAAGAAACTCCGTAAAATCTTGAATATTTTCTCGTTTCATGCGAATCGTTTTCATTTTTAAACTGCTCTTTGGAAATTTCGCGATATCTGCAGTTCAATTTCCGACTTTCGACGAAAGAGATAATCCCCGTGACCGAAAGATCTTTAAGTTCGACTATTTCAGGCTGTTTGTCGAGTTCGTAATTTCTGTTTTTTATATGGTCTTTCGTAAGTTGTTCGAGCATTATCGTTTTGTGCCAATGGCGTTTGATGCTTTTTCTGTACTGAATCGGCTGAATCCCGAAAAGCCTTTTGAACCCCCTGGAAAATGTTTCAGGATTTTTAAAACCAAAATCGTATGCTATATCTATTATGTTTTTTTCAGTCGATACCAGAATTTTTGCCGCTTCGGATAACTTTCTTCTCAATATGTAGTCGTACGGTGAATGACCCGTCATCGCCTGAAAAACCCTGGAATAGTGATAATACGAATACCCTGATTCGGATGCGATTTCGGAAAGGTTTATATCCCGCCTCAGCTGCGATTCAATCAGAGCTATCCCTTTTAAAATTGAATCAACCGTTTTTCCCGCTTTATCGGACATAATCATATTCTGCCTTTAATCGGAAACCATGCCTCCATAACCGATTCGTCTATTCTGTCCATGCCTTTGAATCTGCTGTCGTACATCTGAATCATGTAATTGCCGTCTATTATATATTCGGAATTCTCAATCCAATCATTCATGGTTTTCCAGTTTTCGACTATCTCTCTGCCATTCAATGAAAATACGAGATATTCCCTTTCTCCAAATACCTTTAAAACCATTTCTTCGGGCAGCTCGGATATTTCTTTCAGTTCCACACCGACCATGATTCCGTATTCCTGGTTTCCGTCACATTCTTTATCTGTCCGGATGTGTATCTCATAGAAAGCTTTTTCGTCGGCAATCGAAGAAATCTTCTCTCTTTTCTGATAGAACAAATACATGAATCTGTTCCACAGCTTGCCTATTTCATTTTCCACATTCCACCCTTCATGATTTTCAAAAGGATTTCCGTAATAGTTTATACCGCCTATTACCATTTTATCTTTTTTTTCAACAACGGGAGTATTCATAATCACCTCCAAAAAAATACGAAAAGGTTAACCTTTTCGTATTTTATCATACCATTCACATCACTTATAAGCACATCTTAATGTTAAACGTTGGTACCGCCTTTGGAATCGCCTTGTCCGTAAGAATGCGACACGAAGTCTCTGAGTGCCTGTGCCTTATCCGCTTCTATCGGAACCGGATTCCCCACGCAACTTGCCATTATGTACATTCTGGCACAGTGTTCGACTCCGATCGTGAGTTCATGGCAATTATCGAGCGTATCACCAACCACTATCAGTCCGTGATTGGCGAGCAATGCCGCCTGTCTGTCGCCGAGAGCTTCCACTACGTTTTCCGCAAGTTCTCTCGTACCGTGATTGGCGTATTTCCCGCACATGACAGGACCTCTGACACCTAAAACGATATTGGATTCGATTTCCGGCAGAGGTGTCCGGGTTATCGAAACGGACGTTGAATAGAGCGCATGCGTGTGCATTATCGCTGATACGTCTTCGCGGCTCTTATAAACCAGGCTGTGCATGGCAAATTCTATGGAAGGCTTTCTGCAACCTTCTACCGTTTTGTTATCGAGATCCATTACGACTATGTCTTCCACTTCGAGTTTTTCATATTCCATTCCACTGGGTGTGATTATCATCATGTTTCCTTTTTCTCCGACTCTCATACTCAGGTTTCCGCCGGTTCCGAGCACCATACCTTCTCTGAAAACCTTCACTGCAAAGTCAATTAACGTCTTTTTCTGTACTTCGAACATTTCGTCCTCCTTTTACTTTTATAAATCAAGACTTAATGAAACAACGGTTTCAAACTCTTGTATAAATCCCGATATTTTCCGTATAGTTTATCATATACCCCCGCAACATTCCCATCGGGCACATTTCTATCTTTCAAAGATACCATGTTTTTGGCATCTTCCGGATTCTTTATTCTGCCGGTTCCAAGCATGGAAAGAATTAGATTGCCTACAGCCGACGCTTCTTCGCACTTAAGCGTATTTATCTCCCTGTTGAGAACCGAAGACTCTATATTCCTCCATATCTCACTCCTGCTTCCCCCGCCCATGGTTGTGAACTTGTCTATCTCTATTCCGAGATCCTCGAATACTTCAAAGCATTCCCTTATTGAAAATACCACACCCTCCATTATGGCGCGTATCATATGCGCCTTTGTATGGGATATGCTCAAACCAAAAAAGACACCTCTGGCATGTGAATCCCAGTGAGGTGTTCTTTCCCCCATGAGATACGGCAGAAATATCGGATTGTCTTCCGAAATCTTCACGGTAGCAGCCAGCCGGGAATACTCTTCAAAAATATCGCTTTCTGAGTCGCTGTCGAAATTGTTCCTGAACCATGTGAGGCTGGATGCTGCTGTCTGGGTTATTCCAAGGACATCCCACATTCCGTCGATCGGATATGCCCAACATATGGTCCTTTTCAATTTATCGTAAACGGGTTTTTTACTGCAAGTCGCTATCACACCGGCAGTGCCGATTATTATAGAGCCTCTGCCCTCTTCGAGCAATCCCGAACCTATTTCGGCAACAGAATGATCCGATCCACCGTTGATAACTGGAACACCCTGAGTGATGCCGGTTATGCGGCTCACTTCTTCTCTCAAAAACCCGATTATTTCTTTCGATTTTTTAACCTGCGGAAACATATCTCTGCTTATTCCCGTGAGTTGAAACGCCCTATCGGACCATCTGTTGTTCTTCACATCGTAGAGAAGTGTTCCCGAAGCATCCGAAGGGTCGGTTGATTTTTCGCCCGTAAGGAGGTATTTTATGTAATCCTTGGCAAGCAGTATGCTTTCAGTCTTTTTATATATTTCGGGCTGTTCTTTTTTCATCCACATAATTTGCGGTGCGGTGTACGTCGTCGTGATGAAATTGAAAGTCTCTTCGAGCAATTCACGGTCACTTCCGTTTTCTTTCATCTCATCAACTATATCCGAACTTCTCTGATCCATCCATGTTATAGCATTGCAAAGCGGTTCTCCATCTTTATCCAGGTAAACCTGTGTGTGCATCTGTCCGCATATGGATACTGCATCAATCTTAGAAAGCACTCCGGGGTTTTTTTCCCCTATCCTTTTAGTGCAACTCAAAAAGCCATTCCACCACTCTTGAGGATTCTGTTCGGAATAGCCTGTTTTTTCCGAAATTATTGGATATTCCTCGCTTGCCGATGCCAAGATATCACAGTTTTCATCAATTACGGTAATCTTTATTCCCATCGTACCAAGATCAACAGAGAGTATTTTATACATAATGTCTCCTTCACAGAACCCCGGCCGTTCAACTGACAGCCGGGGTCGGATAAATATGGAATTGATTATTTATACTGATCCAGATATTCGCCAAACCATACCACATTTGCGGCAAATATAAGTTTTGACCCTGTCTGAACGTAATTCTCAACCGGTTCTCCGTTCTTTATCTTTACCGCAGCCTGAATACCTCTTTCGCCCATCTCAGCCGGGAACTGGGCTATCGTTCCGGCGAATTCACCGGCTTTTATGGCATCCAGCGCAGCCGGCACGGCATCGTATCCTATAACAATTATATCCTTATTTGCTTCTTTTATCGCCCTGTATGCTCCCAGCCCCATGTTATCGTTGGAAGCGAATACGAGATCGAGGTTTGGGTTTGCCTGGAGAATATTCTGGAAGACATTGTATCCCTGTTCGACTTCCCAGTTGGCAGTCTGTTCGGCAACGACCTTGATACCTTCATATTTGCTGACCACATCGTAAAATCCGTTTCTTCTGTCGGCTGCGTTCTGCTGTCCGGAAACGCCTGTGAGAATAGCAACCTCGCCTTCTGCTCCCAGAAGACTCAACGCATACCAACCCGCAATCTGCGCACCGTAATAATTGTTGGTTCCGATAAACGGAATCGGTTTAAGGCCTGCAGCTTTAATTGCTTCGGCATCGAATTTCGTGTCGAGATTTATAACAGGAATTCCCGCTTTTTCCGCTTTTCTGAGAACAGGGATCAGGCCCTGGGAACTTGAGGGCACTATACAGATTGCATCCACTCTTCTCGTGATCATATTTTCCATGATCTGCATCTGTTCTTCGGCGCTTCCGTGTCTCTGTCCCGCCTGTACCAGTAAATTCACGCCAAGCTTATCGGCTTCTTTTTGGGCTGCATTCACCATGGTTATAAAGTATTCGTTGCTCAACGTCATCGGAATAAAACCGATCGTGAGTGTTTTTGCTAAAAATACCGTAGAAACAAGAATGGCAACTAAAAAAACTAACAAGGTTTTCTTCATGCTTTTCTCCTCCTGTGATTTTAATAAATAGAAGCTCAGAAAACGCCCTATTTATTTTTAGCTTTCAATCTATCGTAAAATACCGCCAAAACTATTACGGATCCGATTATTATCTGTTGATAGTAGGAAACCACGTTAAGCAGAGTAAGTCCGTTCCTGAGAGTACCCAAAAGCAGAGCCCCGATCAGAGTTCCGATGAGTCCGCCTTCTCCCCCCGCAAGACTTGTACCTCCGATTACTACAGCGGCAATTGTATCAAGTTCGTATGAGTTCCCGCTTATAGGTGTGGCATAATTCAACCTGGCTGTCAGGAGTACACCGCCAAGGCCTGCAAGAATTCCGGAGATAGTGTATGCCATCATTTCATTTTTCGGAACGTTTATACCCGAAAGTTTTGTTGCCTCTCTGTTTCCGCCTATAGCAAAGGTATGGCGTCCCAGTCTCGTTTTATACAGTATGAAAAAGCCCAGCAGATAAATACCCACCATGTAAATCGCGAATATCGGTATCCCGAATATTTCCTCTGATGCGATTCTTTCAAACTCAAGGGGAAGTCCGGATACGGGCTTTCCGTTGTTCAGGGCGAGAGCCGCACCCCGTGCGATACTCATCATACCAAGTGTCACTATGAAAGCGGGTACCTTTCCGAAAGCCACAGTGGCTCCGTTTACGAGGCCAGAAGCCATCCCGATAAGTACTCCGAGTATTATGCTGAGCCATATCGGAATTCCTGCGACGAGCATCAGCCCGGTGCCGACACTGCTTAAAGCAACTATAGACCCCACACTCAAATCTATACCGCCGGTGAGGATTACGAAAGTCTGTCCTACAGCTATTATCGCAATCAGTGAAGACTGAACGAGTATATTCATCAAATTGTAAACATCCAAAAAATACTCACTTGAAAGCGAAAAGAAAATTATTATAACTCCAAAACCTATGTACATCCCGTAATTTCTCAATATTCTTCCGATTTTACTCATGCCTAAACCCCCATCGCATAATGTAATACTTCTTCCTGTTTCAGGTTTTCATTTTCAAGTATGGCCGAAACTCTGCCTTCTCTCATCACGACCACTCTGTTGGATATTTTAAGTACTTCGGGCAGATCCGAAGAAACCATGATTATCGCATACCCCTCTTCGGCGAGTGCCAGTAGCAGATCGTATATTTCATCTTTCGCACCCACATCTATTCCGCGAGTCGGTTCGTCGAAAATCAGAATCTTTGCCTTGCTGAAAAGCGCTTTGGCAATTATCACCTTTTGCTGATTGCCTCCGCTCAGGTTCTTAACCTGTACATTTTCGGCAGAACACTTTATTCTGAGGTCTTTAACGTATTTTTTTGCGAAAGATACCTCCTTTTTAGCCGAAAACGCGCCTTTGTTCATTATCTGCCTGAGGTTGGTAATCGATATGTTCTGCTTGACGCTCATACACAATACCAGGCCTTCCTTTTTTCTGTCCTCGCTCAGGTAGATTATTCCATCTTTCATAGCGTTGCAGGGAGATTTGTATTTCACCGCTTTCCCGTTGAGAAAAACTTCCCCACCGAGTCTTTCCATACAACCGACTATGGTCTTCATCGTCTCGGTTCGGCCCGAACCGACCAAACCCGAAAACCCGAGAATTTCCCCTTCTCTGACCTGAAAGGAAACATCTTCGACTTTTTCCCTTGCTTTCAGCGATCGAACCTCCAACACAGCCTTTCCGGGATTTTCGGGCGTTTTTCTTAACGATTCGTCAATCTTCCTTCCGGCTATCAATTTGATAAGCTGTTCCCTTTCGGTTGTTTTTGCATCCACCGTGTCTATGTATCTGCCATCCCGCAGCACGGTGCACTTGTCGCCGATTCTCTTAATCTCTTCCATCCTGTGCGATATATATATGATACTTTTATTCTCTTTTCTCAGTTTTTCTATGAGTCCAAACAAAATCTCGACATCTTTGCTCGAAAGCGTTGCGGTCGGTTCGTCGAAAATTATTATCCTTGAATCCAGAGACAAAGCCTTGGCGATTTCGAGAAGTTGTTTTTCCCCGACAGAAAGGTCCTTAATCTTCGTATGGGTGTTTCTATTCAAGCCGACTCTTTCTATTATCTTCCCTGCCTCGGCATGAGTCGCCTTCCAATCTATGACACCCATCTTATTTACAAATTCCTTGCCAAGGAATATGTTTTCCGCAATACTGAAAAATGGATTCAGGTTGAATTCCTGGTATATGACGGATATTCCCAGTTCCATAGAATGTTTGGGTCCGTTTATGTCGACCGGTTTCCCATCTATGAATATTTCTCCGGAATCTTTTCTGTACGCACCCGACAGTATCTTTATCAAAGTGGATTTCCCAGCGCCGTTTTCCCCAAGCAGAGTGTGGACTTCTCCCGCCGCTAATCTGAGATTTACATTATCCAAAGCAAGCACGCCGGGGAATTGCTTCGAAATATTCTTCATTTCGAGGACAAATTCTCCATTCATCTTTAGCCTCCAATAAAAAGGTATAATAAACAAACGATATAAATGAACACATGTGGTCTTTTTCAAAATGAATTCTACCAAATATTATCACTAACCAGCAAATTATGTCAAATGAGAAATACGAAGAATTTCGGAGTTATACCTCATTCTGTTCGATATTAGACGTTTTAACTCCAAATATCCGGTGATTTTGGGAATTTCCCGGAGTTTTTATAGGATTATCGAAATTGATTACTTGTGTCCATTTTGATATAATAAAATCACTCAGGAGGCATTTATGTCGATAAATAAAAATCAAAGGCAAGTCACTATTTTAGAAATTCTGTCCAAAAAAGTGCAAATATCACCCGAAGAACTCTCCGAAACACTCAAAGTTTCGATGACCACTTTGAGAAGAGATCTCAGGGAACTTCAGAATTCCGGAAAGATTGTTATCGGATACGGCTTCGTCAAATCGAGTATGGTGGAAAGCGATATGAACAATTCTTTTCTGAACAGGCTTTCATGCAACAACAAAGAAAAACATCAGCTGGCACTCAACGCCCTAAACCACGTGAAAGAAGAAGACACGCTGTTCATTGCCGAAGGTTCAACCTGTTACGTATTCACAAAAATGCTCATAAAAAATTTCAAAAGATTGCACATAATAACAAACGACCTTTATTCGCTAAACGCACTGTCAAACACCGAAGGATTCGGAGTGGAAGCCATCGGCGGCACCCTGTTGCAGAACTTCAACTCCTTCGTGGGACCGAAAGCCGAGGCCATGATAAAGAACATCTACGTCAAAAAATTCTTTTTTTCCTGCGGTGCCTACAAAAAAGATCTCGGCACCTTCGAACTCAGTCCTTTTTCCGCGAGTATAAAGAGGCTCGTTCTCGACAAGGCGGAAAAAAATTACCTGCTCATAGACACAAAAAAATACGAAGCTTACGCACCTTTTCACATGGCGAAACCCGACGAAATACAGACGATAATCACCGAAAAGGGGTGAGGCCAACTTCGAACCGACAAGGAGGGTTATTTATGAACGAGAGAATCGAACGATTGAGAAGCCGGCTCATGTCGGCAAAACCCGAAATATGTCCGCAGAGGGCAGTGATTTTCACGAAATCCATGATGGAAACAGAAGGAGAACCTCTGGCCATAAGAAGGGCAAAGGGATTTTACGAAGTTCTCGACAAAATGTCTATATACATTGGGGACGAGGATATTCTGTTGGGCAACCAGGCTTCAAAACCCAAAGCTTCGCCGATTTATCCGGAATATTCCATAGATTGGCTCAGAAACGAATTTGACGGATCGCCATATAATTTCCACGAGAGGCCCGGTGACAAATTCTACTACGACGAACAAATAAAAACGAGTATTCTTTCCACACTCGATTATTGGAAAGGTAAAACCGTTTTTGAAAACCTGAGAAAAAACATACCCCAAAACGTGAGAGAAGCATGGGACAGCGGGATAATTGACGATACGTGGGTATCATCCTCGGGATTGGGAAATCTTCTGGTTGATTTTGAAGAAGTTCTGACGATAGGACTCACCGGTGTTATAGACAAGGCGAAAAAAAAGATGGAATCGCTGGATCTGACACAGCCCGATGCCATAAAAAAACACTGGTTTTTAGAAGCCGTGGTGATCTCCAACGAGGCCGTGATAAACTTTTCAAACCGATTCTCGAAAAAGTGCCTTGAAATGTCATTACTTGAAAAAGACGGCAGAAGATCACGTGAACTGGAAAAAATGTCCGAAATAGCTCGAAACGTACCGAAAAATCCGGCAAATAATTTCCATGAAGCAGTACAATCTGTCTGGATGGTGCTTCTTGCACTCCACCTCGAAGCAAACGGCCATGCGATATCACTCGGAAGATTCGACCAGTATGTAAATCCGTTCTATCAATCGGACTTGAAAGACGGAAAAATAAACCACGATACCGCCCTCGAAATAATAGAAGCATTCTTCATAAAAACCAACGAATTGAACAAATTGCGTTCCTGGCCGGATACGGCATTTTTCCTCGGATACCAGATGTTCGTTAATCTCACAATCGGCGGAAGAAATTCAGACGGAACGGATGCATTCAACGAGACTTCGAGAATGTGTCTGGAGGCATGCGAAGATTTGAAACTGTTCACGCCATCGGTATCCGTGAAGGTGTACGAAGGCACTTCCGACGAAGATATCGAACGTGCCCTGAAAGCCGTTAACCTTCATAAGGGCGGACAACCTGCGTTTTACAACGACGAGGCATTCTATGGCATATTGAGAAACATGGGGATAGCCGAGACCGATCTGCACAATTGGGCACCTGTCGGTTGTATAGAAGCGGGTATTCAGGGCAAATGGGATTATGCCGCCAAAGGACCGTGGCTGAATGTGGCGAAAGTCCTCGAAATAACTCTCAACGGCGGAACTGACCCCGCAACAGGTATCTGCTTCCTCAAGCAGGATAAGGATTTATCGAGCTTCGAAAGCAGCGAAGAACTTTTCGAATATTTCAAAAAGCAGCTGCACCATTTCATGGAGTTACAGGTTATAACCGAACACATAAACGACGAAATGCACAAAAACATAGACATAAATGCTTTCAGATCATCTCTCGTGCACGACTGCATAGAAAGGGGATTATCGTTGATAGAAGGCGGCAGTGTTTATTCCGCCGACGGCGGCCCCACGGCGGGTACAATCACATCCGCCGACTGCCTGTCAGCCATAGAAAAATTTGTCTTCAAAGACCGTTTGATTTCCGGCGCTGATTTGCTTGCGGAACTCAAAAACAACTTCGGAGGATACGAAGGCAAAAGCATATCCGGCGAGGAACTGAGACAGTTACTGACCAACCGTGCCCCGAAATTCGGAAATGACGATGACGATGCCGACAAATGGGCCGTCAGACTCACCGAATACATCGGTTCAACTTACCAGAAAGACTTTAAAAACTCACGATACGGCAAAGGGCCGGTACCATGCTGTTATGCTTACAGCCAAAGTCCGGTTACCGGAAATATAGCTTTCGGTTCTTTTATCGGTGCGCTGCCAAACGGCAGAAAAGCAGGCAAACCTGTTAACAACGGAATATCCCCCGATAACGGAGCGGAAAGAAGCGGACCCACCGCCGCTATCAATTCCGTCGGGAAATTACCCAGCGTCTGGTTCCAGAAAGGTGCGATATTCAACGTCAGATTGTCGGAAAGCAGTTTGATAAAAGATGATGGTATAAAAAGAGCGGCCGCGTTGATAAGGGTTCTCTTCGAAAAGGGCGGAATACACATACAGTTCAACGTCGTCGGAAACGAAGTACTCAGGGAGGCACAGGCCAATCCCGATAATTACCCGGACCTCATGGTCAGAGTTTCGGGGTACAGTGCTTTTTTCACCCCTTTGGACCCCAAAGTTCAGAATGATCTCATAGAAAGGGTTGAGTTTTATCTGTAAAACAGGCAACGTTTTTGATATAGAAAGATTTGCGACGAAAGACGGTCCCGGAATCCGGACGGTGATATTCCTGAAAGGTTGCAATCTCCGCTGCGACTGGTGTCAAAATCCGGAATCGCAGGAAAGTAAAATACAGATACTTTACGATTCGAAAAAATGCATATCATGCGGCAGATGTGTTGCTTCGTGCAAAATTAAAGCCATAGAATTTTCACCGTCCGGTGGAACGTCCGGCGATTTGAAAACGATTGAAAACCTGTGCAACGGTTGTGGAGAATGTGTGGAATCCTGCTTTTTCGACGCAAGAAAGATTTCCGGAAAATACTACACCGTATCCGAACTGATGGAAATAATACTTAAAGACAAGGCATTCTACGAGAAGTCGAACGGCGGAGTGACTTTTTCCGGCGGCGAACCCCTGCTTCAGTCAGAATTTTTAAGGGAAATACTGGCCGAGTGTAAAGGGAATAACATAAACACGGCAGTAGAAACCGCAGGAAACGTGCCCTTCGAATGCCTCGGAAGCGTGTCGGAGAACCTCGACCTGATTTATTACGATGTGAAACATGTGGATGATGCAAAACACTTCGAGTTTACCGGATGCCACAATTCTTCGATTCTCGGAAACCTGAAGAAAATTACCGAAATACACCGCAATGTAATAGTGAGAATACCGATAATACCGTCTTTTAATTCTGATACGAGGGATTTGAAGAACATTTTCTCTTTTCTGAAAGAAATTGAAAAAATAAAAGCCATCGAACTTCTGCCTTTCCACAGATTGGGGGAATCCAAATACAGATTTCTCGGCAGAAATTACGAATACGGCGAAGTAAAACCCCTGGAGTCCGGGTATTTGGAACACCTTAAGGAAATTGGTATGAATTACGGATTGAACATGCTTTGATTTACAAAAAACAGCAATTGTACTCTTTTGTACGTATGTCCACAAAGCTTCCCTTTTTCGGATGTGAAAAATACCGAAAAAATAAGTGCGGATAAAATCCGCACTTATTTTTTGTTTTAGATTATAATCACATTAATATATATGTAATTACATATCGAATTTCCAATTTTAAGAATTTTCTTAAAATTTTGAAAATCTCATATTTTATTAAATGAATAGTGATTTATCAAATATATCTCATCGATCAAGTTTCGTATCCATACATGTTATAATGTATAGTACATTACAATTTGAAAATATTTCCCAAAGGAGAGATTTGGTTTGAAAATCACGGTAAAATTGCTGATAGGTTTTTCTGTTATCATAGGATTGCTTCTCATGACATTCGTAATAACTTATTTCACAAACATGGAGATAAAAAAAGAATCGGAAGAAATTCAGTCAAATGTAGTCGCATCGCAGGCCGACTTCGATTTCTTCAGAAACATCAAAAACTTCCAGAATAGCCAGCAAGAACTGGTTAACGAAGTCATGAAACTCGGCTACGTGACAAATGAAGAAGACGCTATGATTTTAAAATCGGAATTCGATGAGAAGTTGGAGCAGATAAAATCGAACGCACGTGATCTCGGAATACTTGAACTCGGCGGACATCTCGATTCGCTGGCTTCAAACGTCGATGACATTTTCTCCTTCAAAGCCGAAGAACTTTACAGCACCAAAAACATGGTGGCGTTAAAACAGAATCTGTTGGAACAGCAGACTGAATTGAACGATAAAAAAAATAAGCTTGACAAAATTCTCGCATCGGACAAAACTGTTCTGGAGAATTTCCTGGCAAAACTTCCGGAAATAAGGAAAGAATTTGAAAACACAGAAATAGACGAGGATAATTTCGATCAGGTCAAGGACAGGCTCGTTCAGGAAAGACTACTTGAAATATCGCTTCGCGATTACCCGCAGCTATGGGATGAAAAAGTAATAGGAGACAGCCTCAACAGTCTCGGAAGGCTTATTGAATTGAGTGCGGAGTTCTTCCTCAATCCGGACGAAGGGGCGGGAAAATACGACGAAATGGTAGCCAAGACAGGCGAAGCTACCGACTACATAAATATGGAACTAAGGTACGGTTTCATAATTTACGATCCCGTATCTGTGGCTCTGATCTTATTGACCACAGAGAATTACGGAAAAAGCATCAAAGAAGCAATAGATCTTAATAAAGAGGTAAAAGCACTGCAGAAAAAGGCCGAAAACGGCATCAGCATGATAAACGAATCACAGGAAATAATTGACCAACTGAGACAGTTATCACTCGAATTCATAAACATCGATGTGGAAAGCAACGTGGAGGAAATGGATATTTTGCTTGACGGAATATCAGCAGAAAGAGAAAAACTGATGCTCGGATCTTACGACACCATATTGTCTGAAAGCGCCAAATCGGTTGAAAACATAAGCGAAAACAATTTGAAGATGATATACCTCACCGGTGCGCTGATTTTGGTAAGTGTTTTCATAGGTCTGTTGATTACTCTCAGTGTTAAAAATGCGATAAAACGAATTCTTGTCAAAACCGACAGGATGAAGGAACTCGATCTGTGTATGGAATTTTCCGAAAAGATAAAAAAAGATGAGATAGGCAAACTCGAAGCGTCGTTGAAGGAAATAGTGCTTTCCTTCAAAACTGTGATAGGGAAAGTGTATGATGCGACGGAAAGCGTCAGTCTTTCTTCCGAAACGCTGGGTGATATCTGCCAAAAATCGGATGCAATCGCCGAGAAATTGCTAAACCAGGCGGAAACCACAGATGAGAATGTGCAGAACACATCGGCTTCCATTCAGGAAGTGACATCCGGAATAGAAGAAATCGCAGCATCAGCAAGAAATGTAAACGATATCTCCGGGGAACTGGGATTCAAATCCGAGAAAACCGAAAATGCGGCCGCCTTCGGAGAGAAAGAACTTGAAGATGTGATTTCGATAGCTGCCGAGGCAATCACTCAAACTCATGAAACATCGGAAGTAGTTGCGAATTTGTCTGTTCAGACAAAAAACATATCGGAAATAGTGAGCACTATTTCATCAATTGCCGAACAGACAAATTTACTGGCTTTAAATGCGGCAATTGAAGCAGCTCGCGCCGGTGAAGCCGGAAAAGGTTTCGCGGTGGTTTCGGATGAGATAAGAAAACTTGCCGAAGAAAGCAAGATCGCCACGCAAAATATAGCCGGAATACTCAAAGAGATATCAAAAGGCGTCGGAAATGTCAACACTTCCACCGAGAAAAACGTGGAAATAGTTAAGAAAGTAGACGGCAAGGCAAAACAAGCCATGAGTTCTTTCAAAAACATATTGATACAGCTGAGAGAGTTCAACTCGATGGTTCAGGGTTTAAATGCCACTGCGGAAGAGCAAAGCGCTTCCTCCGACGAAATGGCCGGGGCAGTGGATCAATGTGCCAGATCAATGGTAGAAGCTTCATCACAGGTGAAGGAAATAACGGATTCGGTTGCACAGCAGAGTGAATACATGAAAGAAATACGCAGTGCATCCGAAGAACTGAGAAGTCTGTCGGTATCGCTTGAAGAAATCATCAAAAAGTTCAAAATACAGTAGTTCTCAAATCATGGCCTTCATTATGGAGGCCATTTTTTTTCTCGAATTTTTATTGTCAACGCAGTAAATTGCCAAAGCCGTAGGAGTTTGTTTAAGCCCGTATTTCGACACAAACTCAGCTACGTCTTCAGGGGCCTTGATGCGCTTTCCTTTTATATCGGAATACCTCTTGTAATTTCTGACGAAAATATCCAGATAACCCCTGTCGCTTTCATCCATTTCGCAATAAAATCTTATAAACGCAGCTTCTTCATCCACCTCTTCGAGAAATCCGGCAAACAACTCTTTTCTAGCCAACTCCAACGGATTCATACCGGAATAACCAGATACGAATTTCTTAATCTGATTACGTGGATTGTCACTTTTTTTAGCCAGATATTCATCCATATCGCTTACGCATGATACTTCATCAAATAATTTCCGAATTTCCCCTTTCCTGCACAGAAAAGAAACATATTTTTCTCTGCCTATGTACGCGGAGAAGTAAGATATGAAATTTCTCCTGAAATCAGCCGGGCTTTTATCGAACATTTTTATCAGAGAATCATCATATGCGGATTCGATGTGGATTTTGTAAATCTCATTTACAAACGGGTGTGGCAATTCCTCATCCAAATCAACCCCAATATTCAAAATGATATTTTTAAGGGTTCTGGAATTTACCTTCTTCGTTTTGAAGTTAATCAACCTGCTTAAACCCGATCTTTCCATGCCAATTTCTTCCGCAAGAGAAGAAATATTTGCCGTACGGCTTTTGATATACTCCACAATGTTCCGATCCGCTTCGTATACGTTTTCACCCGCGTCCGCAATAAGGTAGTAAGTGCTTTCCATAAACAATTCGTATTTTTTCCTCACAGTTTCGGCCATATACGGAAAAACATATTTCATAATTTCCACAAACCTGAAAAGTTCACAGGATTTCAATTCGTTGATTATTTCATAATAAGAATGCATCACGTAAAATTTAAAATACTCCGGTTCAAAGAATTTCCCCATCGAATGACAAGAGATTTCGGACATTCTCCCCGCTGCACTCTTGTTTATGTCCCTTAAATACCAGGCGGCGTTGTTGGCGGAAACTACCATCCCCGAAGGATGGGGAATAACCTCCGATACTCTGAATGATCTGCAGTATTTCGCCACCGCGGTCTTGATATCTCCGGCACGTATCGATTCGCGCGCTTCGGCAAGCATTACAAAAGCATATGTATAAAGATTTTTTTTGTATGCCTCACCCCAGACCCTCGTTTCCTTAACTTTTTTCAACCCCCCTATATTTTTTAAAGTAATCACTATCTCTTCTCTCAGAAAGGGCGGAATCTTATACTGGTTTTTTTTAAAGTCTTCGAAAAGACTTCGCCAGCCTATTTTTTTTTCCTGAACCAGTATATTCATCATATTCATGTGGAGAAGCAGTTTTTCTTTTTCGCTGTCACTCTCTATTATACCGATTTCCATCTGTTGAAGGGCCATTTCCCGTTCACCTTGCCAGAATAACTCCATGGCTTTGAGAAAATACAGCCATTCCCCTTCTTTATTAAATTCCCTGTAATGGGTCACAAACGGTTTCGAATAGACACCATAGTTGAAAACAAGCCTTATTATTTCCGGATAACCGCTGTTATGCAAATAACCACCTTCAAAACGAAAAACAGGATAAAAACATAAAGTAAAACTCTCTTTGTGTATTTTAGCATATTAAAAATCATCTTAAAAAAACAACGTACGAAAAACAAACTGCATACCCTTTTAATAGCTCCATCGGAAACACGGTAAATGCCCCCCTCACTTATTGGGAATATACTATACGGTCTGTTCCATTTCACGTCCTTGTCGTATGTTTTTCCGAGTGTGTATTTTGGAATAGAAAAAACTACTTTTAAATATTCTTTACGAAAATCTCTTCTGAGAGTGTGTTTTTGTGCGCATTTGATTTCACGGTTTTCTGTCACCTCATTTAAAAAAACTACAATTTTAATAACTTAAATGGAGGTGCGTAAGATGAAAAAGCTGATAGTGATTTCCATGATAGTTTTAATTTTCTCGGGATTGGTTCTGGCAGATCCGGGAGACGATTGCCTGAATTCAACCGAAAGTGTTAACCCAATTGTAGAAAAAATATAAATTCAGATTTTATGAACTCTAATCGAGGGGATTGTTTCCCCTTTTTTTGATTTACGTGTGTATTTATACATATAAAATGAGATCAACTTATATTTTGCACCATATACTTTTCCGTGTGCACTTTAAATAAATGATTTCACAAACCGGACAATGTTACCCTCATATTAAAACAGTATAGTAAGTAACACCGGAAATGAAAAACACGAGGAAATAGACAAACGGATCGGGAGATGAACGACAGCATGGAGATAAAGCAACCTATACTGAATTTTGTAATTAAAAACGGATATGATAATTTGTTCCATTCCATAATGGCATTCGATTGTGAATTGGATGTAAGCGATGAAAGCGGCATAACTCCTTTACATCAGTCGGTTATCAGTTCTAATTATCCGGCTGCGGAAGTGCTTTTAAAACACGGCGCCGACCCGACCATAGCCGACAAAGAAGACATATGTCCTTTGCTGTCCGCCATGAATAAGAACGACTTGAGAATGCTTGAATTGCTGCTTAAGTACAGGCCAGACATGTGTGAATGTGTCGATGAGAAAAACGGGATGACACCGTTGCATCACGCAGTCATAAACAGAAACAGGAATATGGTCAGACTTTTTATAGAAAGCGGTGCGGATATACACAAAACCGATGCCAACAAAATGTCCCCTTTCGATTATTCAAAATTATACAGATATGATGATATCGCCGAATTAATCGAAAGGTATATAAATTCTTCACAAACTGCATCACCCTGACTTTCACAAAACATGAAGCGAACGGGCACTCCAAAAAGAAAATTATCCCGGAGTGCTTTTTTTATTTAATATCATAGGCAATACCTTCATCATTCAACACATAATTCTAATAATTTTTCGCGAAAATAAACAAAACTTGGAGACTTATTTTTTCTTATATCCATGTGTGGGGTAATATTTTCAGCCCATTTTGATTTTTGCTCACCTACGATCTGCCAACCTTTTTTTATCAGCTCGGATTTGCCTTTTGGGTATATGGCATCTGCAAGCAATTCCCAGGTGCCACATATTGAATCATTTTTATATTTTTTTAACACAGTATCAATTGCTTTGGGATATGCTTTTTTTACAGCTTCAATATCTCCGAGAAACCACGCTTCGCCTTCTTCTACAGCGATACAAAACCTGGTATTTGGTTTTTCAGTACATGATTGAAGCACTATGTCTAATTCTTTACGAAAAGTTTTTAAGCATTTATCGTCAAGATCACAAATAACAAAAAGTACTACTGGATATTCCTCTGGATTATCCTTAAAAGTTTTTCCATATCCATTTAACAATTTAGGTAGCTGATCGAGCAAAATCCTTTTATTTGCTTCCGTTTTTGATTTCATATTTTTAGGGATTCTGCCTATACCTTTATAGGCCATAACTCTAAAAGTATGGATATCCCCTATTATTTTAGGCAAAAGTATATCCAAAGCTTTTTTTCCAGAAATATCCTCTACGAGAATTTCAAAATGCATTATATCTACCTCTTATCTAAATAATCGCTGTACCAGAGACTACCAAGAGGAATTCCCTCTTTAACAAGGTTTTTTACAAGAGTATCGTCACTTGCTCTACGTATTTTTGAAAAACCATCCTTATCTTTCTCAAGAATCCACACTTCCTCAGGATTGAGTGCATCGACAAAATATGGTTGATGAGTTGTTACGAAAATTTGTGAGCCCCTTTTCTTAGCAGTTGCATGCTCACGAAATTCCTTCGCTAATGTTTCGAGTAGTTTATGATACAATCCATTTTCAGGTTCTTCAATACATAAAAACGGAGGGGGATTAGGATCGTTTAAAAGAAGTAAATATGCGAATATTTTAAGAGTACCATCCGACATTTGCTGAGCATAAAAAGGATCCTTAAATCCCTTATCGTTAAACCTTATGAGTAATCTACCGTCTTTTGTTCTCTCGGTATCTATTTTATCAATTCCGGGAATCTTATTCGCTATTTCTTTGAGAATATTCTGAAATTGCTGTTGATACTCCCTTTCCATATATTGAACAACATTCCCCAAATTATCGCCGTGAATATTGAGATGTTCCTGAGGTCCCGCTAAAGGCAAGGATCTCGCCGCATCGGGAGTAAAATAACTCAAATACCAACCTTCTATAAACTTTCGAAATGCAGAAATACGTGGATGTTGTTTTAAAGAACCGAGTGTGGCAATACCCAGTTTTCTTTTATCGGTAAGTTCTACTACTATTTCGGTTTCATTAGTTTCCTCTATCGCATCTCCTGATCGCGCTCCACTTATCAATCCCGAAAGATTAAAGTCATTTTCTTTTTCATTAATTTGCCTTCCTTCGGCATCACCTTTCCAAACTAGTCCTTTACCATCATTAAGTATTAAAAATGAAAAAGGCCATCCATGCTTCTGAGTTTTTCTTCTTTGCCTTAACCTCTCTTTCAAAACATATGGGCGACCCTTTTTATCTATATCTATTTCCAGTTCATAAGTTATCGGACGAGAACCTGCGCTCTCTCTGTAATAAACTTCAAAACTAATCGGCCCTTTCTGATCCTGCGACCTGATTCTCTCGAACCCTCCTCTGCCATTCAAATCACATGCTTTTTCAACGCCATCTTTCAAACAATCAGCTAAAAACCCAAAAGCATCGAAAAGAGTTGTTTTCCCAACGCCATTTTTGCCAATAACAGCCGTCATAGCCTTTAGCGATTCTCCACTTTGTTGATTCCATAGCCTGCCAAGTGTTATATCCTTAAGAACTTTGAAATTTTTTATTCTTATTCCCTCAATTTTAGCCATACGATTCTCTCCTTAAATTGCCAATAGGAAAATTCCATTATTTCTAAACTGAAACGCTATTTTAAATTATATCACAGCAACAATATATGTTAAAATAAACCATAAATTACGATTCCCAATCGTATGGGAGTCTTGGAGGTGTTTCACATGTCAGAACAAATCAAAGTAATTTTTCCGGACGGAATGGAGAAATCTTTCCCCGGAGAATCGTCGTCAATGCAGATAGCCGAATCCATTTCCTCAGGTCTTGCAAGAACGGTTATAGGAGCCAGGCTCAATGGAAAACTCTTCGATCTTAATACCCCCATTAGTGAGGCGGGAGAATCGGAAGTGCGCATTGAGCTGCTGAAAAAGGAAGACAGGGAGTCCGAAAGTTTTTACAGGCATACGCTTGCCCATGTTATGGCACAGGCGGTAACCAGACTTTTCGGTGAGAACAGGGTGGTACTCGGCATAGGTCCGACGATAGAAAACGGTTTTTATTACGACATCGAATTGAAGGACGGCGTGATAAAAGAAGAGGATATTCCGGCGATTGAAGATGAAATGAAAAAAATCGTTAAAGAAAACCTGCCTCTGGAAAGATTCGAATTGCCTCGTGACGAAGCCATAGCTTTCATGCTCGAAAAGGGGCAGAATTACAAAGTCGAACTGATAAAAGATTTACCGGAAGGCGAAAAAATCAGCTTTTACAGACAGGGGGAATTCGTGGATTTATGCCGCGGTCCTCACGTACCTTCTACCGGCAGGATAAAGAATTTCAAAATTCTTTCACTCGCAGGCGCTTATTGGAGGGGCAACGAGAAAAATCCGATGCTGCAGAGATTATACGCAACGGCATTCGATTCCAAAGAAGCCCTGGAAGAATATCTGAATTTCATAGAGGAAGCCAAGAAAAGGGATCACAGGAAGCTTGGGCCTCAATTGGGACTTTTCATAATGAACGATGTAGCGGCCGGAATGCCTTTTTTCCTGCCAAAGGGAACCGTATCTCTGGGGGAAATAATGGCTATGTGGAGGAAGTTCCACAAAGCAGCCGGATACGAGGAAGTAATAACTCCGCTCATAATGCACGAAAGTCTCTGGCATCAATCCGGTCATTGGGACCATTACAGGGATAACATGTATTTCATAGAAAAAGACGAAACTGCATACGCAGTTAAGCCTATGAACTGTCCCGGACACATAATAATATACAAAAAAGATGCCGTAAGCTACCGCGACCTTCCATGGAGAATGTCGGAGTTCGGAAAAGTCCACCGGTATGAGAAAAGCGGGCAGCTCCACGGATTGTTCCGTGTGAGGTCTTTCACACAGGATGATGCACATATTTTCTGCACGGAAGAAAACGTGAAACAGGAAGTGGTAGGCGTCATAGAACTCGTATCCAAAATCTATGGTGTGTTCGGTTTCCAATATATGGTCGAGCTCAGTACACGTCCCGAGAATTCCATGGGATCGGATGAGCAGTGGGAACTCGCGACCGATTCTCTCCGTGAAGCGTTGGAACAGGTCGGACTCGATTATGTCGTGAATGAGGGAGATGGGGCTTTTTACGGTCCTAAAATAGATTTCCATGTCAAAGATTCGCTGGGAAGAACATGGCAATGCGCCACAATTCAACTTGATTTCCAGATGCCCGAAAGATTCGACCTGCATTACATAGCCTCCGACAACGAAGAACACAGGCCTGTGATGATTCACAGGACGGTTCTGGGTTCTCTTGAGAGATTTTTCGGAGTCCTTATAGAACATTTTGCCGGTGCTTTCCCTTCATGGATGGCTCCCGTGCAGGTAAAACTCCTGCCCATAGCCGACAGGCACCACGAATACTCTTATGCGATAAAAGAAAAGCTTGAGAGGTCGGGGCTCAGAGTGGAAATCGATTCAAGACCTAAGAAAGTCAACTACAAAATCAGGGAAGCCCAGCTTCAGAAAATACCTTACATGATGATAATCGGAGACAAAGAATGTGAAAACGAGAAGGTATCTCTCAGGCTCAGAAGCGGAACTGATCTGGGTGATGTTTCCGTAACCGATTTCATAGACAGGGTAAAATCCGAAATTGATGTATATTCGATATCTTCGGCTTTCGAAGAATAATATATTTATTTGTAAAAAACGCATCCGATAAAACGGATGCGTTTTTTATTGTATAATCGAATCATATTCATATATTGGAGAACAAATCATGAAAAGAAAAAAAACGAGAGAAATAAAGATCGGAAATACCTTCATAGGAGGCAGTGCCAGGATATCTGTACAGTCAATGACCAACACACAGACCAAAGACGTGGGAGCGACCGTAAGGCAGATAAAGGAACTCGAACACATGGGATGTGACATAGTCAGGGTTTCACTGTATGATATGGAATGTGCCGAATGCTTACCCCGTATCAAAGCGGAAACATCAATTCCTATCGTAGGAGATATACACTTCGACCACAGGGTTGCCGTCGCCGCTATAAAAAACGGGGTGGATAAGATAAGGCTGAATCCCGGAAACATAGGCAATGAGTCCAAGATACGCGAAGTCGCCATGGCTGCGGCGGACTATGGAATACCCATAAGGGTGGGAGCTAATTCCGGATCGATTGAAAAGAGTTTTTCAAATCTTCCGAGAGTCGAAGCACTGGTTGAATCTGCCATGAAAGAAGTTCTGTTTCTTGAAAAAAACAGTTTTGAGAACATCGTTATCGCCATAAAATCTTCCGATCCGAATGAAACTGTCGAAGCCAACAGGCTCCTGTCGTCAAGAGTCGATTATCCGATTCATCTTGGAGTTACTGAAGCCGGTCCGGAGGAATTTTCACTCATAAAATCCAGTTATGCCATAGGCACGCTGTTAAGCGAAGGCATAGGCGATACAATAAGATATTCGATATCCGACAACCCGGTAAAAGAAGTAAGTGCCGGACACATATTGCTCAGATCCATGGGCCTTGAAAAAGGAGCGAGATTAATCTCCTGTCCAACTTGTTCGAGAACGTGCATCGATGTGGAAGGATATTCAAAAAAAGTTGGTGAGATGATAAAGACAATGGATAAAGACATCACTGTTGCCATAATGGGTTGTGTGGTAAACGGAATCGGCGAAGGAAAAGAAGCCGATATCGGAATAGCCGGCACAAAATACGGTGGCACTATTTTCAAGAAAGGGAAAATAGTGGGATCTTTCAGGGAAGACGAACTGTTTGACATTCTCAACGATATGATGAGGGATATGAATTAAATGAATTACAGGTTTATAATCGTTTTCTTCATTTTATCGGCCTCTTTTTCTTCTTTTTTTGCGGATACCGCGATTTTTGATTTGAAAAAGGGATTGCTGATCACAGGCATGGAAACCGGCCTGGTGAGATTTTACGGGGTGGATGCGGCTTCGAAGAATCTTAAAAACGGTGATCACATAGTTGTTGACAGGTTTACAGCTCCGAGATCCACCCGGATTGAAAACCTCAGGATACCCGATTTGATACTGCTGGATGACGGAACTATTATTTCGGATGATACGGAATTTGGAGACATAAGAATAAAAGACGATATCGGAAATGATTTCTTCAAAAAAACCGACAGGGTTTCCATGGTTAAGTTGCCATGGGAAATAGTGGGGGAGTATATCGAAATATATTCACTCGAATACGCGGAATTCCTCCCGGCTTTTCTCATCAGGGAAGGATATGGCATATTCATAGATAAAATCCTTGATGAAATATCCGCTGAAGATTTTTCGAAGTACAACTTGCCGGAAGACAAAACGGGCATGGCTTTTATAAAAATACCCGTGACGAGAAAGCCTCTGTCTTTAAATCTCGAAGTATCCGCTTCTTTTCCCGGACTGCCCTTAATTCCAAGCCTGAGATCGTCGCGGCCGTTGAAATATATCAACTGGAAAATTGACGGAGAAGATTTCGGCCCACCGATAGATTACATCCCGACTTCTCCCGGAATTTATAATATAACGGTAAATGCCACGGATATTCTCGATTTCGGAAGTTCATCATCCTTTGAAGTAACCGTTAAAGAATACGATCCGCCTGCTGAAAAGAAACTCGTTTTCGACAGATGCGATTTAGGGGATACGGTGCTTTTTTTGGGGCAGAGAGATGGATACTGGCAGATATTGGATGAAATTTTTCATTCGGAAAAATTGAAATGGACATTTGATTTTCCCGGCGAATTCGATATTTTCTTCTGCAGCAAAGGAAAATATGAAAAATACAGGGTCATAGTGCAATGACGGAAAAACCTGTAAGATTCGTATTGGCTGTTATGCTGATATTCGTTTTATCGGCTTGTTTTTATATGACAGTTTTTTCTGTTGAGACATCATTCGACAGGGAAACTCCGCTTTACCTCAGAAATTTCGCCTCCGGTTACGTCGATTCGATACATGAAGATCTAAAGTCAGTTTGGGGATTTGAACTGAGCCTGCCTGTAAAAATCGTTTTTGAAAAAGGCTACGGTCTCGCTGCCAAAGGCGAAGCGGTCATGTACCCCGATCACCACGAAATAATATTGTCTCCGAGTGCGAGTAAAATTCCCGAACTGCTCAGACATGAGATCATGCATCTTTTCACCTTCGAATGGATGCTCCATAACAAATTCGGAGATTTGCCGCTCTGGTTCATAGAAGGACTCGCCGTATGGTACGAAAACAGGGTACCATCATCAATATCAAATCTGGATCCTTTAAATACCTGGAAAGAAACTGATTTTCTCGGCATAACGAAATACCCCGAAGGGGATGCTTTTTCAAGGTATTACGATTTTCTTGCGGACTTTTTTTACTCTCTTCAGAAAAGAAGAGATTTCAGGAACGGCCTTGAAGAAATTATGAACAGGATACTCGTCCGGCAGAACACGGTCGATGCACTGAGCGATTTTTACAAGTCGGATTTCGTGCGAATACATGGTAGATGGAGACTTGAAAGAACTTTCATTTCTTTCTGGGGATTTGTTTTTATAAACATGGGATTCATTTTCCCGGCTTTGGTGATACTTTTCCTCGGCATTTACACTTTTTCAAAAAACAAAAACATCAAAGACACATTCAGTGCGGAGCTGGAAAAAAAATACGGTAAAAATTACTGGAAAGAGGAATGAGGCACGTTTTCCATGAAAGGATGAGATATGACAGTCGTGTTTCTACCCCTGTTTTTAGCCACGTAGAGACTTCTGTCCGCCGCACTCACCATCGCAAGAGTGTTCTCATAGTCTTCCACATCTGTTCCGGTAACTCCGAAGCTCATGGTCACGTTGAAAGGGAAAACATCCATTGATTCAATGGTCTTTCTGATTTTCTCCGCGACTCTGTATGCCTGAGACGAACTTGTGTTGGGAAGGACCAAAGCAAATTCTTCTCCGCCGTATCTTGCCAATATATCGAATTGACGGGTAGATTCTTTGAATATTCTGCCCAATTCCTTAAGCACTTCATCTCCGATAACATGCCCGTAGGAATCGTTCACCTTCTTAAAATGATCAATATCGCAGATTACGTATGAAAGAGGCAACCTGTACCTTCTGCTTTTTTCAAGCTCTTCGGAAAATCTGTCCTCGTAGTACCATCGTGTAAAAAGACCGGTAAGCGGATCGTATATGCTGCTTTTGTAGTATATGGCATTTCTCAGCAGCAATCTCAGAACAGGCTCAATATCGCTCAGGATTATGGAAAACTTCTCGAATTCTTCTTTTGGAATGGAAATATCCTCGTTGGAAAGATAAAGCCTCAGAGAGTGGTTATCGTCTATGTAATAATCGTATTTGACTTCGAATCCGTCGTTGGATATAACGGCCTGACGTTCGTAAATCTGCATGTCTTTATTTATTTCCAGTTTCTTGTCGCCTGTGATTTCATACGACTCGAGAACCGTATTGCCGTCTCTTTTTATAACTATATGGGCCTCTTTCGCAGGAACATACGATACCAGCCATTTCAAAATATCCCTGAGAACGTTGTAAAGATCGTTTTGAGTGTTCATTGAACTCAAAAAATCCATTATCTCTTTCATGGCATCCTGTTCAATCATATTCTGAATCTGCAATTCTTTGAAAGCCTTGAATTCCTTGATCAGACCGTATTCGCCATGTCTTGCCACCAGATTTTCCATTTCATCGCACATCTTCTGGTAGTTTTCCGGATCGAATCTGAAAGTATTCGCGAGGTCACGGGCAGCTTTTCCGAATCCCGTTTTTCTGTATAATTCTATTGACTTTCTAAGCATTTTAATTTCCATATCTTTCAAACCGACATTTTTATAGTGCTTTGCCGCGGCTTCGTACACCGAGGCAAGACCAAGGAGTTCATCATCCTTCTGGTGGCGGTCTATAAGGCTTTTCAAATATTCTTCGTATATTTCGGGTAAATTATCGGAAAGTTTTTTTGAAAAAGCCAATGCGACTTCTTCCCTCCACGTTTTCGTGGAAGTGAGAAAATCGTCGAAAGCGGTCCGAATATCCTCTGGCCCTTTTGCAAGATACAATTCCACGACCTTTTTAAAACCAAATTCGGCATGATCCATGTTGAATTCCCTGATCATTTCGTCAGCTTCATTCCACCGATTGTTGTAAAAAAGACACAGCATGGAATGCCTGTGACTGGTCGAAACCAAATCTTTCTCTTCACTCAACTCTCTCGCAAGTTTGAAACAATCCAGCGCTTTCTCCGCATCTTTGTCGTATATGTAAAAATCTCCTTCGAGTATGTATGTCCAGGCGTACCCGTATCTGTCATTCAGTTTTTCACAGAGTGTCCGGGAATATCTGAGATGTTTCCTGAATTCCTTGACTTCACCCTTATAGAGGCAGTTGTACTGCAATTGCCTCAATATGGGTATCAGAAGTTTTTCGGAAATGTAGAGATTCGATATCTCAAGCGCTTTATCCAAGACCTTCGAACTGCTCCTTATACCGAAATTACTGGCATAAAAACTTGCAATGTTCAAATACACATTGGCGGATATGAAATATAGCGGACTCTTTTCAACCAGTTCAAAGGCTTTTTTCATAACCTGCGCGGTAATATTGGGCTTGTTTTTCTTTTCATAGTATTTCCCCAGCGAAGACAGACATAGGGCCTTCAAATTCGAAAACATTACACCACCGAAACCTTCTATGGATTTCAGAGTCTTACTCAAAATCGCAAACGCACTTTCGATATCGCCGGAATCATACAGGCATTTAGCACTCATATAAGCGGCCATATAATCGGAGAAAAAACCCTTTACCCTTTTGGGTTCTCTCTTATCACGGTTGGAAATCTCACAAATCATAGCCGATACGCCTTTTTTCCTGAAAGTCAGTAAAATATGCAAAAAAAAGAAGGAGTCGGAATTTTTAAAAAACTCATCGTAAAAAACCGGAACTTCCTGTTCTTCTTTCAAAATCAGAAGGAAAACATACCAGCCGTGTATATCCACACTTATCTCATCTTTATCGAGCATTTTCATGGCACGCTTGACGTTGCCAAGGGCCATACTCAGACTTTTATTGTTGAAAAACAGGTTTCTCGAATTCAAAAGGTACCTTGCGGCTTTGCTTCTTCTTCCTTCCAATTCTTATTATTCTCCTTCACAAACCTTTTAACACTACAAAAAAACCTGCAGATTCCGCATAATCTTTAAACCGCATTACTTGTTCTCTGCTGTAAGGATTCACCTCATTCAATTTTCTGTACTGCTGTAAGCTTAACTTACTCACCCTATGCAATTTTAACATATCTATCATAATTTTCAACGATTTTTCATCTATGTATTTCGGGTAAAGGGTTATCCTCACTTCATAATCATCAAATATACAGAGCAACCCCAGACTTTCGGATATGACATCCATCGAAGTACTCGAAAAAGAGGAATAGTCACAGGCCTTGAAATCCATCGCAACATAATCGTACAACTTTGCCGCTTTTTTCAAAAAACCGGGATCAGACCCGTTGGTATCCAATTTCAGAAACCTGTCGGGAAAAGTCTTTTTGAACCTCTTCGAAAAACTCATCAACTCATCGCCCCATAGAGTCGGTTCTCCCCCGCTGATTACAAGCGCATCTATCAAATTTCCCTTCTTTTCAAAATAATTAAAAACCTCCTGTTCGTCGAAAACAGGAGGCATTTTATTTTTCAAAGCGGGATTATGGCAATATTCGCAATCAAAGTTGCACGTTGATGTAAAAACCACCGACGCCACTTTTTTCGGATAATCCGTCATACTCACTTTCTGCCATCCGCTGAACTTCATTATCATCAACTCCGTATATGTCATATGTATTTCTGTGCCTGAATTCCTCCTGTTTGCCGTTATTCCAATGCTGCACCGGCCTGTAGTAACCGGTGATTCTGGAATAAGTTTCCGTCGCTTTTCCGCATTCAGGGCATGAATACACTTCACCGTTTATGTATCCGTGATTGGAACAAATGGAATAAGTCGGAGATATTGTGAAATATGGAATCTTGAAATTCTCCGCAATTTTTTTGACAAGTGCTTTTGTGGTTTCCCAATCGGATATCTGCTCACCTAAAAAAGTGTGGAAAACCGTTCCGCCGGTGTACTTTGTCTGCAATTGCTCCTGAATTTGAAGAGCTTCGAATATGTCATCTGTATAGCCGACGGGAAGATTTGTGGAGTTTGTGTAATAGGGGGTTTCATCTCCCGCCGTTATTATATCGGAATATTTTTCCCTGTCGTGTTTTGCCAGCCTGTAGCATGTGGATTCCGCGGGGGTGGCTTCGAGATTGTAAAGATTTCCGGTTTCTTCCTGAAAATCGGCCAGCCTGGCCCTCATGTGCTCAAGAACCCTTGCAGAAAACTCAAAAGCCTCTCTGTCGTCTATGGATTTCCCTATCCAGCTTGCGTTTAGACACGCTTCATTCATACCCACAAGTCCTATCGTAGAAAAATGGTTGTTGAAATCCTTAAGATATCTCCTGGTGTAAGGATATAAACCGGCCATGTTCAGTTTTTCCACAATTCTCCTCTTTATCTCCAGACTTCTCTTTGCAAGTTCCATTGTTTTATCGAGTCTTGAGAAAAACTCCTCTTCACCGGAACTCAAATACGCGATTCTTGGCATGTTAAGAGTGACAACACCTATCGAGCCCGTGAATTCATCCGAACCGAAAAGTCCGCCTCCTCTTCTTCTGAGTTCCCTCTTGTCAAGCTGTAACCTGCAGCACATGCTTCTCACATCACCGGGATTGAGGTCGGAATTTATGAAATTCTGGAAATAAGGTGTTCCGTACTTCGAGGTCATTTCGAAGAGAAGCTGCACATTCTCATTTTCCCAGTTGAAATCCCTTGTGATGTTGTAAGTGGGTATGGGATACTGGAACCCTCTGCCGTTCGCATCTCCTTCGAGCATGACTTCAATAAATGCCTTGTTTATCATATCCATTTCACTTTGACAATCGCCATAGGTAAAATTCTGCTCCATACCGCCAACTATTGCAGGTTTGTCTTTCAGATCCGACGGTACCACCCAATCGAGAGTTATATTCGAGAAAGGAGACTGAGTTCCCCATCTGGACGGAGTATTAACACCAAAAACAAATGACTGAACAGCCTGTTTCGTCTGTATGAAAGACAAACCGTCTATTTTCACGAAGGGTGCGAGATAGGTATCGAACGAGCTGAAAGCCTGTGCACCGGCCCATTCATTCTGGAGAACACCTAGAAAATTGACCATCTGATTCGAAAGAGTCGAAAGATGCTTTGCGGGAGCAGAAGTTATCTTACCTGCAACTCCACCCAACCCTTCCTGGATAAGCTGCCTCAGACTCCACCCGGCACAATACCCCGAAAGCATGGAAAGGTCATGTATGTGCATGTCGGCCGACCTGTGGGCATTTGCGATTTCTTCGTCATACACCTCATTCAGCCAGTAATTTGCCACGACGGTACCGCTGTTGTGTAGTATAAGCCCGCCAATTGAGTATGAAACTGTGCTGTTTTCCTTGACTCTCCAGTCCAGCTGAGTGAGGTAATCGTTGACCGTTCTGGAAAAATCGAGCATATTTTTATGTATGTCCCTTATCCTCTCATGCTGCTTTCTGTAAAGAATATAGGCTTTGGCAACTTCAGTGAACCCGGATTCTTCCAGTACCCTTTCCACATAGTCCTGAACCGTTTCTATATCTATTACACCTTCATCAACATCTTTTTGAAATCTTGAAACCACTCTGAGCGACAGCAATTGAAGTATGTCTTCGTTATAATTCGAGTCAGTGGCTTCAAAAGCCTTTTCGATGGCTTTTTGAATTTTCCCTATGTTGAAATCGTCAATCCTTCCATCTCTCTTTTTCACACCAAGAAGATTCTTCGTCTTCACAGTTACACCTTCCCTTTGATAAATTAAGAAATTTTATCGATTTCTTAAATCCCCGCTTAAATCAGCCTCCGCAAAAAAAGAACAATCATTTTATGATTTTTGAAATATAAATCCTATACGAATTCTCTTCAATCACACGAATAAATTCTTCCGAAGAAACTGCGAGATATAGGCGCATTATACAATATATTGTGGTCTGCTTCAAGCGGATACACAACAAATTGTGGTTTTTAATTTTAACACCCCATCAGAAGTGAAGTGTGCGAATTGTAAAATTATGAGTTTTTTTGTTTGAATAAAATGAGAAAATCCGAAGTTTGCGATAAGCTTATCAAGGGTTGGTAAATTGAAAATTTAACACAAAAATCGATTTTTTTCGTAATTTACTCAAGTGCAATCATTTCATAATCTATATTCAATATACAGATTTGATTTAAAATGGCGCATTCCGGTATTTATTTTAATTCATTTTGAATTTGAAATTTCTGTATAATAAATTTATCTCGATCCAAACAGAATGACAGAGTTCAACGGCCGAACCATACCGGCGGAATTGAAAGTAGTCATCGACGGGTAACTCAATTCAAAAAATTCGCCTTTGTATATCATACCCAGACAGGATGAAGCACCACCATCCAGATTTACCACGTCCTTCACATCGGCGATCTCTTTCCTCAGAATTCTCACGATTTCGTCAAAACATGCACCCTTACTCTCTTTAGTCCTTCCTGAAAAAGTCGCGGCAAAAACCCCGCCGCCGAATGTGGTGCCGATGACACTGCGCGGTCCCCGTACCCATTCCTGAACCTGGGTTTCCTGCGTCTGCATAGACAACGGATTAAACCATCCTTCTTTTTCAAATGCCTTTTTCGCAGCGCTTTCGTTTTCAACAAGGCTGACACCGTTTTCAACCAGTTGAAATCCTCCGCCAAAAGACCAGCAGCAACCATTTTGAGAATCTTCCGATCTCCCATTATTTCCTTTGAAATAAACCGGTTTATCTCTCTCAAACGTGAAGTAACCGTTATCTGATTCATGCAATTTCAGGCACGACTTCAATTTCCCGAATTCCAGGGAATCCAGAGAAAGAACCACGCCCAGTGACGGCAATACCACATCACCTTTTCTCACACACACTATCCTATTGTCCACTATGACTATGTTGAACCTGTTCTCACCGACACACTTTCTGTATTCCCGGAACTTATCGGCCGTAGTTCTTTCGGTAATGAATTGCGGAGTGAAAACGGACACCGGAACATTCACGACAGAATTAACAGCCTCATCATCCCATGCGAATTTCACACCGCATATATCGACATACCCGGATTTCAAAGTTTTATTCATCACGCCGATATTTCCGGTTTTTCCGCTGTATTCGATCACCGCTTTGTTGTATAGCGGAACAGTTTCCCATTTTTCATGCAAATTGCATCTGTAATAATCTATGTAAAAATTTTCAAAATCGATTTTCTCAAGCGGTCTGTCCGCTCTCAAACTGTTGTAGAGATTTTTGATATTGCCGGTGGCAAAATAGAGAAAATTGAGCATGAAATGAGTATCTGCGGTGAAAGCGGGTTGTTTGGAAACAGAACGCATATCCACGAATTCCTTTCCGTATAACTGTGCAATCAAAGGGTTGACGGATACAGAATCGACAGAATCGAATCTGATTCCCCTGACGAGTACCGCATTCCTCTCCGTTTCAGGAACGTATTCGATTCTGTCGAGATTCTCAAGATCATAATACCGGTCCAGATAAGACCCGTGCATTTTGTTCAACTCTTCGTCGGCGATTTTTGAGAGCACGCGGTCTCTCTCAAAGATTATCTCTTCGAAAGATTTTCCATTGATATCCATTTCCGGAAACTTGTCGGGATCAAAGGTTTCCGAATAATAATTCAAAAAATACCTTTTATCATTCCATTTGCGCGGATTAAGACTGTAGCTGGATCTCTCGGCACCATGAAATCTTTTTTCAAACGGGTAATCCAGGCATGGTATTTTTTCGAAAAAATGGCGGATTTCGCCATCTGCCGGATATTTGCCGGTGTATTTGGCCGCCTTGTCGGATACCACATCGGAAATCACACGGTATTCGAAACCTGAATTTTCCGAAGTGAGCAACATGTTCTCTCCGGTGAAAATAACCACATCCTCTTCATTCAACTCCGAATTCCACTTCTCAAGACTTATGTCAGACAGATCCGTACCATAGCATTCCGAATTAAAAAAACAGATATCGGGCATTTTTGAAAATGCCGACTTAACATCGCATTCACTCGGTTCATCGTATATAGGATTGTTTTTCAACATGTATTTGATTCTACTGTCGATAATGTTCGGCAAACATTCTTGCATTATTCTATTTAAAGGTGGTATGTGTCGATAGCTCCCAGGGAAAATGAAAATCCTTCCTTCCCTGGAGGAAATATCATAAAGTAACTCCTCGATAAATCTGTTTACATCATTTTTAAAATCTCGTCCAAAGTTAAAACTATCTCCCTTTTCAAAAAAACATCCGAATATTTCACACATTTCGGATATTCCATTCAAATATTCTGATGTTTTCTCAATTTCCTTTTTTCTAATTTCCGGTAATACCGACAAGAAATATTTTCCGAATATCCTTTTCTTAATTGAAAATACTTTGAAGAGAATCTGTTCGTCGCTTAATCCCGACAATCTTTCAAAATCGAAAAGCCTGTCGATTTCCATTTTATAATCCCGTAACTCCTCCTTAACCGCAAAGCCATTCGTGAAAATCGTTTCTGCCTCAATATCTTTTATGACATTGGCACCTTTGGCCTTATCAACGAACAAAAATGGATGTTTGAATTGATAAAACTGAATATATCCTTCAAGCACTTCTCTCGTAAATCCCCCGGGTATGTAATCTTCTTTCAACACACCTTACCTCCGATTCATCGTTTTCACCTATTCTATCACAGGATTTTTTGCATATTGCCCATGTTCAAGACCGGCCTGCTTTTTAAAAAAACCAAGGAAAATCCTCTTTCAAAACTATTTTTTGTCTTTTAGATTGAATATTATTTACATTTTCGATAATTCACCCGCGAATATCTTTGGATATAGTCACGTTTTCAATTGATTTTAAATAATTAATCTATTAGTACTTTATTTTTTATGTAATTGAAAACAATGATTTTTCAGAAATTCTCCATTTATATTTGCTTTTTTTATAATATTTTACTGCTTTTTATTAAAATTCATAGCAATACCCTCGTATTATAATCACTTTCGATCATTTTCAAGAAATTAAATTTTCATACCATTTGTAAAAGTTACAAATTCCACCCATAACATAAATTTAATTGTATTTAATTGCCACTCCTAACTAATTTAATGTATAATACCATCAGGTCAAAAATGTTCACGTTAATTGAATATCCTTCGTTTTCTTTCAACCCTAATCTATTAAAAGAGGTGGTAGTTTTGAAGAAACTCGCATTAGTATTCGCAGTATTGTTGGCACTGACGCTCACGGCAATGAGCTGTACCACAATAATCGTAACCAAAGGCGCATCTGCCGATGGTTCGATCATGGTCACTCATACCGCTGACTGCGGTTCCTGTGATTTCAGACTGGTAAGAGTACCGGCTATGGATTTCGAACCCGGAAGTCAGAGACCAGTTTATCCTCTGGTAGAACCATTCCCAAGATACGTGGGAACATATTACGGTGAAACTTACAACACACCCGGTTATGAACCCACAGAACCTCTCGGATACATCGATCAGGTTGAACACACCTATGCTTACATGGACGCAGTCTATGGAGTAATCAACGAGAAGCAGCTGGCAATCGGCGAATGTACAACCGCCGCAAAGCCTTATGTCAATCCGGAACCGGGTTCCGCCATTTTTGACATAAGGGCACTTTCTCTCGTTGCCATGGAAAGATGTACAAAGGCGAGAGAGGCAATCGAACTCATGGGAAAACTCGCAGTTGAATACGGTTATTACGGTTGGGGAGAAACACTCACCGTATGTGACACGGAAGAAGCCTGGGTATTTGAAGTATGCGGAACACCTGACAAGAAAAGCGCTCTCTGGGTTGCCACAAGAGTGCCGGACGGCACCGTTTTCGTCGAATCAAATGAATTCAGAACCAGAGAAATTTCCACAGACGATCCCGAAAATCAGTTCTGTTCTCCAAACCTTTTCGAAGTTGCGGCGGCAGAAGGCTGGTGGGATCCAAACAGTGGAGAAGCCCTGGATTGGCTTAAGACAGTCAGCCCGGGAGAATATTCCCATCCTTACTACAGTTTGAGAAGGGTATGGAGCGTTCTCAGGAGAATTGCCCCTTCCATGAACTTCAGCCCGGTTGTCGAAGATACATACACCAAAGCTTATCCGATGTTCGTGAAACCCGACAACAAGCTCACTGTTCAGGACGTATTCGATCTCCATAGAGATTACTATCAGGGAACGGAATACGATCTTACCAAGGGACTCGCAGCCGGACCTTTCGGAACTCCAGACAGATACGGATCGAGCAAACTCCTAAAAGGCGCTTGGGAAAGACCAGTATCAGTTTTCAGATGCGATTACAGCTGGGTTGCACAGCTTCGCGACTGGTTGCCGGATGAAATCGGTGGAGTACTGTGGTGGGGACCTGATGCACCTCATACCACCGCATACGTTCCTTTCTACTGTGCGACAACCGATATTCCCGAACAGTACGATACCGGAAGCCACAAAGAATTTGATCCAAACGTCGCATTCTGGGTACACTCTTTTGCCGGTAACTGGGCAAACCTGAAATTCAGCTACATAATCGAAGATATCAAGGCCATGCAGAAACTGACCGAAGATCGTGAAATTCTGATGCAGCCTGCAGTTGAAGCGGCAGCTCTCGAACTTTACAAAGTGGATCCTCAGCTTGCAATAGATTTCCTCACCGATTACTCCAACAACAACGCCGAAAGAGTAGTCGAAGATTGGTGGGAATTCGACCAGATGCTAATCAGAAAATACAACGACGGATACGTGGACGGAGCAACCGTTAACTATCCCGACTGGTGGCTCAAAGAAGTAGGCTATGAAGATGGTCCTGTTTCTTTTCCCGGAAAATAAATTTTAATTTTTGCCCGTGCTTCGCCAAGAAGCACGGGATTTCATGTGAGGTGGATTTTTGTTGAGTATGAAATATCTGTTTTCGGTTTTGTCTTTCTTGTTATTCGGTTCCATGCTCTTTTCCATCAATTTAGCCGGTTCGAGCTTCCGAGAAGAAGTTAAAATATTCGATGAGAACGGCGTACATATATTGAGCGTCAGGTATTTTGATTATAAAGATCTGCTTGCCGGGCAGAATTTAACCGATTACATTGAAGAGCGGCACGAAATAATAGGCCTTTTGGAAATTGTAAAAATCAACGACGAGTATTTCGATAGTTTAAAACGGAATTTCTTCGAATTCTATTATTACTATTCCTCAATCGAAGGAAATGTAAGAGACGATTTTAAAAACGAAAGAAAAGAAACGAATTTTAAATACACAACATTCAGGCAAAACGACGTGGATTTCGGCGGAAAAAATGATTGCGGCGACTGTGGCACTCCGCTTTCGAGCGGATACGGACAGGGATATTTTGAAAACAACGTTTTCGGAATCGCAGACGACAACATAATATATGTATTGAACAAAGCCGTAAACAGGGATGAACCGCATTCTTTGAAGCTCGATCTCGAATTCGAGGGACAATTCGTTGAAATAAGCGTGGATGTAAAATGAGATTGCCTTGAACCGGAGGTGTGATATGAAGCTTGTAGTTTTTTCCGCGGTTCTTTTTTCAATAACTTTCGTTAATTTCTGCGGAGTCTTCGATTCAAAATTTTTCTGGGATCCTGACAGGTTGTACAAAGGTGTGGGAGTGTACCTTGATATGAACTGCATCGAAGTCACCGGACCACTTACACTGAAACTGTATTCGGAAGAAACGGGAGAGGTAGCTGTCGAGCTCGACGGTATTTCGATTTTGAAATCCGTTACCGAGAACAGATCGGACGAATTGCTTGATTTTATGTTGAACAATTTATCAGGAAGAAAGGTGCGTGTTTCGAATCCGGATTATTTCGATTCGGAGAAATTGATGCGATACTTAATGGAAAGCGAGACTCCGGAATTGCTGATATGGCTTGAACAGGAAAACGGAGAAGAAGTACTGTGGAATCTCGCCATGATTTTGAACGGTTATGCTCAGGTTTCGGACAACAGCAATGCCATGGCACCGTATATAAGAGTATGCGGCTGCCAATAAACATATCCCGAAAGGGAATAAAAATTAAGGGGAGTGGTTTTAATGCGTAGGATTTTGTTGGGAATGCTGTTATTAGTTCTTGCAACTGCCATGTCTTTCGCCTGTACGACAATAGGAGTAACCAAAGGTGCTTCCGTTGACGGTTCATGCATGGTCACTCATACCTGTGATTGCGGAATGTGCGATTTCAGGCTGATCAGAACTCCTGCAATGGATTTTGAACCAGGTTCGATGAGACCAGTATACCCGTATCTGGACCAGTATCCTGCATACGTTGGAGAAGACAGGGGACCCGGTTGGAACGTAGCCGGCTATGAACCCACAAAACCTCTGGGTTACATACCTCAGGTTGAACACACATATGCCTATTTCGGTTCTTCTTACGGAATAATGAACGAGCATCAGCTGGCAATCGGCGAATGCACTACCGGTGCAAAGACATACGTGAATGCAGTCGAAAACGAATGCATACTCGATATTTCCGAACTGTCCAGAATAGCGCTCGAAAGATGTACCAAGGCGAAGGAAGCCGTTCAGCTCATGGGAGACCTCGCAGTTGAATACGGTTACTACGGCTGGGGAGAAACTCTCGTTGTCGCCGATACCGAAGAAGTATGGGTAATAGAGATGTGCGGATCACCTGACCAGAAGAGTGCCCTCTGGGTTGCCAAGAAAATACCCGACGGCGAAGTTTTCGTTGAAGCAAACTGTTTCAGAATAAGAGATATAATACCGGGAAATCCTGATAATCTCTATGCACCTGATTTGTTTGAAATCTGTGCGGCAGAAGGCTGGTGGAATCCAAACAGCGGAGAACCGTTTGACTGGATGAGAGCAGTCAGTTCCGGAGAATACACCAGTGCTTATTACAGCCACAGAAGAGTTTGGAGAACATTCGACAGAATAGCTCCGTCACTTGGTCTGAGTGCATGGGTTGAAGATTCTTTCACCAGAGAATATCCTTTCTCCGTTAAACCCGAAAACAAACTGACCGTGGCAGACGTAATAGATCTTCAGAGAGACTATTACCAGGGAACAGAATTCGATCTTACAAAGGGTATTGCGGCAGGACCTTTCGGCACGCCGAACAGATATGCCGGCAGCAGCAAGCTCGTTAAGGGTGCATGGGAAAGAGCGATTTCCGTATTCAGATGCGCATACGTATTCGTGACTCAGTCAAGAGACTATCTGCCCGACGCAATAGGCGGAGTAGTATGGTTCGGACCGGATGCGCCTCACACAAGTGCTTACGTGCCTTTCTACTGTGGAATGACAGAACTTCCCGAAATATACGAAACCGGAGACCTTCACACATTCGACAGGGAAACCGCCGGATGGGCTTTCAACTTCCTGGGAAACTGGGCAGACCTCAAATTCAGCTATATGATAGAAGATATAAAAGCGAAACAGGCCGAAATCGAAGGCAGAGAATTCACAGTACAGCCTGCTGTAGAAATGGCAGCGGCAGAACTTTACAAAACATCACCCGAAGCCGCAATTGAATTCATAACCAATTACGCGGTTAACAACGCCGAATCGGTCGTTGAAAACTGGTGGGCATTCGCAGATATGATGGTTGCGAAGTACATCGACGGTTATGTAAATGGAAAATCCGTCGGATATCCTGATTCCTGGCTCAAAGAAGTAGATTACGAACTCGGAAACGCCGCGGGAAATTACAAAAAACCCGAGGGAAAATAACGGCAATACCGTTTTATAATCAATTTTAACAAAATTAAGCGCCCCATACGGGGCGCATAAGTATGGAGGTTTTATGATGAAGAAAAGTTTTTTAGTTATCACGATTTTCGCGCTGTTGGTATTATCTGTTTTCGGAATTGAAAACACCATGGAATATCCTTTCGTGGTCACTTCTGCAGGCCAGAGCGATGAAGTCATGACTGTCACTTATCTTTGTGACGAAATTGAACTGGCATACGATTTCACAGACACACTCTATCTTGAGGATCTTAAAGGCGGAGTGGGCCTAAAAAGTTGTAAAAGCAACTACGTCGAGTCCAAATCAAAGGAAGCTGTGGGAACACCTTACAAAACTCTCGTAATAGCAATAGGCGCAAGTCTTAAGGGTATGGGAGCTTCCGGTTTGTCCGTGGAAGACGAAGCAAACAGAGTCAAACAGATAATTTCCTACGCAAAAGAAAACGGTATGAAAATACTCGCCATGGCTATAGGCGGAGAAATCAGAAGAGGATTGCCCGGAAGCCCAAACGAAAGAATGATAGACGAAGTCGCACCTTACGCCGATCTCATAATAGCTACTTCGGATACGAATATGGATAAAAGGTTCAACAAAATAGCCGAAGAAAACGGTATTGAGTTTATCGAAGCCGAAAGTGCCTTCGATCTTCTCGATTTGATGCCCGAAGTATTTTCAAACTGATAAAAAATCAAAGCAGATTCGATAAAACCTGAAGAAATCTTTTTTGCTACGGGTTTGGAGGAGGTTTAAATGTCAAGTGATCCGTTGTTCACGCAGACGATAATATTTTTGGTAATAATGGCCGGAGCTTATGGAGTTGGAGCTTTTTTAAGGCTGTCTACCGAAATATGTCTGTTTTTTTCAGTAATAGCCGGCTTACTCGTCAGCGGTGCCGGTTTCGAAAGTTTCAGGCATATAGCCGAAGGGTCAGTTACTTATCTTGATATCGGTCTGATATTCTTCTTTGCCACGCTTTTCATGAATATTTTGAAATCCATTGGTGGTACGGATTTGATAGTCAGATGGATTATCAAGAATTTTTACAACAAAAAAATACTTTTGCTCATATTGCTGATGTTCGTTCTTTTAATCCCCGGAGCCATAACCGGCGCCGGAAGCATATCGGTTCTCGTTGTCGGCGGTACCGTTGCGGCAGCATTGTCGGCTATGGGATTGAAGAAAGAAAGAGTTTCGGCAATCATATTCATTATTGCCGGATTGTCCGCGGCTGCGCCTCCTGTAAACGTATGGGCTATGATGACTTGCGCCGGAACCGCATTGCCTTATGTGGGATTTGATTTGCCTCTTCTGATACCGGTTCTGGTCCTCGGTCTGTTCACCATTTTCTATTTTTCACGCAAGGGAAAAATAGAAAACGTGGATATGGCACTCGCAGAAATACCGGAGACCGTAGGGTTGAACGGTTGGAGCGTAGGAATTCCGTTTTTAATGTTGATATTCCTCATGGCGATGCCCAGAATACTTCCGTTTGGTTTCCCGGCACTAGGCTTGCCGTTGACATTTGCCATTTGCGCCCTGACAGCCTGGCTCATAAATTACAAAAAAGTCAAAATAATGAAAGTTGCAAGAGAAACTATTACACAGCTGGTTCCATTGCTGGCGACCACCGCTGTCGTGGGTATGCTCATACAGACTATGAGCTTCAACGGAACGAAGGGACTCCTTTCGCTTTGGATAGTTACAGCTCCCATGGCGCTGCTTTACGTAATACTGCCGATAGTGATACCTTTCTCGGAAGGTTTGCTGACTTACGGCGGTGCGGTTGTTCTGGGAATACCTCTGATATGGATGTTCAACGCAAGAGGTATAAATCCTGTTATAGCACTCTCAGGTCTGAGTCTTTTGTGGCCATTGGGAGATGCGTTGCCTCCTACGAAACTCATAGGAAGACTTACTGTGGATACGGTAGGTTATACCGGAAAGTATGGTAAATTCCTTAAAACCTGTCTTGTTCCATGGATTCTGATAACCGTCGTGGGGATTCTGATGATAGCTTTCAGCAATCAGCTGAGTTTCCTCATGGGAAGTTAGTGGGAGGTGTTGATGAAATGACTTTTATAAATATTCTTTACTACGTAATAACCGCTATACTCGCGATATTTCTCGTACTCAACCTTATCAAAACCAAAGACAGGCAGAAAGTCATACTCTACGCGATGACACTTCTTCCGCTTCTCTTGAGACTGTTCAGGTTTAAGTGAGGTGTGGTGTATGAATCTGAAAATATATAAAATCATAATGGTAAGCATTCTTGGTCTCGTGTTATTCGCCGGAGGAATTCCGATGATGATGCAGAGAAATTATAAGGAAACATTTGTCGCAAGTCCCGCATTGACATCCACATTCAAGTTGAGCAAGTATTTCGACAAAATAAAGGGCACCATAGCCGATACAAATGTCTATGAATTCAAAGGCGAGAAGGAAGGCGGAAAACTCCTGATTCTCGGTGGTACACACGAAAGTGAAGTTTCGGGTATGCTCGCCGCATTTTTATTCCTCGAAAATCTCGAAGTGGAAGCCGGAACGATTTACGTAATTCCGCATTTCAATTACAGCGGTTCACTCGGCACGCAGCCCAGCGGAGGTTACCCGCTCTACTACGAATTCGATACGGAATGGGGAAGCAAGAAATACCGCATGGGAGACAGGGGACTTCAACCACTCGACCAGTGGCCCGATCCGGATGTATACACGCATTATCCCGAAGGACAGCTGATGTCTTACATCGATGCCAGAAACCTCAACAGAACATGGCCAGGAAGGCCTGACGGTTTCTATGCGGAGCAGATAACTCACGCGGCAATGCAGATGATAAACGCAGAAGATATAACCATAGTCATAGACATGCATGAAGCGGAAACCATGTTCCCGGTTACGAACTGTATAGTGGCACCGGAAAAGAGCAAGACCTACGCTATCGGAGCGGCGCTGTATGTTAAGGGGCGCGAAAAGTTCGAAAGTCATGTCGAACCTTCCCCGGCGAATTTCAGAGGTCTGTCGCACAGAGAAGTCGGTGACTACTCGGACGCACTCGTTTTCCTGCTCGAAGCTCCCTGTGTTCATCTCGACCAGATTTCCGGACCCAAGAACAATGAATTGATAATGGTTGGAAAAGATCCATTCATAGAAGTTGCCGCAGAACACGGCCTGTTGTACGTTCCAATAGACAAAGAAGAAGGCTGGACCATAGAAAAAAGGGTGGGGCAGTTATCTTCCGTTATACAGGAAATAGTCAATCAATACTCGAAGAAAAACAAAGAAACCGCTATAAAATTCACGGTTCCCAAATACGCGGAAATAGTGGAAAAAGGTTTGGGTTCTTTCTTCACGGATCCGTCGCAGGTCAGTTCGGACAGGGTTTACGAAGAATAAAGCTTTTTAGGCTCCCGTGAAAGCGGGAGCTTTTCTTTTTTCAGGAAATTGATGTATACTTCCAATGTGTAATTTCTATTCTCACAAACATGACGAAAAGTGCTTGTTTAATCGGAGAGTCATTATGAAAACCGCTTTGTTTTTTGTTTTTTTATCGTTATCCGTATACATTTCTTTGGGTGCCGGTTTTGTTTACGATTACCCGGAAATAGACGAAAATCATTTTGAAAAAGGCATACCGTCAGAACTTTTAAACGTGATCGATGCATCTTCTTTCAGCGTTGAAATAGACATGTCACCCGATTATGTACGGCAATTGCTCTCCTCGGCCGGAACCGGTTTACCACAGGATTTTCGGGGAGAATTTCCTCCCGTGGAGAATGTTGCGGTAATAAAGATAGCATTCATAGATTACGTGATAGATCCCATGGCTAAGATGTGCATAAGGGAAGCGGCGGTAAGTTTTCTGCGTTCTGCGCTTGCCGGTAATGCTGAGATATATTTCTTACCTCTCAACTGCGAAATAGAGGATGGAATATATGTTTTCGATTCCGTGGCATGGATTGAAGCAGAGGAAAGCAGGATTTACCTGAATTCACTTCTCGTTTACAACAAATTCGCCACACCTTCGGGTGTGCCGGAAAAATACGAATTCCTTTTCGATTTTGCGGAAAAGAGAGACAACGGCAAATTGAAAGGAAGGGCCAATTTCTGAATATGCTTGAAATCATAATACCCGTATCGTGCCTTTCAATATTGATAATATTCCATCTGTTCGAGACCATCAGGGTAAAAAAAATACACGATAAAATCCCTTTGAGGATATGCGTAACGGGAACCCGTGGAAAATCGAGTGTTACGCGTCTCATATACGCAATGCTGAAGCAATACGGTGAAAAGACTTTATGCAAAGTTTCGGGCTCGAAACCCGTTTTAATACTGCCTTCAGGTGAACAGAAAATCATAAAGCGAAGGGGTAAGCCGAGTATCGTTGAACAGATTAGAGTGGTGCTGAGTACAGCCGAAAGGCAAAAAGTCACCGCTTTGGTATCCGAAATAATGAGTATTACCCCGGAATTTCAGATCTGCGAAACGAAAAAAATACTGAATCCGGATATTCTCGTTATCACCAATGTCAGGGAAGATCATCTTGGAACCACGGGAAACACCTGCCTGGAAATAGCCGAGGTATTTCTTTCATCCGCACCTGAAAATTGCCGTATTATCATGCTTGAAAGCGAATGGAAAAAGATCTTCAGCGAATCACCCGGTAAAAACATCACACTTGTTTCAGAAGAAGATATCGCCAGGTTGAAATTCTCTTTTAACTACGAAGAATTTCCGGAAAATCTGGCATTGGCGTTGAAAGCTCTGGAAATATCGGGTAGAAAAATCAGAATTGAGGAATTGAACGATATTCAAATACCAAAAGATACCGGGGTAATGGAGGTCTGGAAACTGACAGGTGAAAAATTCGCCGTAAACGCTTTCGCGGCTAACGACCCCACGTCTACCGTAAAGGTTATGGAGAGGGCTTTATCGAAAATCCCTCAAGATGACGTTTTAAAGATAGGATTGTTGGTTCTGAGACCGGATAAGGGCGAGAGAACTCTGCAATGGTGCGATTTTTTGAACTCGAACCGTACACTATTCGATGAAATTTACATATTGGGCGGTCATTATAAAGTCGCGGAAAAAAAGCTCAAAGGAATCTCTCCTGTTGTCATAAGAGAAAAAAGCATCGATAAAATTCACGAAAAATATTTTTATAAAAAAAATATCATGATATTCGGATTTGGAAATTTCGTCGGAAAGGGCGAAGAATTCAAATGCCATTGGGAAAAGTCAGGCACACGGCTGTAAATTTTCATTTTCTCTGTTCTGCTTTAAATTTCAATATTATTCACGAAAAACATTCGCGTTTTTCTTTGGAGGATAAATTTTATGAACGTCGAAATCACTTTGATAGGCTTGATAATCTCTTCATTTTTCGTAGAAATAATGGGAATATATCCCGGCGGAATAATAGTCCCGGTTTACATGGCGTTGTATCTGGATCAACCCCTGAGAATAATCGGAACTGTTGCGGTCGCGTTGATTTCCATAGCCGTTTACAGAATTTTTTCAAAGTATTTCATACTTTTCGGAAGAAGACGTTTCGTATTCCTGCTCGTTCTTAGCGGGATGTTAACTCTTGTATGGTACAAATTCACACCGGGAATTTTCCCCGGATCAGAAGAGCTGCGTACTGTCGGGTGGATAGTTCCCGGGCTTCTGGCAAATGTATTTGAAAGGCAGGGAATACTGTGGACCCTCGTTTCCATGATGGGTGTCGCAATATGCATATTCCTTGTGATGAAAGGCATCGCATTAATATGAAATTCGACAAAAAAGGGTTTGCATTTTCTTTTCTGCTGATCAACATCGTTTTCCTGTCTTTTTACCGCTGGCTCATATGGGTTGACCAATCGGAAGATGTGAAAATCATGGAGAATTCCATGTTGAAAATGACTGAATATTCATCCGTGATAAAAGACTACAGGCTGGAACTGGGAATACCCTTGGATAAAAATATCGATCCCAATCTCACCGGACTGATAGGTGAGGATTACAACGAAATCACCACGACGATGGGACATTTGCAGTCTAAAAGAACCTCTACAAACCCCAATATGGCGGCTCTTATGGTTTCTTTTTTTCAGCAGCTCGAACTGACCGCGGGAGATAATGTGGCGATAGGCTCTTCAGGATCATTCCCCGCATTGCTTTTCGCAACTATTGCCGCGTGCGAAGCCATGAATCTCAATCCGGTGACGATAATCTCTGCAGGTGCTTCCCAATTCGGTGCGAATATACCTCAGCTGACTCTCGTACACATGATAAAGCGCCTGGAGGAAAAAGGCTATAAATCATTTCACCCCGCCGCAGTTTCTATGGGAGGAGACGAGGATATCGGACTGGGACTTATGGAAGGCGGTCCTGCAATCCTGAAAGATGTCGTTTTCAACAGCGGTTACGATGTGATTTATCAGGAAGATTTCGAAAAAAACGTCGAAGAGAGAATGAAAATATACGAAAGTGCCGGGAATATAAAGGCATTTGTCAACATCGGAGGTGCTTTGACCAATACGGGAAAAGGCACTCAGATACTCGATCTCAAACCCGGATTCAACGAAATAACGGAATTCCCTGACCGACAACAAACCGGTGTGATTTTCGAAATGGCCAAATCCGGTGTGCCCACAATACATCTGCTGTACATGAAAGGCATATCCATGCAATTCGGAATAGATTTCGACCCGATACCGCTTCCTTCGACACTTGATACCGATCTCAAAAACGACAGGGCCAAATCCGCTCCGAAAATCAAATTGCTGATACTTCTATATTTTGCTTTCATAATCGCTTTTTTAGTTTTCCATCTCCGCAAAAACAGCTTCAGGAAGAAGTGAGGGAATCCCCGTCTGTGAACTTCCTTATCTTTTCAAGCAAAACATCTTTATCAAAAGGCTTGCTTATGAAGTCGTTCATACCCGATTCAAGGCATTTCTCGCGGCTGACTTTCCCTATATCGGCTGTAACCGCGATCACCGGAGTACTCCTGTTAACGGAATCAGATTCTCTCAATCTGCCGGTTACCTGCATACCGTTCATTCCGGGCATGTGCACATCCATCAAAATCAACGAATATTTTTCCTTTTCAAGCATTTCAATTGCCTGATATCCGTCTTTGGCAACTGCAGCATCAAATCCGTTTTTATTCAGGAATTTATTCATTATCATGAGGTTTACTTCATCGTCTTCCACAAGAAGAACCTTGTTTCTCCCTTCCCGGGAATCAGCCGTATATTTAGTGTTTCTTTCATTCTCGACAAATTTAAGCAGCATCTTCTTGAGATCGTTCATAGTGACAGGTTTTATAAGGTGTTCCATGCGGTCCTGCTTCTTTATCTTTTCCAGCTGGGCCGAAGTGTCCTTTGACGACAACATGACTATTATCGAGTTTTCCTTTCCGGTAAGTAGAGTGCGCATCTCTTTTATCAAGTCTATTCCGTTCATTCCGGGCATATGGTAATCTATCAGCATCGCGTCGAAATTCCCGCCGTTTTCATCTTCTTTTTTCACAATACTCAGAGCTTCAGGTCCGTCGGAAGCCGTTACCGCTTCTATCCCCCAATATTTCAACATATCCGTCAGGATTTTACGGTTTGTGAAATTATCATCCACTACCAGAATTCTTTTCATACGCGCGATTTTTTTCGGTATTTGAGTCCGGTATTTTCCGGCTTTCTTCAAAGGGAGCAGGAAGGTAAATTCGCTGCCCACATCAAGTTTGCTCTCAACACTTATGACCCCGTTCATCATCTGAGTCAGTTTTTTCGATATCGCGAGTCCAAGGCCGGTACCTCCGAATTTTCTTGTTGTGGTACTATCCGCCTGTGTGAAGCTTTCAAAGATTTGATCTATTTTGTCTTCCGGTATTCCTATACCCGTATCCTTTACCGTGAAACTTATGAGAATATCGTCTTCACCGTTTATTTGTGGAACATCAACACCTTTTTCGCCATTCACCATCAGATTTCGCCCGAAATCAACAGTTTTTATCGATATGTGAATTTCACCTCTTTCGGTGAATTTCAAAGAATTACTCAGCAAATTTAAAAATATCTGCCTTATTCTCAAAGGATCTCCTATAAGATACTCCGGAATATCCATATCGAATTCGTACAGCATTTCCAGATTCTTTTCATGGGCTTTTACTTTCATGATCATGATTATGTTTTCCAGCAATTCGTGTATGTTGAAAACGGATTCCTGTATTTCCAGCTTTCCCGCTTCTATTTTCGAAAAATCGAGTATGTCGTTTATTATATCGAGCAGTGAAAAAGACGAGGTTTTTACGGCCTCGAGGTATTCCCGCTGCTCCTCATCTATTTCCGTCGTAAGCATCAAATCCGTCATGCCGATTATTCCGTTCATAGGAGTCCTTATCTCATGGCTCATATTCGCCAGAAATTCGGATTTTGTACGGTTTGCTTTCTCCGCCTCTTCTTTGGCCCTTATCAGTTCAGCTTCATTCTGTTTTTTATACAGTGCTATTGCGAACAAATTCGCAAATTTTTCAATTTTTTGTTTGTCGTTTTCGGAATAGCCCTTCGGTGAATTCATAAGTAAAAAATGCCCCAGCGTATCTCCGGCTGAAATTGCCGGTATGCACAACATGTTTTTAACTCTGCCGTTATATTCTTCTGAATACAAATCGTATGATATTTCTGCCAGACCCTTCATATCGTTTACCACCAGATCCGTTTTCTCGCTGATGCCGTGATTTATCATGGTGTGATAGAGCTTCTCGAAAAACTTCCCGGGTTGAAGACCGTCAATAAGCTCCCGACTGTCTATATTTTGAGAAAGTATCAAACCGTTTTTATCATCGGGATTTATTATGGATATCACCGAATACTGGCTGTCGGTAATTTCGGCGATGGTTTCGCAAAGCTTATCCGCAATTTCGACTATTGATGAATTCGGAATCAATATCATGCGGCTTATTTCGGCTATGCAATTGCTGATTTTCAATTCTTCGTTCAGTTTTGATTCCGTAATTTTGAGATCGTTTATATCCGATATGAACCCTTCGAGAGTTCTCAGATTGCCGTCTTCTCCGAGAACACCGCACCCCTTTTCCCATACCCATTTTATCTCGCCATTTTTCGTAACTATTCTGTATGAAATCTCGAAAGACTCGCCTAATCCTACCAGTTCCTGAATATCTTCCCTCACCCGCTGCCTGTCTTTTTCGTATATTATATCCTCAAAAGAAATGGATTTGTTGTTTATGAAATCCTCGGCAGCATAACCCGTGAGTTCCAGAACTTTATCGCTTAAAAAATCCATAGTCCATAATTCATCGTTCCTGCATCTGTAAACACATCCCGGAAGATTGTCTATCAGAGTGGATTTCTGTCTTTCGATTTCCCTGAGGTTTTTTTCCATCTGCACACGCTTTCGCTCTATTTCTTCACCGTACAGAAAATAACTTATTTCCCCGCCTATTTCCTCGAATATCATCTGTTCTTCTTTATTTCCCTCAAAAACCTTTTTTGCCACTGAAAGGAGTATGCCCATCGTTTTGTCGTTGTACTCCAATTTCTTCAGAATACATGAAAATTCATCTCCGGTAACTCCACAATCGCAATTTTCAGTATCGAATACGAAAAAAGTTTCATGTTCTCCCAAAATTTTTCTCATGCAATTCAGATTGAGTATGTCATCTTCGTTTCCGAAGAAATTTTTCTGACCGGAACTGTAAATTTTATCAATTCGATTTTCACAATCCGGAATCAATATCGCACTGTATATGTAATCTTCATTTTCGCATATCTTGTCACATATGTTCTGCAGCAGCACGGGATTAAGCTTATCCCTCGCAAACATCCTGTTGATATCTTTAAGCGACTTAAGGAGGCCGAACATATGCTCTCTCTGTTTTTCCAATCTCTTTATATCGGTTATATCCCAGAATATGGTGGCAAATTTATTCTTTTCGGGTGAAAATACCGATATATGAAAGTACTTGTCCATAGGCGGAAAATAAGTGGTGAAAGTTTTTGTGGAACCGTGGAGGGCCACCGAAGAATATTCGTCTAAATACGGGGCCTGGCTTACCCCATATATCTCAGTGGCCTTTTTACCGATCACGTTGGCTTTCGATATTCTCAGAATCTCCTCAAATTTCGGGTTGACATCCAGAATCAAATAATCCGCAGGGTTGCCGTACTCGTCAAACAACAACTCATGCAATGCGATTCCCTCGTTTACCGTTTCAAAAAGCGACCTGTACTTTTTCTCGCTGTACATGAGACGGTTTTCGAGAAACCGCTTCTCCGTTATATCTTCAGCCATACAGATTATGTATTCGAGTTTTCCGTAACAGTTGAATTCGGGTATTCTCTTCACGCTGAAGAATCTGCGTTTTCCGTTTTTCAATTCGTGCCATTCCGTTGAAACAAGCGTTTCGGCCGAGTCAACACATATTTTGTTTTTCGATTCTATGAGTTTTGCAGTATCGTCGGTGTAGTAATCGTACAAAGTACCGTTTTGGATAGGGGAATCGGTGGAGTTCAAATAATCCAAATACGTGCCGTTTGCTGTGCCGTAAGTCTTGCAATCGTACATATACCATACCGGTATATCCATTCCGTCTATCAGTTTCTGTGCGTCAATTTGCCTCTTTAATATCTTTTCCCCGTCTAAATCCATCGAGGGAATTTCCTCCAGGAAAATGTAAAAATAACCGTTTGTTTCCGGCACACCTCTTATTAAATACCACTTGCCGGTTTCTTCCAGATATTCGTATATCTCCTGCGATTCTCTTCCATATGCGACTTTAAAAGCCTTCTCCAAAATCAATTCGTAATATTTCTCATCTATTCTCAACAGGGCTTTCAAGGATTTCACGTTATCTGATACGTCTTTCAAACCAAAAGTGTTGCTGAAAAAATCGTTCATGTCTTCGACAAGTATGTCTTCAGCTCTTCCTCTTTCATTTAAAATCAGTCTATTGTAAGATAGCCCCAAAGTTTTATTTCCCAGCAACGACTTGTGCAGTCTTTCTCCACGTTTCAAAAAAGACACCCCCGAAAAAATGAAACATTTCCATTCCAACGGATAATTATATCATTTATTAATATAATCATAGTATAAATTTATACTTTTGTTTTACCATCCCATGTCTGTAATGGAGAAACCCGCTTCGCAAATCGCTACACATCTGCATTTCCAATTTGCAGGTATCGCCTCACAATATAAATTCGTGTTCCGGGATGCTTTTTTATCTCTCAATATTATTATTGAAGGACCGGCTCCGCTTATAAAAAAACAGTGTTCGGGACTTTTGTTCAATTCCCCGGCGATATTTTCATATCCGGGAATCAATTTTCCCCTGTACGGTTGATGCATTTTATCTGCAATCGATGTTTTCAACATCCGGAAATCACCGTTTTTCATCGATTCGATAAGCATTAAAGATCTTGAAATGTTAAAAACCGCGTCAGTAAAAAGAATTTTTTCGGGAAGTACACTTCGGGCAAGAGATGTCGGAAGCTCAAAATCGGGTATCAGCACCATGATCTCGAAGAAATCTGCGACGTTCACCCTGGAAGCGAACACATTACCATCATTCATTCCCGAAATGCACAGTCCTCCAAAAACTGCGGGAGCGATGTTATCGGGATGCCCTTCGATTTCAGTTCCCCATTTTAAAATTTTTTCGTTCCGGCATTTTCCCCCGGCAAGTATCTGAGCTGCGGCTATCCCCCCTACTATGAGTGATGCACTGCTTCCAAGTCCTCTGCAGACAGGAATATCGCATTTAAAATTTATATTGTATCCCTTGCAATCGTAATTCATTTTTTTGAATGCGTAAACCATAGCCCTGTAAAAAAGATTGTCCTCACAATCATATTCTTTCGCGCAGCCGCTTATTTTCAGGCCTGATTCCACTTCTTCGACCGTAAATTCGTTGAAAACATCGAGTGCCATCCCCAGGCAATCAAACCCGGGACCGATGTTTGCTGTGGTTGCGGGCACTTTTAAACCGACCGTCCTCATTTCCGTACCTCCAGAACGTTTATGATCGAATCAGTCAGATCTTCAACTTTACAGCAGGAATCATGCAGCAACGGAAGATCCATAATTTTTACCAGCGGAACGGGAATAGGCATGTGCGTGGTTTCGGCGAGATTTCTCACCGAAGAAAAAATGTCACATGTATCATAACCTATTCCCAGGCAATCGCATATCGAATCCGAGAATTTAAAAGGACTTGCGGTTGAAAGAATGATCGTTTTATGGCAATCACCTGTCTCTTTCAGATATTTCCCGTATACTCCGTATGCCACAGCCGTATGCGTATCCATAATGTATCCATGGCTGCCATGCATATGCCTTATGCCGTCAAAAGACTCTTCCTCACCGCAAAAACCGGCATAGAATATATCCGATTCTTCGAATACTCCGGTATCGATTTCAAAACGGCCTGTCCGGTACAGCGAATCCATCAATTCCAAAACTGCCTGGTCACTTCCCAGAACGTGGAAAAGCAGTCTTTCGAGATTGCTTGATACGAGTATATCCATTGAAGGCGATTTGGTCTTAAAAAACATTCTGTTGATGTCGTATACCCCTGTTCTGAAAAAATCCGTCAGTATTTTATTCTCATTCGATGCACATATGAGTCTGTTCACCGGAAGCCCCATTTTTTGTGCATAGTAACCCGCGAGAATATCTCCGAAATTACCTGTCGGAACACAGAAGTTCAATTTATCACCAGGTTTTATACAACCGTTATCTATCATCTGAAAATAAGCATAAAAATAATAAACTGTTTGAGGGAGCAATCTGCCTATATTTATAGAGTTTGCCGAAGAAAAAGACATATTTTTATTTCTGAGATACGCGGTTAAATTTTGATCTTTAAATATTCTCTTCACAGCATTCTGAGCATCGTCAAAATTCCCATCTATACCTATTACATGCAGATTATCCCCTTGTTGCGTCTTCATCTGAATTTTCTGAATCTGACTCACACCATGTTCCGGAAATACCACTATCACTTCGGTACCGCCAACATCTCTGAACGCTTCGAGTGCCGCTTTCCCCGTATCCCCGGAAGTTGCCGCAAGTATTACGGTTTTCACGGAAGATTTTTCAATTGACCTGGCCTCCGCAATCAGATACGGCAGAACGGAAAGCGCCATGTCCTTGAAGGCCATGGTGGGGCCGTGAAATAACTCGAGAAAAGCCACATCACCTGCTTTTACGGTTTTAACAATATCTTCGCCGGCAAATTTTCCCGAATAGGATTTATACAATATTTCTTCGAGTTTTTCATCTTCAATCTGAGGCAGATAACCTTTCATAACTTCAGTACACAACTTTACATAATTCCACTTCTTCTCAAAAAGAGCCTCAACATCCAATTTCGGAAAACTTTCAGGTACGAAAAGACCGCCGTCATCCGAAATCCCCTTGAGCACTGCTTTACTGAAAGGGATTTTCAAACCCGAATTTCTGCTGCTCGTATAAAGCATAAAATCACCTCTGTTCCTTTTGAAGGATTTTAGCATATACATCTTATATACTCAACCGATAAATTCAAATGGAAACTGAAATTTTCACCTTTCATTTTTATTTTAATTCGGTAAAAAAACAGCTCAATTTGACTTTTTCACATCGATATACTAAAATGGTTAAATTTAGCCAGTCAAGTCTAAACGTGAAATGGGGAATAGTATGAAAATAGGTTTGCTCGGACTCGGTACAGTGGGCGGCGGAGTTTACAGAATCGTCGAAAATTGCCGCGAACGCTGGGAATCAAAATACGGAGAAAAAATAAATATCAAATCAATACTCGTTAAAGACATGCATAAGAAGAGAAGTATCCGTGTTGATAGTTCTGTGATTACGGACAAAGCCTTAGAAATAGTCAAAGATCCTGAAATCGACACCATAATAGAGCTGATAGGTGGAAACGATAAAGCGTTTGAATTGATTGTCAAAGCCATGGAAAGCGGAAAAAACGTTGTAACCGGCAACAAAGCGGTGGTATCCGAACAATTCACAAAATTGATAGAAACAGCCGTAAAAAATGGAGTATACTTTGGGTATGAAGCAAGCGTTTGCGGCGGAATCCCCATAATTAAAACCCTCAACCAGATGAAGGACATAAACGATATTGATTATATCAAAGGTGTCCTGAACGGCACAACTAATTACATACTCGATAAGATGTCCCGCGAGAAAATCGGATATGCTCTTTCACTTAAACAGGCACAGGAAATCGGATATGCGGAATCCGATCCCACTGCCGATGTCGAAGGATTCGACGCACAGCGAAAACTCGCAATACTGTGTTCCATCGCATACGATATACATCTGAAACCCGAGATGATTCCCTGCATGGGAATAAGCAAAATAACCGGCAAAGATGTCAGCGCGGTGAAACACATGGGATATATACCGAAACTCTTCGCATATGCCAAAAAGAAAGATCATTTCTTCAACGCATGTGTGGAACCTGTTCTTGTCGATAGAAATGACGTTTTTGCGAATATTCCCGGTGCAAAAAACATGGTGGCTGTAAATGGCAATTACATAGGTGAATTGCAGCTCGATGGCGAGGGGGCCGGCATGTTCCCCACCGCAAATGCCGTTGTGAGTGATTTACTCGATATTTTGGGCAAATCATCGCCTTCGTATCCCGAATTCGGAAGGGGAAAATTAAGTTTTCTCGGCATGGAAGGCTGCACAGGCAGATATTATGTGAGGATATCCCCCGGCGAAAACCGCATAATTGAATCGCTGCTCGCGGAGATTGAAAGGGAAAACGTAGAATGTAAAATATTCAAAGACAGAGATGATTTGATAATGGTTACGGAAAAAACCTCACAGAAAAGAATTTACGATTACATGAAAGCCATCGATGAAAAAAACTGGTCCAATTGCTTCATGAGAATAGCGGATTGAAAAATCGGCATACTTTTACCGAAAGCGGTGATTTCATTTGAAAAAAATACTCGTGCAGAAATACGGTGGAACATCGGTTGCCGATACCGTGAAAATTGAAAATGTGGCTAAGCGGATAGCACGTGCGAAGAATGACGGCTACGAAGTGGTTGCGGTTGTTTCCGCTATGGGCAACACCACGGATGAACTTCTCAAAATGGCTTACATGATAAACAAAAACCCCTCCAATCGGGAAATGGACGTGCTGCTTTCCACAGGGGAACAGATATCCGTATCACTGCTTGCCATGGCCGTGGAGGCCCTCAATCTCGATGTAGTATCTCTTACCGGCCAACAATGCGGAATTATCACGAATTCTTCACATAAAAGAGCCAGAATACTTCGAATAAATACGGAAAGAATACTCGGAGAACTGGTACAGGGAAAGATAATAATAGCCGCAGGTTTCCAGGGGGTAAGCGGCGAAGAAAACATAACAACGCTTGGCAGAGGCGGATCGGATACCACGGCGGTCGCACTCGCAGCGGCATTGAAGGCCGAAAAATGTGAGATATACACCGACGTGGACGGAGTATACACCACCGACCCACGTATTGTAAAAAACGCACGCATTCTGAGAAGGATATCATACGACGAAATGCTCGAATTCGCCCAACTGGGCGCGAGGGTTCTTCATCCAAGATCTGTCGAGCTCGCGCGCAAATTCAAAGTACCGTTGATAGTTCGATCGAGTTTCAACAATTTCAGTGGAACGGAAATCACGGAGGTGGATAAAGTGGAAAAAGTACTTGTGAGAGGTGTGACTCTCGACGATGACATAGCAAAAATATCCGTACTTGAAGTACCCGACAAACCCGGAATAGCGTACAGCGTATTCTCTACACTGGCAAAGAACAACATAAATTTCGACATGATAATTCAAAACGTGAACAGAGACAGCGTGAACGACATCACTTTCACGGTGAAAAAGGAAGACCTGGATGACGCACTGAGAATTTCCGAAGAAATAGCAAAGCAAATAGGTGCGGAGAAAGTCGAACATGACACCTCGGTGACAAAGCTGTCGGTTATAGGAACGGGTATTGCGGGAAGCGCTGAGGTGGCATCGGCTTTTTTCGGCACCCTGTATGAAAAAGAGATAAACATACAGATGATAAGCACTTCCGAAATAAAGATCTCCTGCATAATAGATCAAAAACAGGGAATTGATGCCCTTCAGAGTTTACACGAAAGATTCAAGCTCGATGGAATAGAAATAATAAGCGATGATGAAGAATTGTAAAATATTTTGAATTTCTATCGGAAAATACCGTTCGGAACTATCCGATTATGCTATAATCTCCGAAATATATGATTCGGGGGATGCATATGCTGATAGGTATAATAGGCGGAAGCGGTTCGGGAAAAACCACTGTGGCGAAAAAACTGGCGAGATTGCTTGCCGACCACTGCACGTTGATAAACATGGATAATTATTATGTGGATTTGCCGCCGGGGATTCAGCCGCAGGAATTCAACTTCGACTCTCCTGCCGCTTTCGATTTCGAACTTTTCGAAACCGATCTGAAAAAGCTGAAAAACGGTGAGGGCATAAAAATACCGGATTACAGCTTCATAACTTACAGAAGAGAACCGGGAATATTCACGGACGTACTGCCCAGTGACGTGATAATCGTAGAGGGTTTGTTCGTGCTTTACAAGCAAAGCATCAGAGACCTTTTCGACCTTTCCGTTTACGTTGAGACTCCCGATGATGAAAGACTGCTCAGGAGAATCGAACGCGACATGATGGAAAGGCAGCGTTCCATATCGAGTATAATCAAACAATATCGAGGGTTCGTGGCTCCGGCATTCAGAAGTTTCGTGGAACCCCAGAAATATTATGCCGATATAATACTTCCGGAGGGCGGATACAACGAAGTGGGAATGGAGATAATATACGGCGCGATAAGCCGGAAAATAGAAAACGGTAAAAACGGAGAATAAATCTCCGTTTTTCTTATCTGGTAATTCCCGCTCGATAAAAAACTTGTATCTAAAATAAGACAACGGAAATTCATACTCAAAATAATAAACATTTTATTAAATCTGTTCTTTGTTGTATATCGCCAAAACCAAGATAATTACTTTAAGATTACTTATTCGACAAATCATGAAACAATCATAAAAAAATACGAATTTATAATTCACTTTCAACGTACCGGATTTATCATGGAACCGATACGTTGTTTTTATTTTTTGTTTATGTGTATATAATATTAATATATCTTTATGCATTATAATATATATTTTAAATAATAATATGGTAAACTAAAATATATACTAACAAATCAACGTGGGAGTGATGGTTATGAAATTATTTCAATTCAAGAGTATCAAATGGAAGATTATGACATGGGTTGTCATTGCGGCCGTATCGTCACTTGGTTTTCTGACTTTCACGATTTTCAACCAGATCAGCGGCACTGTCGGAAATATGATATCCACAAGTTCTCTGGAAATAGTCGAAGGAAGATCCGGCCAGATAAGCGAGTGGATAATGGTTCAGAAAAAAGCTCTGGAAATAATCGCCACCACGAACATGCTGAAAAGCATGAACACGGACGATATTCCAGGATACCTGAAGGAGAGAAAAGATAAAATAGGCAAGGATTTTGAAACACTTTTCATTGTGGGCACAAACGGAGTGGGAATAACCGATGGGCAGGAAGCTCTCGATATATCCGCGAGAGATTATTACAAACAGATTCTCGGAGGATCGGAATTTGCCATATCGAATCCGGTAATTTCAAAGATAACCGGAAATCCCATATTCGTAATGGTTTACAGAGTACTGGACGATAAAGGGAAATTCGCCGGGATATTAGGCGGTTCTATCGGTCTGAAAGTCGTCACCGAAATAGCCCGCAATTCAAAAATCGGAGGCATAGGAAGCGGATTCATAGTTGACGGAACAGGACTCGTGATGGCACATCAGAGCGAAGAACTGATAATGAATTTCAACGTCCTTGACTCCGCAGAAGCCGGTTACGACGGACTTGACAAGGCCGGTCGGCAGATGACTGAAGGCAAAAAAGGGGAATCCATGATCAAAGCACCGGACGGAATGGAAAAACTCCTCGTTTATTCACCTATACCGAACACCCCGAGCTGGTCTCTTGGAATAATAGTAACACTTTCCGAGATAAACAGGGATGCGAATCATCTTTTGAATTATGTGGTTATAACTATATTGATAATAATAGGACTGTTCGTCGTCATATCTTATTTTCTCGGCAACATCATAGGAAAACCCATAAAAAGGCTTGCCGGTGAAGTAGAGAAATTCGGCGAAGGCGATCTCACAGTTGCATTCGACATAAAAACGCGTGACGAATTGGGTATGATGTCTGATTATCTCAACAACATGGGGGAGAAGATAAGAAAATCCATGTACGAAATAGACGAAGTAACTCAGAAAGTCAAAGATACGGCATATGATCTGTCGGTTATGTCACAGGACGGAAATGCCACAACGGAAGAGTTGTTGTCACAAACAGAGACAGTGGATTACAATGTGCAAAACACATCCTCGTCGATAGAAGAAGTTTCTTCAGGAGTAGAAGAGGTAGCGGCCAGTGCGCAATACGTTTCGAAGAATTCCCAGGAGTTGGCTTCGGAAATCAGCAAAACGGAAGAGTCGGTGAAGATGGGTCAGGAAATATTGATGAATCAGGAGAAAAGAATGAAAACCGTTGAGGAGCAGAATAGAATTTCCACGGATATAGTCAGCAACGTTGCGAAAAAAACCAACAACGTGCAGGAAATACTCAACACGATATCGTCAATAGCCGAACAGACTAACCTGCTTGCGCTAAATGCGGCAATCGAAGCGGCACGAGCCGGGGAAGCAGGAAAAGGCTTCGCCGTAGTTGCGGATGAGATAAGAAAACTCGCGGAAGAGAGCAAGAATTCGTCATCGAGTATAGCCTCGATTTTGAACGAAATAGACAAGGGAGCAAGCGATGCGAATTCCGCTGTGAACAACACCGTGAAGCTGTACGATGAACTCAACAGAGGTTCTATGGAGATAGCCGATAAATTCGGTGAAATAATAAACAGCATCGAAAACATAAACAACAGGATAGAATCTCTTTCCGGTTCGGCGCAGGAACAAAGTGCCGCTGCCGAAGAGATGGCAAGCGCCATGGACACATCGTCAAAATCCATGATAGACGTATCCGAACAGATTTCGCAAATTACCACGGGAGTGAAATCCATAGCGGAATCGGCAGAGAAGATGAACCTCACTTCCGATTCACTGAGTGAAATGTCAAATAAATTGAAAGAGCTGGTGAACAACTTTAAAATTTAAGCCGGCAATTTCTTCTTCAAATCATTAAACATTTTTTGAAACCATTTGGATATTTTTTTGGTTATGAATATAGAGCTGTAACCTGCCAATTGGCAGGTTACAGCTCTTAATAAATATTTTTATAATTTGGATTTTGAAATTAAAAAACGCAGAAATACTCGTCATTTCCCACCACATTATCGATAAATCTCGATTCGGCTATGTTGCTTGAGAAATTCAAAACCTCATCGTTTATGACTATCTTAGCTTCGACATCGACATCGTCTATGGGTATTATTCTGATGTTGTCTATCCATGCAGTGTTTTCCCCGACATCCTCACCGGAAAATCTGAAGAAAAAGAATTCCAATACATGCTGCCCACCGGATAATGGGACGGCAAATGTCTTCCAATTTTTAACCCCACATTCCATGGCGTAAAAAGTCAGAGGCGAAAAACTCCTGAAAAAAGAGCCATCCACTTTCAACTGGAATCTGTCGGAATCCCAAACACTGCAAGTATCTTCGTAACTCGATACCCTTACGTCAAAATACAGCATGTATTCTTTTCCTTCGGCCAAAGTTACCGTGCTTCCGAAAGAACTGTTGCTCATCTGTGGTGCGTGGAATTGGGCAGCATAATTCCCCGAGCTGACAACATTTGACTGTACAAGCGGAAATGTTTCCGGATCGGGGGGCATTCCAACTACACCGCCAAGATCCATTTTCCAATCCCATTCTGGACTGTTGAAATCACCGGATTCGAAATTCTCCGATATTACCGGTGCGAATTGTTCCGGATCGGATGTCGAATCCACGCTTATCATATACCTGACATAGCCCTTTGTATCACTTGGCTTTTCCAGTGTAACCAGCTGATCCTCAATTGCATATTTTTCCTGGAAAACTTCTGTGTCATCTGAATTAATAAGCCTTACACGATATTGACCTTCCTTGGAAGGCATTCTGAGCGTCGCATCGAAAGACGATGAAAGCTTTACGTTTAAGAGAGAGCTTCCGGAAACATGATATCCATAAATAGTTTTATCGGTTTCTTCGTATTCACCGTGGGTTATTGAATTCGGATTCAAATGATCGGGACCTCCCACATATATGTCGTATTCCCCTTCATCGATGGAGAAAAAACATGCTTCTCCCTCACCGTTGGTATTCGCGAAATAGTTTCTTTTATTCTCATGTCTCAGCCCGACAGCAACTCCTTCCAGCGGTGTCTTGCCGCTGCTGTCGGTTACATTTACTATGAAATAAGCCCCGTTTTCTCCGGGCAAAGGTATTTCCAAAGCCTTTTTAACGTTGATTCTGCCGTATCCGGTATCCCTGCTGTAGCCATCATACCCCTTAACAATATCCGCAGATTGTTCTATCACTTTCCGGATTTGATACGCATTGGCATTTGGATATTTTTCGAAAAGCAGAGCGGCAAGACCCGAAACAAAAGGTGCTGCCATTGAGGTTCCGCTGAGATATCCGTACGGTTTTTCGCCGTATATTCCATCTTCTGCCACTGCATTCAAAGCAATTGTGGATAATATCCTTTCTCCGGGGGCGATCACGGAAACAAAATCTCCTCTTGTTGAAAAATACGCCAGTTCATCCCTTACATTGCTTGCCCCTGCCGCAATCACTCCGGGATACTTCCCCGGCATTTTCCAATTGCAATCTATATGATGGTTTCCTGCGGATACCACCGGCACCGCTCCATTTGATATTGCATAATCGAACGCATCTTTGAGTATCTGGGAGTATCCGGGGCCACCCCAACTGTGCTGCAGTACTTTCGCTCCGTTGTTCACCGCCCAGATGATTCCCTTTGCAACGAAAGCATCGCCAATATACAAATCTGTTGCAGGATACAACGGATGCCACGGCTGGAATATGGGTATCGGCATTAATCTTGCATCAGGTGCCACACCGGCGACTCCAATACCGTTGTTTGCCCTGGCGGCGATTATTCCCGCCACATGTGTTCCGTGGGTATCGTATGAAACTGACTCTCCGGCGGCGATCAGAGAATCTCCAAGCGGATCGTATCCGGTTACGAACTGGCCGCTGAGATCGGGATGTGCTCCGTCGCAACCGCTGTCGAATATGGCAACAACCACATTCTTGCCCGTGATTCCGTTTTCCGGGGCATAACTGCTTTGAATAATTCTATTTCCCCATTGGTAATCCTCGTATTCATCTTTTCCCGTGTTTCTCGATATGACAGGCTCATCTTCAACTATAGATTTTATCTGAGTTCTCTTGAAACTTGGTTCAATATACCTTATTCCTTCGAATTTGAAACCTTTCATCTTTTTCAGCAATTCGGGTACATTCTTCGAAGTTTCTATAACCACTGCTCTGAGTTCATTTACTTCAGTCAGAACGGTTCCATCGAATATATCCAAAAAATCGTATACTGCTTCCATATTCTCATAACCTATTATCAGCCTGTTTTCTATTATATTCTCTATATTCAAATCTCCATACTCGGTTAGCAGATCATCCCCCGAGACGGCTATACATTGAGTGGCTTTCCCGGCATTGGAACAAGCTCCAAAAAACAAAACCACAATTACCGCAACAATCGATAAAAACAGAATTTTTTTCATCTTAATACCCCTTTCTTCATTTCAAACCAGTAGTGAACAAATTGTGAAAATCCGGTTCTGTATAGCCGGGGAATGTATCGAATCCCCAACCGGTGTAGTCGCTTCTGAAATCTATGGCAATGGATCTGGAAAGGCTGTCTTCATCACTAACATCGGCATATGCGACGTTCAATCCCCATTCATAGTCCTTATTTGACTGAAGTTTGTCATCATCCAATTCAAAGAGCTTGCCTCCGGTAGGACAAATTCTGTACCATACACATCCCCATGAAGAATCGGTTTTATTTCCGCTAAAGGGAACTATCACACTCGAAGGGGTATCCAATGTGAATATGCACATTCTATATTCTTCTCCTTCTACAAGTATTGGCAGCATGGGTTTTGTAGTCTGGCCAAATTCTCCGTGAACCCAATCGTAAATAAACGGAACATAATGATACATAACCGTACCTTCACCCGATTTAAGAGTTTTAGTAGGTCTCCATTTAAGATTCGGATTCCTACTTACACCGGTTTCGTTGAGCGTTGGAGACAGCAACTCTACGTTGAATGAATCCAGTGGCTCCACCGAACCAATCCTGATCATTTCGGTTTGAGTCGCACCGTAAACTGAAGAGATGGCATAGTAAACCTTTTTTCCAGGTTCAAGATGTGCTGAATCGTCAGTAAACAGCGGCAGTGAATCGCCCGCTTTTCCACTTGCATATTCCTCGTTGACGAAGCCTATTTTTTCATAGCTTACATCGTCAAAAGACCTGTAAACGTTGTACCCTTCAGGAGGGGCATTATCCGGTACATTTGCAGAGGCATAATCAACCCAATAAAGATTTATCCATAAGTTGCCTCCCTCCGGCGCAGTGCGGGCAGTACTGCCATAAACCTGTTTTCCCCTTCTTCTCGTATAAGCACGGATATTGTATCTGCCTGCTTCAGTGCCGAAATCAGTAAAATTCAACGGAATATAGGAATTTTCAGGCAGTTCTTTATCCTGCTTTTCTATATTCAAATACTCCATCACATGTACTCGGTTTCCATTTCTGTCATAAATAACAAAGTTAAGTTCGCATTCTCCTTCCATGCCTGCGACAGAAACGTCAAATGTGGCTTGTGTGGCTTCTGTGACACATTCGTTTTCACCTATGATTTTACCGCCGAATTCCAAAAGATTCTCCTTCGGAACAGAATCAAACATAGGCTTAAATATTTTATATACGTGGTTGTAAGTATCATCAACCTCGACTCTTACTTTAAAATCTGTGGTGATATTCTCACGAATATCAATTTTTTCGTGCATATTATCCATATAATCCAGCTCGACCAAAGGTAATTTCTGGTTCATCGGATCGGAATTCAAATCCGCATTTCTCATTACCATTTCGATAGCTGAATTCAAAGAACCGGAAGTTTTCAGATTCTTCAAAAAACTCAGAGCATAACCTGTTTTGGCACATTTTATATCCACAAATTCAGGCAGTTCCACAACATCGATATTTACAATTCCGTTTGAATCGGTTTTTCCAATTCCTATCACTTTGGTACTTCCGGAATCAAAAACAACAACATCCGCTCCAGATATGGCCGGTCCTGCCCTGTATTCACTGAGAAGCACAGGTATCTTCGCCACAAAGACTCCTCCGATTTTATTGGTACATGAAGTAAAAAACAGCACCCCGACAAGTACAGCAAAGAAAAACACTTTCCGCATTTCTTCCTCCTTAAAAAAACAATTAATATATATACATCTTCATTATGTAGACTTATATATATTTATTAGCATTATAACAATGCAATACGATTCTTAAAGGGCACATCATTGAATAATTTGTTTTATTTTAATCAAATCTATTTATTAGTGCTTTACTTATAACACTCGGAAAAGTTTTAGAATTAAAAATTAAATATATTAGAATATTATCCACATGGGATAACAAAAAATATTTGCCATCCGCAAATAAGCTTCAATTAAATTTAACCAGATATTACGATTGAAACTTTCAGATATTAGAGAAACGGAATTCATTCAAATATTCCTTGCAGTAAAAATACAATCAAGTGTTTTGCTTTTCTTACCATATCTACACATTCAAAGCAATGTTCACCGTATTACAACAAAAAAACAAAATATCAAGGGGTTGATGTTTTCTGAAATTTGTATATAATACGAATGAGAATGTGAAGTTTTAAAAGTTATATTCATACATCCTATTAATTAACGAGGTACGGATATTTTGTTTGTGAATTCAGATATTTCAAGTACCACATATTACATTTTCATATGAGTGTATATCCGAATCGATGAAAACAACTCCTTTTTTAGTTGTAAACCGTTATGCGTCCAATGTACGGGGAAGCGATCAGATCAGAAAATCCATCGGAAGATGGATTTTTTGTTCGCCAAAAAACATATCTTACCGGAGTGATTTATGAAAAAACTCGTTATAATCAACGGCACCATGGGTATAGGCAAATCCACGGTATGCAGGAAATTGCTTCTTTCAACGGAGAAAAGCGTCTGGCTCGACGGTGACTGGTGCTGGATGATGAATCCTTTCAAAGTAAACGAATTCAACAAAAAAATGGTGTTGGAAAACATAACTTTCATGCTCGGTAAATTCATATCGAATCCCGACTTTGAAACAATATTTTTTTGCTGGGTAATTCATCTTGAGAGCTTATTCGAAGAGATTTTAAATCGCCTGGACACCGATAATTTGAGGATAATAAAAATAACATTGTTGTGTTCTGAAAATGAATTGCGCCGGAGGATGATCGAAGACGGCAGAAATCCTGCGGTAATCGAAAAGAGTGTCGAAAGGCTTACGAATTACGAAAAAATGTATACAAAAAAAATAGATACCACCGACAAAAATGTTGATCTGGTGGTATCTGAAATAAGGGATACTATAAAATAAATTTCGATATTTTATTCAAATCTTCATTCGACAGGGTATGGAACCGGATAAATGAAATTGACAAATCCGAGTGCGGCAAGTGCCAGACCGTATTTCTTTTCTATGAAAAGGGAAATTATATTGAATTTCATCTCTCCGTATTGTTTCAAACCTCTTATACTCAATTCATGGTTGAGTGATTTTTCCAGTTGAATTTTCGCATCATTATGCGCGGTTTCTTCATCTACCTTTTCTCTGTCGTAGATTCTCTCATACTCTGCGGCAAATCCACCGATAACGTTTCCATCCGCATCCATTGCCCAAACGCGTCCGACTCCCGCAGCTACCGTATCCCCCTTGTATCCTCCGGATTTTGCCATTATGCTTTCAAGCACCGATCCATGGTGGAAATATGGTTTGGCAATTTCTATGGGAATCTCATACGATTCTTCAGGTAAAACCGATGTGTAGTAAACTACGTTGAAATTCTCTATCCCCGCTTCCAAAAGCGCAAGATCGTAGGAAAATGTTTCATACGGATCAGGTGGGATTCCTTCGTCCGACTGACCTGCTCCGACAGTTACGAAATATGCCGTGGGTATTCTCGGACCGAAACTATCAGAAGAAAAAGCCAGAATGGAAAACGACAACAGAATCATAAAAACAGTTGCTTTTTTCATCTCTTCACCTCTCAGTTCAGTTAAAAGATAATTCAGCTTTTTAGCCCGGCGCTTTTTATTATGGGACAAATCACCCGATTTTCTGACTCTGTGGCAAAAGGATGAAATGTCAAAAATAATCGATAAACTCTATAATTAAAACCATCAATCCATGACACGCATAGTTCTCTTCGTTTTTTATTTTCGTCCACTCATTAACCGGTTTGAAAACTGAGGTCTGATAGTTCCCTTATTGAATTTGCGGTTTTTTATCGCCTCTCCTGGTTTTGTTTATAGTCTTACCGGTTCATATTCCAAAATTATCGCCTGCCCTACACCGGAGAACTCCAACAATCATTTTTAGATACGATTCATGGATTCTCTTACCGGCGTATTTTTCGTAAAAAAATTGCATATCCATTTTCAATCTCTGATTATTTATAAACAATTTTAACATTTTCAGCACGTTAATAGAACATTTGAATTCCGCTAATATGTTCGGGGGTTGCAAAACAGCTCTTTAACTTTTATGTCAGTGTTTTTTGCTCAAATTCCCTGCACCTATCGCACCATTTTGAATTATTCAGAAGATGCTGATTATAGTCGGATTCATCTTTCCTTTCAGACTGATAATCTACGAAAAAACCTGCATAAACATCCGAGATTGAAAAACAGGCATGCGTTTGAAGCTACCGGTTTAAAAATACTTTTTATATAAAAGAATTAATTAAACTACGATTCCGTACATTTCATATGTAATTACAACTACGCTCTGTTATTCATACAACTCAGTACAACTAAAAATTATAGAAAATATATGGATTAATGATATAATATATCAATCAGCCATTAAGCAAACGTTTATATTAACTGCCACAACAGAATAAATCAGTTTTCTTCCGACGAAGAGGGGGTTTCCCTTAAACATAAAAAAGGAGGAATAACATGCGTAAATTTTTCGTACTTTTCATGATTTTCATTTTTGCATGTGGATTAGGTTTTTCCGTTAGAGATGGTGGAATTCTGAGACAGGCTTTATCAGAAGATCCACCCACACTTGATCCGGCTTATGCGAGCGACGTGGCCCCCGGCCAGTTGGGCGCACTGATTTTCGATGGTTTACTGAGGTATGATTACTATTCGACGAAGAACGTTCCGTGTCTTGCCGAAAGCTATGAAGCTTCGGATGACGCAAGCGAATACGTTTTCCATCTCAGAAAAGGGGTCAAATTCCATAACGGTGAGGAATTTAAGGCTTCGGACGTGAAATACACTTTCGAAAGAGTTCTCAGGCCTGAAACCAAATCCCCTATGACCTGGCTTTTCGACATGATAGAAGGTGCCCAGGATGTTATCGATGGCAACGAAGCACATGCTTCGGGTATAGAAGTAATAGATGATTATACTTTGAAAATCAAACTTTCCAAACCCTACGCACCTTTTCTTAAACACCTTGCCATGCCCAGTGCGTGCATAATACCGCAATCAGTCGGTGAAGAATATGGCGAGATGTTCTCCGAACACGCCGTAGGCACGGGACCTTTTAAGGTTAAAGAATGGAAACACGATATTTCGCTCGAATTCGAGGCAAATCTCGATTATTTCGACGGCAGACCGCATATCGACGGGGTAATGTACAAAATAATACCGGATGATTTGGTCAGGATCGCCGAGTTTGAGGCGGGAAATCTCGACATCGCAACAATACCGGATGCGGAATTCAAAAAATGGGTTAACGACCCTGCATGGAAACCTTATATAATTCATCTCCCGGGGCTCAACACCTACTACATGGGAATGAGCTACAATCATCCGCAGCTTTCAAATCTCAGAGTCCGGCAGGCCATATCCATGGCAATAGACAGAAAGAAAATCCTCGAAACAGTCAGGCTTGGCAGGGGCATTCTCGCTCATCAGATGCTGCCGCCCGGAATCGAAGGTTATGATCCGGATATAGAGATACCTTACGATCCGGCAAAAGCCATGCAGATACTTCAGGAAGAGGGCGCCGCGGGAATGGAGTTCGAACTGTGGACAACTACGGATTCATCGGTACAGAGAATAACCGAAGCCATTCAGGCATATCTCGCAATGGTGGGTATAAATGTAAAACTGGTCAGAAACGATTATTCGGTTTTCAGAAGTGCAGTAATCAACGGACAGCCCGACGCTTACTGGTATTCCTGGTGGGCCGATTTCGCCGATCCTTACAATTTCCTTTTCATATTCAGAGATTACAGGGGAAGACTGAACTTCGACGATCCCGAATACAACGCACTGATTGATGAACTCGAAACGGAAACGGATTATGGCAAACAGATGGAACTGGTGAAGAAAATAACCGAGGTCTTCCTCAAAGACCTCCCCGTACTCCCGTTCTACCATCTCGACAGTTACACACTTTATCAACCGTGGGTAAAAGACCTGATCGTACATACCATTTACAACGGAGATAAATACATGACAGTCTGGATGGATAAATAAGTTTAAATAATATTAAGGGGTATTCCCGAATGGATACCCCTTTTTTGGGAGTTGATCAGTTGTGCTTAAGTACACTCTTAAGAGATTGCTGCAATTTATTCCGGTTTTCATAGGAGTTACGCTTCTCACTTTTTTGCTGCTTTACATAGTACCCGGAGATCCCATACAGAATATACTCGGGCAAAGGGCAAACCCGGAACAGGTAGAACGCCTCAGAGAAGAATACGGCTTAAATGATCCGTTGCTGGAACAATACGGGAATTTCCTCTGGAGGGCCGTAAACTTTGATTTTGGTAAATCATTCATAACCAAGCTGCCCGTAAGCAGAATGATAGTGGAGAAATTGCCTTATACAATAGCGCTGACAGTCGTGTCGATGATATATGCCGTCGTTTCCGGAGTGATAATAGGAATAATAGCTGCCGTTTTCAGAGGAAAATGGATTGATAAACTCGTGATGATCATCTCACTTCTATTTGTATCCATGCCTGTTTTCTGGTTCGGAATCATACTGATTCTGGTTTTCGGCCTTCAATTGAAGTGGTTTCCCATGTCGGGTGTGGGTACAAGTCCATGGGATCTGCATTACCTCATACTTCCGGCACTCACGCTCGGTACCAGATCCGCGGCATATCTCGCGAGAATGACACGTTCCTACATGCTCGAAATATTGAGTCAGGATTATATAAGGACTGCGCGTGCCAAAGGAATTTCCGAATCGCTTGTACTTTTCAAGCATGCATTGAAAAACGTTGCAATACCCATAATGACGATAATAGCCCTTGACTTTGGCAGTTATCTCAACGGGTCTGTTCTGACCGAAACGATTTTCTCACGTCCCGGAATAGGAAGATATGCGATCACCGCCATAACAAAAAGAGATTATTCCGTAATTCTGGGAACTGTTTTGTTCGCTGCCGTAATATTTTCGGTGATAAACCTTCTTACCGATATACTTTATGGCTTTCTCGATCCAAGGATAAGATTCGACAAAAAAACTGATTGATAAAATCTATACCTCAGGAGGAAATATGAGTCATAAATCCGAAGAAAAATCCACTCCTGCGTTAAACGAAAGGGGAAAACAGAGGCAACTTGAAAAAAAGCTTTCCGGAGAAAGTCTTTGGCAGATTTCCCTCAGGAAGTTCTCTAAAGACAAAGTGGCTCTGGCCGGTCTTTTTTTCATATTCGTACTTATTTTTCTCGCGATTTTCGCCGATCTTATAGCTCCTTATTCCTATAAAGAAATAAATCTCGATGCAATTTCGCAACCGCCTTCCGCAACACACATATTCGGAACCGATTTTTTCGGTAGAGATATGTTCAGCAGGGTTATTTACGGCACGAGAATATCGTTGCTCGTCGGTATTGTATCGCAGTCCATAGCTTTGATACTGGGACTTGTACTGGGGTCGATATCCGGATATTACACCGGATGGTCCGATACTTTGATAATGAGAGTGGCGGATGTTATTTTTGCGTTCCCGAGCTTACTGTTGATAATAGCGATTATGGTATCGCTGGGGCCCGGATTGCAGAATATATTTCTCGCAATAGGCCTTGTCGGCTGGGTCGGAATTGCAAGAATAATACGTTCTCAAACTCTTTCCATAAAAGAACAGGAATTCGTCATGGCTGCAAAATCTCTGGGGGCTTCCGATAGAAGGGTAATAATCAAACACATAATGCCCAACGCTTTTCCCCCGCTCATAGTATCTTTTACCATGGGAATGGCCGGGGCTATAATGAGTGAGGCAACACTTTCTTTTCTCGGACTCGGTGCACAGCCACCCACGGCGAGTTGGGGCGGGGATATTTCCGCCGGACTTCAATACCTCAGAAGTGCCTGGTGGATAAGTTTTTGGCCGGGTGTCGCACTCGCACTGACGGTTCTGGCATTCAACCTTTTTGGCGACGGATTGAGGGACGCTCTCGATCCGAGTTTGAGAAATGTTTAGGAACGGGGTGAACGATTTGACAGAAAACATACTCGATATAAAAAACCTCAAAACATATTTTTACACCGATGAAGGTGTTGTGAAAGCAGTCGACGATGTTTCCATGAAAATACCCGGCGGAAAAGTTCTGGGTATTGTCGGAGAATCCGGATGCGGAAAAAGTGTCACCGCAATGTCGGTAATGAGGCTGTTGCCGGAGCCTCCTGGGAAAATAGTAGCGGGTGAGATATCCGTCGACGGAATAAGAGTTGAAAAGATGAAAAAAAAAGAGATAAACTCCGTGCGCGGAAGCAAGATGTCTATGATATTCCAGGAACCCATGACGGCTTTGAATCCACTGTTTACTGTCGGGCATCAGGTTGCCGAGATGATATACACCCATCAGAATATCTCGAAGAAAGATTCTTACTCCAAGGCAGTCGAACTTCTCGGAATGGTCAAGATCCCTTCCGCGGAAAAAAGAGCGAGGGAATACCCCCATCAGATGAGCGGAGGTATGAGACAAAGGGTAATGATAGCCATAGCACTTGCCTGTGAGCCAAAACTTCTCATAGCCGACGAACCCACAACGGCACTCGATGTTACGATACAGGCCCAGATTTTATCTTTGATGGACGATCTGCAACAACGGCTGAATACTTCTATCATGATGATAACGCATGACATGGGTGTCATTTCCGAGATTTCCGATGAAGTGGTGGTAATGTACGCAGGAAAAACCGTTGAAAAGGGAACTGTTTTTGAAGTATTGAAATCTCCTCTGCATCCTTACACCACCGGACTCTTAAAATCCATTCCCAAAAAGAACACGGACAGGAAAATTCGTCTTGAATCAATTGAAGGAATGGTTCCTCATCCGCTCAATTTCCCTCAGGGCTGCCGTTTCAATCCAAGATGCGGTTCATCTTTGGATATTTGTCTGAAAGAGTCACCTCCTCTTTTCAAAATAGGAGGCAAATCGGTGGCTTGCTGGCTGTACTCGAAAGATGGTGAAATAGATGAATGATATCATAATGGATATTAAAAATACCCGAAAATACTTTGCCATAAAGAGCAGGAAGCTTTTCGGAAAAAATTCGGTGCTTAAGGCAGTAGACGATGTCTCACTTAAAATTCGGCGAAAAGAGACAGTGGGGCTTGTCGGAGAATCCGGTTGCGGAAAAACCACATTGGGGCGTGTTATTTCAAGAATATACAATCCCACATCGGGCAGTGAAGTCTTTACCGATATGCAGGGCAGCAGCGTGGATGTGTTTTCCCTTCGTAAAAACGATCTGAAGTTGTTCAGAAGGAAATGCCAGATGGTTTTTCAGGATCCGTTTTCCTCGCTGAATCCGAGGATGACGGTTAAAGAGATCGTTTCCGAAGGTCCTATAATACATGAAATGTATTCAAAAAGCGAATTGAACGAAAAGGTTTCGAATATACTCGAGAGAGTCGGTCTGAGATCCGAATACAGGACGAGATATCCGCACGAATTCTCCGGCGGGCAACGCCAGCGGATAAGCGTGGCACGGTCACTCATAATGGAGCCGGAACTCATTGTCGCCGATGAACCGGTTTCGGCACTTGATGTATCCATCCAGGCACAGATAATAAATTTGCTGATGGATTTAAGGGACGATTTCGGTCTGACTTACATATTCATATCTCATGATCTGTCTGTGGTAAGATACATAAGCGACAGAATCGCAGTGATGTATCTCGGAAAAATCGTGGAAATGGCTTCACCCGATGAAATATTCGACAACGCGGTACATCCGTACACCGTTGCCTTGCTCTCATCCATACCGGAAATAGATCCCGACATAGCCAAAAACCGTAAAAAAGAAACTCTTCAGGGAGATCCGCCAAGTCCCATCGATCCTCCGGAATGCTGCAGATTCGCAAACAGATGTTCTCACTCCCAAAAATCCTGTTTCGAATCGGTGCCGGAATTGGTTGAAATATCGGAAAACCATTTCGTGGCGTGTCCGGTAATGACAAAAAAATAAAATAAAAAGACCGAGGGTTTGAAATGCACCTTTAAATGTTGTTGTCCAATTTTCAGGGTGCGTTTCAAGTTTTCGGACCTTTTTACTGTATCGATATTCTCCATATCTTGATTAAACGATTCTCATTTTTTAATCCCCGCCGATTTTGCTATCATATAGCGTAAAAAAAGTATCGGAGGGCATGGATTTGAAAACTCACATCTTAAAATGGATAATTTTGTTCGCAATTTATGTGGCAGTACTGATCATAAATTTGAGATTCAATCTGTACGTCACCACAGGCCAATTTTACATTTCGATGCTCTCGGCCGCATTCGTGGTTTTGTTCGGTTCGTTGTTCGTAATAGACAGACGGCTTAAATTTGAAGAGAGAGAATTCAAAAATGCCGTTTGGAATAAGGATAATGACATAATAGTATTTTTGGTGGAGAAAAATGAGAACGAAACGGTGTTGAAAACTTTAAACCATTATGTCAAATTTCCGGCGAATGTAAAAATAATCGTATACGACGATTCTTCGGACGACGGAACTTTCGAATCATTAAAGGAATTTGAAAAAAAACACCCCGGCAGAGTTGAAATCAAACCGCTTAAAAAATCGGATAAAATCCTGCATTCTAAAGGGCACGCCTTCGAATCCATGATGGGCGAATGTGATGCCGATTATTATCTTGTCAACGATGCAGACACCGTGATAGAATTTGACGGATTGAAAAACATGATTTATTATATGAACAGTAAAAAAATCGACGTGGTCCACACCAGCAGAAGAAATTGGAACACAGGTGATTCAGACAACATTCTCGCCGATACGGAAGAGATGATGATGACACTCGCGACGGTTTTAAAATTCAACTATTGGAATTTCCCCGGCAGCGGATATGTCATAGGGAAAAAAGCCGCGAAAAAAGTTAAATTTGGAAAATACACCCCCGGTGATGATACCGAGGTTGGCAGAATACTAAGGAAAAACAAATGCAAGGTGGAATTCTTTTTATCGGTGAACGCTTATGAAAAAGCTCCGACAACTTACGGCGGATTGTTCAGGCAACGTTCGAAATGGTATAAAAACACCGTGCATCAATTCATCGAAAAAGAGATGGCAACTATAACACTTCTCTCTTTTTTCGCGAGCAACATCTTCTTCTTCTTTGTAAATCCGCTTTCATTAGCGAATATGATATTTTCACTGTTTATGATAACCATGTTCTGCATTGCTTTTTCATGCAACTATCTCGTGGCCGGCAGAAAAATAATGAGCAGTATCTTCATCTCGATAGCATCCGCATTATCATATTGGGTTAACATATCGGTTTCTTTCACATATCACCTTTTCACCTTTCCGTTCAAAAGAAAAAAAATAGATCTGGGAAAGACAATTTACTGACGAACTGCGGCACATCTCACCCGAGTTCGAACGTGGTGACTCCGAAACATCTCGAAACATCCATCACAGGATGATCTCCGGTGTACATTCGTGCCGTTTCAAAGACGGGCGTAAGTGAGTATTTCCGCACAAAAAAATCTTTATGCGTATTGATGTCCGGCATATCGAAAAAATATTCGGAATTTTCCGGAATACAGTTCAACGAGGTTTTCATAAGCGACTCGGCAATTTCTCTGCTGTCCGCAAACAATGGACCGATCTTATAACCGTTAAAACATCTTCTGATCGATATATAGCCTTTCACACTTCCGTTTTCTGTACAGAAAAATGATTTCGAATCTTTCATATTTACCCATTCTTTTAAAAATCCGTACCTTTCCGCTCCGAAAATCGCGGAATCGTATTTTACCAATTCGTCTAAATTTATGCAACCGGTTTCCACGATGTTGCAAGCCGAAGTGTGCGATTTTTCAGATAATCCCCGGAATCTGATATTCCTGTGCCTGAAAACAAAGCCGGACTTCCTGTAATTCTCCTGCTGGGCCACCACTCCGTCAAGACCGATATTTTTAGTTTTCAACCGCTCCATTCCGTACTTCCAAGTTGCATACCCGAATCCCTTCCCACGATGCCCGGGAACGACTATATAAAAACCTATGAATCCGTATGCCTCACCATATGATACCGCCGAAATACCCGATATGGTTTCCCCTCCCAATTCTCCCACAAAAAAACCTTTGGGATCACATGCAAAAAAAGGGACATCGTCGTTCAAGCCGGGATTCCAGCCTTCTGAACCTGCCCATTCGAGCATTTTTTTCATATCATTCATATCGGCCTGTCTGATTTCAAATTTTTCATTCACAAAAATCATCACCCTTATTTCAGGATACTTTCTATTTCGGAGACGAAAATCCCGACTATATCAGGATCGAACTGCCGTCCTGAATTTATAAGCAATTCCTGTACGGCTTTTTCCGCGCTTATAGCCCTGCGGTAAACTCTGTCTCTGGTCATTGAATCCCATGCATCTGCCACGGAAAGTATTCTCGACTCAAGCGGGATTGCTTCACCGCTCAAACCATCCGGATAGCCTCTGCCGTCGAATCTCTCATGGTGATACCTGACAAAAACGGCTATCCTTTTCATGGAAACGGCACTGCTTAAAATATCGTATGCATAAACAGGATGTCCGCGTATCATACCGAATTCATCATCGGTCAGAGGCGAAGGCTTGTTGAGCACTCCACCCGGAATCAGTACTTTTCCGATATCGTGAACCATTCCGGCCCAGTATAGTTCGTTAAGCCTTTCCGAATCAAAACCGAGTCTCCTGCCGATTTCCATGGCTATTTCGGCAACATTTTCAGAATGCCCTTTGGTGTACAGATCGTGAAATTCGAGTATTTTTATGAAGGATTTGATTATGTCTTTCTGCATCGCAAATTCGATTTCCGAATATTCCGAAAAAACCATGTACATCCTGAGCAGCTTGGAGAAGAAATCGGATAACTTAATGATCTCGGTGTTATTACTCAGATCGATCTCCTGTCTTACGCGCATTATCATGAACCCGTATTCGGTTTTATCACTCTTAATAGGTATTACGATACTCCTGTCAAAATTCATTTTCCCGTAATTTTTCAGGATTTCCAACATATTTGATGGTGTTTTCTCGCTTATTATGGAGGCAACCAGACTCACGTGATTATCGCTGAATATCACTCCGGACGGAAATTTCACATCTTCGCATTTCAATATTCTGCCTTTGATATCCGAAATATCGCAATTGTAAGTATCGACGATTTTCATCTGTCCGTTTTCGCTTTTGGTTACCAGCATACCTCGATCGGCATATTCGAAGAAATTGAATATGTTTGAAAACACCTCGACGAAGAAATCTTCCCTGTTTTCGAATTCGAATATGTTGAGCACCATTGTCAGTATCTTGTCCATTTTTTCTATCAAATCGTGATTTTCTTCGGCCGATATCATTATCTTTTTATTGGCACATTCGAGCTTTTCCACTTTGTCCTTTATCTCATCCATCAAGAAAACATAATTTTTCTGAATGTCAAAAACCTCGGTGATATTCGAACTAAAAATGGCTATATTTTGTTTTTTATCACTTTTCCAGAACGATTTCATGGCGTTAGTAAGTTCGGATATCGGCGCTATAAACTTTTCCGATAAACCGGATACATATTTCATTATCAGGAAAAGAATCAGAACGATTATGACGACCATCAAAGAAAACAACAGCAGGAAAACCAGTACCTGTTTGATTTCGACGTTGATTTTGATTAATCTGCTGCCAAAAGGAGTATGCCAGGTTTTATAAAATGTGACATGCGAAAAAGATTTTCTTATCAGAAAACCTTCAGAATCCATCGAATCTATGAAAATCAGCATTTCATTATCACTCAGCGCATATTCCATATCGGAATAAAGAGGCGTAAATTCCGCATTGTACATGCTGACTTTGGTGTTGTATTTCGAGATATATTTGCTCATTATTCTCTCAATATCGCTGCCGACATTGTTGAAACTGATACCGATCTCAAACGAATAGCCATTGTCAAATTTAACGTAAGAATAGAACCTGAGTTTCTCAGTTTTGGACTCGTTTGCGAGTGAACCGCTGAATACCTCGCCTTCTTCAAGTCCTTTCATATCGTCCCAAAACTGTGAGTAGAATTTCAAATCGAGATTCAAATCTGTATCATAGCTTGTATCGATTACGATTCCTTCGGGGGAAATGTAATAATAATCGATTCTTTCCGGACTGAACAGAAATATGTCGAAGTCTCCGTTTATCCTGAACTTGTTTTTCTCAAAATACTCCTTCGATTTGCCGAAACCACCTATCTTGTATTCTTCATAAACATTCGCCAGAAAATCTTTCATAGTATTTTTATACTGCATTTCAAGCTTTTCCATGCTGCCGCTGAGATTATCCATGAAAATGTTGAGCGTCATGTTAATATTCTCCCTCTCCACTTCAAGCATGGCATAATAGAAGTAATAATAAAAAACTACCACAAAAGATATGCAAGTTATTAAGATTAAAAAGAAAGACTTTCTAACGACTTTTTTTATGGAACTCTTGAGTGTATATCTTGTCAAAAGAACACCTTTTACTATTATTTATTTTTTTTCATTTGATTCTATTTATAATATCACACGCACACTTCCTTTTCAGTGTACGCACGGTAACTATATGAAACGTTATGTTCACATCTGTTAATATTTTGTATTTACTAACCTTCGATTATCTTTACTGCCCTCTCTTTCTGATGCGGGAAGAGATCGGCAGGTACAGAACCTTTACCTCTGGCGGAAAACACCATAAACCTCGCACACTTTGAATTGTCTCCCAGGCAGTACTTTTCTTTGAGCGACTCGGACATAGACGGCATTCCCGCCATATTATCGTTGAAAAAAGCGCAACCGTTAAGGCATATACATTTTCCCACATAAATCACTCCTTAATAAAATTTATAGATTGCGGTATTATTATACTATATAAATATTTCTAAAAATATATATTTTTATTTTTTATGGTAATTTTTATACATTTGTCACTTACGGCGGATTTTTAACAGAATTAATAGAGTTAAATTAGCTTTTTATGGTATTTTACCAAGTGTGGAATTATTAACAATTATGATATCATATAATAACTGGTAAATTAGTTACCATATTTATAAGAAAAATGAGATGATTCACATGAAAGGAATAATTTCAAGATTCACCAGCCTATCCACCGCAGTACACACTATAATACTTATTCTTTCAACCATCATCGGCTTGACCGTTTTCCTCGGATTGTACGGCGAAAATATCACTCTCAATCTGAACGAATACACGGAAGAAAAAGTTCTTCGTTCAAAAATCGCCATCCAGGGACTGGAAATGGAACTGGATAATTTAATCTCGAAAAGTACGATTGTTGAAAAACTGTGGCAGCAAGTCCAAAACCATCAGGAAGAATTCACGGGAATGGCCGAGAATATGACACGTTTGCTTATCCCGCAGGTCGAAGCATTTATATACTGTTTCCAGGATGAAACCGAATATGAAAAATACTTCAACAAAAATTTAAACAGAGAGATTATGAACAGATTCTTCACCAATTCTTCAACATTTGAAGTCGAATACATTCCATCCGAAATAGAAGAAGGCAAAATTCACATGTTCATGGGCATCCCCCTTGCATCGGACGGAAAAGCAGGGTATCTTTCCATGATAATAAACATAACCGGTTTATTCGATCAGTACATGTCATGGATACTGAATCCGGATTACAGAGAATTGACTTTTTTGATTTCTTCTGATAAGAAACCGCTGATTTCCAATTCCGTTAACTTCGGCCAGGAAGTTGCGGATTCGACCTTAAACTCACTCATTGCCTCATTGAAATACGAAAATATATTTTCAGAGTCAATCGATAGAAAGTATTATTTTCTGGGAGACGATTTCTACAAATTCATAACATGGGATGAAATTACTCTTGGGGATAAAAAATATTACATGGTGTTTTATTCGGAAAACAACGATTTGAAGCTTAAATTTGAAGCGATGATCAAAGAGATCATTTTTGTGGTGATCATAATACTCTCTGTAGCCGTATCTTTGGGCGTAACATACCAGTTCATAGAAAACAGGAAGAACCGCCGTATAACGTTTGAACTTAAGAAAACAATAAGTGAAAGAACGCATGAGCTGGAAAGAAACATAATCGAGAAGGAAGCGCGGAATTCGGAACTAACTCAAATAAAAGATAACCTTGAAAAAGCCAACAGGGTACTCGAAGCGATATTCAGCAACACGGCCCAGTCATTCGTAATACTCGATACGGATTTCAAAATAAAGGGATTCAACAAGGTATCAGAACGAACTATAAAATCTTTATACGGTATAATTCCCGAACTGGGAATGAACGCTATGAATATCGTGAGTGAGCATGCGGCACCTTTTGTGGAAGAAATACTGAAAAGCACTTTACTCGGAAAAAAAGACACATACGAGATGAAAAATACTACCGCCGAAGGCAACGAAATATGGTCCGAATACCACCTGTCGCCAATAGTGGAAAACGGTTCGGCGAATGGTATTTTCGTAAGTTTCTTCGATATAACGAAGAGAAAAAAGTACGAAACAGAACTCGAAACTGCCACACACAAACTTGAACTGGCTCTGGGCGAATCGAAATTGTTCAACGACGTGATAGAAACCCTGATATCAACCGATGAAACTGAAGAGATATTCAACACGATTTGTTCCAAACTCGCCGAGTACTTCAAACTGCCGTTGGCCACCATATCGCTTTTTGACGAGGACAGGCAGAACTTTAAAATTGTGGGGGAATTCATAAAAGGTGATATCCCTCCCGCACTGGGAGAGGTTTTCCCTCTGGTCAACAACACACCCGCACAGAATATGATAAAAACCGAAAAACCTTATCTCATAAAGGATGCAAGACTTGAAGAAGATATCGAAAGCTTAAAAAAATCGCAGGAAGAGAGAAAATTCATCACCGTACTTTTGATACCGCTTCTGATGGACAACGAAGTAATCGGAAATGTCGGCCTGGATTCACTCGTCAAAAGGGAATTCAGTGAACATGAAATTAAATTCGCATTCAATATCACTAATTCCGCCGTTACAGTCATAAAAAAAGCTTTGCTGAGAAAACAGCTGGAAGATGCGAAAGAAGAAGCGGAAAATTCCAACAAAGCCAAGAGCAATTTCCTCGCACGGATGAGCCATGAATTCCGAACACCTCTGAACGGAATAATAGGGATGAGCGAAGTACTATCTCACAGCTCGATGTCAAAAGAACAACACGATTATATAGAAACAATAAAATACTCCGCAGATAATCTTCTATACCTGATAAACGACATTCTCGACTTCTCGAAAATCGAAAGCGGAAAGCTGCAGATTGAGAAAATACCTATAGAAATGTGCGATTTCATAGGGAAAATACGCAAGATGTTCGAAGCGCTCACCATTTCAAAAGGACTGAAATTCACCGTCACAAAACCCGAAGAATGTCCTTCGGTTTTACTCGGCGATCCTGTCAGGCTTCGGCAGATTTTGATAAATCTGATAGGCAATGCCATAAAATTCACAAAAGAAGGGGAAATATCGCTGAAAATAGAGAATTTGGGGATTGATAAGCTGTCAAATAAGATCAAATTGAGATTCTGCGTCTCCGATACCGGTATCGGAATAGCGAAAGAAAATCTGGACAGGATTTTTGAATCTTTTGAGCAGAGTGACACATCCATAACCCGAAAGTTCGGAGGCACCGGTTTGGGGCTATCCATATGCAAGAGCCTCGTGGAGATGATGAACGGTAAAATAGATGTAAAAAGCGTTCCGGATGAAGGCAGCGAGTTTTCATTCACATTGCCTTTCGAAATGGGGGAAGAAGATGCGGGCGTCGGGAAAAGTGAAAGCATAGAGGTTTTCAACTTCAGAAAGCCGCTGAAAATTCTGCTTGCCGAAGATAATCCGGTCAACAGAAAGGTATTCGCATCTTATCTGAAAGATTACAATTTCGCCATAGACTTTGCGGAAAACGGTGAAGAGGCTTTTGAAAAATTCCGGCAAGAAAAATACGATGTCGTATTCATGGATATACAGATGCCTGTCATGGACGGATATTCGGCATCGAAAAAGATAAGGGAATTCGAGGTCTCGAATGAAATTGAGAATGTTCCCATAATAGCCATGACGGCATTTTCTTCGACCGAAAAAAGCAAAGCCGTTGAAGCCGGAATGAATCATTACATATCGAAACCCATCAGTAAAAACGGCCTCTTGAGGGTACTTCTAAAATCTTCTTCACCACACGGAGCCGACAAATTCAGTTCAGATACGGAGAGCGGCATAGACACTTTAAAATTCATGGAAAATTACGGAGAAGACAGGGAAGTTGCACTTGAGATAATAGACATATACCTTAATTCCAGCCCTCAAAATATAACCGAACTATCGGAAGCCGTAGAAAACAAGGATCAGTTTTCGGTGTTCAGACTCATACACACCATGAAATCGACTTACGGTTATTTCTTCGCCCACAGGGCATTTGATATAAGCGTCGAAATCGAAAAATGCTCCAAATCCGAAAATTTTGACAGGCTGAAATCTCTGGTAAAGGAATTGGAAAGGGAAAACGACTTGATAAATTTGGATTTGAGATCAATAATCAGAGAATTCGGTGATAATTCCTGAATCCGATCCTTAAATGCGGAACTTCGTGTATAAACGAGTCATTGTAGAATTTGTGGTATATTATGCTGATGCTGTAAAATTATTCCGCGGCGTCATCTTTTGTGTTTGGAGGCTGAAATGAAGATATTGCTGGTTGAAGACGAATTCAATATAGGTAAATTCGTGAAACAGGGACTTACCGAAGAAGGATATGTGGTAGATCACGTCGATAACGGTGTTGATGGCGCTTCTTTTTCTCTGTCCGGAGAATACGATCTGATAATACTTGATATACTGATTCCTGGAAAAAACGGCATAGAGGTATGCAAAGAGATTCGTGAGTTCGGATGCACAACACCCATACTGATGCTGACCGCACTGGATTCCATAGATGACAGGGTAATCGGCCTGGATGCCGGAGCAGACGATTACCTTCCGAAACCGTTCGCCTTTAAGGAATTGCTTGCAAGGATACGGGCGTTGTCAAGGCGCCCCAAAGAAGTCATGGAAAGATATTTAAAAATTGAAGATCTTGTTCTCGATACGTTTACCCACAGTGTCAAAAGAGGAGATTCTGAAATAGAGCTGACCGCCAAAGAATACGCACTTCTGGAATTTCTGCTCAGAAACCCGAACCGTGTGTTGAGCCGTACGCAAATACTCGAAAAAGTATGGAATCAGGATTTTTACAGCGAATCAAATGTAGTGGATGTTTACATAAGATATCTCAGAAACAAGATCGACAAAGGATTTGATCGTCAATTGATAACCACGGAGAGAGGTTTCGGATATAAGATAAGTTAAACATTAGAAAATTATCATTTTCGTCTCATGTTGTTCTAATCTTGGCATGATAATATAAAATCGAGAATATGAAAAAGGAACTGGGGGTGTGAAAAGTATGAATATCGGTATGTTTTCCGACACATATTTTCCACAGAAAAACGGGGTATCGACTGTAATTAAATTATATAAAGAGGAACTTGAAAAGATGGGGCACAATGTGTTGCTTTTCGTGCCTAAATTTGACAGAAAACATAAAAGAACTGAAGACTGGGTTCATGAATTCCCATCTGTCAGATATGTTTTTGAGAGGGGCCAAAGGCTTGCTATGCCTATTACGCCGACAGCTTTCAAGATGAAGGATTTCAATCTTGACTTGATACACGTGCATTCGCCGTTCACAATGAGTTTTTTCGGCAAGCTGGTTGCCAGATCCCTTGATATACCTATAATAGCCACTCATCATACTTTATTCGAGTTTTATCTCCATTACGTACCCAAACTCGTCAGGCCTTCCATAGAAACCGTGAGAAAACTCATGGTATATTGGTGCAAGATGTTCGATAAAATAATCGCCCCAACCCAAAACATAAGCGATTTGCTTCTTCAGATGGGACTAAAAGAAGAAGACATCACGGTTATCCCATCCGGAATTGACATGGATTCTTTCAGAAAACCGGCGGGTTATGACCTCAGGCGGGAATTGTCTCTATCCGCAAAAGACAAGGTGATGCTTTTCGTAGGCAGATTGGGAAAAGAGAAGAACATATCTTTCCTGATCGATGTTTACGCCCAGGCACGAAAACAGATACCCGAGTTGAAATTCGTCTTGGTAGGCGAAGGAGAAGACAGGGCCGAATTGTCGAAATATTCCGAATCCAGGGGAGTCGGCGACGGAGTCATGTTCACCGGGGGACTGGAGCGCAAAGACGTAATAGATGTTTACAAACAATCCGATATATTCACTTTCGCATCTTACACCGAAACACAGGGTTTGGTAGTCCTTGAGTCTATGGCGGCGGGTACTCCCGTTGTAGCGCTCGGAAAAATGGGGGTCTACGATTTGTTGAAAAATCCCGAAGCCGGTGGTATAATGATAGATGAACTCGACGAAGGAAAATTCGTGCGTTCTATTGTTCAGGTTCTCAAAAACAGGGAATTTTATTCCGATTTGTCGGGCCGCGGTTTGAAATTCGTGGATGAAAAGTTCTCGTGTGAAAATTCCGTGAAGAGAACTCTGGAATTGTACGAAACCATACTGGCTTTCAAAGCCGCCACTTCAGCTGACATTACGTATCAGAATTGATTTTTTGAGATAAATACGAAGACGGCCCGGTGGCCGTCTTTTTTATGGGTGATACCTTATATGAAATTCGATTTTCCGGAATTTAAAAGAAAATATCTTACGATAGGCAACAAACTAGCCTTATGGTACACTTTCATTTCCATGGGAATACTCCTGCTATTCATGACCATAATCATATTGTATTTCTCAAGAAGCCTGAACAGTCAGATAGATAAATCTCTTCAAATGGTGGCTTCACAGGAAATTCAAAATCTCATCATAGAAGATGACAGGGTGGTTTTCAACTTTGACGATGAACATTTAAAAAACATAAATACCTGGATTAAAAGGGGTTTTGCCGCAAGACTCGTGAATTCAGGCGGTGATATAATAGAGAACTGGGGTGATTCCAACATATTGTTGCTGCCCGTTAAAAATCTCGAAAGCGGTGTTTTCACATTATCCGAAAAACGTGAGGAATTCCATCTTGAAAAGTATTCATGGAGACTTTATTCGGTTCCGGTAACCGAAGACGTCTTCCTGCAAATAGGTGAATCACTTTACGAATTAACGCGGGCTCAGGATCTTATAACCGGTGTTTTGGCGGTGATAATTCCGCTCGGTTTCATATTCTCAACTTTCATGGGCATAATACTTTCAAAAAAATCACTCGACCCAGTAAACAAAATCACACAACTTGCGCAGAAAATAAGCGAAGGTGATATACACAGGAGATTGGATCTCGATCTGCCAAACGATGAAATCGGAAATCTTGCGCGCACATTCAATTCCATGCTTGACAGGCTTGAAAATGCTTTCAACAAACAAAAACAATTCACTTCGGATGCGGCTCATGAACTGAGAACGCCTCTGACGGTTATGAAAAGCATAATAGATGTCACTTTGAACAGGGACAGAAATGCCGAAGAATATAAATCCTCATTGATTCAGGTACGTGAAGAGGTTGACAGATTGGCCGAAATGGTCAAGAGCCTGCTTCTGATATCGCGTTTTGACACCGGAAGAGTAGCCCTTTCACTGTATCCTTTGGATTTAATGGATATAATAACCAACGTAAAAAACAAACTCATCAGTCTGGCTGAAAAGAAAAAGATTTCAATCGAATTGAACGTGAAGGATTTTTTCCAGATTCAGGGAAACGAAGATCTTCTGACCAGACTTTTTTTCAATTTAGTGGAGAATGCAATCAAATACTCTCCCGAAAACGAAAAGGTGAAAATAACCGTGGATTATCCGTTGAACGAGAACGACAAGGCATTGGCATATGTCCTTATAAGCATAGAAGACAGCGGTCCCGGAATCCCCGAAGAAGATATCGGAAAAATATTCGACAGGTTTTACAGAGTCGATAAAGCACGCTCAAAGGCGGAAGGTACCGGTCTCGGCCTTTCGATAGCAAAACAGATAGTGAAAATGCACAACGGATATATAATCGCGGAAAACCGTTCAGGAAAAGGCAGCATATTCAAGGTATTCCTGCCGCGGATAATGTACTGAGCCGGGAGAATTTTCCCGCTGAAATTTAATATTCCGAAACAAACGCCGTGCATTTTATGCACGGCGTTTGTTTCGGAAACAGGGTATTTTCAGAAAACCTTTATATAATCAGAATTGGCCTCCACAATCTCGTCGAAAAGTTTTTCGACATCGTCGCCTCTCGGCCCGAGCGGGTGTATCAGCATTGCCTGCAGAGCCTTCTCCTTCGACCTTTCGAGATAGGCTTGCGCGGTGAGCCTCTCAAAACTCTTTATGGTGTGTATCAACCCGAGGTTGAATTCCGGGATTTTGCCTATGCAAACCGGCCGTGTCGAATTTTTAGATGTGAGCGCATTTATCTCAAGCACATAGTTGTCCGGAAGATTGGATACCGCTCCTTCGTTTCTGACATTTATTATATGAAGTCTCTTGTTACCGGTATGTATGTCTTTTATCAATTCCACCGCAGCTGTTGAATACATCGACCCGCCACGTTCCTCCAGCTGCTTCGGCTTGATGTCCAGATTTCTGTCGGAATAGAGTTCGAGAAGTTCCTCTTCGATTTTACGAACCTGTTCTCCCCTTGTCCCCTTTCCTTTGAGGTCTTCATACTCCTTTTCGAGCATCTGAGGAGTGGTGTAATAATATCTCAGATACGCATTCATCGACATCTTGGTGATTTTACCGAGCCTGTCGTAAGAATCCATGGAAGGGATGTTTTCCGGTTTAAAAAGATCGTCAAGCGCCTCTTCTGTAAGATCTCTGCCATCGACGACAAGCCGGTCTATCCATGAAAGATGGTTCAGCCCGTAATATCTGAGGAACACATCATCCCTGCTCACCTTGTATTTCTCGGCAACCGCGTTCACCATGTTTATGGGGACGTTGCAAAGTCCTATGAACCTGTCGTAGTTCAAATAGTTTATCGCAAATTCCGAAACCAAACCCGAAGGATTGGCAAAATTGATTATATAGGCGTTATCGGTATGCTTTTTCACAATATCCACATATTTTTCGACTATGGGAAATCCCCGCAGTGCGCAGGCAAAGCCACCTATTCCCGTTGTTTCCTGCCCTATCAAACCGTATTTCAACGGAATTTTTTCGTCTTTTATCCTCCCCTGAAGCAGTCCGGCTCTCCATTGCTGAACTACGAAATCGGCGCCTTCTACGGCCTTCTCGGCATCGAAGCCCCGTTTTACCGAGAAAGGACTACCGGCCTTTTCAACCATCCTTTCGCATAAATCAGCAACTATGTTGAATTTCTTTTCGGATTCCACTATGTCAAGTAAGTACAACTCTTTCAACTCAAGCTGTTCGTGATACTTTATCAGCCCTTCCATCAATTCGGGTGTGTAAGTACTCCCACCACCTATCATAGCTATTTTCACGTTAAACTCTCCTTTCTCATGAATTCGTCCTTCTTCACTTTGTATTGGCTTATCAAAGTGTTCACGACTTCATCGGTAAGATTCCAGCCTTCTCTCTCCATCGAAATAAGGGCTGCTCCAATAACTGGATCCTGCAACGGAATGATGACTTCAAAACCGTTGCCCAATCCGTTGCTTATCATTTCTATCAGCATTTTGTCGGCAACTTTGAACACGGTACCTTCGAGAATCAGCTTTATGGGTTTTTCGAACTCCATATCTATGAGGAATGATTTTGCTATACCGATGACTTCCTCCGCTATTTCCACGAGTATTTTCACGGCCATGAGATCATTCCTGTTTGCGGCCTCAAAAAGAGATGATACGAGTATTCTCACAGGTTCGGGTCCCCGGTAACTGTTATCGTGATACTCAAAATTCATCAGAAGGGGTATGGACATGCCTGCTTTTTCCTCTATCATTTCCTTCATAAGTGTTGCATATCCCCTGCCGTCCATGGATCTGGTAGCGGCGGATGCCACCAATTTTGAAACATACCAGGCACCGAGTTTTTCTCCGAAAAACTGCGAAAACCCTCCCTTTCGGGAAATTTCCCTACCGTTGTAAGCATAATTTATGCTGCCGGTTCCGCATGTCACGAGTATGCCCGGATCTTTTAACGTGCCCGATCTCAATGCTATCAACCCGTCGTTGTCAAAACCGTATTTATTAAGCCCCAGCCTCTTGATTATTCTGTCGATTATCTCGTAATCGTAATCAAAATCGGCGCCTGCCGCTCCCACAAAACAATCTTCTATCTGTGCCAGACCTATATTTGCGTTTTTGGCGATCGAAACGACTATTCCGTTGATTCTTTCGAACGCTTCCTGTTCACCTATGGTCTGGTAATTGGCTCCTTTTCCCCTTTCAAAAGATAGTACTTCGCCGTTGCGGTTTACCAACACCGCTTCGGTTTTCGTACCACCTACGTCAATTCCTAAAATCATACAATTACTGCTCCTTTCTTCAATCAAATTTTCCAAAATATTCAACCGTCACGCCAAACATCCGGAAAACCCTTATTAAATCCATGATAAGCCGTCACGCCAAAATGGAATGTTGAAATCACATCACCTTAGATAAAAGTAGCTTCCGGGAAGCAATGCAACATGGATATCGGCAGCATCTTCAGATCTTCCGCATATTCGCACCCGATTTTTTTGCCGTAAAATCCCGCTTTAATTCTAAAATATTCATGAAATTCGTTTATCGTTTCATCATGTGATTGGCTGACATACAATTTCAATGCTTCAAATTTCTTTTCAAAAAAATTATCCACATCTATGAAAAAATTCGGACTGGGTGAAAAAGCATATCCGATTGCCTTCGGCCTTTGCGAACTCCGTATTAATTCGAAATTTTCTTTCACATGGTGTCCGGGTATTCTGTAAAATAAAGCAGCCATGTTTACTGCATGTCCGCATTTTATATGATCGGGGTGGTATTCATAATCCGCATAAGGATCTACCGTGATTATCAAATCCGGATTTGTTTTTCTGAAAATCGGAATCAGCGCATCCCTCACCATTTCAGGCGAATAATCTCCGCCGTCTTCGAAATCCAGAAAATAATTATCCTCCACCCCGAGAAATTTCGCCGATTCAAGCTGCTCTTTCCTTCTTATTTCCGCCAATTCTTTCCTCGTTATATTTTCATCGTAAGTACCCAGGCCACCGTCCGTAACCGTGACATATGTGATATGGCTGCCAAGTCCCGACAACTTCCCGACAGTACCGCCTATGGCTATGTCCATATCATCCGGATGAGGCTGCACGCACACCACCCTGTGGCAGTCTTCGATATTCACATTCCATAAATTATCCCTGAGTGTTTTTATGAGTTTTTCTTCCAAAATAAGCACCTCTTTTCAAATGTATATTTTAGCATAATATGCTAAAATGAAACCGTGTCATATTGCAATTTAACTTGCAATGGTATATATTATTTCTTGTATGTTTTTAATTCCTTAATCCGGAGGCCCGATATGAAAATAGACCACGTGGCGATTATGGCAAAAGATATAGAAAAAATGAAAGATTTTTACATAAAGTATTTCGGCGGGTGTTCCGGTGAAAAGTACGTCAACTCAAAAAGAGGCTTTTCATCTTATTTCATAACATTCGGCGACGGTTGCAGAATCGAATTGATGAACGAAATCTCTATATCGGATTCCGGTAGTAGCTCTCCGTCGGAATCAGGTTATGTGCATTTGGCATTCTCCACAGGTTCAAAAGAAAAAGTGGACGAGTTGACGGAAAAACTTCGCGAAGACGGATTCCATATAGAGGGGGAACCGCGAATGACGGGAGACGGATACTACGAAAGCTGCATCCTCGATCCCGAAAAAAACAAAGTGGAAATCACCGAATAAGGAGGGAAAATATGAAGGTGGTAATACTTGCCGGTGGGAGTGGTGCCAGATTCTGGCCATCATCCACATCGGGCACACCCAAGCAGTTTCTGAAACTTTTTTCCGACAAGACATTGATCAGACAGACATTTGAAAGATTTCAGGGAAGGGTATCGCCAGAAAACATAATCGTGATAACTTCGGAAGAACATGTCGGACTAACGAAAAAAGAATTGCCTGAAATTCCGGATAAAAATATTTTCGGCGAACCTTTCAGGAAAAATACCGCCCCGGCCTGCCTTACGGGAACCCTCTTCGCCGAAGAAAACGAAACTGTTCTGACAGTGCCTGCTGACCACTATATACCGAATTCGGATAATTTCTTCAAATGTATCGATCTGGCAGTAAATAGACTGGATAAAAATCCGCATACGCTGATCACATTCGGAATAAGACCTACCCGGCCCGAGACCGGTTACGGCTATATAGAAGCGGATGGAAAGGTATCGGAAAAAATATTCAAAGTATCAAAATTCCACGAAAAACCCGGAGAAGAAAAAGCCAGGGAGTATATAGACGCAGGTAACTTTTTCTGGAACAGCGGTATGTTTATGTGGAAAAAATCTTTCTTCCTGAACGAAATAGAAAAATACGAAAACGAGATTTTTGAAAGTATGAATAAGATGGATGTTCTTTCTAAAAAAAGCGTGTTCTCTGCATATCAATCCTTAAAACCGATAAGTATCGATTACGCACTTATGGAGAAATCCCAGAATATAGAAATTGTGGAGTCGACTTTCGAATGGTCGGATCTCGGCAGCTGGAAATCGATTATGGAGCTTGAGATGAACGGTTCAAAAAGTGAAAACATCATATGCGTTGACAGTAGAAACGTATTTGTAAAAACAAATTCAAAAAAACCGGTGGCAGTAGTGGGACTTGACAACATAATCGTGATTGAAAACGAAAATGGTTTGCTGATCTGTTCCGAAGAAAAAACTCAAAATGTAAGAGAGGTCACGACTGCTCTGAACAAACGGAATTAACATATGTGTTAAAATATTATCTTTAAAAAACGGATCATTTCTCGTATCCGTTTTTTTGTGCTATAATCTCCGCGATTTTACAAAAATCCATTTATGAGGGAGTGAAATGATGACGGTTTTTATGTTTAAAGGAAATAGCGGCAAAGAGGTTCTGTCAGTATAAGGCTTGAAATTGAACTATAAAGTATCAACAGTTTTTCTTCACTAAAATCCTTCTTACCGATTTAGAATTTCTTCATGTTGTTTCCTTTGTTTATTTGATTTAAAAATTAAAAACAAACAATCAAAAAGGAGATAACCATGCCTAAATCAAATTACGGCGAATCGTTCCGCAATTATATGAAATCATACGGTGAGCTGACCGATGACGAAATCAATCAGATGAAAGTAATAAACTCAAAAGTCTTCAGTGAAGACGATGTTGTTTTCATAGAAGAATTTCAGAAGAAAACCCCTGAGAAGAAACTGAATAAAGTTTTCATAGCAAAAGAAGTCAATTCCGGCAGAGTCACAGGGTTCGTAAACCTTACGGACACACCGATGGATTATTTCGGAGTCGAGTTGAAATCCTGCGAATTATCCATAGTCGCAACGGATCCGGAATTTCAGGGAAAGGGAATCAGTAATTCACTTACGGAAGATTTCATGAAAGAAATAGAGAAATGCGAATACACTTCGATTTTCATACAAGGCATCCCGAATTTTTACAGAAGATACGGTTTCGATTATGCGATTCCCATGAAAAACATGATAATCGACGATGAAAAAATATCCGGAAAATCCAAATTCGGAGATAAAAACGGTACGGAAATCGTAAAGGCGACTTTGGCAGACACGGAATTTATTTTCGATTGTTGCAGTAATTTCAGGAAGGAATATCCCGGAATATACAAATACCGCACAATACCCGTTATAAGAAGCAGTATTTCAGAATACACGACCGCTTTTACAAAAAAAGAGTATTTTATAATCAAATCCGCAGGAGAGAGAATAGGTTATTTTTGTCTGAATTCCGATACGAAAAAATTGTTGATAGAAGAAGTATCCGAGATGAATTTCGCCGTCTACGAAAAAGTAATCGAATTTTCAAAAAAATTGAGGCCGGATTGTGCGAAAATTCAGGTAAACTTACCCCAAAAAAGCTCCATGGTCACATACTTAAAGACCTTCGAAAAGAAAGAGAATGATTTTTCATGGGGTAATTATTCATTTCAGATTAAAATCCCCGATTTATTCCTGTTTTTAAATAAGACAAAAAAAATTCTCGAACACAGGATCAGAAACTCCGCTTTTAAAAATGAAAACGTGAAATTCTGCCTTAACAATTATTCTCAATGTATAAAGGTGATGTTTGAAGACGGGAAACTCTCTTTTGAGAAATTGAGTCCGTGGAAACTTACCTGGGATTGCAATTTACCGTATCAGGTACTTGTTAAGATAATTTTCGCCGACAGCAGTGCAAACGAACTGCAGAGCACGTACCCGGATACCATAATTCAACCGGAATACAAAGAGTTCTTCGCCGTTTTATTTCCGAAAGTGGATGCGCACATATACTGCAATTATTGATATTTGCGAAAGAAACCTGAAAGCCTGCCTGATTTACGGGCAGGCCTTTTAAACTTAACAAAACACTGACTGACAATTTTTTATGACTTAGAAGATAAAGGAAGAAGCTTGCCGTTTACTTCGATTTTTATCAAAAACATGAAATTTTAAAATAATAATTTATCCCTTGACGATGATGCCACAATTATAGTATCATCATAGTCAGAAAAGTATTGGAGGATGAAAATGATAGGAATTATAACGGATTCGGCAAGTGATACTCCATCTGAAATTAAGAATAAAGATTATGTTGAAGTCGTACCTCTCAGAGTGTACCTCGGAGAGAAGAGCTACAAGGACAATGTGGAAATAGACGAGAAAACATGTCTGGATTTCATGGAACATGATTTTGCCAAGACATCACTGACTCCATACCCCGATGTCATTGAAGGATTCAAAACACTCATAGACAAAGGGTACGATGAAATCATCGCTATCAACGTATCGGCGAATATCAGCGGTACCCACAATGTTTTCAGAATGGCGCTTGAGGAAATCAACCGGGATTATCCGAACGTAAAAATAAACGTCATCGACACTTTAAACATATCCATCGGATCGGGATTGCTCGTCTGCAAGGCAAGCGAACTGCTGGAAGACGGCGTTGAATATGAGCAAATGGTGAAAGAACTCAATTCATACGTTCCGGAAGGACTCAGCGTTCATTATGTCATACCCACCCTGAAGTTCCTCAAGGCAGGCGGAAGAATCGGATATGTCAGCGGAACGATTGCGGAAATAATGAACATAAAACCCGTGATAACGGTCGGAAATGACGGAGTGTACCATACGGCAGGCAAAGCCAGGGGTATAAAAAAATCAGTGGAAAAGATGATGGAATTAGTCGGTGAAATGATAAAAGGAAAAGACGTGGAAGCTTTCGCGATATATCATTCCGGGAATTCCGAAATAACGTTGAATTGTGTTGAAATGGTAAAAAAAATGGCGAAAGACTTGAAAGTGGAAAGAATATATATGGATAAGATCGTGCCTTCAATGCTTGTTCACGTGGGTCCGGGACTGGTGGGAATTGCCGTAAGAATGAAATAAAAAACCCCTTCCGGGGTTTTTTATTTCAAAATGTTTTTTTCTCCCGGTCCTATTGTAAAAGGATCGCCAAAATGGAATATCTCTACCGGTTTACAGCCTTCGTTGAGGTATTCGGTTCTGTCCTCGAAAACAGCCACGCATAGGTGCTGGCCTCCGAAATTGATCCTGAACTCAAACGATTCCCAGTCGCGCGGAAGGTTCGGTCTGAACGAAAGACTTCCGTTGTACACCCTCATCCCCGCAAAGCCGTAAACCAAACACATCCAGGAGCCTCCCATCGATGCGGTATGTATTCCGTGCTGGGAGTTGTTATGCGAATTATCCAGATCCATTCTGACGTTTTCTCTGAAGAAGTCGTAAGATTTTTCGTAATAACCAACTTCTGATGCCATTATCGAAAATATGCTTTTGGAAAGTGAGGAATCATGAGTGGTTATAGGCTCATAATAATCAAAATCGCGTCTTTTTTGATCGAGGGAAAATCTGTCTCCCAAAAGCATTTCGGCGAGAACAACATCGGCTTGCTTGCATACCTGATGCCTGTAAATGACAAGCGGATGATAATGAAGCAGTAAAGGATAATTTTCTTCCGGTGTTTTTTCAAAATCCCAAATCTTCTTATCTAAAAAAGTGTCATCCTGTGGGTGTATTTTCAGATTTTTATCGTACGGAATATACATGTTTTCACATGCCTTGTTCCAGTTTTCAACTTCTCTTATGCCGAGGGAAATTTTTGATTTCAGAAAATCATACTCAACGGGATATGAACTCATAATCCTTTCAGCGATTTCAACCGCAAACTCCAGATGTTCCTTAGCCATCATGTTGGTGTAGAAGTTGTTGTTCACAAGGGCGGTATATTCATCAGGCCCGGTAACTTCGTCTATGCAAAACTGATCGAATTTGTTCGGACAGAAATGCCCGATGTCCATCCAAATTCTCGCAGTTTCAAATACCATCTCCGCTCCCATGTCTATCATGAATTTAATGTCCCCGGTGGCTTCATAATAGATCTTCACAGCATGCGCTATATCGGCATTTATATGATATTGGGCGGTACCTGCCGGATAATATGCCGAACATTCCTCTCCGCCGATGGTTCTCCAGGGATAAAGCGCGCCTTTTACATGCGACATCTGCCGTGCACGATCCCTCGCCGCTTCAAGTATGAAATATCTGTATTCGAGAAGTTTTTTTGCGATTTCGGGTGAGGTATACAGAAAAAAAGGAAACATGTAAATCTCCGTATCCCAAAAATAGTGCCCACCGTATCCTTCGCCGGACAAACCTTTTGCGGCGATATTCGTCTTACCGTTTGTTCCCGCAGATTGGAGCAGCTGGAACATGTTGTAATTCAATCCCTGCTGCAGCGAATCATCGCCATTTATACTCACGCGGCAACCGTTCCAGTATTTTCCCAGAAAACTCTCCTGTTCATCGATTAATGCGGAAAATCCTTCAAATTTGATATTTTTAAGGGATACGGAATTTTTCTGTTTACGAGCCTCTGCCTCTCCGATCATTTTGAAATCATCACAGGCTATATATTTCACGAAGTTTATCCCTTCACCGTTTTTCAATTCCTTCGAAATTAAGAAACATCCATTTTCACGGGAAACATCATTTTCGGTTTCGATAGTATGTGAACAGAGCAAAACTTTCGAACTGTTACGGGTTTTCTGAAGTAAATGGAAAATATCGTCTTCCACAGTACAGGAAATGACATCCAGGCCTCCTCCTGCGAGATCGGCACCGATTCTCGGATCATTTTCGTGTTCGATATTGGAAACATCCATTTCAAAACCCGTTTTCACGGCGATGTTTCCCTGCCCCTCCAACATCTTAACCGTAACCTCAAAAGCACCTATGTTTTTATGCACTAAAGAGATGAGTTTCCGGACGCTTATCGAGATTTTCATTCCGCTTCGAATTTCATAAACAGTCTCCCTTCCGGTAAATCCACTTTTCATGTCGAGAAACCTGTTGTGACTTAAAATTCTCGTTGAACCAAAACAAATTCTTTCGGAATCAACGTGTATATCGAAGCAAAACATGTTCGGAATGTTGAGCATTATCTGATTGTTTTTCGCATAGCCGTACGCCCACTCTCCGTATCTTATGGGAAGTGATTCGTAAAAACCATTTACAAAAGTACCTTTTGATGATTTGATACCTTTTCCGCAGCCTTCTTCAACATAACCGCGGGAACCGAAATACCCGTTCCCGAGTGAAAAAACAGTTTCTTTGAGTAAATTATTTTCAAAATCAGGAGAATATTCTTCTATTTTCCATGTATTCAAAACTCTTCCCCTCCCATATTCGAAGTAAGATAAACGAATCAATCAATTATAGCAAAAAAAAACCTCCCCATAAAGGGGAAGGAAAGTACCGGCAAATATGTCAATTTAATATTATTTTCGAATCTATTCTATTATATGCACCAAGGTCTATGTCAACAACAAAACACACCGTTTTATGGTTAAATATTTTAAAACTCCGGGGTAGACACAAGATTTTAAAAAATGTTAAAATCATCGCGGTGATTAAAATGCAGTACACTTGTTATGATAAACGAAAAGTCGAGATAAATTCATACGCGGAAATATTTTGCGTGGAATCCGGAATGGAATTTTCCGTGGGCATCAAAGCTGATAAAATGGTGATAATGCTTGAGTCCTTTAAAGATGAAAAAGATGCAAATTTATTTCGTGACTGGCTGGCAAAAACAAAAAAATTTTTAAAAGGCAAATTCAGATTTGAGGATTTTGAAGATGAAATTCTTTACTGCCGGGACGAATGAATTCAGCGGGAGTTACAAAGGGAATTTATTTGAACAAATCCGTTTTTCTTTGCTGACAGACAGTGATGGTGTTTCTGAAACTTATATTCCGTATTCAAAGAATCCTATCCAGAAACACTTCGAGCAACACGGGATCGAAAACCGTACCGCTCATGATTTTCATCTCGTCGCAGGCCTGTGTTGCCGTCATTCCCTCTCGGAATGACCGGTTGTTTATGAAGTTATCATAAGTATCCGCAATCGCTATTATCCTTGAAAAAAGCGGAATTTCATTTCCGCTGAGTCCGTCCGGATATCCCTTTCCATCCCATCTTTCATGGTGATGTCTGACAAAACAGGCAATATCGCTCAGTTCCTGGGAAGCAGAAAGTATCTCACCACCCCATTGGGCGTGCATTTTGAGTATTTCATATTCTTGAGCGGTATACCTTCCTGTTTTTCTCAGAATTGTGGACGGAACCATTATCTTTCCTATATCGTGAACCTGCGAACTCCAATAAAGTATTATTTTATCCCTGCTATTCAAACCCAACCCCTCCGAAACCAGTGAGGCATATCTCGCGACATTCTCCGAATGTCCCAAAATGAAGGGATCATATAATTCCAGAATTTTAATCATAGGGAATATCAACTGCTTTTCAAAAGCATCCTGATTTATCAGATACTTCTTCTTCAAGGTGAAAAAGGAAGTGACAAAATTCAAAGAGGCAAGAAAATCCAAACAGCACTCCGGCTCAAAATCTTCCGGAAAAACATATACGAAAATAATCTTATTCGTCAGGCTGTTCAGTACGATTTCATCGGCGAATACCGAAATGTCATCATCAAACCCGTACAGATAATCCAAAAGCATTGATTCGGTTTTGCCATGAGTGTCGTTCATAAATTTTATCGAGATCCGTTTTTCTCTTTTTACCGGTTTTGGTATGTCTCCGTTTATCAATTCAGCTTTTCCCGAATTCCTGGCGGTAAAACTTCCCTTCCCGTTTTCGCATACGATCATTGCCACATGCTGAAGCTGCGGATAGAGAGCCGAACATATCCGAAATAACTCGTTTACCAGATTCCCTTCCGAGAGCTCTCCGTTTTCTCTGAAAAATGAATAAAGTTTCTTCTGCGAATCAAACTGTCTTTCCAAAAAAAGATTTCTATCCTCACTGGATGACAGTTTTAGAATCATTTCATCCTTCTCGCTTTTAAAAGTCTTTTGATTTTCATCCGCAATTTCTTCAGCCTGTTTGATTTTGAAATACTGAAAAATGATGACGGCAACCAGCAAAACAGCCAGCACGAATAAAATCACGAAGAACAAGATGAACCAGGATGGCAATACGACACTTTCCTCGGTAAACAAAAACGGTAAGTTCATCAAAAACCCCCTTGGAAAAAGTATTCAGCTGTGAAGCAAAACTCCCTTTTTGTTACCGTTTAATGGCAGCCACAGCAACCTCCCGAACATCCTCCATCCGAACAGGAATCCTTTTTATTATCCGTGCACCCTCCACAACCATCATCCGGAGAAACCTTTAAGATTTTACTCATGATGTTTTTACTCCAGGAATCCAGCTTATCGGTATTGGGTTTTCTTTTGCCCGTGGCTTTGCAGAAAAGTTCAACCGCTCTGCTGGTAGGTACGTTCCACTTCTTCTCAATCTCCGAAATAATCATCCTGTTCTCGATTATTTCCCTGTATTTTGGATTCATATTCCACACCTCTTCTTTTAATTTACAGATCAATTTTACTTCATTAAGCCATTAAATTCAACACCAAGACTTGACATACATATTATTTTATGATATTATCAGTCATGATATATTACATTTATAATTAATTTTTAGATTGAGTTATACTATAACAACTTATTAAATCCGATTAAATAGAAAAATCCCTTCACAACCCCCTTGTGGAAAAGAAAGTGAGAGAATTTCTCACTTTCTTTTTTTTATACACCACAAAGAAAAAACACTTCTATAATAGTTTAATATATAAATACAAAAGCGAAACAAAAACCGACATTTCTTCAGGAAAATCAATAAAAAAACGCTCTGTTCATTTAGAAAAGAGCGTGTTGGTGGATCAAAAAATATTTACTTCCAAAACATTGACAGAATTAGCTTGATCTGGTACAATGATAAGGAAGACACAAACAGCAGATGATTTTTTAAAGGGCGGGTGTTCGCGGCACCCGCTTTTTATATCCTATACAGCAGAATAATAGCATATTATAAACTGACTGTCAACCTCTATACCCCATGAATAGCTAATCGAAAAATAACTGTTTTCAAGAACCGCATAAATAGGTAAACATAGAAGTACGGTGTGATAATTTTACAATATCTTTACTTTGATGTAATTGACATGAAAGTACATGTTCGGAGGACTCATTTTGAAATGGTTGCCATTTTACCTGTACGGATTTGTGAATATAATTTCGTTTTTACTTTTCGCTGTCGATAAAGCGAAGGCAAAAAAGGGACAATTCCGCATCCCGGAAAACACACTGATGATATTCTCCTTTTTCGGCCCTGTCGGAGCATTTGCGGGCATGTTTGTTTTTAAACACAAAACCAGAAAAAATAAATTCAGGATATTTGTGCCGCTTTTTTTAACATTGCACGTTGTTGCCATATTTTTTATCTTCGTTAACAAAATAATCTTACCGTAGAAATTAAAACCATTCATGCACATTCATATTTTCAAAAGCTTCTAATATGTATTTATTCACATCCTACCAAATAACTAATTATCGCACTGATAAATATTATATGCTATAATACTCTGATAAGCCGTGACAGAGGACATTTATGACTCATGGTCATTGCTGTGGCGATTTTTCGTGCACCATATCAACATCGCTCAATCTGATCTAAGAATAAGCTTAGAATATAAAAAGCCTTTTTAAGGCGTTTTTTTCGTTAAAATATCTGAAGAAATTTACAGGAGGTTATTATGGCGACATTGGACAAAGGATACGATCCGTCGAATATCGAGAAATACTGGTATGAAGAATGGAAGAACAAGGGTTATTTTTCCCCGAAAGGAGAGGGGGAGCCTTTTGTAATTGTCATACCGCCTCCTAACATAACTGGAAAACTGCACATGGGACATGCTCTGAACCTCACCCTCCAGGATATTCCCGTCAGATACAACAGAATGAAGGGTCGGGATGTTTTGTGGCTTCCGGGAGAAGATCACGCCGGAATCGCCACACAAAATGTAATTGAAAAGGAATTGAAGAAAAAAGGCAGTTCAAAGGACGAAATAGGTAGGGAAGAATTCGAAAGAATAACATGGGAATGGGCAAACGAATACCGCAGCCATATAAAAGAACAGATAGAATGTATAGGTTGTTCGGTAGATTGGGACAGAGATAAATTCACACTTGACGAAACTTTGAACAAAGCCGTTAAAAAAGTTTTCAAGTCACTTTTCGATAAAGGCCTGATTTACAAAGGCAAATATATAGTCAACTGGTGTCCGAGATGCGAAACTGTGCTGTCGGACGAAGAAGTGGATCACGTGGACGAAAAATCATTCCTGTGGCATTTCAGGTATCCGGTGAAAGATAGCGGAGAATTTCTGACCATAGCCACAACCAGACCGGAAACCATGCTCGGGGATACCGCGGTAGCGGTACATCCGTCCGATGAGAGATATTCCCATCTCGTTGGAAAGACCTTAATACTTCCGATAGTAAACAGGGAGATAAAAATCATAGCCGACAGATACGTGGATCCTTCTTTCGGCACTGGAGCCGTAAAAGTAACACCAGCCCACGATCCAAACGACTACCAGATGGGTGTAAGGCATGAATTGCCTTTTGTTGAAGTGATGAACGGTAAAGGATTTATGAATGAAAACGCCGGTGAATACGAAGGCATGACCTCAAAAGCCGCACGACAGGCAATAGTCGAGAAAATGGAGGAATTGGGATTTCTCGTACTGATAGAAGACTACAGCCATTCCGTAGGACACTGCTCAAGATGTGACACTACTATCGACCCCCGGCTTTCCGACCAGTGGTTCGTGAGTATGAAACCATTGGCCGAAAAGGCAATCGAAGCCGTGGAACAGGATAAAGTCAGCTTCCACCCGTTACGTTGGAAAAAAGTATATCTGAACTGGATGAATGAAATACGCGATTGGTGTATTTCCAGACAGCTTTGGTGGGGTCATAGAATCCCTGTCTGGTATTGCCGGGACTGCAACCATGTCAACGTATCCGAAGACATACCAACCGTATGCGAAAAGTGTGGTTCAGAAAATTTAAAACAGGATGAAGATGTTCTCGATACGTGGTTTTCATCTGGATTATGGCCTTTTTCAACGCTCGGCTGGCCTGACGATACGGACGATTTAAAAAAATATTACCCGACAAGTGTACTGACAACGGGATTCGATATAATATTCTTCTGGGTTGCACGAATGATAACGATGGGTATGGAATTCATGAACGAGGTTCCTTTCAGGGATGTTTACATCAACCAGCTGATACGGGACAAAAAAGGCAGAAAGATGAGCAAATCCCTCGGCAACGGAATAGATCCGATAGAAGTCGTGAAAGAATACGGTGCCGACGCCATGAGATTCACCCTTGCCACTCTTGCCGGTCAGGGAAGGGATATCAATCTCGATGTAAAATACATTGACAATTTCAAAAGATTCGCCAACAAAATATGGAACGCTTCGCGCTTCGCCCTGATGAATCTTGAGGGATTCTCCCCTGACGATAATATAGACTCGGAAGCGCTCACACTCGCTGACAGGTGGATACTCACACGTTTGGCGAACGTTATCGAAGGCACGGCTTCAAGTATAGATAATTTCGACTATAACATAGCGGCAAAATCCATTTACGAATTTTTCTGGAACGAATTCTGCGATTGGTATATCGAATCCGTAAAACCCACTTTGTATTCGGATTCTGATCCGGCAGTACGTACAAACACACAAAAAGTTCTCGTTTACATTCTCGACAACAGCCTCAGACTGTTGCATCCTTTCATGCCTTTCATCACGGAGGAAATCTGGCAGAAATTGCCTCTTGAAAACGCAAAATCATCCATAATGATAAGCGAATGGCCGGTTGCGAAACCAGAACTTATTTTCCCGGAGCACTCGGAAAAATATCAGAGAATAATGAACCAGATAAGGGGCATAAGGAACATAAGGGCAGAATTTAACATACCTCATTCAAAAAAATTCCACATAGCTTACAAGCTCGGAGAAAATCAACTGAAATTGGAAGAAGTTGAAGAAGAATACGTAAAATTCCTGTCCGGATCTGAATCGGTAGTTTACTGTGATTCAAAACCCGAAAAATCCGCAACTGCTTTTGTCAGCACCGACTTTGAGGTATTCGTAATCCTTGGAGATATGATAAATTGGAATGAAGAGGCAATACGCCTTGAAAAGGAATTGAAAAAAATGGAAAAAGATGTGGAACATTTTGAAAAAAAGCTTTCAAACTGTAAATTCATGGAAAATGCAGATGAAATAGTCATAGAGGAAACGAAGGAAAAATACGGTGTGGCAAAAGACAACTTCCTCCGTGTGAAAAAGCTTTTGGAGGATTTCGGAAATTGAGAGCCTCGTCGCCACGCCTATCGGTAACCTTGACGATGTACGGCAAGGTTTTAGGGTGTTTTTATGATGATTAAAGATGTCAGATACGGGAAACTGAGTATCGTAGCCACGCCTATCGGTAACCTTGACGATGTGCGGCAAGGTTTTAGGGTGTTTTTATGATGATTAAAGATGTCAGATACGGGAAACTGAGTATCGTAGCCACGCCTATCGGTAACCTTGACGATTGTTCCATAAGGGCGTTCAGAACACTTGAAGGATGTGATTTCATCCTCGCCGAAGATACGAGGAGGACAATAAATTTACTTAATCTTCTGAAAATCGGCAAAAAAGAAGTGATATCTTTCTCGCAGCAGAAAATGATATCGAAGACGGAGTATGTCATATCACGGCTAAAGAACGGAGAAAGCGTATCCGTGGTATCCGATGCGGGAATGCCTGTGGTATCCGATCCCGGTTCTTATCTTGTGGGCAGATGCCATGAAGAGGGTATAGAAGTTGACGTAATCCCCGGACCCAGCGCACCGATTTCAGCTTATGCCGCATCCGGATTTTCAGGTTCTTTCATATTCGAAGGATTTCTTCCGCGTGATAAAAAGCTCAGAAGATACCTCCGTAACATGATCGATGAAAGACGTATTGTTATTTTCTTCGAATCGCCGTTCAGACTCTTGAAGACTTTGAAGGATATTCTCGATATTTTAGGCAACAGAGATATTTTTATCGCAAGAGAAATGACAAAAATACACCAGGAATTTTTCAAAGGCAGCGTTGAGGAAGCTTTAAACCATTTTTCTACTGAAGTCAAAGGAGAAATAACAGTGGTTCTGAAAGGAGTCGAAAAAGATGGACAAATATGTTGAACTCGAAAAGATTTTAAGAAAACTGGCGGGCTGGATAAAGGCTGAGGGAAGAAAAGTCATAAAAGAAGGTAATTACAATATCACCCCCGCCCAGTTCGACGTACTGCAATGGATTAACTGGTCTAATTCTACGATGACTGAACTCAGCATGAAACTCGGAGTGGCGAAAAGTACCGTCACCGGATTGGTGAACAAGCTAAAAGAAGAAGGATACGTGGAATATTCCGTTTCGGACGAAGACAGGCGCGTGAGGGATTTGAAAATCACCGAAAGCGGTAAGATAATAATAGAAAGGGTAATATCGAGGAGAACCGAGTTTGTCGAACAGCTTTTTTCTACTATAGACCCGTTTTTGGTCGACGAGTTCAGAAAGGTACTCAGGATAATAGCCAACACACTTGAAATTCAATCGAGAAGCGACCACAAAACAGAATAAACTACATTCAAATAATGACAGAAGGAGGATGCTTTTTATGAAGCTAAAAAACGGAGAGATTACGGCCGGCGTATCCGCAAGACATCTTCATCTTTCGGAAGATGATCTGAAAAAATTATTCGGTGAAGGCGCATGTTTAACACCGATCAAAGATCTCGGACAGCCCGGTCAGTTCGCCTGCAAGGAAAAAGTAAATCTGGTGGGTCCCAAAGGAACTTTCGAAGGAGTCAGGGTACTCGGACCGGTAAGAAAAGAAACACAAGTCGAAGTAAGCCTCACGGACGCCTATAAGCTCGGAATAGTACCACCGGTAAGGGACTCGGGGGATTTGGAAGGCACACCCGGAATCAAACTTGTCGGGCCTTGTGGCGAGGTTGAAATCGAAAATGGACTCATACTCGCGAAAAGACATATACACATGACACCGGAAGATGCCGAATTCTTCGGTACCAAAGATAAAGATATGGTTTCCGTATACCTCGACACCGAAGGCAGAAAAACACTTTTCATGGATGTGCTTGTGAGGGTCAGTGACAAATACGCACTCGAATTTCATGTCGATACGGACGAAGCCAATGCATCGTTCCTGAAAACCGGCGATATCATAAAAATCGTAGAACAGATCTGATGGACAAAAAAAGAATCTCACAGAGCAGCAGCGTGGCGTTTGCGGGTGTCTCTTCGGCCTTATGCGTCATATTGTTCACGATGCAGAGATTCTTACCGGTACTGGGAGATATTGCCGCTATAATATCTCCCCTGCCTATTTTGGCGGGAATGTTTCTTCAGAAAGGGCGATGGTTTCTGGAAACTTCTTTGACAACACTTTTTTTGATATTCCTGTTTAACGATCTTCCCGGCTTCCTGCTGTACGCATTCTACATACAGGGTGCTATAGTGGCGATTTATCAGATTCATATAAAAAAGAAAAGGTTTCTCCCCGTTTTCATTTTACTTACATTGTACGACTTGATTGGGGAATTTTTATCCCTGAGGCTTATCACTTCCGGCGGAACTTTTCTGGATGGTGTCTTCGAAAAGTACTGGTACCTGTTTTCAATGCTTCTGGCATTTCTCACCATCAAGTATTATTCGTTGCTGACGAATATTATAATGACATTCCTTAAAAAAAACGGATATTTGACGACCAAAACAAAAATTCGAATAAACGGTGAATATGTCTATGACAGACAATCAAATAAATAAAATAGAAAAATACCTCGAAGCGTTGCTCGCAGGAAATCGGGTACAGAATCTGATAAGCTTTAAAAACCCTTCAGAGATCCGTGAGAAACACCTTAAAGACATTCTGATACCTTTTTCCGATGAAGATTTCAAAATCAGCGGTAAAGTTGCGGATATGGGTTCCGGCGGAGGTATGCCTGGGGTAATTCTCGCGATACTTTTTCCGGAATCGGATTTCACGCTGGTTGAAACCGAAGGCAGAAAAGCGGAATTCCTGGCTGGAGTTTTGACAGATTTGGAAATCAGGAATGCGAAGGTGTACAAGGGAAGGCTGGAAACTTTCGGCAAAGAAGAAAGGGGTAAATTCGATTTCATAACTTCCCGTGCGCTTGCCCCAATACGAATATGTTGCGAATACGCCGCTCCTCTTTTAAAACTCAACGGAACGCTGTTACTGCTGAAAGGCCCGAACTATGCCGAAGAATTGCTTGAATCTTCAAACGCACTCGAGCAGCTGAAATTGTCCGAAGATAAAATCTTTGAATACGAACTGGATTATGAGGACATGAAATTCCTGCGCTGTTTGATATCCATAAAAAAACATGGCGAGACTCCGTCAAAGTATCCCAGAAAACCCGGAATGGCAAGAAAAAGACCTTTGTGAATTTTAATAAAATAATTGACAGGGATTTACGTAAAAATCTTTATGGATTTTGAATTGTTATTCGCAAAAAAAAAAAGAATCTCAAAGAGATTCCTTTATGGAGCGGAAGACGGGATTCGAACCCGCGACCCCCTGCTTGGCAAGCAGGTGCTCTACCGCTGAGCTACATCCGCAACAACTAACAAACCTTGGTGCGAAAGATGGGACTTGAACCCATACGGGAATTATCCCACTGGATTCTAAGTCCAGCGCGTCTGCCAATTCCGCCACTCTCGCGCCCACCAGATGGTGAACCGCGTGGGACTCGAACCCACGGCCCCATGATTAAAAGTCATGTGCTCTACCGACTGAGCTAGCAGTTCACTTGTTGCCTTGTGCTTCTTTTAGTCGCTCTTAATCAGAAGCAGGTACATTTTATCATAAATTCCGGGCAATTGCAACCCCTTTGAAGAACATTATGAAAACAATTAGGAATTGTTATGTGAAAATTTCAAACTTCTGCAAGCAAGTATTTAAGGCTTTCAAGGAATATCTCATTCATTTTTCTGTTTCTGAAATTGGAATCTTCCCTCAAATTGTATATTATGTTCTCTATGTCTCCTCTGTTTTCGTGTATCATCAGCATTTTCTCAAGATAAAGCCTCATTCTGTCTATTTCCGAATCTCTTGACACGTCTCCGTGCCCGCATATTATATGACTGTATTTCTCTCGCTTTATCGACTTCAGTACTTTTACCCATTCTCTTATATCGCTGTCGCTTACTATTTCGGGATGATAGCCGTTTATGACAAGATCGCCGCATATAACGACTTTTTTATCCGGTATTTTGACGATGGTGGAATCCGGAGTATGGCCTCCGACTCTTTCAAGGTATATCGTGTATCCGCCGAATTTAATCTCGTACGAATCTCTGAATGTTTCAAAGGGAGGGACTATTAGCACCCTTTCCTTTCTGAGTTCTTCGTCTCTTGAAAAAATCGATTCGAGGTATGCCGAATCCATTCTCTCAAAATATTTTTCCGTTTCTTCACAGCACAAAACGTTGGTTTTGAACCCGGAATTTCCGAAAGTATGGTCCGGATGGTAATGTGTGTTGATCACCAGCATTATTTCACTGTGAAGAAGCCTGTTAACATAAAGTCTTATCTCCTCGGCTTTTGAAGGAAATAACGATGAATCGACAAGAATAGTACCTTCTTCACTTGTTATCGCCGTTACGTTGGACCCTCCGAAAGGGTTGTCAAAAACGACAACTCCAGATGCAACTTCTCTCAATTTTATTCTCCCTTATGTAATTTTACCAAAGCGATACAATAAACAATTCTACATCGGACCGAAATATTCCTATAAAAAAACAGCCTCCCGTAAGGAGGCTGTTTTTTTTGTTTTATTAAATAAAACTTTGATTATTGGTCTTTATGATATGTGTTGTAAAGGTTCTGTGCGTACAGAAGGGAGTAGATTCCGACTCCGACTCCCGCAACTCCGAGAACCACTCCCCCGACGCCAAGCCATGTCGGAAGCGTGAACTTACCGTTGAGCTCGGTGTACTGAGCATCTATCTGTATTTGAAGTTCCTGTATTTTTCTATTGCTGTTCACGAGGTCAGAACTGTTTTTGGTAACCTTTGGAAGTATATCGCTTTTAAAACCTTCGTAATCCGCTGATATGTTCTGCATCTGCGTTTCGAATCCGTCAAATTTCGAACTCATGTTGCTCATCTGAAGCTTCTGTGCCGACATTGAAGACTCGAGCGTTCCGAGTCTGGAAGTGTTCTTGGCAACTTCGCTTTCGACAGAACTGTATTTGGAAGTCATGCTGTTTACCTGACCTTCCATTCTGAGTATGCTGTCACTGTTTTTTGATACGCTGCTCTTGAGTTCAAGAACGTTTACGCCTCCGAGAAGTGTCTCTGCGGCCTTAATTCTTTTGCTTAGATCGGAAACATCTGTCGTAAGCCTGTTTTCGGATGCTTTAAGAGAAGTTATATCGCTGGAGAAAGACCTGACGTTGTTCTCCACCGTACTCACCTTGCTGGAAATACCCGAAACACTGCCCTGCAAGGAGCTGACGGAATCTTTGACACTGCCGTATCCGTTTTCAAGTGTCATCATTCTTGAATCGTATGATGCTATGGTACCTTTCATGGTTCTGAGTTCGCTGATGTCATTCTGGATTGCGGAAAGCTGCATGGATAATTTCTGATACTCTGTTCCGACATTTTCTGCGTTGTTGGCAACAGAATCCACCAGCAATCGCAAACTGTCAAGTTCTTTCATGAATCCGGCCATATCTTCGGCTTTAAGATAGGGTAGAGATGATTTCATATACTCAATGGCCCTGTAAAGATACACCGCAACCTGATATCTCGTAGCAGCTGAATTACCTTGATACGTCCCATCAGGCATTCCACTCACAACACCGGCCTCGAGAAGATACTTTACCGCTTCGTAAGCCCAATGATTTGGAGGTATATCTCCCAATGGAATTGCTTGTCCGAATGCCATAACCCCCGCCAGAAGCACAACAAGAACTAATAAAAGGAATTTCTTCATAAGCTTATTTCCCCCTTTCGATTTATTGGCATATTCCAGATTATTATAACACAAAATGCTTGTTTACGTACTCACAGGTCATTGCTTTGAGCAAGGTGCCGTACGAAACTCTGAAATACACTATATCGCCAATTTCATATTCTTTTTCACAGTCGGTAACATCCACTATAGTGTGGTCACTGCTCGCATGAAGCACTTTCATACCGTCGTCCAGAGGAATCAGTCCGGTCGATATGATGTCCTGTTCGCCCATGCCGAGTATTATTCTCTTCCTTATTCCCCTGTCTTCAAATTTCGCCCTTCTTCCGAAAGCGTCGAACCCGACTTCACCAAACGGTACGGTAGGTTTGGAATTGGCTTCTATCACCTCGGCTTCGAGTATGAAAGTTTTCTGGCTCAGATCCGGAACGAGTCTGTTTCGAGTTACATCCGTACCCAGCATTATCGATTCCCCTACCCTGAAATGATTCGCTCCTTCAGGAAGAATACCGTCCTCTATCAATTTAATCGCGGCGGTGTTTCCGGTCGAAACCATTTTCAGATCAAACTCCTCGGCAAGATCTATAGCGATCTGTGTGTTGACAACATCAGGTATCACTCCGCAGAAGCAACCGACGTTGCATCCGATTCCCACGAGCCTATCGCCTGCGATGTCCTTGACTTTCCTGATGGTTTCGGCAGCATATTCAAACCAGACTCCCTCTCTCAGATCACCGACATCCACCATGAAAACGAGCCTGGTATCTTTTATCCCTTTGATACCCAACAACTTTTCTGCGGTTTTAATCTCGGAAACCAGTGTGTAATCGGCATGATCTGCAACGAGCTGTAATTCGCTCAACATTGGTATTCTCAACAGGAAAAGCGGAACACCAAGCCCATAGGAATCTATTTTTCTCAGATTCTCCGTCCGGGAATCGGCAAGCATACCGATTCCCGCTCTTTCAACCAGTGCCCGCGTTATGGTTTCTTCAGCGCAAATAACTTTTGTAACCGCAGAAAGTGCTATATTTTTCGATTTGCACATTCCGTTAAGATATTCGGCGTTGCCCACTATGTTGTCAAGATATATCGACAATCTCGGAAACATTTTATACACCCCTTAATTATTCATCGTTCAAAACTGAAATCCTAAAATTATTTTCCGACAGACTGGAAAAACACCCTGACAACTTCCGCACCGCCGATAAAGGTTCCCAAAGCGCTACCTATGTTGGCAAATATTATCACGAGCAATATCCTCGTGAACCTGTTCTTCCAAAATCCCCTTACAGTCATGACATCCTGCGACAGATTTTCAAGATCGGATACTTTGGGTTTTCTGACCACGGCTTCCACGAAACCTGCAAACCAGCCTGCGGCAAGCAGCGGGTTCAGGGAAGTAATAGGCGCCACGACAAAGGATGTGATTATTGAAAACGGATGTCCGAAAGCTGCGATCGTACCGATTGCCGACAGCGACCCGTTCCAGAGTATCCAGTATAGAATCTGGTCAAATCCGGCGGACTTGTTGTTTACAAAAGTTGCTATTATCAGGGCTATTATCAGAACGGGTATTGCCCATGCAACGTATTTCCATTTATTCTTCTTTGGGGGCAGATAATTAAGCTCTTCAAGATTCTGTTCTTTGTACAGCTCCTGTTTGATTCCGGGAACGTGTGCGGCACCGACAACAGCGACGATTTTCTTTCCGGGTGCGTCTTTGATTTTCTTCGCAAGATACTGGTCCCTCTCGTCAAGCAACGTCTTTTTCAGCTGCGGAAATCCGTCCGACAGTTCTCCGAGAACTGTGGCAAGCATGTCTTCGTTTTTCAACCTGTCCAATTCTTCTTCGCTTATCTCTTCATTTGAAAAAATACTGCCGAAGATTATGAATATGAGCTTCATCTTACCGCCTATCCCAAGCCCTCTCCATATTCTTGAAAAAGTTATCTGAATGTTCCTGTCGGCAAGAACCAGCTTCGCGCCGACTTCTTCTGCGGATTTTATTCCCTGTATCATTTCCGCACCGGAATTTACACCTATCTGTTTAGCCATTCTTTTCTGGAAAGATGACAGTATGAGATTTACGAGCAGCAGTGTGGTTTTCTTTTCCTTTATTATCTTCATTATATCCATGTTTTTCCATGAATCTTCGTCCTTTACCGATTTGTATCTGCCTTCATCGAGTTCAATACAGACTGAATCGGGAACCTCAGTTTCTATTACTTCTTTGACTTCTTCAGCACTCTTTTTTGAAACGTGCGCCGTACCGATAAGTATAATTTCCCTGTCACCGTACTCCAGCCTGTGCACATTATTTTCCGACATCTAACCACCCTTTATAATTAGTTTCATTGAATTATACACAAAATATCCTTATTATCGAAAAAACAAACTGACGAGAATCGTTAGCAAACCTTATTTATAAGGTATAATACTCCAAAAACGGGGGTAGAAAATGCTTTTTCTGATTTTTGCGATAATTTGCAGCGCATCCATAGCCTTGATATTCAAGTTCAGTGAAGACAGAAACTCCAACAGGTACTCGATTACCTCGGTTAATTATTTGATGGCCTTTTCAATGAGCTTTTTTACGGGAATAAAACTCGAAAACACCTCGTTAATCCTTAACATATCTCTTTTGGGTATTTGTGGGGGTATTTTTTTCTTCCTTTCGTTCCTGTTCTACCAGATTTGTATAAAAAAAAGCGGTGCGTCCCTCTCCGGCGCCTTTGGCAAGATGGGCATTTTACTGCCCATGATACTGTCAATTCTCTTGTGGCATGAAATACCAGGAGCCGTTCAAATAGCGGGAATATCCGTAGCCTTACTGTCGGTAGCTATAGTTTACATACCAACAAAAAACGTAAACAGAGATAAAAATATTTCAAAATTCCACTTTCATCTTCTGCTGCTTTTCTTTTTCGGAGGAATGGCCGAATTTTTCGGGAAAATATTCCAGAATTATTTCCCAATGGAATACAAGAGCACTTTCCTGTTTTTTCTATTTCTCACTGCATTCATAATAAGCACTGCATTCGCGCTGCTTAAAAGAAGAAGTCAAAAAACGCTCAAAAGCGATTTTCTAATCGGCATTGCAGTCGGAATACCGAATTATTTTTCTTCGTATTTTCTGATACTGTCGCTTGACACTCTGAAATCATCCGTGGTATTCCCGATATATTCTGCGGGCAGCATACTAATTATCAATCTGGGGAGTTATTTGATTTTCCGTGAAAGGTTGAATTTCAAAGAAAAAACCGCAATTCTGATGGCCGCATCCGCCATGGTTCTGATAAATCTCTGACTCTTTCGAGATATCGTCGTTTTATTTCCTTCCCCTCCTGAGCAGGTATACGAATATGGGGGCTCCCACGAGTGCGGTTATAGTCCCCAGAGGCATTTCTGTCGGTTGGAACACGGAGCGTGCTATCGTATCGCATACGGAAAGAAATATGCCTCCCAGAAGCGCGCTCATGGGAACGGAGATCTTGTGATTCGGTCCGAATATGAGCCGTGCTGTATGCGGCATGATCAAACCGACAAATCCGACTATGCCGGTTGCGGTGACACAGTATGCCGTCAGAAGAGTGCCCACAACGAATATCAGTATCTTGAGTTTTTCAACGTTCACCCCGAGATTTATGGCCTCTTCCTCGCCAAGGGATATCGCATTCAGTTTATTTGAAAACATCAGACCGGTCAATACACCTCCGGATGCGACGAATATCATCGGTATGACTTTACTCCAGCTCGCTCCCGAAAGGCTTCCCATAAGCCAGTAGGTGGCATGCTGCACGTTTCTCCACCCGAAAACGATCACGAATGTCGTGCCGGCACTGAAAAGGAAATTCATTATGACACCCGAAAGTATCAGATCCACAACGGGGATTTTCCCTCCTTTTCTCGCGATGAAATAAGTGGAGAAAGCCGATATCATCGCAAACAGAAAAGCCATGAAAGGAAGATTGTAGAAAATCGGCGTCAACACACCCGCGGTACCGAAAGCGGCAATGGAAAGTACGGTGCCGAAAGCGGCTCCGGAAGAAATTCCGAGAATATAGGGATCGGCAAGCGGATTCCTAAGCAAAGCCTGAAAAAGTGTTCCCGCAACCGAAAGGGTGGCCCCGCACAGAATACCCATCAGCACACGCGGAATTCTGATGTCGAAAATTATCCTCGAATACTTTTTCTCGACCTCTCCACCCGATAAAGCCTTTATTACATCGATAAAAGGTATGTTTATTGTGCCTATGGAAATATTGATGATTATGAAAACCATCAGAATCAACAAAAACAAAACGGGGAGAAACACTCTCCCCCTGCATTTTTTCAAATTCAATTCTCCGTTATTCTCCGTAAAGTGATTCATATACCTGTTCAAGAAGCGCTACAAGACCAAGATTGGCATAACTGGCCGCATTACCGTCTATCGGATAAAGCTCCTGATTCAGAACCGCATTGACATTTCGCCACGGTGAAAAGGAGTTTATAGCATCGAGCATAGGTTGCTGCCCTCCCTCGAAGTAATAGGGGACAAGCATCGCATCGGGATTTTCGGCTGCGACAAATTCCACACTGACGGGAAGCCAGCCGTTTGGCCCAGAATAACTTCCTGTTATGTTTATACCGCCGGCGAGCGATATCACTTCACTAAGGAAAGACTCCTGGACACAAGTGTACAGGTCTTTTATCTCCGCACCGGAAATCATGGCATAGAATATTTTTTTTCTTTCTCCGAGCGGAATCTTATAGGCTTTTTCTTTTGCGATTGCATCCACTCTCTTCTGCATGTCCGCCACAAGGGCCTTCCCGGTTTCATATACTCCAAAAACCGTCGCAAGAAGATTCGTGGTTCTGAATATATCCGAAAAGGAATTGGGATTCAGAACGACAGCCGTGATGCCGAATTCTTCGAGCTTGTTGACCTCCGGAGCCTGAAAACCCCCTGTCATCAAAACCAGGTCCGGTTCAAGCGAGATTATTTTTTCTATGTTCAACGGAACAAGCTGACCAATTCTTTCTGAGTCGAAAACATCCCAGTCGGTCACACCAACTATTTTATCCGATAGGCCCAATCTCACGAGATAGTCGGTCAGAGAAGGTGCGGCAACTATTACCCTTTGAGGTGTGCCGTTGATTTCGACACCTCTTCCCATGTCGTCAATCAGTACGAAAGAAAAAGAAAATACCGCAAGCATTGCAAAAAGAATCGCGAAAGTAATGAGTTTTCTCATGTAAACCCCTCCATAATTATTTTCCTTTTCCTTATCGCGAAAGAAAAGGGGATTCTCCACTTCAAGGCAGGTCTCCTGGCTTACGAATGATAACGGCAAACATCCCTTCCCGGTTTCCCAGTGGCTATGATGCAATGCCTCTTCGTTTACAGTGGCGCGTCCGCGTCGGATTTACACCGACTTCCCTATTAAGACTTGGTACTGATTCACCTATAAAGGTGGAGGTTTTACCATGGAGGATTATATCAGGAAAATTCTTTTTATCAAAATTACATTAGCCCGTAAAAAAACGTTTTGGCATCAACGGTCACAATTATTCTCAACGAGGTTACTCAAAAAAACACGTAATCCGCCTTCATCCAGGACACATGATGCCGCGATTATTACCGCACCGTATTCCGGACTGAGTACGGGAGCGACGTATTCGAACCCTTCGCCGGAAATTCTTTCAATCAAGCGAGATTTAACTATTTCCGAATTAAAAACACTTCCGGTCAAAGACACTTTAATTTTTTTATCCCCTGATTTGATACCGGATTTCCTCACCACGGCTTTAAGCGAAGCGAAAAGTTCTCCGGCGGCATCTTCAAGTATTCCCATTGCGGTCGCGTCACCCGATTCTGCAGCTTCATCCACTTTTTTACCGAATCCGGCTATGTACGCTCTAATATTTTTGCCTTTGCAGCTATCTATTATATTTTTAATATCGGCATCACAAACATTCCCGGCATTTTCGGACGAGTATTCTCTTGCCTTGCGCAAAAGTTCACCTTCGGTACTTCTGCCGTCATACGATTTAAACGCTTCCCTCAACCCCATTTGACCTATATAATATGCACTGCCGATATCCCCTATGTGTTCTCCCCAGCCATCCGTTCTGAAAATTTCTCCCGATTCGTTTTTAGCCATACACATGGCTCCGGTGCCGGCAAGGACTATCGCACCGGCCGTAAGCGGGAAAGCTCCTTCGAGAGCTGCTCTGACATCGTTGATTATCAATCTGCTTCCGGAAACCACGGAATCGACGACTTCGTTTATATCTTCATAAGCACTTACAACATCACCATAACCAGACATTGCAAAGCATGAGAATTCTATATCCCCGATACGCACATTTGCCATTTCCATCGCGGTATTCACACATCCGCATATTTCAAGGACGGCATTTTTCCTGCCCGCATTCACAATATCGGTCGATCCGGCGAGTGCATACCCCAGAGTTATTCCATCGACGGAAGTAACTACCGCTTTGGTTTTCGTACCGCCGGAGTCGACACCCAGAAAACATCTCATCAAAGCTTCACCACTTTCGTCAAATTCTGTGGCTGATCGGGATTCAGGCTCTTCGAAAGTGCTTTTTCAACTCCGATGAGCTGCAGAGGAATTACCCTTAACATCCAGTCTCCGTAATCATCCCCGTTGTAAAGCGTGCGAATATTTCCGCATCCTTCGAATTCCACGTTTGAAACGTTCAGAACATAACCGCCCATTCCGGCCATTTCCCTGGCAACTTTCAATTCTTCGCGCCAAATCAGACTGCTGGGTAAAATGGCGACAAATGCTCTCTTGTCCACCTTTGATTTGGGTCCATGCCTGTATTCCAGGGTCTGAAATGCGTCCGCTTCGGCAAGTGACATTTCGGTTACCTTTATCAACCCTTCCATACATGCGGCCAGATATTCGTCGTATCCCAGAAGGGCAAATCTGTCATACATGCTGAAATCCGTTTCCAAATACAGTTTTTCGGTCCTTCGGAGTATTTCCCCGGCAACTTGAGGTATTTCGAACAGATAATCATCCAAATTCCCAGCATCGAATAAATCCCTGAAAAGGGCCGACATGACAAAAGCCATGGATGTGAAAGATTTCGTCATGACAATCGATTCCTCTTTCATGAAATCGAGTACGATAGATTCATCGGCTACTTTTGTCATAGAGCAATTCGGTTCGCAAGTTACAGCGAGAGTTTTACAGCCTGCAGCTTTGCTGACTTCAAGCGCCCTTACCGTCTCGGAGGATTCACCCGATCTTGACACGCCCACAATCAATGTTTTGCTGTCGGGCTTTCTCAGATTGAACATAATCTCCGACCCGCTGTAAAAACAGGTTTCTGTTTTTCCGCAAGACAATCTCTCCAGCTGATATGCAAGCCCCATAGAAAGATAATATGAAGTTCCGCATCCAACAAATGCGATTTTTTTAAAGCCATTGCGGTTTATGAAAGATTTCGAACTGTCCGTAAGGGATCGGTAATTTTCCGATATCAATTTCAATTTTTCAGGTTGTTCCCGTATTTCTTTCAAGGTAATCATAGTTTATCCTCCCTCGGTATTTTTATCGATTGATATAATCATATACGATCACGATTAACTATTTTATTGATTATTATACATCATATTATGTTTTTTTCAAATATATTTTGATTTAAATATGCGAGTAACAAAAAATAATTCTCCGCCTGCGGGCGGAGAATTATCAGGGTGCAATTGATTAATTCATGCACGGGATATTTTGTATTCGGATTATTTATACTATATTTATGCCGTATTTCTGATATTTCTCCCTGAAAAGTTCATTGGATTCATCGGTTATTATCGCATCGAGTTCGGAAAGTTCGCATACTTTCGAATGCCTTGTTATCGAGAATTTACTGTGATCGGCTATGGCGAATATTTGTCTGCTTCTTTTGAATATCTCTCGCGATACTTCGGATTCGCCGATGTTGTTGAAAGATATTCCGCCCTCCATAGATATCCCGTCAACTCCCATGAAGTATTTGTCTATGTTGAAACGCCGTATAATCTGTATGGGCATTTCTCCGACACATTCATAAGTACCTTTTCTGGGAATTCCACCGGCAAGGATTATTTCAAAATCCCTGTCGGATTGCAGCAGCAGCATCACGTGGTTTATTGAATTTGTGAGTATCGACAATCCTACCAATTCGGAATTGCATATTTCAGTCGCAAGCATGTAGCAGGTCGAACCGCCGCTCAACGCAATGAAATCACCGTTATTTATGAAAGACAGTGATTTTTTCGCGACTATTTTCTTTTCTTCAAGCATGGAATTGTAATTCATCAAAAAACCCGTTTCGACATTAGGCGCGTTCACCACCGCACCATTATGTGTCCTGGTTATGAGTTTTTTCCTGGCAAGCTCTTCAAGATCCCTTCGCACGGTACTTCCTGAAACCTCAAAATGATTTATAAGTTCTTCAGTCGTGGCACTCGATTTTCTCTTCAAGTATCTGAATATTTCCATTCTTCTTTCTTCGGAAAGCATTACCCTTCACCACCATTATTTATTCTCTGAGCATTCATGATCATGCTTGAATATTATACACAACAAAACAGATTCCACGAATGTTTTTTCATTACGATTGCTTTTAGCACAGGTTATATTTAACATGAAATATCCAGCATATTGGCGAAACAGGAAGGAAGAACGAGATATTGCCGGAAACAATGAAAATGAGGCCGATATTCGCATCATTTTGAGTTTGTCCATCTTCAAAAAAATATATATAATCATAAATGTCTATTTTTTCCTTTTTTATTGATTTTTTATGATTATTTTTGACTGCCAAGCAAACCTATTCTATAAGGAGGATTCATTATGAAGAAATTTCTGCTTTTCACGTTAGTGATTTTCATGATCGTTGGAATTTCCTTTTCCGCACAGACTCTCAGAGTACTCATGCCAATCGGTGGGGGGTACACCATAGAAGATCAGGAAGCAATCGCAAGGGCGTTTGAAAAAGAAAATCCGGGAGTGGCTATCGACATGGAGTTTGTCGGCTGGGATAATCTCTGGAACAAGATAATAACTTCAATAGGATCCGGATCCGCACCCGATATAATGTATATCGGATCACGCTCTATACCCGCGCTTGCCGATCTGGGAGCAATAATATCCATAGACGAATACCTCTCCGAAGAAAAGAAGGATATGTATTACGATACCGTTTGGGAAACGGTTTCGTACGAAGGCAAAATCTGGGGAATAGTAAGGGCGATGTCCACAAAGGCTTTTATTTACAACAAAACCATGTTCGCGGAAAACGGACTCAAAACGCCTGGTAACTGGGATGAGCTTATGGCTGCCGCAGCTGCGATGCACATGCCGGATAAAGGTGTTTACGGAATAGGTATGGCGGGTAAGAGATTCGTATCTACGGTAACGCAGTTCCAGCAATACCTTTACGCCAACGGCGGAAATATAGTCGACGGGGAAGGAAAGGCGATAATAGGCAACGCAAATGGGGTTGGGGCACTCGATTTCTATACTAAACTCAGCAAATATGCGCAGCCAGGCATAAACGAATGGAAACGCGAAGATTTGATAAAACTTTTCGAAACGGGAAAGATCGGAATGTATATAGATCACATTCACAACGCGAAAACTGCGATTTCCAAAGGAATAGACGCGGGAATATTCCCGATTCCGAGTGGTCCCATGGGAAAAACTCCTTACAGTACCGTAATAGTTACGGACTGTATATCGATAAGCTCGCAGTCAAAAAATGTCGACCTCGCGATTAAGTTCATGAATTATATGACAAGCTTCGAAAGTCAGAAAGCATGGGATTTGACTCTCGGATTCGTTCCTCCGATAATCGCCGAGAAAGATCTCCCCGAATTCCAGACCGAACTCTGGAAACCGTACATAGAAGCAATTCAGTACGGTGTCCCCGAAGCCCTCAACATAAAAGACTGGGAAGGCGTTCAGGAGGCTGTCGTAGATTCACTGCAATCGGTTTTCCTCGGACAATCCACATCAGAACAGGCTTTGAGGACTGCAGAATACATAATAAACCTTCTTCAGAAATAGAAGTACTTCCGGCCGCCTGTTAAAAGGCGGCCATATTCGCCGCAAACTATTCATAATTCATAACTTCACCGGGTTTACGCACACGTTATGATTGAAAGAGAGGAATTTTTGTGAGAAAGAAATACGTACCTTACGTACTGATAATACCGCTTGTGGCCGCGTTTATAATACTCATCGGGTTCCCGCTCTTCAACGTACTCGAAACTTCTTTTTACAAAGCCACTTTCCTGAACCCCTCAGCCAGAACTTACGTAGGTTTTGATAATTATGCCTGGCTTTTCAATTTCAAACTCTACGATCCGAACTTCTCGCTTTTCGTAAGCGCCCTGGGAAGATCCGCGCTTTGGGTGGCATTATCGGTTATAATCAAGGTTTTCGTGGGAATACTTGCCGCGGTGCTTCTCGACAGCCCGTTTTTGGCGGGTAAAAAGGTTTACCGATCGCTTTTGATTATTCCATGGGCGATACCCTGGGCGATGGCGGCAATGATGTGGGCCTGGACATTGAACAGCCAATTTGGAATAGTGAACAGTTTTTTGCTGCAAACCGGTTTGGTTTCCAGCCCGGTTTCTTTTCTTTCGACCCCGGAATCCGCATTCGCCACGACACTCGTGATAGACGCATGGGCTGGAATGCCTTTCATGGTCATAATGTTCATATCGGGACTTCAATCGATCCCATCCTCACTCTACGAAGCCGCAAGGCTTGACGGGGCCGGCAGTGTGAAGCAGTTTTTTAAAATCACCATGCCGATAATGAAGCCGGTTACCATGACTGTCAGTCTGTTGTCAATGGTATGGACTTTCAACTCTTTCGACATAATATGGGTTTTAACTCAGGGAGGTCCGATAAGAGCGACGGAAACTCTTCCAATAGCTATATACAACACGTCTTTCAGAATGTTGAAATTCGGCGGAATTGGCAAAGCCTCGGCGATGACCATTTTTCAGGTTCTGATAGTCACATTCATAGCGGTTTTCTACATCAAAACCATGAAGGAAGGTGAAACACAATGAAACCCAGGACTAGAAGAATAACAAAAATGGTATTATTCCAGATGCTTGCGATAATATTTTCCATATTCATGCTTCTGCCCATATATCAGATGGTGATAACCGCGCTGCGTCCTGCCGATTTGCCCTGGCCAAGTCCCGCACCTCTTTTTCCCGATCATATCACCTTCGGCAATTTCACGAAGGCTTTCGAACTCGTGCCGAGATTGCCGCTGTACCTTTTGAACAGCTTCATATACGGAATAGGCGTCAGCCTGATTTCTCTGGCAGTGGCCATCCCCTCGGGTTATGCACTTGCACGTTTTAAATTCATTTTAAAAAAACCACTCATGATATTTGTAATATATGCCAACATGTTCGCGCCGATAATGCTGCTGGTACCCATATTCAACATAATGGACACCTTCGGGTTCATCAACCAGTACACATCCGTCATACTCGCCGGATCGATTTTCACCATTCCGCTGTCCACATGGCTCACGGTTTCATATATGCAGGGAATACCCAAAGAGATAGAGGAAGCGGGTTTTGTCGACGGCTGCAACGCATTCAACATAATCCCGCGCGTGGTGTTACCGCTGATGGGACCTGCACTGGTCGCAATATTCATATATTCGTTCATAACAGGCTGGAGTCAGCAATTCATACTTGCCATGGTGCTCATAAAAGAAGACAAACTCATGCCGATAGCCCAGGGCCTTTATCAGTTTTTCAGCCGCAGCTCAGTACGCTGGAATGAATTGATGGCCGCAATTCTGCTTTCCACTTTAATCCCGATATTCCTTTTCCTGGCAGTACAGAAAAACATAGTCAAGGGACTGACCAGCGGAAGTATAAAATAAAAAATCCCTTCGAAGGGATTTTTTATTCATTTAAATCTATTCCTATTTCAGGCTGTCATTCTTCTTTTTGAAGAAACCCATTATTATTCCCAGCACAACAGACCAGACGGCGGCGAGAGTTATACGGAAATCCGAAGGGAGCATGAACGTCACCGTATGTGCTGGAATCCAGAACCACACAAGCGTAAGCAAAGCTCCTTTCATTCCAAGCCAGTTCCATTTTCGCTCAAGCAGGTTGTCGAGCAACCTGTGGGACGCTATCATAATAGGCCCAAACATTATGTTCATGAATGCCGATATGAAAAAAGGTGTTCCGTACTCCGGCAGCATTTGGTGCTCGACCAGCGCAGCTACGAATCCCCCGAATCCCGTGAAGGCATATTTTATCATAACCGCAAGCACAGCCCAAATAGCCGCTTTACCCAACAGAATATACCATTTCATCGATAATTTTCTGGTTCTGACATACATTCCAAGAATTTCACCGACAGTACCCAGTACCGCAAACTGGAGCATCGAAGACAATATGGGATGTTCGTTCACGAAACTCACCCAAAACATTGCATTTCCCCCTTAATATTTGAATAAGACAAACTGAGAATTCAACGGAAAGGCTTGCGGATGCTGCAGACCCGATTGTCCGTTGATGATTTTGTTCGATACTTTATCGTACGAATATCTGAAAATCTCATGGAAAGTTATACTGCCATCGCTATTCTCATCGGCATCGTAAGTTCCGTTGTATCCGATTGTGGGATTTTCATCCCCTGACATTCCCAGACCATCGAAAATATAGAAAGAAAACAAACCGTTCTGGTGTTCTTTTGTTTCCCAGCTTGATTCATTTTTCGCACATCCGACCATAATGTAGTATCCGTCTGAATTCCTGACATCAGAACTGCGATAATCCGCCGTATCTCCGAAGAAAGAAGACAGTACGGCCTCTTCAAAAACTTCCGAATATTCTTCGCCCGACACTTCCCTGCCGTCGATGAGCTGAGTGAACTCTTCGGAATTACACGCATCGATTATTACCACTTTGCTGCACTTTATTCTGTCAAGAAGCGTTTTAAGGTCTTCAACGTAAAAAGAAGACCCGCTTGCCCTCGAATAATTGCTCATAGCGAGAAATGCTTTCCCCCTGTTATCCAGTCCTCCGTGTCCGGCATAATGAAAGAAGAAAATATCGTCTTTTGAATAATCTCTGTTGCATAAAGCCTGCACTCCGGTTGTTATATCGTCTCTGAATATCAATCCCGTATAAGTGGAAATTACGGTTTCTCCCATTTGCCTGTTCATGACGATTTCGAAATCCGCAGCATCGTTCAGGCAAAATGGTATGTTGGAAATATTCTGGTACTGGTTCAGACCGAAAGATATTCCCATTTTGGTTTTCATCTCGAAAGTCTTTTCAAGATTCACCGATATCCGCGTATTTCCGGAGCTGCTTCCGGAATCTGAAATACCCACCGGATACTCTTTGCTGTTTATATTTAAATCCGCCGTTCCGGAACCTATTACGAATCCATTGCTCCTTATTTCGACGGAAAAAGCATAAATCCCGTTTGAAGGAAGATTCAGCACACCAGTGGCTATTTTGTTGGCCTGATCAACCGCCAGCGAAACTGTATGAACACCTCTTTCGGAAACTGACGATTTTTTCGTGGCGATCACGCTCACATCGGTAACTATAAATCCGTCGTCCGCAGCGTCTGAAAAATCATAACTCAGGAAAACCACAGGTTTGTATTCTTCAGTGTTCCACGGAAACAGATTCTGAAAATCTATGTTGCATGAAGACAGCATAAAAACACTTGCGGCAACAAGACATAAAAGAAACAGCTTTTTCATAAAGCCTCCCCTTCATTTGTTTCGAATTTGCGTTAATTATACACTATTGTACCCACTCAACAGAACCTAAACGCCCTGCAGATAATTCAGCAATCCGAAAACCATTAAAATCCCCACTGCTATAAGCATTACACCCCCGGCAATTTTCAGTTTCTTTTCGTGCATGAGCAGTTTGGGCATCATCTTATAGACGACTGAAACGAACATCGAAATTATAAAAAGCGGTATACCCATACCCAGAGAGTACAGCGAAAGCAAACCGATACCCTGCCACATACTCGAGGAATTGGCGGCAAGCACTAGTATTGAGCCGAGAACCGGACTCACACAAGGAACCCATACGAATGATATTGCTATTCCCAGACCTATGGCACTGAAAAAACCCGAAGCTTTTTTCCTTTCGTTTTTCCTCACGAGGTTTAACTTAGGAAGCTTTATAATTTCGAGATAAGACAATCCGAGCGTTATTATGAGTATACCCCCGATTATCGATATCCATTGCTTGAAGTCCACAAGAATGGTACCTATTATTCCCGAAAGAGCGCCAAGGAGTATGAAAACCGAGGACAAACCCAATATGAATCCAAGCGATTTCAGAACTTTTCCTTTGGCGGATTTTGTATCTCCGAGTATGAAACCCACATATCCCGGTAGTATAGGGAAAATACACGGTGAAAAGAAACTCAGTATTCCCCCCAAAAAAGCTGTCAACGCACTTACGGTGGTAACCACCTGAAATGCTCCCTGCATATTTTTCACCCTCCGTTTTTTATATATTTCTATGACGATTATTCTTGTGTAATATTCTATGATATGCGTCACCGAATAAGATGAATTTGATAATATTTTATTTTGAAGGAAAAACAACGGTTAGATTTATATAGATTTATAAATTTATAAAAAGTTGTGTTAAAATATCTTAAGGTCACATTGTATTAGCGGAGCTTACAATTAAAAAGGAGGAATTGTCGATGAAAAAAGTGTTGTCGTTATTGATTGTCGCAATGATTTTCTCATGTGTTGTATTCAGTGCTGAAGTGGTTAAAGCCTATACTACTTTTGAAGAACCTCTCGCAAAAGAACTTTTCGACAAGTTCGAACAGGAAACAGGCATAAAAGTGGAATGGGTAAGACTCTCCACAGGAGAAGCAACTGCCAGGCTCGAAGCCGAAAAGGAAAATCCGCAGGCATCCATTTGGGCAGGCGGAGTAGGCCTTGGCCATATCGAAGCAAAACAGAAAGGTCTGACCGCACCTTACAAATCCCCGGTTGCTAAAAACACGCCGGAACAGTACAGAGATCCGGATTATTATTGGATCGGCCTGTATATAGGACCACTCGCATTTGCCACCAACAAAGACAGGGCAGCCGAGCTCGGACTCGAACCTCCGACGGGATGGCTGGACATAATAGATTCAAAATATGAATCTTTGGTGAGAGTCGCAAATCCGAATACATCCGGAACCGCATATAACGTGATAACTAATCTTCTGGAAATTTTTCATCACGATGAAGACTTCACATTCTTCTATCTGAAGAAACTCGACAGAAGCATAGAACAGTACACAAAATCAGGATCGGCAGGCGGAAAGAGCTGTGCAATAGGCGAAATACCTTTTGCCATAGGCTATGCCCATGACCTTGTCAGACTTAAAGAAAACGGAGCACCGATTGAGATAACGGTTCCGGAAGAGGGTACAGGATTTGAAATTGCTTCGATGTCTCTTATAAAAGACGGACCCGAACCGGTTAACGCGAAAAAACTTTACAACTGGATTCTTTCCAAAGACGCCCTCGAGATATTCGCAAGCTGGTACGTGGTACCTGTTTCTCAGGATGCACCGGTTGACAAAATAGCGATTGATGTAAAAAAATTGAAAACAGTCACCCAGGATCTCGTTTGGGATGCTTCCAACAAAGAGAGACTGGTTGAACGCTGGAACAAAGAAATAGGTTCACAATAGCATTTAAACTTAAACAACACTTCGGGTTCATACTCAGAAATATGAACCCGATTTTTTTTGACCCGTATACAACAAAATGGAATATGAGGTGATATCTTGATCACTAAAAAGAAAATAATAGTGTTTATAATACTGCTTGGATTCGTATGTTCCCTCGATTACTGGATTTTTGACAATATAAAAAACAGTTTCTCGCAGGTGATTGGTAAAAATCAGAAATCCACAGTATCTGCCATAATAGCTTCTGCTCCGGAAGATTCGAAAGGAGCCCAGAAATGGATAGATAGAATTGAAAAAGATTTTGAAAATGTTTCCGCGATTTATTTTTCGGGTATACCCGGTTTTGACGAATTACAGCCGTTTTACAACAATCAATCCATGATGGAACTGTTCACGGAAAATGAAAAATCTCCGGAATTTGAAAAGGGATTGGAAAGCACTGCTTACGACGAGATTTATTTTTCAACGAAATATTACGAAGTCAACGGCAGGCGTTCCACCCTCATATTCGCACCGGTACTGGATGAAGACGGATTCACTTCGGGAGCATTGCTGCTGGCATTCGGCACGGAAGATTTCGATAAGTTCATGTCTTTGATGGACATACTCGCCATAGCCGTGATAATAATTTTCATATTGATATTTTCGATATCGAAATTCACCAGAGACCCCGGAATGGGATTCATAATACTCGGTCTGTTCATAATAGTGGGATTATTCGTTGTTTACCCGCTTTTTGAAGCCGTCAGGCTTACTTTTCTCAAGGATGGAAAGTTTTCACTTGAAACCTGGCAGAACATACTGACGACAAAACAGTATATGTCGGCACTTTGGGGAAGCATACAACTTGGGTTACTGACTGCGACATTTTCAACTCTGATAGGGTTCCTGTTCGCATTCATGGTAACTCGTACCACTATAAAAGGCAAGAAATTTTTCAGCACTATGGCGACTCTGCCGATAATTTCACCGCCTTTTTCGCTCACACTTTCAATAATATTGCTGCTCGGAAACAACGGCCTCATAACCAAACAATTGCTGGGTATAACCAATTTCAGCATTTACGGTTTGGGTGGACTGGTATTGGTTCAGACAATGGGGATGTTCCCGATAGCTTTCCTGACTATGGTGGGTGTGTTGCAGGCTATAGACTCGACACTTGAAGATGCCGCTCTCGACCTCAGTGCCAACAAATTCACCACTTTCAGAACTGTCACCTTCCCGCTCGCGATACCCGGTATATTGAGTGCGTGGCTTCTGGTATTCACAAATTCACTGGCCGATTTTGCAAACCCACTTATCCTTTCGGGAGACTACAGGGTTCTTTCGGTAGAAGCATATCTTGAAGTAACCGGAATGAACCGCCTGGGAAACGGTGCCGCATTGTCCATTTTACTGCTGTTGCCGACGATAACAGCTTTCCTGATACAGCGAAAGGTAGTCAGCCGTAAGTCTTACGTGACAGTAACCGGAAAACCTTCCGCATACCTCACCGAGCTCACTTCAAAACCTGTGAGAAACGTGCTGAAAATATTGATGATAGTAATAGTGGTATTTTTAATAGGATTGTACGGCACCATAATCGCAGGCTGCTTTGTTAAAAACTGGGGAATAGATTACACTTTCACACTCGAAAACTGGACGGAAGCTCTTCAGAGAGGCAAAGACGCGATAATGGACACAACCACACTCGCCGCCATAGCCACACCGATTGCGGGTCTGCTCGCCATGATGGCTGCGATGATAATAGTCCGAAAAAAATTCCCGATGAAAAGAGGTCTTGAGTTGCTTATAATGATACCTTTCGCAATACCAGGAACACTCATAGGTATCAGCTACATACTCGCATTCAACAAACCCCCCATAATATTGGTGGGCACAGCGGCGATAATAATAATAAACTATGTGGTCAGAGAACTGCCGGTAGGTGTCGAAGGCGGAATCGCCACGCTGCGTCAGATTGATCCTGCAATAGAAGAAGCCGCACAGGATTTGGGGGCCGATGTGCCGACTGTTTTCAGAACCATAGTGCTGCCTTTGATAAAACCCGCATTCATATCAAGTCTTTCCTATACGTTCGTGAGATCTATGACTGCGGTCAGTGCCGTCATATTCCTGATATCGGCACAGTGGTACCACATGACTGTCCTGATTTACAACTTCTCAGAAAATCTGAGATTCGGACTGGCGAGCGTTCTGGCGACAACGTTGATAGTCATAGTCCTGGCGGTATTCGGTTTCATGAGGCTGCTGCTACGTCAAAGCGGCAACCTGGAAAAAAGCGTTTCAGCTAAGTGAGGTGTTATTGAATGAACGATAAGACAAAATCCGTAAAACTCGAAAATATAACGAAGATATTTCCCGATCAGCATACCGGAAAACAAGTTGTCGCAGTGGATAACTCAGATTTCACAATAGAAGCTGGTAGTCTCGTGACACTTCTCGGACCATCGGGTTGCGGGAAAACAACAACGCTGAGAATGATAGCGGGATTTGAAATACCAACAAGAGGCAGAATATTCATCGGAAATGAAGAGATCACCAATCTTCCGCCTAACAAAAGGGATACCGCCATGGTATTCCAAAGCTACGGCCTTTTTCCGCATATGAACGTGTTCGACAACGTCGGATATGGGTTAAAGCTCAGAAGAATACCCGCCGATGAGAGAAAAAAAAGGATAACGGAAATGTTGAAACTGGTTGGCCTCGAAGAACTTGCAAAAAGGGCTCCCTCGAGATTGTCCGGCGGACAGCAGCAGCGGGTTTCACTGGCACGCTCGCTGATAGTGCAGCCATCTGTACTGCTACTTGACGAACCGCTTTCAAACCTCGACGCACTGCTTCGCGAACAGATGCGCGTCGAAATCAGAAGGATTCAGAAATCTTTCGGAATTACAGCCGTATACGTTACACATGACAGAGTGGAGGCCATGAGCCTTTCAGATCTGATAATAGTAATGAATCAGGGTAAAATAGTACAGATGGGTTCTCCGGATGTGATTTATTCCGATCCGGTTTCCAGGTTTGTGGCCGGATTTATAGGCAAAGTTGCATTCCTGCCCTGCGAGATAATCGAAATTACCGAAAAGTGCGCAGTGAAGATTAAGGGCAAGACTCTCGAAATACCGAGTTTCTCCAGGAATTTAAAATCCGGAGAAAATGCCGTAATGATGTGCCGTCCCGAATCCCTGAGGCTTACCGAACCGGGAATGGGCATAGTGGATGGAATAGTGACAACCAATATTTATCTTGGAAACAGCGTGGAATCATATATACAGACCGAATTCGGGGAATTGCTCGTACAGATAGACAATCCCAGTCTGAAGAAAATATACGCCGAGGGTGAAAGAGCCTCAATAGTCGTAGTACCCGAGCTTTCCAAAATACTCGAAAACGAATAGGTTTAACGCCGTATTGCTTTTCGAACATTTTTTATAAACAAAGAAACGTTTAAAAGTATTCTCAAAACATGAAACCATTTAAGGAGAGGGATTAATTTCAATCCCTCTTTTTTCATTCATATCAAATTCACAAAAAAGAAATTATCATATTCATATAATATTTGTATTTCTTTATATTAAAATAAAAGTTATTATATTGTGTATTATTTCATTATATTTATAAATAAACAAATGTATTATACACATCGAAAGCATATAATAATTTTAGCGTATCTAAAATATTCGATTGCATTTGAATCTTAAAAATACCAAAAAAGGAGGGGGAATCATGAAAAAGAAATTCAATTTACTGGTTCTTATACTTATAATCGGTATGATAATGCTTTCAATCCAGGCATGTACCGGTGTTATAGCGGGAGGAATAACGCTCGAAGGCGCGATCACAATTTTCCAGGCGTGGGCTGACGGGCAGGCAGTACCCGGTACTTCCGCCGGAGTCTATGTCGGTGAACTTCAGGAAGGGGATATTATAGGATCGGAAGATCCCGGAGCACCTCCGGAAATAAGTCAGGCGAGAGCTTCTGCGCCGCTCAACGGAGATGGGTGGCTGTTCTATCTTGACGAAGCGCCGGGCGCTTTTTACTCGCATCCGGGCAAAATACTCGCAATAGGCAAAAACGGCCAGACTCTTTATTCGGAAGACACTACCGGATATCCCACGGTTAACGGAGACAGACCTGTGATTTTTGCTTCTCCTGCAAGCACCATTTACGCTGTCGACAGGGCCGTTTGGAATCCTTCGAATATTCTCATTCCCGTGGGCATAATACAGTGGCCGGGAGTTATTTTCCGCCTGGCAAGATACGGAGCGGTTGTGGTCAACGGACTGACACCCACGCAGAATCTTTACACCGAGGCCAGTAACGCCCACGACATGATGGTTGATGCGATGGAGGATCTTATGAATGACGGCGGCACATACGACCATGTCCGAAGCGTGGACTATCCGGGCAATTCGCCCACAGCCTTTGCAAATGCGGTCGCGGATCTCATCACCAATAAAAGCATAAACAACATAACACTTTACTTCATCGCACACGGAAATACGCAGTATATGAACATAGGAGGCACCGGATACTACGCATCCACACTGAAAACTCTCATAAATTCCTATCCCAATGTCAATTTCTCAATATTGATAGAATCATGTCATGCCGGAAGCTGGCGCGCATATTTCCAGGATCCTTCCAACACACCCGCAAACCTCGACATAATAATTACATCGACAAGTGCCGCAAAAAGCGCATATCCCGATTGGGATAACTCGAGCGGTCTTACGGACATAAACGCGGCGGCCGACCAATGGGTGGAATGGACAAGCGACTTCATACTTCAAATGGAATATTACACCAATCCCGCCAATTGGGGAACTGTAACCGGTTTGACATCGCCTGTACTGCCGAATGATAAAGTGAGGCTTTATTATCTGTCATATCTAAGAGTCAAATCGGGAACTCCGACCGTCACTTCCCTGGTACTCACGGAGAGAAATCCCATCGCGATTCAGGAACCGGAGATGTATTACCAGTAACAGTATTTATTTCAATTTTCTGTTCAAATTGCCCATGCGTTTCAACGAAAATTCGACGTTCACCGTGAAAATTGCCGGATGCGGGTTGAAAGAATAAAACAACTCACGCGCACGTTTTATTTCCCGAGTAATATTTAAAAAGAGAATGGCGATAAAGCCATTCTCTTTGCAGTTGAAAGATATTTTAACCATCGCACTTATTCATCATGATGCTACGGTCATCTCACCATCACAAATGCGCTCGTTGCAGGTATCCGGATAATTCCGCCGTCGATAGAATAAAGGGTATCGATACCGGCTTTTTCCGAATCGGCGATAACATTCCATTTTCCCTGCGGTATCTCAGTTTCAGCGGATTCGTTATTTCCGTTATATACGACGAGAATCTGATCGTATGGGTCTTCCTGAGGTGCATCGATGACAAATGACACGACTTTCCTGTTTTTATTCCCGAGAATTTCCAGCCTGTTTCTTATTTCATCATCCGTTTTGAGCCTGAAAGCGGATAAGTTTTTCCTCAATTCTATAAGTCCTTTATAATAATTGAAGACATCTATAAATTCGGCTTTTCTTGAATAATCGAATCCATTTACCGATATGGGTGAATTGTAGGAATTCCCGTCAAAATACTTGGTTCTGCAAAAATCCTGTCCGCCATGCAGGAAAGCCACACCCTGCGAAGTCATGAGTATCGCGCCGGCGAGTTTTTGTGCATTTATGAGCATCTCGTCATCCCACGGGAAATTCGAATCCAGAGATGCTGCAAGCCTGTTTTTATCCCACAGGGTATGGTTGTCATGACATGCGGCATAATTTATGCTCTGTGCCGGGTCGTCGGTAAACCCTTTTTCTGTTTTACTGAAATCTATGGATCCTGTGAGTCCGGATTTTATCTTCTTCACTTTGGAAAGCGAATCCATGACGAAACCCTTTGTCACAACGTCGAATACGGAACCTCTTATGGCATCTCTGATATCATCGTTGAACGCACCTATATCAGTCCCTATAACGGCAGCTTTTACCAATCTGTTAACCAGATTGAAGCCTTTTTCCTCTCCGTCCGGATATCCCCAGTAATCGGCCGCAACGGGATCGCCCCAGCCTTCTCCGTAAAGCAGTATATAAGGTTTGATGGCGGAGAGTTCTTCGTCGATTTTCATCATGGTCTCAAAATCCATGAACCCCATCTGATCGAATCTGAACCCGTCGAAATGATATTCTTCCACCCAGTATTTAACGGCATCCGTTATGAATTTCCTCATCATGGGTCTGTGAGATGCCATAGTGTTGCCGCATCCGCTTTCGTTGACATGCGCCCCGCTTTTGGCTATTTTATAGTAATAATACGGAACGGCCAGGTCAAAGGCAGATAACTCACCGACTCCGTATGTATGCGGAAAAACCACATCCATGATCACGTTTATACCGTTTTCGTGAAATCCTCCCACCATACGTTTGGCTTCGTTTATTCTGGTTTCAGGCGTGAATGGATCTGATGAATACCTTCCTTCAGGACACATAAACAAATATGGGTCATATCCCCAGTTGTAATAGTCTTCGAAGTCTCTGTTGGCTTCATCCCCGGTGTAAAAATCGAACATCGGCAGGATATGAACATGGGTTACACCCAGTTCCGTGATATGATCCAAACCCGTCGTGACATCTCCCGGACCTTTGGTGCCAAGCTCTACCATTCCGAGGTATGTTGCCTTTTTCTCCACACCGCTGTTTTCAAGTCCAGTCAAATCGGCAATGTGCACTTCATATATTATCGCATCTTCAGGTTCTCCGAAGTCTATGCCCTCATCGAGTTCCCAGTTTTCCGGATTCGTTTTCTTCAAATCGATTATCGCCGATTTCAAACTGTTTTTAGCCACAGCTTTCGAATACGGATCCACTCCCGTTTTCTTTTCGCCGTAACTGTCGTATTCGTACAGGTAATATTTACCTTCCATGTCGCCGTAGACGGTGCTTTCCCAAACTCCAGATTCTATTCTTTTCATCTCGGTTACCATATACGGATTTTCATCATCCCAATTTTCATACAATTTCAAATTCACGAATTTTGAAACCGGACTCCAAACACGGAAAACAGTTTCGTCTTCGGAATAAATCGCTCCGAGATCGCCTTCATAATAAAACTCATCCAAAATCCCCATCATTATAACCGTTGATGGAGAAAAACCTTCAATCATCACTTCCACTTTCCCGGTTATTTCCTCATCCGTCAGCGGTTCTTCAAGTTTTATCTTTATGAAGTTTGTGATTGACAAATCTGTCTGAACGACTTTCTCCACAACCTCAACCTGTTTTTCGACTTCGTCCGCATATACTGAAACCTTTCCGTGCCAGTCTTTAGTATCGAAAGCATTTGTCATATACGCGTTTATCTGATTTCTGGACACCGCACCCGCGAAGAATATACGCGGAGTCACATCGGGTTCGTATAAGTATACTTCTTTCACACCCTGCAGAAGGAATATTTCGGCTTTCCCATCTTCTATGTTTATATATCTGTCCTCTGCCACGTCCTTGTCTTCCCATTCCCTGAGCCTGACTATTACCCCGGCCCTCGAAAAATCGTCAGGAATGTTTATCCTGGCGGTTTTTCCGTATTCATCATCCGCTGTGAATTCATATGCTTTGCCGTTAGCTCCTTCACCCCATACCCAGAGATTCCAGCCCTCATAACTGTTGTCATATCTGTGATAATGCACCACAATTTCGGTGGCCGCAAAAAAAGACAGCGAAATCACGGTCATGAAAAGTAAGATGATTATTTTTTTCAAAATAAAACCTCCTTGAATTCAGAATCTTTCACGCAAATTATAACATCATATTAAGCAGAGGAACAAAGATATAATCCAAACACTAAAAAAGCAGAAAGACTCCTGATTATCCATCCCCCAATCGGACATATTTGAAAATTTTCCGCATTCATTTCATTATTTTTGAAGACATAAAAACGGCATGGAACGCATCAATTACCATATAAAATATTATTTTTTTCTGACAATTCTGAAACCTATCAAATCGGTACCCCTGTTAATACTGTATTTGCATCTTTTGGCAAGTTTTACCCCATCGATACAGCTTGCCCAACTTCCCCCTCTCAAAACGCGTTCGTCATATTTGTTCACTTTCAAATCCAACGGATTATCGCTGCCAATATCCGTTATATCTTCTTCATACCAATCCTGACACCTTTCCCATAGATTACCGTTCATATCATATATACCAAGTTGGTTCGGTTTTTTTCCACCGACTTCATGCGGGCCTTTGCCTTCGAATAAATCGTTGTCCTTGTTGAAGGAATTGCTGAGATACCACACGTATTCGTTCACATCTTTTCCGCCCGCATAAGTGTAATCATCGTTCCGATGAACGCCTCCCCTGGCTGCATATTCCCATTCCGCTTCGGTGGGTAGCCTGTAACCCTCCACCAATTCTATTTCATCAGTTTCGTTTCCATCGCTGTCTATCAACCTGCCGCTATCGTCATAAGCTTTGTGTAATCCTTCTTTTTCACTGAGCCAATTGCAATATTCAACTATACCCGTCCAGGTAACATACATTACCGGATATTTCCCCCTTTTTTCGCCGCGGGGTTTTTCCTTAGAAATTTCAGAGCAGAATGCATCGAATTGTTCGTAAGTCACTTCATATTTGCCGATGTAGTAGTCGTAAGTTATATTAACCGTCCTGCAGGGGAATGCAACCGTATCCGAAGCCATCCTTACTTTTAAATTCCCCATCGTGAAACTTCCCGACTGCACCAAAACAGTTTCGGGGATTTCCGGCAGAATTTCCTCACAGAAAAAGTTCAGCGATAAGCAATTCAGAATCAGCAGAAAAAACAGATATTTCTTCAAAATCAACACCTCCATATTTTTTCATATGAAATTACAATATCATATTTTATTAATTTATTTCAGTGACTTTGGTAACACATCCAACACGGTGAATTAAATCGATAAAATTGATTTAAAATGCGTGCTATAATAGTTGATCGCATTTTTCGGGAGTGACTCAGATGGAAGAAATATGGAATATTTTTTTAAGACTGATTTCGGCACTTGTCATGGGAGCCCTTATAGGTGCTACCCGGGAAAGAATCAACAGGCCGGCCGGACTGCGTACGCACGCTCTCATATGTCTCGGCGCGGCATACATTTCATATCTTTCTATGGCAGTGTTCGTATCGCCCCAGGGCGAAAATCCCGGCAGAGTTGCCGCACAGATAGTTTCGGGTATAGGTTTTTTAGGTGCCGGAACAATATTGAAAAGGGGTATCTCTATCAGAGGCCTGACCACTGCCGCGACATTATGGGTTACCGCGGCCATCGGAATGGGTTTTGGTGCGGGAGAATTTATATTTTCATATGTTTCCACGGCACTCGTGTTTGCTATCGTCGTTCTGATGCGTCCGATAACGAATATACTGCATTCGAAGACTTTCCAGGTCACCGTGATTGCCGAAGGGGAAAATACGATAATCGAAGATATAGTCGAATGGTTTAAAAAGGAAAAAATTCCCATAAACTCTGTGAATATGGACCGTGAAGAAGAGGAAATCCACTTCTACATAATACTTTCTATAGATGAAAAAGAAACCATGAGAAATTCTCTGGTGAGTTTAATGTCCATAAAGGGAATAAAGAGCGTGGATGTTTCATAAACCTTTTAAATAAAAATAAAATCCCGCAAGGAGAGAAAAATGACTGCCGGAAAGGTTATTTTAAACAAATTCATATCCAACAGAATTTCCAACGGACATCCTTACATATATCAAAACGAAATCGAAAAAGTCGAAGGAAACCCACTTTCAGGGTCTGTAGTCGATGTTTTTACTTTTTCGAATCAATTCGTGGGAAGGGGATTTTTCAACGCTCTTTCAAAAATAAAAGTCAGACTGCTTACCAGGAGAAACGAAATCATAGATCAGGACTTTTTTGAAAAAAAACTGCATAAAGCGGTTAACCTGCGAAGAAAATACCTGGACGACTGCAGCGTATGCCGTTTGTTCAACTCGGATGCGGACGGAATCAGCGGATTGGTGCTGGATTTATTCAAAGACACGGCCGTAATACAATTCAACACTTACGGAACAGAAAATCACAAAGACAACATTATCGAGAGTCTGAGAAAGATAACCGCGACCGACAATCTGCTTGAAAAAAGCGATTCGTCGTCACGGTGCAAGGAAGGTTTGCCTCCGGTTTACAGAACGGTTTACGGCAAAAGCGACACTTTGATGGATTTTGAATTCAAAGGCTTGAAATTCTCATCGGATTTTTCCAGCCGTGACGGAGTGCAGTTTTATATGGAACAGCGCAATAACTCGATAATAGCCTCCAAACTTTGCAGAGAAGTATACGATGGCCACAGCAAACCTGAAATACTCGACGTTTTCTGCAACAATGGCAATTTCGGGATGCGAATGCTCTCGGAATTCGATTGCGATGTGGTTTTCATAGATCATTTAGCGTCTTCAATTGAGGAATGCAAAAAGCTCGTCAACGAGAACGGATTTCCGTCCCAAAAATACATACGGGCAAACGCCTTCGATTATCTGAGAGAAGAAGCGGAAAACGGAAAAAAATATTCCGCGGTCATACTCGATCCCCCTTCATTCACAACTTCGCGTTCATCCAAAGGCAACGCGCTGAGAGGATACAAAGAAGTCAATTTAAGGGCCATGAAATTGTTGTATGAAGACGGTTATCTTATAACCTCTTCGTGCTCAAAAGCCGTTTCACGTGAGGATTTTGAGATGATGATATATTCCGCCAGCACGGATCTCGGTCTCGAACTCTCCCTCATACACAGAGGAGGACAGCCTCTTGATTTCCCGATAATAACCAATATATTCGAAACGGAATTCTTGAAATTCTACATATACAGAGTTAGGAGAATCTGAATCGTGAGCGGTGCCATAGAATTCAGAAACGTATTTTTCAACTATGCCGAAAAAGCTGTGGTTACGGCGATTTCCCTATCGATTGAAAAAGGACAGTTCGTGGGGATAATCGGGGGAAATGGCTGTGGAAAATCCACATTGATGAAGCTGATGAACGGCATCCTGTTGCCTGATTCCGGGGAAGTTCTTGTCGAAGGTATGAACACAGGAAACGAAGAATTCATATTCGAAATAAGAAAAAAACTCGGAATGGTTTTTCAAAATCCCGAGAATCAGATAATAGCCTCCACAGTCGAGGAAGATGTGGTTTTTGGAATGGAAAACCTCGGAATGTCGGTGAAGCAAATGGAAATTAATCTGCAGGAAGTGCTCGATTTTGTCGGACTCGCCGGAAAGAGGTTCAAGAATCCAAATACCCTTTCGGGTGGTCAGAAGCAGCGGCTTGCGATCGCATCGGTACTTGCCATGAACCCGGATCATATGGTTTTTGACGAGCCCACATCGATGCTCGATCCACATGGTGCAAAAGAAGTGGCATCTCTTTTCCTGAGGTTAAAAGAAGCCGGAAAAACCGTGATCGTATCGAGCCATGACATGAACGAACTTGTAAATTGCGACAGGATAATATACATGGAAAACACCGGAATAGTTTACGATTCAAAACCACAAACGGTTTTCAGAAAATTGAGAAATTCCGAATACATAGAAATAACTCCTTCATTGATGGAGAATCTGCGTATTCGGTGACGGGAAAAACATGATCCCGCATGGATTAATAAGAAAGGGAGTTTATGATAGAGTATAAAAATGTAGATTTCACCTACTCCAGAAACACGCCGTTTTCTCAAAAGGTGCTTGAGAATTTCAATTTGAAAATCGAAAGCGGAGAAAACATAGCCATAATGGGTAAAACAGGCTGCGGCAAATCGACAGTCGTTAAACTCTGCAACGGACTGATAAAACCGGATAACGGAACCATAGAAGTGGATGGCCTGAAAACAACCGAAAAGAAAACGCTGATGGAGTTGAGGAAAAAAGTCGGGTTGGTTTTTCAATATCCCGAGAATCAATTTTTTTGTCCCACGGTTTCCGAGGAAATCGGTTTTGCGTTAAAAAATTTCGGATTCGCGGATAGAGTTGAAGAAATGACAGAGAAATCAATTCGAACGGTGGGATTGTCACACGATTTTCTCGGAAGATCCCCTTTCAGGCTTTCAGGAGGTGAAATGAGACTGGTCGCCATAGCCAGTGTCATTTGCTGGGAACCCGATTACATATTTCTCGACGAACCGACCGCAGGGTTGGATTTCAGGGGAAGAAAAAAAATATCCGAACTCATACGCAATCTGAACGAATACGGTAAAACCACTGTGACCGTTACGCATAATCAGGATTTCGTCAAATCAAACATGAAAAGAATAGTACATATAAAAAACGGTTTAAAATTCTTCGACGGACCGGTTGAAGAATACTCTTTTGATGAAGATATCTGATTTGTATATAAAATGTCATTGCATACGTCTATATGATAAGCCGCATATGTGTTATAATTCGTCCTGATAAAAGATGAAGAGAGGGGAATGTGTTACGGAAAGAGAAAACTTGTTCGAAGTGGCCATGGCCTTAATCCTTAAACAGATTATGGAAGGCATTGATGATAGAAACGAAATATCCGAAAATGTGTTTTACGAGCTTCTCGATATGGGGTTTGACGACGGTGAAATAGAAACGGCCCTTGATGAGATATTCAAGTTGCAGGAATTCCAGGATGTGGGTATTTTCAGCAGAGGGATAAGTCATGTGATATACGATCTGTATCAGCCTTCGAGGAGAATTCCGATAGAATTGCTTTACGATCCCGAAGACACCGAATTGACCGGTGCCTTTAAGAAGTTATACGACGGTGATTTTGCCCCGGATAAGTTTGAGATTTACGTCGAAGGCGGCGAACCCGAAAACGAAATAATAGACGGCTTTAAATGCTGATTCTGCTTATCATTTCCATATCTTCCTTTATCCAAGTCGTGTGAAAAACCTGAGTGTTTCCGGCGATATTTATTTTTGTGTTCGATAATTCAAGGGGAATTCCCCTTAAATATGAAAGCAATATACGCAAAACGATACCGTGAGATATCACGGCTATTTTTTTGCCGGAATTTCTGTCTAATATTTTCGCTATAGATTCCATGGCTCTTATTTGAACGTCAAGATAGTTTTCGGCTCCGGGCAGTTCTCCACTCATGAAAAACGCATGAGGTTCTTCCATAAACCTTTCGAATTTCAAAGGATGGATTTTCTTTATCTCCTCAAACCTTTTGCCCTGCCATTCGGAAAGATGTATTTCGTTTAAACCTTCGTATTCCTGAACCTCTCTGGTTTCCCCCCAGGAATTCATCGCTATGCGTGCCGTTTCTTTCGTTCTTTCAAGCGACGAGGTACATATGACCTCAGGTTTTATCTCCTTGAACTTCTCACCGAGCTGTATCGCCTGCGCCACACCCTCATCCGATAGCGAGCTGTTCAGACTGCCCTGTATTTTACCGATTTCATTCCATTTGGTTTTCGCATGTCTTATCAAAAAAATATCGGTTTTCATCTCAAATATCCTTTTACCCTCAACTTCTCTTCGAGTTCCTTGAAAGCCCTCGCCCTGTGGCTGAAAGAGTTTTTTATCTCTTCCGGCAATTCGCCGAATGTCTTTTCAAACCCATTCGGAATGAATATCGGATCGTATCCGAAGCCGCCTTCACCTTTTATTTCATATGAAATAACACCCGCGACCACCCCTTCTACGGATATCGTATTCCCGTTCAGAGGATCGTAAAACACCGCAACCGTTCTGAACTGTGCGGCACGTTCTTCATCCAATTTCATATGTTCCATTTTTTCGAGAATACATGACATTTTCTCAACATATGAACTGCCTTCCATAAAACGTGCGGATCTCACACCGGGAAAACCGCCGAGAGATTTTATCTCAAGTCCGGAATCATCCGCGACCGTATACATTCCAAAATAAAGGGCGGCACTTCTGGCTTTTATAAGCGAATTTTCCTCAAATGTCTCGCCGGTTTCTTCGACTTCCCAGTTGGCAGAAAATTGGCTTATGCCCGTAAAATCTATTTTAGGCGTTATAAGTGCTATTTCATCCAATTTATGCCTGTTCTGAGTTGCAAGTAAAAATTTCATAAACCCCTCCCGATAAAATAATTTTAATTTTTATTCAAAAAGATTTCAGTTTCCCCGAATTTCTATCGTTCCGGCGAATCTATCTTACCGTATTCCGGTTTTGGTCCCCAAAATGAGTAAAGAACAGTTTCTATGCCACTGTTCTGAATCACCGGTTTTTTTGCGGCGCGCGAGTTAAAAGCCCTTTCCACGTCATCATGACTGGAAAAAATAAAATAAGACCAGTCTTTCAAATCCTTTTTAAAATGTCTCATCTGACTGTAAAGCTCAAATGCGAGTTCTCTGTCTTTGAGCCGTTCTCCGTAAGGAGGATTGGTCAGAAGATATCCATACCTGGATTCTTTTTTAACCTGTTCCATGGGAATTTTTCTGAAAGTAACCATATTGGACACGCCGGCTCTCTCGGCATTTTTAACCGCCATGTCTATAATCAGCCCGTCAGAATCGCTGCCTTCTATCTTTATCGATGGATCGGGTTCGGTTATCTTCATCCTCGAATCCTTGCGAATGGCGTTCCAGCGCGATTTATCGATAAAACCCCAGTTTTCACAGTCAAAACTCCTGAACAGTCCGGGTGCTTTATTCCTCGCGATAAGCGCCGCTTCAATAGGAATAGTGCCTGAACCACAAAAAGTATCGAGCAATTCTATCTTCGGATTCCATCTCGATTTCATAATTATACCCGCGGCAATGGTTTCCCTGAGCGGAGCCTTTCCGGCTTCAACCCTGTATCCTCTTTTATGAAGCCCATCTCCACTTGAATCAAATGCGAGTGTCACCTTATCCTTTGCAATATATACATAAATTGAAAAAACAGCCCCGCTGCATGGAAGTTTTCTGACCTTATACTTATCGCAGAGTCTCGAAAAAACTGCCTTCTGTACTATGGACTGTGTGGACCTCGGACTGTTTATGAGAGATTTTTTTATACGGACTTTTGATATCACCGGATTACCTTCAAGCGGAATGAAGTCTTCCCAACATATTCCGGAAGTTTTGTCGAACAACTCGTCAAAATTTTTCGCTTCGAACTCCGCAACTTTCATGAGAACCCTCTCGGCAGTCCTTAGCCACATGTTAGTCTCTATCAAAGTGTTGAGATCTCCTTCGTAGTAAATCTTTCCGTCGTTGGAATCCACAGGTGTAATGCCCAGCTGTTTCAACTCATAAGCCAGATTTGTCTCAAGACCTCCGGTACAGGTTGCTATCATCTGTATTTCACTCAATTGATTTCATCTCCATGATCTTCAAATGTTATTTCTTTCAATATACCTGTTCCCACATCACTCGATTCGAGCACGGAAATCAAATCGGGGTTTTCGATTATTAACCTGGAAACTGCATTTTTGGCAAGTTCTCTGGTTTCATCTTTAATCCAGTCAAGTTCCATGGTCCGCATCAGCATGGAAACGGATTCTTCGGAGACCATATTGGCCAAAATCATTATGCATTGATCTATATGGTCCTCCCTGTAGCTGTCCTCAAAAATATAAAAGTCGATCAACTGGGTAAGCTGGTCACCGCCACCGAGCCTGGCAACGGCTTCGTATATCAGAAGATGCGCTTTTTCATCGTCGTACAGAACAGTCATATCGTTTAAAAGCTTTATATCTTTTTTCTCGCCAATTTCTCCGATCACTTCGGCGACATACAGCATGCAGAAATGAGAATATTCATCCTCACAATTTTGCTCGCCATCAGCAAAGCATTTTATCACATCGTTGACATATTTTCTGATAACCGGCATACATTCCGCACCTATGCCCACGAGAACTTCCCTGATCATATCTGCGGTCTGCTCGTCTTCTTCACACTTCTGAAGCAGTTTCAGCAACGGCAGAACCGCATCTTTACCCCTTTCGGTAACTATTTTATCAACAGCCTCTTTTCTCTTGATCTCATCCATATATATCACCTTTCACATAATTATTATCGGGGGTCTTTTAATTTCGGAAACATATTTCACTCCGTGCTTCTTTGCCAGCATATGATAATAGAAATCCGACATCCTGAAATCCATTTCCAGTTGTGCACGGAAGACTCTTTCGTCGAAAAAATACGGAATCTCTTCTTTTAAAGCCTTACGATAATTCCTCAGAACCTGGTTGAAAGACGAAGGAGTGGAAATTATCGGAATTACGGCCGCATTCCTCATCTTCGACAGAATATCCCTTCCTTTCCTGTCAAAACCGAGAACCCTTATGTACTGCGGTCCGAAATATTCGGAATCTTTTATCATTTTACCATCTATTTCGAAAAGCATGTAGAGCAATGTCCTTTTAAGCCTTGAATAAGTCACACGTTTGGATTTTACGGATTCAAGCATGTCGTCGATACCGTCAGAGCTTTTAACAGCATCCGCAAACCTCTTCTCCATACCTTCGGTAATTCCGTAATATTTCTTAAGATGATCCCTGTTTCGCGCAAGCAGAAAGACGAAAAAAAATTCCCGGAGATCATCCTGCGTGAAAAAGCCTCCAAGAGACCGGTATTTTTCCAAACAAACACCGGTGAGCTCCGGAACTGCCTGAATAAGATTATCCCAATCGCCGTTCAAAGCCATTTTTCTTATAGCCGAGGCACTCGAAAATTCTCCGTTGAAATTATCATCGTTGTAATTCGAGCCCACACGCTTGACGGTACCGCTTACAATTCCGGATTCGTATATGCGCATCCATCTCAGATATTCCAACCCAAGTATGTCGTTGGACTTGGAAATCGTTTCTTCAAACCCTTCGGCATAATGACCGCATTCTTCACAAATCATCTCTTTCAATGAGTATTTCCGGGCGTTGGGATATGAAAATCCTTTCTTCATATATGTTTTTTCTTTTACGTTCAATTCATTTTTTCTGCTGACAATCAAATCCGCAACTTTGTCAAGCATCTCAAGTTCGGAAGATTCGCTTCCGAAAACCAGATCCGTGACCACACCGGATCTTTCAAGAATTCCAATAGCTCCGCAGGCAAATCCGCCCGCATCCTGCACCGCATATATCGCCGGAATCTCAAGTACCAGATTCACACCAGATTTCAACGCCATATAAGTTCTGTCGAACTTATCTACGATTGCAGGTTCGCCTCTCTGGACGAAGTTGCCGCTCATAACCGCAATCACTCCACTGGCCGCCGATTTAGAAATACTCTGGTCCAAATGGAAGAGATGTCCTTTATGCAGAGGATTGTATTCTACGACTATCCCCAGAATCTTTTCCCTCATATCATGCGTGTTTTCCATAATCTTCTCCGTTTAAAATAAAATTAATACGGTCCTTGATTTTATCATATTCATTAATGTATAATACAATTCGGGTATCCCTGTGCAAACAGGGTGTTTTTGTGTCTTAAAAAAATATTATAATTCAGGATATATAAGAAGGGGGCAATTCAGATGCAGATTTTAAAAAACATTGTTTACGTTTTGCACACTGTCATAGCTTTGGGATTGGTTGTTTCAGTGACATTGAACATGGCGAAGCATTCTTCACTCGGAGGTGCTTTCGGAGCAGGTGCAAGTTCTACGGTATTCGGTAGGGAAAAGGGATTATCCACTCTTGGAAAAATCACCCTTGGACTTGCGGTGGCGTTTATGGTTATGAGTTTCGTAACCTCATATATGATGGTAGTAAAAATTTAACAAAAGGATAGATAAATGACAGAGCATATAGCCACAATCAAGAGGAATTGCGTCGACCTTATTTCGGAAGAAGACCTCAAAGAAAGGCTGAAAGAAAGCAGGCCTCTTCGTGTCAAGTTGGGAGTGGATCCGTCCAGACCGGATTTGCACTTGGGTCATGCTGTGGTACTTAGGAAACTCAGAGAGTTCCAGGATTTGGGACATCAGGTGGTTCTTATAATAGGGGACTTCACGGCTCGTATTGGAGATCCCTCGGGGAAATCGAAAACAAGGCCGATGCTTTCCATGGAAGAAGTCAAAGAAAATGCCATAAGCTATCAGGAACAGGCCTTCATAATTCTGGACAGGGAAAAAACCGAAGTCAGATACAATGGCGAATGGCTTGATTGCATGAAATTTGAAGATGTCGTCAGATTGTCCGGCAATTACACCGTTGCGAGGATGCTTGAAAGGGATGACTTCAACAACAGGTACAACTCCAATGAACCCATAAGCGTCGCCGAATTCCTGTACCCTTTGGCGCAGGCATATGATTCGGTAGCCGTAAAATCGGATATAGAAATCGGTGGAACGGATCAGCTGTTCAACCTTCTTGTCGGAAGAAAGATACAGGAAGCACACGGGCTTAAACCTCAGATAGTGCTTACAATGCCTATCATAGAGGGTACCGACGGAACACAGAAGATGAGCAAGAGTCTCGGTAATTACATAGCGTTCAACGATACCTCACGGGACATTTTCGGAAAAATCATGTCCATACCCGATGAGCTGATGGTGAAATATTACAGACTGCTGACCGACATTTCCGATGAAGAGATATGTGCGATGGAAATGTCCATGAAAGAGGGAAATGTCAACCCGAGAGATTACAAGATGAACCTCGGCAAACTCATGGTGGAGCTTGTATACGGCTCATCCGAAGCCGTAAATGCTTACGAAGAATTTGTGAGGGTTTTTCAGCAGAAAAAAGCTCCCGAAGAAATGCCCGACCTCGAGTTGGAAACCGGTATGATGTCTCTGACCGATTTACTGGAAAAGACTCACGTGAAAAGCCGTAGTGAGGCAAAGAGGGTTGTCGTACAGGGCGGAGTTTCCATTAACGATGAGAAAAAGGAAGACCCGTTTGAAGAGTTGACGCTGAAAAACGGAGACGTTCTCAGAGTCGGAAAGAAAAAATTCTACAGGGTAAAGCTTTAACCTGCTATGAACGGTTGACGGTATTTCTCATAAAGTAATTTATAAGCAGATTTCGGAGAAAGACGCCTAACTGGAATAGAATTTTTTTAGTTTCTTAAAATATGTTTAATATGATAATGGTATAAACCAGTTTGAATGCAACGGCAATAAAATTCGAAATTATTCAGCAGGTCATTGAAAAATTAATCGGTAAAAGCTTTAAACACTCCTGAATTCTCAAATCAGGTGATATGAGAATTGCCAAACAATCAACAGGTTTCAATCGGACTTATTTGATATATTCGCAATTAATTTTTCTAAAAATCCTTGAATGAAGGAAAGGGGGAACGTGAAATGAAACGTTTTTTGTCCCTTACGACGCTATTTTTTATCGCGCTTCTTTCTGTAACTTCCATGTTCGCAACGGAAGTCAAACAGGAAGATCTTAAAGCCGTTGAGGCTCTTGTCGATGTTTTAAGCGGCAAGATCGGCGGTTTCAGCGCTCAAATACAGGAAACAAGGGAAGAATTTCAGAGCATGGAAGGAAACGTTTCTGCTCTTGGGGAAAAAATCGGGGGTCTTGAAAATCAAGACAAGTTTTTATGGCAGAAAATAAACGCACTTGACAAAAGTGTGAAATCCATGGATATCCAAAGCATAGAAACCAAACTCGGAGAAATAGACAATATGATAGCTTCGATTCATGAAGACATCGGATCTTTTGTCGGTTTCCGATTATGTAGATGAAAAAGTATGGGGGATATCGCAGAGGATAAAATGGATAGAAGTCGCCATATCCAACATTAAAAAGAACATCGAAGAAAAAAACAAAGACAATTCCCTGGTCGAATTGGGGGATTCGTTGAATCTTTCAATCGAAAACATCGAAGCGCAGATGACACAGCTCAAATCGAACCTTGATAATTCTTATGAAACTCAGGGTAAATTTCAGAATTCGTTGAATTCGGCACTGTCGGATGTTACGGACATGAAAGATATGATTTCAAAAAGAAAACGAAACGGTGGACGGCAAAATACTGTCTCTCGAAAATAACGACAAATTTCTCTGGAAAAAGATATCCAATCTTGAGGCAAGTCTCAATTCCATGGATCTTGAACAGGGTGAACGGAGAAATAGACGATCTCGTAACCATAGTAAAAGGAACAGTTGAAGACATAGACAGAATGGTTTCAAAAGAAGAGCTTGAAGAATCTATTTCCGGAATAAATCAGAGGCTCAGATGGGTTGACACGCTTATAAGCAAATTGAAAAAAAAGCGTGGAAGCTGCCGATTCATCTTCGACGGTCGGTATAGAAAGTGTTGAGGAGCGTATCGCAGAACTTGAGAATATAACAGAAACTTTGGATTCTCTGATCAGCGGAAATTACGAAAAACTCGCCGCCATGCTTTCTTCTAACGTTTCCTTTTCAAACAGCAGATACGGTGAGCTCAAATCTTCGATCGACGATATGGGCAAAGCGGTTTCCGATAACGATGGAAATTTAAAAGATGTTGCAGCTGTTTTAAACGACAGGTACGATGCACTAAACGTAAAGGTCGACGGTAATGAAAAGCAGGACGAGGCTTACTTCCAGCAGGTCAACCAGAAAATAGAGCAGCTTATGGCAGATCTCAACGGCAAGTACGACGCCCTGAACGAAAAGGTCGACGGTAATGAAAAGCAGGATGAGGCTTACTTCCAGCAGGTCAACCAGAAAATAGAGCAGCTTATGGCAGATCTCAACGACAGGTACGACGCCCTGAACGAAAAGATCGACGGTAATGAAAAGCAGGATGAGGCTTACTTCCAGCAGGTCAACCAGAAAATAGAGCAGCTTATGGCAGATCTCAACGACAGGTACGACGCCCTGAACGAAAAGATCGACGGTAATGAAAAGCAGGATGAGGTTTACTTCCAGCAGGTCAACCAGAAAATAGAGCAGCTTATGGCAGATCTCAACGACAGGTACGACGCCCTGAACGAAAAGATCGACGGTAATGAAAAGCAGGATGAGGTTTACTTCCAGCAGGTCAACCAGAGAATAGACGGTATCGAAAGCAAGTCGGCGGAAAACATTTCTTCACTGAAGAAAACGATTGACGGTAATCTGAATTACGTCACAGACATGGTAAATGATTCCGAAGCCAGGATGACAGCCGTTTCAAACGGCAACAAATCCATACTTGAAAACTCCATAAATTCATCAAGCGAATCACTCAAAGCGGAGATAAAAGAAAATATGGATCTGGTAAAATCACTTATTCAGGAAGATGTCAACAGCATAAACAAAAGGCTCAGATGGATAGAAATCGGTCTTAAGAACATAAAGGACAGACTTTCAAGCAACGAAGAGAAGGTTCTGGAAGTTGAGAAGTCATTGAACGAAAAGATAGATTACAACATGATGCAGATGCAATCGCAGCTCAACCGTTTCAACGATGCCACGAACGACAAAATCAACTCTCTCGGAGAAACTGTTGAAAAGCAAAACATCACTTTGAACGCAACCATAAACGAGAAAGTATGGGCCATAAACAAGAGGCTTCGCTGGGTTGACACCCAGATAAAGGCAATAAAGGACAATTTTGCCGAAAAAGATTCCGTGAAGCAACTCGATACGGAACTCGCCAATCTGTCTGAAAAGGTTTACGAAATGGATCTCCAGAACGCATTTTACGTACAGATAACGGATACCATACTTGTTAACCTTGGAAATCTCCAGAAGCAGACAGACAGGCTTGAAGCAAGGGTAGAGAAGATATCACTGGAATATGCCACAAAAGACATGGTTGAAAAGCAAATTGAAGCGCTTGATTCCGAAATGAACGCACTTCAGGACACTCTGAACGAAAAGATAGACACAAACGAAAAGAAAATCAGAGCTGCCGTGTGGGAGATAAACCAGAGAATAGCATGGATTGACAAAGCGATAACGAGAATCGGAGAAGAGCAGAAAATTCAGGACAGCGAAAGAGAAGCGCTTGAACTCGCTCTGAACAAAAAGATAGACTCCAAAGTCGCGGCAATCAACCAGAGGCTTCGCTGGGTCGATAAGGGAATATCCTCCCTGAAGATAAACAAGGTTGACGTTGCGGAGTACGAAAAGACTATCGACGGCATACAGAAGAGCAAAGTGGATAACACAGTGTTTATGGACACCGTCGAACAGCTGAAACAGGAGATTTTCGGACTCGATACGAGAGTGAAATACCTTGAGGACACAACCGTGAGAAAAGATGTATTTGCAGATTTCGCTAACAGCACCAAGCTCTCCATAGAGAAGAACAGGATGGAGCTCGACGCCAAGATAATGTCGGACAGGCAGAGAATAGGTGCCAACGAAACAGGAATAGCCGATCACGAGAACAGAATTCAGTCTCTCGAGACCAGGGTTGAAAGTCTTGAAAAAGGTATGAGTTCTGTGGCGCAGGCGGTAAATGGTTGCCTCGTAGTCGGTCTCGGAATTGCGGCACTCGGCTTGATTCTCGCCAATAAATAGTTTCATAATCGGAATCGGATAATTGTTTGATTAAATCGAGAAATGCTGTATAATAAAACATCGGAAACGGAATCAGAGAACACAATACATAAAAATGCACTAAACTTGCAAAAGGTTTTAGAAATATAGTATAATTTACGGTGTAATTTACAACAAGGAAGTTTTTATCCTCAAAACTACAACAAATTCAAGAGGGAGGGGTAAAGCTATGAAGAAAGGTTTACTCGTAGTATTAGTCTTAGCTATGGTATTCACATTTGCTTTCGCAGATGAAACCGGTTTGGTATCCCTTGGTACCGACAAGGGAGTAGTAACAGTAGGCGAACCTGTAACAGTAAGTTACAGTCTCGAAGTACAGGACATGTCCGATCAGATCACAACAATAGAAGTTATGGGCGACGAAATCGCAGATAACGTATTTGTTATGCTGATCAAAGATGCTCCAAACAACGCTCAGTACGAAGCAACCAAGGCAGTAGACGCAGATGCAAAGAAAACAACTTATTACATCAAAGCAGTCGAACTCGTTGGTAAAAAGGGTGTTCTCAAAGCATCTCTCATGAACTGGAAGAACGAAGTAGTAGCATCCAAAGAAGTTCCTTTCGAATGGAAAGACGACATGTTCACCGATTCCGTTGAACTCGTTCCTGCAGCAGAAGGAATTTACACAGTAAAAGCATCCATCGAATTCGATGATGGAACAGTCATGTCTCTCGAAGACTGGCAGGGTTACGCACAGCTCGTTGCTCTCAAGAAATATGTTGAAGAAACTATTCCTGGCCTCAGAGCAGACCTCGTATGGAACAAAGATGCATGGAACGAAACTGTAGTTGAATACGGCGCAGCAAACAAACTCGTTGTTTCTGCCGGTGTTGAATACATGCAGTCACTCTTCCGAAGCTACTGATGCACCTAAACCCTACCTGGGCATCTACGGTACAGGTTCGGAGAAATCTCCTGAAATTCAGTGGTTCTACAGCAAAAACAGCAAACCTGCATTTGCCGACGTAGAATTGAAGTATGGAACAAATTCTGATGGTTCTTTGAAAACAGCTTACATCAAATTCAAAGTCATGTCCGAAGCTCTCGAAGGCGACTGCTGCGGAACAGAAGGCGGAGACAAATGGGCACTGTGGCTTGCTATGGGTACAGGTCAGGTTCACAGAATGTACCAGTCCAAGTCTTTCTCCCAGTCTATCAACTTCCACCTTATCGGCGTAGATACTTCAGTTAATTACTGGTACTACGACATAATCAAAGGCGACGCTTGCAAGGGCTGGATAAAAGCAATATTCTATCTCGATCCTACAGACGTTAAAATTTGGTTAACGGCAGTTGTCGGTACTTTCTGGTACGAAAATCAGAGAGGCACAGGCTTCGATACGTTCGGTCACGATAGCACATACCCAAATGGTGGAAATGCCGAGCAGATTGATCCTGCAAACGCACCTGACACATATTTCCAGAACCTTCTCGAAGCTGCTGAACTCAACATCTTCGCAGAAGTGGAATTAAAAGAAGCAATAACTCTTAAGTTTGCCGCTTTGAACATTCCTTTGAACACGAAATACACAGGAAACGCAACACCTTCCTGGAATATGAACCCTGTATATGCCGGTTCTATCGAAATTGATCTCGAATCCGATTCCGGACATACCATATCTCTTGGTGCAGTTGCAAGATACGATTCTTCCAAAGCAGCAACTGAAACAGAATGGGCAATGGACGCATATCTTGGTTCATTCGACCTCAACATGAACGGCGGTTTCCCGGTAGAAGCTCTCAGTACAGTTAAATTCGGCGCATTCGCAAAGGGTGACTTGAACAATAATAACGCATTCGGTCTCAATATCGAAGAAGTTAACTTAGTAGCATGTTTCAGTGCGGATCTCACATGCTGTGTACCTGAATTCAAGATTGGACTTTCCGTTGGAAAATCCGGTTCCGAATCCAATTCCGAATATGCTCTCAAAGAAGTATTCGGTTCTTACAGCCACGCAATCGGAACATACGGACCAGTTTCTCTCGAAGGTACTTTCGGATTCGTATACGCATTCGAAGCCGGTACTGTTGACCAGGGTGACGATTACGGTCAGGGAAAATTCACCGGTCCTGCATTCGGTTTAGCTTACGAAGTAACAGGAACAATGATCTGGTAATAACCGTTTATACGGTGTAAATATAGCCCCGCCTCATGGCGGGGTTTTTTATTAGAGGTGTAAATTATATTATGAAAAAATTTCTTATTTTGTTACTGATTATATTCACCATGATTGGGATCGCATTTGCTTCAGAAAAGGTTTCCGTACGTAAAGAGATCATTGCGGGAGGTACCTCCGAAGACTCCGTCAGATGGGTGGATTCTACCACGGACGGCGGATATATTGTTGCCGGATTCACTTCTTCCTGGAACGAATTTCCCGGTCACAACGGGTCCAACGATTATTTTCTGATTAAATTCTCCGAAAACGGAGAAGAGCAGTGGCGGAAAGTCTACGGCGGCAGAGGAGACGACAGGGGTTTCGTAGTCAGGCAGACTTCCGAAGGCGGATATATTCTCGCGGGTGCCTCGATCTCCTCAAACGGACAGAGAACCGAATTTTTCGGACTATGGGACGGCTGGGTTCTCAAACTCGATTCGAATGGTGACCTCGAATGGCAGAGTTCTTTCGGCGGCAGGGATAACGAGACTATAAGAGACATTATACAGACAAAAGACGGAGGATACATATTCTGCGGTTATACTTTTTCAAAAGAACTCGAAAACTACCATGACGGCAAGGATTTCTGGATAGTGAAGCTCGACAGAAAAGGGAAACAGGAATGGCAGAAAGTATATGGCGGTTCAGGCTACGATATGCCGTATTCCGTAATACAGACCACAGATAACGGTTACGCCATCACCGGATATACTTTTTCAAAAGATGGAGAACTTACCGGATTCACGAACCATGGAAACGGTGATTACTGGATATTGAAGCTCTCCAACAGCGGGAGTATTCAGTGGAGCAAGGTATACGGCGGATCATCATGGGATGAGCCGCGAGTGATAAAGCAGGTACCCTGGGACAGGGGATATATAATTGCCGGAGTATCCGGATCGGCTGACGGTGATGTGAAAAACAATAAAGGAAGATGGGACGCCTGGGTAATAAAACTTGACTCCAACGGCAAATTGCAGTGGGAAAATTCATATGGCGGCAGCCAGCACGATAAGGCATTTTCTCTTCAGATCACAAAAGACAGGAGATATGTATTTGCGGGCTTTACGATGTCAGATGACATGGATGTATCCGGGAAAACCGGTGACATGGACGGCTGGGTGGTAAAAATAAGCCGTAACGGAGTACTGTACTGGCAACAATGTTTCGCAACCGGAAAGGGTCAATCCATTGAGTCTCTTGCGATTCTGAACAACAACGATACCGTTTTCGTGGGCGGTGAGTTTACAAACAGCCGCATGGAAGTCGCCGGCGATTCCGGAAGAAGGTACAAAGATATCTGGATAGTGGAATTCTGGAGTAAGTAAAACTGAATTATCATTTTATATACAATAATTTCAAATGAAAAAAACAAATCGAATTCGGAGGAAAACTGGATGAAAAAGTCATTGCTGATTTTATCTTTGCTGATTTTATTGCTTTCCGTCAACTTTTTTTCTTACGCACACGTGTTTACCTGGCAGGACTTTGAAGATTCAAAAACCGGAAATTTCAATGCGAAATTTTTTGAATCGAACGACAATGGAAAACATGGTTCCAACGATATATGGGGACCGAATGACGAATTTACATGGCCTGACGAACCGGGCGACACCAATATATACGTTAACAGCTATTACAAGCCTTTAATTGTCAAGGAAAACGGAAGTACGGCTTTAAAAATGAATGCGGCGGCGGGGAAAAACTCTTTTCTGTTTTTCGAAAATCTTCCTACAAACCCGAAGAAATCCATCGAGCTGATGTACGATTTTTACTTCGACAATCCTTTGAAAAAGGATAATTTCAAATTCACACTTTTTTCTTCCGGAAGTCAGGATAACAAAAAATCGGTGGTAGTTGAATACGAAAACGGCATTATAAAAGTTATACAGGGTAGAAATATCCTTTTGGAAAAATCTAAGAAACTGGAAAACAGATGGTATTATTTCAGAATAAGGGTAAAGGGCACGGAATTTATGATTTATCTCAACAATGCGCTTCTATGTGAAGGTACGACTCCTTTCGATATCGATTTTCCCCAGGCTTTTTTCGGCCTGAAGCAGTCCTCGAGAGACGATTTCTTTACGAATTACTACATAGACAACATTTGCGTATGGCATCGTGAATGAATGAAAAGCAGGTGTCTTTCCTTGCAACAAAAGGAATAACACCTGCTTTTTTATTTCCTGCACAGCATTCATAAATTAAGAACCTTTCCGTATATCCTCAAGGAACTTCCTGAATTTATTTTCACTCATAAGCTCGTGATTCACAAATTCACCGTTTAGGTACAGCGCAAATGTGGTTTTTGGTGATGGAGATTTTTGTGCAATCTCCCTCGAATCGAACTCTACCGATTCGAAATTCACATTTCCCTCTCTCGAAAGTCTTCCCATGAGATCGACATAATAATCCGTAAACGGGCATTGCTTAGTATAAAAAACCGTTATCCCCCTTCTGAGAGGTTTTATAGAATTTACATTATCTATGTTGAATTTCGGATTGGGCACGTCTTTGAATTTCTTAACCATGAGTGTAAAATAAGGCGGATATTCATCGCATACTTCGAATCCATACTTTCTGAGAAAATCAGGGTCGGATAGAAACGGTTTTTTCCGCAAGGAAGAAATAGCGACTATACCGTTCATATCTTTCGAATCTTTTTCGCATTCTTCCAGCAAAAGCTTCCCCCAACCATGTCCGGCATATTTTCCGGCAACCCAGAAACAGTTAACGTACATGAATCCTTCCGCCTTTACGACATCCCAGGAATAATCCCCGGGCAGGTATTCTATGAAAGATTTTCCCCTCACGTCGAATTTCCTGAATTTCAGTCCTTCTTTCATCCTTTCCATCAACCACTTTTTCTTGCAGACCACACCATTCCGGCTTTTCTTGTCGGAAATGGCACAGCATATGTGTTCGTCACCGATATTTTCAAAAGTCAATTCCGTAATTTTTTCCATCTCAATCACCTCGGTATTATTATACTTTCAATACTTGACATAATGTGACAATATTAGATTTCGACCGTAATTTATGCAAATATCCAAAATTTCGCGCATAATTCGACTTTAACGGGTTTTCTCTGCGTATTCCTCGTATAAACGAATTTTGTAAAAATATACCAAAATGTTATAATGCAAATAAGTTGCATTACTTGCACAAGGAGAAAATATGAAACCGACAATCGAGAAAATAGCTGAAATATGTAATGTATCAAAATCTACTGTATCAAGAGTGTTGAACAACAATCCTCGAATCAGCGAAAATACAAAAAAAAGAGTTTTAGAAGTTGCACAAAAGTTGCATTATTTCGATGGCGAATCGGCGGAAAGTCTCGGGAAAGTCTGCCTGTTTCTCGTTGCGAATCCTCATGACTCCGTGGAGCAGGACGAGTTTTTCTCATCCGTATTCAAAGGAATATCCTTCGGATGCAAAAGACTCGGATACCACTGTATGGTAGAAACGGTTAAAAAGAACGAAATGCCAAACGAGAATTTATTTTCCCTGCCTTCTATAAAAGGGGTGATAGTGGGTGGAATTCCGCTTTCGGCAGAGACCACTTCTTTCCTGTCTTCATGCAATTTGCCCATTGTTCAGATTGGCAAATACAAAAATCTCGAAAATCATCCCAGTATAAACAACGACAATTACAGGGGAGGTTTTTTAGTCGGCGAAACCGTTGCAAAATCAAAATTCAAAAAAGTATTCATCGTAACCGGTCCTCTCGAAGTGGATACTTTCAAAGACAGGGTTTCCGGCTTTGAAAAAGCCATACGAGACTCTGGAGAAAACACGGAACTGAAAATTATCGAATCGGAGGAATTCGATGAAAAATCAGGATTTGAGGCAGCCGGCAAAATACTCTCATCATACGAAAAAAATGAAGGCACTATCATTTTTTGCACCACAGACTGGATCGCAAAAGGAATACTCGAAAGGTGCAAACTCCTGAATATAAAAATTCCAGAAGAGGTATCACTTATAGGATTCGGAAATCTGAAATTCACGGAGTTTCTCACCCCATCACTTTCAAGCGTTTCTTTGAACCCTTATTTACTCGGGAGGTTTGCGGTAACAGCATTAAGTGATATCGTAGACGGCGCTGAAAATATTTCCGGAACGGTATTCATAGAACCGAGTCTGATTCTGAGAGACTCGATTGAAATCAGAGGTGATAACAATGATTGATTTTAAGGAAACGCTAAACTCAGGAAAGGAACTTTTGATAGTCAGTCTGCCGGTGAATTCATACGAATTCGCATATGAAGCCGTAAAAAACGGCGCCGATGCCGTTAAGCTTCACGTAAACGTCAAACACAGAGTGACTAAAATAACACATTCTTCCTGGAAAGAAATAAAAACAGAGGCACTGAAAATAGCGAATGAATTGAACGTACCGGTGGGAATAGTTCCCGGTGACTGCAATTTTACCACAAAAGACGATATGCAGGATATGGTAAGGTCGGGAATCAGTTTTTTCGATGCCTATATCGAAGACATACATCTCTGGATGAACGATATAGAAATGTCAAAAATGTTCGCGTTGAATTACGGTTGGGATGAAAAACATCTCGCCCATCTGGAAGAAGAAGGTGCCGATTGCATAGAAATGTCCATAATAAACCCGAGTGATTACGGAAAAAGAATAAACGTGAGGGATATCATGGATTATAAAGAAATTCTTAAAAAAACTGAATTGCCGGCTTTCATACCTTCTCAGAAAAACATATATCCGGAAGAGGTGAAGCAACTTCTTGCAACGGGAATAAGAGGTCTGATATTGGGTGCCATTGTCACGGGTGATGATTTGAAGACATATGGCGCAATTATAAAAAAATACAGTCAGGAATTTGAAAATTTCAGGAGGTGCACCGAATGATTAAAAAACAGCTTCTTGTTTTGCTTGTGTTATCCACATTTTCATTGTTTTGTCTGGGATCGGGTACTGTAAAGATCTGGTTCGCAGGAACCAATAAACCTCTGATAGAAGAGGTGGAAAATGTCCTTATACCGGAATTCGAAAAAGAAAATCCGGGCATAAAAGTTAAAGCCGAATTTATTCCGTGGGGTGAGTTGTCGACGAAACTGACAACATCTTTCGCCGGAGGAATAGGCCCGGATATTTTCATGCACGGACAAGCCGCGATAGCCGGTTTTGCGGAAAAAGAGATAATAGCGGCTATAGATGATTACATATATGGCATAGAAGATTTCGCCGATTTTGGCAGTACCCTTGACGCTGGTGTTTACAGGGGGAAAAGTTATTTCATTCCTGTTTTTGGCAGCGGGAGACTCATAGCGTACAGAACTGATTTCTTTCAAAATGCGGGTTTAAACCCTGAAGAACCACCGATCACCTGGGAACAGTTAAGGAATTACGCCATATCCCTTACTAAAAAAGGAAACAACGGAAGAGTATCTACTTTCGGTTTGAATCTTCCCGTTGAAGGTGTTGATTTACAGCAATCGTGGACGGCATTTTTGATTCAAAACGGCGGCGGTCTTTTCGATGAGAATTTAAATCCCATTTTCAATAGCTCCGAAGGACTGGAAGCTCTGAATTACTATATCCAGCTTGTTCAAAAAGACAAAGTCTCTCCAGATTATACATTACAGGGTATGGGCAACGTACATCCTCTCGCAGCAGGAACAGTGGCTATGAGTTATATTGTTTTGGAAGACCTTGCACAGATGAAGATGTACTCTCCCAAAGAAACGGAAAAAATCAAAGTCATGCTCCCGACTGTAAGAGAAGAAAGGGCTTCTTTTTATTCATTCGCGGGATTTATGGTTTCAAACAGTACCAGGAACAAGGAAGATACGATAAAGGTACTGAATCATTTCACTTCCAAAAAATCGATAACCGGAATAAACAGGGCATTGAACTCTCTGCCCCCGAGACAGTCCTGTGTTGAAGCAGATTTCATATCTGGCAACCCCGATATAGGCATGTTCGTAAAAGGTTCGAAGTATGCCTTCGGAAATCCCAATATGCCCAATTGGGTTCAGGCGAGAGATATATTGGTCAAGTATCTTGAGAGAGCCGTGAAAGGTGTTATGGGGTCTCAGGATGCACTTGATTCCGCTGCAAAGGAAATATCAGCTCTGAAATAACGAGTGTAATAAAATAACCCCTCTTCAATTCCGGAGGGGTTATTTTTCGGAGGAATGAGATTGCGAAAAATTATGAAATTTACTGTTAAAAAAAAGATGGTATTGACGGCTTATCTGTTCATATTGCCTGTGCTGGCTTTCAATTTGCTGTTCAGAGTAGCACCTATTTTCATGTCACTGAATCTGAGTTTTACGGATTACGACGGGTTCACTTCGCCAAATTTTGTGGGATTCGAAAATTATTTAAATTTGTTCTCTCAAAGCGAGTTTTGGCAATCTATGCTGCGCACTTTTCAATTTGCCTTCGAAGTCATTCCACTCAACATGATAATCTCCCTGTTTCTCGCTCTGATAGTAAACGACAAAATAAAAGGCATGGGATTTTTCAGGGCGGCTTTTTATCTACCGGTTATCACTCCTATGGTTGCCGTATCCATAATATGGATGTGGATATACGATCCTCAAGCAGGTATTTTGAACTATTTCCTATCCCTGTTTTCTATACCCCCGGTAAGATTTCTTCAGGATCCTTCAAACGCAATGCATTCGGTGGCGATAATGAGGATATGGCGTGGCGTAGGCTGGAACATGATAATATATCTTGCAGGTCTTCAGGGAATCTCACAGAACCTGTACGAGGCGGCCTCTATAGATGGTGCCAATAAATTCAGGCAATTTTTTAAAATCACGATGCCTTTGCTGAAGCCTGTCCATGTATACGTTGTGACAGTAGCTATAATAAGCACATTGCAGACATTTACCGAAATGTATGTTATGACAAGCGGCGGCCCTCTTGAGAGCACCACAACGATAGGAGTTCTTATTTACCGTGCGGCATTTGATTATATGAAAATGGGATATGCGAGCGCTATGTCCTTTGTTCTTGGAATCATAATAATGCTTCTGTCATTATTCAATCTGCTGATCAACAAAAAGGGAGACGATATGAATTGAGAAGGAGAAAGAGAATTGCCATGAAGATAATTTTACTCTCGATAATCGCTTTGATAATGTCATTTCCATTTTTATGGATGACTTTTTCTTCTCTCAAACCCAACTCGGAATTGTTTTCGATACCCCCTTCCGTATTTCCGGAGAATATTACCTCTCAACATTATTCCGATGCAATAAATACCCCCGGATTCATGAGGTATTTTTTAAACAGCATCACGGTGGCTTTAATATCTGTGTCAGTTAATCTCGTTTTTTGCAGTCTGGCCGGATATGCTTTTGCCCGAATGCAATTCCCGTTTAAAAACTTATGCTTTATCATACTTTTGAGTACAATGATGATACCTGTTCAGGTAACACTTATTCCCACATTCATACTTGTGAAGTCTTTTCCTTTAGTCGGCGGAAACGATATATTCGGCAATGGAGGAACAGGTCTTTTGAATTCTTACGCCGGTCTGGTCATACCCCACATAATGAGTGTGTTTGGGGTTTTCATAATGAGGCAGTTTTACTCACAATTTCCCAAGGAATTGTCGGAGGCAGCCAGAATAGATGGGGCAAGCGAAGTCAGAATATTCATTTCCGTATTTCTGCCACTTGGAAAACCGGCACTGTCCACCCTGGCAATATTCACATTCACACAAACATGGGATGATTTTCTTTGGCCGCTGATAATAACCAGCGATAATTCGATGCGAACATTGCAACTTGGACTGGAAGTGTTTAAAACAAGATATTCGGCAGATTGGGGACCTTTGATGGCGGGTACCGCGATATCCATAGTACCCGTTTTGATTATTTTTATTTTTGCCCAGAAGCATTTTACCCAAACCGCTTTGACAAGCGGAATCAAATAACAGCTAAAAGATGGGAGAGTTATTTTGAAAAAAAAGTACGATGTATTGATTATCGGTGCGGGAATAGCGGGAATCTGCGCATCGATAGCCGCAGCAAGAGAAGGTTTGAATGTCATGATTTTGGAAAAGGAAAGAAAACCCGGCGGAGTTATTACCAATTCGCTTGTGATGCCTATGATGACTTTTCACAGTGAGAAAAGACAGGTTATAAATGGTATAGCACAGGAAATAATCGACATACTCGTGGAAAACAAAGCGTCTGTCGGGCACATAACCGATCCTATCGGATTCGTGCCAACTATCACTCCCGTCGTGTCCGAAAATATGGCGAATATATTTGAAAAAATTCTCAACCATGAAAATGTTGAAATTTCGTACGGTGTGGAAATTTTATCCGTAAAACGCACGGATAAAACCGTTATTTCCGTATTATGCAACTCGGATAACACAGAAGCGGAATATGGAGCATCAGTTTTTATAGATGCGACAGGAGATGGAAGCTTTTCCATAATGGCGGGAAATGAATTTATCGAAGGCGATGGCAGCAGACAAAATGTGCAGCCGATGTCTTTGATATTTCACGTTGGCGGCATAAATAAAAACAGGATAATAGACAATATCCTAAGCAACAGAGATAATTTCGTACTTCGGAAAAGCCACGATATAGAAACCTTATTGAGAAATTACCTCGCAGTTTCCGGTTTTTTCAAAGAAGCTACAAAAATGAAGAAATACGGAATAAGTTTTAAAAGAGACAGACTGCTTTTTTTCCAGGTTCCTTTCACCGAGGATCAAATTGCCATGAATACAAACAGGTACGGAGGATTTGCCAACGACGTGGAAACGGTCTCAAAAAATAAGGCTGCGGCAATCAGGGACACGGAAAGAGTCATAAGATTTCTCAACGATGAAATTCCGGGGTTTGAAAATGCCCAATTGCTGAAATTAGCCGATAAAATGGGGATAAGAGAAACCACACACGTTACCGGTAAATACATTTATAAAATCAGCGATTTGATCAATGCCAGAAAATTCGAAGACAGTATTTCGGTGGGAGCCTATCCGATCGACTACCATTCACCATATTCGGGAAAACTGGAAAGCAAAAAACTGGCATATCCGGGAGAATATTTCATCCCTTACCCGTGTCTGCTGCCGAAGAATATCGATAATGTCATCCTTGCCGGCAGGGCAGTTTCATGCGATCATATGTCGTTTTCCGCTATCAGGACGAGCCCGCTTTCGGCATCCACGGGTCAGGCTGCCGGAATGGCAGCTTCTTTGGCGTTGAAGGAAAACAAATTGCCCGGTGAAATAAACGTTGAAAATTTGAGAAAAAAGTTATCGGAAAATGGAGTGATAGTACAATGAGTGATATTTTAAAAAGAAATATTTCATTTTTACCGCTCGACGGAAGACCTCCGAATTACAGATTCATAGAACAAATTGCAGAGATTTTAAACGTTACCGTCGATATGCCTCCAATTGAAATATTCGGCAATTTGAAATATAAAACAGACATGGACGGAATACAAAACTGGATTTTAAAATCAGTTCCGGATGAGTTTATATTTTCAATTGACACGCTTGTTTACGGCGGATTGCTTTCTTCAAGGGAAAGCGAATCGAACGCGGAATCCTGCCTTAAAAGACTTGCGTTAATAGAAAAATTGAAACACGGTCATCCCAATCTTACAATCGAATGTTTCAACACCATAAGGAGGATTTCCTCCACGGTTCGTAGAAACGAAGACATATCGGAGTATAAAAACCTGTTGAATTATTTCCGAAAAAACGCCGATGACTACGGCAAATCCGGTCAAAATACTTCGGATTATCCAAATGAGAGTTATCTGAAAAAATATTTTAATTTGAGAAAAAGAAATCATGACATAAATAAAAAATGTATGGATTATCTTGCGGAAGGTATTATAGACTCATTGGCTCTTGTTCAGGAAGATTGCTTCCCGGGAGGACCCCAGAAAAGTGAAAAAGAAATTTTGAAAGAATTTGCCAGACTCAACGGTTTAAACGTCAGGATGTTCATACACAACGGAACCGATGAAGCCGGCCAGGAATTGTTGCTGAGGTGTCTGTTGCCTGAAACCGTAAGCATAGGTGTATTTTCAGATGAGGAAAAGACTTTAAACCGCATATACGATTACGAAGACGAGATTTTTACTTCAAACCTCCGATCTCACGCATCGCTTTTGAATATGAAAATTTCCACCGACGAAAAAAATGAATTTGCACTGTACGTATCCGGCGGTAATACGGAAAAGTCAGTGAATGATTTGAACAAACTTTTAAAAGAAGGCAGGAAAATAGTCTTACTTGATCTCTTCAAGCCGAATGGCGGAAATCTCTCTCTGATAAGGGCTCTTGAAAATGGAAACATGCTTGGAGAAATAACAGGATACTCCGCCTGGAATACCGCATGTAACGCACTTGGAACAGCATTGGTTCAACTCAAGCTGGCAGCCGGCAGGAACTTGGACAAGAGACTTCTGAAAAAATTTTACCTCGAGAGACTTATCGACGACGGATTTTATCAGGGCGAATACAGACAGCGGCTTAAAAAAATCGTCGAAAAATCGGGTATGGACTCTAATTATTCCGATTTCGCAAAGCATTCAGTTATTAAAGAAAATGTTGAAAGCTTCGAAATGGAAATGAACCTTTTCATTCTTAAAAATTTCCCGGAATTCACCACCGAAAAAATAAAACTCGGATTTCCATGGCAAAGACTTTTCGAATGCGAATTATACTGGGTGTAAGGACTACACCCGGTTTTTAAATTTCTGCTTCTATACAATCGATCATGTTGTTTGGCGTTTGAATTTTTCAAAGCATTTTTTAAGTTTTCTCTAAGGTCGTTCTAAGCTGCAAGCGTTAGAATGTAAGTGTAGAAACCAAAATTGATCGAGGAGGAGACAAAATGAAAAAGACTATTTTATTCATCACGGTAATACTGATTGCGGGAACTTTGGTACTTGCAGCAGGTTTTGGCAAGGGAATGAATTCCGTAACAACACGGGGAAATATTAATCAGGGACAGTCACAGGGCCTATGCGATAATTTCGTTGATGCGGACGGTGACGGAATCTGTGATAATTACGGTATCGGATTGGGAGAATGCAACGGCAACTGCATGAATGACGGAGAATGTACCGGAGTACCTTTAAATCCACAGGATGGAACCGGAAACAAGCACGGAAGAAACAGGTAATAAATAAAATCAATTCTTATAAAAAAACCGCTAAAAGGCGGTTTTTTATTTGTTCGTCACGGCAAGATACGCCGATGGTTTTTCCCCATATATTCACCATGAGTGCGATTGTGAGAATTTCACGCATGAAAAAATGATTTTTAACCCCCTGAAGATAGTATAATCAGAATAAAGGTTTACCGACTTGAGGGGTGAATTTATGTATAAGAAATCCGAATTGATTTTCCAGATGGAATCACTCGGCATAAAAAATAACGATGTATTGCTGGTCCATTCGTCAATGAAGGCCGTAGGTTCAGTTGAAGATGGAGCGGATACCGTCATAGATGCCTTCATGGAATATCTGTATGAAGGATTGCTCATATTTCCCACACATACCTGGAAACAGATGAACGAAGCGTACAACGTATTCGATCCCAAAACAGAACCCTCTTGTGTCGGCATACTTTCCAATTTGTTCATGAAAAGAAAAAATGTGTACAGATCGCTTCACCCTACACATTCGGTAGCGGCATTCGGAAGAAAAGCCGCCGAATATGTCTCCGGCGAAGAATTTTCCGACACACCTTGCCCGAGAGACGGTTGCTGGGGGAAGTTGTACGACATGGATGCAAAAATCCTCTTTCTCGGTTGCTCTCTGAGATCGAATACCATAATTCACGGAGTGGAAGAATGGAATCGCATACCCGACAGGCTTACGGACGAATATCAGAACCTGAGAATAGCAATGGAAAACGGAGTCATAGTAGACAGGCCTATCAGGCGACATGATTCTCCCGCCGGGGACGTTTCCGCCAATTACGGTAAAATTGAAAAAGCCCTTGTGAAAAAAGGCATCGCCAGAAAAGGATATATTGGCAACGCTTTTTCAACATTATGCGACGTGAAAAATATGGTGGATTTGGTTTCGGAATTCCTGAAAAGAAAACCGGATCTGTTTGCGGATGATAAAGAAATACCCGCTGACTGGTATTGATAAAAATCTTATTCAGAACTTGTTGAATAATTCTGTCGCAATAATACCCTGCAGTCGGATTATTGTAAATTATTTTCTCATGATATCTTTGTTCCTGCCACATGAATTTCAACGAGAAATCAAGAATAATATTGATAATTCAATTAAACAGATAAAAAGTTCTTTATATTTTCCACAGTTTTTTCTACTTGTCTTTCCATGGCCTGAATAGTGTATCCCGAATAAAAATCAACTGTCCTTACATTGCGGTGATTTATGAACATTTCTTTATACGGTGACAAGCCATCGGCATCAAAAATCGCGTAGTTTGCATCACTCGATATCCATTTTGAAAATCCGTTTATATTGAAAGGACATCCGAGTGAGGTGTTTATTAGGACTTTCCCGTTGCCGAAAATGTCGAAATCCACTTCATCCATGACTTCCGTATTTCTCGGCAGGTTGAAAGATATTAAATCGACGGTTTTCAAAAACTTCCGCTTGTCGAGATATTCAACACCTAGTCTTTCAATATCCGGTTTCCTGCTTCTGCTGTGATAAAACACTTCCGCACCGAAAAAAAGCAAAGCCTTTGCTATTTTCTTTCCAAGACTCCCCATACCGAAAATTCCCACACTGGATTTACCAAGCTCACAGTTGATACCGTTTCTTGAGAAACCGTTCGAACCTTTGAATACCGCTATTATCTCTGAAATCACGAATTCCACCGTGCCCGTATCGCCGTAATCGCTTATACCCCTTACCTCTATGCCGAGATCTTCCGCATCGTCGAGATCTATGTTTGAAGATTCTCCCGTGAACAGCGTCGAACACAACCCCACATAACGGAGTGCCGAACATTTTTTCAGCACCATGCCGTTTAATTTTCCGTTCCACGACACCAGAACGCAATCGGAATCACCTATTCTCCGGATAACCTCATCATCATTTTCAGCTTCGGTTATAAATGCCGTGATTGGCTGAGCCGAGTATTCCCGTAAATTCTCAATAAGTTTATCCGAAATTGACATGGGATTTAATATGGATATTTTTTCAAATTTCCTATTCATAACAATCTCTCCCCTTAAAACTGTTTATAGCCTTCCGAAACCAAGACATATTAAAATTTCTTCCGATATTATAAATTACCCGTATCGGGAATCAACATCTACGCTTATCGCTACAGAGGTTTCAAAGGATTATATCATTCAGTGCCATAATAAAGTTCCATACCGATACGTGTTATGATATGTAAACTATGAAAGAGCGAGGGTTAATATGAGCATCTCCTTTTCCGACTACGATTTATTGGATATAATAAAGCAGGGACATGACGGCTGCCCGTTATGCAGACTTGAAGAAGACAGGATAAAAAGTTTTATGAAAGGTTTGCTGTATGAAAGTGTTAATAAGAGGGAATTCAGAAGGGATATAAGGTTTACCAGGATATGCCATAAACACTTTGAACTTTTCAAACAATCAACTTTTGAGGATAAAACCGTTGCCGGACTCGGACCGGCAATAATCTTCAGGGATATGATTTCCAGCCAGATAGAAGAAATGGGGAAAACTTCTTTTTTAAAAATCGGTAAGAAAAAAGATGATTGTTATTTCTGTACGCATGATACGACATTACCGGAAAGGATAAACTCTACGGGATACAAGATTCTCTCCACCGAAGATGGATTTTCAGCGTTGGAACGGTCGAACATGATAATTTGTCTCGACCACTATGAAGCGCTGTTGAAAATATCGGAAAAAAAGAAAGACATGATTTTCTGTAAAAAACTAAAAGAATATCAACTGGAAAAATACGAAGATATGATCGATAAATTGAAATCGTTCATAGATAAACACGATCATAGCGACAAAAGGCAGATTGCCCAGGAAGAAGCGTTTGCAATAAAAACGGCGTTTAAATCTCTTAAAAAAAGGTGATTATTTTTCTACAAAACCAATCAGAATATCGATAATTTCATTCAACAAATCTTTGGGGATTTTTTCCTTAAAAATCGCATTTCTCGCATCGATATCGAGTGCTTTTACCTGTTCACACATTACAACCCCGGTTGTTTTGGTTCTGTTGTCAAGGACAACATGTAACGGAAAATCTTTGTCCGTATTTGTTATTGGGCAAACAATCGCGATTTTTGTGAAGTTATTATAAACGTTGTTGCTAACAACAACAGCTGGTCTTTTCCCTTTTTGTTCATGGCCTGCCTGGGGATCAAATTCTAAAAAAATTATATCCCCCTGTTTGGGAATGTAATTCACTAGATTACCTCTTTACCATTTTTTTTGCCGGTATCCCATTCCTCACAAACATAATTACCGGAGTAATTCACGATTCTTTCTTTTAAAGTAATATGTTTTTTTAAAGGAATAATCACAATGTTTGTGGATACGACTTTGATTTCAACTTCAGTGTTTTCTCCGATGTTAGCTTCTTCAATGATTGCTTTTGGAATCCTTATAGCATTACTGTTTCCCCATTTTTGGATTTTAGCGAGCATTGTTATCACCCCATAAATAAGTATATACTTTGTATATACGTTTGTCAATGGCTGAATAAATAATCGGATTGAGTGGTAATAAAAATAAGTAAATGATGTACTTTTCTATATCATTTTTATTGGGTGATAACTTGAAAAAAAAGGATTTTGCACTTTGCGCTCTCGTTAAGATGTACAGGAAGAAATTCGATTTATCGCAAAGCGATATCGCCAAAGACATTTGTGTGCCTTCATATGTGAGTAAGATTGAGAATGGAGAAATAGAGCCGAATATTCAGATTGTCGAACTGTTGCTGAAAAAAGTGGGAGTGAATTACCACACAGAAAATAATTTCTCCGAAGATGAAAAAAATAAGAGAATATGAAGGTCATAAATGGGATGTACATGCTGTGGACATCAGTTTTGATGATAAATATATAGTAACGGGAGCAATAAGACAGTAAAGTTAAAATATGGAATGTGGAAAATGGAAGAAAGTTAAAATCGCTTCATCATAAAGATGAAATACATACGGCCGCTTTCTCGCCGGACGGCAAATACATAGCTGCAGGAGGCTATGACAGCTATATTTATATGGGGTCTTGAATAGATTTCATTACGTATATAATGATAGAATAATATCTGATCCCAAATAAATAATAAGAGGTGGATATTATGAGAATAAAAGTGGCAATGCTTCAGATTAATCCCGATTCAAACAATCAGGAGGGAAATCTGAAGAAAGGAATCGAATTTTGCAGACAGGCAAAAGATATGGATGCCGACATAATTCTCTTTCCGGAAATGTGGAATATTGGTTATACTCCACCTTCCGATGAAGCCTGGGAAGATGCCTATAATGAAGAATACCTGCCACAGTGGGCGGAATGGAAACTCCAGGCAGTGGATAGGGAAAGTGATTTTATAAGTTCTTTCAGGGAATTATCGCGAGAATTGGAAGTGGCAATATGTATCACTTATCTCGAAAAATGGCTGGATTTTCCCAGAAACAGCATGACAATTTTTAACAGGTCTGGTGAAGAAATTCTCACATATGCCAAAGTTCATACCTGTGACTGGGGTATGGAAGGTTTTTGCACACCTGGGGATGAATTTAGAACTGCTCTTTTAGATACGGTAAAAGGGAAAATAAATATAGGTACCATGATATGTTATGACAGGGAATTTCCAGAGAGTGCGAGAGTTCTAATGCTGAAGGGAGCAGAACTCGTTCTCGTGCCTAATGCATGTGTTATTGAAGACAACAGATTTTCACAGCTTAAGGCCCGTGCTTTCGAAAACATGTTTGGAATTGCGATGGCAAATTATCCAAGTCCGAAAGAGAATGGAAGATCTGTTGCCATAAGTCCCATTTGTTTTGGAGAAAAAGGTGAATCGCTGAATACCATAATAATGGAGGCTGATAAAGAAGAGGGGATTTACGTTGCTGAATTCGATATGGATAAAATAAGGGAATACAGAGAAAATGAAACATGGGGCAACGCTTACCGTAAACCACATACTTATTCTCAGATAATTTCAAAAGAGATAAAACATCCTTTTATCAGAAAGAAACACAGAAAAATAATAAATAAATAATTTATAAAAAGAGCCTCTTAAGAGGCTCTTTTTCATTTGCTTTTTATAGGCATGTATAAAGTAAGTCCTATATCTTCCTCGGTTTCGTTGAATGAAACCATTTCTTCCAGCCATTGATGGGTACCATAATCGTATTCGCTTTCCTTCACCCATTCACCGAATTTTTTCCAGGCATCACCCACTTCTTTTACATTTGTTGAAAGCAGCGCATATTTACCACCGGCAAACTTTTTTATTTTTATCCTGTCGTCACCGGTATCATCCATACCGTTTACGGTTATCCATACTTCATAGCCATATTCTTCCTTACCGGGGGTCGGATTAGGATTGTTGAATCCGAATATTTTAGTACCGCTTTTTTCATCCAATAATCCTTTTGATTTTGCCCATTCTATTATGACTTTGTTGGCCTCGTTTTCGGGATTTTTGCCATATCCTACATAGTAAGCAACGTCAATAGGTGCGAGTTCTTTAAGTATTCTTATGTCCGGGTATTTTTTAAGAAGTTTCTGATCTTCTATTTCGAAAAATTTGTCCATGAGGTTCACCTTCCCATAAAAGTAGTATTTTTTATTCTTTCTGAATTCGAGAGGAGAAAAACCCGTTACTTTTTTAAAATTTCGAGAAAACACTTCGTGACTTTCAAAACCCGTGTCGAAAGCTACTTCCATTATTTTCATATCCGTATCCGCCAGAAGCTTGCTTGCAATATCAAGCCTTCTATTCCTTATGTATTCTTTCAGAGTAACTCCGACACAGTTGTAAAAAATCCTGTAATAAGTGCTTACTGACATATAGGCGTGTTCCGGGATATCCTGCAGGTTTATCTCTTGTATTAATATTGTCTCCATGAAATCTATCGACATCTGTATTCTCTCTATGTAGTTCATGTTTTCTCCTCATTCGACATCTTTATTATACAAAAGGGAAAGTGTTTTTTCTTGACTTTTTTTCTCATAAAATCTATTCAATGAAATTTCGTCTGTAATACTTGTGGAACCCGGGCGATTTTAATCATCACTCATCAGAGTATAATATCAGATTGAGAGGGTTTTCATAATAATTAACGGGAGGTTTGTATATGAAGAGATATTTTATTTTGGCTATTCTTTTTTCCATCGTGGTTTCAATGTTTTTTGCAAACGAAACGATTGAGGGATTCACGCTTGGTGGAGGAAAAGTAATACTTAGAAACGACGGCACGTGGGAGTGGTCTGAAAAACCGGAAAGGTATAAAAATTTCAACATTGTTTCTCCTGTGCAGAAAACAAAAGCAAGAATATGGAGCTTTGAATACGAGAGTTTTTTGAGAAACAACGAAAACGCTATGGGAAAATACTACAGAATATACGGTATGGTTGATAAATTCTACGAACAGACAAACGGTTACTTCATAAAAATATACACCAACAAACAGAAATATTTTTGGGATAGAGAAATATATGTTATCGAATACGATGATTTTGATCTACATGTAGGAGATCTGGTCGAATTAGTCGTCAAATATAACAGCAACGTCTATGAAACCTCCCTTGATGGAAAAAAACAGGAAATTCCCCTTTTTGTATGGACGGAAGATTCTACAATTTATCTTAAGTGAAAATCTTATAGATCTTAAGCAAAACGGGAAACACCTCAGTGTTTCCCATTTTTAATCATCATCATGGCTGATATTCCCAAACCTGCACACCCGGAAAAAGACTGTGAATTACGTATATATAATCATCCGATTTGCCCTTCACGGCTGAAAACACATATTCTCCCGGTGTTCCCTGAATTGAATCATGAGCTTTGAAATCATACAGTTTTATACCCGCCTGGCAGTAAAGGTTGACCCAGAAACTTCCATCTGTCCTTTCGGTTGTCACCAGACATTTAAAAATGGTCTCGTCATCGGAGAAAATCGTTATGTCCTTTGGAATTCCATCTGATTCGGGAATATTGAAAAGCACTCCTCCCGCCTGATAATTCTCAGGATCGGCCCAAATAACCTGTTGAACTGCCCTTGAAGAAGAATTCGCCGCATAGGTATACATTATCGTGTCTCCGTTGCGGTCATGTCCGGGTATAGCCACCGAATCGACTCCGTGGTATGTTCGTTCTATACTCCTTCCGTAATTCTGAGCGGTGTTTGCCGGAAAAAGTGTGTTCAGATAATCAAATCCCTGCTGCGCTGTCGTTCTGGAAATGCTCCTGATTTTATCACCCGTCGTGGTAATCTGCCCGGTCTGAGCGGTTTGATCCATGCTGAAAAGATATTCGGTCTGCGGCACTCCCGAACTGTCTACTCTTTTTATTTTACCTGCGTAAAGCAAAAACAATTCCGGACCGCTGAATCCCGCGGAAACACCAAGCGGGTTTTCAAGATAATACACATTTGTGTAATACTCATGCGCCGTTCCAAGATCGGCAAACAATTTCATTATCTTCCCCGCTTCTCCCATCGGTGAGTCGAAAAGCGTCAATGTTATCACGTGTCCGAATGTGTCGAAAGAAATGTCTATCGGACGAGTTATACTCTGGGCACCGAGTGTGTTTTTCAATATGTATCCACCCGGTTGAGGGCATACACATTCAACCGTACAGGAAAGTGTTTTCAAGGTACCTTGGGGATTCGTAAAAGACAAATCAATGTTGTTCGTACCCGCTCCTATGGTAAAGGTAACTTCATACTCGAAAAATCCCGAAGACACTCCCACATAATCATACATAGGCGAAGGCACTTCATTGCATCCAATTGCGCCTATAAATACAACATCATCAATATTCGATTTGATTTTTAAAGTGACCTCGCATTCACCGTTTACACAGTTAGTAACCTGAGCCGGCGGCTGTTCGGAAAATTCGAGTATCCATGCTTTATGAGGCAAACAGGTTTCAGCCGTGGTAAACACAATAACAGTTATAACAAAGCAGAAAAGCAAGAATTTAAGAGGTTTCTTAAGCTTCACACTCATCACTCCTTTTAACCAGGGTTTGATTTTCTTCAAACAGATCTCAGCTTTAGCAATACATTCGATTATTTTCCGCCGACATATTTATAATCAGGTTCAGTAATGTGAGTATGCTCATATTATATATTTTTTCATCCGAGATGTCAACTACAGTATAATAATATGTTAAACGACTGATAATCAGAAAAAAAATAACACTGTTGCTATCAATTACAAGAACATAATTTTTTCGGTTTTTTCATTTATTTATATTTAAAATCACCCCTTTTTTCAAATAGGGTTTGATGGACAACTTAAATATTTTTCATTCCTATAACTATTATGTTTGTTTGAAAGCTAACACTCCAGAAATAAAAATGACTTTTTGTTTTTATTCAGAATTTCGAGCTTAAATCCCTTTATTTAAAAAAACTGAAAAAAACTAAAAACCTTCTCTATTTTCGCCTGGTAATCTAATAGCAGAATTTTAAATGCAGGGTTTTTGTGGTTATGATCAAGAACCTTGTATTTAAGGCAAATAAAGCGACTCTGTAAATCCTCATTATAAAGGATTACAGAATTATTCAGCAAGCCCTAAACAATTTTTATATTAAAAACTATTTTAAATAAAGATGTGATCATATGAACAGTTTATTCAGATTATTTTGTGTTAATCCACCCTCTAAGTGTGAATTCAATTTTCCTATAAAGTGAATTTTTTAAATCTTCTTTGCTGTAGTCTTCTACGTATATATATGTCAGAATTTCGAAACAGACATTCGAAAAAAGTGTTGAAGAAGCGGTTTCAAAATCATATATATTTAATTTATCTTTTGATGTGAGATCTTTCAATAATGTTTCGAGATCGAATAAAGCTTTATAGTCATACATCGCCAGTTGTTTTAGCAAATTCTCTTTCTTTTTAGAGAAATACGTCAGAATATGTGCCATCTCTTTTAAAACCTTTTTAGGCAGACTCAGGGGGCCTTTAAAAGTATTGCACAGGAATTCAAAAATAATATCTACCGGATTTTCAGAAGTTGAAATTTTCTCAGGATTTGTTTTTTCTATGAGGATGTATTTCGAAGCCACACACTCGAGAAACAAATGAGCTTTGGACTGGAAATAATTAAAAAGCGTACCCTCGGCTATCCCTACTCTTTCCGAAATTTCTTTGGTTTTTGTATCTTCGTACCCTTTTTCATCGAAAAACCGGCAAGCTTCTTCCAATATCCTTTCTTTTACAATTTCCTGTTGTTTTTTATTCAATCTAGCGGCTGACATTTTTTCTCCTCTCAATTAATGTGAGCACACTCATATTATATACGTGTTCATTAAAAAATTTTTTTAATTTTTGATTAAAAATCATTTGCAAAAAAAAAAAATGGAACAATATGAGTTCCATTCTAATGAAAAAAGGAGTTTTATTCAATGTTCATCGAAAAACGACTGTATTTCTTCAGTGTTTTTTGTTTTCATGAGTGAAAGCATCAGAAGTACCCTGCTCTTTTGAGGGTTCAGGTTGTCGGCAGTTACCATACCGAGATTTTTAAAATCCGTTTCTCCGTTATCCACCCTTCCGCTTCCGGTACGGGAACTTACAACTACCGAAATTCCATTCTTCATGGCATCTTTCAACCCTTCCATGGTGTCACTATATACGTTTCCGTTACCGACTCCTGCATAGACCAATCCATCCACTCCACCGTTAATAGCGGCATCCACAAACAATCTGCTGTTATTGGAATATCCGTATATTATCTCAACCCTCGGGAGTTTGTCAATACCGTTCAATAAAAACGGGCTTTCGCAGGTATGCTTTTTCTCGGATGAACTATAAAAAAACACATCTCCGAAGTTCACATATCCAACAGGTCCTCCGTTCGGATTATCAAATGTATCCACATTGGTGGTATTGGTTTTAGTCACATCTCGCGCGTTGAATATTTTATCGTTCATCACGACAAGTACCCCTCTGTTTTCAGAAACCTTTGATCCCGCTACGGAAACCGCGTTGTACAAGTTCATGGAGCCATCGGCACTTATCGCAGTGGAAGGGCGCATAGAACCGACTAACACCACGGGATTCCCGCTATGAACGGTCAGATTGAGAAAATAAGCGGTTTCCTCCATCGTGTCCGTACCATGGGTCACAACCACGGCATCGCATTCACCGGAAGAAAACAATTCGTTTATCCTACAGGCCAGCTTTAACCAAATTGAATCGTTCATATCCTGGCTGCCTATATTTGAAATTTCTTCAGTCCTTATTTCGGCGAGGTTTAAAAGTTCCGGTACGGCGCCGATCAACTCGTCTCCGCTTATGGATCCCGAAGTATACCCGGCTCCGACTTCCGAACCGCCTGTTCCGGCTATGGTTCCTCCGGTAGTGAGTATGACCACCCTGGGTAAATCGAAAGCCGCCAATGTAATTTGAGCGCTCAAAATAATCATCAAAACAAATAAAACAACTTTCAACCGACTTTTATTCTTCATATCCGCACCCTCTTGAAGTCGTATTTTCATACAAATAACCATTACGGTTTTCACAGTAACATATTATGTGGTTTTCCTGCCGGTTGCCACATATACAGCAAAATTATTTGAATTCTTTAAGCACGTCAATCGCTATAATTGCAGTGGGAAAGCCACTGTAAGGAACCGTCTGAATCATTATTTCCTCTATTTCTTCAATCGTCAGGCCTACATTCAATCCAGCTTTAATATGAGTTCTCAATTGCGATTCCATGCCGCTTCTGCTCGCAAGTATACTTATGGCAATCATTTCCCTGTCCCTTGCTGACAACCCCATCCTGCCATAAATATCACCGAATGTGAATTCGGTGATATACTTGCCCAAATCGCCCAGTGATTCTGCTCTTTCTTCACCGGCATCACCGAAAATTTTCTTTAAATTTTCCATACCTTTTTCAAACCTTTCGCCCATAGTTTCCCTCCTCAAGTCCCAAACACAATACGAAGCGTGTCAGGTATTTTTATCGGTAAAAACTTTGTTCTGGATTATAAGTGTATTGTTTACAATTATTTGTAGAGATCTCACCGACTCTTATCCGAAAGATTTACAAGCGTATTTTTGAAGTCATCCGGTAATTTCGCCACGAATTCCATCCATTTTTCGGTTCGCGGATGATATATACCCAGCTTGAACGCATGCAGCATCTGTCTTTTCGCACCATATTCCATATCCTGTTCGGGATATCCGTAAATCCCATCGCCGAAAACCGGCGTGTCGAGACTCTTGAAGTGAACTCTTATCTGATGTGTTCTTCCGGTTTTAATGGTAATGGAAACGAGAGATGCGGTTTTACCGAAGGTCTTCATGACCTGGTATATGGTCAATGCGTCTTTTCCGGAATAATCCACCGCCATCTTCAATCTGTTTTTCGGATTCCGTGCAATCGGTTTGTCGATTTTACCTTTCCCTTTTTTCGGTATGCCATGCAGAATGGCGATGTATTGTTTTTTATTCAACCTGTCGTGAAATTGCCGCGAAAGATTTGACAGCGACTGATCGTTTTTCGCAACTATTATGGCCCCGGAAGTGTCCTTATCAAGCCTGTGTACGATACCAGGCCTGTCAATATTCCCCACGCCGTCTAAATTGCAGTGATACATCATGGCGTTGACAAGCGTGCCGCTTGATTTGTTTATAACTGGATGCACAATCATATCGGGCGGTTTGTTTACCACCACAATATCGCTGTCTTCGTATATTATATCCAGAGGTATATTCTCCGGCAAAACTTCCGTGACCTTAGGGGCGGGTACTTCCACGCATACTATGTCACCGGCTTTTACTTTGTACGAAGCTTTTTTCTGCAGATCGTTGACGGTTACTTTGTTTTCCTGAATCGTCTTTTTTATAGTCGTTCTGGAAATCCATTCCGGTGAATGCTCGGTTACGAAAACGTCCAGCCTCTGATTAATCTCAAGACAGGATACTTTGTATTCAAGTATCTCCGTTTCACGCTCGGTTGTAAAATTTTCTTCCTCTTTAAACTGCATATTTCTCCAGTTCCACCGCCATGACCATAGATACTCCCGAGGACTGCGTAATACCGTACAAAAGGTCCGCACCCTCCATGACCAGTTTGTTATGTGTTATCACTATGAATTGCGCCATTCCCTTAAATCTTTCAACCAGAAGTTTCAGCCTTTCGGCATTATAATCATCGAGTGCCGCATCGACTTCATCGAGTATGTAAAACGGACTCGGATTTATAGTCAGCATGGAAAAAACCAGGGCAATCCCCACCAACGATTTTTCTCCTCCTGAAAGCAGATACATTTTCTGATGCTTTTTACCGGGTCGCTTCACGGAAATTTCCACACCCGTTTCGAGCATATCCTGACCCGGCATGAGCCTCAGCATCCCGTTTCCTCCACCGAACAACGTGGAGGTCATTTCGTTGAAATTGGTATTTATCTGGTTGAAAGTGCTTATGAATATCTCTTTGGCTTCTTTGTCGGTTTTCTCAAGCAATTCCTCAAGAGATTTCCTCGCGTTTTCAAGATCGGTTTTCTGTTCGTCTATTTCGCCGAATCTTTCATTTACCTGATCGTATTCGCCGATGGCGTTCAAATCGACATTACCAAGATACTTGATCTTCTTTTCCAGATTAGATACGTCCTGCCCTATTTTCTCCTCTTCTTCTTCGGAAAGGACCGTATCCAACAATTCCTCTTCTTTCACCCCTGCATAAGCCATTTTCTCAAAAAGGGCCTGTACCTGAAATTCGAGATCATGCTCCTCTATTTCCAGTCTGTGTGCCATCTCCCTCAGATTCTCTCTGTCTTCTTTGAGTGCTTCAAGTCTTTTTTCGTGATCTTCTATCTGCCTGGTAACCTGCTGACGTCCCTCCTGCTGATCCCTGAGGCTTTCATAAATAGTTTCCGTTTCCCTTTTAAGACTGGTGAGCTCTATTTCAAGTTCGGAGATTTTTGTTTTGTTTTCTTCTATTTCCCTTTCCAATTCCTTCATACTATGCCTGTAATCGTTTATCTTTTCTATATCCTCTTCCCGGATTCTGTTCATATCTCCCAATTCTTCGTCATACTGGCGCTTTCTTTCTTTCGAGGTATTCAGTTCCAGCTTCAGGTTGTTGATCGCTTCCTGCAAATTCTGAATTGCCTGTTTTTTACTCTGAAGCGTGCTGCTCACATTCGACAGTTCACCTTTCATCATCTCTATTTCGGTGCTGTATTTGGCAATTTCTTCCGTTACCCTCTCTTGTCTGGCATTCGCTCCCGCTATTTTTGCGTTGTAGTCGATTTTGAGTTTTTCCAGTTCGTCTACTTCCTGACTGATTTCCTTTATGGACGATGTCAGTTCCTGCAGAGTACGTCTTATCGAGGCGTTTTTGAGCATGATATCGTTCAGTTCGGTTTCCAGATTCACTTTCAAGCCGGCTATTTCCTGTTTTTCCTTAAGCAGATTCTTCTCTTCCTTCTGTATCTTGTTGAGCACTTTCTGCAGTGATGCCAACTCATCTTCGACTTCGCCCAGTCTTCTTTTTCTGGCCAGCAGAGAGCCTTTTACATCTATTTTCATACTTCCGCCCGTTATCGCACCACGGGAAGCTATCAGATCACCGTCGAGCGAAACTATCTGATTGGATATATTATATCTGCCCCTTATTTCAAGACCGTCTTCAAGTGTTTTCACCACAACGGTATCTCCGAAAAGATATAGCGGCAGCTTGGAGAATTCCGCATTCATACGAACCAGTTCGGCCGCATATCCGATAAACCCCTGATGGGAATTCAACTGTGGATTTTGGACTATCGGACGTATCTTAATCGTATCAAGAGGCAGGAAAGTACAACGCCCGTAATTTTCCCTCTTAAGCACATCAACGGCATATTTTGCCGTATTCGTATCCTTAGTGACTATATTCTGCGTCCTTGCGCCCAAAATCACTTCAAATGCCTTTTCATATTCCGAATCGAATTCCATGAGATTGGCAACCACATCGATCATGTTGCGCAGCATCGTATCACTGTCTTTTCGCAAAAATAATTCTTTCACCGGCCGGGCATATCCGGCAAAATCCCTCATCTGTCTTTCAAGAACCGCCTTTTCGGCTTCGAGATGTTTTGATTGCTGTATGTATTCGTATTTCCTGCTCTCTATTTCATGTATTCTCTGAACATTTTCGTTCATTCTGCCTTTTACCTGGTTCAGGGTATCTATGAGGTCCGCTTCTTTCTGCGAACTTTCGGTTACGGATTCCCGAAGTTCATCCAGCTCGTATTCGAAACCCTCAAGTCTTTCGGATTTCATCTCAAGCTGGCTTGTTATAACTTTCACACGCTTTCCGTGATCCTCTATGGTGTCTTCAAGCCGCACCAATTCATTTTCAAGTTTCCCTATATCTTTCTCTTTTTCGTTCAGAGTCTGCTGCAGCTCCATAATCTCGTTTTCTTCATCCGAATACTCTCCGATTATCGCCTTTTTCTCTTTCTCGAGTTCCCCGAGCTTCATCGAATTTTCCTCTATGTCTTTTGCTATGGTCTTGTATATCATGTTTATCTCGCTTCTACGGTTAGCAAGTTTCTGTACCTCGCTTTCCGCCGAATCGAGTTTGGTCGTACATTCGACATAAGAGTTTTCCTTTGAGGAAAGCTGTTGCACGTACATATTTCTCAGGTCGGTTAAATTGTTCTGCCTTTCCTTGTATTCTTCAAGAACAGAGGTAAAACCCTCCATATCCTTATCCGAAGAGTTGAACTGATTTCTCAGTTCATGCCACCTTCCCTCAACTTTTATCAACTCGCGTTGCACTTCTTTGAGGTCATCCCTGTTCTTCTCATTTCTCTCATTCAGGGAAACCTTCCTATCGTTCCATTTCTTGTGCATATGTGAAAAATACTGTATTTGAATGGAACTCAGCTCATCGTTGTATTCTTTGAATTTTTCCGCCCTTTTCGCTTTGAGATAAAGGCCTTTCCTCTGTTTGTCAAGTTCCGCAAGAATATCTTCAACACGTGCAAGATTGTCATTTGTGGTATCGATTTTGGCAAGTGTTTCTTTTTTCTTTTTCTTATAAGTTGAAATACCGGCGGCTTCCTCTATTAGCAACCGTATCTCTTCGGGTGAGCTGTTCAATATCTTATCGACACGCCCCTGACTGACTATGGAGTAAAGCTCTTTACCGGCACCGGTCCCTTCGAATATCGACTTTATATCTTTCCTTCTCGCTTTTTCGTCGTTTAAATAGTATTCATTTTTACCGTTTCTCGAAATAGTCCTCGAAACTTCGAAAGTCTTGCCGTCATCTTTCTCAAAAACCAGAACGACAGTCGCGGAAGCAGATGGTGCCATCCCATCGGAACCTGCGAATATCACATCGGATTTTTCATTGGCCCTGATGTTTTTCATCGATTGCTCGCCAAAAACCCACAAAATGGCATCGACAATGTTGGATTTTCCACTGCCGTTTGGTCCCACCACCGCATTTATTCCCTTTGTAAGGTTAATTTCAACCGGTCTGGCGAAAGATTTAAATCCAGATAGACGGATTTGCTTCAATCTCATATTAATTCGCCCCCACAAAAATCACATAAGATAAAATTTACATAATATTATAACATTTCACCTCAAAAACTGTGCAAATATGCTTCAATACGTACTTGAAAGTAAAAAAATAATCCCATTTTTTGTTTAAAAAGGAGACTCGCTCCTTTATTTTCTTTTGCTTAGAAAGGAGACTCGCTCCTTTATTTTCTTTTGCTTAGAAAGGAGACTTGTCCTTTATCATTTTTTTCACGGCTTCATTAGTCAGCTGCTGCACCGACTTATTCTCGATTTTTGCTATTTCCTTCATCACAGTCCATTCTTTGTCATCCAGATCAAATTTTATCATCATGACCTTACCGTTTGTCGCGTCTTCAACCCACTTTTTCATTTCATTCAGATTTTTATCTATCTTTTCTTTGCTGAAAGTTCTTTTCAAGTCCTCCACGAAGTCTGACATACTTATCACCCGCTTTTAATCGATAAAAAGGATACAAATATTATATCACTATTTAAAGAAATCGGATTATTATAAGCATATTTCGATTTTACAACAGGAACCTTTTTTATTCACTTCCACAATTGAGGAAAATATTACTTCCTGAGATAAACCGGTACATTATTCTGCTCGGGAAGTGGCAGGAATATGTAAACTGAATTCACTGATAAACAAATTCCCTGAAGGAATGAACAGAGAATTACAGGAAAATGGGTTCGACGTATCGGGAGGGAAAAAACAAAGGATTTGTCTGGCACGTGCATTGTTTAAAGGCTGTGGTTTGTTACTTTTAGACGAAGCCACATCGGCACTGGATAAAAAAACCGAAGAAGAATTCATTAAAAGTTTGGAAGAATTTCTGAATAAAAACAACTTCATTCTAATTGCAGTTACACATAAGAGAAAGATTCCGGATATTTGCAAAAAAGTTATTGAAATGGATAAAGATAAAATAGCTATGTAAAAACACATGGTGATTTATCTTTAAACATAGATTCTAAAAACAGCCTCCATTAAAAAGGAAGCTGTTTTTTTGCTTATCCTGAATCATAGGATATTTAGCTTTTTATCTCTATTGAATACCTGCAATAAAAAATTTTTTCTTTTTCCAGTTTCATAATGCCTTTCTTATCTTCAAATATGTTGTTGGAATTTTCATAGTCGGCATGACCAAACCACGGTTCAATACACACGAAAGGAGCTTCATTTTTCTGAGTCCATATTCCAAGATACGGGAAACCTTTGAAATCGACTCTTATCTCTTTATTGTTTTTAGTATTTTTAATAGTTATAAAATCCGATTTTAGATTTTTAAAAACCAGCGCATCGTTGAGAAACAAATCTTTTTTCAGCTTCAGTATTTTTTCATTTTTCAGATATTCTTCAGAATTCTCAATAAACAAACCATTTTCGGGATTGAGCATCATTCTTTCCCCAATTTCCATCTTTTCAAATTCGATATAATAATCTTCAAAACTTTCATCTTCTGAAATCGGGCAGTTGAATCCCGGATGCGCCCCTATGGAAAAATAGATGCTTTTATCATCGACATTTTCAACAGAATAATCGATTATTATTTTCTCCTCCTGCAGAGTGTATTTAATCTTCAACACAAATTCAAAAGGATAGAATTCCTGGTATTTACCATCCGATTTTGTAGTGAATTCAAGGCATGAATCGTTCACGGTATCGCATTCAAACTCCATGTCCCTCGCAAACCCATGCTGCGACAGTTTATATTCCTTGTTATCATAAATAAATTTACCGTCTTTCAACTTGCCAACTATGGGAAAAAGCACGGGTGAACGTCTTCCCCAGTATTTTTTATCCCCCGTCCACAGATAATTTATACCGTCTTTATCCAGTATTTCTTTCAGTTCTGCTCCTTTTGAATCCACATTAACTTTGATAAGACTATTTTCCAATGAATAAATTATTTCCTTCACCTCATTTACAATATTTTCAAGTCCCTTACTCTTATCTTCGTTCTTATTATACCAAAGAGAATTTAAAAGAATCGCCCAATTTATGCCAAAGGAAATATTTTCAGGAATATCCTGAACGTAAAGGGAATATATAATCCCTTTACATAATCTCATTTCAACTCATTTCTTTTCATTTTTGAAAAAATCGAGTATTTTTTCTTTCCGGAACGTTATCACCATCGAATACGAATTCCCAGTGATTCGGCTATCCGGTATACATACCACAAAACTGACTTAAATTTGTCGATGTCGTATCCTTCATACATTCGGATATTATGAGTATACATATAACGTCCACGACATTTCATCCATATACGCCATCATGGTTGCCGGAGGTTCTTAACCAGCCTGATAATAAAAGATATATTATTTTGCGTTCTATTCCGAATGACATAGGTAAGTTTCTTTGTTTATTTCAGATTCTGGTATTCATTGGACATTTCACATAAAAAGTATTCCGGTTTTATATACCCAAAAAAACTTTACCAAACTAAAAATTAATAAAATTATTATATAAACAATATATGATAGAATATTTATTGGTGGAATTTAAACATAAAATGTGATTATTCATGAGAATATTTTTATTTATTTTATTTTTACTGTTTGCAGCCAGTTTTAATGTTTATTATTGTGACGATAATCCGAATTTACTTTCAGAATTGTTTTTTTGTAAGAAAGACGGCTGTATAAATTTAGAAAAAAAATCATATAAAAATGGAGATTACCTTAAATTCAATATATCTTCGGAAAAAAGCGGATATTTTATGGTTTTTCACATAGATGCATCGGGAGAATCATCCGTGATAATTCCTAAAGATGCTGGGGAATCTTGTTTTATCTTTAAAAATCAAATAATTAAATTACCGAATGATTGTTTTCTGAGATTGAACGCCAATTGCTCGGGTAGTGAATTCTTGATTTTATTGAGCGGGATTGATGACTATTCAGATTACAGACGTATACTGAGATTGTTTGAGGAGCAAGGAATTGCAGCCGTAAAAGATTTTATCGAAACATCCAGGCTAAATCTTTCTGTCGCCTGTTCAGAATACGACTATACATTCATTCCGGCTTCAAACACCTATGTTCTGTCCATAGGTATAGATGAATATGCCAATCTCACGAACTTGAAAAGTTCAGTTTCGGATACCCTCCTGTTTGCGGAAACTGTGAAAAAATACTGTTTTATTCCGGAAGAAAATATATTCATTCTCAAAAACAAAGAGGCAACTAAAAGAAATATCGAAGATCATTTAAAAATACTGAATTCAATAAATTCTGAGGACAAGGATATAATTTTCTTCTTTTCCGGTCACGGAAAAAAAATACCAGACTTGAACGGAGACGAAAAAGATGGTTTTGACGAATCCATATGCCCCTGGGAATTCAAAGAAGGCGATGAATTGACTTACTTCATCGACGATGAAATAGCACAATATATAGACTTGCTGGAAAGCAATTCGAGAAGGCTGACGTTTATAATCGATGCCTGTTTTTCGGGGCATGCCTATAAAACATTCAATCCGGATTTTTTTGATGAAAAGGAAATCGATGAAGAACTCTCGCACGTTTCTGCGAACGCTGAAAAGGAGATACCGGTTGAAAAAAACGAACAGGGATTCTGCTTTTTTGGGTCATCGGGTAGTTCCGAACTTTCTATCGGCATGAACGATGAATTAGGAAACGGAATATTTACATATTTCCTCGTCAATGCTTTCAAAGGATTCGCAGAATACAACGGAGACGGAATGCTCGACAGTGAGGAAATTTACCGGTATGTCTGTTCGGAACTGGAAATCTATTCAAAAGCAAAGAAGCTATATTTCCAGACACCTGTAAGATATCCGAAAAGAGTCTTTTTGATAATGGGAGAACTCCAATGAGAAAAGAGTTAATTTATTTATTTTTTGTGTTTTCGCTATTTTCATACAATTTTTTCGGAAATCTTAAAACACCATTTACACTTCCTCAAAATGTTGATATATGCAGTTCTTTTCTGTATCCTGAAAGAGAGAATTTCATTCAGTCAGATTTGTATTTCGATTGCGGAGACCTTCTTTCACTAAGAGAAGGGGACGAACTCCCCAGAATAATTCTCAAAACTGCAAAAGACTGTCATGCCTTCATTTTCCATCTGAATACAAACGGTGATTACATGCTCATATGGCCCGAGGATATAGAAAAATCATTTATAGAAAAAGATAATATTATCATCACCGATGGGAAATACTATCTTTCAGGTAAATACAGCGGAATAGAATATTTTCAAATTTTCCTGTTCGAAAGAATTGACGGAATATTATGGCAAGATCTGCGACACATGTATCGGTTTCAGAAAAACGGTACCTACACATGCAATTTCCCTTTTTATGATGAGAATTACATGGGCAGGATAGAAAAATCAGGTATTGCATGGGGTCTGAATACCATTAGCTACGATTACAATGGTTTTTTCGGCAGAACGATTAAATTTATACGCAACAATACACAAAAACCTTTTTTTGTAAACGGAAGACTTCACGGTGCAGAAGAAAAAATTTTTTTAGTCAGGGAAAAAGAATTTTTCATAACATATTATGAAGGCAACACAAGAAAAACATGTATGATCGACGATTATGATCCCGAAAAAATAGTCGTAATAGGAGAATAAATGTGGAAAACCTTTTAAATGAAATAGTCAAATTGAAGAATGAATATTTGAATTCCACAGATAATTTTAAAAAGGTAACTGAGAGATATGTGCGAACTCAAATTAAAATAAAAAACACATCGGTGAGCAAGGATTCACAGGAAAAAGATATCGAAAAATCTGTCAATTCTTCTCTACAGATAATCTGGACAAGGATAGAGCATTTGGATCACGGATACGATTTTTTGCATGAATTGAGAAAAAAATCATTCGACGTATTCCTACTTAACTTTTTTAACTCCAACAAAAGCAATGAACAAAAATTAAAGGCAATAGGTATATTTCTTGAAAACTATGATTTGGCAATTTACTCTATAATCAAAGAGTATCTGGATGAAAAAAAACTGTACGATAGATTTCATCAGGAAATAGAAACTATGAAACAGGAAATAAAAATGCTGTTATACAGAAAAATAAGTAAGTATAATCCTTATGAGGGTGCATTCTACACATGGATGAGGACTATAGCCATAAATTGTATAAAAAGTTGGATGAAGGGAAAATCCAAAGTCCCATCGACATTTTCCGAAGAAGATTATGAAGACATATATGTGGAAAACCTGACACCCGTAAATGCCTTCGAGAGGTATTCCGAAACCATAGACCTTTACCGGCCGATATTGGAACTGAACGACTATCCCTGGAAAATTATAACTTATATACTTTCAAAAAACGAAATTCCGGCGAAAGAAATTGTTGGATGTTATGGTGCCCTGACACTCAGCAGCATTTTGGATATAATAGTTTATGATATAAAATGCTTCAATATCGACGGAGAAAAAGAAGAAAACGAAATAGTTTTCACTCTCGAAAAATTCAGGAATAAATTCAAATTGAAAGTATCCGATGTTATATCGCCGCAGGATTACACCGCCAGGAAGAGGCTTAGTGAAATATTCGATGAAGAAATAGGAAATACCAGATTGAACGATTATTTCACCAAAGATCAAACGGGAAAAATGAAAGACCCTATGGGAAGTATACATGACTGGACCGGAAGAGTGGGGAAAAAACTACGGGATAAAATCATAGATGAATTAGATTAAGCTTGCGGGAATTGTTTTTTTTTACCGTATATATATACGAAAGAAACATTAAGAAGGGTGAGCATATTATGGACAATGAACATCTTACAAAAAAACAATTAGCGGAATACATAGATTACACTCTTTATAGAGAGGGTGATTGCGCACTTTGTGCGGAAAATTCTTTGCATGAATCGGAGATTGAAAAAATCGAGGAACATATACTGCATTGTGATGTGTGTACCGACATGGCGAGAAAAATATATAAAATCACCTTGGGAATCGACTCATGGAACTTCAGTTCCCACAGACGAAATCTTGATAGAAACAGGATAATAAACGCATTACAGACATCCTATTCCTCGGCACAAAATCCGGAAATAAAAAGGCGAATCGAGCTGTGGCTGCAGATGGCGATTGTTCGATATGGCTGTCATCTGAAATTTCTGAAGGATTTTCAGGAAAACGTTAAATTCTCAAGATTTTACTTGGACAGCTTTAACAGCACTAATTACTCGGCAGCATTTGCAAAAAACCGGGTGGGATTTACCAGAGGAACAGGAGAAAACGATGATGAGCTTGAAATTGAGAACTCCAGGAGAGTCATAATAAATGATTTTGAAAAATCCAGAGAAATATGTATATCTTCAGTGGGGAGCGAAATAGATGTCAGAATAGAATTCATCAACTTTAATAGTTTTAATGATACGCCTCTGGTTATATTGATACCCGAATACACTCCCGAGAAATCAATTGTCGCGATACCCGAGTACAGCGAATACAGTAAAAAATGGTATTCGGAGTTTAAAAACATACCGAACGGCAAATATCTGCTGCTGATAGAACCCGATGAGAAAGCGGGAATGTGAAGGATGGAAATAAAAGATTATTGGCAAAATCAGCTCGAAAAAGGCGAGAAACTTTTCACCGAAGGTGAAATAAAAAAAGCCTTTGATTTTTTTATCGAACTCCTTAATAAGAGGAAAGAGTCACTTAAAGGTGATGAAAATGATGCTTGTCTTTCCGATATATACAGTGATTGCGGAATATGCCTGAAAAACATGGGGGATTATGAAAAAGCGGAAAAATATTATAAAAAATCATATGAAATAAAAGTAAACCTGGGTCAGACCGATTCCGAAAGTTATTTGCTTGTCTGTATAAACATCGCCGAAATATACAAAAACCAGGGCAGGTATTTTGAATCCGAAGGCATATATTTAAATCTGATGAAAAATAGAGAAAAATATACTTCTAAACATATATATTACCTCACTTCCAATCTAAATTCTTTGTATATCAGGATGGGTTCTTCGTTTGAAAAGGGAATAGAACCACTCTATTATGCTTTGAAAAAAATAGTGAAAACACACGGCTATAAAAATCTTTATTTTTGCAATATTCTCAACAATTTATCCGTGATATACAGAAATCGCGGAGATCTCGAAACAGCGGAAAGACTTTTGAATAAATCTTTGGGCGTTTTGGATGATCTGAACAGTCGGCACCGTTATTTAGCGGTGCTGAAGTTCAACCTGTCCAAAATCCAAATGCAGAAAAAAAACTGGGATACGGCGTTGGCACTGATAACTGAGGTTATGAGCCTTATAAATCCCGAATTCTGGAAAGGAACTATTTTTGCCGAAATGATGGCAAATCTGTCCGATATATATGAAAACAGGGGAGAAAAAGAGCTGGCAATCGAATATCTGAGAAAATCTGTTGAAATATTCGAAAACCTGAATGTGGAAACTTTCGACTATGCCATTGCCCTATTGAAATTGAACTGTAAAGAAAACGATTTAACCGGTGTTCTCAACTCTTCTGAAATGATAAATCGTTTTGCCTCAAAAATACTTCGGGGTCTTTCCAAAAATGATAAATTAACTCTTTTGGAAAACATAAAAAAAAGCAACGACCTGCTTATCAATTTTATCGCAAACACTCCGAAATTGGAAGCCGGTGCGGTTACAAAGCTATACTCATCGATGGCGCAAAGAAAGGGAATTTCTTCGGCCATCGAAAACACTGAAGAAATCAGACTGGGATATGACTCCGACGAATACAGAAAACTCAAATCGGAATATGCCGGAAAAATACTTTTCAACTGCGAAGAAAAAGCAGAAGAAGTCCAGTCGAGAATCGCATACCTCGAAAGAAGTATCAGAACAATAGAATCGGAAAACACCCGCCTGAAAACAAAAGCTGAATCAGAATATTCCTGTACTGCCGATCTTATGAATAATTTACCGCAATATACTATTTTATTTGATTATCATGTTTACCGTGATGAAAGAAGCGGCAAAAACAGACTCGTTTGCTTTACGGCCGATTACGAAAACAACTTCCGCTTCATAAACATCTGTGATCTGTGCCTGATCGAAGATAAGATCAACGAATACTTTGAGAATTTCAAGAAAGCCGATAATTGTTATTCCAAAGAACTCTTCGGAATTCTCTTCGGGAAAACGGATATTTCAGGATATGAAAATATCATAATATGTCCGGCAGGAATTCTCTGTACATTTCCCTTCGATGCACTTGAACTCTGCAACGGCAGATTCCTGATAGAAGAAAAAAAACTGTTCCACATATATTCGTTAAATTCCCTGCAACATTTCAGTGAATGCCAAAGGGAACTGAAAACCGTGCACACAGTCTCCAACTCGGATTTTGCTTTTGAAAACCCGTACGGCAAATCGTTCAGGAATCTTGAAAATGTCTCGGGAGAATACGAAAAAATGCGCGAATTATTCGAGGCAAAAGGCATTAGTCTGCATTCGCTGAATTCCAAATCGGAGCTTCTAAGTACGAATATCGGCTCGATACTTCATTTCTCGTCCCACGGCCACATGTTTGAGAAAAATGACATACCATACGATTTCAAAACCTTTATCTTCATGAGTACGGTTGAAGAACAGTTGGAAATCACTCTCGACAACATACTCTGCCAGGATGATATTTCGTATATGGACCTGAGAGAAACGGATTTTGTCTTCCTCGCCGCGTGCTTCAGCGGGACCGGTACGATACATTCCACAGAAGGCGTCCTAAACTTTGCAAGATGCTTTATAAACCGTGGAGTCGCTTCGGTAATAACTTCGCTTTGGAATATACCGGATATGTTTGCGAAAGAGATGGTAATAGACTTCTATGACATGCTTTTAAACGGAGAAAATGTCTTTGAAAGCCTGAGAAACTCAAAAATAAACATGATAAGAAAATTGAGGAATGAATATGGAAACAGTCCGGGATTTTACTGGAGCTTTTTCACACTCTATGAAAATCCGTTTTATTCGATAAAAAAGTAGCACCGGCAATCTTACACGCCGGTGCTGTCGGAGTTCATCTTGTTGCTTCAGAAGGAGATACTTTCAGGGAGGTTGCCGGCTTCAATTATAAAATGATCTTCAGAGCCGTCGGTTCTTAACACTTTCACGTCGTACCCGGAATATTCAACGACAAACATTTCAGTATATCCGTTGCCAATCCAATACCCGTTTACGAATATCCTGTCCTCATCATTTGCAGATAATACTCTGACCTTTCTGAATTCGGAAAAGTCCCCTTTATATTCGATTTTTCCAACGGGTATCGAACTCAGGTAGTTCTCATAGGAACACGTAAGCCAGTCTATATCAACTAAAATCACCTTGTCACTGAAAGATAATTTACCGAGGTTTAACGGAGGTATACGTGTTTCATCAAAAGCAAGTATTTTTTCCAGAACCTGCTCTTCATTTTTGAAAAGCAACACTTTCACATTTTTATCCCCGATGTCTATAACCGGAAAACTGTAATTTAAAAATACACTTTCATCTCTTTCGACAGATGTCATGATTTCGTTTACGACAACCGCAAACAGATTTTCTTCAACTATAAAGCTCAGCGAATAAACCTTCGCTTCATCGAATGCGAATTCATCGAGCAAAAATCCTTCGGAATCTTCAAATACAGCCGGAGTTACATAAAGATTCTGAATTTTATCTCCCCTGTCGAAAAGCCGGAAACTTACTTTTCGCATTACGTTCCCGGTTTCGATTACGATTTCATTTTCCCCCTGCGGAAAAAAATGGACATCCTCAAGGTTCAGCTCAATACCGTCCTGAAAAACCGAAATGTTTTCACCGGTGATGTCATGGAACCTGACTTGTGATAATTCTGTTTTAGACAGTGAGAATAAAGAACAAAACAACAGAAATGAAAATATGGATATTAAAATGTTCTTCTTCATAATAACCTCCCGTGATGATATGGCATTATTTATGACTTTTCAATTATAATGACAGACTATGAAGCAATTCAATTACTTTGTCTTTCAAAGAGACCATTTCCTAAACCAATTGTATCCTGGCGAGAGAGTATATTAATTTTTTGGCTTCCAAACAGAATTCTAAGATTATCAGGATTTTCCAGATCTTCTTCACTCATTCCCCTGTAATCATTTCCTCCGAGAAGCCTTAGCGTGTTCTCCTCACTTTGCCCTGCTAATTCATGCAAAGTGCTTTTTTCAGTGACTTCGTTGAAGATAATCATTCCTTCGTCTTTTAAGATGAAAATCCCGATCAGTCCGCCGGTAAACAAAATATTTTCCTTTCTCATTGGTGCGGTAGTGTCCCCGAATGTATTCGAATTAAAATCGAAATGAATATCATCTTTATCATTAATTAAGTAAACCACTCCTCCATAACAACTTTCCGAATTGAAAGTATTGCCTGAAATCTCAACAAAAGACTCCGTATCCTGGTCTTCGAAAAACCCATCCCATTCAACCGGTCCTTCACCACATATCCAAATTCCACTGGGCTGCCTGTACTCTTCAACATATTCGTGCTTATTGCCATAAAAACTATTGTTTATTATTTTTAGCGGTTTGTTGCTGTCAGATCCTCCACCAAAACCATCTATTGCAACATTATTTGATGCCTTGCTGTCCCTTAATCTGAAAGTATTATCGCTTATCGTTATTCCCTCAAACAAACCATATGCAGATTCATATTTTATACATTTAGTGCCATGTCCGAAAAGGCTGTTGTCAAAAGGAGCATCACACAGATTAAATTCACAATTTTCCACTGTTACGTTTTTCAAAATCCCGGGATTCTCTTCAGAAATCTTTCTATTTCCAATTAACAGCAAATAAACCTCTTCATCTTTATATTCATAGTCGGAAGATACTTCAAATTTCAATCCATCAATTTCTATATTTTCGGCATTGTCAGAAGTAATTTCAAGACAAACCGAATTGTCAGCAGGTCTGAAAACGGCTTCACCAGCTGCCCTTGCCGAAGAAAGTTCTGCCGGATAATCCGGAGATTTAGGACCTATTATAGATGTGTCACTCATGTTTATATACACCTGTTTGTTCTCATATATTCCCGGCAATACGTAAACCGTTTTGTGATATGGCTGCGACACAGCTCTTTCAAAATCATCTATGTTGTCCACGATATAAATAAAATCCTCTTTTTTTGTCATCCTGTCCGACATTCCCAAGCCATTTACAAGCACTGAGCCGTATTTCACAAAATCCTCGTTTGATTCGGTAAACGTATAGAACATATTGTCCGGAGCTCCGAGCATTACAACACTGTTATCCACACTCGTTTCCGTGAAGATAATGTTTTTCAGTTCAGATTGATTATTCTCTATTGATTGCATCCAGGACAGGCCATCCATTCCCTCATTTTGCATCAGCGGAGAAACCAAAGTTCCAAAAATGTTTTCTTTCATCTCCACATTCATATCATTTCCACATACAACAATTGAAAATGTACGCTGGTAATAACTATTTCCTTCAAACGTATTTCCGTTTACGGCTACGTAATCCGTTTCATTTCCATCACCGAAATTCTGTATATCTATTCCCATGGGAGACTTAAATTCCTGGGCAATGTCGGAACCTTTGAATTTGTTGCCCTCAATGTTTACCCTCTTTTCGGGATCGAAAGATCCTCCGATCACTCTGACTCCCGTGAATGTCTCGAAATCCTGTACCCCGTTTCTCAGCCTGAATTCGTTTTCAAGAATATCCACATCGCTCAGCTGTGTTCCCGAATTCACGATATATCGAGGGAGTACATCCCCATTTCCCGACAGGCTTGTCCGGTGCCGTTGAATAGTCGAAAATACATTTTTCTATTTTCACTTTTGTCATTTCGTGCTGAACGCAGTTCAGTTCTATGAAACTGAACTGGTGAGGGCTGTATTCGTAATCATCCGGCAATTCGAATTGAATTCCGCTTATCACCACATCTTCTATGCCCGTATCAAAAGAGCTGATCATTATCAGGGCACCAGCTTCCGAATCAGTTGCCGGTTTCATGACCGTTATTCCCCTGGTACTCAACCCGGCGGGATAATCCGGACTCCCCTCCCCTATTATCTTCTTGCCGCTTGGTACGACTATCTCTGTGAATTCATATGTCCCGCCTGTGACGTACACTTTTTCAACCGTTTCCGAATTCAAAGCTTCTTCAAGCTCTTCCGTCGTAGTGACTACTCTCGATACCTCTTTGAAATTCGCGGTTATTGATTTGTTTCCATCCATAAGTAATTGTGCCGGGTTCGTGTCTCCGGACAAATCTCCCGTCCATCCAGAGAATTCCCAGCCCGCGCCTGCTGTTGCCGTTATCTGTGCATTGCTACCATGTTCAAGTGTTCCGATATGTGTTATCGTTCCTCCCGTTGTCGGACTTGCGTTTTTTGTCAGTGTGTAAATCTTCTTTTTGAAGTTCCCGTAAATCGTTTTACTTTCGTTTAACACCAACGTGGCCGGATTCGTGTTACCTGTAAGCGATCCTGTCCACCCGCTGAAATCATATCCGGTATTCGGTGTCGCTGTTATCGTCGCCACAGAATTAACTGTCAATCCGCCCTGTTTTTGAACAACACCGCCTGCTGTCGGACTTGCGGTAACCGTAAGTGTCGGATTGGTCTCGAATACCGCCGTTATATTTTTATTGCCTGTCATCCTGACTCTTGCCGTTCTTCCGTCTCTGCTGTCCACTCCCTGCCATTCTTTGAAATACCAGTTGTTTGCCGGAGTTGCTGTCAGCGTTATATCCGTATTCTGTACATAAGTGTGGTTGCCGGCTGCCGGCGACACCTGCCCCTGTCCGGTAACAGCCATACTGAGAATGTAATTCACCACCGCCTTCGGCGAGGCGCAGCTCACGAATAAAAGCACACCTGAAATAAAAATACCGATCACAATTAGTCTTTTCATATTTCCCTCCCTGTTATGATGAATCTGTCATTTCTTTCCTGTCTTATGTCCTCTCTGCAAAAATCCGGTCTTATCCCCCGAATCTTTCACCCTTTTATTTTTCACTCATTTACATATATCCGTCTTTTATACTTTTCCCGCAAGCAAATATGTATTTAATCAACATTTTAAATATTAATTTTTATTGTATAATAGGCTATAATTCCAAAGAGGTGTCTCAATTGAAAAGAAATATTGTTTTATTTTTATTTATCGCTGTATTTTCTTCATCATTGTTTTCCGAAGACTTCGCAATTTTAGTGGGAATAAACGATTATAAATATCTGAATAACCTGAAATACGCAGAAAAAGATGCAGAAGATCTTGAGCAAATTCTTTTGAAAAAAAATTATAAAGTGAGTTTACTTACCGGAGCAGGGATAGTTAAATCAACGATACTTGAAAAAATCAAAGACATCTCCAGATTATCCGAGAAGGATGACAGTTTGCTTTTCTTCTTTTCCGGACATGGTATAAACGGCATTTCCGAATCCGAAAAGGGACTGCTGACATACTATTCCGATCCGGGTGAATTATCATATATTCTATCTCAGGAAGAATTAAAGACGGCTTTATCCCGGTTCAACGGAAAGAAAATAATCATATTGGACGCATGTTTTCAGGGCAGCAGGCAAAAAGACCTCTCCACGAAACCTGTTTATCTTGATAAAAAATTCTCAGAAAATTTTAATTTTATACTGACATCAAGTGCGGGAAACCAGATTGCGAATGACGGTTTTTACATAGGCAATCTGGAGATCAGAAACGGAGTCGCAGCGTATTATTTGATAAAGGCACTAAACGGTGAAGCCGATATGAATCGTGATTTTTGCCTCACGTCCGAAGAATTGGAGAAGTATTTCGTCAATTACGCTCAATTTGTTTCCGGAAGCAACGGGCAGGATATAGAGGTTTACTTTCATTCACGTGAAGAGAAAATATTTATTCTGAAACTCATCGAAGAATCTCCAAAAACAAAGCAAGAAATGCATAAACCCGCTATTGGCGAAACCGAACAGAATGATATGGGCGAAAACATGGTTTTAGTCGAAGGTGGAAAATTCACGATGGGAAATTACATGCTCAATTATTACGATCATATAGAAGATGATGAATTCCCTTCCCATGTTGTATTTTTAAACTATGATTTCTGGATAGGCAAAACCGAAATAACGTTCGATGACTATGAAACATACTGTCATGACATGGGCAGAAATGTTCCCGATGACGAAGGGCTCGGAAGGGGATTACATCCGGTTATAAAAGTTTCCTGGTGGGATGCCGTAGGTTATTGCAACTGGCTCAGTATGAAAGAAGGTCTGAGTCCCGCATATGACAGCAGTGGAAATCTGTTGAATATACTCGGAAGGACAACCGATGATTTGAGCGAAGTGGAGGGCTACCGGCTTCCAACTGAGGCTGAATGGGAATATGCCGCCAAAGGCGGAAGAAAGAGCGATATTTTCAGGTATTCCGGAAGTTCTAACATAGGTGAAGTTGCATGGTACAGCGGAAACAGTGAGATGTATACGAACTCCCGGTCGATTGATAATTTTATAAACTATGAAGTGGGACTAAAAAAACCGAACAAACTTGGGATTTATGATATGAGCGGTAATGTTTTCGAATGGTGCACCGATTTTTACGATGAATTTTGGTATAAAAAGAATAACGTTTTAAATCCTTTAAATCAGATTTATTCGGATAGTAAAATAATTCGTGGAGGCAGTACCTATTCGAATGAATTCGGAGTTGAAGTTGCAGACAGACACTCCACAGGCTTCGGGGGAGTTTATAATGACGTCGGGTTCAGAATCGCAAGGACATCTATGAGAAAAAGTTCCTATGCGGAAATTGAAATACCGGAATTCAAAAAAGGCAAGCTTTACGTCGAAAGTGTTCCCGGAAACTCAAAAATATACTTGAATGAAATCGAATACAATTCAACACCGGCAGCACTCGAACTTGATGAAGGTTTTTACGAAATAAAGCTCATAAAAGAAGGATATGAAACGTACCGGGATTATCTTTATCTTAAAGCCGGCAGAGAATTTTTTTTCAACGCAAAGCTTTTTGAAATTCAGAAAGAATTCACAGTTATGGATTATTCTCCTCCAGAAATGGTTCATGTCAGGGGTGGATCTTTCATTATGGGAGACAATTTCGGTGATTCCTGGATAGATTGCAAACCTTCTTTTGAAGTAAATCTTACTTACAGTTACCTTATAGGGAAATACGAAGTTACCAACGCTGAATTTTTAAAATGTATCAACGATACTCAAAGCAGAGCTTATGCAGACTGGCAAAATACCATCGGCTTAAATTCAAAAGAATGTGATATCACACTCAACAGTTACGGTATTTTCTGCCTTAAAAAAAGAGTTGAAAGAAAACCTGTTGTCGAAGTAAACAAATTTGCCGCTATCGGATTCTGCAACTGGCTCAGTGAGAAAGAAGGGTTGGCAAAAGCATATGACAGTGATGGCAATCTCGTTGATGGGAAAGGAAAAATCACAACCGACATCTCCAAAGTCGAAGGATACAGGCTTCCAACAGAAGCCGAATGGGAATATGCCGCTCGCGGAGGGGAGTTTGGCAGCGGCTTCAAATATTCCGGCGGAAATTTCCCGAGAGATGTGGGATGGTATTATCAAAACAGTGGCGACAACTATTTACCCGACATTTACGATATGACTGAAGTTTTTATGAGCAACAACGTCTTGCATGATGTTGGTACCAAACAACCGAACGAACTTGGAATATTCGACATGAGCGGAAACGTGTGGGAAATGTGCCAGGATGGATACTTCCTTTACGATTCAGAATCAAAAACCAATCCGTATACGATTAATTCTTCAAATCATCTATCAAAAAGGGGTGGCGGTTTTTTAAATCAATCTTCCTGTTTAACGGTTTGCTGGCGTTTTGATAACGGTATTTATGGTTTCTCAAACGACATGGGATTCAGAATTGCGAGAACCGATATGGATGAAATGACCATGCGAAAACCTATGGAATCATCCTATTGAATTTCCTTTTCGATATTCCCTGTCAAAATCTTTGCAATTGGTTTTTATACCGATATTTCAAGCTGAAATACAAACGTATGCATAAAATATCGGATATGTTCGTATGAATGTTGGCTGAAATATAATTCAAAATACTCATAATCCAAAAAACAGCTGACTTGATACGGGTAATTCCAAAAGCATTGTAAATTCCCTTCGCTTATGTTGACATGTTAAATCCCTCACTTAAAATCAGAAAACAAGCCATCCCTCATATTAACCACAGGATACGAAAAAATAACAACAGCCAAAACTGTTGAGTCGATATTTAAGTTCAACATATTCCATAAATCATCGAATATTGATTTATAAAAACCCGAAATCAACAATCATTCAAACAGGTTCAGCACTATTCTTATCTTTTTTATTTCAAAAGAAAGAGCCTCAATTTTTTCAAAAATCATCCTGTTTTTTCCCACGTCAAGTAATTCGAACAAACGCAATGCGTTTTTATCGAAATACAAACTTAAAAACAGCTCTCGATTTTCCTTGATCAAGTAAAACAAAACAGCCTCCTATGCTTCCACGTCCTTAAAATAAGGTAACAAAAAACATAGAGGTTTTTTTGTTCACTAAAAGGTGAATTCCTCCAAAACGACCTTTCCCGTATATTCAGTTTTTTTGTATTTTGTTTCCGCAATTATTTTATTATATCATATGGAATTATTATTCAAATCAGAATCCAAACAAATTTATACGAAATTGTTTCTTGTCTCTTGAAAGTTCGAATTCAATGTAGTAAAATACTGTAAATATACAGTATATTTACAGGAGTTGTTATGAAAAAAAACACAAGATGTGAAGAGATATACGAAATACTTGATAAATCAGAATCCCCGGTAAGCGGACAGATTTTATCCGATACATTCAAAGTCAGCAGGCAGATAATAGTTAACGATATAGCCGTTCTCAGAAACAACGGCGTGCAGATAATAGCGACTTCAAGAGGATACATTCTGGACAGAAAGAAAGGCATAAGAAAAATCATAGCCGTAAAACATTCAGGAGAGAAAATAAAAGAAGAGCTTGAAATAATAATCAGCAACGGCGGTAAAGTACTCGATGTGATGATAGAACATCCCGTTTATGGAGAATTGAAGGGAGAAATATCAGTTTCAAACGAAGAAGAACTCGTGAAATTCATAGCACTTCTCGAAGGCAGCAGGGCGAAGCCTCTGTCCTCAATCTCGGAAAACGGAATTCATCTGCATACCGTCGAATTTCCAGATGAAGAGAAATATGAAAAAACACTCAAAGAATTGTCAGAAAAAGGTTTTCTAATCTGATATAAAACGGAGGATCAAGATGATAATCGATTTGGTAATCGAAAAATATGTTTCCCGGAAGAAACAGAGAAAACTGCTTTTGCTGACATCCCTTCAATGGATGCTTGTCTCGGCAGGAGTAATGGTGATAGCACTGACACTACCTTCGATTTTGAAGGATTTTCCCGACAGTGGAAACATGAAAGGTACAATGGCCAGCTCTGTTTTTATGGGCATGCTGCTTGGGGCATTCGCATCCGGCTACCTATCCGACAGATTCGGCAGAAAAACAACCAACATAATGTTCCTTATTATCGCCGGAATCTTTTCGGGGTTGACTGGTTTTTCAGGCAATTCCGCGGAATTCTCCATTTACAGATTCTTTTCCGGAATCGGATATGGTGGACTACTTCCGGTTGTAAACGCTTATCTGACAGAATTCACGTCGATTAAAATTCGTGGAAGATATTTAACACTGCTCGAATCGAGCTGGGCAGTGGGGAGTATACTTCTCGGATTATTCACGATGCTGACAATAGATAACCATGGATGGCGGCCGTCTTTCTTTTGCCTTGCGATTGTTTGCATACCGCTTATAATAACAACTTTATTGCTGCCGGAAAGTCCGAAATTCGCATTTCTGAAAGGTGGTAGAAAATCGCTCGAAAAATCTCTCAAATGCACTATTACGGAGAAAATCGAAATGCATCAGCCCGTGAAAACACCTCTTATAGAGCTTGTCAGAAGCAAATTTCTGAAAAGAACCATAATGATCTGGTTTGCCTGGTTCAGCGTCAGTTTCACATATTACGGTATATTCACCTGGGCACCTAAAATCTTCGCGTCACGTGGAATTGAAACCACCAACGCGCTTTGGTACACTTTCTTTATGTTGTTGATGCAATTACCCGGATATCTTTCAGTGGCATATCTGATAGAAAAAATCGGAAGAAAAAAAACCGCGGTGGTTTTTTTTATGGGAACCGGATTGGCAGTTATGCTTCTTCTATTTGTGAACTCGGCTTTTACCTCCGGACTTTTTGCGGTTGTACTTTCGATTTTCTGTATGGGATCATGGGGACTGGTTTATGCCTACACACCGGAAATATACCCTACGGAAATGCGTGCCCTCGGAAACGGTTCCAGCGGTGTGATGGCACGCATCAGCGGCATAATAGCCCCGTATTATTCATCTTTTCTGCTCGAAAAAGCGGGAAACACGACCGTGGTGATCATGACCATTACTCTTGCGGCTTTCATGCTTATATCCGCATTACTTTTCAACCGTTGGGGAATTGAAACCAAAAATATTCCGATAGAATAAAATAAGCCGCTTAAGCGGCTTATTTTATTCTATACCATGAATTGTCACCAATATTCTTCTTTGTAGAAAATCCTCCTGAGAATGTCGAAATATCCATAAATTTCTTCTTTGACTTTATCAATATGCAACAGCGTTTCTTCCGCGCTCATTTTTTTGTATTCATCCGTATACTGTCCGTATATTCCGCGTATACAGAAAAACACTATGTCCACAGCCTTTTTCACGTCTACGCCTTCTTTAAACCTGCCTTTGTCTATAACTTCAAAGATCTTTTCTTTACTCGAGCTGAAAATTCTGGCGGTATCGGCATCGGTTTCTCCGAAAATCAAATCCGAATCCCGGTAGAAAACTTCGAATAAAAATTTATATTTAACCGGATCTTCGGTCCCCATTCTGATTTTAAGCTCTCCCTGCTGCTTGAGCATTTCGAACAAATCGTTTGAAAAACTAAGACTGCTGCTGTCGATTTTAGTCATAAAATACTCCAAAGTGTATTTATATGCCATAAAAAAAAGCTGTTTCTTGTTCCCGAAATAATTGAAGAGAGTACCTTTGGATACGAAAGCCTTTCTCACTATATTATTCGTAGAAGCGTTTTCATAACCTTTTTCCGCAAACTCGCCTATAGCAGTTTCGAGAATAGCTTTTACCTGTTCTTCTTCCAGACGTTTAATCTAAAATCAGCCTCGCTTTTTCAAGTTTAGAGATCCTTTTTATTATAAATCAAAGCACCGGAAAGTAAAGTTACGATAGTGATAACAACGGTCATGAGTATATGTATAAATTCAATACCGTTATTTTTAATTATCAAAACCGGATCGAAATATTTAAACGGAGTCAGATATTTAAGGAACTCAAACTTCTCGTTCAACCCCGATATCATCGAAAGAAAATACATTGAAAACACAAGTCCCAGCGATATGGACATCGATTTCCCGGCCTTCACGAAAGAAGAAATGAATATTCCTATGCCCAGAAAGAACAACTGCAGAAAAAACATGGAAACCCCTGTTAAAATTATGGTTTTAACATCCGCCTCTCCGTTTGAAACCACATTGACGGTTACTGATGACACAAAGGTGAAGAGAAAGCTCAACAGGAACGAATTGGTGAGTAGAAACAAAAATTTGTTTCTATATATGTTCATTCTCGAAACCGGTTTTGAATACAGTATCTCTATTGTTCCATCGCTTTCTTCCCTGGACAAAATCGTCGTACTCAGAAGCATTATGTACATTCCCGCAGCAAGCAATATGTACTGGAAAATATATGCCATGTAGTCAAGTGGTTTGGTGAAATCCACGGTATTCATACTGAGAGCAGCCTTGAATTCTTCTGGAAAAGAGGACATGAGTTCTTCAAGCCTTTCGCCCTGTGACGAAAAAGACGGAAACATGGACATGGAAAACACGAACAGAATAGCAATGCAGAACAGCCATATTAAAAAGGACTTTAAATTACTTTTCAACTCCATAATGTATAAAGGCATTTTCAATTCTCCTTTCTGTAATAATTCATAAAAATCTCTTCGAGATCCGGTTCTTCCATCCAAAAATTCTCCACCGGATTTTCTCCGATTTTTTTGATCAACTCGTTCAAATCACCATTGTAGAAGAAAGAAAACGTATTGCCATCTTTTTTCATATCCGAAACACCTTCTATCATAAATTCCGATCCCTGTTTGCTGTTTCTGAATTCAAGCCGTATCTTCTTATAGTTGTTCTTTCTGACTTTCTCGATTTCTTCGATTTCCAATATTTTTCCGTCCTTTATTATTCCGACTCTGTCACAGAGCTTTTGAACCTCGCTAAGAATATGTGACGAGAAGAAAATAGTAGTACCATTTTTGTTTTCATTTTTAAGAATATCGAAGAATACGTTCTGCATGAGAGGATCGAGTCCTCCGGTAGGTTCGTCGAGTATCAACAATTCGGGGCCGTGCATAAGACATTGAACTATTGCCGCTTTTTTTCTGTTTCCGTACGATAATTCCCTGATATTTTTATTCAAATCCAGTTCGAATAAATTCACGAGTTCTTCCACTCTTTTTTTGCAATCCTTCCCATAATATTTTGAAAAATATCCAAGCATACTTTTAACAGTCATGTTCTCATAGAATTCAACTTCCGAAGGCAAATACCCGGTCTTTTTCTTCATCTCGACAAGATGTAATTCATCCAGATCATTTCCGAAAAGCCGGCATTTCCCTGATGTGGGTTTCAAAAAACCCAGCAGAGTTCTTATTGTGGTTGATTTGCCCGCTCCGTTCGGACCTATGAATCCGAATATTTCGCCTTTTTCAATGCTAAGATTCAACCCGTCGATGCCCCGGTTTTTCCCATAATATTTAGAGAGATTTTCGGTTTCTATTATTTTCATACTTTCCTCCTCAATTATTTGACCATATGGTTATATGTAATTATACATACATTTGACCATAGAGTCAAGTGGTTTTATAAAAGGATTAACCGTATGTGAAAAAGAAGTATTCTGTGTAGGAAGAGTTGAAACACAGGAGGGGGTAATTGACATGAAAGTAAGAACAACTATATTTTTTCTGATAGCTATATCTTCCGTTCTCTTTGCGGCACAGATCACAACTGATAAATTCAAGGGGGATTATTGGATTCTGCCTTCCGTGGAAAATATATTCGATCAAGACGTTCACTATTACGATAAAAACCCTTTTGACAATCAGCCTCCGTATTATATGATGAAAAAATATCCTGATGTCGGATACTACCAAATAGTCTATTACAGGCTGACATGGGATTATTCCACCGGAAGATACTGGTATGTCCCCGTGACCAGGGAAAAAGTTTACAGTGTAACCGATATCAAATATTCAAAAATTTATCCGTTGTATCCATACAAATAAAAAAGGCCATACGGCCTTTTTTATTTGTATGGAATTTTTTTCACCTGGAAGTATCCACTATGACATTTGAATCCAACGTATCTATTCCCAACTGCATTCTGAGTATGTCGTTGTAATTGGTTGCACTGTTGTAAGCATCAATAACTTCTATCAAAGTAAGAATCGCAAAACTTCCAGCACCTATACCACCCCAGACAAGGTTGTTGAATTTAAGCTTTTCCAAATCGTCATAAGCCGGATCTTGCACCTGCGAGAGACCCCAGCAGGCGAGTGCAGCAGTACCTATTCTGGTGCTCATAAAAAACACACCTTTTAGCCATTCCTCACAGTAAAAATGGCCGACTCCGGGGAACACAAAACCGAGACCTGATGCGAAAACAGGTGTTTTTTCTCCGTTACGGTACATGAGAATTCTCTTGCGGGATTCGAATTCAACATCCACAATCGATGACGAAGTATCGAGATATGTACTTCCAACAGTAACCGGAGCTGGTATTGCAGTTGGAACAACAGGAGTTGTTGGAATATTTTCAACAGTAGTTCCATTGGCGGGTCTAATAAAACCGACTTTTGCCCTGTCTATTATTCTTATTGATCCATCTGAAAATGATACTTTCAAAGACACTTCATCCATATATACGATGTTACCGTTTAATTCGGTACCATCGTTCAAGTATATAATATCTGCAAAACAACTTAGCAAGGTTATCAAAGACAACGAAATTATTAAAACATATTTTTTAATCATCGCAAACACCTCAGTAAATTACCCTTGTTGGATATACATAAGGATAAGAATAGCCGCAATAATAAGGCGTGTATGGATATGCTGAATACGGGTAAACCGGTACGGGAGCGGTGACATATCCCCTTGAGTAATAAGTTGTAGTTTGAGAAATAACGTAAGGACTTCCGTATACCGCAGGTGCCGCATATGTTGCAGGATAAACCGGAGCCATTTGTGCAGCATAAACCGGTGCAGGATAAGGAGTATACGCATATGGAACCATAGAAGCTACTGCTACCGGTCTTGAAGGAAGTGCCGAAGTTATCGGAACTGTCGGCGGTGCATAATAAGGGTAACTGTAGTAAGGGGAGTTTATAGAGGGAATAGCCCAGGAATTGCTTCTCAAAGCATCGTAAGAAGCGACAGAAAATGCCAAACTTACCGAGCATAAAATCATTAAAACGATCAAGACTTTTTTCATATTCACACCTCTTAAAATATTAAGATAAAAAAATTCAGATTCAATTAACGCGAATATAAAAATCATTCAAAGTAATTACACATACACATCACATGCTTTTATTCTACCACTTTTAACGTATTTAGTCGAGCAATTGATTTTATACACATAAAATTTAACATAAACCTAATAAATAAATTCTATTATGTAACGTATATGGTTTTCAATTCCCAAATAAAAAGATGGTGTACTATTTCGAAACACACCATCTTTTTATTCACATTTTGTCCCTAGATAAATATTTAAAACAGTTTGGAAGAGTACAATGCGCTGTAAATACCCGACATGAGTTGTACCTGAACCAATTTTTTTATAGGTATGACTCTGTAATCCATCTCTTTTTCAATTTCAAGATTCTTCGAAACCATTTTATCGTATATCTCTTCGGCTTTTCCTCTCAGAATTTCATTTCCAGTGGCTTCGTAATTCTCCAGAAGTACCCTTCTCAGCAGCCCCCATATGAGCAAATTATAGGATTCCGCCACCGGGCCGTTATCGAACAGCTGTGCCACAGTTGCCATTTCCTCCATCTCTGCGGAGTTGTTTATCCAATTCAGCTGGGACGGCAAATATTTTTCAAATGAATCCACAAAAAACACGAGTGCAGCCCTCAGTGGTGAGTTGACCGTCAGAGAATTTCCCAGAGAATCGAGTATTTCTTTGATTTCCCCGTAGCTTTTCCTGGTGTTCTCGATGCTCTTCAATCTCAAATCGCGGCGTCTGTGATCCGTTTTAGTCATATCCTCTACTTTCGGATCGTAAAAATACGGAACTTCGCAGACAAGTTCAAAAACTCTTTCGGAAAATCTTTTGGCATATCCTATGCTCGAGGTACCACAGTTGATAATCTTTGCGGGATCGGATTCTCCATTTTTTTCGAGCATATCGTATGAATCCTCCATAGTAGGCATCTTGTAAACCGCCCTGGCCAAATTGACCGCTTCCGCTATTTCGGGTTCTCCGAGTGCAGCGGGAATATCAAGATCTTTGTAAGCTTTTTCGAGTATCGGATAAAGTATTGGAGCGTCTTCGGAAATATAGTTGTATACTCCCCCAAATCCCGCATTGTGCAGACTGTAAATGAAAACCGGTTTAGATTCTTCTATTATTTTCATCAGCGCTTTGGTTTCCGGAATCGGAGAATCGAAATCCAGAGTCTTGTACTTAATAGGAAAAGTCCATTCGACTTGCTGATTTGCCGCCGGCCTGTAAAAATTCAAAGCATAATTCAACATGTTGAATGGCCCTTTGAACCAACCTTCGTTCAATTTCGCGCCATCCACGTCGGCAGCCTTAACTATATACCAGGTAAAATCGAATTTTTCTCTTAACTCTTCATTCTCCGCAAGTTTCTCCGCCAGATAATCCAGCATCATGCTCCCTATCGGCTCATTCGGATGCGGAAAAGCATAGAGCAACGCCGACTTTCCGCCATTTCCGATTTTAAGACAATTCACCGGATTCCCGGCCGTTGATTTCCCTATTTCAAAGAATTTAACGGTATCGGGATATTTTTCAGCAAGTTCTCTCGATGATTTATCGAGCTCTTCCACGGTTTTAAAATTTTCATAATCCGGCACACTTTCTATTATCTCTCTCAAGATATCGCCCATTTCTTACCTCCTGCATTTATATGATGAATTGCGTAAAATAAAAGTATGTTTTATTATCAACCGAAAGTTTCGGAGATATACCCTTCCATTGCAAGTATTGTAGCCCCTTTCATCCTTGATTCGTACAAATCCATATTGGATTTTTCCATTATAAGATTCTCGGCGGTCGGGAAAAGCACGGTGAGCATTATCTTTTCTTTCAACTCATTCATAAAAGAAGAGGGAAGATGTTTCCCCATACCTCCGAATATTATGAATTCCGGATTAAGGGTATTGATAAGATTGGACAACGCCGTCGTCAAATGATCGATCATATTCCCGAAAATATCCATACACTTTTTATTTCCATTTTGGTATTTTTCCAGCATATCGATGAATTTGTCCTGCGTGTCTTTTCCGTTGAGTTTGATTCCGTTCTTTTCGCATTGATAGGTTAAAATGTCGATTCCCACATAAGTTTCCAAACAACCCCTTCTTCCACAGGAACATATGGGGCCGTCCGCATTTATACTGATATGCCCTATTTCTCCGGCCGTGGAATCAGTACCGAGATACAGTTTCCCGTCTATAAGCACTGCACCGCCTATGCCTTCCGATAAAAAAAGGTAAATTCCGTTACTTTTATTTTTTATCAGTTCGTTTTCTACCATTTCGGCCTTCAGAGAGAGTTTCGCCTCGTTGGCTATGTATACGGTGCTTTTTTCGAAACGCGGAAATTTTTTAAGACTTTCAGGTACAGAAGCGTTCTTCCATCCGAGATGAGGTGCATTGTAGATCTTTTTATGCGCCCGGTCGGTCAATCCGGGAATTGAAAATGAAAAAACACTTTTTTCATCTTTAAAATACTCCATCGCATGTGAAGCGGTGTTTTTCATAAATTTGTCAAAATCACCGTCCGTATCGTATTCCGCAAGTATTTCCACCGAATTGTCAAAAAATCCCTTGCCGATTTTGGTCTTTTCTACTCCTACTGCAACCACAACGCAACTGGCAGCATTCGGCTCTATTTTAAGAGAAACGGAATTTCTGCCGGGTTGCCCGTTTATTATGGTTCCGGTTTCATACACCAATTTCCTGTCGAGAAAATCGTTTATTATGTTGGTTACGGTACTCGGATTGAGACCCGTACTGTTAGCCATTTCCTTTCTCGAAATTCCGCCATGTTTCTTTATTATCTCAAGAATCAGTTTTTTGTTCTGCTGTGCCGCAGTTTGAACATTTTCTCCCTTTTTCTGCAATTCTTTCTCCTCTTCCGTTTTTTTATAATCATATTATACATACATTACTCTCAATGAAAAACCATACTGCATATATTTAAGAAATATCGAGTAAATAGTAGTATTTGAACCATAAACAAGAATATTTTCCTGTATAAGATTATAACCGATATTTTTTAATCACGATTAATTTGTTAAAATATGAATCGATTCATAATGAACCGATTCATAATAAAAATCAAAAATCTACGAGGTGTATCATGGCCAACATATCCGATGTTGCAAAAAAGGCTGGTGTAAGTGTCGGTACGGTTTCAAAAGTACTTAACAACGATGCCACCGTAAAAGAAAAAAACCGGCAGAATGTACTTGAAGCCATAAAGAATCTTGGATATTCGCCCAATGTCCATGCCAGAAATTTATCTTCTGGAAAAACAGGTCTTATATCGGTGATAATACCAACCATAGGACACGAATTCCAGTCGCGCATAGTAAATTCTATAGATGAAACTCTCGCAAAATACGAATATGACAGCATTCTGTTCCCGTTGCTTTCCAGGGACAGATTGCGGAGATTTTCAAATCCCGGATATTTTCTGTATCAGACGGATGGAATAATAGTGGTTTCACTCGCGCTTTCCGCACTTTTTGAAAACGGAAAAATCCCCACGGACAAACCCTGTATTATGGTAGATACTTCAGACGATTCCAACGATTGCATAAAAATGGACAACTACAACGGCGGATTCATGGCGAGCAAAAATCTGAAAATCGAAGATGATTCTGACGTACTCGTAATCGGCTCACTCGAAAGTGATGACGTATTTTCTTCCCATGTTTTTGACGAAAGGCTTGCAGGTTTCAAGAAAGGATTGTTTGACAGAGGATTCGAAGAAAAACGCATAAAAACGGAAAGATGCCCGCTTGAGTTTTCCAGTGCATACGATATCGGAAAAACCGTTGAAAAAAATCCTGACGGCAAATTGAGCGTTTTCGCCGTCTCTGACATTCTGGCATGGGGTTTCATGGAAGGCTGCAAAGAAAGCGGTTTTCTCGCCGGAAAAGATTACAGGATAATAGGCTATGACGATTTGAATTTTTCCGAAAGAATCGGACTGTCTACTGTGAAACAGCCGATAGAGGATATGGGACGGATGGCCGCGGAAGAACTTATAAAAAAGATAAGAGATGGCAGCAAACAAAAAATATCTATATCTTTGAATCCCGAATACAGGGAAAGAAACACAAATTAAAGGAGGTTTATCAATGAAAAAACCGGTATTTCTTTTAGTATTGATGTTTTGTGTTTTGATTTCGGTTTCAATTTCCGCCAACATCACTATGTGGACAACCTATGCACAGCATTTGCCGGAATACGAAGCGCTTATGGAAATCGTAAACGGCTATGAAAACGCATCGGGCAATAAAGTAACCGTGAGTATAATTCCGGATTTAACGGATCTCGACACTAAACTGCGCGTTGCCGCACCGTCGGGAGTGGGGCCCGATATAATCTGCACGGCACCGCATGACAGCATAGGCAAATGGGCCGAACAGAGAATTTTAAAGCCGCTTGAAACAATAATGATGACAGAATTGGAAGGTTTTTTCCCATCCACGATTCAGGCGGTGACATATGAAGGGCATGTATACGGACTGCCGTATTCCGTCGAAAGTGTCGGACTGGTTTACAACACCGATCTCGTACCGGAAGCACCTGAAACTTTCGAAGACATCGTTGAAATATGCAAAGATATGAATTCAAAGGGCAAATACGGGTTGGTATTTCCCGCAGCGGAACCATATCACATGTACAGTGTTCTCAGAGGTTTCGGAGGGTATATATTCGGGTGGAAAGATAACTCATACGACATCAACGACATAGGAATAGGCAACGAAGGTGCGATAAAAGCCGTAGAATATCTGAAATCGATGCTTGACAACGGCTTGATTCCTGCCGAATGCTTCGACAGGGTATCACAGCATCAGTTTTCAACCGGAACTTTCGAAGAAGGCAAAGCTGCCCTTCAGATAAACGGTCCCTGGGTATCCAACGGTTTGAAAGATGCGGGAATAAATTTCTCGGTGGCTTTGATACCAGTACTTCCGAATGGAAATTACGGTTCTCCATTTCTCGGCGTTCAGTACATAGGCCTGAGTAATTTCGGCAAAAATCAGAAAGATGCCCTGGAACTCGCAAAAGAATTCATAAACAAAGACAACATGACAGCTTTCGCACTTAAAACCGGAAGGGCACCGACAAGGTTCGAAGTACTCGAATCAGCGGAAATTCAGGAAGACGAGATCATAAAAGCCTGGTCCGAACAGGCAAAATACGGCGAACCGATGCCGAACATACCCGAAATGGGGACTGTCTGGACGGCTTGGACCGATGCACTGCCTCTCATATACTCGGGTAAACAGACTACGGAAAACACCATGGAAGAACTTGCTGACATTATAAAGAACAAAATACTGTTGATGAGAAAATAGATCGGCGGAATAATAAACACAGCTAATTTTTCTTTGAGCCGGGTGTCGTCCGGCTCTCTATTACTTAAACCTTTTTGTCCGAGCCAGTTAAATCCGGCTCTCTATTACTTAAACCTTTTTTGTCCGAGCCAGTTAAATCCGGCTCTCTGTTACTTAAACATTTTTGTCCGAGCCAGTTAAATCCGGCTCTCTATTACTTAAACCTTTTTGTCCGAGCCGGTAGTCCGGCTCTCTATTACTTAAACCTTTTTGCCCGAGCCAGTTAAATCCGGCTCTCTATTGCTTAAACCTTTTTGTCCGAGCCGGTAGTCCGGCTCTCTGTTACTTAAACCTTTTTTGTCCGAGCCAGTTAAATCCGGCTCTCTGTTACTTAAACATTTTTGTCCGAGCCGGTAGTCCGGCTCAGCAAGTTTATAATAACAAAGAAAAAATTTCCGCCGAAAAAATAAAATTCCGATTGAATCAATTAAACCGGAAAAAGATGGTGACAACATATGATATCACAATATCAATCAGTTGCGAATAAGACAAGTAAGATGAGAAGAAAGGAATCACTGGCAGGAATATCTTACCTCATGCCGGCTCTTGTGGCTCTGTCGCTCGTATCCGTCATTCCTTCCATATACAACATATACATATCCTTCACCAATTATGGGTTGTACCACTACTTCGAATACTCTTCGATAGGCTTTTCGAATTACGCCGAGATATTTGAAGTAAAAGGTGCATTCCTTCCGGTACTGGGCTGGACAGTTATATGGACCGTAGTCTGTTCCGTTCTGAATGTCGGAATAGGCCTCTTGATCGCCATGGTTCTCAACAATCCCAACCTGAGGGAGAGGAATCTGTACAGAACCCTGCTTATAATACCCTGGGCACTGCCTGGTGTGATAGCCATACAGATGTGGCGCGGCATGCTCAGCCCCGACGGAGTTTTCAACCAGCTGCTGGCCCTGATAAATGTACCCGCAGTTAACTGGCTCTCGGACCCTGTCACGGCAAGGATTTCGGTGATAACGGTAAACGTGTGGTTATCATTTCCTTATTTCATGACTGTGTGTCTTGCCGCGCTGCAGAGTATCCCATCAGAATTGTACGAAGCCGCCATTACAGACGGTGCCGGAAAATTCCAGAAATTCAGGTTCATAACCATACCCATGCTAAAAAATGCACTCACCCCGCTTTTCATAACACAATTGGCATTCCAGTTCAACAACTTCAACATGATATACCTGTTGACACAGGGGGGACCCAGACAGGCCCTGGGAGAATATTACGGCTCTACCGACATACTGGTTTCCTATACTTTCAACCTGATGAGGGAATTGCAGCGATACGGACTCACCGCCGCATACGGTGTTGTCATATTCATGATAACGAGTTTGATAATGATACTGTCGTCTATTTCGACAAAATCATTCTCGGAGGTGTGACATGTCAAAGAGAAAAAGAGTATGGCCTTCAAGAATGCTTGCCGTTTCGATTACGGCTGTCGTCCTGTTTCCGGTAATTTATATAATATTGATATCGTTCAAATCTGGCCAGTCCTTCTACACCTCGTCCATATTCCCGAAAGAATTTACATTTGACAATTATGTCAATCTGCTGAAAACCACGGATTTCTTAATATGGATAAAGAACTCACTCGTACTGGCTTTCTCTGCCGCCGCAATAACTTCTCTCATAGCTATGTTCGGCGGATACTCCTTCAGCAGGTTCAGATTCCCCGGGAAAAAATACGGTATAATGTTTCTGCTGATAATACAGATGCTGCCCACATCTGTTGCTATGGTCGCTTATTTCAAAATGCTTCAGGCTGTGAGCCTTCTCGATTCCCTGCTCGGAATTATTCTGATAATGGGGTTTTCAAATGCGGCTTTCAGTGTTTGGCTCATGAAAAACTACATGCAGTCCATTCCCAAAGAGATGGACGAATCGGCCAGAATTGACGGGGCATCGTACTGGACCACTTTTTGGCGTATAATCTTTCCGTTGATCACTCCGATGCTGGTGGCACAATTCATTTTAAGTTTCATAGGAGTGTACAACGAATTCATGTTTTCGGCACTGATGCTTTTCAGTCCGGATAAATACCCACTCGGACTGGGAATAAAATCTTTCATGGCCGGAAATTACTCGACTAATTGGACTATTTTCTGTGCGGCATCTGTTCTGGGTTCAATACCTATAATGATAATATTCTATACTTTACAGAGATTTCTTGTAAGCGGTTTGACGAAAGGAGCGATTAAAGGTTGAAAGGCAGAATTGGCTATGAAATATTTCCGGACAGATTCCACTCGACTTCAGAAAAAAAAGGCATGCTAAACTGGCAAAATCCACCAGTTTACAGTGATTCCGGCGAACACCAATACGATTTTTACGGAGGTGATCTTCGCGGGATAACGGAGAAATTGGATTATATAAAGACTCTGAATGTGGATTTCATATATCTGACACCTATTTTCTCCGCACGGACAAATCACCGGTACGACTGTACCGATTTTTTCAAAGTGGATGAAATACTCGGTAATGAAGATGATTTCAGAAAACTCTCCGGAGAAGCCCATAAAAAAGGAATCAGGATAGTTTTGGATGCCGTATTCAACCATATCAGCATACATCATCCGTGGTACGGCGAAAAAAAAGATTTCATATTGCACAAGGATTCCAAACCCTCACACTGGTGCAATGTTCCTAACCTTCCCGAACTCAATCTTGAAAACGAGGAATTGAGAGATTTGTTGTGGAATTCCGGAGATTCTGTTATAGACAAATGGACGGATCTGGGTGCGGATGACTGGAGATTCGACTGCGCGTACGAACTCGGTTACGAATACCTGAAAGAAATCACGTTTCATCTTTCAAAAAAAGGGGATCATGAAACTTTCGGCGAAATATGGTCATATCCGGGTGAATGGATAAAAAACGGTGTTCTGACAGGAGTCATGAATTATTATTACCGTGAATTGATAGATATGCTGATGGACGGAGAAATCGACGGCAGACTATTTTCGCAATCGATTGAAAAATGTGTGGATGATTGCGGAACACGGAATCTCGTGAAAAGCTGGAACATACTGTCATCTCACGATACCGAACGTATCAGGCACAGATACGGAAAAAAATGGAAGAATGCGTTGTGTTTGCAGTTCACGCTTCCGGGCAGTCCGCTGATATATTATGGTGAAGAGATAGGTCTGATATCCGGCAACGATCCGCACTGCCGCCAGCCCATGCCCTGGCAGGAAATCGGTGAAAGATCCGAAGAACTTGAGTTTTTTAAAAAATTCACTTCGATGTACAAAAGCAACGATGCGGTAAACGGCGGGGAATTTGAAACACTCGAATCCAACAGCAAGGAAATAATCGCCTTTTCAAGGTTTACCGATAAACTGGATGATTATACCGCGGTAATTTTAAACAATTCGGAAAGAGAACAGGAATTTTCGCTAATAAGCAGAGAATCAAGGCTGATGAATCACGGACTTTTAAAAGACGTTTTTTCCGACAACACCATAAAGAGCAACAATTCAATACTCAGGGGAAAAATCGCTCCGTATTCCTTCGGGATTTATAAACCGGAAAGAAATTGGGGGAGATATTCTCCTTACAAGAGGTTAAAATGAAGAATTAATTCAAATTTTCAAGTTGAATTTATGCAATATAAAAATAAATTAATTTTTATTTGAACTTTTTTTGTCTGATGTAGTCTAAATGATATCAATAACCCCTCTATTGAAATAATTGATCAAAAGATAAAAACCCCCATGAGGGGTTTTTTATTTTTTCGCAGCCCATTATCAAGCCTATTCCCAATCTTCTTTTTTAAAACCGGAGTATATTTTTGCATCTATTATAACCGGCAAATCGATCTCTTTCACTCCAAAAGCCTGTCTTATGGATACTATACTTTTTTTTGCCTCTTTTGAAAGTGTTTCGATCGGGATATTTATAACCGCCCTGTTTTGTTCCATGAAGAATTTCTTCGCTTCCTCACATTTGGAACACCCTTCTTTACTCAGTATGAATACAGCCTCTTTCACATCGGAACCTCCGCTAAATATTTTAATGTACATTGAAAACGTTAATTTCCCCGAAAACCCATGATATTCTATCATTTTTCGATTTCATGTAAATTAATCAAACTTGTTTTTAAAACAACGCATAAAGAAAATTATCCGTGGAAACGTAGTATAATTACCCATACTTTCCGTTGATTTTCAGAATAAAATTCCCTTAAGGAGACAAGATGAGCAAAAAATTTCTTTATTTTTCTTTAGTTTATTTCATACTTTGCTGTGTTAATTTCTCTTATGAGAAATTCAACACGATAGATTCATCCGGGATAAAGGAATCGGAAATTACATTAATTTTGAAATCCGATTTGCCATTCAACCCACTGAGACTGCAAACCGTATTTTTAAAAGATGTTCCCGAAGATGTCCGATACGTTAGATGCCATATTTCTTTCGAAAATTCAGTATCGGACGAAAACTTTGTCAAAGAGCATGAAACTTTCTATCCATTGATAAAGCAAGATGGATTGCAGTCCTTTTTCAATATGAATTTCTTCTGGATGTTCAACCAAAAAACACTCGGGATGCTTGAGTCCATGGACAATACCGAAACGATAAAATTCATGAACGAGTTACCTGAAGAAGTCGAAATAACTATCTCGTATGACAGATCTCTTTCTCCGTACTACGAACTGCTGAAAGTCGATTATGACGAAAATTCCGGCGAAAGATTCGCTTCTGTTTTCTGTGATCTCCCAAACGGCAAAATCCGACTAAACGAAACGGAACACTCAAACAAATACGCTATCGTATTCATACACGGAGTACAAGGTGGACAGTTGAAATCGGTACTGTCAAATTTCTCAACTCCGCCGTACGGATGGAGAAACTATGACAGAAAGAATTACTGGTCTGTCTTCTATGACGGTTCTCTTCTTAAGGATTTTCCGGATTTATCCATGGATGACTTTGACTTTTACGAATACCAATACGATTCATATTTCGACACCTCAAGCGGATACGGCCAAAAACTCGCACTGCTGCTCGAAAAAAGCGGAATCCTCGACGAATACGAAAAAACAATACTGATATCACACAGTATGGGAACGGTAGTTGCCCGGTTCGCTCTGAACGAATTCATTCCGGAAAGAGGCGTGTATGTCGGGGATGAGGTAGACCGGCTCATGCTTATCGGAGGGCTTTTAGAGGGCTCCTTTTTCTCGAATCTTTCCGATCCCATGGTTCTGCATTCAAAATCCATGGCTGTAAGCGGTGTTGCGGATTATCAGTATGATTTCAATTTCGAAAATATAAGCGTACTGTATAAACTGCTGAATGCCGCTTTCGATTATCGAAAACTGCTTTTTTCCCCCGAAAGCATAGTCGATATTTTTCAGACAATAACTGATTTCTATTTCGGTATGCCGATAATAGCGGGCGGATTGTTTTCGAGTTTCAGCGACATACCGTTCATGGGCGGTCAGCTCGTACTGTTTCCGGGTATGGCCTCGTTAAGATACACCGACGAACCCTTTTTAGAGTCCCTGTCCGCCAATCTGCTTTCAGGCGATGAATCGTTCATCCGAAACAAAGAGCTGCATGAGCTCAACAGCAACGACAGGTTTAAAGAAAAAGAAATCATATTTTCAAGCCACATATTGAACGAAAATGCCTTTCTTAGCGGACTAAACACTTTCTCCATACTCGCCGGAGGACTCCTGTCGTCTCAAAACACCTCAGCGGAAGATGATGAAAGCTGGTATATTACCGGATCGATTTATCCCGAACTCAACATACCCTTGATAAAATTCATGGTTCAAAGGGCTCTTTGCAAAATAATCAGCGATTTCGCAAAAAGAATAGGGGAGGAAAAGCATTCCGGAAACGACGGATTCGTAACTCTGTGGAGCCAGGAAATGGGTAGTCAAAATGATCCGGAATTAAAAATAGTAAAATTTACCGACATGGATCACGCCCAGGTCAAAGAAACGCGAATAGTTACCGAAAAAGTATTCGAAGAAATGGCTGAGTTTCTTAAAGAATAGTCGCCGTCCAAAAAACATGAAGGATGTCACTATATATACTTCCCATATTTATATATAATATTGTGAAAGCGATTTTTTGCTTATTCATTAAGGGGGTTGATTGAATGAAAAAATTAATATTGCTGTTGCCGATTTTTCTCTTTATTTTTTCTTTCGGATTTTCGGAATCGAGTTTCAAACCCGAAGATATTCTCAAGAAATACGACAAAGATGGAATTATCAACTATTTTGAAACCTATAGAAAACGCGAACCGATACATGAATTCCACGAAAAAAAAGATGGGTTCTTTTTTTTAACCACAATTGCCTACTATCAGGTGGGTATAAACGACGACGGCACTCTGAGATTCCGCAACCTGAAATCCAGAAGAGAGTATGACGCCATGATCCCTTTCTGGACAATGGTGATATTGTTCATCCTGTCGGGGGTTGCGATATTGATGGTGATATTCATACCGCAGAAAAAAAAGTTACCTTGATATAATCGGAAAAACCTGCTGAGAAGCGTTATTGGGAAAATTATCCCCGGAATCTCCGGATTCTGAGGGAAGATTTTCCACTATGACTTTTCCGCCTACACCATTCGATAAAACTATCAAATCTTTAATTTCGCCTTTAAAAGCAGCACCTGCATATCCTTCGAAAATATAAAAATCTGCCAGTTCGTTTTTTTCGCTTTCGTTGAGATAAATCCTGTTCAAATCGGACATCGAAGGAAAAACCTTCTCGTAAACCAGATACTGTTTTACGGCAAGGCAAACCGCAGTACCATAATTTTTTACCTTATTCATGCTGTAGGATAATTCATCTATATTTTCCCCCGAGATGTTTTTCAGAAATCTTTCAAAATCATCATCCGAAACCTCTTCGTCACCGTAGAAAAACTCGACTTTGTTTACCTGCCGTATACCGTTTTGCTCTTTCTCACCGAGCCTCACGGCGGCGTATGGGAATTCCAGCAGGGATTCCCTGTCGTAATCGTATATATAATAGATTATCCGGAATTCTCTGCCTTCGATATTTACCTTGTTTCGAACTTCCATAAGGAGATCGGATTTGTTAATATCTCCTCCCGAGCCTGTGGAAAAAACACAAAAAGCTATTACACATATTACCAAAAGCAAAACCCCGAAAGAATAGAAAACTTTTTTGCCTATTCTCGAGCTCTTCTGTGTTTTTTGATGAAAATCAATTTTGATTTCCGTTTTAGCATACACTTTTTCCGAAAGGCTTCTTATAAATTCATACTCGATACCCGTGTACGAATTCATGACACGCTCAATCGCCTGTTTCTTATCAAAACCGTTGACCTTCCAGTATTTTAGATTCTCTACTATTCTGTTTTCATCGTACATTACGGCTCATCAGTTTCCAGTGCTTCCAAAACCTTTTATTCCCCTTTCGGTATCGTCAGGTGCTTTGCCCGGGAACATATCCGCCGCGATAAGGCACGGCAACACCATTATTTGCGCAACTCTTTCACCTTTATTTATAAGTATTTCCCCGCCGGAATGGTTTTGAACCAGAACGACTATCTCTCCACGGTAATCCGAATCTATGACACCGGCGGTTGCATCAAGTCCTCTCAGTGAAATTCCCGATCTGATCTTCACTATACCGACATACCCTTCCGGTATCATGCAGGAAACGCCCGTATGCACGGCTGAAGTTCCGTCAGCAGAAATACTCACCGCATCCTTCGATTTCAAATCCCAGCCGGCATCCGTTTCATGTTTTTTAAATGGCTTCAGATATTCTTCCTCATAATAAAATTCAGGTTTTTTCATAAATTCCTCCGTATAAAATTCATATGCGGTTCTTAAAGTCTGACGACAGACGATTATACCATCGAATCAAATCCGTCAAATGCTCTTGTATATTAACGTATGGTAAAACCGGAATTCATTCGGGCGAATTTATATACCCGACATATTTTCAATACGCGTAACTCCCGAACGGGATTATTCCAAAACCCGGCGGAATATCAAAGTGTCATCATAGCATCAATTTGTTAACCATATGTTTACTTTGAACTTTTTGTACGGTACCATAGTCAAAATAGTAAATACCCCAAAGATAGATAAAATATATAACCCCCCATTGAAAACCCGATGAGGGTTTTTTTTATTTTGAATCTCATTTACGGCAACGATAATTTGGATAAGGTGATGAAATGAAAAAAGTTGAACTATTAGCGCCGGCCGGTGACCCTGAAAAACTCAAAATGGCTTTTGATTATGGAGCCGACGCGGTTTACATGGGTGGACACAGTTACGGACTGAGAGCCGGAGCCAGAAATTTTTCACTCGAGCAGATAAAGGAAGGCACGGAATATGCACATTCCTTAGGAAAAAAAACATACGTCGCCGTGAACATAATCCCTCACAACGACGATTTGTACGGACTTGAGGAATATCTCGAAGAATTGGGTGAATCAAATGTTGATGCGCTGATAATATCGGACCCCGGAATAATAAGTGTCAGCAGGCGCGTCATTCCCCAAATGGAAATTCACCTGAGCACACAGGCAAATTGCACGAATTACCTCACCGCAAAATTCTGGTATGACCAGGGAGTAAAAAGAATCGTAGGAGCCCGTGAGCTTTCAATGAACGATTTTAAAACCATCAGTGAAAAAACTCCGGAAGACCTCGAAATGGAATCATTTGTACATGGAGCAATGTGCATGTCATATTCGGGCAGATGTCTTATAAGCAATTTCCTGACAGGCCGAAATGCGAACAAGGGCGAATGCACGCATCCGTGCAGATGGAAATACAGTCTTGTCGAAGAGAAAAGACCGGGGGAATACTTTCCGGTGATAGAAGATGAAAGAGGTACATATTTCTTCAATTCAAAAGACCTGTGCATGGTGGAATATATTCCCCTGCTTGTCGCTTCGGGAATACGAAGTTTCAAAATAGAGGGCAGGATGAAGTCCGCATACTACGTGGCAACTGTGACAAAGGTGTACAGAGAGGCCATCGATTCATACTACGAAAAAGCCGAAAACTGGATACCGAATCCCGAATGGAAATCCGAACTGGCAAAGGCGAGCAACAGGGAATTCACGACAGGTTTCTACTTTGGAAAACCTTCCGAAAAAGATCATAGATATCACAGCGGGGAATACATAAATTCACATGTGTTCTGCGGTATCGTGAAAGGGTTCTGTGAAGACGGAGGATATTATATAGTTGAACAGCGAAACAGAATTTTTGAAGGCGATTCCGTGGAAATAATCTCACCCGGAAATCCGGAAACGATTCGCGCCAGGATAATCTCGATGACCGATGAGGATGGAAATATACTGCAATCAGCTCCGCATCCGAAACAACTTCTGAAGATTATATTTTCTGAAACAAATTGTCCCGAATTCCCGATGAATTCAATAATGAGGAAAAGAGAAGATATATAGTTGAAAAATCAGGACAGGGGTGTGAATTCATATCATGCCCCTGTCCTTTCAGTGTTTATGTTTGTACACTTCCTTTTGAAGGTTTAAAGCCTGATTCAGCTGGGATTCCGCTATGACACCCATCCCTATGAATATCTGGCCTATTGGTTTTCTCATCTCAAAATCCTTCGATTCGAGTGCGGTTCTGAGCTGGTCGTCGTTTATATATCCAAGCTTTATCAGAATCTGGCCGAGTTTTATTTCATCGCTTATCTCGACCATCTTGCCCCCGCAGAAATCACAATCCGAATAAGTCAGAACTTTCAAATCCGAACTCGAAAACAACACTTTCTTGCAGTTTAAGCACATATATGCCTTCAATTCAATCTCCTCATCCTCGCTCTTATTTCCGAAATATACAGAGTTAATAAATCCGCTGTTTTTTATGAACTATAATATAACATATTTTATGTTACATATTTAATCACATTATAAACAAATTGGTATAAAAAAGGCAAGGAACAAACTCAAATAATCGTAAAAAAACCCGTTAAAGATTTTCTTTAGCGGGTTTTGTTTTTTAACTCAGTATTGTGGTCAGGAATCAGTTTATTCTGTTTTCAGTTGACTTTTCTGGCAATACACGACCACTGATAGATTTTGGAATTCTTTTCGAGCACTTTTTCGAGGTCTCCGGTGGATTCCGAAAAACCCAGAGAAGATGTCTCAACTTTTTCAAAATTTTCAAAAGAACTTTTTATATTTTCAAGTACGTAGAATTTGGAATTCTTACGATAATCGCTTACAAGCTGGGACCCGCCTTTTAAATATATGTACGTGCCGTACCAAATGCCCTCTTTTTTCAGGTACTCACTGACATATGTGACCGGAAAATAATCGTTTTTGAAAGTGTGGTTGGTAGTACCGAATATATCCAGAACAATATCCACCGATCCTCTTTTCAATGGCAATTCACTCAGGTTGGATGCTATGAATATGTAGGGTTTTTTTATCCCGCTTCTTTCTATGGTCTTTTTCGTGGTTTTCAGCCGGCTATAATTCACATCGGATGCCACAAATGCGTTGCTCGAATCCATTTTGCTTATCATCTGGTTGAGTACGAATCCCTTTCCGGTTCCCAATTCGAGTATCGTTTTATTTTTAATATCCTTGAAATTCATCCTCTTCAAAATCCAGTCAATAGATTTCTGTATGAAACTTATGAAAAGAGTATCGGTTTTTTTCAGGTAATCCTCGACCGAATTCTTACCCGGCTCTATTACGGGCGATTCGTCACTCCTTGCGGACTGCGTGATTATTATACCGTCGGATATCTCCGCAGTGTACCCGCACTCGCATTTCAACTCGCCGTTGTATATATAATTCCCGTCAACCACCGCTTTGAACAGTTTTAAATTCTGCTGGCATTTCGGACAGTAAAGATAGTTGAAAAAATGCAACGGTATTCCTATATGCGTACTCAATTTATTTCTTTTCTTCTCTATGTCTCCGAGTTTTTCTTCTATTGATTTGATGGATTCTTCAATCGATTTTTTATCCTCCAGAAGCTCTTCTTTCTTCTCTTCGAAAAATGAAGCGTAATATTTAAGATTCTCCTCCTCGATTAAATTGGTGAGTCTTTGCAGTGAAATCAATTTTTTGATCTCATTTATCGTGAACTTCATCTTTTTAAGTTCACGAATCGAATTCATATCCTCCACGCATCTGTCATCGAACCTGTATTGGCCGTGCATTTTTTCAGGCAGCAGCATACCGTTGTCTATATAATATCTTATGGTATCCACAGGTGCGTCGAATATTTTAGCAAATTCGCCGATTTTCATTTTTTTGCCCCCAACTGATATAATAAAAATATATTCAATTTTACCATTTTGTCCACGAAATTGACAAAAACGTATATTAGTGTTATACTATATTAGTACACTTAAATGTTTCAGCGGGAGGTTTTATGTCTACGAAAAGATTGTACAAATCCATAAGCGATAGAAAGATTGCCGGCGTATGTGGCGGTATTGCCGAATATCTGGATATCGATCCGGTAATAATAAGGCTCATATGTGTTGCATCTGTATTTGCTGGTGGTCTCGGTATCCTGGCATACATACTCGGATGCATAATTATTCCGGAAAAAAAATCCGGATACCGCGAATACGCAAGAGAGAGGAATTACAACGGAGAAAACCAACACGATTCAGGGAGGTCGGAGCATGCCTGAGAAAAAATTATACAGGTCTTTGCACAACAGGGTAATCGCCGGAATATGCGGAGGCATAGGAGAATATTTCGATATCGATCCGGTAATAATAAGGCTGATATGGGTTGTTACCGCTTTCATGGGCGGTGCCGGCTTGATTTTCTACATACTCGCATGGGTAATAATCCCTGAGGGTAAAAACGAGGGCAGTAATTACTACACCGCCAGGGATGAGGAAGTATACCGTGGTGCCGATGCCCAGAATAAAGAAACTGCAGATACCGGGGAACCCTACGACAATTTCACCGGTCACAACTCGGAAAAAAACAGGCGGAACGCGGATTCTACAAAGATGGTAGTGGCACTTGCGTTCATAATATTCGGAGTCATATTGCTATTCAGCAAATTTCTGAACTGGGACTTCTTCTCCTGGAAATACTTCTTCGGGATTCTGTTCGTAATAATAGGCGGCGGAATAGTATACAAGTTCTTCAGGGAGAATAAAAAATGAGAATATTCATGGGACTTTTCATTCTTTTAATAGGAATTCTGCTGTTATTCGGAGTTTTCAGCACATCCATATGGTTCGATGTCGTAAACAACTTTCTCGCAGCATGGCCTTTGATATTCGTTTTCATAGGCATTTCAATACTTTCCGGAATCGGCAAACTGCACTGGTTGAAATACGTGAATGCCATACTGATAATCTTGTTCACTTTGTATCTCGTATTCGGTTCGGGATTGAATATCGGCGCAAGCACCAAATCGTATGAAATTTCCCATCTGTTAAACCCCGATACCGAAGTTGTGAAACTCAACATAGATTTTCCCGAATTGCTTCTCGATATAGAATACACGGACGACTCCGGTGAGATAACCGGAACATATGAATCGAGGATCGATGATCTTGAGCTAACGGGAACGGATAAATCATTATCGCTCTCTTCCAGGAATAAATTCAATGTGATCATGTTCGGAACAAACAGAAAACTGACTTTGAATCTGCCTCGCAAATATACGTATAGAATAGTTTCGAGTTCCGCAGTTTTCAGAATCAACGATGATTTTATAGAAAACAGGATACAGAGTATCGACGTAAACTGTGCGGTTGCCCAGCTCGATATGGAATTTGAAAGTTTAGGCGTACCGCTGACGCTTGATGTGGATTCGGCTATAATAAACGCCAAACTCAAAGTACCGTCGGGAAGCTCATACAGCGGATCTTTCGACAGTGCGATAAAGAACCTGGATGCGGATATTCCAAAAAGCAATGAAAATCCTTCCCTGATTCTTGACTTCGACTCTGCCATAATGAATACCAAGCTTTCAGTGAAATAACAGCATAAGGTAACCGGATGTTTTGACCCGAATATTTAAAATATGATAAACGTCTGAGTTACCTTTTTTCTTGTATGCTATAATTGCACAGTTTTCGCATTTGAAGCTTTCGGCTTCTCATGCGTGTAACCATGGTAAAATACAGAATGAGTATTTGAAAGGAATAAATTATTATGCCCGACTTGAAACAACAGGATAAAAATAAAAAGAAATCTGTAAGTTGGATGATTCTGTCACTCATACTCGGCATCGTCAGTTTTGCCGTTTTTTTCATGATGGGTGATCTCAGCCAGAATATATCAGCCTTTTCTAAAATAGACGTCGGCTGGATGCTTGCGGCATTTGCCCTCGCTTTTTTCGTATGGCTTTTCGAATCCCTGACCATTCACATGACCGCAAAGATGGTTGCCATGCCTCTCAGTTTGAAAGAAGCCTTCAACGTAACCATGGTCGGACAGTTTTACAATTCGGTAACTCCATTCGCATCCGGCGGACAGCCGATGCAGATTCACAGGCTGTACAAACTCGGAAAAGATGTAAGCAAATCATCCGCGGTTATGATATCGAGATTTCTGATATACCAGGCAACCATAACGGTAATAGGTATAACCGTACTGGCGCTCTATTTCAAGAACTTCAACATAGATATACCGAGCTTTTCAATACTCGCTCTAATTGGCTTTGCCATAAACTCTTTCGTGATAGTCTTCCTGCTGTTATTTTCTTTTTCACAGACGATCACAAAAGGCATATTCAGATTCATAATATGGTTCTGCTCCAAATTCAGGTTCGGAAAAAGGATGCAGGAGAGAGCCGATCACATATTTCACAAACTCGAAGAATTTCACGATTCGATGAGGTATCTTAAAAACCACCCTTTCAAAATGACAATGGCTTTCATATACACAATAGCCCAGGTGGTACTGTATTTCTCAATCCCATATTGCATATACAGAATGTTCGGGAATAATTCCGTGAGCTACCTGGAAATATTTTCCTTTCAGGGAATACTGTTTCTTGTCATATCTTTCTTTCCCGTTCCCGGTGCTTCAGGTGCCGCAGAAGGCGGATTTTATATTTTTTTCAAACAATTTTTCCTTTCGTCGGATTTGGCCGGTGCGGCTCTCATGTGGAGACTCATATCGTATTATCTCAACATAATTGCGGGAGTCTTATTCGTAATATTTAAAAAGAAAAACCTGGACGGATCTACGGAAAACGGCTCGAATTCTTTAAGCACATAAAAAGAGGGGGATGAATTGATCATCCCCGATATTAAGATTCGCGAAAGTGTATCACTTTATAGATTAAATCCGTAGAATGTGTTTGTTGAAGGTTTTTTCGAGCCTTTTCACCATTTCTTCTATTTCGGAAAAGTCCATATTGAGAGCCGGCAGCAATCTGATCGTATTTCCGTGCAATATGTTAAGCAGCAATCCGTTTTCATATGCCCGTTTTCTCAAATCTCCCAAACCGCCTTCAAATTCAACACCCAACATCATACCAAGCCTTCGGATTTCCTTTATTCCATCAATACCGGATTCTTCAATCAGTTTCTGCAGGTATTCCCCTTTTTCCTCCACAGCATCCATTATATTTTCAACTTCCAGAACGAGTGTGATTCCCGCAGCTGCACACACCGGATTGGGCGCGAAAGTAGACCCGTGATCACCCTTCGCAAATACGTTTTGTGCGTCATCCAAAAATATTGCCGCTCCGAGAGGAAGCCCGCCGCCTATGGATTTCCCGACGGTAACTATATCCGGTTCTATTCCGTAATGCGAATAAGCGTAAAATTCCCCGGTACGCCCGATTCCCGATTGTATTTCATCTGCAACAAGCGTAAATCCGTATTTCGAATGAAATGCGGAAATCGCATCGGCGAAATCTTTTTTAAGAGGCACCACTCCACCCGATCCCTGAACAGCTTCGAGAAACACTGCGGAAACGCGACCTCCGTTCTCTTCGAAATATTGCCGAAGAACTTCTATGTCGTTATATTCGAGTATGTCCACACCCTGGAAAAGCGGTCTGAAATCTCTCGTTAAATTTTCAAACCCGTTCAATGAAAGCGCCCCAAGCGTTCTGCCGTGAAATCCGTTTTTAAAAGCCACAACTTTCCGTGACTCATCTCCCCCGGCAATCTTCTTGACAGCTTTATACGCCGCTTCTATAGCTTCCGTACCGGAATTGGTGAAGAAAACCTTTCCGGTTCTGCCGGTTCTCTCCAGCAGTTTACCGGCCAATTTCTCCGAGTCTTCATCCATGAAGAAATTGGAAACATGCGCATACCTTCTGATCTTATTCTCAACTGCTTTTACGACACTCGCATTCGAATGTCCCAAAGCCAGTACACCTATGCCACAAAAAGTATCCAGATATGACCTTCCGTCCCTGCCGTATATCCAGATTCCCTCGGCCCTGTCTATTTCAATCGGAAATGTATCGTACATATCCAGCCTGTTCATAGTTCGAACTCCCCGGCGAGACATTTCACGGTTTGATTCAGATATTCTTTTTTAAGAAGTATCGATATCTTTATTTCCGATGTGGTCACCATTTTCACCGGTATTCTGTTTTCGCCGAGAACTTTAAAAAACCTTGCGGCAACGCCGGTTTCGTTTTTCATACCCAAACCCACGACGGACACTTTCACAAAACCGCTGCGGTATCTGATGCCTGTTTTATGAGGCTCACCGGACATGTTCATACCTGTTTTTATACCGAAAATTTCACCCATCAGCATTTCTTCTATATTTTCACCATTTATGCCGTTTTTCATATCCGTTATCGAAAATGACACATCAAGAGAATTTTCGAGCTGAATTAACGAGATCATATCGACATTCCAATTCTTCTTCGAAGCGACTTCGAAGACTTTATGCCTCATGGAATAATCCAGCGGCAATCCGTAAAGGGTAACCTGTGCCTGATTTTCCATTATGCTCAACCCGGTAACTACCGGAGATTCTATATTCTCAGTCGTCACGTAGGTTCCCTCCTCTTCGCTGAAAGTTGACGCACATAATATTTTTATCCCGAATTTCTTCGCTATTTCCACCGATCTGGAATGTAGCACTTTGGCACCCAGACTACTCATTTCAAGCATTTCGTCGTAAGCCACACTTTTCCATTTTCTTGCCTGTGGGTATACACGTGGATCTATGGAGAAAATACCGGGGACGTCGCTGTATATTTCGCATTCAACTCCCAAAACAGCGGCTATCGCAACGGCAGAAGTATCCGAGCCGCCTCTGCCGAGAGTAGTTATTTCATCGTCTTCCGTCACACCTTGAAATCCGGTCACTATAACGGCATCGTTGTTATCAAGATATGAATTAAGCTTATCACCATCGATGTTGACTATTCTCGCCGTGTTGTATTCTCCGTCGGTTTTAATCTTCAGCTGAAAACCGTTAACCGAAACACTTTTTACTCCCATCCCGTTAAGGCACATTGCCAGAAGTGAGGCGGATATCTGTTCTCCCGTTGACAGCAGCATGTCAAGTTCACGCGGATCGGGTTCCTTGCTTATCTGCCGTGCTAGATCGACAAGGCCGTCGGTGGTTTTGCCTCTGGCAGAAACCACCACCACCAATTTGAACCCATCTTCACAACTTTTTTTTATCTTTTCGGCAATCGCAACTATTTTTTCATTATCTGCCACGGAACTTCCGCCGTATTTCCTTACCGCCACCTGCACGGTTTTCACAGCTTTCTCAGGGCATCTATTATCTGCGTTTTACTTTGAGTCTTCAAATCGACGTCCTTTATTTTACGTGCCGGAATACCGGCAACCACAGTACACGCCGGCACATCGGATATGACCACGGCACCGGCGGCTACCACGGAATCGTGTCCGACTCTGACTCCTTCGGTGATGACGGCATTCGCACCGATTAAAACCCCGTCTTCTATGACAACAGGATCGGCACTTGGCGGCTCGATAACACCGGCTATTACGCATCCCGCACCGAGATGGCAGTTTTTTCCGACAATTGCCCTGCCGCCTACCACAACGTTCATATCCACCATGGTCTTTTCCCCTATGGAACATCCGATATTCAGAACGGCTCCCATCATGACCACGGCTCCGTCTTTTATTTCGACCATTTCTCGAATATACGCGCCCGGTTCGATTCTCGCATTGTATCTGCTCAAATCCGCAAGTGGTATCGCGGAATTTCTCCTGTCAGTTTCAATTCTGTATTTATCAATTATTCCGGAGTTTTTTCCATACCATTCTTCCCAGCAGGCCAGCTCACAGAAAACCACTCCCGAAACATCACCGCCGTAATAATCAAGTTCCCCGAATTCCGCACCTGCCATATCACCCTTAAGATATACTTTCACCGGTGTTTTCCGCGTGGAATTGGCTATATAATCTATTATTTGGTAGCTATCCACTGGTCTTCCTCCTTTTCGAGTCCGAGTATGCCGGCAAAAGAATAAAATCCGGGTTTCATGTTCATGATTTTAACGGCGGCTCTCAGAACGCCTCTCGCGAAAGTTGCCCTGGAAAGAGCCGTGTGCTTTATTTCAAGTATCTCTTCATCACTCGCATAAATTACGGAGTGTTCCCCTGCTATATTTCCGATTCTCATGCTCGATATGCCGGGTTTCGATTCGAAATTCCCGGCAAGCATGAGCGCGGTACCCGATGGACTGTCTTTTTTGTATCTGTGGTGTTTTTCCAGTATTTCGGCATCCCATCCGAGTTCCATGGAATTTATCATATTCACGATACTGTTCATCACCATTATTCCGGTGGAAAAATTTCTGCTGTATACAACCGGGATCATCCTGGATACGCTTTTCATAAGCTCAATGTCGGACTCTTCAAACCCGGTAGTGCCTATTATTATCGGACAGGAAAATCCGCGGGCCGTCTGAAGGCTTTCTCCGAGTGCGGTCGGAACGGAAAAATCTATCAGCAATTCCGGTATTCCCGACATCTCTTCACCTTCGGCATTTTTTTTATATATCAGCGAGTAACCTTTTTCCGAAAAAAGATTTTCTATCTCCAACCCCATTCTTCCTTTGTATCCTATTATTCCGTAATTCATGCTATCACACCCAGCCTGCTCATCTCATCTTCAACTACCATCGCGTTCAATTCGCTGACACAGGTGAGCGGAAGCCTCAGTTTGTTAAGGCATAATCCCATTCTGCTTGCGGCATACTTGACCGGTATGGGATTGACTTCGGCAAACATGAGATTCATCAGTTTTAAATATCTTTTATGGAGTTCGCGTGCAATATCGAAATCCCCGGCGAGTGCAAGATCAACCATTCTTTTAAATTGCCTCGGTATTATGTTCGATATCACCGAAACCACCCCGTTTATTCCCAGAGAAATCAACGGGAGTGTCTGGTCGTCATTTCCCGAATATATTTTAAATCCTTCCCTCGCCGTGGAAACCAAAGTACTTACCTGTGAAAGGTTGCCGCTTGCTTCTTTTATTCCGATTACGTTTTCGCACTTTTCGGCTATTCTGTTCACGGTATCCGGTTCAATGTTCACACCCGTTCTTGATGGCACGTTGTAAAGGATTATAGGCAGGTCAGAGCGCTCGGAGATGTATTTATAATGCTCCACCAATCCATCCTTTGTCGATTTGTTATAGTACGGAGTCACTATAAGAAGACCCGAGGCCCCGCTGCCGGCGGCGATTTTACCGTTCTCGACAACGTCTCTCGTATTGTAGGAACCGGTTCCGACTATAATCGGTACTCTGCGTTTAGAGCATTCCACCACTTTTTCTATTATTTTTATTCTTTCTTCACTGCTTATCGTGGGAGATTCTCCCGTGGTTCCCAGTACGACTATTGCATCAATCCCACTGGAAATCTGGTAATTGACTATTTTTTCAAGCGAAGAATAGTCAACCGATTCATCGTCCATAAACGGAGTTATTATGGCGGTAGCAACACCTTCGAACATACTCATCCCTCCTTTTTTGGTTAAATTTGGCAGTTCAAGGTTGCAATATTATCATCCATTGAGCCTTTTATGCTCAATGAGAATTCTCAGTGCATTTGTAGCCGCACCCACGTGTATATTGTCGGCAACAATCCACATAAGATGCCTGTCGTTTCTCTTTCTGTACCTGCAAACATATGTTTCATCACTTCCGGCGACATCCTGGGGTGTCAGTATCTTCTCGCTGTAAGTAACATTTTCAGTGGAATTCACCGCGGAAATAAATTGTCCGCCGCTTATGTCACATCTCAGTTTTACACACACCGATTCACTGTGACAGTACTCAACCGGAACCCTGACTGCCGTCGGATAAACCTCTATAGAATCGTCATCGAATATCTTCCGTGTTTCGTTCAGCATTTTCATATCTTCGGAGGTAAATCCGGTTTCCTCATCCAGGTCTCCTATCAGTGGTATGACATTACCGAATATCCTGCTGGAAAGTACCTTGTATTCTTCGCTGCCGTTAACCTGATTCCGATATTCCTTCAAAGCGGAATGCCCGGCTCCCGATACCGACTGGTACGTGGAAACGACTATTTCCTCAATGCCGAATTTCCTGACCCCTTCGAGAGCCAGAACCATCTGTATGGTGGAACAATTCGGATTGGCTATTATTCCCTTGTAATCTTTGAGCAAGTCTCCGTTTATCTCTGGAACACACAGAGGTATTTCGTCAACTGATCTGAATGCGGAAGAATTGTCTATTATCGTATTGCCAGCCTTTGCGGCTATGGGAGCATATTTCTTTGATACTCCGGATCCCGCAGAAAAAAGCAGGTAATCAAATTTTTCCTTCATGACATCTTCGGTAAGTTCTTCAACTACTATTTCCCTGCCGCAGAACTCCACTTTCTTTCCCGCGGATCGAGCTGAAGCCAAAAGTCTCAATTCTTCGGGATTGAGTGAATATTTTCCTATCAATTCCACCATCTTAACTCCGACTTCACCGGTCGCACCTACAACTCCGATCTTCAAAACACCCACCTCCAAAACAAAAAGCGACGCCTGTTCAGCGCCGCTTAGAATAATTTTATGTATAAAAATTTTTCCAACCGCCCGGCGCTCCACAAAAATTACTCTGTGACAGTTATGCAGATATTCTCTGCATACCCAGGAATAAAACATCGGGAATGTCTTTCTTCCTTCGGTGGCCTCGCCTTTCTTCCCACAAGCTTCCCAAAGCTACTCTGTGGAAATACTGATCTCGGTCACTCCTCCGTTCAGTTAACACATTATTTAAATTTCAATTCCGCGCTATTATAACACAAAAAAATAAAAATCAACGCAGATAAGAAGATTTACAAAATATTTTTGAAACCGAATCAATTCATGTTTCATAACTTTTATTTTTCAGAAAAAAGTCAGTGTACATCCAGAATCATGTGTATGTCTTCGGGTTCCATTTCGAAAAGTTCTGCATCAATCTCGGATTTTGCCACAATTCTGCATCCCATGTAAATATAAAATTCCACCGTGTTTTTAGATTCCGTGGCCGAAACGTAAACCTTGCCCCCACCTCTTGCCCGCACTTCTTTTTTGATGAAATCGATGAGTTTTTTCGCTATTCCTTTCCCTCTATATGGTTTACTCACAAAAAGAATATCCATTTTCATCGTATCTTTTCCATTTCCACGGAATTTATTCTCTAGTGCCGTAATTCCTGCGATAGCACCATTATCCGGATCAAACGCACCGAAAATCACGCCCCCGTTGTCGTATAAAATGTACAAACGTTCGACAATATGGTCGAGTTCTCCCGAAGGAAAGCCTTTCATCTCCCAAAAAACTTTTTTTATTTTGAGTTCTCCGTTTTCAAAGTAATATATACCGTTTATAGTCTCACTTCTGTCAATGTTCCTCATAAACTCGATCTCTTCACGTTTTAAAATCCTGTATTCCAAGATTATTCACCTCTTCTGCAATAGCAAAGTAAAATGCGGATTTACACACCATATAGCAAACACAAACCACCCTATCAGGGTATTGATTCAATTGAGATTTAATTTTCAGGCAGATGTTCAGAAAGTCTTTAAAATAAAAGCACCAATACAGCCTCTTCTTAAGAAATGTTTTAAACATTAGAATTGTATCATAATTCGGGATGAATCCTGAAACTGTGCTATAATCCATCGGGAAATAAATCACATAAATGTTTTTGAAGGTGGTAATTATGAGTATCAGTGTTAACGTGCGTTCGGTATCGGAAATGGCTAAAGGACAGGGTGTGGATTCGGCATTCAAAGAACAGGTTAAATTGCTGAAACGTTCTAAAATTCTCAATGTATTCGTTAATGACAAATCTCTGCACGATATAATTCACATACACACTTTCGATCTCGGATCGAATTCGTTGATGAAGAAATACAAACGAAGCGGAAAAAAAGTCGTAATTTCATGTCACGTCATGCCGGATTCCCTCGAAGGATCACTGAAGATACCCCGGTTCATACTCAAATTTCTGATAAAGTACATGATAAAATTCTACTCGTCGGCGGATAAGCTTGTGGTGGTGAATTCTTTTTACAAACACGAACTCGTACGCCTGGGACTTCCGGAAGAAAAAGTGCTGTACGTCCCGAATTACGTATCAAGAGAAGTTTTCAAGCCCATAGATGTTTCACGGAAAATGGACTTACGCAAGAAATTCGGTTTTGATGAAAATGAATTCATAGTCGTCGGAGCCGGCCAGGTTCAGAAGAGAAAGGGAATAGACGATTTCATAGAAACGGCGAAAAAATGCCCGGAATACAGGTTTTTATGGGTCGGTGGATTTTCTTTCGGAAAAATGACCGATGGCTATGAAAAATACAAAAAAATGATTGAGAATCCCCCCAAAAATGTCGTATTCACGGGAATAGTCGACAGAAACCTCGTGGCGGATTATTTCAACGCATCCGACATTCTCTTCCTGCCGTCATATCAGGAACTTTTCCCGATGACTATTCTCGAAGCCTGTAACTGTCATCTGCCATTGCTTGTAAGGGATATAGAGCTTTACCGCGAAATACTTTTCGAAAAATACGAAGCGGGGAACGATGCGGAAGAATTCGCCCTGAAAGTCGAGGCATTGCATAAGAATAAAAATCTTTTTGAAGAAACCAGGAACAAGGCTATCGAACTTTCCGAGTTCTACGGGGAAGAGAACGTTTTGAAACAATGGGAATCACTTTACAAAAGCCTTGTATGAGGTAAATACTTTTAAACGCATAAAAAAACACAGAATTTATTTCTGTGTTTTTTTATGCGTTTATATCTCGGGTTTTCTTGACACAACTTTTGAAATAACTTAAAATAAAAGAAGTCTAAAATTACAGTGTATCCCAAAAAGGAGAGAAATGAAAAAGCTTCAAAACAGAATTTCCCTGTATTTTTTGTTTTTTTCAACACTCATATCCATAATAATCATATTGCTTTTCTATTTTTCTGCAAGTTCGCGGGTCATGACGGATATAGTTCAGCGTCTTAAGGATGTTACGACGATAGCGGCTCGTGTAGTGAACACGGAAACTCATTCGAAACTGAAATCCCCGACCATGCAAAATTCGTATGAGTACGAAATCGTAAAAGATCAACTCATCGGCATAAAAAAAGCGAGTCCGGATATCTTTTCCGTATACACCGTCAGACAAAATGAAGACGGAAATGTAATTTTTGTAGCAGACTCCGAATACGGTCAGGAAATCGGCGTAAAACTCGGCGAACTTTACCCGGACGCGAGCGAGCTGCTGAGTAAGAATGTCGGCAGCATGAAAAGCACGTTGGTGGAAGAAAAGCTCTACACCGATGAGTGGGGAACCTGGCTGTCTGGCTATTCACCGCTCCTGAATAAAGACGGAACGTTGTCGGGGATACTCGTCATAGACATGTCGGCCGAGACGGTGAGGAAATACATGCAGGATCTCGTATTCATGTCCGTTTTTATACTCCTTTTATCAATTCTGCCTGCTTTATTTATAGGCCGCATGATAGGCAGAAGAGTCGCGTCGCCGATAATCGAAATTAACGAAGCCGCGGAGAAAATTGGGCACGAACAATTCGATTACCGTGTGGAAGTAAAGGGCAGTGATGAAGTAAGCCATCTCGGCAATTCCATAAACATAATGGCGGAAAAGCTTAAAAAAAGCAGGGCAAATCTGCAGGAGGCACTTGAAAAGTACAAGGGGATTTTCGACGATGCCGTGGAGGGAATTTTTCAAACCACTGTCGATGGTGTTTTTATAACCGCCAACGACGCGATGATAAGAATGCTCGAATACGAAAATCTGGATGAACTTGTAAATTCCCTCAAAGATGTACAAAATAAACTCTACAGAAATCCGGAAGACAGGGACGAAATACTCGAAATGCTGTTTCTGCAAAAGAAAATCAATCAATTCGAAACTGCTTTTATCAGAAAAAGCGGTGCCGAAATCAGTGTGGAAATCAACGCACATCTAATAAAAACCAAAGACGGCGACTACATAATAGAGGGAATAGTTCATGACATAACCTCAAAAAAAGAGCAGGAAAGAACCGAAAAAGAAAAGCAAATAGCACTCGCCTCTTCGAGGGCAAAAAGCGAATTCCTCGCAAACATGAGTCACGAGATAAGGACACCGCTGAACGCCATAATGGGAATGACCGATCTCGTGCTCAGGACCGAACTAAGTGAAAAGCAGCGTGGTTATTTGAACAAAGCCAGGATATCTTCAAAAACTTTGCTGGCAGTAATAAACGACATACTCGATTTTTCAAAGATAGAAGCCGGCAGGCTCGAACTGGAAGAGATAAACTTCTCCCTTTACGAAGTGATGGAAAACATAACCGAAATATTCTCCCAAAAAGCCCATGAAAAGAAGATCGAATTGCTGATATCAATTGACAAATCCGTACCGAATGCACTTATAGGAGATCCGATACGTCTCGGCCAGGTTCTGATAAACCTGGCCGGAAACGCCATAAAATTCACAACCAAAGGTGAAGTGGTTATTTCGGTAAAAAAAGTTGAAACTCAAAACGGAGATGTTATTCTGGAATTCAGCGTGAAGGATACCGGAATCGGTATTTCACCCGAAAGGCTGGAAAAGATATTCGACTCCTTCACCCAGGAAGACACGTCCACAACCAGAAAATTCGGTGGAACCGGGCTTGGACTTTCGATTTCAAAAAAACTTGTCACACTTATGAACGGAAAAATAAAAGTCGAAAGTGAACCGGGAAAGGGGAGCATATTCTCTTTCACCTCAAAAATAAAAAAACAGCCGGATGAAAAGCAGATAAAAATGATAACACCGGCGGAGATGAAGGGAATAAAAGTCCTGATAGTAGACGACAACGCAACCTCAAGGGAAATACTCTCCCAGATAATAGGCTCGTTCAACATGGTGGCATATACCGCCGAAGACGGAGAAAAAGCTTTGGAATTGTTGAAAAGCGAAGAAAATCAATTCGATCTCGTACTCATGGACTGGAAGCTTCCGGGTATAAACGGCATAGAAACTTCCAAAATCATCAAACAGGAAAATCCGAACGGAAAAATACCGATAATATTCATGGTTTCCGCCTATGCGAGGGAAGATTTGCTGCACGAATCCGAAAAGAAAGTCATAGACGCCTTCATACACAAACCTGTCAACCAGTCATTTCTGTTCGATACCATAGTCGGTCTTTTCGGAAAAGAACATACATTCGCTGTAAAAAAAGAAGAAAGCCATTCATATGGCAGAATCGATAAATTTAAAAACCGTAGGATTCTTTTGGTGGAAGACAATCCCATCAACAGGGAAATAGCTGTAGAATGGCTCGAAAGTGAGGGGATGAATGTCGAGACTGCCGAAAACGGTTTAATCGCAGTACAAATGGCATCTTCCAACGTATACGAACTCGTGCTTATGGATATACAGCTTCCGGAAATGGACGGATTCGAAGCCACCGCCAAAATACGAGAAAATCCGGATTTGAAAAATCTTCCTATAATAGCGATGACAGCGCATGCTTTAAAAGGAGATAGGGAAAAATGCATAGAATCGGGAATGGACGATTATGTAACAAAACCGATTGACCCGGAAAAACTCTTTTCCACGATGGCAAAGTGGATATCCCCATCTGAAAAATCAATCACGGGAAACGTCGAATATTTCAAAGTCGATATAAACCCCGATAAAAATGATTATTCCGAAAAAATCGAAATACCTGGCATAAACACTGAAACAGGACTTTTCAGGAGTAACCACAACCTTGCCTTGTATAAAAAGTTGCTGAATTCTTTCGGCAGCAGTTATGGCAATGCGGGTAATACCATCAAAGAAAAACTGGAGAACGGTTCGGCCGAAGACCTCAAAGAAGTTGTCAGAATAGTGCATTCGGTTAAAGGGGTATCCGCTAATCTCGGAATCGAAACACTTTCGACAAAAGCCTCCGAATATGAAAACGAACTCGGAAATGCCGGCATATGCGAAGATTCAATGGTACAAAACGGTTTTTTCGAAGAACTCGACTATATAATCAGAGAAATTGACGAGTACTTCCAGAAAGCAGGGAATCCGACGGAAGAATCATCTGAACCTTATGAATACATCGGTAGATCGAAAATCGCCGATAACCTGAATTCAGTTCTCAAGCTTCTCGACGAAGATGCCTATGAAGCAGGAGAAATACTTCGGAAAAATATAGAATATCTCAAAGAAACCGAAAAAAAAGATAAAATAGATGAACTTACACAGTCGATGGAAAATTATGATATGGATAATGTTAAAATAATATTGGAAAATATCCTAATGGAATGGGGTAAACAAGATGAACGATGATTCGAAAAAAGAAAAAATCCTGATCGTAGATGATAACAAAGAGAATATCGCGCTTCTTATGAATCTGTTCAAAGACAAGTACAAAATAGTCCCCGCGATAAAACCGAGAAGGGCTTTGGAAATAGCGAAATCCGAAAATCCCCCGGATCTGATACTGCTTGATATACTCATGCCGGAAATAGACGGGTACGAAGTATGCAACATGCTTAAAAATGATGAACAGACAAAAAAAATACCGATAATATTCGTTACGGCGGTATCGGAAGTCATGGACGCCACAAAAGGATTTGCACTCGGAGCGGTGGATTATATAACAAAACCTTTTCACCCGCCCATGGTGAAAGCCCGGGTGGAAATGCAGCTGAACCTGAAAAGAAAGCAGGAACTTCTCGAGAAATTCGCATTCATAGACGCACTTACGGAAATATCCAACCGCAGAAGGCTGGATGAAGTGTTTGAAAAAGAATTCAAACGCGCCAGCAGATCGGAATTACCCCTTTCCACGCTCATGATAGACATAGATTTCTTCAAGAATTACAACGACACATACGGCCATGGCAGAGGGGACGAGGCTTTGAGAATCATCGCGAAATCCATAGAAAAAACCCTTAACCGTGCGGGTGATTTCGTGGCAAGATACGGAGGAGAAGAATTCTTCGTGGTATTACCCTATACCGGTCCGGAAGACTCGAAGATGATCGCCGAAAAGATAAGAACAAATGTCGAAGAACTCGGAATAGAGCATTCCGCATCTTCGATATCGGAAAAAATAACCATCAGCATAGGAGCTTTCACATTCATGCCCGGAATGAATATGAATATCTGCGATATCATTGAGAGAACGGACTCTGCTTTGTACAAGGCAAAGGAAAACGGGAGAAACAGAGTGGAAATATCGCAGGATTAAAATTTCTTTCCATGATTAAAAATCATTCTCCGAAATAACTTCTATCCCGTTTTCGATAAGCAATTCGGCGGTTATGCCGTTTCCCGGGATCAACTTTCCCGAAAAAGTTCCGTCGTATATTTTCCCGAATCCGCAGGATGGGCTTCTGAATTTCAGTATGGCTTTTTTTATACCGAGTATTCTGCATATTTCGAGTGTCTTTTCCGCCCCAATCGCGTATTCCGCCGTTATATCCTTTCCCGAAGAACTGAAAACCCTTTTTTCGCCATTCACTTCGACTATTTCGGAACATTCCCTGGGTATTTCAAGCCCTCCGATTATCTCCGGACAAATCGTGATCGCCTTACCGGAACGAACCAGCTCTTCGATTTTTTCATTCGGAACGTTGTTGCCATCGTATCTACATTTCACTCCACCCAGACATGCGCTTATAAGGTACATAAATCAACTCTCCTTCAACATTTTTCTACTGATAACGCTCATTCCTCTTCATAAGCCTTATCCATCCGCTTCGAAATTTTATCCTTTTTCATAAAAACCACAGTACTGAAAAGCATGAAAACAGAGAACACAAAACCCGAAGCGGCGATAGCGAAGTTTAAATAATTCCCCGTACTCAAGAATTTGTTGAAATCGTAGAACATTGACCAGAAAGTTACGAACAGCATGAAAACTGCCGGCAGTAAAGAAACCCAGAAAGGCACATTGCGTCTGCTGAGATAAACCGACACTATCAAAAGCGACAGAGAGGCCACAAGTTGATTCAGGCTACCGAACAGCGGCCAGAGCATCATGGCACCGGAACCGTTTGGTTTGGCGAAAGTGAGAACGGCAGCAAACCCGAGAACCAACAAAGTCGTTATGTATTTGTTGTTGATTCCGGCAAACTTTTTGGGGAGCAGCTCCTGAAGTGAATACCGCTGAACCCTCGTGGAAGAATCGAGTGTGGTACCGACGAATGACACTATGAAAACTGTCACGATACCGGTCGAGAATTCAATAGGTATGCCTATTGAGCTTAAAATATTCGCACTGCCGTCAACAACGGCCGATAATTTGGACGCCAGACCCTGCGCAGAATACCAGGAAGAATATCTGGAACTGAATGCTTCAATTCCACCGCCGTTCATACCAAGTCCGGCACAAATGACTATGATCACTATGATTGCCAGAAAACCTTCCAACAACATTCCACCATATCCTATACTGACCGCATCGGTTTCTCTGTTGAGCTGTTTTGAAGTTGTTCCCGATGCAAACATGCTATGCGCACCTGAAACCGCTCCGCAGGATATGGTCATGAAAAGAATCGGAAAAACAGGAGGAGCATCGGAAACCATATGGAATGAAGGAGCTGTTATTGAAGGGTTGGATACAAAAATTCCGATAATCAGAAAAAACATCATTATAAGCACTTCGTGAGAGTTTATATAATCTCTTGGCTGTAGCAAAGTATGAACCGGCAATACGGAAACAAAGAAATTATATGCAAAAAGGATTACACACCAGGTGATTATAGAAGAATCGTTGATCCCCGGTATATCTATCGGCAGATAAATACCTGCGGCTATAGTGGCGAACATGAGCAATACTCCCAGCAGCGAGAAAGTCAGATTGTTTATTCTACCCTTTCTGAACAGAGAACCGAGTAACATGGCAATAGGAATCTCCATCCAAACCGGAAAAACTGACTGAGGATACATCTCGAACAAAATCGCCATTATCATGGTGAAAATTGAAATTAATATCAGAAAATAAAACTGGACTATCACATGGAATATTCTGGATATTCTGCCGTTCAAGATAGTCTTGGTGAGTTCGGATGTCGACTGTCCCCTGTTTCTGCTTGAAATTACCAGTACGGAAAAATCCTGAACAGCTCCTATGAATATCGAACCGAAAAACACCCACAACATCGCCGGAACCCAGCCCCAGATTACCGCCAAAGCCGGACCGACTATTGGACCGCTGCCTGCGATAGTGGTGAAATGATGCCCGAAAAGCACACTTTTTTTAGCGGGAACATAATCAAAATCATCTTTCATACTGTGTGCGGGAGTAATATTCTTATCCGAAAGTTTGAATATTTTTTTTGCCAACCATTTCCCATAGGTGTTGTACGCGACAATATAACCTATAAATGAGAAGATAACCACTGCAATCGAACTCATACTCCCACCATTCTTCCTTCGAATATTTCAATTTGTTTTTGGAATTATCGGAAAATAATTAAATTTTCAAGTTATTCTATCAAATTGAGATGAAAAAAATAATTATTTTTTTATAGATGCGGTTAATCATTTGTTTTATTGAAAAACAGATCGACTCGCATCGTGAGAAAGTCAAATACCGGGAGAAACCACAGTTGAAACGATTGTGGGTAATCATTGCCGTTAATTTATAACTACTCTGAAAAATTATCTATTCGTCATAAAATTCGTATATAATTAAGACAGTTGGGTAATAACAATCACGATATGTGGAATTTTATCTGTGGCGGTCAACTCGGTAAAAAATTCGTGATTATTCCAGTTTACCAAAATAACTGCATTTACACAGTTTAATTAAATTATGAATATTCCGGTTCTATAGTATAACGAAAGGAGGTGGATGGTTTATGTCAGTTGGAGCCGTTAGCGGTGGAAACGACATATATTCTCCGAAAACATATTCCGGGAAAGACGACGCCGTACAGTTACAGCTTCAAAAAGAGCTGCTTCAAAGACAGCTGGAAGCTATCAAATCAAAATCGAAAAACAGCCAGGCCGAGCAGGAAGCGGCCGTAAGACAGAAAGAAATTATCGAAAGAAAAATTGCGGAGATTGACAAAAAACTACAAAAAATATCACAGAATAATCAGAAAGAAATGTTATCTTCCGGAAACCGTGCCGTCAACTCACGGAAAGTGGAATCTCCCCTAAACGAAGCGCCCGAAGAATACGAACAGGGCAAGTGGCGTGATCCCACTGAAGAAAAGATGCAGGATGATATGTTTAAAACTACAGGCAGATTTCTCGACACCTATGCCTGATTTTTTGATAGATATGACATAAAAACATTGATTATCAAAATATCTTTCAGGAGGCATTTATGGATCAAACCGGGATGATTCATTTTAAGAACAGGGAAGAATTCAGAAAATGGCTTTCTGAAAACCAGGAAGAAAGTTCGGGAATTTGGCTGATATTCTACAAAAAAGAAACTGGTGAAGAAAATATCGATTATGATTCCGCGGTGGAAGAAGCCATATGCTTCGGTTGGATTGACGGAATGATAAAGAAATTCGACGAGTTTAAATATCTCAGAAAATTCACACCCCGAAGACCCGGCAGCAAATGGTCATCCGTAAATCAAAAACGCGCCGAAAAGATGATAGAAATGGGATTCATGAAAGAAAACGGATTAAAAGCGTTTGGCAATACCGAAGTCAAAGACAGGAAACTGCCGGAAAATTCCGAGGTCCCGGAATGGGTTATGAAAAAAATTGAAGCAAACCGAAAGGCATATGATTTTTTTACAGTTCTCGCACCTTCCTACAGAAAAGTATACCTCGGATATGTTATGGACGCAAAAAAAACGGAAACACAGGAAAGGCGTCTGGAAAAAGTAATCAAAAGGCTTGAAGACAACTTGAAACCATCCATTAAAATATAACCCCGATATAAGCTTCGGTTTGAGACCGAACGAAACGTCCGGAATAATTCACGCTTTCCGAAGGATTGTGTTGCTCTCGTATTGAAAAATGTACGATTCTAAAAATCCCGGGTGTAGTTTTCTGGCCGGTGAATCCCAAACCTTATTGACAGAACATTTCCGATTTCACATCACCGTCAATCAAACGATAAAATAACCCTCCGTCTTCAGACAATTGCCGCATAATACGTATTATTAACTTAATATATTTCACAGACTTTTATAAATGTCACACGTTGTGATACAATACATTGGTAAATTTATATCCAACTTTAAAACAGTGCATAAAAACTTCGCAGCCTCTGTTCCACAACAATCTCCGTGGTCAAAGAAATGGAGGCGATGCCATGTCTGAATTTATCGGCAATTCCGCATAAAAAGGAGTAACGACAATATAATACTTGACTTCGGCGACATGAGCATATTGCCGAAAATTCAACTTTCGCAAAGGCATGTGGTTTCGGTGTATTTCAACAAAAATGTAAGCATGGAGAGAAAACCGGAAAAAAACAGCGCATATTTTCCGGCCAACAGGATGAATTTAACAAAACGCCTCAAAAAAAACCATTCTGCACGTCATATTTACACGGCATACACGGCCGCAACAGCCTTGAGTTATTTGCTGATAGCTTCAAACATCTCCATAATATTCATGATTGCTGCCATAATAATACAACAGGTTTGCTTCGGCGGTTGGAATTTGCTTCTCGATTCGGTAATGGTTGAGGAAAGCTCGGATGACAGAATATGCACCGTCGTTTCGGTGAACAATCTGCTTATAAATTTATCGAAAGCTTTGATCGTTGTTGCTTTGGGAATTTTCATGCAGTTTACTGGTATACGCTTAATATACGTTTTGCTATCTGCGATTCTGTCCATTTCAATATTTTTCCTGTATTTGAAAAAAATACTCATCAGGAGGTATTTATGACTCAAAAAAAGAATTTACTGATTTATTTTGCGGGAAAGACGACTTCGGAACTTGGTTCCGAAATCCAAAGCATAGCTATTCCGCTATTCGTACTTCAGCTTACCGGATCGGGAATGGCCATGGGAATGATTTTTTTCTGGGGTATGGTGGCCGGACTTTGCACACTTCCTTTTGCATCGGTGATAAGCGACAGGTGGAACCGAAAAAATGCCATGGCAATTCTGGATATAATACACGGCGGTCTGATATTCATATGGGCATTTTTAGCACTTTCAGGCAATTTAAACCTCGAAATCCTGATAGCAGTCACAATATTCAGGGGCATAATATCCGGTTTTTTCCAATCATCGGCAAACGCATTCCTGATGGATATTGTCGATAAAGAATCGCTCAGAAGTGCAAATTCTCTATCGCAGACTTTCAGTTCCATAACGAGAATTGCCGGACCGGCTATAGGCGGATTGCTTTTCGGGGTTGCAGGAATCACGGCGGTGTTCTTCATCAACGCATTCTCTTTCGTAATTTCTGGTATAAGTGAGTTCTTCATAAAACACGAATACGAAAAGAAACCCGGAAAGCTGAATTTCAAAACCTTTTTCAGAGAATTCGGCGAAGGTTTCACCATTGTGAAGGGCATAAAAGGATTGTTGCCCATGTTCGTATTCCTGGCCGTACTGAACATGATAGATGCGCCTATAATGCCCATTCTGGTTCCCTATATGGGCAGAGAGGTACTGAAACTGAGTGCCGCGCAAATCGGATTGCTGATAACCGTGTACACCACAGGCACTATGCTGTCTGGTATACTAATAGCAACATTGCTGAAAAAAGTCACATCCAGAAAACTCGTAAACATAGGCATAGTACTCGCCCCCGGGTTTCAGATAGTACTTGCTTTTTTGATTTTTCCTCAGGTAATAGCCGTCATTGCAAGTGCAGCCGCGGTTTACATACTCGCCATGATCATTTTCTTCATGATGGGTACGACAGACTCCATGGTTAACATCCCGCTGCTGACCAGTTTGCAGGTTCTGATACCCTCGAACGCGAGGGCGAGAGTCATGTCACTTTTCGGCATCATGTCATCGATTTTCATTCCTTTTGGTGGTATGATATACGGAGCGTTGCTGGATAAAATACCCACCCACCTGCTGTTGCTCACCGTGAGTGTGATTACGCTTGCAATCAGTTTAGTTTTCATCTTCTTCATTCCCTGGAAAAGCATTGAGAAAGCATAAAAAATCCAAAAATGAATACGGGTGAGGTGTCCACGCGATGATAAAAAGCATAAGGGATTATTTTAAAACCTTCAGAAAAAAACAGGCCGGTATTTTGATTTTCATAGTTTCCGGTATTTTACTGGATATTTTCATAACATTCAACATAAGAAATCTGATCGACGGCATAACGGAACATAAACCGTGGACCGATGTGATTTACATCGGAATAATGCTGATAATACTCACCGCATTGAATGTCGCCATGGAGGTCATCCAGAACTACCGTTGGCATTCAATGAGAACGGGTGCGATCAGCCATCTCAGAAAGATCATGTTCCACAGCGCGGTGAGAAAACCGGTGAGCTTCATGAAAAAACTCGGTTTGGGAAAAGTGGTATCGACTGTGATGAACGATGTCGAGATACCGGCGCAGACTTCCGTCACCGCATTCCCCATGCTTTTCGCAAACATAGCGAATTTGTGTTTTGTCATGGTTGCCCTTTTCTTTCTGAGTTACCGGCTTTCCATAATAACTCTGATAACACTCCCCGTTTATTACCTTTCATTCAACAGAATAAACAAAAAACTTCGTAAGAACAGTGTGGCGGAACGAAGCAGTTTTTCAAAAGTGATGGGTGAGGTTCAGGAAAAACTCAGCGGATTGTCTGTCATAAAGGTGTTTCAAAAAGAGAATTATGCCGGAAATTCCTTCGACAGGACCATTGATGAATTCCAACAAAATCTTGACAAAATACTCTTTTTAAACGCAATGGGAAATGGCCTGACGCTTATAATAACCCAGGGTCTCCCGATAACCATATTGCTCTTCGGCGGTTATCTGACATACGGCGGGACTATCACGCTCGGTACGCTGATAGCGTTTTATACCTTTCTGAGCCGGCTGTACGAACCGATAAGGAATCTGTCGGACTGGAATCTCGGCAACCAGCGTGCCAAAGGCATAAACGGCAAATTGTTGGATTTTTTAAACACCTCGGAGGAGGAGGAGGACGGAAAATATGCAATCAGCAGCATCGAGAGCGTGGAGTTCGACAATGTCTGCTTTGGCTACGCCGAAGGAAAAAATATAGTAGAAAACTTTTCGATGAGACTCGAAAGAGGCGACAGAATTGCGATTGTCGGTGAAAGCGGGCAGGGAAAGAGCACCATACTGAACCTTATTTTGAGATTTTACGATGTTGAAAACGGGCGGGTGCTGATAAACGGGAAGAATTTGAAGGATATAAGCAAATCCGATTATTACTCCCGAATCTCACTGCTTCAGCAGGATCCGTTCCTGTTCTCTTCGACGGTCGGGGAAAACATAACGTTCGGAGAAAAGCCGTCACATTATTCGGTCGAAGAGACAGTGGAAATATGCAGGTTGAACTCGCTGATAGAAAAATTTCCCGAGGGCCTCGGAAGAGAGATACAGGAAAACGGATTCAACGTTTCCGGCGGTGAAAAACAGAGAATATGCCTTGCACGCGCACTTTTCAAAGACTGCGACCTGCTTTTGCTGGATGAGGCCACTTCCGCACTCGATAAAAAAACCGAAGAGGAATTTATAATGAGCCTCGAAGAATATTTGAACAAAAACAACACGATTTTGATCGCCGTAACCCATAAGAGAAAAATACTCGAAATATGCAACAAAGTACTGGAAATGGATAAGCTGCAGCTTTGACAGCCGGGCATGAAATATCCGGCATACATATCGTCCCGGAAAAGGAATGGCAACCAACATCCGGATTTAGAACGATACGTTTAAAAGAAAGGAAATCACCACTGCATCACACGGAAATAACCTGGAAACTCAACGTCAGACAAAAGCAACAATATATGGAAAAAAGGGGATTAAAAATAATATTGAAATTATATAATAGTTTATAATTGCCTTGGAAACATATTTGAAAAAGGCAATTATTTTCGTTATAAAAGGGGTTAGTTTATGAAAAAGAAATTTATTTTCTCAGGAATGTTTTTTGTCATTTTATCCTTTTTTTTACTTCTCACCGGATGTGAGCAGGCAGAAGAGATACGCGAGATTTCTCAGCTTGCCGAAAAGGTAATAGGTGTTCAAAGCGGCAATATCGCAGATCAAATGGTACTTTCAAGATTCCCTAAAGCGAAGATAAATTACTTCCAAAATCCCCTTGATGGTGTTCAGGCTGTAATTGACGGAAAAATCAGTGCTTTCGCGGGAGATATTCTTTCGCTTGAAACAATTGAAGCGAACAACCCAGACGTAATGGTACTTCCGGAAGTCTTTGTACCGGATAATTACGGATATGCGGTTCAGCTCGATAACATCGAACTGAAAAAAGCAATAGACGAAACGGTATCCGAAATGAAAGCGGATGGAACCTATAAAAAACTTCTCGAAAGATGGATTCCAAAAAACGGTATACCCGGCCAGATGCCCGAATTCGATCAAAGTAAAACCAACGGAGTGTTGGTATTCGGAACCTGTTCTGAACAGATGCCGTTTTCATTCTACGATGAAGACAGGCGAATAGTCGGTTTCGATGTCGAAATAGCATATCATGTGGCGCAAAGACTTAATAAAAAACTTGAAATAGTCGATATGAATTTCGGATCCCTGATAACCTCTCTCGCAGCCGGAAAAGTCGATATGATCGGCGCAAGCATATCCATAACCGAAGAAAGAGCGAAAAAAGTTCTTTTCAGTGATAGTTACTACACCGCCGGGCTTGGTGCACTGGTTAAAAATTTTGAATCCGCATCTACGGAAAAGAACGGGAAGGAATATTTTTTTGTTGATGAACTTAAAAATGCAAAAATCGGTGTCATGGGCGGAACTACAGCAGAAAGATACGTTTTGGAACATTATCCCGATGCCGAGATGAAGATATTCTCGGATATAATGGACGGAATTGCCGCACTCAAAGCCGGACAGGTGGATGCGGTCATGACTGCTTACACTACCGCCGCAAATACGGTAAAAAAGAACGATGACCTGAAAATGCTCTATGAAGATCTCACGCAGGATTCCGCAAACGCGGCAATTGCAAAGGGAAATAATGAACTTCTGGAAAAAATAAACGAACTTATCATAAAGTACAAAAAAGAAGGCACCTTAAAAGACCTGGAAAACCGCTGGATCAAAACCGATGATTCTCCATACGAACCATTGGAAATCGATGTTCCCGAAACGGGACCTGTTTTGAGAGTGGCAGTTTCCGCAGCCAGAGAACCAATTGGCTTTCATGGATCAAACGATGAAATAATAGGTTTCGATCCGGATTTTGCCAGATTACTTGCAAGGGATCTGGGAATGCAGTTAGAGTTTATAGACGTCAAATTTTCCGCACTCATTAATCTTCTCGAATCGGAAAAAGCCGATGTGATAATCTCAAACATGACGGCAACTCCGGAACGTGCCAAAAAAGTCGATTTCTCAGAAGGTTATTTCATTAATCCGCAGAGAATTATAGTCAGAGATTATGAGGAAAATGATTCGGCACTCATGTCCACTCCTGATGACTTTAAATACAAAAAAATCGGTGTGTTGGTCGGTTCCGTACACGATACTTACGTGGCAAAAAAATATCCGGATGCTCAGTTGCTCCAGTACAAAGACACCACCGACTTAATACTCTCACTCAAAAATGAAAAAACCGATGTGATAATGACAACAGCCGAAAATGCGAGGGAAATTTTCAAATCGGATGATTCCATAGCCGTAATTGGTGGCACAGCAATGAGCCTGGATGTCGGAATCGGTTTCAACAAGTCGAATAAAGAACTTCAGGAAAAGTTCAACATATTTTTAAAACAGATAAGATCCGACGGAACATATGATGACATGTACAAACGCTGGATAACGGAAGGAAATACGCAAATGCCGAAAATAGAAAACTCCGGAAAAAACGGTGTTCTTAAAGTTGGAATGGTAAGCGACAAAGGATTGCCTTTCGCGACTATAATCAATACGGATTTTGCCGGTTTCGATATAGAACTTTCCCAGCGCTTTGCGGCTTATCTCGGCAAGAACTTGCAGTTTTTCGACATGCAATTTGGAAGCCTTATTCCATCGGTAAGTTCCAATAAGATAGATATGGTGGCAAGTACTCTCGCAATTACCGATGAAAGGAAAAAACTCGTACTTTTCTCGGAGCCCTATTATAAACTCGATTCACTCTTCCTTGCCAAAAAGAAAAATCTCACTGCCTATTCGAGTCAAATTCCTGAAAATGATGAAAAATCATTCTTTGAAAGCGTCGCAAACAGTTTCTATATAAACATAGTTCTCGAAAACAGGTATCTGTTGATCTTGAAAGGGCTGAGAGTGACACTCATAATTTCACTGCTGGCTTGTCTTTTCGGAACCATTCTGGGATCTATCATTTGCTACATGCGCATGTCCAAGCATTTTATACTGAAGATACTTGCCAGACTTTACATAAATATTCTAAGGGGAATACCGGTTCTTGTTCTATTGATGCTGATTTATTATGTGGTATTCGCATCGGTGAACATAGACCCTATGCTTGTGGCTGTTATAGCTTTCGGCATGAATTTTGCGGCGTACGTTTCTGAAATGTTCAGAACCTCTATTGAAGGAATAGACAGGGGACAGATCGAAGCCGGACTGGCCGGAGGATTTACCAAATTACAGGCTTTCAGATACATAATACTTCCGCAGGCGGTTAAAAACGTGATCCCCGTATACAAGGGCGAGTTCATATCACTTGTTAAGATGACATCCGTCGTCGGATATATAGCGGTTCAGGATCTTACAAAGGCAAGCGACATAATCAGAAGCAGAACCTTCGATGCGTTTTTCCCGCTGATAATGGTAGCCGTACTGTACTTCGTACTTTCCTGGGTATTGACACTGGCATTGGATCTTATAGAAATACGTGTCGATCCGAAGATGCGCAGAAAAATTTCTCTTAAAGTACAGAATGGCAGCCGAAAAACAGGATGGATTTTACTACTCGTTATAATATGCGCTTTATCATTTGGAATCATACTGCCTTCAATCATTTCCAACATAAGGCACAACGATTCCGGAAGTACCGTAATGGATACGATGGGTTTGGAAGGCAAGCGCGTGATAGTCATAACAGGTACCACCGGAGATTTTTTTGTGAGGGAGAATTATCCGGATGTTGAAGTGATGGATATGGTATACCCAACGGATGCAGTTCTCGAATTGAAAACCGGAAAGGGAGACATATTCCTTTTCGACAGAAACACTCTGGAGTATATCGCAAAAAGGGATAAAAAAGTAAAACTCATGCCTGAAAAACTCGCTGAAGTGGAAGTCGCCATACCCATGAGAGAAGGCAACGAATTTCTCAAGAACAAGGTGGACGAATGCATAGACACTCTCCAAGAAGATGGCACTCTCGATGAGATGTACGACAGATGGTTTGCCCAATCATGGGATTCCCCGCCAAAAATGCCGGAATTCCCTCAGAATGGCGAAAATGGTGTGCTGAGCATAGGTACGTGCAGCATGACAATTCCATTTTCTTTCATTCAAAACGGAATTTTAACGGGACATGACATAGAGCTCGGATACCGTATAAGCGAGCTTATGGGTATGAAAGCAGAGTTCTACGATTTGACATTCGATGCGATGGTTTCGGCACTTCAATCCGGAAAGATTGATGTTGCGATAAGCAATTACTTCCTGATCGAAAGCAAAGAAAGCAAGGTAATTTTCTCAAAACCATATATGAAAACCGATGTATGCGGACTTGTAAGGAGTGGTGAATGATGATTCTCGTCGAACATCTTTCAAAAAAATTCGGGAACAACACCGTACTGAAAGACATAAATTGCGAAATAAAACAGGGAGAGGTTATTTCAATAATCGGACCTTCCGGAACCGGAAAAAGTACTTTTCTCAGATGCCTTAACCTTCTTGAGAAACCGACCGGCGGCAGCATATTGATAGACGGGGAGAATATTCTCGCCAAGGGTGCGAATGTTCCCAAATTAAGACAGAAGATGGGTATGGTATTCCAGTCTTTCAACCTGTATTCCCATTTGACATCACTCGAAAACCTGATGCTCGGACCGGTGAAGCTTCTCGGAAAAGCCAAAGAGGACGCCGCCGAAAAAGGGCGGGAACTGCTTAAAATAGTGGGATTGGGGGACAAAGAAAACAGCTTCCCGGACGAACTTTCCGGAGGACAGAAGCAAAGAGTGGCCATAGCAAGATGTCTGGCCATGGAGCCCGAAATAATTCTTTTCGACGAGCCCACATCGGCTCTCGACCCAACCATGGTCAGCGAAGTGCTGGCGGTAATCAGAAGACTCGCGAAAGACGGGATGACAATGGCGATAGTCACACATGAAATGGAATTCGCCAGAAACGTATCCAGCAGGGTATTCTACATGGATGAAGGCATAATTTACGAAGAGGGAACTCCCGTGCAGGTTTTCGACAATCCGTGTAATGAAAAAACCAAAGCATTCATAAACAGGATAAGGGGATTCGAATACCGGGTAGAAAACGAAAATTACGACTTCTACCGCATGAACGGCGAGGTACAGTTTTTCTGTGAAAAATACCTGCCGCCCAAAACCGTCAACAAAATGTTGCTGCTGGTGGAAGAGACTATATCCATTCAAAACGCACCCTTCAACATTCTGATCGACTATTTTGAGAAAAACGACGAAATTTCACTGACGTTGGAAAAACAGGGTAAAATAATCACCCCGTTCTCGGATGAAAACGAAATCGACCCGTTCAGCCTGTCAATAATCAAGAACCTCGTTGCCGTAGTCGATGAAAAAATCGAAGGCGGAAACCATTCTATAAAAATGACGCTTAAAAAGTAGATATAATCAAAACAGCCGGGGGTGAAACCCCGGCTGTTTTGATGTTTCCATTTTACTTCATATCTTATTTTCAGCGGCGAAAGAAAGGAATTCCACCGCATCTTTTTCTTCCAATTCCATTCCAAGCCTTATATGAGGCTTATTTGAGCCGTGAAAATCGGATCCGGCGGTTTTTATGAGATTATATTTTTCTGCATACCCCTTATATTCTTCAACCATTTCGGGTGTGTGTTGCGAATAGTATGCCTCTATACCATCCAGACCGTATGAAACAAGCTGTTTTATCAAAGAATCCATTTCCTTACCTTCTTTTTTTGTCTGATAAGGATGAGCCAGGACTGCAATACCTCCGGCTTCATGAATTAATTGTATGGATTCTTCGGGGGAAAGCCTTTTTTTGTCCATATAAAGTGGGGCACCTTTCTTCAAGTATTTATCAAATGCTTCATCAAAAGTTTTAACATATCCTTTTTTCAGCATCACATTTGCAAAATGCGGTCTTCCTACAAGATCACTTCCCGCTTCTTTCACGAGTTCCTCCATATTTATCTGAAAACCCAGACTTTCCATTTTTTTCAGCATATTTTCATTTCTGGCCTTTCTGAATTCCTGAAGTTCCTCCAATTTCGAATTGAGTTTCTCATTCTCAAGTTCAAACCCGTATCCGAGTATGTGAAGAGTGCCGGAAAATTCCGCACTTATTTCGACTCCCGTAATAATTGTCATTGTTTTTGCAGTGTTTTTTATCTGTTTTATCCCGTCCACCGTATCGTGATCGGTTATGGCAAAAAACTTTATATCCTGCTTTTCCGCTTCATTCAGTATTTCTTCTGTTGTATATGTTCCATCGGATGCCGTGGTATGGGTATGAAAGTCTATTTTCATTTTTCAGCTCCTTTTTCTGATAACTTCAAAGTCTTATTCGAAGATAATCACGACTCTATTATATCATCGTGCCAGGTCAAAGTCCTTCATAGTTTTACAATCAGACTGATAAATTCATCCCTGTCATCCCTTTCAAAGCACCAGTATGATATATATCCGCAAACAGGCGGGAGATTGATATGATTACAGAATTGCTCAACTATTCGGTAGTTTTCATCGGATTTTCTGTCTTTCATAATTTCTTTAACATCGAAATTCCATTCAATGTCGTATCTTGCGTAATTTCTGAAAAACAGGTTTAAAAGTCCGCTCTTCCTGTTTTTCCCCGAAGACCCTGTTTTTCTGTAAATGTCCATGAGTATGTCAACATATCTTTCGCCTTCTCCTTCAAAATCCATCCTTTCAAACACCTTTTCTATTAAATCCTGCCTTCCTTTGTAAAAAGGACTATACACACCGAAAATACGGTTGAAAAAGATCACAGTCCTTTCACCGGACTTTGCATATTCGTATAATTCGGAAATTGATTTATCTGCAAGATTCAACATCTCGGATATGTTTATTCCTTCACATACGATGAGTGACATGTAGTTTTTTAAAATACTCTTTTTCAATTCCCGTATAGGAACGTCGTAAAACACTTTGAAATTCTTTTCGAAATCACTTTCCTCTTTCATCATTAAGATCTCATAGTTGATTTCTACGGGATTTGAAAAATCGAGTCTAAGTTCAAGTGCATCGATCAATTTTCGTATTGTTGATTTTGCTATATTTTTAGCGTTTCCATTTAAAATAGAGTAAATTGTCTGACTTGAAAAACCAAATTCTTTACAGAAAGAATTTGGTTTTTCAATTTGTTTATTGAAGTAATATTGCATATTCTTATTATTTTGGGTTTGTCAAGAAGATTGTGTAAAATCTCTGAATCATGAAATCAAATGCTTCCAGTCAGAAATTTTATCTTCAAAATAAATCATTAGTTGGGAAAGGATGTTCGACCAGTCTTTAACAGGCATTCTTTCCCATTTTTCAAGGATTTTACTGATTTTCAGGTACAGGATTTTTTCCAATGCGTCTTCAGAGGTGAAAACTCCCTTGTTGTTGGTAACCCGCCTTAACTCGGAATTCAGGCTTTCAATGGGATTTGTGGTGTAAATGAGATTTCTGATTTTTTCGGGATATTTGAAAAAAGTCGAGAGTTCTTCCCAGTTGTTTCTCCAGCTCTTCGATATGTACGGATATTTTTTATCCCATTTGTCTGCGAATTCCTGCAGGTAGTTTTCGGCTATGTCTTTGTTGGCGGCTTTGTATATGTTTTTGAGGTCCGCGGCTACCTCCTTCTTTTCCTTGTAGCATACCAGTCTGAGTGAGAATCTTATCTGGTGTACCACGCATCTCTGTACTTCCGTTCCCGGATATGCCGTTTTTATGGCATCCGCAAATCCTTTCAATCCATCCACGGATGCTATTAGTATCTGTTTCACTCCCCTGTTTATCAGTTCGTTCAATACGTTCAGCCAGAAGCTTGCAGATTCGTTCTCACACAGCCAGAATCCGAGTATGTCTTTCTTTCCGTCCAGTCCTATTCCCATTATTATGTTTATCGTCTTTTCAACGGTTTTGCCGTCATGACGCACTTTGTATCTTATTCCATCCATGTATACGATGGGATATACTTCCTCCAGTTTCCTGTCTTTGAACCTGTCGACCTGTTCTTTTATCTTGTTTGTCACGTTTGAGATGAATGTAGCTGATACTTCGAATCCGTATATTTCCTCTATCTGTTCGCTTATGTCTCGTGTGCTTGTCCCTCTCGCGTACATCGACAGTATCTTGTATTCTATTTCCGGGTCAAGCTTTCTCTCTCCCTTCTCCACTACCTTCGGACTGTATTCCCCTTTCCTGTCCCTCGGTACTTTCAAATTCGCCTCTCCTGTCTGTGTCAACAGCTTTTTATCGTAATATCCGTTTCGGTGATTTGTCTTTTCTTCTTCCGTTCTCTCATTTTTTTCGTACCCGAGATGCTCTTTTATCTCTTCTCCCAGCATCCCGTTAAGTATGTCTCCGATTAGCTTCTTAACCGCTCCGGTAGCTCCACTTACAGAATAGTCGTCCATGTTTTCTTTCATCACTTTCAGGAATATTCTTTCTTCTTCATCATTTTCAAATTTTAAATTCGGTTTGTGTATGTATTTTCCCATTCTTTTTCTCTCCTTTTGAGTTTTTTTGAATGAGTTTTTACACAATCTATTTTACACTGTCATTATTTTTAATTTTTAGCTCTTTTTCATAAGACTTAACATAAAAATTTTTAGTTAACTTTTTGGCTTTTCCAATTGTTTTAGCATATCTTTTTTCGTATTCAGGTGCTTTTTTCAATAATAACTCATAGTAAAAAAGCATTATCTCAGCTGTTTCATAATAAGAGCCATCATTGTTGATTTTTAAAACTGTTATGATTGTATCCAGTTTTGCAATTAAAATATAAGAATCATCGGAAAGATAACCACAATAATATTCAAGCATTTTGGATAAGCGTAGAGATTTTTCTTTGTCTTCTTCTTTCAAATACCATACTGATCTATTTAGTCCGGTAAAAATGAATGTTGGGTGTGGGTATTTAAGTGCATATTCAAAACTTTTTACAAATTCCATTGATGCTTCAGTTTTTTTTCCTTCATTGAGTAATTTTCTACCTTTTATATTGTATTCAATGGCAATATCCGCATTATCCTGAACATATCCTTCTCCCCATATACGAGTTTCATTAATATCCGAAAAATATGTTTTATTGGCTTTCAAACCATTACCAATAATATTCCGTACGGAAGGAGGGATTTTGTTATAATTTTTTCTAAGGGATTTATATAATTTTCTGAATTCAGTTTCATTCTTCAGGGTCAATAAAATATCAAGTTTATCCGAAAGCAAAAGGAAATATAACCCTTTATTCCTAATTTTTTCGGCCATCTTTTCAATTTCTTTTAATACGTCTTCAGACCTTATCACCCAGCTTTTCTTCAATAAAATTATATATATAACTATTTCTTCGTCTGAGCAGTATTCTTCTAAATATTCCAGAATCGGTCTTGTATAATTTCCATACGAAATTATAGGAATAAGTTCATTTACATTCATTGGGCCACCGTATTATTAAAAATTATCTAATTAAAATATAAAATAATTTTACAAAGACTTAGGAAGGCATATGTTTTAAGATAAAATTGCCGTGTCCACTTTCAATAGGGCTGTTTAGCAGACTTCGTTTTGAGCAATCTATTAAAAATATTAAATGCACAACGTGTTTAGCGGATCACAGCCTATTGTAAATCAAATATAGTGTACTACAATTTAAATATCAAATCAACCAATAAATTCAAAGAGGTGTTGTAAAGAATATGAGATTTTAGCCCTCATTTTAGTCTTGTTATTGGCTGTTTCTTGCATTCTGCTATCAGATGAAGAAGAAAAAAACAAGAAAAATATATTATTGAATCTAAGAGTTTTGCATACTTATGAAAATAAATTTTGTTAAAAATAATTTTCGCATGAGGAAAATAGGGTCTTCGGAAAAGAAAAAAGGATAAATGAGTAATGATATGCCCCCAGAAGTGAAACAGATAAAAAAGGACAGTGTGTCATAAAGAATGTCTCAATCTCATAAATTGTGACAATTCATGAGCAATCAGTAAGCGGATAAATGAAAATGAACAGGAGCGATGTAATTCAAGCTTGAATGAGGTCTTTTAAAATTATACTCCCTAACCCAGTCGAAAACAATATCTTTTATGGTTTTGACAGGCAGTAAATTTAAGTCATATTTATGGCATTCATCTTTGAATCTGGCGTTTAGTGATTCGCTGAAACCATTCTGGTAAGGTTTGCCTTTGTCTATGAATTCATGTTTTATACGTGAATTTTTAAGAAAAAGATTCAGGTGTTTTTCTCTGAATTCAGGGCCGTTATCCGTTCTGAGTATTCTGGGTCTTGAGTAGGTGTATATTGATTTTTCAATGACCTTTTGAACAGTTGAAGCAGTTATTGAAAAAGATACACACAAACCGTGAAGAATTCTCGTAAAATCGTCGATCAGGAATAGTATCCTAAGCTTTCTTTTTCTGATGAACACATCCACAAAATCAGCTGACCATACATGTGCCGGAAAAATGGGAAGAGTCAATCTTGAATTGGATTTTGTCCGGAGTTTTTTGGAAATCTTTGTAATTCTCTGTAAATCCAATTGGGTATAGATACGGTAAACCTTTTTGTGATTAACATTGAATCCGTTGTTTCTGAGAATTGAATGAATACGTCTGTAGCCGTATTCAGGATGTTCATATGCGATCTGCTTTATTTCCTTTTTCAATGAATCATCCTTTTTACAGTGTTTGCTGAGAAGCCTGTACAGCTTTGCTCTTGAGATACTGTAACTTTTGCAGATTATCCTCACAGGAACATTCATACTCCTGAGATAGACGATTATTTCCTTTAAAGATCGTTTTTTTAATGAATTCTCTCAAGGCGAAATTTTCAAGTTCCTTGTCTGCAACGAGTTTCTTAAGAGAATCGTTTTCCTGTTCCAGTATAGCCAGCTTTTTTGCCTGGTCTGAGGAAAAGCCCGAGTACGTTTTTTGCCAGCGGTAAAATGTGGTTGAACATATGTTGTATTTCCTGCATACCGATGATATTGAATCCATTTTTGCTTCTGACAATATTTGAATTATTTTTTCGATGCTGTATTTATTACTTTTCATATCATTACCTCCCCTTTTTCTTAGTGTACCATTTTATTTGTCTCGTTTTTGGGGAGCAGATCAAGCATATGGATTCAAGAAAATCGATTATATTAAAATCATCATTTTTCTCACCTGTAATTCTCAGATTTATAATTCATTTTTTTTCATACTAATTTTTTCATTGAACCAAAAATGGGTATGAAAAAAAATATATATAGAAGATAAATGTAAAAAAATAATCAAAACTTTTATCAAAGGTGATCTGGAAAGATACATAAAAGGAGAGATAAATTGAGTAAGGTGTTTAATGGACTTTTATTTCTGTTCGGAATTTTGCACAAAAAAATCAGGATTTACTATTTTTCTTATTCAATAATCTCAATTTTTCACATTCTCTTGTTTGCTTGGCTACCTTTTCTGTACAAAGGGATTCTGGATAAAATAGTAAATGGAAATGCTTTCAGTGAAGACGTTATTTTTTATTTTGTTTTAACTATTACGGCTTTTGCCTCTATCAAGCTCTGGAGTACTTTTAACATATTCTTGAAAAATAAATCAATAGAAGTTATTTCCAACCTGTTTTTCATAAAGATACTGAAAATAAAAGACGATATATTCTTCAAGGAAAATTCAAGCCGCTGGACACATGTATTCAACAACGATATTAAAAACATATCCATGATTTTCCTGGATTTTGTCTTCACAATTCCCGCGGAAATAATATACGCCGTAGTTTTGTTTGCTATCGTTGGATTTAATTCCAGAATTCTTCTTTTTCTTCTCATAGCCAACTATATTGTAAACGGCATTTGTATACTTATCAGGGATAAATACATGGTGAATAAATATGAAACGGCTCAGAATAAATACAAAAAACTTCAGGAGAATACAAACACTTATTTAAATGGTTTACAGGAACTCATACTGAATCAGTCTTGTGATTTTTTCGGTAAAAAGCTTGATCATTGGTATTCCGAATACATCCATACACAGAAAAATATTTTGAAAAACGATTTTATTTTGAATATGCTCTCAAAAATAACGGATATTATTGTTCAGATATCAGTTGTTGCAGTATGTCTTTCCCTATTTATAGAGGGGAGAATTTCTTTTGGTATGGTTGTAATATTGATTCAGTTCTCCATACAATTATGTTCAAAATTATCCGAAATAGTTGAAAACATGAGTTTTCTTCAATATTTCATTCCACATCTGGATAGCCTAAAAAAAGTTTATGACTATGAAGAAAGACCTGATTCATGTATAAATACCATCGAATCTTTCAAATCGATTCGATTTGAAGATGTGTACATTAATTACGGAGACAGGACTATACTTAAAAATGTGAATTTGTCTATACATAATGGAGATAGGGTATTAATATCAGGTAAAAGCGGTATTGGAAAGACTTCTCTGATCAGATCGATTCAGAATCAAAATTTAATAAATTCAGGATTTATAGATTTCAGGGATAGGAAACCTGAAATTGCGTATTTGAGCCAAAATCCTTATTTATTCAACAGAAGTATAAGAGAAAACCTATTAATGGCAAATCAAAATTCATCCGAAAAGGAGCTAAACGACGTACTGTGTTTCGTGGAATTGGACAAACTGGTGAAAGATGCCTCTTACGGATTGGACAGAATGGCAGGTGTTGACGGATGTAATCTCAGCGGTGGCGAAAAAGCACGTCTGGCATTTGCCAGAATATTGTTGATAGATAAAGAGTTTTACATTTTAGATGAGCCGCTAATTGGAGTAGATCACGATTTGAAGAAAAACATAATAGAAAAAACTGCCAAATTCTTTCAGAATAAGACTTTATTATTGATAAGTCACGATGAGAACTTCAAAGAGACATGCAATAAAAAATTTATTATTGGATATAACAATGTTATTGTAAATGAGGGTAAAAAATATGAACAGATATGATTTACTGAAAAAAGGCTTGAATAGAAAGACCAAAATAATCATATCTGTCAGCATTTCTCTTTTTATACTGGCACAGATTATCATCCTGATACTTCCGATTTATTATGGGAGGATTCTGGATACCGTTATGCAGGTAAAATACGTTCCTATCTTTCTTTTTATGACATGGGGAATAGGAAAACTGCTGAATGAAATAATAAGTCAGATAGCTTCTTACATGAACGGAAATATTCTGCTTGATATTCACAAAAATTTTATCTTTCATACATTTGAAAAAATCAAGAATATACCGATGTCAAATATTATAAAAAGTGACACCCAATACCTTACCAATTTGATGATACAACAAACAAAATCGATATCTGACATTTTCAACATAAATTATCTGTCTAGTATCATAGATGCCATAAAACTTTTGACTCTAACAGTAATCATATTCACAATAGATATATACATAGGTTTTATAACAACCGCTTTCATAGTGGTAACTTATTTTGTATTTAAGTATTCAAATAAATACTATTTGAAAAAAAATAAGGAATATCAGGAAGATACATTAAGGTATCACAGCGATCTTGACGATGTTTTCCGTGGGAGGCATGAAATTGACAATTTCAACAGTCATAATACGGAATTCAGACGTATTGGAAAAACTCATGAAAGGCTAAGAAAAAAAGCAAATACATATCAGCTGAGAAATTTTTTACATTTTTTCTGGGGTTTGGATTATCTCAGGATTTTCTATGAATTAACAGTATTTATTATCGCAGTATATTCGGCAAACAGGGGAATGTATTCTCTTGGAAAAGCAGTTGTCCTGATATCATACAGTACTATGACTACGGCACCAGTGATGTATCTGAATTCTCTGATGGACCATCTCAGGAACAGCATAACTTCGCTTGATATCTGGAATCAATCCTTAGGAAAACTGAAAGCTGAAAGTACTAACGGAATAAAAAATATAAGTAATGAAATCGAAGAGATAAAATTCGACGATGTCAGCTACAAAGCAGATGGCGTAGTGATTTTAAATCACATAAACCTGACAATCAAAAAAGGCGACCACATTGGCATTACCGGTGAATCCGGAGCGGGAAAAACAACACTTATATCACTTATGCTTGGAATAATCAAGCCAGACTCCGGAACTATATCAATAAATGCCAAAAATCTGAACGACATTAACCCGAAAAGCATATACGAAAAAACCAATGTTGCAATTCAATCCGGCAAACTATTCCCGATTTCTTTAGAAGAAAATATTTTTCTGGGGAGAAAAACCAGTAAAAGTATAAACTACTATCTTGATTTGATGAAGCTCAATGAAGATAAGAAAATAGATAAAACTCTTAGTAATATTTCAGGAGGCGAGAAATCGCGTATTCTGCTTGCAAGGGCATTGGTAGTGGATAAAGAAATCACTGTTTTTGATGAACCTCTTACAGGGATTGATAAAGACAACATCGAATTTATACTGAAAAAACTGAGGGAGCATTTTGCAGAAAAGACACTCATTGTTATAAGTCACAACGATAAATTAACAGATGGATTATGCGATAGAATTTATTCAGTTGAAAACGGAACTTTAAAATGAGCGTTTTATTTGCTGATATTTAAAAAAATCTTCAAATCTATCCATTACCTGGTCATAGACGTTTAAAATCAAGTTCTCTTTTTTTTGCTCTGGAAAATCGTAAATTTTTTTAATAAGATTTCTAATAAACACAAAAAAACAAACCATAGCGAAATTCGATTTCGCCATTCTACCGGAAATCTTGTTTATAGTACATGGTGCATTGTAAAGGTTTCGAAAAATCTCCATAGGAAATTGTACTTATAAATTCTTTGATGTACAATATTCACCTCTTGAATTTCAAATCAACAGCAACCAATATTTAAAATATATTTAATTCACTGAACCAAATACCGTTTGTTTTATATCATATATGCTGTAATCTTTTATTTGAGAAGTTTTCGTGACATGACGTTTTACTTTTTGCTGAGAAATCACAAAAACCACAACGTGTTTAGCGGATCACAGCCTGTTGCAAATCATATGCATTATAATATAATTAAATAGACAAAGCAATAAAATAAAAAGTAATTGTTTCGTAGTATATTCAAAGATATTTTCAGCTCCGGTTTCGTTTTTTATACGTTTTGTTTTCTGATGATGTTCCGAATAAAAACAGGATAGTCGTTTGGTAATTTTGGCTTCTTTTTAAAAAATATATGGCAGTATGTTCTGTTGCTTTTTGTATTCCGGGACATACTGAGTGTTTAGGCAGGGATATAGTGGCAATTATCCTTACAAATAACTGCTAAGGGGGATTTTATGAGAAAAGTATCGAGCTTCATTTTAATGGTTTTTTTATTTTCCATTGCTTCGTTCTGCCTGACTCCCGTTTTAATAGACGTGGGGCCCGAAGGATCCGAATATCCGGCTTTGTATGATGCCGTTCAAACGGCTAAAGAAGGGGATACTTTATTAATACATGAAGGAACTTATGAAATCGACAACGGACTTACGATTGACAAGGCTTTGAATTTAAAAGGCGAAGGACAGGGAAAAGTTATTTTTAAAGTTTCCGGAAAAGAGCCCATTAAAATCATCCGGACGTCAATTGAAGAAACAAGCATATCGGGAATTACCATTCTGTCTGAAACTTACGGTTTATTCGTTATGGAGGTCGAAGAAGGAATGGGAAATGTTCTCATGTCCGATTTGACGATAGTTTCCGACGATACCGGCATTTTGATTTCGGGACAGGGTAACACTGTGGAAAACTGTAAAATCAAATCGGGAAAGAACTGCATCGAGATAAGAAGTTCTTATTCACATCTTAAAGAAAATTCACTCCCCGTTACCGCTAAAATTACGGGTTGTTATCTCGAAGCTAATTCTGAAACACACAGGTATTATAAAAACATGAAAGGCAGTGGAATTTCACTTGCGGGCAGCGGTGGAATATATCTTGAAGGCAATGAATACGAAAATATCATCGCAAAAGTAATCATAAGTGGTTTTTGGACGATTTTAAACGATCATTTTTAGCGCCCGTGCGAAAAATGGTTTATCGTTCCGGCTCCGGTCAGATTCCCTCCATTTTAGTGGAAGGCTGTTTATTCGAGCTGGCAATATAACGAGTTCTGTTATGTTTTACATGAAATGCCATTTACAAAGATTTTGAATACGGAGAATCTTCTCGTCCTGTACTTCCGCGCGCAGGACATTTATTGTTAATACGTCACAGGAACTTCTGTCTGTGACGAGGCAAAGAAAGAAAACTAAAAAATTCTTGGAGGTGTTCGTGTGTACGGAAAAAGCACAGTCATTGTTTTTATATTGCTGATTTTAATTTCTTTCAGTGTTTTTTCATCGACCGAAAAAGTTTTGGAGGTAGGCCCGGAAGGTTCAGAATATTTAAGTTTGCAGGAAGCAATCGATATGGCAAAGGATGGCGACACGGTGTTGCTGAATCCGGGCGAATATTTCGTCAAAGATTTGGTAATAGTGAAAAGCATCAATCTAAAAGGCAGTGATGCTGACAAAGTAATAATAAACATACAGGGCGATAATCCCCTGAATATCCTGTCAATTTCAAAAAAAGAATTCAACCTTTCCGATATGACCATTAAATCGGATGGCCTTGCAATTTTTGCGAGGGGTTACGAAAAAGGAGAAGGAAATATACATATATCGAATCTGAAAATATATTCAAAAGGATGCGGCATAGACCTGGTCGGTTTCGGCAGTTCGATTGAGAATTGTGAAATCAGCGCAAGAGATAGCATTATTACGGTACGTTCTACTTCCGAATATTTAACGACTTCTCTCGCATCAAATGCAACAAAAATTGAGAACTGTATTTTGAAAGTCAACAACGAAGGTTTGTCGACAGAAGAAATCGCAAAAACAGTGGGAATCAATTTTAATGGTACTGGAGATGCCTATCTTAATAACAACGAGTTTGTGGGTATCAGCAAAACAGTTATTACAAATGGTTACTGGGTTCTTAGGAATAAATATTAAAAGATAATCTTGATAAAAATGCGGACATACATAGAAGGAAGAAAAGATATACATTCAGACCGAACAAAACAAAACTCAAAGAAACCTGGGAAACGTCAACAGGAATGAGCATATCGGCCATGCATTTTTTTGTGTCAGAATTTTCTAAATTAGGAATAGATATTTCAATTAATGCTATTATTACACCAACTTAAAAAGGGGCCTTGATACCGATGATAGTAAATATTAGTCCAGAGCAATACTATGAAATTATAAAAAATATGATATTGCTGTATCAGGTGCTAATTGTTCTGCCGGATTAAATCTTTTAGTATTATCCCGAATGGACTGTTAACCAATGCGAATTGCTAAGAAGCATCTCATTTGGAAATACTTATAATAGAACATTATCTGAGTATTTGAAGGGAAAATATGATTGTATTAAAAACTCATGATGTGCACGAATGTAACGGTCACTGTAACAAATCGGGAGAACGGCATAAAAACTGAGAAGCATCATCATTCAGCAGGTTGAAGGACTTTACCGCCATATCGCATTTCTTTGAGATTAAAACAGAGAGTGCCAGTTTCAAAAATATAAAAAAATCGAATGTTTCTTTGGATTTCACTTTATCACGAATGTATTCTTTAAGGTCATTGACAACGAGACAGGCAATTGAAACCAGTATCATGTAATGTCTTTGGCCGGTCTGTGAACGCAGATGGCATTTACCCAGTCCCAGGTTCTGTTTGGCAAATTTGAAGAACACTTCTATGCTCCATCTTCTGGAATAGTATGTGATTATGTCTTCTGAAGACAAGTTCACATTCGAGGATACGAGTGCAGCCCTATTTCCGTTTTCCAACTCCGTCACCACTATTTTGACCGGATGGCGTATCGATTTTGCGAGTACTTCGAAGCTGTGGTATTTTATGCGTTGTCCTCTCACGAATGTCTTCCTGTGAAGTGGGACACTTTTCACCAGTTCGCTTACCTTCTTTTCATCTTCTTCCTCCGAGAGTTTGAGTATTCGGTTGCCTTTCATCATACCTATGAAGCTGGAATCAAACCAGAGGTTGCATGCTTCGATGAGGTATGAATTGGTGTACCAGCTATCCGCTACGAGTATAGTGTTTTCTTGTTTGTTGTCTCTGAACCAGTTCACAAGCATTTCGTTCTTGCTGTTCTGCTGCTTGCCTCTGTCTTTATCCATGAACTCAGAGAAGAGAATATCTCTGGGATGAAACCTGCCCTTCGATGATTCGCCTATAGTCAGTATGGTCTGTGCGTTTTTAAAGTGGCCGGTGCAATGATCGTATGCTTTAGATACATAAGGTATACGCTTGCCTCTTTTCTCAAGCAGACTGTCATCCGCTATGAGTATTCGGTTTTGAGCATCATCGCCTTGAACTGATTCCTGAAACACTTTTTCCAATTCCTTCCAGAATTCTTCATATGAAGATAGAAATCTCGTCAGTGTGGAATGACTCATACTGTTCAGGGGACAAGATGCTATTTTGCTTATACTGTCGTATTCGTTGGAAATCAATCCCTGAACCAGGACAGAAAAGTTTTTAAGGTAAAAAGCGGGTATATTTTCAAAATAAGCTCCGAAATACCTGTTGATTATTCCTGCGATTGATGATAAAATGTTCATGTCGGTGCCCCTTTGTTGTATTGTAGGTTATAAGCGACATATAATACTACATGGAGTACCGATTTTCTTATTCCGTTTCCCTTTTCAATGACCCTTTTTTCTATACTTCGATCTTTTTCTATTGTGTTTCTTTATCTTGTCTTACTTCGTAATATTCACGCACATGGTGAGTTAAAAAATATAAAAAAATCATTTAACAAAAATATTGTATTAGATGATATAAGTGTTGTATTAAAAAACAAAAACATTGTGAATTTTATTGGACCTAATGGCGTAGGAAAAACTACTTTGATCTATATTATTTCTGGAATAATAAAAGCAGATTCTGGGTATATTTTCTTTGATGAGGGTTTTACACAAAAAGATGTTACTTTGATTTTATCAGGCGAAAGAAATTTGTATATGAAAAACACTCTTTTAGAAAATATTATATATTTTAGCATATTAAAGGGAAGAGGAAAAAAAGAAATAATAAGATCTATAGACAAATATAAAGAGTTATTCCCCATTTTTCCGAGTATTAAAAATGAGTTAATAGAAAAACTATCTTATGGGCAGAAGAGAATTGCTGCTTTGTTAACAGCAATTATATCGGAATCCGCATGTATTATTATGGATGAATTATCTGAAGGGTTAGATTATAAACATTCTTTAATTCTACAGAGAATATTAAAAGAAGTGAGTAACGAGAGATTGGTAATATTCATATCACATGATTTTGAATTTATATCCGAGTTCTCAGATATAAATTATTTTATTAAAAATGGCAGAATAGTAAAGAATTTATATAATTCAGACAAAGAAACTATTTTAAAAAATTATATACAATTATATGGAAAAGCCGGAGAGTGATTAGTATTATTTCAATATTAAGGGCAATTTATTGGGAAATAAAAATAGATTTGCTTAGTACGTTGAGATACAGATTTGGTATTATTTCAGATTTAGTTATTTATTCGATGCTTTTAGGTTTTTTCTTTACTTCTAAGACAAATACATCAATTGAAAGAGAATTCATATATTTAAATTACCAAGAACTTTTATTTTGGGGGTATATTGCTTGGACATTAGCTGTAGCAGCAATCTCATCAATAGGTGGAGAAATCAGGTCTGAATTAATACATGGAACTTTTTATGGAAAAATGAATTCAAAATATCCTTTACAGATTCTTTTATTTGGAAAATTGATTTCATCTGTAATAATTCAAGTCTGTATAACATTAATACTTTCTTTTTTTGCCATAGTAATATGGTCGGTGCAAATACGATTTAATTTTTTATTATTTTTATTTTTAGCAATATGTACTATAGGTATGTATGGCTTAGGTTTATTTCTCGGAGGTCTTGCATTATATTTCAAAAAAATAGGAGCTATAGTTTTTATAATAAAATTTGCTCTTCTATTTATTACTGATACTATTCCTACAAATGAGTATATAATCTTTTTTTTAGATGGCTACCTTTAACAGCTTACAATAATCTATTAAGGAAATATTTGAATAATGACTTAATCACAAATGATTTTATAGCATTAATTATACTTAGTGGATTATATTTAATTTGTGGCTCATTCTTTTTCGCTTTTTTGTTCGATAAAGCAAAAAAGAAAGGTAACATATTACTATATTAGGTTCACTTCTGTATAGAGTGGATAGAAAAAAGATCTTATGGGTTTAAGCGTTTTGCTTATTTGAGAACTATGATTTTTTTGAATCCTGGCAAGCTGGGGTTTGTAATTTCTTGATATAGTTTTGTTTTATGTCAGCTAACTTAACCACACTAAATGAAAGAGAACCGATTTGAATTCATATGTGGAAACAAATGGGGAAAACATCGTATGAAAAAGAAAAGGAATTTCAATTATAAAGCTCTCATAGCTTTTACCCTTAAACCCAAATTCAAGTATTTTATTTTGGCAATACTCATCTTTTTCATCTCGATATTTCATGTTTTTATCGCCAACCAGATAAAAGCGGGGATGGATATAGCGCTTGGAAAAACTCAGGGATCCATTTTAAATGAAGTTTTAATTCTGATCTTTATTGTGATGATTTATTCATTGTGCATCAGAATAAGGATGCCGTTTGCGGAAAAGTTGGCGGTTGAAGGCGGAAAATCACTACTGGCACTCATCTATGGAAAAATATACAAAATACCTCAATATGATTGGGACTCCATAGAAAAAGGCTATGTTTTCACCCTTATAGAATCTGACATCAGAATAATACGCGAACATCTTCCGAAACACTTATTGCCTCTGGTCATCGAAATTCTTGGAATAGCCTTCGGATACATAACCGTTTTTTTCATTTCGCCGCGTTTTTTCATCATCGCTCTTATTGGCAGCATTCCAATGATTTTATTGATTAAATACTATTCGAAAAAAATAGAAAGCAACGCAAAAAAGCTTCAGGAAAACACCGGAAAGCTCAACGATTTCTTCGATGAGGAATTTAATAATATCGATATTATCCGTATTTTTAAATCGGAAGATTACTCCGACAGTTTATTTGAAGCACATTTTGAAAAGAGAAAGCTGTCAGCAGTCGTAAACAAAGATTTATCTGGCAGACTTGAAAGTTTTTCGCTTTTATTAGCTCATTTGACAAATGCCGCAATAATTATAATCGGAATAGTACAGATAAAAAACGGCATTTCTACATTCGGAGACCTGATGGCGGCACTCACTATTTTAAGCAATGTGGTATTATGGCCGCTTACACGTCTGCCTTCAAGTTTCGCGAATATATTCCAGCAGAAAGCTTCATTCGACCGCTGTGCAGAATTTTTAAACCTTAACGAGGAAAAAGAAACAACGAAAACAAAATTACAGGGAGTAAAATCATTGTCCGTAAAAAACGTAAATTACTCATACTCAAACACTCAGGTATTGTACAACATCTCCATCAACTGCAAAATCGGAGAAATAATACTTATAAAAGGACAAAGCGGTTCGGGAAAAACAACTCTTCTGAAATTGTTGCTTGGACTGTATAAGCCTGAATCGGGAGAGATTTATATCGAGACCCCTGCGGGAAAATATAAAGTGGATTTCGATTCAGTAGCTTACGTCCCGCAGGATAATTTTATAATAGACGGTGCAAGCCTGTCGGAAAACATAATTATGGGAAAAGAAACCGGAAATCTCGAACTTGCTGTTCAGCTTGCCGGGGTGAATGAATTTTCAGATGGATTGAAGAATAAGCTTTCCACACCGGTCGATGCCTCACATGGTTTTTCCAAAGGCCAATTGCAACGAATAGCAATAAGCAGGGCAATTTACAGGGATGCTCCGTTTATGATTCTTGACGAACCATTTTCTGCCCTTGATGCTAAAAATCAAAGCCATATTAAAAACAATCTGAAAAAAATGGCGAAAGACAAGGGGATAATAATAATTTCACACAGAGAAAATGGAATAGATTTTGCAGACAGAGTCTATACAATTGAAAACGGTAGGTTAATATGAAAAATGCCGCAAAGAATTTGAGAATACTTGCGCGGCCTAAAATGTTTTCTTGTATAATCCTCCTGCTTGTGACTCTCGGAGTAAGCCTTTACAGATTTTTTCTCGCGGAACTGTTTTCTGAAATGCTGAACAAAGAGTCTTTATTTTCTGACGAGGAGATTAAAAAATATGCGGTTTTAATAGTGGCGGTGCTTATCATGGGTGCTTTAAGCACTTATCTTCTGTCAATTTTCTCGGAAAAAGCCATGCAGGAATCACAGAAAAGATTACAGAAAAAACTACGTGAATCGTTGGATAAAGGCTCGTATAGTCAAGTGGAAAAGATTGAATTCGGACAATTCCATACACTCATGACATCGGATACCGAACTCGTTTCAAGCTTTTATCCAAAAGTAATATTCCCTGTCGTCGGTGGTGCTGTTCAATTTATTCTTGCGTCGTATTTCGCTTTTGAAAACAGTTGGGAAATTGCGCTTATAGTGCTTGGGATATCGGCTTTTTCGATTCTTATCCCGAAACTCTTTAAAAATAATCTTAAAAATGCAAAATCGGATGTTCAGAAAAATGACGGTTTTTTACGTAATTTCTTCACCCATTCCCTCGAAAGGGTGGATCTTATAAAAGTATATGAGAGTCAAGGAATTGAGGAAAAAGAACTGAATAACGCTTATGACAGATATGGTAATTCTCTGATTAAACAACAATCGGTATTTGCAAAATTACGCAGTATAAATAATCTGGCAACTTATGCTTCGATAGCCGTTCAATCTTTTATACAAATATGGTTCATAAGTATGGGAAGATTGACTATAGGGGCTTTTATTGGATTATCACAATTATCCGGCTCAATAAACTGGCCGTTCTGGTGTATGCCGATCCTCATAAATAACATTTCCCAGACCGAAATCGCAGCAGACAGGCTTGGGGAATTTATCAACCATGTTTCCGTTTCTAAAAATGGCAGAAAAATTCAATCTGACAAAAACGAAAGTCTTGTTTCAAAAGGGGAAAAAATACATTTTGCTTACGACGATAAGATGATTTTTAAAGATTTCTCATTCGAAATCAGGAAAAATGAAATTATTGGGTTAACCTGGAAAAGCGGTGAAGGCAAAAGCACCCTTGTGAAACTTATTTCCGGGCTTTATTCACCCCAAAAGGGATACATATACGATAAAAGAGATGTTACCTTTTCTTACGCCACTCAAAGAGAGACATTTTTTTCCGATACTATAGAAAACAACATTTCTTTATCCGAAAAAACAGATGAATTGCTTTTAGAAACCACTTTAAATAAAGCATCCATGGATTTTAAAGAACATTCAAAAAAAACTGTTCTGATGAAAAACGGGCAGCCGCTTTCCGGAGGGCAGCAAAAGCGAATAAACCTCGCACGTGCATTTTACCGTGACTCCGATATACTGATACTTGACGAACCTACCGCATCCCTTGATCTGAAAACAAAAAAACAAGTATTGAAGGCTATAAAAGAGGAGAAAAAGAAAAGAGCCGTGATTTTAATAACACATGACCCGGATACTTCTGCAATATGTGACAGATTTTTAGAGAGGAAATAAAACTATTTACCTGAAATTCTTAAGGAGCGATGATGAAAGAAATCTTGCTGAAGCATAAGTTCAGGATATTTATCTCAGTAATCTTAATAAGTTTTATGTGCGCGGCTGAAATAGGCCAGTCGGTTTTATTCAAGGTTATATTCGACAAAATCGCCGGAGAAAATTCTTATACGGTACTTCAGGTTGTTTTGGGATCCGTTGCCTTTATCGTTTTACTTTTTGTTTCGGACATATCGTTCAGGGTATTCAAGAACAGATTTCTGTTTTCATGTATAAAAGAGTACAGGAGAAAATACATCCATTCATATATAGATTCCGGGATAAACATCACGAGTTCAAAGCTCGTCAACGATTCTGTCGGCGTTATGGAAAAGGTCGAAACACGATATATAGAGATGATTTTCAGATTGCTGAAGGATTCGATACTGTTATTTGGTGCTTTGCTGACAATATTCCTTATAAACATGCAGATATTCCTGCTTACGATAGCGCTAGTCTGGATTCCGGTCCTGATTCCTTTTCTGCTTAACAGGAAAATTCAGAAGAGAAGCAATATTCTGACAGGCAACACCGAGGAACTGATATCGAAACTCAACGATATTCACGGCGGATACGAGATAATAAGCGGTTTCAACGCCAAAGAACATATAAAAAAGTTGTTCGATGTGAAGAATTCGGAACTGGAAAAATCAAAATACAGATATAAAAATCTCACCGGAATGCAGGAAACAATTTCTATAACTTTAAGCATCGGTTCTTTCATACTCATAGTTTTGTTTTCCGGTTATCTTGGATTAAAGGGGATAATATCCATTGGTTCCGTCATGGCGGTGCTTCAGGTTTTGAACTACGTTCTGAATCCGATAATGAACATACCGATTTACAGATCGAGTATGTTTTCCGTTAAAACCCTTATCTCCAATCTGGATGAATCCATAAATAAAGAGAATCCGGACGGCCATCGCCGAATAGACGAATTTGAGGATATCAGCTTCAACAAACTGACTTTTTCTTATGATGGTGATAAAAAGATTTTTGAGGGAATTGATGTCTCTTTCCGGAAAAAAGGGAAATATCTGATAACGGGTGAAAGCGGATGCGGAAAAAGCACTTTGATAAAGCTTATATTGCAGCATCCGATAGGCAAGCATGATGGTTCGATAACTTTAAATTCAATTCCTGTTGAAGATATACAAAGAAGTGATTATTTTTCAAAGCTGTCCTATATCAGCCAGAATGTTTTTCTGTTCAACGACAGCATCTCCAACAACATTCTGATGTACGAGGAAAAAAACAAAAAAGCTCTGGACAAAATCCTGAAAAAATGCAGGCTGGATAAAATGGTCAAAAGCCTTCCAAATGGAGTTGATACGGTAATTGGTGAAGGTGGACAACAGCTTTCCGGTGGTGAAAAACAGAGAATATCAATTGCCAGGGCCATGATAAGAAATTCGGAACTAATACTTGCAGATGAAATAACCTCGGCTCTGGACGAACAAACCGGAAAAGATATTGAAAGAATAATACTCGAAAGCGATTTCACTTTTATAAATATCAGCCATAATATTTACAGGGAAAATCTCGAATTATACGACGGGGTTTATGAGATCAGAAACGGCAGTATTTTTAAAAAGGAATCAGACGATATTCTATGTTCACGATAACCAGATAAGGGAATTCCGGATATGTTTGAAAAGCGTAATCAAAATATGTAAAGTAAAATGGAGAAAAAAATGTTTGCAAAAAAATATCTTATACAAAAAAAGAGAGAAATAGTGATTTTATTTCTGATATTAACGGTGATTTCGTCTATGCCCACCTTGCTTATGTTTTTTCAGCAGAAAGCCATAGACAATTTTTCCACAGAAATACTTAAGAATAATTATATTCTTTATCTGTTTTTTGGTGTACTTGCCTTTTTTATTCTTAAATTAACATATTCAAATATCATTTCAGCTGCATCTTTTAAATTAAGGAACGAAATCTCTGATGATTTGATATCTTCATATGTCAGAAAAACAGCTTTCAACAGAATAAAAGAAAAAATTACATTGGCTGTCGTCATAGATCAGTATTTAGAAGGGATAATCAAAGATTATTACATCGGAATGCTTAATATTTCATCGAACATAATAATCGCTTTATCCTCTTATATATACGCATTTTTTATAAACAAGTGGATTGCCGTAGTTTCAATCGTATTTATGATTATAAATCTCTGGATAAACAGAAGAGGTGCCTCATTAATATCTGAAATGCAGCTGGAAAATGCCAAATCGAAATCATATTTCCTGAAAGGATTTAAAAACATTCTTGCAAATTATCAGATAATAAAAACAAATAATATGAAAGCAAAAGCAGATGATATTTTTGACAATCATAACGAAAGGTTTTCATCTTCATTTTTGAAATTGAACAATAAATACTCAAATTATTTAACGATAAATGCAGTATATTATGCCATACAGAAATACAGCATAATAGTACTGTCGGTTTTTCTTTTTTTCAGCAGAACGCTGACTGCAGGGGAACTGATATCTTGCATATTTCTCGCCTCATTTTTAAGTGCCCCGCTCATAAGACTCGGGGAAGGTTTGAGACAAATAGCTTCCACTAAAAGGTACAGAGAAGAAATTGAAAGAATACTAAAGCCCGTAATAATAGATTCTTCCGTGATAAAGCCTAAAGATAAAGGATTTTCATATTATGCGAAAAAAATTGCTTACGAGGGACAAGAGGAAAAAGTTATATTCAGAGATATAAATATAAATATTGAGAAAGGGAAAAAATACCTGATACTCGGAAAAAACGGTTCGGGGAAGTCTACCCTCCTTTCAGATTTAACTTCGGCATTAATTAATTCGTGTTTTTCCGGTGATGTGGGGGTTGTATTCCAGAACGAAAGCCTTATGAAGGGCAGTATCAAAGATAACATTCAATTCTTCAACAAAATTGATGGAAGTAAAATTAAAGAAATTCTTGAAAAATTTAAAATAGAAAAAGATATAAATCAAGAAATCGAAAATGGTTCGAAATCCAATTTATCCAGAGGTGAAATTCAGAGAGTACTATTAGCAAGACATATAGCGAATGATAAAAACATTCTAATTTTGGATGAAGCGATAAACGGTGTTGAGAAAGTTCTTCAGAGGGAAATTTTAGAATATATACTTAAATTAGAAATTACAGTTATCATGGTTTCCCATAAACTCGAAAAAGAACTTATCGGTAAATTTGATGAGGTTTTTCTTATAAAAGATTCAAATATCATTAAAGCGGCATCTGGCAAAGGAAGTGAAGAACTATATGAAAAGTATTTGGATTAAAAACAGATTTTATATAAACATAACTATAATTCTCGTAACATTGACATCAATCTTTTTTATAGTCGAGACTTTTATAACCAGATATATAATTCAAATGGCAAGCGATAAAAAAACAATGAGTTCTAATACGATTATCATACTTTTTCTTCTTATGTCATTATCCTACTTGTTGTATTTCTTGAAGCTTAGAAGTGATAATTATTCAAGTTACCGTATAAAGAAGGATTTAAACGAGTTATACTGGAATAGTATTTATCAAGGTAAGATAAAGGATTTTGACCTGAAAAAAGTGACAGGTGATTCAACAGCTTATTTCACTCAGAAAGTCGGATTCCTAATAAACGAATATTTTGGAGAAATTTACGAATTACTGTTCAATTCAACTTTCGTAATCCTGGGTACGGTATATATCATATTCAATAATTTTACAGTAGCACTGGCATCGGTAATTTTTTATATAATTACTATTTTTATATCCAAGTACTTTTCGAAAAAAAACAGAATATACATTGAAAAAATTAATCAGAGTTATTCAAAACTGATAGTGAATATGGATGAATTCGTGAAAAACGCTAATCAAATTCGCTGTTATAATGCATTTGGGCCGGCAAAAAAGATATATTCACATGAAAAAAATATTTACGTTGAAAACATCAGAAAATATGAAATGGCAAAACTTTTATTCAATACGCTTAACGACGTTTTGACGAGATACAGGGAATTGGCAGTTCTTATATTGGTTATTTTCAGCGGTAAAACAATGGAAATAGCAAATCTATTTATGCTTCTTTATCTCTCAAGCATGTTGAGCGTTCCATTCGTAAGATTTTCCGAACATGTAAACAGCATTCTTTCTACAAAAAGCATAAGAGATGAAATTGAGGATTTTGAATTAATTAGGGCTTGCTGAACAACTCCAAGATTCTCATAAAAAGAGGAACACGAGGGTAAAAATGGTATAATAGATGCATGAAAAAGTGACAAAAACAGACAAAAGTCATGCATCTGAGGTGAGAAATGTACAGCGGAAGAAATTTAAAACAGCAGGAACTTGAAGGAATTGTAAACGACTTTAACATAAAACTGGACTCGGATAATCGCTGGGTAAAGATGAGTAGAATGATACCCTGGGGAGAAATAGAAGAGAAATATGCTAAGACATTCAGAAATAAGAGAAACGACGGAAGACGTGCGAAAAGAGCCCGGGTGGCAATAGGATCGTTGCTGGTGCAGCAAATCCTGAAACTTACAGACCGTGAAACAGTACAGATGATAAAGGAAAATCCGTATATACAGTATTTTCTGGGATACAACGAATTCAGGATGAAAGCACCGTTTGATGCGAGTACCATGGTGCATTTCAGAAAAAGATTCAGTGTAAAAATAATAGCGGAAATCAACGACATGATACTTGAAAAGATGAGAAGTGAGGAAACTCAAAAGAAGAACGATGATGATGACGATGATATAACATCCGGACAGAACACCTGTCCGGATGAAGAGACAAAAAAAGAAGAAAAAGATGGGAATCAGGGAAAACTCATGTTGGATGCCACTTGCGTACCCGCGGACATAAGATATCCAACTGATTTATCGTTACTGAACGAAGGCAGAGAAAAAATAGAGAACATGATAGACATAGCGTGGGAAAAGTTGAAAGAAACCGGGAGAGTCAAACCCAGGACGTACAGGCTCAAAGCGAGAAAATCATATCTGGCAACGGCGAAAAAACCGGGGCACAGAGGAATACGAAATGCAATTAAAAGCCAATTACAGTATCTGGGAAGGGACTTGAACATACTGGACGAACTGTTAAAAGAAAACAGCGAGAGGGAAGAAAACAACCTGCTCAACGACAAACAGACAGAAACGGTTTCGATAATCCGAACCTTGTATACACAACAGAAACAGATGCACGAAAGCAGGATACACCGGATAAAAGACAGAATAGTAAGTATAAGCCAGTTCTGGGTAAGACCGATAGTAAGAGGGAAGGCAAAATCACCGGTAGAATTCGGAGCCAAACTGGAGATAAGTGTAGTGGATGGATTCACAGGGATAGAAAAGATAAGCTGGGACAACTTCAACGAGGGACAGGGGCTTATTGAATCCGTGGAACGTTACAGGGCAAAATACGGATATTATCCCGAGTCGGTGCTGGCGGACAAACTGTACAGAAACAGAAAAAACCTGGAATATTGCAAAGAACACGGGATACGGCTCAGCGGACCCAGACTCGGCAGACCGCCGAAAGATGAAAAAAAGACGAAAGAGCACAAAAAACTTGAATATCTGGACACATGTGAAAGAAACGCGGTGGAAGGCAAATTCGGAGAAGGAAAGAGAAGATACACATTGGAACTGAACAAAATGAAACTCAGAGAAACCTCCGAAACATCGATAGGAATGAACATTTTAACCATGAACATCATGGCTTACTACCGGAGGTCTCTGAAATTTTTGTTTATTTTTTTCATTTTGTCAAAAATATCCGATTTTTTCGATTTCCGACAGAAATTTGCCTCAAAAAGAGTTTGCTTTACCCTTTGTTGTTAATATATCATTACTGAATTTCCGGGTTTTCTTGTTGTTCAGCAAGCCCTAATTAAAAAAAGCAAAACTATCTGTGAAAAACTCAATTCCATCGAAAATATAAATATTAAAAAACTTTCTATAAAAAAAGGAGGAAAACAGATAATAAAAGATTTTTCAAGAAATCTAAGCAAAAGGAAAAAATATATGCTTCACGGAAACAGCGGGGCTGGAAAAACAACTATTGCAAAATCAATTCTCGGTTTTGAAGATATCGAAGGTAAGATTATGGTAAACGGAAGTATTTTAGCAGATGAAGAACAACTATACGGTTTGTATTCTTTTATTTCTTCAAACGATAACTTATTCGATGATACTGTTAAAAACAACATAACTCTATTCAGCCGGAATCCCGATGAAGAAAAATACATTGAAATAGTCAAGAAATTATCTCTGAAACTTTCTTCAAATTACCTTATAGACAATGAAGAACTGAATGTTTCGGGAGGAGAAAAGCAGAAAATACTTTTAGCCAGAGCTTTATATATCGAATATGATTTAATTGTTATAGATGAAGCTCTGGCCGCAATTGATAAAACAAGCGCGGATATTATAGTTAAAAATATTCTTGAAATGGATAAAAGTATGATTCTGTTTATTGATCATAATATTGATAAAGAGTTGATAAAAGCATTCGACGAGGTTATTTATGTATGAATCAATTTTAAATGATACGGATTATGAAAAATGCAGCCTGTATAAATTGGGTAAATACTTTCCTTCCGAAGGGAAAATCTCGAATTGTACGACGGGGTTTATGAGATCAGAAACGGCAGTATTTTTAAAAAGGAATCAGACGATATTCTATGTTCACGATAACCAGATAAGGGAATTCCGGATATGTTTGAAAATCGTCAATCAAAATATGTAAAGTAAAATGGAGAAAAAAATGTTTGCAAAAAAAGAGATAAACAGAGCTTAACAACCGGAAATACCTTTTAAACAACACGGGAGGAAAAAGAAAATGATAAAAGACTTTTTTTTAAGCATATCGCTTGTATTCAAAGTAAGCAAAAGGTTTTGTTCCCTGAAAATCATATTTGAAATTCTTTCCGCAGTTATTCTACCAATGAGCCTTATATACATACAGAGAGTCGTGGATGGGATATCCGGAATTCTTAACGGCAGCCTGTCTGTCTACAACTTCCTTCCTGAAGTAACCGTGTTGATCGCTTTGCTCACCGCATCGGCTTTTATGACATACCTGATAAACAGGGTGAACAACGCTGTTTCAAAAGAACTCAGTATGTCAATTTCGTCGGGAATATTGGAAAAGTTTGGAAAAACGGAATACGGGTATTTTGAATTGCCTTCATATTTGGATACATTACAGATGATGCGGGAAAATCCGGACAGGGAAATACACTCGGTTTTTAATTCCAGCATCGATCTTATTTCCGATGTTGTAAAAATAATCGGTGTATCCTTGTTGTTCTTATCGGTAAATTACTTACTGGTATTGTTCTTTTTGATTCTTATAAGTTTGATAATATTCCTTGACTTCCTCGCTATGGACAAGATGAACACCATGTTCAACCAACAATCCGTAAAAGAGCGAAGGATGAACGATTTTGGGTCTCTGATATCTTCGAAGAAAAGTCTTTATGAGCTGAAAATAATGAACGGAATACCCCTTGTCAGGGACAAATTGCGTGCGGTAACCGATGAGGTTTGGAAAGAAAGGGTGAATACGACTATGAAATCGCAGATTTATTCGGGAATAAGCAGAATACTGATATTGCTGTGGTTCGTCGGAACCCTTGTGTTTCTAATAATATCCATGAAAAATTCAGTCATAAGCATGGGTGTGTTCGTTGCACTTGCAAGTTCGTTAAACGTTGCATTATCATTATCCGAGAATCTTTCCTTCACCTTTTCTTCTCTCGTACAGAACGGGCGCATAATCAAGCATTACAACAGTTTTATGAAAATGCCCGAAGAAAACATCGGAAATAATGAAGCGGTATCTGAAAAAGCTGCAGATGACTATTTCATAATATTCGATAATGTTTCTTTTAAATATCCGGAAACTGACAAAATGGTACTGAAAAACGTCTCTTTCAAAGTAAAAAAAGACGAAAGAATCGCGCTGGTCGGAGCGAACGGCAGCGGAAAATCCACTATAATAAAGCTGCTCCTGCGATTGTACCATCCGGAAAGCGGAAGGATTCTCCTTAACGGCAAAAATATAGAAAATATCGGCAGAGAGGGAATTCACGAATATTTCAGCGTAGTATTCCAGAATTTCGCCAATTACCAGTTGAGCGTAAGGGAAAATGTTGCATTAAGCCGGCTGGAGCAATTGAACGATGATGATGAAATAAGGAAAAGCATGTCTGCCATAGGACTTGAAACCTTAACGGACAAGCTTGACAGGCCGCTCGGAAAACTTGAAGATGGCGGTATCGGCCTATCCGGCGGACAATGGCAAAGACTTGCCATATCCAGGGCGCTGTTCGACGAATCCGACTTCGTACTCTTCGACGAGCCTACCGCCGCACTCGATCCCGTAATGGAATCCGAGCTTTACGAATCGCTTTATTCAATTCTTGATAGAAGAGGGTGTATCTTAATATCACACAGACTTGGAAGTACCAAAATAGCTGACAGAATCCTTGTTCTGGATGGCGGAAAAATCGTGGAGGATGGAAATCACAAGAAACTCATGGCGAAAAACGGAGTATACAACAAAATGTATTCAAGTCAAAGTTCTTGGTACACCGCAAAAATATAACCAAATAAATTAAAAGAGAGTTGATGAATACGAAAAATAAAATCGGCAACATCTTAAGAATTACCGTATTGATATTCCGCAACGTTCCGGTTTCCGCTACGCTGACTTCTCTCTGCTACCTGGTAGAAGGGCTGCTGCCTGCCGTGTTTACATATTATTTCATCAGAATCATCGACAGTATAAGTAATATGGGCAGTGCTTCGGATAATTCCTATGTGAATTATATAATTGTACTTGCCTGTGTGTATCTCTTGCAGACAATACTGGAGATTATAAATTCCGTCACCCTCAATGCCGGAATTTTCGAAACGTGCAATCTGAAACTCCGAAACAGAATAGCTGAGAAAACATCCCACCTGAGTCTGATTTCGTTCGAAAATCCGAAAATACTGGATGAAAAGAAAAAAGCCGAAGGGTGTATAGAAGAAGAAATAATCGGAATGGGATTTTATAAGGCGTTGAAATCGTTCAGCAGCTTTATTTCGATGATTTCAACGGCAGCGGTATTACTCCAGTATCATTGGCTTCTGGCATTGTTAACAATTGTAAGCATATTGCCGGTATTGATTTCCAGAGTCATTCGCGGAAGGGAATATGCGAAGCTTAGAAATGAACATCTTCCGGACGAAAGAAAAAAGAACTACCTTTGGAAACTGTTCACGGATAAAGAAGCCAACAAAGAACTCAGAGTGTTCAACGCCGGCAAATACGCAGCATCAAAATGGATGATGCTGAATTCAAAAATCAAAGATGAACAATTCAGGTGGAACAACAAAGACTCAAAATCCTTGTTCAAATCAAACCTCATAAAAACCTCGGGGTATGCAGCGGCCATAATCGCCGTCATATATTTCGGTATGAACGGACAGATAGGTATTTCTATCGCGGCCGCCTGTCTCACCGCATTCAGGACATTGCAGGATTCAACGGAAAACTTTTTACACAATCTCGGAAGTATGACACAGTACATCATATTGAGTGAAAATTACTTCAACTATATGTCGTTTCCCGAAGAAAACAACATCGGGGTAAAAACCGGTGATTTCGAAGCGGTTGAAGTCGAAAACGTAAGCTTCAAATACCCGGCTTCGGAAGAATATGCCCTGAAAAATATATGCCTGAGGATAAAAAAGGGAGAAACCGTCGCAATAGTGGGAGAGAACGGCAGCGGCAAAACCACTTTGTCCAAGGTTATATTAGGTGTTTATCCACCCGAAAAGGGAAATGTGCGCTGGAATTGCGCGTGTGTTGAAGAATACGATACGAATGACAGATTTTCGAGAATATCCATAGTGCCGCAGGATATAAACGAATACAACCTGAGTTTGAGGGAGTCGATTACGTTTAAAAGCGATAAATATGAAAATGATATCGGAAAAATCAACGAAATACTGGATGAACTGTCATTGAAACACATAGCAATTGAAAAGTCCGATGGCCAACTCGGAAAGACATTCGGAGGAATTGAGTTATCCGGCGGTGAATGGCAGAAATTATCGATAGGAAGGTGTATTTATAAAAATGCCGAATTTCTGATTTTGGATGAGCCCACAAGTGCCGTTGATCCCCTTAAGGAAACCGAGATACTGAAAAAATATCTGGACATGTCCAGGGAAAAAACCTCGGTGATAATAACCCACAGAATGGGAATATGTGCTTTCGTAGACCGTGTAATAGTAATGAAAAACGGAGAAATAGTTGAGGATGGGCATCACAATCAATTGATCAGTAAAAATGGTTTATACAGGAAGATGTACGCTTCTCAAAGCGGATGGCTGATTAACGCGTGATTTATATTTATTAATCAGCGGAATAAAATCTGCCGGGGTTTTCCTCCGGCAGAGCGATTTTCAGAATTGCAATTATGAACTCATGGCTGTCGGGTGCAGAAATAAAAACGGGAAAGAATCGTTTAAGCGTTTCTTTCCCGCCATGGCAATACTTCTTATAATGAAGTTTTCAATTTTGTTTAGGGCTTGCTGAACAACTCTGCGACTGTTATAAATAAAGGTATACAGAGAATATTTTCTTTTAAAAGTGCAAGGTTTTTAGGAAATCCTTAGAAAAACCTTGCACTTAAATTCATTTATTGGCTAAGGTCAAGGAAATAAAGTGATTGAAATCATAAAATAGATTAATTTCTCAACCCTTATTAAATAAAGGAATTTAACCCCGGGATTCTTCGTATCGAGAGGGTAAAATACAACATTCTCTTACTCTGAATGACAAAATTTGAGTTTTTCAGCAGCCTCTGGATATGTTTAACAGAGATGATGCCAGGTAATTCATTTTCGAAGCCGCTTTTGAAGGTCCGGATAACAAATACGAGCATCATATCTTGCGATGAAGAATATATTTCAGTTAATCAGTGTAAAATCCGTTTTTATTGAGATCATGCCATTGCAAAATCGTGTTGTCCGGTTTGGCTTTCAGCAGCAGCAGTATCTCCCTCGCAAATTCCAGCGTACCCGAACCGTTCGCGGTGATAATCCCGGAATCGCAAACCACCTGCTTTTCGATGAAATTTTTTTCTCCCTTATAATGAGGTGCCAATGATTTCATAAATTCCAGCGTGTTTCCGGAATGTCTTATTTGATCCAAATATCCGTTATCAGCCATAAAACTCACGGCATCGCAGATGGCGCCGACGGGGATATGTTTCCCGACCGCATGCTCCACAACGGGCAGCACTGCATCGTTCTTGCGCTCCATCCATGCAGTTCCGCCGCAAAGTACCAGCAGGCTGAAATCTTTCGGAAAATCACCAACGGAATAATCTGGCAAGACACGGAATCCTCCCATGGATATTACCGGTTTTTTATCGATAGACAGAGTTCTTACGATATACTCCGTTTCCGGCGAATTCAATTCGGAGCAAACATAAGCCGATTCCCAGTCGGCATACCCGTTGAAAATAAATACCAATACTTCCTTTTTAATTTCAATTCCCCCTTCCTACATGTTATCTTACATTATAAATGGTCACAGAAGCATGTTATATTTCATAATCGGATTTTATCATTCCGATAAAAAAGACTTCAAATAAACCCGAAGACCTTTACTTTCAGTATCTTTTTGACTATGGAATAACCGAGTATGTTTATAAACGAAGTGGACATCATGCTGGCGAATGCGGCGCCATCTATACCCATGAACGGAATCAGGATAAAGTTCAGGCCGACATTTATTATGCAGGCTGCGAATTTGCCGTACATGTTTATTTTCGGGTGTCCGGTCATGATTATTATGTACCATACACTGCCGACAGCCGCGTTTACCATCTGCCCCACCGCGCGGTAAAACAGAACGTTCTGTGCAGCCAGAAATTCACCGCCGTAAAGTGAAAGCAGATTTTGTCTGAACACGAGAAGCAGCGATATAATTATGAAAGAAGTAAGAGCGAGCCACCTGGTTATCTTTTTGTACAAACCGCGCAGCCGGTCCAGCTCTCCTCGATGGTAAAGCGAAGCTATCACCGGAGGGAATACCGTGTTTACAACCATCAGAAGTATGGACGGGAAATTTGAGATTTCAGTACCGACTTTGTAAAGTGCGACTTCGGTCTCGCCTATCATGTTGCTTATCATAATAAGATCGGTGTTCTGTATGATAACGGATACCATTCCGCCTATTATAAGCGGTATCGAATACGTTATCAGCTCCCTGCTGATATGAAATCCTTCAAACATCTTCCTGTTCTGCAACATGTAAAGGATTGTGGAAAATATACCGGCAGAATACGTGGCGATTATCAGGTTGCCGAGCCTGGCACCTGCTATGAAGAAAAGCAATGCGGACACGCCTATCTTTACGGAGATATTCAGAAAACCGCTTATCGTAAAAAACTCTTTTATCTTCTGATTTGTCCTGTAAAGGCTGAAAAACATGTTTTCAACGGATAAAAGCCATATAAGCGGCAAAAAAGGACGCATCCACGCTTCAACCGTGAAAAATAAAATGGCTATTATCGCACTGCTCATGATTAAGTTCACCGTGAAAGCGGAAAGTACGTACTTCTTACCGTTACGCGGTATGAAATAAAGCAGACCGGTATCCAATCCGAGCGTACACATGAATATCAATAATGATATTATGGATATCGCATAAGTGTATTTTCCGAATATTTCCGGGGTATACAAGCGGGCAACTATCAGCGGAAACAGCAGATTCAATATGTATCGCAGCAAATTTCCGAAAAGTGACTCTATCAATTTTTTTCTGAAATTTTCCATGTTACTCCTTCAAAGACTTTATCTGGAAAACTTATTATAAACTCCGGATGTTAAAATACAGGTGTGCTATCATGAAAAATGACAAAACTCTGACGTTATGCAAGAGTTTCGATGGGGAGATATTTTGAAAGAGAAAAAATCTATAAATTCCCGGGAATACCTGAACAAGATTATGGAAGATTTTCTGGACAAACCCACTGAAAGACTCGACAGAATACCAATAGGAAAAGCTTCCAGAATAAGCTCACTCTCTGTAAGGAGCATACGTCACTATTGTGATACCGGAATAATCAAACCAGTTTTTGTTGACGAAGAAACCGGATACAGATATTTCGATTCTGAACAACTGAATCTGCTTTTTCTGATCAAAGAGATGAGACTGCTCGGTTTTTCCCTTCCCGAGATTAAAATGGCACTCAAAAGCAGGGATATTCCCCAGATGATGGAACACTTCGGCAGACGAATCGAAGACCTCGACGCAGAAATATCGGAACTCGAAGAGAAGAAGAAAAAACTGGGTTATCTTTTGGCGAATTACTCAAAAGCGTCAGACAGTATCGATACTGAAATTCCTGATGGTTCGGGTATTCTGATAACATTGAAAGAAATTCCATGCAGATATGTGGCATTTATCAACGATTCCGCGAAATTTGTAAATGGTTTGATTTTCCAGAACGCTTACGATGAAATAGACAGGATGATAAAAACCAATAAATTATCCGGCAGGGAAATTCACATGGCGATATTCGATTCTCCTTTCAACGAACTTTTAAAAAATGCGGATAATTTCGAGGAAATCCTTGCCTCAATGCCTGAAAAAAACTTGAACAACAAAATAGATTACTGCATAGAAATCGACAAACCAGATACTATCCGCCCTTCGGTAAAAACAATTGAGGAAGGTCTTTATGCCTGCATGATGTACAGGGGGGAATATTTCGGTCTCTACAAAAAAGCTTATCAGACACTTCTCGATTGGCTGGATGAGAAGAATTTTTCCATATTGGGCAGATTTGTAGAAATATACCATGTAACCCGCCCGATGGCCAGTCTCGGAATACTACCAATAACCGAAGTGCAAATCAGAATCAAAATCTGAATATCGGTTTCATTCCCACCGAAAAACATTTAAGCAGGCTGCATAAAACTTCCATGGTTGAAAATCCGGTTGTTTTAAATATTCCATTCCCCGCCGGTGCTTTCACGTTGTTTACTTATAAATCCGATTTTCCCAAAATAAAGCTTGACTCTCACACAATGTGAGGATTTAAAATAATCCTGAAAGATTTTGCCGGCAAAGATCAGAAGAATTTAAACAGGTGGTGTAAAAAAATGTGCAGAACGATGCTGAAAATAGAGAATCTATCCGTTGAATTTCAGGACAAGAAGGTTTTAAAAGGCATAAACGCCGAAATATATGAAGGCGATCTGGTATACGTACTCGGAGCAAACGGAAGTGGTAAAACAACTTTGCTGAATGCGGTAGCCGGAAGGTATAAAAACATATCGGGAAAAACAGAAACCGGTGGAAGCCGCGTCTACCACAGACAGTTTCCGGCACTTTTTTCAAACATGACCGTCAGAGAAAATTTGCAAAGTTTTTCCGTGATAATGAATCTGGAATATTCCGACACCTCGCTGAACAAATGGATGCGAAAATTCGGTATTTTCGAATGCAGCGGCAAGGAGATAGAAAAAATCTCCGGAGGACAGAGGCAGAGACTTGCACTGATACTCACGCTCATGAAAGACAGGGACATTTACCTTTTCGACGAAGCCGACTCGGCCATGGACCCGCAGGGGCGTTCAATTTTTTTCGATCAGATAAGGGAACTTAAGAAAAAATCGAAAACGATAGTATGGATAAGCCATCACGTGAAAGAAAGCGTTGAAATATCCGAAAGGTGTTTCCTGCTCAAAGACGGGATTATGAAAGAATTCCGAAAGGAAAGCATAAAGCCCGAATACTATTCGTACACAGAAGAGGCTTTCGTGGAATGTGTGCATAGTTTGAACGTCGATTAAAAGGCGCTTCGGCATAGAGCGCATAACTTATCATGGAAAAAAGGAGAAAAAATATGATGACACTGATAAAAAATTTTTTCAAATCGGATATAAGGCAGAAAAACTTCATGTTCTGGGATTGGATATTTCCGGTCATACTGATGGCAGCGGCATCGATATTCATTCACGGAAATGAAGACAGCACCGTTATACTCGGCGGTCTCATGGCGTTTTTGATTCTTCAGAGTTCTATTTACTCGCTGCCATACAGAATAGCACAATTCCGTCAGAAAGGAATTCTCGAAATAGTTGCAGAAGAGGGAAACATCATGAAATTCACACTCTCCTTCCTCGCAACGAGAATCATAGTCATACTGGTTCAGGTTGCGGTTTTTTTGCTTCTCGGACTATCACTGACAAATTCGAAAGCGGACATTAATTTTCCATATTTTATATTGACCGTGATCAGTGGAATCCTCGCACTCGGCGGATTTTCCGCATTTCTCGGAACCATTTCCAAAACGGAGCAGTCCGCTCTCGGATTCGCACAGCTTTTTTATCTGCTCTTCACCGCGATATCCGGAATATTCTTCCCGCTGGAAAAAAGTCCGCAGTTTCTAAAAATAATTTCTTTCTTTTCTCCGGTTACCTATTTGAACAAATCTTTGGGATATTCTCTCACATCGAAAACCACTGATTTATACGGTATCACATTCCTACTGGTTTTCGGCCTGTTTTTTCTATTCTTATCCGCATTGCTTTACAGAAAAATATTAAACTGCAATTACATTCGTTACTCGAATTCCACACCATATGCAAATCATGATTTTTAACACGGAGTGTATTTCGTCGAATTCCCGTAATGTGATAAAATCTTTTTGAAAATCACTGTAAAAAAAGAGATTTGACCCCGGAAAAACAGTTCTTCAAAGTAAAGATTAAAGGGATACCAAATATTCGGTTTTTTTGTAAAAGGGTTTGACATTTTAAAGGAGGATACTTTTTTGATTACTACTCTTGCAATCGGTATAATTACAGTAGCGGTATTACTGGTGACTTTGGCAGTGGTATTGGCTTTCACCCTAAAAAAGAGAAGGGGACAGAAGAAAAATTCCGTATAAAAAGATAAAGCAGACCACAAAATTCATATCCTGATTTCAGATTTTTATAGTATGGAAGCGGAAAAAGGCATACACATGTAAATAACTGATTGAAACTCGGATCCCATGATTTTTTGTAAAAAAATAAATGGAGGAAAAAAGTATGGATGGAATAAAGAGAAGTGCGGTTCACGAAGAATACGTTTATTCCGGTATAGTGGAAGCGGGTGATTTTGTGTTTCTGAGCTTCTGTGTCGGAAATGTCGGTGGAACCATAGCTGAACAAATTGAAGGTGCGCTCGACGATATGGAAACAAAACTCAAAAGCATAGGTCTCACACTCGAATCGGTGGTGAAAATAGATGCCATGTTCAGGGATGTCTGGGATATACCGGTTATGGAAGAGATTTTCAGAAAGAGATTCAAGGGAAAATATCCCGCAAGAAAAACCATACAGACCGAATTCGCCCATGCCGGCGGGGAAAACGGATTAAAATTCCAGATGGACGGCATAGCCTACAACCCCGGAAAGTAAAATACCCGGTGAAGCTGCCGAATCGTTTTACTCCATAGAATAAATTTCGTCGAAAATATGGGAACTGGTATAAGTAAGATAAGAAACCTTTTGAGTGCTGATAATAAAAGAGAACCTGAATTCGAATTTAACAATTTTTTTACGGTTACTTTTTTCAGGGAGATAAGTTCGGAGATAAGTTCGGAGAAGATAAAGGAACTGATGAAAATCAATCCAAAAATCTCGGCAAGAACCATATCTGAAAAAATCGGCATCTCGAACCATATCTGAAAAAATCGGCATCTCGCAAAGAGCCGTTGAAAAGGCAATCAGAAACTTGAAACAATGCGGAGTTCTGAAAAGAATTGGGTCACCGAAAAACGGTTATTGGAAAGTTTTAAAGTAAATCATTTTGATGGATATGCTAAAAAGAATTTGTATATGGGTATCATTCGATAACGGACTGCCTGTTAAAATTTTGAACTAACAGAGAAAAGCTGTTAAAATATGATACCGATTCCGGAGTGCTTTGATTCCGGAATTTTAAAAATCAAACCGAAAAGGAGATGGAAGTATGTTATTCACAAACAAAAAATTGAGAAAAGACGGTGGTAATTTTGATGTTGCTGCAAAGGGGATGAATAAGGCGTAAGTATGGCCGGATTCATCCTGCGAATACGAAAGGATGAATTTTTTGAACAGAAAAATCAAGAATATCGGGATCTTCGCACATGTCGATGCCGGTAAAACAACGCTTACGGAACAGCTTCTGTTTCTCGCCGGTGCCATCGCCCAACCGGGCAGGGTGGACCACGGAAATACGGTAACGGACAATCTTGCGTTGGAGCGTGAGCGTGGAATTTCAATAGTTTCCATGCCGACTTCATACAATTACAAAGGACAGAAAGTGAATATAATAGACACCCCGGGCCACGTGGATTTCATAGCCGAGGTGGAACGTTCCATGCTCGTTCTTGACGGAGCGGTTCTGGTGATTTCAGCGAAAGAGGGGGTTCAGTCTCATACGAAACTGTTGTTTAAGGCATTGAGTCGTATGGAAATTCCCACACTGATATTCGTAAACAAAATCGACAGAATGGGTGTCGATCTGAAAAAAATCACCAGAGAAATGGAATTGTTTTTAACAAAAAAAATATACCCGATGCAGGAAGTTATGCACGAGGGAACAAGGCAGGCCTCGACGGAATCGAAACAGCTCACCGCAGAAGACGGCCTTATCGATATTCTGTCCGATACGGACCTGTCGGTAATTTCGGAATACCTCGAAAACGGAGGAATCGGCAGCACCAGGTTGAAAAACCTTTTCAAAACCGCAGTCGAAGAGAAAAAAGTTTATCCGGTTTTTTTCGGGAGTGCCCTTAACAACATCGGCGTTGAATGTCTTATGGACGGCGTCAACGATTTACTCCCGCTTTTCCGGCCACCTGATACCGCAGAACCGGCCGGGGTTGTCTTCAAAGTGAAAAGGAGACATATAAAAGCCGTAAGAGAATGCATCGTTAAAGTCACTGCGGGAAATATCGTAAAATTTTCCCGCATCGGTGAGGATAAGGTGACGAATATAAGCGTATGGGAACACGGAAGAATTTATCCGGCAGATATGCTCTGTGCCGGTGAAACAGGAATCATAACGGGTCTGAACCATCTGAATGTGGGTGACCAATTCGGTCAGGCAGCACCTCAAAAGGTATTTTCACTCGGCAAACCCACCCTGAAGGTGAAAATATCCCCGGTTGAATCATCACAGAGAAAACAGCTTCTCGAATCGCTTACACTCATCATGGAAGGAGACCCGTATCTTTCATATGAATTGAGCGAATTCAGCGACGACATATTTATCAACCTTTTCGGATACGTTCAGATGGAGATAATCAGAGAAATTCTGAAACGGGATTATTCGATCGAAGTAAACATGGAAGATCCAATGACAATATACATGGAAACTCCAAACTCTTCCGCACAAGCAATAAAACGCATGTATAAGGACGGACTGCATCTCCATGCCGGAGTGGGATTACGTATAGAACCTCTTGAGAGAGGCAGCGGAATTCAGTATGTGTCCGAGGTCGGAACGGGTTTTCTGAAATCCGTGTTTCAAAATGGTGTAAGAGAAGGGGTTTTTGCCTACATCGACCAGGGTTTGAAAGGCTGGGAACTGACCGATATGAAAATCACCTTCACGGATTTTGATTACAACAGTGTGGACAGTACACCGAAGGACTACAGGGATTTAACTCCCATCGTACTTTTTGAAGCTTTGAAGCAATCAGGTACCAGGCTGCTGTGGCCTGTCGGCGAATATACGCTAAAAATTCCCACGACATTTATGGGAAAAGCGCTTTCCGATCTCCGGAAGATGCAAGCCACTTTTGACGAACCGGTAGTCGATGAGGGGTTCTGCACGATAAGGGGTACGGTCCCGCTTGAATTGCTGGATAATTACGATATAAAGGTACACGAATACACATCCGGAATGGGACATTTCGAAACCAGATTTTCCGGTTATGAGGAGGCACCGGAAAACATTGACAGAGAAAGGCCAAGATTCAAAACGGATCCCGCCAACTGCGGAAAATATCTTCTTTCAAAATCAATGGGACTTTGAAAGAAGAATTTGCCAACGAGGAAAATGATAGAATAGGGATAACGGTTTGAAATTTTTTTGTTTCTCAAAATACCGTTTCATATCGGTCCTGTGGATGGAAATCACAGGTGTTACGAATCTGAGGAGGCAGGGAGGATTCCATGTCAGTTATAGATGAATTAGCCACTTCAAAAGGTATCAGAAGCGATGTGCCCAACCGGGAGCTTGCGAAGAAAATAGCCGAATCCGAAGATCTGGAAGGAATCGCGGTGCTGGTGGAAAATCTCCGGAATAAGGACAGGGGAATACAGAGCGATTGTATAAAAGCACTGTATGAAACCGGATACATAAAACCGGAGATGATAGCAGGCCATGCCGTAGAGTTTATAAGATTGCTGGACAGCAAAAACAACCGATTGGTGTGGGGTGCGATGATAGCACTTTCAACCGTCGCGAGAATCGAGGCCGCCGTCATATTCGAAAACAGGGAAAAAATAATGAAAACCATGGAAAACGGCTCGGTGATAACATACGATGCCGGTATAAAGGTTCTTTCACTCGCCGCCTCGACGGAAGAAAAATACCGCGAGGCCATCTTCCCTTATTTGATCGGATGTCTTGAAAACTGCCGGCCGAAAAGCGTGGCCCTTTACGCTGAAAGCATATCCGAGGCGGTTACGGAGAAAAACAAAGCACTGTTTGCTGAGACAGTGGCAGCGAGAAAAACATCTTTGATCGATTCGCAGAAAAAAAGAGTGGAAAGGCTTCTGAAAAAAATCCTTTAACAACTGTATAAGATTTGAAATGCCCGGTCCGTTTACGAATCGGGCACTTTATATCTCAGCTTACATGACATTTCGAAATTCGACATAAATATATTTGGTATATAATAAAAACGGCAAAGGAAATATCCGATACCGCTTTCAGTATAAAAATGTATAATTGGAGTTGCGTCGAATCCCTCTGGTCGAACGTGCCAGTATTTTTGCCTTCATCCTTTATCCGTATTCGTGATTCGGCTGAAGGATGTGGAAATGTCATCCGGCTTAAACTTCAAAGGAGGTATACAATGATCAAAATCCGGAGAATCAAGGGAATTTTAAGCAAGAAAACTGTTTTTGCCTTCATGGCCGCAATCATCATGTTTGCATGCACCAACCAATTTTATGCATGTTCGGTTTCTTTCCTCGAAAATGGAGAATCGGCACTGGTTGCGAGGAATATGGACTGGCCGTCACCTGAAGGAGTCGTGGTTAAAAACGAGCGCGGAACTGAAAAAACCGCTTTGTTTCCACCCGCAGATGCAAAGCCCTACATATGGCAAGCCATATACGGCAGCATAACCTTCGATCTCATCATGGAAATGCCGGGAGTAGGCATTTTAAGAGGTCCCGGATGCGGATTGAACGAGGAGGGATTCTATGCGGGAGCATTGTTCTGCGATCCGCCGGTTTATCCTGGTCCGCAGGGGAAACCCGCCCTGCGCTGTGCGGAAGTGGTAAGGGTTCTGCTGGATACGTGCTCCACAGTGAAGGAAGCGATAGATAAATTCGACGATTTTGGCCTCACTCCGATGAAAGTGGGGGATGAGGAGCTTACTTTCCATTGGTTCCTCGCAGACAAAAACGGTGATTGTGCGATAATCGAATTCCCGCCTGAATTCAACGGGAAAATGGCAATTCACACCCCACCGTTGTTCAAATGCACTACAAATGAATATTACGAGTGGAGCTACTATTACCTCTATCAGTACGAGGATTTCAACAAGGAAACGAAAGAAGGGCTGAAGCCGTTTCCTTCGGATACCCATAAGCGTACTTCCGACATCAGATTCGTGAGAAACTGCAAATTCTCACAGGAAGTTTTGAAAAAAGAAACGATCTCAGTCGACGACGGCTTTTATGTGATGGGTAAAGTCGCACAGACCGAGGGAACCAAGGGTTCCACTTCTCCGACAGACTGGACCATAGTATACGATCTCAATAACCTGGAAATCAACTGGACGGCCGCGAACAACACCGAAAGAAGATTCATAGACATGAAAAAAGTAAATTTTGATTGTTCCGATGACTTTGTTCCCGTTGAAATTCAATCATCCGGATCCGGAGATGTGACAGGACTTTTCGGTTTGAAATAAAAATCACCGTATTAACCTGCAGTAATGCCTTCAACAGACATCACTGCAGGTCTGCAATATTACCGTATGAAGACAGAACAGAAATTGATTATTTTTTATTCAGCATGTCGATCTGACTCGGAAATTCGCAGCAAACCCGCCCGGTATGGACACATAAAATTAATTTTCATAGTATCAGGTCGACTTCAACCGCGATTTTTGATTTGAATTCTGCCATAAGCGAATCCCGCTTTTTGGTTAAAGAATCTATCAGTTCGGAAATCTCCGAATGATGTCTTTTCCATTTTTTCTTTTTCAGGAAATTCCGCGCCGTATTTATGAAAACATTCAGGTCGGTTATTTCTCCTATATCCGAAGATATGGATTTGAGACTCTCGGCCCTTCTCTTCTCGTTTTTTCCGTAAATATCGAAATACCCGTCGATTTCTTCCTTGAATTCGGCGAGATACCTGAGTTTTTTCACCCATAATCTGAACTCGTGCATATCTTCAAGACTTTCAAACACCTTTATTTTATCCCTCAGCTCGAAAATCCAGTTGTCGAGAATATCGGAGAAATTTCCGTTTTTGTAGTAATTCACGCAAAGATCCTCTGTTTTATAGATGTTTTTTTCGATTTCGCCGATTGTTTTTCTCAAATCAGAAAGGCAGAAATCCGATACGGTCTTTTTCATACTCGAATTCAATTCTCTTTTCCATATTTTTTTCAGTCCGCCGTATTCGGAATTGTCTCTTATCCATCGGTACTGATTCTGAAGGTCCCGGGTTTTTCCCGTGATTCTGAGAACGTTACCCGTTTTTTTAAACTTCAAGCCCGGTTTTCCGCTCTGATTTAAGGATTCGAAGGTTTTGAAATTCTCTTTCCACCATCTCGCCTCGACTCTCAGGTCGTGTATATTTTTTTCACTCGGATTTTTCGCGACTTTATCGAACAGGCTGCAAAACTTTTCCTTTCTGTTTTTAAACATATCCTTCACGGAGCGGAAAGTGTAAAAATCTCTGGCATTACCTGCTGTTGAAGACATCGCAAAGCTGCAGGACTTTTCGGAAATCTGCTTCCAGGAATCAGGCTGAAAATACATGAGAAAAACCGAAGATTTTCCGAAAGCGAAGTTATCCACACCGGTGCATAAAAATGAAATCATTTCCTCGAGGCAGGGATTATGCCCAACCACCGCCACATTTTCCAGAGTATCTGGCAGGCTCGAAACCGCAGCCACATAGTCCTTCATTTCTCCCGAATAAAGATTTCGGTCTACGACAAGCTCAACATGCTTTTTCGCTTTCTCATAGGCCAAAATTATATTTCCGGCAGTCTCCAAAGCCCTGGGAGCATCTGAGCTGATCAGTATCCGGGGATATATTCCCTGTGATGCCAGAAAATGTCCCGTGACCAGTGAATCCGCTTCACCTTTTTTCACGAGTTTTCTTTCAAAGTCCTTTTCCGAATATCCTTCGGCCTTTCCATGCCTTATAAGCAAAATGCTCTTCATATAACCGCCTTTCAATCCATCTCAACGGTAATTTCCTCATTCTCGGATAAATTATACACCCTGTTGCAAATTCCGATTTCAGTGCTGCGTTCAGTTTTAACTTTCACAACTTTATGGTCGATGTGAAAAACGAATTTGTTCCGGGCATGTTTATAGCTGAAACTCAGACTCTCCCAGTTTTCCGGTATCCACGGGTTGACACGAAGCATCCCCTCACTGTCTTTGCTTATTCCTCCGAATCCGTTTACGGCACAAAGCCAGGCACCACCCATGGAAGCCGCATGAATCCCCTGCCAGGTATTTCCCTGATGGTCTTCGAGGTCGGCAAGAAGCGTCTTCATGAAATAGTCGTAAGCCTTTTCGGTATGTCCGTTTCTTATGCCGAGAATACTGTGAATAGCCGGACTTAGCGAGGACTTGTGAATGGTCCTTTTTTCATAATATTCAAAGTTCTTCCGATGCTGTTCATCCTTGAAGCATTCTGGGAAAAGGTACATAGCCATCAGAACATCCGGCTGCTTTATTATCTGGGATGAATTCAAATCGTTGAGGTCTGTTCCCTCGGGCCAGTTCGGCATTCCTTTGTCGTTATAACTGTTTATGAGCAGCTCTTCGAGCTTGAAATAACCTCTGAACTGTTCTATTACTCCATTTTCAACGTTTTCTCCAACGTATATCTTATCCACAATGTCTTTCCATGAAGATATTTCTTCAGCGGATAAATCCAATTTCGAAATCAAATTCTCCGTAAACTCTTCATCTTCGTATTTTTCAAAGAAAGAAACCGCATTTTCAATGTTGATTTTAACCATAAAATTCGTGTAGAAATTGTCGTTTACGTGCTCGTGGAATTCGTCGGGGCCTATAACCCTCTCGATACCGTAATATCTCCCGGAATTCATTTTGAGCTTTCCAGTCCAGAACCTGGCAGTCTCGAGCAGTATTTCAAGCCCGTATTCGCGCATGAATTCTTCGTCGTTTGTGGCCTTGAAATACTCGCATATGGCATAGGCAATATCCGCGGTGATATGTATTTCTTCGTCGCCTGTCCATATACGTATAAAACGGCCAGTATAATCAATACCCATTTTCGGTGTGGTTTCATTTCCGTTTGAAGCGGATTCCCAGGCATATTTCGCACCCTTCAACGATTCGAGCTGTGCATTGCGCCTCGCACCGTCAAGCGTGTCGTATCTGTAAATCAACTGATTTTTCGCAACTTCGGGGAAATTATGCAGGAAAAAAGGCTGCATGAATATCTCGGTATCCCAGAACACATGTCCCTTATATCCTTCACCGTGCAACCCTTTTGCCGCTATGGATATCCTCGTATCGGCTTCGCAACCGAGCGAACCGAGTTGAAAAAGGTTGAACCTCATCGCATTCCGGGCTTTCTCGTCCCCTTCAATTCTTATATCCGCATCCTTCCAGAATTCTTCCATCTTTTTTACGTGATTTTCTTTTTCAGCTTCAAATCCCTGATTTGAAAAATCAGCTAAAAGTGAAGCAATGTTTTCCCTTGCGCCAGAATATTCTCCGTCTCTCGAAGCATATGTCAGGCCGTATCTGTAAAAAACATATTTCCGGTCTTTCATGCCAGTGAACATGGCAAATTCACTCTTTTTATTCCCGACGGTTTTTGAAAGTCTTTTGTCCACATCTATATTCTCATAATCGATGATAAACGATTCGAGAACCTTTTCGCCCGTCATGGCTACGGTAGCTTCGCAGCTTATGGCCTTTTCGGCATCCGGAAAATTCGCATCACAAATATAAGAATTCTCAAAGAAAGGGATATTTTTAGAATTGGTGACGGATGCATCGATAAAAGAATCTACAACTATTTTACCGTAGAAATTAAGTGGCGTTATCTCAAACCTCTCCGACCATCTGTGAACGTCATTCCTGCTGACAAACCTCTCGGAATTTATTTTCAGAATCTTTCCCGAAGGGGTCTTCACTTCCGTTTCAAGGTACAGAATACCGTTTCTCATATCGAGTTTTCTGCCGAAAGAAAGCACCTCACACATTTCCATATCCACTTTTTCGAGATTGGAATCCGTAAGGACGTATATATTCAGTCCCAAAACATTGGGGCAGTTTAAAATTTCCGGAGGGTTGTTCGTCTCAAGCGTCAGATCGGGGGAGAAAACACCGGCGATGTAATTGCCGGGAGAACTTATTCCCGAAAACGGCAGGTACCCCCTGAGACCCCTGTATCCGTTCGCCAGAGTGAAAATAGTTTCGAAGAATGTATTCCTGGTATTATCATATTTATCCTGTATCACAAACCAGCTGTTGTCCATATCCAAAACCTCCGTATATTTTCTTTGCAAACGTTTGTATTTTATCATGCGAATGAACTCAATCGCTTATTTTCTGCGAAATTCGTAAATTCCAGCAGCGAATAATGATTTTAACTCCCTCCTAAAAAACTATTGGTAGTTAATAATTCCTGTCTGAAATTCTGTCCTTAAAAAAACGAACAAAAAAATATACAACATCACCCCTTCCGGAAAAAAGCATTTCATCGGCTTGATGCTCTCCGAACCCGATGAAAACAAGCTGGAAATAAACATTTTGTCTAAAATATATTTCCTCGGATATATAGAGAACAGAAATGAAAAACTGGAAATAATTGATGATATGATAAGTAAAGTAGAAAGAATCTGGGGTGAACTATCCGGATATTACGGCTCATTAATACTCATGAAACAGAGAGAAGAGGATAAGGAACTGGTAAAATACAGTATAAAGACTCTGGATTATGGAATCATGTCCCACAAAGCAGGCCTTGAATGGTTTAAAATTTGATGTATGAAATAGAAAACGGATTAGTGAATAAAAAAACGTTTGCACATAAGCCTGTTTTTTATCATTTTTCTCGTATTCGGTAATATTTCCTTTCACGGAATCCGGAAAAATAAACTCAATGGTTATCAATTGTATGTCACTGTCTTCAATTATTATTCGGGAGGGCATTTTCAGCACCATATATATTGTGGCTACTATAAAGAATTTCGATAGAAAAGATTCCCGGAAAAACTTCAAAATTATAAAGGAGGTTTTTTGATGCTTGAATTACCCGAGACAATTTCAATGGCGAAACAGCTTGGAGATTCAATTTCAGGCAAACAAATCTGCCGTGTGCTTCCGCCTTCCAAAGTTCATAAATTCTGCTGGTTTGCAGGTGATCCGGAGGATTATGACTCAAAATCACGCAACAGCACCGTAAAGTCAGTCAACGCATTCGGCAGCAATGTGGAAATCGTGCTGGATAACGGAATGTATCTTAGTATCAGCGATGGTGTGAATGTCAGATTTGTCGATCAAAATGACAGACCGAAAAATTACCAGCTTCTGACGGAATTCTGCGACGGAACGGCGGTTGTGTTCACGGTCGCAATGTACGGAGGCATCGTTCTCCACGATGACGGCTACGACAACGAATATTATCTCAAGAGCAAAGCGGCGATTTCTCCATTTTCAGCGGAATTTGAACCGTATTACCGGGAACAGCTCGCTTTAAGCAAACCAAATCTGAGCTCGAAGGCATTCCTTGCCACGGAACAGCGCTTCCCCGGCATAGGAAACGGTGTGCTGCAGGATATCCTGTTTAGCGCCGGCATACATCCGAAGAGAAAAATAGGCACTTTGAGCGATTCCGATAAAGACAGGCTGCTATCCTGCATTGTATCGGTTCTGCACGATATGACGGAAAATGGCGGCAGGGACACGGAAAAAGACCTCTTCGGTCAACCTGGCGGCTATCGGACAAAAATGTCGAAAAACACCCTCGATTCCGGTTGCCCGAAATGCGGTGGGAATATTGTCAAAGAGGCCTACATGGGTGGATCGGTTTATTACTGCCCAAATTGCCAGCCATTGAAAACCGTATAATTTAATTTTTAAAAATATAAAAGATTGTTTAAAAACAGAGCAGAAAATGAATTTTCATTTTCTGCCTTGACTCTTCCTTTGGGTAATCCTTTATACTGAGTAAACAATAATAATTGAGAAAAGAGGTAAAAACAAATGAGCAACCTGTTCAAAATCAGAGATGTATCGAGCAAATATGACATAACAGCCCGTACACTCCGTTATTATGAGGACATGGGATTACTGTCCAGCACCCGGAGTGATGACTACATGTACAGAATGTACGACGAAGACGCTGTCAGGCGGCTTGAACAAATACTGATTTTACGCAAGCTGAATATCAGTATAAAAGACATTCAACGTATTTTCGACGCTTCCGGTTCCGATGTGGTTTTAGAAGTTCTGGGGAAAAAAGTGGAAAAAATAGACGACGAGGTTGCGCTTTTGCATGAACTGAAGGAAATAGTGCTGGATTTTATACACGAAATCGAACAAGTGAATTTTGCAGACAACTCCGACATAAAACAGCTGTATAACAAGGCCAAAGAGATTGAAACAAATTTGATAAGCGTTGACTATATTGGCAAGCCCTCCAACATAAACCGCCTGATTAAAATATCGGAAGAATTGGATAAAAAAATTCCAGATATAATGGTAGTCATGATACCTGAATTCAAAGCGGTAACGTGCGGCGACCAAACATGGGGGGACATGTTCAGAGAAGGCGGATATATGTATCAATTGTGGCAGTACTGTCATTTGTACAAGAGTGTAATTTTCGATTGTTTTGATTTTTTAATTTCCAAAAATGACAAGGCCGAATGGATATGTGCCGTTAAAGATGGCGTTACCGGTGCGGATGTGAGTCCTTTCGAACTGTTCGATTTTCCGCGGGGGTTATACGCTATGGCAGTCAGCATAGACGAAGACAACGAAAGCATAAACAAAGTGGAAGAAAAAGTCCGCAGATGGATTGAAACCACGAATTTTGAGCTTGACGAAGACCGCGATGTCATGTTCAACATGCCTTATTTATATGAAAACGGAAGAGATCCCCTCTATAAAGACATAGAAAAAGGACTTGGATATAAGCAAATGCAAAGATATTTCCCTATAAAGCTGAAAGATGGTATTTAAACACTTTGGCCAAGTATGGTGAAAAAATAAAAAATTGGAGGAGTTAAAATGAGTAAATACAACGATGCAATTAAACTGATTGAAGAGTGTTGTGGAAACGATAAAGAAGTAGTTATCGCCATCGCGACAATATCATTGTCGGCAAATACTACCGGTAATCCCCGTCCTGATGTCCGCATGGTTTGCGCTTATTATGAAGACGGTGCATTTTATGTCTCCACTGACGCAAGAAAAAATAAAACCCTGCAAATTGAGAAGAACAACGAAGTTTCAGTATGTGGGATGGATTGGTATGCTTTCCATGGCATAGCTGAAAATCTGGGTTGGGTTAAGGAAGAGAAAAATGCCAAAATCAGAACGAAGTTCAAAAAAATCTTTGACTGGTTCGACGAGGAAGGCGGTGAGGATGATCCGAACTCAATCGTTCTGCGCATAACCCTCACGGAAGGCACTATTTTTGACCACGAAAAAAAATATGGAGAACACAAATATGAAATCGACTTTATTAACAAAACGGTGAAATAAAGGCTTACAGCTATAAGATAAAAATGAAAGGAGAATTTCTCATGGAAAAAACACTGGGGGACTTGGCAAAACACTTGAAACAACTGATACCGGTGCATATTCCCGAAACATATTCAATAAAACCTATGTTTAAAAACATTTCTGACGAAGGGGACATACGAAACGGCGTACTTGCTTTCAGAGATTTCCTGTATGGATTTTGTGACTGCTTAATCACTGACGATAATTTATGTAAAATACCCAAAAAAGGGAATAAAAAGTTTTCAGACGAAACAACTTTGACTGTGGAGTTTCCATTCCTAAACAACATCAGGAGTATATTACTCAACATAGGTCAACACGGCATATTATCCGAAAAAGGTGATTCACTGCTGGTTAACGGCTGGGAAACACTCAGTGCCAAAAGATCTCTCAATAAAAATTCAACTGTGAAAATTCCTGTTCCGCAAATGGCTAAAAGCATGCAATTTCTTGCTGAATGCGGTGTTGATTTTGACGGCATCGACTTGACCATAAAAAAACCCGATATATCTAAAATAAAATCAATAAAAGTTACATATCCAAATCATCCGATTATGCTGACAGGTTGGAAGGTTTTGGGAATTGCCCAGAATGAACTGTCAAACCGCAAAAATGACGATATTTTACTCCGATGCGATTACAGGGCGCTGAAAGACGAGGATACGGAAGCCGATTCGGTTTTAAAGGACTTTGTCTGTCCGTTGCCGGCTCCCTTGAAAGAATTCGTCTTAAAATCACATCAGCATTATATGGAATCGGGAATGAAATGCGATGTGGAATCCGGGATGCTGTGCATTCATTTTATCTACTCGTATAAAGGCAAAGCACTGTGGAGGTTTTCATCATCTTTGCATAACGGATACCACATGGTCCTTAAAACAAAAAACACCTCAAAATATGCTGATGTGATCGAAAAATTCCCGGAGTCTTTACGGGAAAAGATCGCCAGGGGATATGGATGCGACAGAAAAAGCGGCAGCGGTCACGGCAACTGCCAGAAAGGTTGTGAAGGGTTTCGCTTTTCTCTGGATGAATCATTGCTTGCCATGAGCAATGATTTGGAAATATGGCAGGATAGCGAGCTGTCAAGCATGCAAAAAACAAGAAAGACCTGAAAACAGCTCATATGCCGGGTTGTTATCCGGCAGCCCGGAGTTCAACGAACTATTTTAAATCAATCAAAGAAGATAAAATATATAAATCCTGATATAATCGTATATTGAGATTCCGACAACGGTGCATCCGATATATATCGTTTTTTGAAACGTATAAGAATTTTAGAAAATAACTAAAACCTTATTTCCCCGGGAGGAAAACTTGAAGATATCAGCTCTAAAAGTAAACGAACCGGACAGATTCTGCATAATACCCGGTGTAAAACCTGTTAACAGAAAAAATTTGGAAAGACTATGGGACGAACGTGTTTCTAAACCTGAGTGGTGTTTTGTTGCCGAATTTGACGGTGAAGTAAAAGGAAGAGCCGGATTCATGCTCGGCGAAAATGACAAAGACTTTCACATGTTCGCCTTGCTGTTGCCTAATTTTGATGATTCAGGTTCAGAAATCCCACGGCAGTTTTTGACCGAAACATTCCATATGATGAAAGAAAAAGGAGCGGCAACCATAGGGTACCATCTGGATTCGGATATCGAAAACCATCAGAAAAAGCTTGAATTACTGAAAAGTTGCGGTATGGAAGTGATTCAGACGAAAAAGAGCTTTATACTGGAAAAAAAAGATTACCACAGGCAAAAGGAAAAACGGCTGGTGTTTAAAACACTTCCGGAGGTCGGAAAGGATGAATTTCTGAAAGCTTTTGCAGCCGTTTCGGAAGATACTCTGGACAGAGACGACGAACTCTCATATAAAAGCCTTGGCAGCCGGAAAGCCGCAGAAAATCATTTTACACTTCTGGAAAATCTTGGCGATCGTGAAGACACCTGGTATCTCGCATACAAGGACGAAACACTTGCCGGAATGGTTATTCCCCAGAAATTCGATGACCAGTGCGGTGCCATAAACTACATCGGAGTCATACCCTCACAGCGGGGGAACAACTATGTCAGCGATCTTCTCGATACGGGAATTAGCAACCTTGTCGAAAGAAACGTTCAGGAAATCATCGCCGATATAGACGACCGGAATTTCCCCATGGAAAATTCCCTGACCAAAATCGGATTCAGAGAAGAAAACAGAATCTGGGTTCTGAGATTGAAATTGCAAGAGTTTCCGTATAATTGAAATTCCGAATCCTTAAATTAAAAGCGAGGTTCTAAAAGTGAAGAAAGTCCTACCCCTTCTAATGCCGGTATTCAGAAGTATTTTATTCGTACTCGGTGGCTGTTTTTTAGCGGCAATTACAGGTAAAACGCCTGAGGAAACGGCTAAATGGTGGCCTATTCTGTTCACAATATCCAACATTATCACTATTTTCATTTTGCTTATTGTCTGCAAGGCCGAAGGGTTTACTTTCGCACACCTTATAAATCCAAAAAAACAGCCTGTCAACTTAAAACAGATTATCCTCACGGTCTTAATCATGCTGATAACGGGCATAGGCGGAATGATAGGATTTGCCTTACTTTTCTTCGGCGGGGAACCTTCATTTTTAACACAGCCAATTCCCATATGGGTTGCCGCGATTAATCTGATATTGTTGCCCGTATCCGTAATATTTTCTGAAATGCCGCTTTACTTCGGTTATTCATACAACAAACTGGAAGAATACAAGGGGAACAAACTTTTTGCTGCGATTTACATCGTTTTTTTCTTTGCGCTTCAGCACAGTTTTATACCGTTGCTGCCCGATGTGAAATACATGCTGTTCAGGTTTTTATCATTCATTCCACTTCTGATAGTTTTAATGATAATTTACAGAAAAAAGAAAAACCTCATTCCCATAATGATTGGACACGGAATTTTGGATCTGGGAACTGCCATCCAGATTTTGGTTTCTTCGCTTTAATTCCCTAAACTTATAATTTCAGCATAAACAATGAAGAATGACCATTCTTCATTGTTTGACATTTGACCGTTAATATCTATTTTCAGGTATCTCTATTTTCCTACCCATCTCAATCCTGAACTCTTTTTTATCTATATCCGTGTTCGAGTAGGCGAACAAATCAAATCCGATTATCGAATATCCGCAGTACCGGTAAAACCTTATCGCGTTGTAATTGCACGACTGGGTTTCCAGGATGACCATTCTGGCTTTTTCCTCAATGGCGGTATCATACGCAACATCCATCAAAGCCTTTCCGATTCCCTTTCCACGGTATTCTTCATCCACACAGATATTCGAAATACGCATCCTGTTGTTCCACTGCTCATGGCTTAATTCAAGATATCCTATTATTTCACCGTTTTCTATCGCTCCGAACAATTTCGGTTTTTCAAGCCAGTCTTCGATCAAAAAATCTTCAAAAACCTTCTCCCTGGTTTTATCAAATGCTTTTTTCACCAGAGAAAACGAAAACTCCCGATCATTTTCAACGGCTTCAATGTCAAAATAATAATCCGTATGATATTTCACTGTCAATTTTTTTCCCTTATAAACAGCGTTATCCAGCAATTCAATTTTCATTCCATTTCCTCCGTAACATGAATGAGTTTGTGTACTGAAATTATACTCGATTTAAAGCATAAAATAATTTTCAGCTTTTTATACACTGAAGATACTTCCATTTTTATTTCGTATATTTAGTACCAATTATTGTCATTCAGAATCTGAGGAATTTTCGAGGATGAAGAATCCAAGATTTTTTTATATTTAAGGATAAAACTGTCTTCCCGACTCGTTGCAGGCGTTCTCGCCTGTAACGCATAATTATACTAAAGATAATAATCTGTTATTTACAGGTATACCCTCAACATATCTTAAAGATTGCAGTATATCTTATGGAACACACATTATAAAACCAATCATTTTAACTCTTTCTTATCACGCTTCCAGCAAACAAGGAACATAATACCGGGTATGAGAATGACAAATATCTTGAGAGAAAAAAGCGATCGAAAACATATAGTAAATACAAGTATTCTGATAATTATACTGACAAATAAAAAAATAATGCCAATTGCAGTTCCATAAAATGATTACTTCATTCAAGCAAGAATAATAATGTTTTTTTATGTCAAAATCAAAACTCCGCCGAAAAAATGTTAAAAATCACAAATAGTCGTCGGAAAAAGTGTATTAAAATGTTATAATAAATGTATAAATCCGGATTTAAAGGCGGTTTTAATATGCGACGACAGGCAATGGAGTATTTAAAAAAATGGAAAGATAAAAATAATAGAAAACCTCTAATTATAAGGGGAGCAAGGCAGGTAGGCAAAACATGGCTTATGAAAGAATTTGCAAAAGAACATTTTGAAAAAGTTGCTTATATAAATTTTGAAAATAACACCAGAATGAAAAGTGTTTTCGAAAATGATTATGACATTTTACGAATGATAACAGCTTTACAAATAGAATCTAACGTAAGTATAGATGCAGAAAACACTCTTATCATATTTGATGAGGTACAGGAAGCACCAAAAGCCCTCACATCGTTGAAATATTTCTATGAAAATGCCCCCGAATATGCAATAATTGCTGCTGGTTCTCTTCTTGGCGTCGCAATGCATAAAGGGATTTCTTTCCCTGTTGGGAAAGTCGAATTTATGGATCTATTTCCTTTAAGTTTCAAAGAATTCCTAATTGCAACAGGAAATGAACAATTGAATAATTTAATATCTGGAGAAAACTTTGAGTTGATCCTATCTTTTAAAGACAAATTCATAGAATTACTCAAGAAATATTATTTTATCGGAGGGATGCCGGAAGCCGTTAAAACATTTATTTCGGAAAATGATTTTGAAAGTGTTTCCCAGATTCAGAAAAACCTTCTGAATCTTTACGAAATGGATTTTTCAAAACACGCTCCTAAAGAAATAGTCCCACGAATAAGGATGGTTTGGAATTCCATTCCATCACAGCTGGCGAAGGAAAACAGAAAATTTATATATGGACGTATCAGGGAAGGCGCAAGGGCGAAAGATTTTGAGCTGGCAATTCAATGGCTACAAGATTGCGGGCTAATACATAACGTTTACAGAGTTACAAAACCTGGCTTTCCACTCAAGGCTTATTCTGATTTCCGTGCGTTTAAAATTTATATGTTCGATATTGGATTGTTATGTGCAATGGGCAATCTGCCTTCTAAAGTTTTAATAGAAGGTGATAGAGTTTTCGAAGAATTTAAAGGCGCAATCACAGAACAATTTATTTTGCAGCAATTAATTTCTGAATTGAAAATGGAACCATATTATTATACGACTGATAAATCGTCAGGTGAAATAGATTTCTTAGTACAAAAAGATTCGAATATAATTCCCATCGAAGTTAAGTCTTCGGAAAATCTTCAATCGAAAAGTTTAAAAGCATACAGGGATAAATATCAGCCAGAATTTTCAGTCAGGACTTCTCTATCTGATTTCAGAAAAGAAACATGGCTTATAAATATCCCGTTATATGCTTTTTCATTGATTGACAATATTTGAATTATTTTTTCGATGATGTATTTGTTGTTTTTCATCTTTTCGCCTCCCCTTTTTCTTAGTATACTATTTTATTTGTCTCGTTCTTGGGGAGCAGATCAAGGTAAATTCTCGGACAAGCTTAATTTGGTATAATGTTTTAATTATTTAAAAGAGGTGATAAAAATTAAAATTGCTATTTTATACCACAGTGAGAGTGAGAACACGAAAAAAGTAGCCGGGTTGATTGCGGAAGGTACGAATAAAATCGAAGGGATTGAAACGAAATGTTTTGATATTAATGAAGCTGATTTTGATTATATCAAAGAATCCGATTCGGTCATATTCGGCACGCCTACGTATCTGGCAGATTTTTCATGGCAAATGAAGAAATTCCTTGATACGGGTTTAAATTGCAGTCTTGCAGGAAAACTCGGGGCAGTTTTCGCCACTGAAAATTTCGTCGGCGGTGGCGCCGATTTCGCACTTCTGACGCTCATCGGTCATTTACTCGTGAGGGGAATGGTGGTTTATTCCGGTGGTGCGGGAGTGGGAAAACCATACACTCATTTCGGGGCGGTTTGCATAAAAGAAGGAACTGAAGATCAGCAGGAAAGGGCCGTTATTTTCGGGGAAAGAATCGCAATAAAAGCCAAGGAGCTTTTCGGCAAATAACCAATTCGGGAATTGCACAATTTCAGAGCGGAATTTTCTGAAACTGCATTTTATTTTGGAATTTTCTTCTTATAAGCTTATCAAAACACACTGCCGTGATTGTACCCATCTTCTTTCGGCAGTGTGTTTTGTATGGTGCATCGCCAAAGTCCCGGCGGAGATTCTTTTCATTTTCAGTTTTTAAGCGGGTTAACAGGCAGTGTATAGGAAGCATCTGTTTATTTTCCAATCCAGTACCTTCTTACATCGATTTGATCATCTTCATCGAACAGTATTTTTTCAAGCGTTCCGCCGTTTTTTTCGATGATCCTGCATGATGCAACGTTATCGTCCGCACAGGTTACCAGCACGCTGCCTGTTTTGTGTTTTCGGATTTCCGTCAGTGCGAGCCGCAATATTTCGCTTCCGTATCCTCTTTTTCTGTATCCGGGTCTGACGTCGTATCCTATGTGTCCATCGACATTTACCGATAGATTCTGCAATTCCGGCCTCAATCTGCACGTTCCGACCAGTTCTCCGTTTTCATTTTCGACCCACCGGGTTATCGTATATTCATCGCCAAACGGAATGATGCCGTTTTCACAACCGATGTCCTGTTTTATTCTTTCAACGGATTTTTCAAGCGAATTCACGCTTTTGTGCCGCGAATTGTTCTCGGCGGCGTATTCTTTGCAAAGCACCAGATATTCTGATGCGCGTTTTTCATCCGGAATTATGAATCTGAGCATTTTACCCTCTTCTCGGAAAAGATTATTCCCGGCTCAATGTGTCGTTCTGCTTCTTTGCATGACCGGAAAAATGTTATGCCGCCATTATATCATGGGCAGATATCCACAGACAGATTCACGGAATAAAAATAAACGCCAATCCTTTAAATATTTGTTTTCGAGGCAAATTACTTTTATGGTAAAATATATTTAATAATAGTATATTTAATTTTATTTTTATAAACATTCATATCAACTTCCGGAGGTATAATGAATAAGTATGCGTTGCTGATTGACGGGGACAACATTTCCCCCAGTTATCTTGAAAACATTTTACGGGAAGTAAACAATGAAGGAGAAATCCTCATAAAAAGAATTTACGGTGATTGGTCAACACCTAATATGAACGGTTGGAGAGAGAAATTGTTTCATCATCCGATCAGAGCTATACAGCAATTCCGATCGGGAGACAACGCCACAGATAATGCGATTATCATGGATGCCATCGAACTCATACACACAAATACAAATATCAATTCAATATGTATCGTTTCGACAGACTCTGATTTTTACAGTCTGGCACTCAGGCTCAGGGAAAAAGGTTTTTTTGTGCTTGGAATAGGCAAGAAAAACGCGAAACAAATCTGGGTAAACTCCTGCAACAAATACACTTACCTGGAAAACATCGAGAGCATTTCCGAAGAGAAGATTACGGTCATTGAAGACAAAATCAAAAGCGGGCCACTGGATATAAGCAGCATAATGGATTATGCCGTTGAAAACAGTATATTGCAGGAGGATAACTCGATAAGACTTTCGGATCTGGGAATTACCATCAGAAACAGATTCCCCAATTTTGACCCGAGGGACTACAACCATAAGACTCTGCTTGAAATCGTACGTGAACTGCCGGATTTAGTGGAAGTGATAGACGACGGCAGAACACCGCCCAATTATTCTGTCAAGGTAGTTGAGAAGCCGGATGATGAAATTAAATTGACCGGAAAAATAAAAAGAACATTTCAGGGGTTCGGGATAATAAACAACGAAAGCGGAGACTATTTTTATTCTTTGACCAACGTTTCCCAGAAATCAAGGTATAAATTAAAAAAAGGTGATAATGTCAGTTTTGTCGAAATTAAAGCTCCGAACAATTCGAAAACAGAATCCAGTGAAAAAAACGGAAGGGCAATAAAAGTTGAAATAATAAACGGTTCTGACAGATGAAAAGATTCATGATTGGCCAATACGGCAATTTCGATACAGAAAAGCAGGCAAGAGACTTCCGGAAGGATTTTTTCGGAGTGGAAGCGTGTATGCTTACCGGAAAACAATGTACGGATAAGTTGATGAATTCTGCCCGCGACGACAATTTCAGTATTTGCGTCCATTTTCCGCTGAGATCGGGAGGGTGGAGGTTGCGTGATCCTCAATTTCTTTCCCTGGATGAAGAGGTCTGCAGAAATTCGTATGAATACATGGAAAGGGAATTCGAGTTTCTGAGCGACATAAAACCGCATTACATATTGCTGCATTACCCCAAACCGGTAATTCTGGACGAGTCTGTAAACTGGTCAAACTGGAGGTTTGCGGATGATACGGAGTATTACTTCGAAAAGAATTATTCTTTCGATCTTTTTTCGGAAAAAAGTGAAGAGCTGTTCGAATGGCTGTCGGATATCGGTATGAAAAACGGTTTTATCCCCGTGCTTGAATTCGATGCCCTGAACAGATACGTATACGGCACCGATTTCCTTGAAAAGCTGCTGGATAAATACAATCGTATCAGGATTTGCCTGGATATCGGAAGACTTCATCTTCAGGACAAATCCGACCAGAATTTCGATTCTTTCGCCACGGTGAGAAAGTTCGCCCGTTACGCCGAAGTCGTGCATCTTTGGAACGTGAAGGCAAACACCAACCTCAAGCACAGCCACTTTCCGGCACTGCCCGGTTTATCTCCGGAAGAGGGTTGGGCGGATATCGCAAGGTATCTGAAAACCATAAGCGAAGTAAACAAATCCTTCAAGGTCATGTTCGAACACAGATCCGATCTGATAACCGATGAGGAGCTTGAAGATTGCTACAGCTGGATAAACGATATTCTGTCCGAATGAAAGCCGGTGTTTGAATTCGAAATATCCGCATCGTTGTGCAGACAACTATGCAAATCGGCTTTGTCAGTTTCGGTCAAGATTTTCCTTTATCCTACTCAGTTCTCTTTTGACGTATGGGGATTCGAATTCCTCCGGCAGTATGTCCATAAAGAGGACATCATAGCTTTCTCCGGCGATTACTCTCGCCTTTCTTCTTATTCCTATTTCCTTGAAGCCCACATTCTTGTAGCATGCTATGGCCCTTTTGTTGAAAGCGAACACTCCGAGCATTATGCTGTTCAGATTCATCAGGTTGAATCCGAAATCGACAAGCAGTGAGAGTGCTTCTGTTCCGTATCCGCCGTTCCAGTATTCCTTTTCCCCAATGAATATTCCAACCATGGCGTTTTTTGAATTTTCGTTGACGTTGAATATCATACATCTTCCTATCGGATTTTCCGTCCTCAAATCCACGATACTGAATATCCTGGTGGTGCGGCCCGGATCCGAAATCGAATCGTCAATCATTTTTGCCTGATTCTCCGTATTCAGCAGCATGAGAACTTCTTCACCGAGAAGAAGCGACACTTCGAAATCGTTCAGCCATTCCGCCCACCTTTCAGACAAATCCGGTGTTATCGGTGAGAGATAGCATTTCTCACCGATAATTTTTTTATAATTCATATTTCACCACCATCTTAAATTATTTCAATATGATAACACGCATCTGCCGTTATCCTGTAAGGTATTCGACATCGTTGCCGTATTGCACGGAAATATTCAAATCTAATTTGGGCTTGCTGAACAACAAGAAAACCCGGAAATTCAGTAATGATATATTAACAACAAAGGGTAAAGCAAACTCTTTTTGAGGCAAATTTCTGTCGGAAATCGAAAAAATCGGATATTTTTGACAAAATGAAAAAAATAAACAAAAATTTCAGAGACCTCCGGTAGTAAGCCATGATGTTCATGGTTAAAATGTTCATTCCTATCGATGTTTCGGAGGTTTCTCTGAGTTTCATTTTGTTCAGTTCCAATGTGTATCTTCTCTTTCCTTCTCCGAATTTGCCTTCCACCGCGTTTCTTTCACATGTGTCCAGATATTCAAGTTTTTTGTGCTCTTTCGTCTTTTTTTCATCTTTCGGCGGTCTGCCGAGTCTGGGTCCGCTGAGCCGTATCCCGTGTTCTTTGCAATATTCCAGGTTTTTTCTGTTTCTGTACAGTTTGTCCGCCAGCACCGACTCGGGATAATATCCGTATTTTGCCCTGTAACGTTCCACGGATTCAATAAGCCCCTGTCCCTCGTTGAAGTTGTCCCAGCTTATCTTTTCTATCCCTGTGAATCCATCCACTACACTTATCTCCAGTTTGGCTCCGAATTCTACCGGTGATTTTGCCTTCCCTCTTACTATCGGTCTTACCCAGAACTGGCTTATACTTACTATTCTGTCTTTTATCCGGTGTATCCTGCTTTCGTGCATCTGTTTCTGTTGTGTATACAAGGTTCGGATTATCGAAACCGTTTCTGTCTGTTTGTCGTTGAGCAGGTTGTTTTCTTCCCTCTCGCTGTTTTCTTTTAACAGTTCGTCCAGTATGTTCAAGTCCCTTCCCAGATACTGTAATTGGCTTTTAATTGCATTTCGTATTCCTCTGTGCCCCGGTTTTTTCGCCGTTGCCAGATATGATTTTCTCGCTTTGAGCCTGTACGTCCTGGGTTTGACTCTCCCGGTTTCTTTCAACTTTTCCCACGCTATGTCTATCATGTTCTCTATTTTTTCTCTGCCTTCGTTCAGTAACGATAAATCAGTTGGATATCTTATGTCCGCGGGTACGCAAGTGGCATCCAACATGAGTTTTCCCTGATTCCCATCTTTTTCTTCTTTTTTTGTCTCTTCATCCGGACAGGTGTTCTGTCCGGATGTTATATCATCGTCATCATCATCGTTCTTCTTTTGAGTTTCCTCACTTCTCATCTTTTCAAGTATCATGTCGTTGATTTCCGCTATTATTTTTACACTGAATCTTTTTCTGAAATGCACCATGGTACTCGCATCAAACGGTGCTTTCATCCTGAATTCGTTGTATCCCAGAAAATACTGTATATACGGATTTTCCTTTATCATCTGTACTGTTTCACGGTCTGTAAGTTTCAGGATTTGCTGCACCAGCAACGATCCTATTGCCACCCGGGCTCTTTTCGCACGTCTTCCGTCGTTTCTCTTATTTCTGAATGTCTTAGCATATTTCTCTTCTATTTCTCCCCAGGGTATCATTCTACTCATCTTTACCCAGCGATTATCCGAGTCCAGTTTTATGTTAAAGTCGTTTACAATTCCTTCAAGTTCCTGCTGTTTTAAATTTCTTCCGCTGTACATTTCTCACCTCAGATGCATGACTTTTGTCTGTTTTTGTCACTTTTTCATGCATCTATTATACCATTTTTACCCTCGTGTTCCTCTTTTTATGAGAATCTTGGAGTTGTTCAGCAAGCCCTAATTTGCCGCTGACAGGTAGGGATTCTTGCGGGTTAACAAAAATCATTCGGCAATTTCGAGTTTTAAAGTCACCATGAAAGTCGATCCGCGCCCCACTTCGCTTTCAAATTCTATCTTCCCGTTCATAAGTTCAACCAGTTTTTTTACCAGGTAAAGGCCGGACCCGGTTCCGCCGTATTGCCTGGTCAGCGAAGAATCCGCCTGTGTGAATTTGTCAAAAATCATATCTTTTTTACTTTCATCAATTCCTATGCCGGTATCCGAAACCACTATTTTGAAACTTTCACTCTTTCCGTCGCTGCCTTCATCGAATATGTCAAATCCTATCTCGCCTTTTTTTGTGAATTTCACGGCATTTCCCATTAAACCGGAAATAATCTGTTTGATCTTGCCAGCATCGCCCACGAGTCTGTCGGGGATTGAATCCGAGATGCTGCATCTGAATTTTATGCTGTTTTTATCTATGCCTAAATTAAAAACCCTTTTTATATCGCCGCAAAGATTTTTAAGCGAAAAAACTTTATTCACCAATATCATCTCGCCATTCTCTATCTGGGTCAGATCCAGCAGTTCTTTTATTATTTCCATAAGCCTGGATGAAGACGTTTCTATCATTTTCAGGTATTCTCGCTGTTCCTGAGTAACCGGCGTTTGAATTACGAGTTTTGTCATGCCGATGATAGCGTTCATGGGTGTTCTTAGTTCATGGCTGATGTTCATGAGAAAGTTGTCCTTCGTCTTGTTGGAAGCCTCGATCTGTTCGTTCATGCTTATCAATTCCTGATTCATCACGAAAAGCTCTTCGTAACCTGCCTCAAGCTCTTCTGTATTGGTGTAGAGTTTACGGCACATGGAGATAATCCCGTTTTCTATCAAACCGATCTCATCATCTTTTATGGTTTCAAATTCAACGTTAAAAAACCCTTCTTCAATCTTCGAAAGCTGTTTGTTTATGGTATCTATTCTCTTTTTTAAATAAATCGAAAACAAAACTCCCGAAATAATGGCTACGGCGACTATGATCACGGTAATCATTATGGAAAAAGGCAGTGTCTCGTCCAGGGATTTTGTAAGACTGCTTACAGGTAAAAAACTCATGATCCTCAGCTTGTGCTTTTCATTCTGGAAATAACTCACAAGCATTTCTTCTTCCGTTTCTATAAAACCCGATATCCCTGTGCTTTCGAGTACGAACGTGTTTCTTTCAAGGTTGAAATCACCGAATCTCTTGTCGCTGAAAACACCGCTCTCCACTCTGTACTTACTGCCGTCCGAAATGAAGACATTCCTGTCGTTAACAGTAAGAACCGCAAATCCATACTGTTCTTTCAAGTCGAGACCTCTTAAAAATTCCGTGACGGCGTAGTCAGAAAAATAGATCGATATTATCATGAGGTTTCTTCCGGTTCGTATGTCTTTAAGCAATCTTGTGAAGTACAGCCTTCCGATATCGTTGTAGTTGGGATTACGGCTGAGTACGTGAAATGAAGCTTTCCCGTTGTCGGCGATAATCGACGATATGAATTCGCCTTCGATGAATTTTTTTCTCTCTTCTCCGCTCAACAGTCCGAAAGAATTTACGGAATCATCCATACCTATATCAAGACCGTAGGAATCTTCCGTAAGTGAAAACAGAGAAATTTTGTTTATGAATTTATTCCCATATTTAAGTCCTGACAGATATTCGCTCACCTTGCTTTTTCTGAGCTCAATATCCGCAACGGATGTTTCGGAGCTCGTACAGTATTCCCTCACCAGATCGCTTGAAATTAGCTGCAGCGATATTTCGTCGATGCCATTCACTATGGATAAAAAAGCGTTATAAGCCTGCTCCGTTACCCTCTCAAGAGAAATTTCCGCATTTCTCTTGACAACATTAACCGCGTTCATGTTTGATACGGTAACGATTATGAAAATCGGTACTGTGATCAGTATCAAAAACAGATATATTAATTTCGAAAAAAAAGATTTGCCAAAATTTTTTGCCACGGACAATAAATTTGTTCTCACCTGCCGTAGTACCTCTCCAACGCATTATGCTTGATCTCCAATGCTCTTTCTAATCCCAAACCGTAGATTTCTTCCACATAATCCCCGTAACTGTCCAGCGATTCTTCGCCGTATACGAATTTATAAAACATCGTGAATACGAAATCATCTATTTTCGCGCTAATCTCCGAAAACTCTATCGATTCTTCCGTGGTAAGCGTTATCGGGGGTATCAGGTGTTCTTTCATGTTCGTCCTTCTCCATACCTGCAACGCTTCGTAAGCTTGTGGTACCTGCAGATACTGTTCGTAGTAGCGCCTGTCCTGGACAAACGGCCCGCGCGTGTTTGCCCTGATGTATTTCGACATGCTTTTGGTTATCGATTCACCCGAATGCAGTATTTTTTCGGTGTATGTCGGATACCCGTCCACCATAGTGTAAGATTCGCCTTCAACTCCGAAATTGTAAATCATATGGCCTGTGGGGGAATATCCAAAATCCAGAAATCTGCATGCGAGTTCTATATCCTCACATTTACCTGAAATAACCGGCGTCAGTGACACACTGCACAAATATGTGCTTTGTCCGAATTCGGGAGTATCTCCTTTTTTCAGCACGGGATACGGAGTTGCGGTGATCTCAAATTCTGGTTTTCCGTCTCTGAATTCATTAGTCCAGCTGCTAATGTTTCCGCCTGCATATCCGACAGTCGCACCACACTGGTCCTCTTGAAAGAGTTTTTTTATCTGGTTGCTTTTTGCCGTGGAGAAATTGGGATCGATGAGTCCTTCATCAAACCAATTTTTCAGGGTAGCCATGTACTCTTTATATTCATCTGTCACGGCACCGTAAACAACATCTCCTCCTTCAAGGTAGTATCCGGGTAAAACCCCAAACGCACCGCAAAAAGCCATACTGCCACCATAGCTGAAAGACAGTGGAGCAAATGCATCCATCTCCTCTTTGAAATTTTTCAATACGGTATGCCATTCATCTATGGTTTCCGGGATTTCGAGGCCGAGCCTATCAAGCCAGTCTTTTCTCAAAAAAGGACCGTAATAGGTTCTGAATAAATCGTCCAGCTGTATCAGCGGGAATGTGTAATAAAATCCGTCGTCAGTTTTGATCATTTTATCTATTTCGGGGTTTGCCCTGAGGTATGAATGCAAATAGGGGCAGTATTTTTCAAGATAATCGTTTAAGATTAAAATATGCCCATCCTTTATAGCCTTTTCAATCCCACCCGGATACCATGACCAATCGAATTCAATTATATCCGCGACTTCTCCGGATGCCAGCATTATCAACAAATCGTTGTAACTCGTCGGGGTATATTCGAAATTCAACTTCACTCCTGATTTATTTTCTATTTCTTCATACAATGGGGTCTGCGAATAACTGTCATATTCATCGTCTATTTCATCGGGCATGGTATTCCAATAACTCAATGCCCCTCCTTCCCGGATAGGGTAAACATAGTTTTCATCGTTGCTGATGAAATTGATTGAATTTTCCGCTTTTTCTTCCGGGTTCAAATAACTCACTAAAAGAAACAATCCGATAATCACCAGCGACAAGACAATGATTATAACAAAAAGTGTTTTTCTCATCTTTATCCCCCTTGATTCATAAGAAAGAATTGAATAAAGGCAGTTGTTGCAAATAAATCAGAGATAATTAATCAAAATGATAATTGAAAAATCCGATATATTCGTTACTTAATTGTACCATATTTTTCACCACCGTTTATTGCGAACTGTGTTGGTTCCGCCAATAAAAAAATCCCGCTGTAAAAACCTGTATATAAAAAGCCGCCGTCTACAGACGGCGGCTTTCATGATTTATACGTAATAATTTTTTATTTTCTCAGTAGGCTACCCCAAGCGAACCACCGTCAACCTGTATGTAGCTGCCGGTTATATAGGAGGCCATATTGCTCGCCAGGAACAAAACCGATCCTACGGTTTCTTCCGGTTGCGCAAGACGCCCCAGAGGTGTTCTCAAGTTGTTAAGCTTCATCCACTGATCGTATGCCATAAGCGGTTTTACCATATCTGTTTCGGTATAATGCGGGCATACGCAGTTGACTCTGATATTGTTTTTCGCCCATTCTCCGGCAAGGGCACGTGTCATGTTCAACAATCCGGATTTACTCGCACTGTATGCGGCGCCGCCGGGAATTCCGGCAAATCCTCCCATAGAGGCAATATTGATTATACTTCCACCGTTCTGAGGAATCATGAATTTTTCAGCGATACGTGTGCAAAGGTAGAACGGCGCATCCAAATTCGTTCCGATCACACGGCGCCATTCTTCGACAGATACCTTTACCGCGGGTATCTTATGCCCGACACCGGCATTGTTTACCAGAATATCCAGACGTCCGTAAACCCTGTCGACTTCTTCGATCATACGATCCATATCATTTATGGCAAGCACATCGCAGGGTATTATCAGATAATTGCTGCATCCTTCCTTTTCAACGAGTTTTGCAGTTTCCTCAAGCATGGTCTTGTCCCTGGCCGTAAGGATAAGTTTCGCGCCCAGGCGGGCAAATCCACAGGCATATGCTCTGCCCAGGCCGCGGCTTGCACCTGTAATCAGTACAACTTTGTCGGTAAAGTCAAATTCATACTTCATGTGCAGCACACCCCTCAGCGAATGGGAACGGCAACAGGCAGATCCATCGCCTGGCGGAATCCCGGTTCGGCTTCAACGACTGCCGGTATGATGTTTATCGTAGGCGCGGCACTTGTGACATAGCTTTCATCCAAAGGCATCATGCCTTTCAGGTCCACATCGATATCCCCGGGCAATCCTTCTATATGTATATGATCGCGGATAGCCGGTTCAGGAGCAACATCATCGCATATCTTATGGACATATCTGAGGCTTACCTTCTCTTCGCCGGCAACCATTCCGCTCATCACAAAACGATGGCCGCAAAGCGTACCTTTTTCTACCGTACCGAATATCGGGTGCAACTCTTCCGGTGCCGTAAAATATTCGTGTTCCACTTTTACTTCATCAAACTTGAAGCCGAGTCTGTCACCCATTTCATATACACCGGACACATAATATGAAGCGATACCTGCTTTCAGCCTATTGAGCGGGAATTTTTCGGGATCGGTTCCGTATCCGAATACCTTCACCCAGCTGGAATAATTGTGCTGATCGTCTTCACCGCTTTCCACGACAATTTTATCAACCCGTCCCATGATGCCGGCAACCACCATCGGAATGTATGATGCATACGCTCCCGGCAGTAATCCGGACGGCAGATATGTAACGCCATTTTCAATCGCACAGTTATTGATCATCTCATAAATTTCAGGTGTAAGAACTTTTGAATAGTAGATGGGAAGAGTGGTAATCACATTTTTCCCTGATCTGAGTGCTTTGCACACATCCATGGCACTCGGAGTGAACCCGCCTTTCTCGTCTCTGACCAGGGGGGTATAATCAAGGATGACATCCGCATCCATGGCGAATACTTTTTCTATATCATCACTCACGGTTACGCCGGTTTTCGGAAAGCCGAATACCTCGCCGGCATCTTTGCCTATCTTTTTCGGGTCGACATCTATCGCTCCGACGAGTTCCAGACTTTCTTTTTCCTGTATCATGCGTACTGCTGCCCTGCCTACGTTTCCAAGTCCCCATACGATAACCCTGTACTTTTTCATAACAAATCATCCCCTTCTGTATTTTCAAGTTGCGAATAATTCCTCGAATGGAACTATTATAGCAACATACAGCGGTTATGAAAATTTACAAAGAGAACAAGCCGTGTACTTTTTACACAAATACAAGCCGATGTAGACATATTTCAGTGCGCGAATTTAGCTATGAAATTCTCCAGACTGTTGTCGACGAGTCCGCACCAAAGGTCCACTATACGGTCGGGTGAACCCTTCATATCCTGCTGAACCCAAACAGAAAGCGTACCGATAAAGGCATGGTAGTAAAATTCGATTATGAATGTCAAATCTCCGCCGGAAATCCTACGGCCCTTCAGCAGTTCGGATACAAGCATTTTTATCTGTGCGTCCGTCAAATCATAAAGATATTGTTTCAAACTGTTCTGCCCCTCAAAACGCAGCATATTCAGATAGAATTCCCTGTTATCGCTAAGATAACGGCAAAGTGCCAGAGATCCCTGTTTCCAATCACGGACGGTGGTAGTTGAAAGAATTTTTTCGAATATCTCCTGCTTGAATATCCAGTCGACAAGTTGAAATTTATCCTGAAAATGATTGTAAAAAGTCTTTCGGCTTATTCCGCACCCGGACACTATATCCTGAACCGATATGTCCTTAAAATCCTTTTCCCTGGCCAATTCTTTTATAACGGCCGCTATGGCAAGCTTTGTTATCCGGCTGTTAGGCATTTTTTCTTATTCCTTTCCTGAAAACCGCTTACTGAAAAAGGAATGCAAGCTTTGCCGAATTTAAGTTCGGAATATTTTCCTTTCTCATGAAGTCTATAATGCAAGTTTTGAACTTCTTAAAAACATCCGTAAACGCATTTTTATTTTATCATATTTTAAATTCATTCTCTTTTATCTGTTGTTTTTTAATTTATGCGGTATAAATGGTAAAATAAAACATCGGTATTCGGCACCGAAAAAATTTATGGAGAACTCTGTCCGAATTTCATCAACATACGCTACATAATACGTGAAATACACTTTCTGAGATTTTTGGGCGATTGCTCGGCGCAAACTGAAAAACAAAATACTACGGAGGAACAGACAATGCCTTTCGGCATGACACATTTACATATCGCATACAACATTTTGAAAAACATACCTGACATAAAAATCCCGGAAATTTCATGTTCGGAGCGATAACCCCGGATGCGGTTCATTTTCGTGAAAAATACGAAAGCAACATAAAAAAAACAAGCCATATGTATGTTGGATCGGATTTATATTTTTATTTGATTTTTCAGTATATCGTTCCGTATTGCCTGAATGATAAGGAGGAAAAAATGAGAGAATTGATTGAAAAGATTGAAAACACGGCTTCAGGTACCGATTTTTCCGGAGTCGTTTCCATTTGCAAGGGAAGAGAAATAATATACGACAAAGGATTCGGATATCGCGACATCAAAAACAAAATGCCCAACAATACGGATACGGTGTTCGGAATAGCTTCCGGAACCAAATTCTTCACGGCCTTGGGAATAGGGGTGCTCATAGACCAGGGGAAATTATCACTTGAAAGTAAAATGGAAGAACTTTTTCCCGAAAACACCGGTTTTATAGATGAAAAAGCCACAGTATTGCATTTGCTTACCCACACATCCGGAATTTTCGATTATTACGACGAGGAAAAGGAACAGGATTACGACAATTTCGCGGTGGAGATTCCCTGGTGCAAACTTGAAACGCCCGGCGATTATTACCCGCTTTTTAAAAATGAAAAGATGAAGTTCAAAGCAGGTGAAAGGTACTCGTATTCGAACGGCGGATACGTATTTCTGGGCATTCTGATAGAGAAGATCACTGGGAAACTTTACCGGGATTTCATAACTGAATACGTGCTAAAACCAGCAAATATGAATAATTCAGGTTTTTTCGCATTCAACTGCCTGCCGGCGAATACGGCAAACGGGTATTTTGAAGACAGAACCACCACGAATATATTCCAACTTCCCATTAGAGGCGGAGGTGACGGCGGAATGTACACCAATTCCGGAGATCTTGTGAACTTATGGGAGGCTTTTTTCTCCAACGCAATACTCTCGGAAAAACTCACCGAAGTTTATTTGAAAACATATCACGAATTCAACGAAAGATGTGGTTACGGATGCGGGATTTACAAATATCTCGATGACAGTTTATTTTTTATCACAGGCGGAGATGCGGGGGTTGGATTTTTTTCCAGACATCTGCCGAATGAAAAAATAACCATAAATGTATTTTCGAATATAACAAACGGTGAAGAAGAAATTGTGGATACCCTGCTGGACAATTTGAATTTGCTGAGGTGAAAAATATTAAAACTATAAATGACTTAATCAACAAAATAAAAATCACCGGGGATATTCCCGGTGACGTAGTTTCAGTATTGGATTCATACGGTTGTCCGAATACCGCGATACATTCGAAGGCAGTGGCAGCCGAAGCGGGAAAACTTGCCGAAAAATTCGGTGCGAACCGTCAAAAATCGGAAACTGCAGGCTGGCTGCACGATATAAGTGCCATCATACCAAACGGACACAGGATTGACGCTGCACGTGAAAGGGGGATTGAAGTTTTAGCGGAAGAAGAAATCTTCCCACTGATAATTCACCAGAAACTTTCCGCCGAAATAGCCTCCTGTATATTTAAAATCGAAGATACCGAAATACTGGGTGCCATCGGATGCCATACCACTCTTAAAAAAGATGCTTCGGATATCGATAAAATAGTTTTTATCGCAGATAAAATCCAATGGGATCAGCATGGAAATCCACCATATCTGAACGAATTGTTGGAAAAACTGAGTATCTCCCTTGATCATGGAACATTTTACTTTTTGGACTATCTCCTGCAACGGGAAACCTCGTTGAAAGTTGTCCATCCATGGCTGAAAGATGCGCATTCACAGCTGCAAAAACTGCTGTAGCCGTAAAATAGTCGGAGGCAATATGGAATTGAGAAGTGATAAAGTAATTCTAAGAGATTTTGAGGAATCAGACATAAACGATATGATAAGATGGGAAACTTTGGAAACGGAATGGCAGCTCTGGGACGCACCCTGGGAAAATGAAGCCGGAAATGATGCCTTTGACGCGGAGAAATACCACAAAGACAAGTTGAACCAACTTGAGCAGAAAGAAAACGAAAACAGAATACGCAGAAGTTTTCAGATCTGCATCAACGATGAAAGCAGAAAGCATATCGGTTGGTGCAATTCTTACAACATTGACGGACATTTCGAATATACACGTGAAAGAGGTTTCTGCACAATAGGGGTAGACATTCCCGACTTGTCCGCGCGGTACAGGGGATACGCCACAGCTGCATGGAAACTTTTCATAGACTATCTGTCGTCAAACGGTTTTGAAGATATTTACACCCAGACCTGGTCGGGTAACGAAAGGGTATTGGGCTTGATAAGCAAAATCGGTTTTGAGGAATGCCAAAGAAAAACCGGTATCAGGACGGTACGTGGAAAATCGTATGACGGTTTGACATTTAAGCTGAACCGGAAAAAATATGAAGAATTTTGTGTAAAGTGCGATAACCCTTCCCGGAAAGAAATATTGAGTAAAAAAATATACGAACTTGAAATGCGGCTGCTCCAGCCTGAAATCAGACAATGCGCCGAAGAAATTTCACATCTGCTTTCGGAGGATTTCATCGAATTCTGCAGCTCGGGCAACATATGGAAATATCATAAAGGGGATATAATAGACACAAATCCCGTAACCTCTGTTAAATACGATTTACGCGATTTTTCAATAGAAATCCTTTCCGATACCGTGCTGCTCGCAAGATATTTCTCCGTTAAAACCGATGAAAAAAACGGCACTGCAACTCTCGCAAACCGAAGCTCTATTTGGAAGTTCACGGATAATCGCTGGAAAATGTTTTTTCATCAGGGAACTCCGGCTCTTAAACAACCATTCAAAATCATGAATACTTAAACTAAATGGAGGATGCGATGCTTTTAAAAACTGACAGTAAGGATAGTATTTCATCAATTCTTGAAAAATACCCGATAGAAAACATAAACGTAATCGGACGTATGAAAAATGCGGATGAATGGAGTTTATACGTCGACGGCTTAAAAAATGCAAGCCAGTTCGTATTCAACGCCATCAACGGTTATGAAGACTGGTATGCCGTATTCTCCCAAGACCCGGGAAATCTGAAAACCATGCTCAGGAATTTTAAATTTCCGGACACAGTTGGTTTTTGCGGATTGCCTATGGACATCGCGGATAAAGTCATCGATGCCCTGTATGATTACGAGGTGGAATGGAAAGAACATTGCTGCCTTTACTACATTCCGGAAGAAAAATACGATTACTTTAAAAATCTCGATGTTTCACTTGACAACTTGAAAGAAGCCGACCTCAACATTGTGAACGATTATTACACTTACAAGGATGAAGGCAGTTATCTTTATCTTAAAACGTGCATTGAAAAAAATCCCTCATCCGTTATCAGGGATGAAAGCGGATCTCCGATTTCGTGGGCCATGATGCGGGAGGATGGTTCTCTGGGGGTAATGTACACGCTTAAGGAACACAGGAAAAAAGGCCACGCATTGACCATATCAAACGATCTGATAAAAAAAGTTATAAATTACGGATTCCAGCCATATGCCCATATAATAGTTGAAAACACACCATCAAGAAACATGTCCGAAAAAGCCGGCTTCGTTCATTGGGGGGACGTGCTGTGGTTCGGAATGAAAAAATAATTTGAAAATGGTCATGTGAAGAAGCTAACATGACAAAACGTGTCATGTTTTTTATGCTAAATTATCTCAACAAATAAAACGGAGGTTTAGCATGGTTGACATTGAAACCGGACAGACATTTCAATCTCTCGGCAACAGAATAATATACGCCTTCAAATCCACTTTTCCCGAGTTTCTGGAGGTTGAGGACGAAAATGCGAATACGGAATCACAGAGACAGATGCATTCTTTCCTGCGCGATTCCGTGGATACCATTTACGAAACCCCGGAGATAATAAACATCTCACACGAACCGGACGGATGCTACGAAAACTGGATGCTGAACAGGCATATTCCTGAACTGATACTGTCCATGGAAAAAATCGAAAAAAAATTCTTCGATTTTTACGAATATCTCTTCAAACTGGGAAATTACGGAGATGTAAAAGGAAAGGAAATGCATATCGCCAAATCATCCGTAAACATAACAAAAGCTACGATTCGGAAATTGGAGAAATTCGGTTTAAAAATCACCAAAACCGAAACCTATACGGTTTTAGCCTGCCCGGAATATCCGTTGATTTTCCCGGCATGGAAATACCTGTATTGTACGATCGTAAAGGGCAATATGAAAAGAACACAGCAGTTGACCATGTTTTTGCACGGAAGGTATAAAGACAAGCTTTACAGAACAAATCACATGTTCGGTAAAATGATTGAAAATATCGAAGAAATAAGTCTGTTCGAAGAATATCTGTTTTTAAACGGCTTCAGACCGATAAATGACGAATTGAGCGTCTTATGGCAAAAAAATCACGGTACCGGAAGCAAATCCCATATGAGAGTCAGCTTCAGCTGGCGCAACAAATATCAGCTGTCTTTTTCTTTCGGTGTTCCCAAATTCAGAATTTTATTCAACGGTTATTCAACCCTGGATGAAGATTTGCGGAAACTCATATTTGAGAGAACCAAAGCCTGTGATGATTGCGGATACTGTACCCAAACGGATAAAACCGGTACTAAAAAGAAATTTGCCGCCGAATTGCATTACAATGGCCTCAGTTCTGTGAAATGTCCTTTTTTCCCGAATTTGAATTTCACCATGCTTGATGCCGGAACCATATACACGATTAAAAAACTGTTTGCCCTATCCGAAAGCGTATTGTGATATCATTTATTCTCAGTATAGATTTATTATAAAGTAATTTGGATAAATTCTAAAGAACCGTCATAAAAACCTGTCGAGTTCAGAGATTTCTTTCATATCTAAAATTTCAAGTCCGAGTATATCGAGTTTATCAACATCAAGTTTTTTTATCTTTTCATGGTAATTTACCGGGACTTTAGGAAATTTTTTTAAAATCAGTTTCCACAAAATACTCTCCTTACCTGATTTCTCCCCTTCTATTACTCCTTCTAATTTGCCTTCCAGTTTCCCTTCCTGTCTCAATTTATCGGCTAAACTCATGATTTCATCGCTCCTGTTCATTTTCACTTATCCGCTTACTGATTCTCATGAATTGTGGCAATTCATGAGATTGAGACACTCTTTATGCTACACTGTCCTTTTTTATCTGTTTCACTTCTGGGGGCATATCACATGCAAGCTCATATGTATGTTCAAAAACCTGTATAAGTCCTTGTTTTTCAAGCTTACTCAGTTTTCTTTCTTTTGTAATTTCAATTGCTTCGGTTAAATTGGAAAAAGCTTTTCTGTAATTATTATATCTTTGTATACACCTGATATCATTTTTCATATATTCCCCTTTTTATTTTTAACTATTACAGCTACAAATTCTTTATCAATATTATAAGCACAATCGATCTTTTTGGTTTTCCATCATTTTGATACGTTTTTATTTTAGAACTGTTTATTTCTGAGACGTGATGCCTCACATCTCAGCACAGATTAAATATATTTATAAATAATCAAAAAAACAGCTGGCAGAGTATCACTTTTCCGGTTTTGCTTATGCTAACACCGAGCGATGTGTATTTAAAGTTACCGAGTAAGTTCTTTCTGTGCGAAGAGCTTGCCACAAAGCTCTCGAAAAGTCTTTTGGCGGCGTTTGCGGAATAATCGCAATAACCGGCATTTTCCGCCACGTGGAACGATCCCGGTTTCGAATAATCAAGAATCCCCTCTTCCGCAAGCTTTTCTTCGACCATATCCCCACGGGAGTCAAATCCCCTGTGCCCTATGTATTTGTCGATATCGGCCTGGTAATTGGTATAGGATTGTGATATATCGTGATACTTCAGAACAAGCGTATTCCTTCCGTTTCTCATCCGGTAACCGTTTACCAGGTCCAAAAATTCCGAATGTATTTCCCCGGCACGATTTGCACCAAAAACACACGAAAAAGCAGAAAACAGAATCAGGAATATAAACTGATATCTTTTCAAAATACCCACTCTCCGGTTTATAATTTGATACATGAAAATTTTAGCACAATGCGGTGCCATATAGTCAATTTCTGTTATCGAAACTATTCGCAAATATCAGAAAATTTTCGTAAATTTGGGTAAATTTCTGATATAATAACTGAGGAGGCTTTAAAATGCACGATATTCTTTTAATCGGAGAGATACTGATAGACATGGTCACGGAAGATTATACGGAAAACCTCGAAAACGCATTCAAATTCGAAAGATATGCCGGAGGTTCGCCCGCGAATATCGCGGCAAATCTTTCCGATCTCGGCTTGAGACCACATTTCATCTCACGTGTCGGCAACGATTCTTTCGGTGATTTTCTCAAATCGAGCCTGAAAGAAAGAGGAGTATCCCTCGAAGGGATTCAGACCGATGAACAGAATCACACCTCCATGGTTTTCGTGACCAAATCCAGAGGCAATCCGCAGTTTTTTCCGGCCCGCGCCGCCGACCACAACATAGAAGAACCTCATAATCTTGCAAAGATAGTCGAAAATTGCGAATTTTTCCACTTCAGCTCATGGCCCGTTTCTATGAACCCCTCCAGGAAACTGATAATCAAGACGCTGGAATTGTGCAGAAAACATGGTACAAAAATCTGCTTCGACCCCAATTACAGGAAAAAATTATGGGAAAAAGACGCCGATGCGTTACCGGTGCTGAAAGAAGTTCTTTCGGTATGTTATCTGTGCAAACCTTCACTCGATGACTCTTACCATATTTTCGGAGACGCATCGAAAGAAGAATATCTGGATAAGTTTCACGGTCTGGGCGTGGAAAATGTGATTCTGACTATGGGAAAAGACGGAGCGATAATATCCGACGGCAACCGCAGGGAATTTATAAAACCCGTGGCAAAAAAGGCTGTGGACGCCACAGGAGCCGGTGACGGTTTCTGGAGCGGCGTATACCTTGCACTTGTTAGGGGAAACGACATATTCAAATCGGCACGTATCGGCAACGCCATTGCGGCATATAGGGTCGAAAGCGTCGGTGCCGGTTCCAAACTGCCGGAAATAAATCGAATTCTCGATCTATATGATATCAACAGGGAGGATTTTATTCTTTGAAAAAAAATGAGAAATATCCAAAAGCTTTTCTGAAACCTTTTTTTCTGAACGGGAAATATATCTGGGATCTCTGGTTTTTAAAGGACGGAGACAGGCTGTTCCGGTATTTTCTGGAAGCACCCCGCTCCGGAAATCCCGAGTCGAGGCATAACAAATCATCCATAGGTGTTGCGGTGAGTGAAAACGGCGGAGAATGGCAATATGGCGGAAAAATTCTCAGACCATCAAGAAGCGGATGGGATAATCTTTCCATATGGACGGGCAGCACTTTCAAAAACAACGGTACATATTACCTGTTTTACACTTCAAGGAGCAGACTTTATCCCGCGGTGCAGAAGATAGGCCTGGTAACCGCAGACAACCCTTATTTTCATTACCCTGAAAAGATATCCGAAGACAGACCTCTGCTCACGGTGGATGCCGGATTGTTTGAAACCGATTCCTACGATGGCTTCACACATTGGAGGGATCCGTATGTTTTTGAGGAAAACGGCAGATATCTTATGCTCATAGTGGCGAGGAAAAAAAGCGGACCGCTTCACGGAAGGGGAACCATAGCCGTTGCTGAATCCCAAGACCTCATGAATTGGAGCATAACCGGCAGTCTGAAACTCCCCGAATGGTTCGACAGCTGCGAGTGTCCGTATATTATAAAGCTTGACGGAATTTACCATCTTTTTTTCTCTTCCTTTGCTTTTGCCGATTCGGTAAGCCATAACCTGCTTCCGGGCGATTACCATCTCGTCAGCGGATCTCTGGATGAATTTTTCCTTCCTCCGTACACCCGGAGCTCCCATGTTTGCTCCGAAAACGATGCAGTAAATTCGATGCTTTACGGCGGCGAATTTCAGAGCAGGGCGTATACTACCAAAATAATAGAAGCCGAAGATGGTATTTGGTATGCTTTTTTCTGGAACATATCCAAAAAGACTCATCCAATTTTTTGCACACATTCAAGAGGTTTAAGAACGGAATTTCATAATGAAAAAACACATATCGAAACCAAGCGAAACAAATAGTAAATAATCGAAAGAAAAACTAAGAAATCGAAAGAATTTTGTTCTTTTTGTTCAAAAATCATCTGTAATCACTCTATATGTCTTATAATCAATATTGGAGAAAAAATGTTATTTTGTTATTCTAAGTATGAAATTACGGGAGGTAATTGATGCTCAGCGAAGAAAGAAGGAGAAAAATACTCGAAGCTTTGGGGAAATACGGTCAGATACAGTCAAAATCAGTTTCCGAAGATCTGGGTGTATCGGAAGTGACCATAAGGTCCGACTTGGCTCAGCTTGAAGATGAAGGTTTGCTCAGACGCGTTAGGGGCGGGGCTGTGAGCATTCAGGCACCGATATACGATCCGCAGTTCCAGGTACAGATAGCCGTTGACGTGGAAGAAAAAAAGGAAATAGCCAAAAAAGCGGTGAAATTTGTCGGGAAAAACGACGTGATTTTCATAGATTCCGGTAGCACCACTCTTTTTTTCACGGAAGAGCTCGTTAAAAATCTTCCGATAAACGTCAGCATAGTTACCAATTCCCTTTACGTTATAAACACGGTAGCCCAATACCCAGCAGTTAATCTGATAGTTCTCGGCGGAGTATTTCAGTACAATTCGTTCAATTTTATAGATCTGGACTTCAAATCATTGCTCGGCAGATATCATGTCAACAAGCTTTTTTTCGCGATAAACGCGCTCGATGAAGATGGAACGTATTCGTCCAACATTCTCGATGCGAGTGTAAAAAAACAACTTTACGAATCCACGAACAACATATATATACTGTGCAGCACTTCGAAACTTTTTAAGAAATCCCTGATGCAGATTCACGAATGGGCAGGCCATGAGACGCTTATAACCAATTCACTTCCGGAAGATCACAACGAAAAACTCATGCGGCTCGCATCGAAAAAGAAAATAAATTTGATATAAATCTTCCCCGAGGGGAAAAACTGAAGGAGGTTTCTTATATGAGAAAGATACTTTTACTCATTGTCTTTGCATGCACGTTTTTCACTTTTTCGATGGCGACCGAAACCATAGAATTGTGGTTCCATTCCGGCAGAGGCGCGGAAAGAGATGTGATACAGGATCAGGTAAAAAGGTTCAACGAAATGCAGGATCTGGTAGAGATAAAAGCGGTACAGCTTCCCGAAGGTTCTTACAACGATCAGGTTCAGGCGGCGGCACTTGCGAACAAATTGCCCGACATACTCGACCTCGACGGTCCCAACATGACCAATTACGCCTGGGGTGAGTTCATAATACCTCTGGATAAATACATACCCGAAGACATGAAAACGGATTTTCTGCCTTCCATACTGAAACAGGGCACTTACAGCGGCAGCATATACGCTCTCGGTACTTTCGATTCAGGACTCGCAATCTGGGGAAACAGGGAATATCTCGATAAAATAGGCGCGAGAATACCCACGTCGGTGGAAGATGCCTGGACTATGGAAGAATTCATGGATATACTCTCCAAATTGAAAAACGTTGAGGGAGTAGTTTATCCGTTGGATTTGAAACTGAACTACGGAGTGGGTGAATGGTATACTTACGGTTTTTCACCGATATTCCAGGCTTTCGGTGCAGATCTCATAAACAGGGAAGATTATATGAGTGCGGACGGAATTCTTAACTCACCGGAAGCCGTTGCCGCGGGAAAATGGTTTGCGGATCTTTTTAAAATGGGATACGTAAATCCCAATCCGGCAGGAGATGCGGATTTCATCGAAGGAAAAAGCGCACTTTCATGGGTAGGCCATTGGGCTTACAATCAGTATAAAGAAGCTTTCAACGATAATCTCGTACTCATTCCGATGCCGAAACTCGGAAACCCCGACGGAATTTATAAAGGACAGGCAACAGGCACAGGTTCATGGTGTTGGGGAATAACTTCCGGATGTGCCAATCCCTACGGTGCTTGGCTTTTCCTGGAATTCATACTCAGACCCGAAGAAATAGTGAAAATGACGGATGCCAACGGCGCCGTACCTGCAAGATTAAGCGCCACAAAACTATCCGATCCTTACGGCCCGAACGGAGATCTGAGCTTATTCGTCGCACAGTTGCAGACAATAGGTGTGGAAAGACCCGTCACACCCGCATACCCCATAATAACATCCGAATTCATGAAGGCTCTTGACGATATAGTAAACGGCGTGGATGTAAAAGAAGCTCTCGATTATGCCGTCGAACAGATAGATCTCGATATAGAAGACAACGAAGGTTATCCGATGTAAAAATAAAAATATGCGCGGAGATTAAATTCTCCGCGCGTTTTGTACAGGAGGTTTACCCGCTATGCTGCTTAACAGAAAACACAGAGCCGCCTTACTTTTCATATTGCCGGGAATTATTATGCTGACGATATTCATAATTTTCCCCTTTTTCATGTCTTTCGGGCTTTCGTTCACCAACCAGCGTCTTATAAGCAAGTTGCCCACTAAATTCATAGGATTTGAAAATTATGAGAGACTGTTCGGAGATAAGGTTTTTATACAGAGTCTGCTGAACAATTTCCTGTTTGCGGTCATAGTGGTGCCTATCCAGACATCTCTCGCCCTGGGAATGGCAATGCTCGTTAACAAGAAGATCAAGGGCGTAAAAATTTTCAGAACGGTTTATTTCATGCCAACTGTAACCACTATGGCGGTAGTGGCCGTTATATGGTCGTTTCTGTACAATCCCGAAGGTCTGATAAACAATTTCTTCCACACCATAAGTTTCGGAAACTGGACGACTGTCGATTTCCTCAACGATCCACTATGGGCTTTTCCGTCTATCATGCTGCTTTCGATCTGGCAAGGCGCAGGATTCCAGATGCTGATATTCTTAGCGGGGCTTCAGGAAATTCCATATTCGCTGTATGAAGCCGCGACCATTGATGGTGCGGGATCGTGGAAGAAATTCACTAATATCACACTTCCACAGTTGAAAAACACCACTTCTTTCGTGTTGATTTCCACAACCATACTTGCTCTCAGGCTGTTTGACCAGGTACAGATAATGACAAACGGCGGACCGAGAAATGCCACTATGACCGTAATACTCCATCTTTACAATTCCGGATTTCAAAAGCAGAAAGTGGGATACGCTTCGGCGATGACTGTTGTATTCTTTCTCATAGTACTCGGAATATCCATATTCCAGCGTATGATACTGAAAGAAGAAAGGGAGGCGTGATCATGGCGAACCGCAGCTATAAAAAGATGAAAATAATAGACAGCGCTGTATCATATATGCTTTTAATTTTACTTTTCGCTTTTTTCCTATTTCCCTTGATATACATGATATCAACGTCTCTGAATCCGAATGAAACGGACATATTGAAAAAGATGGCCTCAGCTGAAGCTTTTGTGCCCTCTCAAATTTCTCTCGACAACTATTTCGACGTATTTGACAGAATGCCGTTTTCCCGTTTCATGTTCAATTCGATACTGATAGTTTCCACTACCGTGATATGCGGACTATTCATAAACAGCATGCTCGCATTCGGACTCGCCAGATTCAATTTCAAAGGCAGAAATTTCCTGGTTGCACTTATAGTCGCACTGATGATAATTCCGTTCGAAGCGGTTGCCATTCCTCTCCTCTGGATAACTAATTCATTTGGCTGGCTCGACACCTATCATATTCAGATAATTCCGTTCATAGCCAATCCGTTCTATATTTTCCTGTTTTACCAGTTTTTCATACAATTCCCGAAGGCTCTGGAGGAAGCGGCCTTGATAGATGGTGCCGGATGGTTTAAAATATACTGGAAGGTAGCGTTGCCTCTTTCAAAACCCATAATGGCAAGTGTGGCCATACTTCATTTCCTTATGCAATGGGGATTTTATCTTTGGCCGTTGATGGTAACGAGAGGACCCGATTACAGGCCGTTACCGGTATCGATGAACGTGTTTTTTGGCCAATATCCGAGAAATTGGGGAGATATAATGGCGTTTGCAAGTATGATGACAATTCCGGTACTCTTGCTGTTTGTCTTTCTTCAGCGCCAGTTTATAAACAGTGCGAAGACTTCCGGAGTAAAATGATCGGAGGAAATGATATGAAGATTATATTTTTAAACCCTCAGGGAAATTTCGACTCAAGAGACAGCCACTGGACAAAACATCAGGATTTCGGCGGACAGTTGGTTTACGTCAAGGAAATTGCACTCGCATTATCCAAAAAAGGCATAAAAGTGGATATAATAACCAGAAAATTCCGGGATGAAGAATTATCCGGTTTTGATGCAACATTCGACGGATACGGCGGAAATGACGATGTCAGAATAATAAGGATTCCATGCGGACCGGCGGGATTTCTCAGGAAGGAATTGTTATGGCCCCATCTGGCGGAATGGTGTGAAAATATAGCGGCTTTCTACGCTTCCGAAAACGAAATGCCGGATTTCATAACGGGCCATTACGGAGACGGAGGGATCGCAGCCGTGATGCTCTCCAAAAAATGGAATATACCTTTTTCATTCACGGCCCATTCGCTCGGCATATTCAAAAAGGAAAAACTTCTCGGGACCGGCGAAACAGAGAAAAATCTTGAAAAATACTTTCATTTCGACGAGAGAATCTCTGCTGAAAACCTCGCCATAAAATACGCCTCGAAGATATTCGTTAGCTCTTCGATGGAGAAATTCGAGCAGTATGCCCACGATTCATATGCACGTTCTCTGACCAATTCCGCCGATAAAATCATGATAGTTCCCCCGGGTGCGAACAGAGGAATTTTCAACGAATCGGCACACACGGAGGATTCCGAAACGGCCGAAAAAATAAAAACCGAAAAGCAACTGATAATAATGGCGAGCAGAATAGACGACAAGAAGAACCACATAGCTGTTTTGAAGGCATTTGCCGGAAATAAAAGCCTCAGGGATAATTCGCGAATTCTGATAGTCACCAGGTATGACAACGATTTATACGAATCACTCGAGGGCATACCGCCGAGTGAAAAAACCGTGATGGAAAAGTGGCTCGAATTAATACGTAAAAACAGTATGGAGAATGAAGTGATATTTTACAAATCCTCCGATCAAAGACAGCTTGCCTCACTTTACAGGTGCGCCAGAGAACGAAAATCCGTGTTCTGCCTTCCCACGCTTTACGAACCCTTCGGCCTGACGGTAATTCGAAGCGATGTCATGCGGATTGCCCGTCGCGGCAACCAAAAACGGAGGCCCTTCGGATATTCTTTACGAAAACGAAACCGCGTACGGTGAACTTTTCGACCCCGAAAATCCGGATTCGATAGCGCGGTCCATTGAAAAAATTCTGTTTTCGGAGAATTACGCGGATATCTCGAAAAACTCGATTCAGCGGGTTATGGACAAATACACCTGGGACAGAACTGCTGAAGGTTATCTGAAAGGTATAACGGAAGCTGTTGAGAATTACGGGCCACAGGATATAAGCCTCGATTCTTTTTACTCAACGCTGGAAAATCAGGGAATTTAACTTATGGCTTGCTGAATAATTCTGTAACCCTTTATAATAAAGATTGACAGTGTTTTTTTATATACTTTAAATGCAAGATATTTTATGTATTATGCTCGAAAACCCTGCATTTAAAATCCTTTTATTAGATTACCAGTCGAAAATAGAGAAGGGTTCTTTTTAAAATTCCTTTTGAATAAAGGAGCTTAAACCCGAGATTCTGAATAAAAACGAAAAACGCGTTTTTATTTCAGGAGTGTTGGCTTTCAGCCAAACTCCATAGTTATCGGAATGACAAATATTTGAGTTTTTCAGCAAACACTAATTTCTGGTATCTATAATCTGATGGATAACATCAACATGCTAACCACATCACAAGTCTCTTCAAAACTGATATTCTTGACATAATCGAATTCCTTCTGGTAATTCGCCCAGAAATTCCGCAAACCTGAATTATTACGTATATCGACGATAATACTCTCATATCGTCCAAGAACCGATAAACTACCGCGCTTCTTTGCCGTTTCTTCCAATGCGGTTTTAAGGATCTCCGGATCATATTCTGATCTGCGAAGCGTGTAGAGGATGTAGACATCATAAAAGTCTCTTATACGGGTATTGGCTATGTTTCGTGACAGAAGCGTCTCAAGCTTTTCGGCCAATATGGTCTCAAGATTATAGGCCATGATGGAGATGGATCGTTCATCGAATAATAAACGGAAAGTATAGTCCATTTCACGGGGTGTTATCTTGTCACCCGTGGTTACATCCACCGTCATTGGCACTTTTAGAGGGGTATAGCTGGCTATCAGGCTGACACGAATACCGGGATAATCATCTGTTTCACGGATATCGGTTGTTCGATTTACAGAAAAGGTCACGTCATCCTCGACTTTAATCTTGCAGATATCTTCAAAAATGCTTCTGATAACGCCATGGGTAAGTTCAAAACCTTTTATAGTTGTATCAAGATCCATGGTGGCTCTATTATCAAGGCCAACGATGGCGGCAATCAGAAAACCACCCTTTAGGATAAAGTTCTCTTTGTATTTCGAAAGTGATACCCGTTCCAGCAATCGTTCCATCATATAGTTCTGCATTACAAGCTGCGCGGAAAGATTCTTTTCTGCAGCCATTTTCTTTATGTAAGCCTTTAACTGCATGGGATTGTTGGTAATCATAATAGAACCTCCATATACTTCAAAACCTTCGGTTTCACATGAAATTGATCGGCATAACTCATGAGTTTAGCTATGTCTTTGCCCTTTGAACTGGCATAGGTCTTCATAGCCTGATTTATTACCTGAATATCCGCTCTATGACGGGCTTTAACAATGTCGCATAGAGTGCGTTCAATATCATAAACTTTAATCGTATTGCCAACAGGAGAAGATATCTTGATAATACCTAACTCATATGTTTCTTTCTTAGAAAGCTTAGCAACGATGCCATTTTTTTTGACACTGCCAGTGTTGTAGCCGAAAGGGAAGGTCATTGTGTAGTGAATGGGTGTGCGGTCTGTCATACCATGAAGATATAAGGCAGTCTCATGTGAAAAAATCCCCTTTGAAAAGCGATATTGCATAAAGAACATCTCATCTTCCCAAACTTCCGGAAGTGCGTATATGCCACGCTCGACCCTGTAAATTATACCGGAATCAACCATGGATCGGAGGCAACGTCTTGGGATTCCAGCTTCAGTTACTTGGGTAGTCGTCACGATACCGTTATTGATTTTTAATATTTGTTGAATTGAAGCTTCATTATTGGTCATTTCAGATCGCCTTCTTTGTACATCTATACTATAAATACTATCATACCACAGCATAAAAGTACAGACGTTTAGAGCGGTGTATTCATAACCTCCGCCGGATACAATCCCAAAAACAAGTCAACACATATGTCTTCGTTTGTGTCAACGGTCCGATAACAAAAAACACAGCATACCGGTTCGCTTTTTGAATTTTAAATTGATGAATTATATGAATTTGTTTCAGGTGAGTACATGTATTATTCTATCCGAGTATTCCATATTCGATACGTGAATATCCGCATATCAATTGCGTGCATTCGGTAAAATATGTATTTTCTATAAATTTATAAAACCAATGCTCCGCACAATATTATCATATCCGTAAGAAATCGTCAATTCAACTTCAGGAATTCCTCAACTTCGCCCAGATACGGCATGCTGTTAGCCGCACCGAATCTCGATGCCACTATGGCCGCCTGTGCGTTGGCGAATTCCACCATATTCCCGGCTTCTTCGAAAGAGATTTCGCCTATGGAATTTATATTGCTTTTCCATATCCGGTAGACTATGGCCGCCATGAATGAATCCCCACATCCGGTGGTTTCCCTGACCTGTACTTTAAAACCCGGGATTACGGAAATTCTTCCCGACTTTCTATACATAGTGCCCTTCGATCCGAGCGTTATTATCACTAATGCGTCTTTCTTCGAATTGATTTTATCCAGTGCCGATTCCACAGTTGATTCAGGATAGAAATATTTCAAATCGTCGTCGCTCATCTTTATGATATCGGCTTTTTCGAATATTCCACGGGTCATTTCCAAATATCCGACCCTGTCACGTATCATACTTTCCCTTATATTGGGATCGAAAGAGGTGATTTTGCCGGTACCCCGGAATTTATGGAACAGGGAAAGTATTGAATCGCGCGTCGGATTGTCGAGCAGGGCGACGGAACCGAATTGAAATATCGAATAATCGTTCAGATTTATTTTTTCGGTTTCTTCCGCCAGTATTGCCGTGTCTGCGGCATTTTCCCTGTAGAACTTAAAATCAGGTTTCCCGTTTTCATCTACCGCAACGAAAACCAGTGTAGAATTCATTCCTTCGCCCCGAAAGACATTTTCGGTTCCTATTCGGTTTTCCGCAACGAGAGAGTAAAGTTCTTCCCCAAAGGCATCGTCTCCGATTTTAGTCAGAAAATCGACACCTGCGCCAAGTCTGCTCAACCCTACGCATATGTTGAACGGTGCCCCTCCCGGACGTTTTTCAAATCTTTCGGATTTTCCAAGTGTTTTGCCTTTTTGAGACGCTATGAAATCGAATAAAATCTCACCTGCACAAAGTATCTTCTTTTTCACCGTATCACCTCGACCTTTTTTTGGAATTATAGCATTACCGATCTGCAATATCCGAAATTGTTTCCGTATTTGCTTTTAAATGCTAAAATATTCGCGAAAGTGAATTCACGGCATAAATATCAAAATTATGAACACCGTTATCTTTTTTGTTTTTACATCTATTTCGTATCACTTATTAAATTCACGCGTTGAAGATAATTGGAGAGTAAAGAGTTAGAATTGTTTGAATGGACATTCGGTTTAAATGCTGAATATCTATTCAGCCGACTCATTTTTTGATGTTTCAAACAAATGCAAAAAAATATCTTCGAATTGCTTTTCGCATTCCAAAAACGCATCGACCACATCGGGATCGAAATGTGTTCCGGATTCTTCGGTAATTATTTCAAGACTCTTTGTGTGCGAAAACGCCTCTTTATACGGACGAGCACATCTGAGTGCGTCGTAAACGTCTGCCAGTGCCATTATTCTCGCACTCAACGGTATGCTTTCCCCCGACAGTTTTTCCGGATATCCCGTACCATCCCATTTCTCATGATGCGATTGTGTCAGATCAATTCCCATGTCGATAAAAGAATTCTTCGGATATTCGGCACGTACACGCCTGAGTGTCTCGGCACCTATTTGCGGATGCTGCTTTATGATTTCAAACTCCTCATCGGAAAGTTTACCGGCTTTCAGGAGTATGGCATCTGGAATGCCGACTTTTCCTATATCGTGAAGCGGTGCGGCATGATAAATATTTTCAATAAAACTTTCATCTATCTGTGCTGAATAAACGTGATTTTCACGGAGCTTTTCCGCCAATATCCTGCAAAAAGAGCGTGTTCGTTCTATATGCCGTCCGGTTTCATCGTCTCTGAATTCCGCAAGCTTGGAAAGCGCATGAATTGTTGACAGCTGGAGATCTGAAATTTCCCTGACTTTTTCATTTACAAGTTCTTCGAGATAAAGGTTGTGTAGCTTCAACTCCCGCTGCATTCTGCGCAAACTTATATGTGTTTTGGCTCTTGCCAGAATTTCTTCGCCCTGAAATGGTTTTGTCACATAATCCACTCCGCCTTCGGTAAATGCTTTCACCTTGCTGGCGGTGTCATCCAAAGCGCTCATGAAAATAACGGGAATGTCTTTTAATTTTTCGTCTTTTTTCAACAATTGACATAATTCAAAACCGTCCATTTCCGGCATCATTATATCCAAAAATATGAGATCGGGAAGATTTTTTTCAAGCCCCCGGAGTGCCGTGGCTCCGCTTGGAAATACGAGAACCCTGTACCCCTGGCTCCAGAGCAGTTCACCAAGAAGTTTGAGATTAGCGGGTGTGTCGTCAATAAGCATTACTGTCGGTTTTTCATTCTCAGTGTTCAAAATCAATGCCTCCCCGTCGGGATAAAGTTTGCTGAAGCTTTTCATAGTCATATTGGTCCGCAAGCACCCTGAGATTTCCTGACAATTTAGAATCGGTTTTATCCAGTTCATCCATCAACTTCTGAAGTTCGTACATATCACCGGTTTCGACGGCATACAGCATATTCCTTGCAAGTTCTTCCGGAAGCCTGGAGATATCGTCATCGGTTATCCGTAAATCGACATTACTTTGCTTTGCCGCATCCACATCTTCGGAATAAATATATTCTATTCCGAGTGCTTTTTTAAGAACATCATACAGTTCTTCCGGCCTGAACGGTTTTCTTATGTATCCGTCCGCCCCCGCTTTTAAAATATTTTGAATATCATCTTCAAAGGCACTTGCGGTTATGGCGATTATGGGCACATTCGAGCCATTTTCGATTTTTTTTATTTGTCTTGTCGCTTCATATCCGTCCATTACCGGCATTCGCATATCCATCAAAACGGCATCGGGCAACCATTTATCAAACAACTCCAGAGCCTTTAGACCGTTTCCTGCTTCACTCACTATAAAACCCAAAGGTTCGAGCATGCTGCGCAGTAAATCACGGTTATCTTTCAAATCATCCACTATCATTATACGGGGCATATTTTCTCTTGTTTCTATACCTATTACCGTTGAAATTGAATTATCTTCCCCGTGTTCCGCATTTTCGGATGTCTTCAAAATAACAAAAAAACTGAATTTGCTACCTTTGTTCAAATCGCTTTCAACGGTAATTTCTCCGCCCATCATCTCTATCAGATTTCGGCTTATTGCTAGTCCAAGGCCTGTGCCACCGGTTTTTATACCTGCTTCCGCCTGCTTGAATGCGTCGAATATATGATCGATATCTTTTTTGGAAATTCCCGGACCGGTATCTTCCACCTGTACGGTAAAACGGAAAGAATTTCCTTCATACAATTCAGGTTTTGAACTTATAGAAACTCTGACTTCGCCGACTCGGGTAAACTTCACGGCATTTCCAATAAGATTGACAAGTATCTGTCTTAATTTTGCGGCATCCCCCTCCGCATATTTCGGTATATCCTCTCCGATTTCCATGGATAAAAGCAAACCTTTGGCATCCGCGCGCGATTTAAACATCAATTTCACATCTTCCAAAAGATCGTGCAGACAGAAATGCGATTTGCCGAGTGTGTACTGGCCAGCATCAATTTTGGACATATCGAGAATATCGTTTATGAGCCCCAGAAGATGCCTGCCACTGCGGTTTATTGTTCGAACCTGCTCTGCCTGTTTTACCGATAACGACTTGTCGCGTTCAAGTATAGATGCAAATCCCAACACCGCATTCAGTGGAGTTCGTATTTCATGACTCATATTGGCGAGGAAAATACTCTTTGCCCTGTTGGCTTCTTCGGCTTCCTGCTTCGCAATTATCAACTCGGCGGTTCTTTCCTTTACGAGCTCTTCAAGATGGTATCTGTGTTTTTCGAGCTCCGCCTCATAACGCTTGCGTTCGGATATGTCGGAAATGAAACCTTCTATGGTTACCAAATTGCCCTCATCGGAAAACACACCCTGGGCTTGTTCCCACACCCATTTCAGCGACCCGTCTTTGCAGATGATCTCGTATTCCAACTGCACTTTCTCATGAAATCTCATTTTATCCCGCATAAATTCCCATATCCAATCCCGGTAATTGGGATGTATGACTTCCCTGAAAGAAATAATTTTGCTGTCGGTAAGTTCATCAGATGTGTAACCACTCAGTTCAAAACAACCTTCGCTTACGAATTCCATTGCCCATTCCCCGTCTTTTTTACACCTGAATGCCATTCCCGGTAAATTCCCCATCAACACGTGCATACGACGCTCATTATCGAGCAATTCTTGCTGGGCTCGCCGGTATTCGGTTATGTCCCTGAAATACCATACTCTGCCGAAATATTCCCCATCTTGCCCTATCATGGGTGCCGAATAGCGGTCAAAAACAACTCCGTCAACAAGACTTATCTCATCCCTGCTTTTTTCATCGATATTCTCGTATAGGTATTTTATCTTTGACAGAAATTCATCCGGATTTGCCACTAGAGATAACACCGATTTAAGAGCCAGCTCATCCGATTTTGATTCTATTACCCCGTCGGAAATCCTCCACATATCCACAAAACGTTTATTGAAGGAAACTATTTTCCCGTTTCTGTCCACGATTAAAATACCGTCAATTGAAGTTTCCTGCTGTGTTTTCAGAATTATATTGGCAAAGCGCAGTTCTGCTTCCTGTGCCAGCACCGTGTCGAGGTTGGCTTCGAGTTGCCTGTGGGAATTGCGTAAATTTATTTCACTTACCCTGAGCGATTCGGCTCTTTTTCTGTGTATATCGAATTCAGACAGAAGTTTCCCGATAAACACCGTGGTTAACGGATATGCCACTATAACCGGAAAAGCCAACATGCTTATCGTACTCATCCTGACCTCTTCAGGCAGGGTGAACATCAAGAGTATCATGACTATATGAACCAGAATACCCATCAGATAAAGTACCGAAATGGACACTCTTTGTACGTTTTTTCTGTACGCATAATAAAAAACCGAGCCTATTATCGAAGCGGTTATTATAGTCAGGACACCCATAGTCAGACCTGATCCGCCTTGATAAATACGGAGCAGTAATGCCATAACCGCGCTTATCGAAACAGCTTTCGGACCAAAGTATAATCCGCATATGCTGAGCATAACCGTCCTGCCGTCAAATATCAAACCCGGGGCGATAACCATCGGGTTCAGCATACCCAAAACGGATGCCGTACCAAAAACCAAACCCTGTACGAGTATTTTATGCTTGCGGAATTTCCCTTCGATTCCTATGAAACCTGACAGAATACAGAGGGCCGAAAGCATTCCAAGGTTGAATACAATATCCAGAATATTACCCAATTAAACCTCCCGAAATCATTTCACCAATATTAATAACCGTATCAAGCCGACCCGTTCGATTTCATCATTAACCTGCCTTTTAAAATTAAGCAGTCTCGGAAGCAAATTATCATTTTACGTATCTCGTTTTAGATTTGCCTATAAAAATTAATCATATGGCAAACTATATTATACATACCTCAATCAAGGCTCGATGTTAACAATAGTATAGCATACAATTTATAAAGGTATGATGAATAATCGCTTAAAGGATTTGTATTATGAAAAAGCGTTGTGAAAAGATCGCAGCCCAACATGGATAACTTTCATGTTATAATGCCCTTATTTCAACAGGAGGCTTTATATGAAAATTCTGCATATTATTTCCGAAAAAGACCTCAATCAGCTTAAAAAAACCGGAGTATGCCGACCGGAATCTCTTGAAAAAGACGGATTCATTCATTTTTCCTGTTTCAATCAGATATCGAGAGTTGCGAACAGCCATTACAATGGCAGGAAAGATATGAAACTGGCAGTGGTTGATTTAACGGATGAAGTGAAAGAAAAGGTAGTTTTCGAAGATCTTTACGATATGGATGAGAAATTCCCTCACCTTTATTCGGAATTAAAATTCGACTGGGTAAGTTCGATCGAAGATATGGATATCGAAAATGACGAATTCAAGATAAGCGAATCCGCCGTGAAAACATGTACCGAAAAATGTTATGAATTAAAAAATGGACAGATTCTCAAAATAAGGCATGCGGTGGAAAGCGATGCACTCGATCTCTTAAAATATGTGCAAAATGTTGCCGGTGAGTCTGATAATCTTACATTCGGAGCAGAAGAATTCAAAATGACGGAGGAAATGGAGAGAAATTTTATAAAAAACTCATGCAAATCGAGGGGAATTTATTTCTTCAACGGATACATAGACGGTAAAACAGTAACCAATATGAGCTTGCGAAGTTCTGACAGAAAAAGGCTGTCACATAAATCGAATCTGGGTATTTCTGTTCTCAAAGAATTCTGGGGACAAGGTTGTGCATCTGCGATGCTGGACTATATGATTGAATTTTTAAAGCGACGCGCAAATACCTCCAAAATTAATCTGCAGGTTAGAACCGATAACTCGGCGGCAATACGCCTTTATGAAAAAAAAGGGTTTAAAATCGAGGGAAAGGATACAATGTCGATGAAAATCAGCGACGACTATTTCGACTGCCTTTATATGGGACTCATCCTGTAATCATCCCCAAATACCGCTTTCATAGCTGCTGCGGTTGCATGAATAACGGTTGTATCGAAAATCGGATAAGACACGTCGTTTTGTTCAACAAGCAACGGTATTTCGGTACAACCGAGTATTACCCCCTGAGCACCGGCCTCAATAGATTTATCCATTATCCTTATATATTCACGTTTTGAATCTTCTCTTATAAATCCCCTGCACAATTCTTCAAATATTATCCTGTTAACTGTTTCTATATCTTCTTCTCCGGGAATAACCGTTTCTATACCGAAATTGGCAAGTCTTGCCGAATAGAAATTTTCCTGCATAGTGAACTTTGTTCCGAGCAAACAGACTCTTTCCAGTCCTTTTTTCTTAATCATTTCACCTGTGGCATCGGCTATATGCAGAATTTCTATATCCGCGAGTTCTTCTATATCGGATGCCATTTTATGCATTGTGTTGGTACATATCACGAGAAAATCTGCACCGGCATTTTTCAGTTTCAAAGCGTGCCGTACAAGTATTTCGGTTAATTCGCTCCATCTTTTTTTATGCAGCAACTCTTCAACAGGGTGAAAATCCACCGAATAAAGCAGGCATTCCGCAGAATGCAATCCGCCCATTTTATCACTGACCACTTCGTTCAATATCCGGTAGTACTCTTTGGTGGATTCCCAGCTCATTCCACCCAACAATCCCATTATTTTCATACGTATCACCCTTTTCCGTTGATATGCGCGTAAACAGTCGCCCCAAGATGTAATGCCGTCGTGATAACGGTTACGTACCAGAATGGCTTGTTTATTTTGAATATGTAAATTCCCAGACCTGCTATCGGTACGTAAAACAGAATCAGAAAAACAATCAAAACGGGGAAATTCGGAGGGTTTCTGAACTCTGTCTTCAATATGTAATCGAGAAACAGTGATAATACGGCCCATGCAGTGAAAATGAATGATGGCAGCCATGATAAAAAATGGTTGCCACTGAGTTTGTTGAAAATCCCCACGACGGTTATAGGTATTGCCGTGATCATTGCGGTAATTCCGAAAACATTTTCCTGCAAAGGAAAATTCACCCTCGAAATGAACATCAAAGCCGCTGAAATGTTTAAAGTATTCAGTGAAATAAAAAGCAGTAAATCCATTTTATCACCTTTTTTTGCATATGATTTTATTATATCATCCGCATTTCAAAAAACGAAACTTTATATCGTGATATAATTCGGCATATAAACCGAAATTTTATTTTCAAGTCAATTTAAGCGCTTTACACTTTTTATTTCAAAACAGGGAGGAATATCATGGATGCAAACTACGATAAAAACGTTTCCGTTGAAAATATGTGGAAAGAATACATCAGACATATAGGCGAAGAACCTGAAAGCACCTGTAAAAAATATACATCATGGCATTTTTGCAACGACAAAAAGAGCAGTGACAATCTGGTGGAACTGGTTAAGACCGGAAAGAAAAATGCGACGGCTTCTGCGGTCAGATCTTATGAATTCGAAGGTGAGGAACTGCCGGAAATCGGGAATTTGAGTATCGTTACTAATTGGGATGGAGAAGCGCAATTCATAATAAGAACATCAAAAATCGATATCGTGCCTTTCAGAGATGTTTCAGAGGAGTTCGCCGCCGTGGAAGGTGAAGGTGACGGTTCTCTCGAATACTGGAGAAAAGTGCATACCGAGTATTTTTCAGAAGAATTTGAGGAAATGGGTGAAGAGTTCACCGAAGACGCGCTTACAATTTGCGAAAGATTCGAAATAGTGTTCCCACTTGAATTCGTAAGATAAACAAAAGGTTATTCCGTTGTTTTTCGCAACGGAATAACCTGGCTACGGGGAAATTCTTTATTCAATTGAGCAATTCCCAAAGGGAATTGACATGTATCAGATTTTTCAACTCTTCTTCACCGCCGTTAAAATCGGTTTTGAATGCCATTCTCACTTTTTCCATGGGTTTCATGTTGAAGAAATTATCTTCCACAGTCAAATCCAGGAAATCCGAATCCACATGTACGTACAATGATATCCCCCCCGAATAGATGTTTATCACGTATACACCGTTTTCCAGATGTTCAATGTCGAATTTCAACCCGGGATTTTCCAATTTCAGATTTTTCGGGGCTGTAAAAAGCTTGCTTCCCTTTGAAACACAGTTCCCGTGATCGTCGAGCAGTTCGAAAAATGCGACCGCTTCGTCCGGAGAAATTTCACCGAGCGATAAGTATTCGAACTTCTGTGATGAAAGGTGTTTTGCCGTTATCTCAATATACGCGTTTTTTAAAAGTTCTCCGCTTATACTGTAGAGACTGCAGTTCATAGTTAAATTTTCATCTTTCGGAGTATCGTTCGTAACCCATATGCCGATTCCGTTTTCGTCTTCTTCACCGCTCACAAAAATTGGACTGTAAAATCTGGCGGCATAATAATGCAACGCTTTCCATCTGCCGTAATAATCTATGGAAGACCAGCTTGCAACCGGCCAGCAATCGTTGAGCTGCCAATATAAAGAGCCCATGCAGTGATATTCGTTCCTGTTCCTGCGCCAGTGTTCTACTCCGTATTCCATCGCCTCAGCCTGGGTAATCTGGGATATGATAACCTGTTTTTCAAAACTTTCGGGTATGCTGAAGCGCTGTTTCATATAATCGAGTATCTTTCCGTTTCCTGCGGGGTTCTTCTGATGTGATTCCATGATATCAGAATCCATGTACAGCTGTTCATCGGGACAGAACATTTTCAGGGTTTTGATGGATGGAAAAGATTCGAATCCAAATTCAGACATGAATCTCGAATCGAACTCTCTGTACGATTTGAAAGGGTACATGGCATGCCATACCATCCAATAATGAGAATCCCCTTTGTCGGGTGACCGCGGATTCTCAAAATCCCCGCCTGAAGATGGCGAACTTGGCCAATAAGGCCTTTTACCGTCGAATTTGCTTATAATATCCGGCAGTATATTTTCGAATATATCCGTATACGTCGCTTTGAACTGGGGTACGTATTCTTCGAATCCCCAATATACCCATCCTTCTTCCATTTCGTTGTTCCCAATCCATACGGCAAGAGAAGGATGGTTTCTCAGCCGTTTGACATTGTATTCCGCTTCTTTTTTTATGTTTTCGATCAGGAAGTCAAAATCCGGAGTGGGCTTGCAGGCAAATGCAAAATCCTGCCACACCAGCAGTCCGTTTTCATCACAGAAATCGTAAAATTCATCGTCTTCGTATATCCCGCCGCCCCAAACCCTTATCATGTTCATATTGGCTTTTATGGCATCTTTTAGAACTTTTTCCGTAAGCTTGTTTTTCCTGCCGCGTGGGATGAAGGAATCCGAAGGTATCCAGTTGGCACCTTTTGCAAAAACCGGCACACCATTCAGTCTGAAATAGAAAGTCTCTCCCCATTTATCCGTATCGCGTACGAGTTCTATTTTGCGCACGCCGAATTTTTCACTGTGAATATACACTCTTTTTCCGCTCGAACACACATTTATTTCGACTTCGTACATTTCCGGTTTCCCAAAATCGTGTGTCCACCACAAACATGGGTTTTCCATGACGATTTCCACAACATTTTCCGATTCGAGCTTTCCGTTCTTTTCACATATGACTTTCGAATCCTTCTTCACAAACAGTTCATAGGTCGTATATCCCAAGCCGATACCATTGGTTGCCGCATCAAATTCAAATCTCAGACCAGCACTGCTTGCCTCAGGTTTCCGATCGGTATTTCCGGATTTAAAAACGATCTCGGTATCTATCTTAAGATTTTTTATTGCGACAGTATCGCCTATTACGAGTTCGACTTTTCTCCATATTCCCATTTCCGGAAGCTTCGGTCCCCAATCCCATCCGAAGGAATAATAAGATTTTCTTATGCTTTCGACGCCGAAAATCGCATAAGGCTGTTTTAAACTCTCATCAACCTGTTCAAAACCTATGGATTTCAGCCTGTTTTTGACTTCGGCAGTCGGACTTTTGAATCTCACACTTACGGTGTTTTCCCCGGGCTTTAAAAGGCATATTTTGTCATTCTTACAGGTAAATTCGTATGCAAGGTGCATATCGGAGCTTTCCCCAAGTAAATTCGAATTAAGACATATTTCGGTAAAAGTGTCCAATCCGTGGAAAATCAGCGAGATATCACCTGACTCAAGATCTTTTTCATTTATGGTGAAATTTCTCTCATATATCCAATCACATTCATGCACCCACTGAACTTCGGCTTCATTTTTTCCGTAAAACGGATCTTCAATAATTTTATTTTCGAGCAACGATTCATAAACCCCTCCGGGTACTGAAGCATATGCTGTTATTCGTTTTTCCGGCTGGGATATTTTCCAAACGCCGTTCAGATCAATCTTCTTCATCGCTTTCCTCCGGTATCAATGACGATACTGATTCTCTTTCGACTATTTTTGTTGAAAAAACTACCTCTCTGTATATCTTGTTCGTATCGTAATTCAATCTGTCGATTAAAAGCTGAGCCGCAGAGCGACCCATTTCAACTCTCGGCTGAAACACTGTTGTCAGAGGTGGTATGGTATACGGTGCGAATAGCGAATCATCGAAACCCATTACGGAAATATCTTCCGGAATTCTGTACCCGATTTCTCTGAGGGCATTTATACATCCCATGGCCATGTGATCATTTATCGCAAAAATCGCGGTGTAATCGAATTTACCGGACATCAGCCTTTTTTTCAGGTAGTTGTAGCCATTCATGGGTTCGAGCCCATCCGCCTCCACAAAATCAAAAATGAAATCGGGATGTTTTGCCGCAAACTTTTTCATACCGACAACCCTGTCCCATGATGAATAGACATTTCGGTTTCCGGCCACACAGAACACCCTTTTGTGTCCTCTTCCGTAAAGATAAGCACCCACTGAATAAGCGGCTGCAACGTTGTCTATATTCACCGAATCGGCGTTGATGTCGCCGACCTTGAAGTCAATTGCCACAACGGGTATGCCGCTGTTTATAAGCCTGTTTAAATAATGTTCGTCAAGCTGCATCGTACACACCATCATACCGTCAACTTTTCTCATGAAAAACTCGTTGAGTATCTGCTCCTCTTTTACGGTCTTTTCCCTGGCAACAGCGGTTATGATTTCATATCCCTGCGAGTAGGCGTATTCTTCTATGCCCATGAATATTTCGCCGTAATAATTACCGCGCATATTCTGCACGAGTAGTCCGAGCGTTCTGAACATGCTTCTCTTCTTCATGGAAGGCTGCGGTCTGTACCCGGTTTTCCTGATTGCCTTCATTATTCTTTTGCGAGTTTCGTCGGATACGTTAGCCGTATCGTTCAATACTCTTGAAACGGTGGCAATGGAAACTTCTGCCTCTTTTGCCACATCTTTTATGGTAATCATGCAATCACCTTTCAGTTCAGATCAATTTATCCTTATCCCATATTTCATGCGGATTTTTAAGATAATCGTCGAATCTCTTCACGCTCGCGTCCCGGGTTATCTGTCGGAAAATATAATACGAAGGCCTTGGAATCAGATTGCCCGTTTTAAAATCCAGCTTTATCAGGCCGAAAAGCTTATTAAACCCCGCCGCCCATTCGTAGTTGTCCGCGAGGCTCCAATGAAGATAGCCTTTTACGGGATATCCTTCATCCACGAGCATTTCTATAGCTTTCATGTGGGATACGAGATAATACGGCCTGTATCTGTCTTCGCTGTCCGCTATCCCGTTTTCCGTGACGAAAAACGGTTTGCGGTATCTCTCACAAATTGCCTTTGCTATGTTGTAAAGTCCCTCGGGATATATTTCCCATCCGAAATCACTCGTTTGCCTATTTCCCTCGGTAAATGAATTGGGTATTCCTCCCTGCCCGAATCCGGGTACGACTGTCCATCCATTCTCCGTTTCTTCCACAACCAGTCTTGAATAGTAATTCAATCCTATGAAATCCATTTTATCACACACTTTATCAAGATAAGACCAGGTTTCATCGTGTAAAGCCCGTTCCACAGCCTGATTACTGCCTGTCATCCATGGGCTCGCGTATATTATTCCCACCGGTTTTCCGGTCAATTCCTTCATACGATCATATGCGTTGTTGTGAGCCTTTATTGTATTTTCCAACCCTCTTATCATCTTTTCAGGTGCTATTATGGATGGCGGAAAACCGGAATTCCTCTGATAATATCCGAGATTCATTATGACATTCGGTTCATTCATGGTCGACCAGTAATCCACTATATCGTCGAAACATTCGACACAGAATGCGGCAAATTTTACAAACTCCTCTACAGTTCTGTCTTCAGGCCATCCACCCTTCGTAAAATCGGATTTTCTGTTGACCTCAATCGGATCGTGAATCCATAACGGCAATGTAAAATGGCTTAAATTAACCATGAGGGATAGACCGTTGTCTTTAATATCGCACATTATCTCTCTGTATTTTTCAACCGCTTTGATATCCGCAAATCCTTTTAAATCTACCTGTTGTATACCGAAAGTGGGATTGGGAAATATTCTCGACCATTCGATACCAATTCTGAGCATGTTCATGCCGCAATCTTTTGCGAACTTGTGGAATTCTCCGTAATTATCCCAATAGCCGGCACCGATTTCCGGATCGTAACCGCTCACTATTCCATTGACAATATTATCCTTGTTTTTCGTCCATACATACCAATCGGTATTGCAATCTTTTTCCCGGGTATTAATCCCCATCTCGAATTGAAAACCCGAAAGTGACGCTCCGTAATAAAAATCTTTTCCAAACATCGAATACCTCCAAAAAAATAACTTTTACTATTCAACAGTTTAATAAAACGATATCAACATACTCAATGACATCTTTTAGTAAATATGATTTTCCATTATCACTCAACTGCAACAAAATGATTCTCTTCTATTTCTTTCATAACGGGTTCTCCGTCAGTCTTTCCCGGCATGAATAATTTGAAACCAAGATCCGTTTTCTTTCTTATTTCAACCTCTTCCCATTTCATGTCGAGTCTTGGAACGGCATCGAGAAGCTTCTGAGTGTATTCGTGAATTGGATTCAGAAATACTTTATCCGTATTGCCCATTTCAACTATCACACCCTTGTACATTATTATCGATCTGTCGCTGATGTAATATCCCAGTGACAGGTCATGCGTCACGAACAAAACTCCCAGTCCTTTCTTTTTCAATTCTCCTATCAGATTCAACACGTCTATTCTGGTCGAAGCGTCGAGCATACTTATGATCTCATCAGCTATAAGCAATTTTACATCGAGCAAAAGTGCCCTTGCTATTAAAAGTCTCTGCAGCTGTCCTCCGCTGAGTTGGTGCGGAAATTTGTTGAGTACCTCGTTAGGATTGACTCCGACGGATTTTAAAGAATCTCTAAGTTTCCTGTCCCAAATTTCTGCTTTAACATCCGGATAGAATTCGCGCTTTATCATGGAAAAAATCCTGTCAATTTTGAATATGGGATTGAAGCTGCTGAAAGGATCCTGGAAAACGCCCTGAACCTTCCTGTAATACTCTTTCAATCCGTTTCCCGATATGTTGGAAACATCTTTCCCTTCATAATATATGTTTCCGGAGGAGATATTCGTGAGTTTCAGTATCATCTTACCCATAGTGGTTTTCCCGCTTCCGCTCTCCCCTATGAGAGATACCACCTCTCCCTCTTTTATATAAAAACTCGCGTTGTTCACAGCTTTAAATATCTTTTTTCCGAAAGAACCTTTTTTATACTGTTTGGTGATATTCTTCGCCTCAAGCATTTTTCTCAACCTCTCTCCAGCAACATACTTCATGCCCGCTGCCTACGGTAATTACGGGTGGAATTTCATTGCATTTCCTGTCTGCCTGCGGACACCTGTCCATGAATCTGCACCCTTCCGGAGGATTAAGCAGTGACGGGGGTTGTCCCTCAATACCTTTCAGAGGTGTTTCATCGTATTTGATTCCGACTTCCGGCATAGAAGCCACAAGAAGCTTCGTATAAGGATGTTTCGGATGTTTTATTACCTCTTCCGTCGGTCCCATTTCGGCAAATTTACCCGCATACATTATCAACAACTTGTCTGCTATCTGGTAAAGGACAGAAACATCATGCGTGACGAATATCACACTTTTGACTATTTCCTTGTCCCGAAATTCCACGAGCATTTTTGCCACCGCCTTTTGTGTTGAAACATCGAGCGCGGATGTTATTTCATCGGCCAGGAGTAGCGACGGGTTCATCAAAGTCGAAATAACCATTACCATTCTCTGTTTCATTCCGCCGGACAGTTCTATCGGATACATTTTCAATATTTCATGATCCAGACCGACTATATCGAGCCTTCTTTTGAGCTCCACTTCGATATCTTGATATTTCACACCTTTGCACCCAAGAATATCGGAGATGTATTTCCCGATTTTCACCGTGGGATTCATGGCATTCATGGCATATTGCGGAATTATGGATATCTTTTCGTAGCGGAATTTCTTCATTGCCTCATAATCCTGAATCGGCAATTCCATGCCGTCGAGCATGACGGTCCCTTCCACGTATTTCATGGGTGGCTTCAGCAATATCAACGAATTGCTCAGAGTAGATTTTCCGCATCCGCTTTCACCGGCAAGACCCAGTATCTCGCCATCTCCAAGTTGAAAAGAAATATCGTCAAGTGCCTTCACCTTTCCCCTGAGGGTTTGATAATATACTTTAAGATTTTTTATCATAAGCGACATATTCTCACATCTCTCTCAGTTTCGGATTGAATATTTCGTCCAAACCTGTATTCATGAAATATAATCCACCCACAACGAGTGTTATTGCCAATCCCGGAGGTATTATCCACCACCACATTCCAAGCTGAACGGCATTCCATAGAATGGCATTCTGCATCATAAGTCCCAGCGATATTCCCTGTGTCGGCCCCAGGCCTATAAAATCGAGAGCAACAGCGGCGAGAATCGCTCCGCCGAATTGCAGAATGAAAACCATGAATACGTATGAAAGCATGTTCGGCGCTATATCTCCGATTATTATCTTCAATGTGCTGCATCCGCTTATCCTCGATAAATAAACGAAATTCCTCTCCTTAAGTGAGAATGTCTGGGCACGAACGGCACGTGCAGTCCATGGCCATGCTGTAAGTCCGATTATCACACCTTGTATGGTTACACCCCTGTACGGAAGGTAGGCTGCGATTATTATCAACAGGGCTATCGTCGGAATTACCATCATCACATTCGTAAACATCATCAGAATTTCATCTATCCATCCGCCTTTATACCCCGCGAAAAACCCTATCAGAAGTCCGAGGCCGGTGGCAAGCAAACCACCGGTAAGCCCAACGGCAAACGATGATCTGAGCCCATATACGAATTGCGAATAAACGTCCTGTCCGAAGAAAGTAGTTCCCATTATAAATTCACTATTCGGACTTTGATATCCGGGACCCGCATAATCAGTCGGATCAAACTCCGTGGTAAAAGGACCTATTATTGCAAGAACCAAAAAAAACATAAAAATGACCATACCTAAAACGAATTTGAAGTTTCTGAAAGCAAAATAAAGATTCTCTTTGGAGTTGGATATTTTTTTAAACTCCCTGCTCTTTTTATTCTTAGCCATATCAATCGCCACCAAACGAATGTCTTATTCTCGGATCCATAATCATGTACACGATATCTATTATGAAATTGGCCAGTAAAACCATTATTATTATGAAAAGGAAACATCCCTGAATCAGAAAGAAATCTTCCTGCAGTATTGCCTGATTGAGGACAAACCCCAATCCCGGATAAGAGAATACGATTTCGGTCGTAAGTGCGCCGGTTATGATAACGCCTAATTGAATTGCGAGACCTGTAATCTGTGGCAGTGAAGCGTTTTTAAATGCGTATTTTCTTATCTGCCTGTCCGGCATTCCCATCGTTTCAAGATACTTTGAATAATCAGCATCCAGTTCGTATATGATCATGTTTCTCATTCCTATTGCCCATCCGCCCAGTTGAACCATGAACAGAGAAAGGAACGGCAGCACCCAGTGATGAAGGTAATCAAATATGAAATCCCAACTTAAACTGGGAAGCAAGGAATAACTGAACGCACCCATGACAGGAAAGGCGTCAAGAACGACTCCGAATGTCCAGGAAAGTAAAATCCCCAGCCATAAATACGGAGTAGCCGTTAATATGTACCAAAATGGCAGCACCCAATTATCAAGTTTCTTCTTCTTCGCGGCGAAGGCACCGAATTTGTTACCAATAATCCAGCTCAGCAAAATTGCCGGAATCATCAGCAGCAAATCATAAGGCAAGGCATCTGTTATTATTTCCATGACGGGTTTGGGAAACACCGTTATGCTTATTCCCAGATCGCCTTGGAATAAAGAACCCCAGAAGTTGAAATATTGTTCCAAAAGGGGTTTATCCAAACCAAAGGCTCCCTGTAAATTGGAATATATGATTTCGCTTGCCTTGGGAAGAGCCGCCATTCTTCCGACCAACGCGTTGATAGGATCACCTGGCATGAATCTTGGAATGAACCAGTCAACCGTCACAGCTATTACAAAAGTAATGAGATATATAAATATCTTCTCCTTAAATATTTCCCCACATTTTCCACCTTTCTCTCAATAAAATGCATTCTCCCCATTCAACATGAGGAGAATGCGATTTTTTTATTTTTACTATTTCAGATCAATTTTTGTGAGAAGCTTGAGCAAACCATCCTGCCATCTGTTTGCCCATGCGCATGGATAATTCGGGTTGGTATCTGTTTCAGAACTCGGCCAGTTCGACCAAACCTGGGTATTTGATTCAAACCAGAGTCCGTTGTACCACAGAGGAATGAAAGGCATCTCCTCAAGGCATATCTCTTCCAATTCGCTCAATACGGCTTTACCCTTTTCAACTTCATTCATAGGAGTTCTGTTGAATTCGTCAATTATCGATTTGATTCCGGAATCTACGTATCTGCTGTAATTTCCGTTATTCGCTCTGTCTCCTATAAGATTCGCAAACAACCAATTGTAAATCGTCCATGGTGTGGAAGTTGCTTTCGAAGTGTTGTTATTTATTCCAAGGTCAAATGATCCTGAAGTAAGATCATCAAAATATTTGTTGTAATCCGGGAACTTCGCTTCGGCATTAATTCCTATCGCCTGTAGATTCTTAGCTATTATCTTTATAGATTCCATCCAGTCTGTCCAACCGAAAGGAACTATAATTTCAACTTTGAATTCTTTTCCATCCTGAAGTTCCACGAAACCATCCTTGTTGATATCTTTCAGACCGGCTTCTGCGAGAAGTGCTTTTGCCTTTTCAGGATTGTAAGAAAAACCTTTTTCCGCCACGACTTTTTCGTCGTAGTATTTCATCCAGCCTTCAATAGGCAGCAATCCCAACGGGTTGGACGGAAGAACCATGTTTTCGAATACTCTCTTGACTATTTCATCACTGTTTATAGCAAAAGCCATGGCTTTTCTCACTCTTGCGTCGTTTAATCCTGGTTTTTCAGTATTTATGAATAGGAATGCCGTGTTATCGGAAAGCATGTAAGGGGCTTCATCAAAGTAAGTGTGAATTCCATAGGCATTTTTTATAGCCGGAATTCCGGGAAGGAATGTGTTGGCCAAATCCATTTCTTCACCTTTCATCATCATACCGAGAGCCACGTTGTTGCTGATTGCCTTAAGATACACGATTCTCTTAGGCTTCGGTGTACCGAATACTTCGTTTCCCCACCAGTTGTCATTTCTGAGGTAAACTATTCTATCCTGTGTGTATCCTTCAAGCATGTACTCTCCGGTACCTATGCATTTTCCGTCGTTGCTTCCCATAGTGATTTCTTTAACGTCCTTGTTTTCCCAGATGTGTTTTGGAACTATGTAAATCTGGTAAAGCTGGAATCCCCATTCATGATATGTCGGGTCGTTGAATTTGAAAACGACAGTATGGTCGTCTACAACTTTGATTTCATCCATTTTTCCATATAAATCGCTGTAGTGAATTCCTTCCATCTGCCCCGGCAAGCTAAATGTATACGCAACGTCTTCTGCCGTGAAAGGATGTCCGTCAGTCCATTTAATACCCTTTCTGAGCTTGAGTTCGTAAGTTTTTTCATCCGTCCATTCACCGCTTTCGGCGAGCCATGGATAAAGGCTGTCAGAAATCGGGTCATATGCATACAAAGTTTCATAAATACCGCCGCCGATTCCAGGATGTGCATTCCATGGAGTCAACGGGTTGAAATTGGATGGAGGTCCCCAAAGACCGCCTATCATGTACATAGTTTCACTTCTTTCAAAACGTTCGGCAAATGCCAATCCTCCGACGATTAAAAACAACACTGTCAGAATTACCATAGTCCTTTTAAACATTCGTCTACACCTCCGTTAAAATATGCTTCTTTAAAAATCGAAAAATGGAAACCATTTTCGTAAATCAATGAAAATATACATGAAAATCATTCAAAAATTGTTTGTGGCAACAAACAAACCCGACAATACATTTTTTACTAAAAACTATTAAAAACACGTTGTCGATAAATAATCATTGATTACTCACCAAGTGCATGAATATTACGAAGTAAGACAAGCAAAAGAAACACAATAGAAAAAGAACGAATTAAGATAAAAAAGGGTCATTGAAAAGGGAAACGGAATAAGAATAAGAAAATCGGTACTCCATGTAGTATTATATGTCGCTTAAAACCTACAATACAATAAAGGGGTACCGACATGAACATTTTATCATCAATCGCAGGAATAATCAACAGGTATTTCGGAGCTTATTTTGAAAACATACCCGCTTTTTATCTTAAAAACTTTTCTGTGCTGGTTCAGGGATTGATTTCTAACGAATACAACAGTATAAGCAAAATAGCATCTTGTCCCCTGAACAGTATGAGTCATTCCACACTGACGAGATTTCTATCTTCATATGAAGAATTCTGGAAGGAATTGGAAAAAGTGTTTCAGGAATCAGTTCAAGGCGATGATGCTCAAAACCGAATACTCATAGCGGATGACAGTCTGCTTGAGAAAAGAGGCAAGCGTATACCTTATGTATCTAAAGCATACGATCATTGCACCGGCCACTTTAAAAACGCACAGACCATACTGACTATAGGCGAATCATCGAAGGGCAGGTTTCATCCCAGAGATATTCTCTTCTCTGAGTTCACGGATAAAGACAGAGGCAAGCAGCAGAACAGCAAGAACGAAATGCTTGTGAACTGGTTCAGAGACAACAAACAAGAAAACACTATACTCGTAGCGGATAGCTGGTACACCAATTCATACCTTATCGAAGCATGCAACCTCTGGTTTGATTCCAGCTTCATAGGTATGATGAAAGGCAACCGAATACTCAAACTCTCGGAGGAAGAAGATGAAAAAAAGATAAACGAACTGGTGAACAGTGTCCCATTGCACAGGAAGACATTCGTGAGAGGACAACGCATAAAATACCACAGCTTCGAAGTACTCGCAAAATCGATACGCCATCCGGTCAAAATAGTGGTGACGGAGTTGAAAAGCGGAAATAGGGCTGCACTCGTATCCTCGAATGTGAACCTGTCTTCAGAAGACATAATCACATACTATTCCAGAAGATGGAGCATAGAAGTGTTCTTCAAATTTGCCAAACAGAACCTGGGACTGGGTAAATGCCATCTGCGTTCACAGACCGGCCAAAGACATTACATGATATTGGTTTCAATTGCCTATCTCGTTGTCAATGACCTTAAAGAATACATTCGTGATAAAGTGAAGCCAAAAGAAACATTCGATTTTTTTATATTTTTGAAACTGGCACTCTCAGTTATGATCTCAAAGAAATGCGATATGGCACTCAAGTCCTTCAACCTGCTGAATGATGATGCTTCTCAGTTTTTATGCCGTTCTCCCGATTTGTTACAGCGACCGTTACATTCGTGCACATCATGAGTGATTATATATTTTTATTTTTATTCGGAACTATTCCACTATAATATGAAAACATTTACATATAAAATCCGTTTAAGGGGGAATAAACCAAAATATTCCCGATTATGAAGAAATGCAAGTCTATTTGATAATCGAAACACAACATTTTATTTTCAGAAAATATTGCATGACGATTTTCGCAAGGGTTGATTTTGCATAGACCATCCAAAAAAACTGTGATTTTAATTCCGACTTAAGAAATACGTTCTCGAGTTTTTTGCATTTAATAGCCGTTGTCAACATCACTCATAATATGAACAAATTTGCACGAGGGAATAATCAATGGGATTTTTTATCAAAAATCGATGATAAATCCAAACGAAGTGATGTACTACATTTTTGCACGATAGTTTTGCCTTTTATTATAGCTATGATTTTCCCGAAATTTTCCAGACAGTACACTTCAGATTTTACAAACAAGTATCAAAATATTGGATTTTTTTTCGTTGACAGGGTGTTAGCCTTATAATGTATATTGAAATCACAATATCTTTAAAGGGAGGGTGATTAAATGGGTTCTCAAGACATGAAAGAGTATTCAAAACTGTTCAGATACCATACGGAACTAAGAATACAGGAAAATCGTGAATTCAACGTGGATATTGTAGATTCCGCGGTGATAAATAACCAACAAAAAACACAGGGGGGTGTCGGTGCAAGGGTTTATAAAAACGGGGTATGGGGATTCGCTTCAAATCCCAATACGGATGAAAATTTCGTAAAAACCGTCATAGAAAATGCCACCGGCAATGCCGAAAAATTCGCTTCTTTAGCGGAAAGAAAAGCTTTCAATTTTGTGAATTCGGAAATAAAACTTTCCAAAGATCACAGAACAGATAAAATAAAATTGTCTAAAAAAGAAAAAATTGATTTCATGATGAAACTCGATGAATTCGTCAAAGCAAATTTAAAAAATGTAAAATCCTGCAGATTTTTTCTGCGTGATCAGGAAATAGAGAAGAATTTGATTACTTCATTCGGAACCGAATATTTCGAAGTGTTCACAAGAGCTCATATCTACTGTTTTTTGACAGTTGAAAAAGATGAAAAGAAATATGAATTGTACGAATCGATGGGAGGGTACGGTAACTTCGAAGATAATTTCACCTGTCCGGAAAATCTTTTCCCTGCCATTGAAGAATTATACGAACATCTGGTGAAAAAAAGTGAAGGTGTATATCCCGAACCGGGATTCAAAGATGTGATAATCGATTCGTCACTTGGAGGTATTCTCGCACATGAAGCGGTAGGCCATACAACTGAAGCCGATATTGTCAAGGGTGGTTCGGTTGCCCGTGATCTGCTCAATCAAAAAGTATCTTCCGAATTGGTCACGATGGTCGACTTCGCGAACACTTACGATGGCAAACAACTTCCGGTTCCGATATATGTGGATGATGAAGGAACGGTTGCGGAAGATGCTGTCCTGATCGAAAACGGAATTTTGAAAGGATACATGCACAACAAAGAATCCGCATGTGAATTCGATTCCAGGGCACAGGGAAATGCCCGTGCTTTTTTGTTCAGCGATGAGCCGCTTATACGCATGAGAAATACGGCGATATTGCCCGGGAAAAGCAAATTGGATGATATGGTTTCTTCCATAAAGAACGGATATTATCTCATGAAGACCGGTAACGGCCAGGCAGATTCTACAAGTGAATTCATGTTCGGCATAGTTCAGGGTTACGAAATAATCGACGGAAAAATCGGCAGGGCACTCAAGGACTTTACGGTATCGGGTGTGGCTTTTGAAATGCTGAAAACGGTATCGATGCTCTCCGATGAAATGGAGTGGGAGAACTCCGGATACTGTGGTAAAAAACAGTATATGATAGTTTCTTCAGGTTCTCCGGCTATAAAATGCAAGATGAACATAGGCGGAAGATGATTCAACAAAAACATCAAAAATAAAAAAGGGGGAAAAAATGAAAAAACCCGAACTTAAAATACATGCGAAATACTGTCTGGAGAAACTCATAGATTTTGGTGCGGAAAAAGCACAAGTCAGAATAGAGATGAGTGATAAGCACGAATTAAACTCGGCAGTCGGAGAAATGAGTCTTTACAGAACGATTTCCGACACGAGCATAGAACTCACGGCGATTAAAGACGGCAAAAAAGGCTCGATGAAAATAAACAAACTTAATGAAAAAAACATTGATGAAGCAGCCAAAGAGGCAGTTGAAGCAGCAATGTCCTCTCAGTCCGACTCCGCAAATGACATATCCGAATTTGCGGAATTCAAAGAGTTCAAAAACGGAAAGGATATGCCAGATTTTGAAATGATGTACGATAAGCTGAAATCTTTTCTCGAGTATTCAAACAAAAAATACCCCAACGTAATCATAGAAGAGAGTATCATAGAATTCAACGCCAAAAGAGGCATCTTCTTGAATTCCAACGGCAGAGAGTACTGTTTTTCAACGGGAAACTACGGATTTCATGCAATCTTCACCGGAAAAAACGGTGAAAAAACTTCTTCTTTCAACTATACGGGATTGGAATTGAAAGAAATTCAGGATGAACTGTACAGATTGGGGAGTGTGGATACCCTTATAAAACAGGCGGAAGAACAGATAAACACTCAGCCTATACCGGAGAATTTCATCGGCGATATAGTCATAACCCCGGATTGTCTTTCCGATCTTATAGGCATGATAACCGAAAATCTTTCTGACCATGCAATCTACTCGGATACTTCTCTTTTCGCCGGGAAGCTCAATAAAAAAATAGCGGATGATTCTTTCACATTGAGTGTAAACCCGGTATACGAAAAAATGGGCAATAACGAATTCGTAACTTCAGACGGCTATGAAGCCGAAAATAGAGTCCTCATAGAAAACGGAGAATTGAAATCCTATCTTCTGACACTTTACGGCGCAAAAAAGACCGGGCTTGAAAATTCCCGAACGAAAAATATGAATTACATAGTCGAATCCGGCAATTCTAATTATGGAGAAATGATAAAATCTATTGAAAGGGGAATATTACTTTGCCGGTTTTCAGGTGGTACTCCCGCCCAAAATGGAGATTTTTCCGGAATCGCCAAGAACAGTTATTACATTGAAAACGGAATTATAAAATACCCCATAAGCGAAACAATGGTGGCCGGTAATTTTGCGGAACTTCTGAACAACATAAAAGCCATTTCCAGCGAAAGAATTGATTTTGGAAATGCGTTGCTTCCGTGGATTCAGGCGGGGGGAATAACAGTCACGGGAAAAGACTGATTAAAACCGCCAAAACAAAGGAATCTTTAAAAAGGTTCCTTTGTTTTTTTTGCAAAGTATACTTGACTTTTTTTGCAAAGTCTGCTATACTAAAAATGAAAAGCAAACTTTGCAAAGAGGTATTTGGCTTTGAAAACAAAAATAAAGGAATTGAGAAAACTGCATAAATTATCGCAATCGGAGCTCGCATATGCAGTGGGAACGACGAGACAGACCATAACCTCAATAGAATGCGAAAAGTATACCGCATCTCTCGTTCTTGCCTACAAAATATCGAAGCATTTCGGATTGACCATAGAAGAAGTTTTTGATTTTTCCGAGGAGGACATATGATGGATAAATACAAAAAAATGCTGGTAAACAGAATCAGAATCATGTCGCTGGTGATTTGCCTTTCGGCAGTCCTGATTCTGCTCAACCTGTTCGGAGTGTTTAAAGTGGCTTCGACGGACGATTTTGCAAAAGCCTTTTTAGCCGAATTCCAGTCCGGGTTGCTTCTTTCGCTGATCATCTTTTTCACGGCTATGATAATCCGGTACAATTCGGTGATAAAAGACGATGTCAGATTGAGAAAACAGTACAACATCGAGAACGATGAAAGAAAAAAATTCATAAGACAGAAGGCGGGCTTTCCAATAACACTAATAAGCTCGATGGTTATGATATTTACGGGCATAGTAGCCGGTTACTTCAACACAATCGTTTTTTTCTCGCTCGTGGCATGTGGTGTGTTTCAACTCAACATGGTAGCTTTGGTAAAGCTGTATTACCTGAAAAAATTCTGAATAAACGGAGGAAAAAAATTATGCAAAAACGGCTTAATTTTGTTTTCATGACATTTTACTTTATCGGACTCGTTTCATGGCTTATCAGAAGTTTTCTGAGAAACTCCCTGAGTGATTTCTCGGCGGGATTTCTGGATGGCATGTCTATCGTGATGTTTACGGCAGGTTTCATATACATTTGCTGGTGTTTCGGCCATGGAAAAAATCCATTCAAATACCATTCAGAAGAAGAAAAATGAATGGATTGAAAAAAGAAATTAAAATTGCTCTATTGCTGCAGGCTTGTTTTTTATTGCTCAATAAATTCGGATGCACTGTTGATATGCTGTCCGGATCGATATTCGGAGCTTCCTCCGTATTTTTCCTAATCGGATTTATCCCTGAAAAATCCAGAGTTAAAGTAAAGAAATTTAAAACTGGCTTATTTTCGAGATAAAACTCTTTAAATTAATTTTTTTCAAAGAATAAGTTCAAATTTCATATTCTTCCGAAATTCTTTCAAGAAAACCGGTTTTCAAGTTTAATCGCAAACCGAAATGAAATCTCTTAGTTTTATCACAAGATTTTTGTATGCTTTTTCCGCCTCGGTAAAACTCTTCTTCATCTTTTCATGATTTCCGGTTTTCTTGTATTCGATCATTTCATGGCCGAAATTATGAAGTTTATCGTGTAGAATCCCGATTTCTTGCCACTCCCTTTCCCTACCTGCAGGGGTGAAGGAATGGTAGAAAATACCGAATTCGCATCGGTGCGGATTTGTTTCTAAATCCACTGTGTTTTTTTCATTTGAATTGTAAATTTTTTTAAGTTTTTCAAACCACACTTCATGTGACTGAGTCCCTTTTGATATCTTTTCATGACACTCGTTTTCTTCGAATATTTTTACATTGGACAACATGCTCATAGAATCAATACTCTTCACCGCAAGATTATCCATAAGTTTTGAAACCTCATTTATGCTTGCATCCATCTCTCTTATACCGTCGTTCAGGACTAAAAACACCAGTTCAAGCTGCTTAGCTCTGTTATTTATCTCTTGTGCCGAAGATCCTATTTCCTCGGTTGCCGCACCTTCCTCCTGAGCATTGGCAGCCAGATTTGATACCATCTCACCTATCAATTCTATCTCGTTTAAAATAGAAGAAATGCTTTCAAATGCCTCTTTGTTGGAGTTATATGTTTTTTTCATATCTGTCGACATCTTTATCATCTTATCCGCGGTATTTTTAATACCTGAAAGAACTTCGTTCAATCTGCCGTTTATATTTTTTGCGGAATCTTTACTCTCTTCTGCAAGTTTTCTTATCTCATCGGCAACAACAGCAAACCCTTTCCCGGCTTCTCCTGCACGTGCGGCTTCAATTGAGGCATTTAACGCCAGAAGATTTGTCTGCTCGGCAATTGAAGTGATTGTTGAAACTATATTTCCAATTTCAGAAGCATTGGCCGACATTTCCCCGGCTTCTTTCGATACTGTTTCCATCTGATCCGTAATCGAGTATATCGAATTATTTGCATTTTCGACGTTGATTTTGCTGGATGAAGCCTTGCCCGTTATCATTTCTGTGGTTTCATTGAGCGACTGTGCCATGTTTGCAAGATTCATCGTAGAAGCCGAGATTTCCTGTGTGTTTGCATTTTGGTTTTCGACAAGTTCCGACATGGATTTCAGGCTTCCCATACCCTCTTTCATAGATGCAGTCATATCTTCGAACTTTTTAACAAGGATTTTTGAATTTTTGAATACCATGTTTGCATCAAGCGTATTCGTTCTGAAATTTTCAGAAAAACTCACTATCATATTTCTTATATTCTGAACAGATTTATCGAGCGAGGAAGACATACGGGAAATTTCATTTCTGCCATTCTGTTCAAATCTTACTATCAAATCGCCTTTACCGAATTTATCTATTGATTTCATAATTTCCTTAACCGGTCTCATGATTCTTACCGAAAGGATTATCCCTGCAAAGACTGAAATCCCTATGAAAACAATCATCATAATAATCACCATGCTCCTGCTCTCACCTATGCTTTCACTTATCAAAGAAGCATCGTAATCCACGGCAAGAATTCCTATGATTTTTCTGTTGCCGCCATAGATTGGAACATAGGATGTGATAAGACTTCCCCACTCTTCGGTTTCGGATAAGTCGCTTATGTATTTATTTTTTTCGTTGAAAACTTTTTTGAAATTATCGACATCTTCCTGCAGTTCTATTTCATCACCCGGAAGCGCCGCATCCTCTTCTTCCAGGGGCATACCATCGATAAAATATACGGGTTCTCCATCTTTACCTTTAACAACTGTATATACGTATATGGAATTGGTAGTGTTTCTGATATCGTTGAGAAAATTCCTTATCTTTTTATATTCTTCCTGAGATATGGCCGATTCGACGCCATCGTTTTTGTATTTAAAATCCACCGCCGTGAAATCTTTTTCATCAATTTTTTCAGCTGCCTTTTCAGCAACTATCGATGCTTCTTTTCCCATCATAATGATCATATTGCTTCTGGAATTAGAAAGCATCCACAGACCAAAAATCGTCATCGAGGTACCTAAAAGTATTACCAACACAATTATTATTTCGGTTTTTATACTTTTCACGATTTTTCCCTCCACATATCCATACGCAAAATTGATGTAATCTGTCAATTTGAAATAAATGAATATATTATAACATTTATTATATATTATTCGAATATTATCACATCTGATTATATATCTATAACAGCATGATTATAAAAAAACACCGCTCTTTATGCGGTGTTTTTTTATAATCATGCTGTTACAATTTTCCAAATGAAATTATTCTATTTCAGATACTCGAGTATAAGCTTCAAAGTATTCTCTATACCTTCTATATGAGTTCTTTCATATCCGTGGGAAGAAGCCACTCCGGGTCCTATCAGGCCGAATCTGATATCTCTTCCGCTTCTCAAAGCGGCACCGGCATCCGATCCGTAAAACGGGTAAACATCGACGGCATAGTTGAGTTTGTTATCTTCACTTATACGTATGAGTTCACTGGTAACATCGTAATCGTACGGTCCTGAAGAATCCTTGGCACATATAGATACTTTGAATTCGTCAGTTTCAAGATCGTCTCCAACACAACCCATATCGACTGCGAGTATTTCGGCAACATCTTCCGGTATTCCCGCTGAAGCCCCGTGTCCGACTTCTTCATACGTGGTGAACATCAGGTATGTTTTTCTCGACAGATTCAATTCATCATTCGATGCCATATACGCAAGCTGCATCAAAATTGCCGCACTCGCTTTGTCATCAAGGTGCCTGCTTTTTATGAACCCCGAACCCGTGACCACTATTCTGGGATCCAGTGATATGAAATCACCAGGTTTGATACCGAGAGCGGTTACGTCTTCCTTGGATTTCACCTTTTCATCCAAAACAACTTCGACGTTCGAATCATTTCTCTCCATGGTGTTTATATCTCTGTAAACATGTACCGATGAGTGAACAAGCTGAATACATCCTGAATACTCACATCCGCTTTTCGTATGCACCGTACAGTTCTCGGATTCAATATTGTTTTCCGGATACCCGCCGAGTTTCGTTAGTCTCAGCCTTCCGTTTGGCTTCACTGCTCTGACCATTGCACCGAGTGTATCCACATGCGCGGAAAGCACAATTGGATTTCCCTGTCCCCCGATTTCCACAACAACCGAACCTTTCACGGTTTTCACAGGCTTGAAACCCATTTTCTCCAACTCGTTCACAAGATATTCGGTTGCTTTTCCGGTGAACCCTGTCGGACTGGGAATTGAACATAAATTCTTTATATATTCGATCGATTTGTCAACGTTTAAATTCATGATTTCCTCCGATAAATTGTAGATTTCTTTCAGATTTCCATCTGTTTCAAATTCTCATCTATGATGAGTTCGGTTCCGGTTTTCTCCTTTATTTCTTCTACCGTGGTTTCGGGGCCTATTTCCTTTAATATCAACCCGTCCTCCCCAACTTCAATCACGGCAGCTTCAGTAACAATCATATCTATTTTTCTTATAGAAGTGAGCGGAAGGGTACATTTATCTATGATTTTCGGAGAGCCGTTTTTATTGGTGTGTGTCATGGCCACTATGACTTTTTTGGCACCGGTGACGAGATCCATCGCCCCACCCATTCCCGGAACTATTTTACCGGGTATCATCCAGTTTGCAAGCTGACCGTATTTATCCACCTGCAACGCACCGAGAACCGTTGCATCGACATGACCGCCTCTGATCAATCCGAATGAAGTAGCTGAATCGAATGATATGGATCCCGGTATGAAACTTATAGGCATTCCCCCGGCATTGTTCAGATCGGAATTCTCATATCCGCTTTCCGGAGCCGGGCCCATTCCGAGTATACCGTTTTCGGACTGGAGAAATATATCCACACCTTCCGGCAGATAATTCGCAACAAGTGTGGGAATTCCGATTCCGAGGTTGACGATGTCTCCGTCCTCAAGTTCGAGCGCGACTCTTTTTGCTATTATCTCCCGTATTTTTACCTGATCCGTAACCATCATGAATCACTCCTTACAAGAAAATCCACCACAGCATGGGGAACCTTTGCCTCGGATGGGCTTATCCCCCCAAGAGGTACGAGTTCCTCGATTTCTGCAATCGTGGTTTCAGCAGCATATGCCATCAGAGGGTTGAAATTCTCAGCCGTAAGGTTAAAAGTAAGATTCCCGTAAATATCGGCCTTTTTAGCTTTTATCAATGCAAAATCCGCCTTGATGGCAGGTTCAACCAGATATTCCTTTCCCTCTATCAATACCACCTGTTTATCGTCTTCTACCACAGTACCTATACCGGTAGGTGTCAAAATTCCACCGAGGCCGAATCCACCGGCCCTGACTTTTTCCGCAAGCGTTCCCTGCGGAACCAGTTCAACTTCCAACGTGCCTTCTATCATCTGTTTTTGCGTTTCGGGATTAGTACCGATATGAGACACAATCGCCTTCTTAACCTGTCCGCTCACTATAAGCTTTCCAATACCTCTCTGAGGAGTGGCAGTATCGTTCGCAATCACTGTAAAACCTTTCTTACCGGATTTCAAAAGTTCCTCGATGAGTATTTCCGGCGTACCGTCCGCCAGAAAACCACCAATCATCAAAGTAGCCCCTTCAGGTATTCTCTCAACAATCTCTTTTGCAGAAATCATCTTCTTTTTCATAATCGGCCTTTTAGGCCCCACCTCCCGTATTCTTTATCCGAACGGCATTTGAAACTATCTGTTTGATTCAACTATGAATATGATTATATCACGGATAACTTGAGTTGAAATCTCATTTTTAAGCTTCAATTTTATAATTATTTTCCTTCAAAATACTCTTTTTTTTGAAATACATATATGGTAAAATCTATACGTTAAATAGTTTTGAAAACTAATCTTTCTGAGGTGTTTTATGGCAATCACTGCGATAATAGTATCTCTTTTAGTACTCATACTGGTGCAAAAATTCACCAAAAACCTCATTTTTTCGATAATTTCGGCCGTTTTTACTGTTTTTTTGTTCAGGTTCGATCCTGCCGCTATGGGTATGAGTTTCATAGAGCCACTTAAAGATTTATCTTTTTACAAACTTATAATCACGGTTTTTCTCATATACCTTTTCTCGGCTTCACTTGGTGACTCGGGAGATGCCGAGAAATTCGCAAAATCGAGCAGGTCTCTTTTCGACGACAGAACCGCCATGGCATTCATGCCTTTGCTGATAGGGTTTTTACCCATGCCCGGCGGAGCGATGTTCACCGCACCTATCGTTAAAATAATAGGAGACGAACAGAATTATGACAACGAATACATGATGATAACGAATTATTGGTTCAGACATTCAGTTGAGTTTTTCTGGCCGGTTTATCCCGCGATGTTCCTGTTGTGCTCGCTTTCCGAAGAGAATATAGCGACTTTTTCACTCAACCTTTTTCCGGTTTTTCTGGCCGCGGTAATAATAGGCTGGCTTTTCATAAACGGCTTCAAAATGCCCAAAATCAGGAAAACAGATACCAAATCCATGAAGGGATTCTGGATAATAATTTTTATAATTCTAACGGGTGTGATGATACTCGGATTCAAGATCGAAGGCTATCTTGCATTGAGTATAAACGTCGGTGCATATTTCATAATCAGAAGAAAATATTTGTTCAGCAGCCTTAAAAGCGCATTTAAAAAATACGATGTCTTTTTTCTGTTGTTTTTGTTCTTCGTGTACAAGAATTTTCTGACAAGTGTCAACCTGACTACAGATATTGCCAATGATTTGAATTCTATCGGGTTCAATCTCACTTTGCTGACTTTTATTCTGCCTCTGCTGCTCGGAATGGCAACCGGAATAACGCAAAGTGCCGTGGGAATCGCGGCCCCTTTGCTTCTGTCAATGGGTGCGAATACTCCCTGGCTTTATTTTTCGGCAGTTGCCGGTGTACTGCTCTCACCGGTTCATCTGTGTGTGGTTCTGACAGGTAAGTATTATTCGGCGGATCTATCGAATATGTACAGAAAAGTTTTTTTTCTTTTGTTGGTAACCGGTACAATACCATTTTTTACGGCACTTTTTTAAACCGATATGAAAGGGAGGTAAAAAATCTTACATGAAGAGACTCATAACTAATGTGGAAATATACCCCGTAAGCGGCAATCCATTCAGAGGAGAGGTACTTACGGAAAACGGTCTGATAAAGAAAATGGGTAAGAAAATCGATTGTGATTGTGATGAGAAAGTGGACGGAAGACGCGGGAATTTATATCCGGCTTTCATTGACGCGCATTCTCATGTCGGACTTGTACAGGATGGACTCGGCTGGGAATTTTCTGACGGAAACGAGATGACACAACCCGTAACAGCCGATATCAAAGCTGAGGACGGATTTGCCACCGACGATTTTTCCATGTCGGAATCGATGACCGGAGGAGTTATGATAAGCTGCGTACTGCCCGGAAGCGGCAATCCTGTCGGCGGAACAGGTATGATTGTGAAATACGCAAATAGTATTGTTCTGGATGAAATGCTTGTGAAAAGCGAAATCGGTTTGAAAATGGCCACGGGGGAAAATCCGAAAAGGGTATACGCTTCGAAGAAGACAACACCGGTAACCCGTATGGCGACGGCCGCCATAATAAGAAAATTCCTGATTGACGGGCAGAATTACTTACAGAAAAAATCCAAATCCATCGAAGATGGAAAAGAATTCGCCGAATTCGACAGTAAAAATGAAATTGCGCAAAAAGTGCTCGAAAGAAAAATCCCGGTGAGAATTCATTGCCACAGAGCCGAAGACATACTCACAGCTCTCAGAATAAAGAAGGAATTCGATATAAACATGATGATAGAGCATTGTACGGAGTACGTAAAAGTCAAAGATGAGGTAAAAGCCGCAGGTGTGGCGATACTTTTGGGTCCTATAATGGGAACAAGGCCGAAAACGGAGTTGGGCGATATGTCTTATCTCGCATACAAAACGGCATGTGACGAAAACCTGCTGTTTGCATGTATCAGCGATCATCCCATTATACCTGCACATTTGCTGAGGCTGCAGGCTGGTATGGCTGTTAACTATGGGGCTTGCGAGAAGAAAATGCTCGAATCCCTGACAATAATGCCCGCAAAAATACTCGGAATAGATTCCGAATATGGTTCAATAGAAGAAGGCAAGCGCGATTTGTTGTGTATTTGGAACGGGCATCCGTTTGATGCCAGGTCAAAAGTCATCTGGAACAGCGTTGACGGGTATATGCATTAAGGGATTCAGAATGCAATTTCACTGACTCTTTTTTGAAAATCTTTGATAATATCTATTATCCCGTCGAAATATTCCGAAAGAGTTTTAAGATATTTCTTACCGTCGGGCGATATTTTGTAAATTTTCTTTGCGGGACCGTTATCATCGGTATCCCAATCGGATATTATCAAGCCGTCGTTCTCAAGTTCCGCAAGATTTCTGTAAAGTCCGCCCATCTGAGCTATATTTTTTTTAGGGCATCCGAAATCACCCAGTCTTTTGGCTATATCGTATCCGTGAGAAGGTCTTTCACTCAGTAAAAGCAATATGAATGCGTGCGTCCATTTTTTCCCGAAGCTTTTACCGGCAACGTTACTACATGGCATTTGAATACCTCCGAATGTTATATATTCGGATTATACACTATTTAAAAATTGCGTACAGAGAAATTTTGAAAATACAAATCATAATACTTAAGCAAGGAGGGAGCATTTTGAAGCTTTTTAAAAATGGTTATGTATGGCATAATTCTGAAATCAGGAAAGCCGATTTTACCGTTGAAGATGGTAAATTCGTAAAAATCGAAGCAGAGATAGTTCCTTCACAGCTGTGCGAAACTATCGATTTTTCCGGAAAATACGTGTATCCGGGAATGGTCGATGCGCATACGCATGTGGGCATATTCGAAGAATGCACAGGCTGGACTGCCGGCGATGATGTGAACGAGACTTCTTCTCCTGCAACTCCGGGTATGAGGGCAATAGACGCTATAAATCCACTCGATCCGGGTATTGAGTCAGCGAGAAATTCCGGATTCACTACGGTGTGTGTCTTGCCGGGATCGGCAAATGTTATCGGTGGAGAAGGAGTGGTAATAAAAACCGCCGGTACGGTAGTCGATAAAATGGTAGTCCACACTGAGAAAAAGATCATAAAACTCGCTTTCGGCTGGAATCCGGTCTGGTTCTGGGGCAGTCAGGACAAATCACCGAAAACAAGACTTGCTGTCAGCGCACTGCTCAGAGAAAAACTGACAGCCGCGAAAAATTATATGAAAAAAGAAGAGAAAGAATACGATTATGACATGGAAAACCTTTCCGCATTGTTAAAAAAAGAGGCAATTGCAAGGATTCACGTGGCAAATCTTGAGGATATAGAAACTATAGGACGTGTTGCAAAAGAATTCGATTTTGACTATGTTCTGGATCACGCGACCGCACTCCACACAAATCCCGAATTTGCTAAATCGCTTGAAGTTCCTGTAATACTTGGCCCGCTTAATGTTGCAGGAAAATCTTTCCAGACATACGATCTGACTTTTAACTCGGTAAAAATACTTCACGATGCCGGATTGAAATTATCCGTTATGACCGATGCACCGGTTATCCCGTTAAATCTCGCCAAAATTCAGATGTGGCTTATAGACAGACTCAGAATGGACAGAGCCGATATTATCGATATGTTCACTATAAATCCCGCTGCTGTGCTTGGCCTCGACAAAAAAATAGGCAGTATCGAAGAAGGCAAGGATGCGGATTTCTTCGTTTCCACGGGAGACATATTCGATTACACCACTAAAATAGAACATACGTACATCGAAGGAATCAGAGTAGGAGGTGAAGAATGATGAAGCTACTTATTAAAAATGGTATTGTTCATCCGGTTACCTCGAATTCATTCACAGGCGACATTCTCATCGAAGATGGGAAAATCAAGGGAATTGAACCCGGTATTTGCTGCGATGGAGCTCAAATAATCGATGCAAACGGTTTGAATGTATATCCCGGTATTATAGAAGAACACTCACATATAGGAATTCACGGAGAAAAAACCAATCAGCAAAGCGACAACGACGTAAACGAATGGTCCGATCCCGTCACTCCGGAATGCCATGCGCTTGAGGGTATAAAACCCTTCGATCATGGATTCCTGGATGCTCTGAATGCGGGTGTCACCACTTTCAACGTTTACCCCGGAAGTGCCAATCCGATAGGTGGTATAGGCGTGACGCTAAAGAACGATCCCTCACTCCATTTTGAAGAGAAAATTCTCGTCAGGGATTCCGGTTTGAAAATGGCCATGGGCGAAAATCCCAAGAAAACACATTCGACAATTTCCAAGAAAATAATGACAAGAATGGGTACCGCACAGGTTATAAGAAGAGCATTCCAGGATGCCATCAACTACAGAAATAAAAAAGAAAAAGAAAAAAATCCGAAAATGGAAATACTTCTCAGAGTTCTCGATGGCGACCTGACAGCACACGTGCACGCACACAAAGCCGATGATATTCTCACGATAATAAGGATTCAGGAAGAGTTCGGATTCAAGATGTGTCTTGAGCATGCAACAGAATCCCATCTGATTGCAGACGTACTCGCCGGGAAGAACATCAAACTCGCAATAGGTCCCATGTTCACCGCAAGATACAAAATAGAGGTGAACAACAGGAGTCTGAAAACTCCTTCCATACTAGAAAAAGCCGGAATAACCGATTTTTGTCTCATAACCGATCATCCGGTGATTCCGATAAACAACTTGCCTATTGAGGCTTCTATGGCTGTCAGTAACGGATTGAGCAAAGACCTCGCACTCAGATCGATAACGATAAATCCCGCGAAGAATCTCGGAATAGATGACAGAGTCGGAAGTTTGGAAATTGGTAAAGATGCGGATATAGTCATTTGCGACAGAGAGGTTCTCGATCCGACGCACAGAGTGATGTTCACCGTGGTAAACGGAAAAGTCGCCTATGATATGGAAAAAGAGGGGCTGATATTATGAAAACATTGATAACCAATGTCGCCGTATACACCATGACTTCAGATCCATTCAGGGGAGAAGTATTGCTGGAAGATGGAATCATAAAAAAAATAGCATACAGGATAAAGGAAGATTTTGATGAAATGATAGACGGAAACGGCGGCATGCTTATGCCCGGATTCATAGATGCGCATTCTCACATCGGACTCAATCCCGACGGTTACGGATATGAGTATGACGATGTGAATGAAATCTCCGATCCGGTAACTGCGAGCGTCAGAAGCCAGGACGGATTCACCGTGCTGGATAAATCCATAGCTGAATCAGCCCGCGGAGGCGTGATGATATACTGTGTACTCACAGGCAGCGCCAATCCGGTTGGCGGTTTGAGTTTCATAGCCCATTATTCCAAATCGAATCTCGTCAGGGATTTCGTAATCAAAGAAGATAACGGGCTGAAAATGGCAACAGGGGAAAACCCAAAGAGATGCTACGGTGATAAGAAAAAAGCCCCTGCGACCCGTATGGCAACCGCTGCAATAATAAGGAAATTTCTGATCGACGGGCAGAATTACATGCAGAAAAAAGCCAAATCCGCCGAAGAGGGAAAAGAGTTCGTCGAAACAGATTATAAAAAAGAAATAGCACAGATGATTCTCGAAAAGAAAATACCCGCGAGAGTTCACTGTCACAGAGCCGAAGACATACTCACAGCACTCAGAATAAAGAAAGAATTCGGCATAGATATGGTGATAGAGCATTGTACGGAATACATGAAGGTCAAGGATGAGATAAAAGCCGCCGGAGTCCCTATTCTTCTCGGACCTGTAATGTCAAGCAGATCCAAAGTTGAATTGAAAGACATGTCTTTCGAGTCATACAAAGTCGCATGCGACGAGGGCATTTTATTCGGTTGTATGAGCGACCATCCGGTATTTCCGGCAGAAGTACTCAGGCTTCAGGCAGGCATGGCGGTAAATTACGGTGCATGTGAAAAGAAAATGCTCGAGTCTCTGACATTGATGCCCGCGAAAATACTCGGAATAGATTCCGAATATGGTTCGATAGAAGAAGGAAAAAAAGCCACACTGTGCATCTGGAACGGTCATCCGTTTGACTCAAGGTCACATGTGGTCTGGAACAGTGTAGACGGATTCATAAAATAAACCTGTATTTCACCATACAATATCTAACTGGAGAGAGCCGCTAATTTTAGCGGCTCTCTCCAGTTTATCAAGTTTCCTTTCTGTTCTTATCCAAATAATCTCTGAAAAGTCGATGAAATTGGTGAAAATTTTCATTAGTTTTATGTAACACTGTATAATTTTCAGTAGGTGCCGATAATACTTCGAGGTGTGTTGAATGGAAAACAGAAGTAGTGACTTCGGTCTGTACTTTACAAGGTTGCCGTTTTTGGCTATTGATAAGTCTACAGGAAAGATAATGGAAGTCAACAATAAAATACTTGAAGTTCTGGGGTATAAGCAGAAAGAGATTTTAGGAAAAAAAGTGGAATGTCTCTTCTCCCCTGAAGGAGATTATTCTCTGAAAAAATTCATGAGCGAATTCGATTACGATTCGGGAGAATTCCAAAATTTTAACTGGAAAATACGAAAGGAAAATTCCGAATCGATGAACGTTTTTGTCACTGTAAAAACGATTTTTGACGGTGAGAGAAATCCGATTTTCGTATTTTTCAGGGATGTGAATTATGAAACCGATAAGGGAAAATCCGAACTCGACCTTTTCTACGGTACCTCTGGCGGCGAAGAAAAGCTCAAGGAGAATTTAAGGGAGCTTGAACTGATTCTTTGGGCTGCGGATGAAGGGTTCTGGAACTGGAACATACCCGAAGGCACGATTTCTTTCAGTGAATCCTGGATGAGAATGCTCGGCTACTCCCCCGAAAAGGTACCCAACGACCTCATTTTCTGGCTTGAAAAAATATACAGTGAGGATGTTGATAAGTTAATATCACTGCTTAAAAAATATCTGAGGAATGAAATATACGGATTTGAAACCGAGTTCAGATTTAAAAAACCCGATAATTCTTTCATGTGGATAAAGCTTCGTGGAAAAGTCGTCAACTGGAGTGATAAACTCGAACCCTTGCGTTTTACCGGAACATTAAAAGACATATCTCATCAGAAAGAAACCGAAAAAAGACTTAGCCTCGCATCAAGAGTTTTCGATGAAAATCAGGAAGCGATAGTAATAACCGACGAGAATTTCAGGATCAGGGAGCTCAACCGGCAATTTGAAAGCCATATGTCTTATTCAATAAATGAAATGCAGAACGAAAATCTGTTTCTGGTTCTCACGGATAGCGACGGTAATTCGATGGAATCTTCAATAACTCATGCACTCAAAACCGATAAAAAATGGCAGGGTGAAGTGCTGTGCAAAAACAGAGATGATAAGGTTTTTCCGGCATGGGCGTCCATAAGCATGGTTAGGGATGAACGCGGCAGAATTCAAAACTATCTCGCTCTTTTTACGGACATAAGCCAACTGAAGCAGGCGGAAGCCAAACTCAACTATATGGCTCATTTTGACCAACTTACCAACCTTCCCAACAGAACTCTTCTTTACGACAGGATACAAAACGGCATATACATGTCGCAGAGAAACAACCATAAAATGGCCGTGGTATTCATGGATATAGATGATTTTAAAATGATAAACGATACGATGGGACACTTTGCGGGCGATCTGGTTCTGATAGAGGTTACGAAAAGATTGAAGGCAGTGCTGCGTAAAACGGATACGATTGCAAGATGGGGCGGGGATGAATTCGTGATAGTGCTGAACGACATAAAAAAAGCCGAACAGCTTGAGATTGTACTTGAGAAGTTAAGAGTATCTTTCGTTCACCCGTTTAAAATCCTTGACAAGGTGGTAACGATATCGTCCAGCATCGGTGTGGCGATTTGTCCCGAACATGGCGGAGACAGGGAAACGCTGTTGAAAAACGCGGATATAGCCATGTATTATTCAAAGCAGCACGGCAAAAACAAGTACACCATTTTTGAAGAGGAAATGAAAAAATCCGTCGAAAACAGGATGGAATTTGAGGCCTCTTTCGGAGAATCTATCGAAGACAATCAGCTTGAAACCGAATATGTTCCCGTTTTCAACGAAACACGCGAACTCAGCGGCGTAGAGATAATACCCATATGGAACAGGCCGGACAGGGAAGCTATAAAATCAAGAGAACTACTCATCATTGCCGAGAATACCGGAATGCTCGGATACGTCGAAAAATGGGCTTTGCTGAAGACATTTGAGAAGCTTTCCGATAAGATTGGAAATCAAGAATTTTCTATCTACATGAAAATTCCATTCGGAAAACTTTACGACAGCAGATTTCTCGACGAAATAAGAATGATAATGGAAAACGGCCGTCCTAAAAATATAAGCGTCGTTTTCGAAATTCCGGAAAGCATATTGATTCAGAATGATGTGGAAATTATGAACAGAATTATGGACTTGAAAAAAACAGGCATAAAAATTTGTGTGGATAATTTCGGCAGTGGATTCTGCTCTTTTGAGATACTTAAAAAATACGAAATAGACTTCTTAAAATCGATCCGATTTATACGGAAAATTTCCCGCTTTCATTTGAAGATGATCTTATTCTGCGGGCAATGATAGGTTTGGCGAACAAACTGAATATAAATGTCATAAGTGAAGGAATAGACGATGAAAATATTTACAAATTCTTTCATAGCTGCGGATGTACGGAATATCAGGGTAAACTATTCATGAAAGATAAAGCATACGGATTGATAAATAATCTGATAAATGGCTTCTGAAGACTTAAATAACTAAAGTGGCCACCGGGAGGAATATGGATAATTTTGTTTTTGATCTGGGCGGAGTGCTGTTGAATCTTCCTGTGGAAATGGCGGAAGAGAGATTCGACGGCAAAATAAGGGACATACTCGTGAAAGATATATGCAATTCGGAAGAATGGAAAAATCTTGACAGAGGTACAACGACAGAAGCGGCGGCAACCGCATCGTTTATTTCAAGACATGCGGAATTTGAAAGAGAAATCGTTTATTTCATGAACAACTGGGTCGACTGGTTCGTCCCGAAAACCAAAACCGTAAAGGTAATTCAGTATCTCAAAAACAGCGGGAAAAAGCTCTACATTCTCTCAAATTTCCACAAAAAAGCTTATGAAACGATACGCGAAAGATACGATTTTTTCGATATTTTTGACGGCGGCGTGATATCCGCATACGTTCATCAGCTTAAACCGGAAAAAATAATTTACGAAACTCTCATAAATAAATACTCACTCATTCCTGAGAAAACCGTGTTCATAGACGATAGCCCCTCTAACATTTCTGCCGCTGCAGAAACCGGAATCAATTCCGTGCTTGCGGATGATCTCGACAAAGCTCTGAATTGCCTGCTTGGAATGATTCCGGTTTAATTATCCGTCTATCCGTTGTATGCCAATCCGTTCATAGCCATGACGGTTTCAAAAATCACCCTGAAATCGTCATCGGAATACGAAACGGTTCTTCCATCGACTCTTTTTGAATATGGAATTCTTTGTGCCATATCTGCCTGACTGGATGTCTGGAATTCTATTTTCAGTTCAATCGGTTTATCGAAAGTGTAAAGTGGAATTTCCTTCGGATTTTTAGCCAGACATTTTTTGACAGCTTCAACAGTTTCCCTTTTTACGACATTCTGTGGTCTCTGTTTCACGGCAAATTTCGAAAGTGCTTTTTTGGTGACAACATATTCCACCCAAGGCATACCGTTTTTTCCGAAGATTTCCTCTTTCAGTTTCGAATCGCCTATTATCAAACCAACAGGTACACCTGTGCATCCGGCATATGCCGAATTTAAAAAGCTCTCGTTCATCGGTATCCCATTTACCCATATGTTGTGAATACAGCTGTTGGAATAGGTGTGGTCCATATTTCCCATATGAGCACCAGTACCTGCGTGGTAACCGACCAGGAAAACCACATCGTAAGATTCATCGAAATCGGGCATCATATAATTCGGTCTCGGACTTCCGGTTATCAAATGCAATCTGTCATCCAAAGCGGTTATATCGTATGACAGACTGTCCCCTCCGTCATGTGAATCCGCTATAACTATTTCCTCTATTTCCGAATTCCTTTCACTTTCCCTGATTCCCTCTATAACCCATGAAACCTGATCTGCCATGCATTTTTTAACAAGGTTTCTAACCGTATCTTCCTGCTTCCAGTTAAAAGTACCCGCAATTCCCTCCATATCTACGGATATAAATACCTTCATTTGTCATTCCCCTTTCGATTTTTATAGTATAATCAAATTGTAAAAATTATATCATGATAATCTGTGAATATACGATGTTAAAAATTATATTTTCACTCCTTTTTAGCTTTTCGTGGAATTTTAAATATTTTCTCGTCTATAAATTAGGAATATTTAATTCACTTAGGTAAAACCCGGAGGTGGAAAATGATAAAAAAATTTTTTGCTTATATTCTTTTAACAATTATATTCTTTTCAATTGCAATTTCTGCAGAAAAAACATTCGCATTAAAAGACCTAAATTACAGCAACGACGTCCTGCTCCAGGGAATTTCATCTGTTTTCACGTTCTACATTCCCGTGAGCGATTACGACAATCTTTACGATAATTACCTCAACATCGGTTACCGGTACACGGAAATATCGGGTGATAACACCATTATTTCAGTGTATGCAAACGATTTACCGATATCGACTTTCACGATACCGGAAAAAAAAGGCATGTTGAAAATTCCGATTCCCAAATCCCTTGTAAGGGCAAATGATTTTCTGAAAATCGAACTTCTCATCAAGCTCGATTACAACAGATGCGATCTTGTGAATGTGGGTATGGAGAATCTCTGGTTTTTAATATCGAATGATTCCAGCATAACACTCAGATTTGACGGAAAAAAAGCTTTGAATTCCATACAATCTTTCTTTTCCGAGTTAAACGGTTATGAGAATTACAATTTCGTATATGAAATTGAAAATACCGAGAAATTGAACGTATTTACGGCTGTAAGCGAATATATAGGGAGTAATTCGAAAGGACTCAGAAAATCTGTATCTTTAAGCGAAGGGGATTTGACAGATACAGAAACCGGAAATATTCACGCAAGCGAAGGAGAAACCCTGGAGTTGACTGATTCGGGAAAGAAAATGTTGATAGGCGTAGATTCATCAAAGGTTTTTTCGACGGATTACATAAAATTCATGAATTCCGCAACCGCGACTGTGGACAACGTATTTCCCGAAGAGCAGAAAACGGGTATTATCGGCCTTGGATCCGCTGGATTGTCAGACCAACCGCTGGAAGTGGTGTACAATTCACAGATGTTGATCGATCTTCCGCTCGGACTTTTCAGCGGAGTGCCTTCGGATGCCTTCATTAACCTTCACCTGTCGTCTTTCGACCAGATAGAAGAAGAAAAAATATACATGAGCGTTTTTTTCAACGGTTTTCTGATAGGAAAAACCGAATTGAAAAACCACGCAATCGATGAAATTTTCTCATACAGAATACCTGAAGGATATTTTTCTGCGTTCAACAGTTTAAAAATCGTTTTCAGACAGTATAACGCTCCATGCAAATCCTCATATGTGAAAATATACGGAGATTCGAATATAACATTTTCAGGAAACTCAGAAATAGGTGATATTACAATATCGCAATTCCCATCCTTCACCTACGGAAAAACCCTGTATTTGATTTCGGACTCTTCAACCGGTACCGCTTCAATGCTTCTGAAATTATCGTATTTAAAGGGACTTTCCGACATCCTGGGTGAATTCGGAAAAGTAGTAACAGTCGAAGAGTTTTTTAAAGATACGGATATGCTCAAATCGTATGACAGCATAATAGGCATACTGGCACCGGAAGACATGGGAAAATTCGACGGGTCACTCTTACTCGGAAACAAAATAACCATAATGAATGCAGACAGCGGAAAAAAAATATTCGAATCAGATTTTAACGATGAAATCATAATGGCAAGGGCGGTAAAATACAAGGCAAAACCGGCTTTCCTTTTAACTTATACGAAGCCGGAACTGCTGGAATCCACATCCATCGATAACCTGCTCGAATTTAAAAGAGTACCGGGAAATCTGGCAATTCTGAAAGATAACAGGGCCATCAGCTTCAACCTGGGCAGAGAAATAATAACAGTTATTTCTTCATCCGCATCACCCGAAGAAGATTTCTGGTACAGGTACAGATTCATAATAGTACTCTGCCTTGTCGTCATAGCAATTATACTGCTGGTTTTTTCGTACAGAAAAACCTCAGCGGGAAGATAGCGGGGATACGGGGATTATTCATGAAAAAACTTGGTGAAGTACTGAAAGAAATGAACGTGGTAACCGAAGAACAACTGCGGGAAGCTCTTGAAATTCAAAAAAAACATGGTGGCAGAATCGGATGGATACTCACCACACTAGGATTCGTCAAAAGATACGATCTTTTCAAAGGACTCAGCGTACATTATGGTTTAAAATTCGCCACACCGGATTTACAGAATTTAATTCCGAAAATAGATGTTATTTTACTGAAAAAAATATCACGTGCAGAAATTTTGGAATACCAGGCGATTCCTTACACGGCAATCGGAAACAAACTCATAATATTGAATTCGTATCCCAAAAGCGAACGAACAACAGAATTCTTTAAAAACAGATATTCAGTTGAATTTGTGGAAGAATGGGTGATTACGGATCTCGATCTGTTGGAAACATCGAAAAAACTTTACGGAGAATCGCTTATGGACGATTCCGTATACGGACTTTTTTACAGGAAACCTGAAGAATCGGCTTACAGGGTCTTTTCCTTCCCGCAATTTATTTCTATCATTGCAGCTATTATGGTTTTCGGTATTGTACTGTATTTCATACCAAATCTCACCCTTCAGATTTTACTTTTCTCATGCCAGCTTCTTTATTTGATAATGATAGGCTTTAAATTCGCGCTGAGTATAGCCGGATCCATAGACGAAATAGTCTTTGAAACGGACAACGAGGGAATAAATAGTTTAAAAGACGAAGAGCTTCCAGTTTACACCGTGCTCATACCCGTATTCAAAGAACCCGAAGTCGTCGGCATGCTTATAGATGCGATTAAAAAATTCGATTATCCGCAGAGTAAACTCGATATAATACTGCTTCTGGAAGAGGTGGATGACATAACTCTGAAGGCGGCAAAGGAAGCACAACCTCCAGCAAACTGGAGATTTCTCGTTGTCCCGAAAGCAGCTCCGCAGACAAAGCCAAAAGCATGTAATTACGGATTGTTTTTTGCCAGAGGCAAATATTTGGTGATATTCGATGCTGAGGATATCCCCGAACCGGATCAATTGAAAAAAGCATATCTTGCTTTTCAGGAATCTGACGAGTCATATATATGTTTTCAGGGTGCTCTGAATTACTTCAACAGAGATCAGAATTTGCTCACAAAACTCTTCACACTGGAATATTCTTATTGGTTTGATTACATGCTTCCGGGCCTTTTTTCACTCAAACTGCCTATTCCGCTGGGGGGAACGAGCAACCATTTCAACGTGGAAAAACTCAGGAAAATAGGGGGGTGGGATCCATTCAACACTACCGAAGATGCCGACCTCGGTATAAGGGCTTCCGCAGAAAATTACAGAGTAGGGATAATACGTTCCACAACTTACGAAGAGGCGAATTCCAAAGTATGGAACTGGATAAGGCAGAGATCCAGATGGATAAAGGGATATATGCAGACAACACTCGTTTACAACAGACATCCTCTAAAAATGCTCCGAACTCTGGGGCTGAAGAGATTTCTTTCTTTCCAGCTCTTCATAGGCGGCACTCCGCTGATTTTTCTTATAAATCCGGTATTATGGGGATTGTTTTTAATATGGATAGTATTCAACCCAATTTTCATTACCGAACTATTCACACCTTTGCTGCTTTACATATCCCTTTTCAACTTTCTGATCGGAAATTTTCTGGGTATATACATGAACATGCTCGGTGCGTTCAGAAGGAATTATTTCAAGTTGATCCCGATTTCACTTCTTAATCCATTTTATTGGCTATTGCATTCATTTGCATCTTACAAAGCGTTGTGGCAATTACTGACACGGCCGCATTACTGGGAAAAGACCGTTCACGGACTTTCGAACCAGTCCAATTCTTCGAATGGAGCCGAATCCGAAAAATCGAACGGTGGTGACAACAAGTGAATTCTCGGATAGAAATCACAACCATTCCTATCAAAAAAAACCTGGGATTATTCCTGATTCTGCTTGTGCTGCTTTTTTTCTTTTATTTCTTCATCGGAAGCATGCTGTCAGATTCGGGATTATATTCGGAAAGTGAGATGTTTTACGGTTCTAAATCAAAGCTGCTCGTCGAAGGTCCCGAACCCGTTATAAACAATTACGATTTCAACGTGCCTCCGCTTCAAATATTGCTTTATTCCATATTCGACTACAATTTCGTAATCGCATCTTCCATAATGGGATCTTTTTTTTCAAGTTTCCTGTTGCTTTTCATATTCTCCTATTTTAAAAAAACGTATTTGAAAATACTCTTCTCGATTTCCGCATTAACGATGCCCGGATTTCTGTTCAGTGCGCTGGAAACATCTCCGTACATGTTGTTTCTGTTTTTCTACTGCCTCGGGTTTTACTTCCTGCTGGAATTTTCGATAAGAAACCGTGTCTTTTACCTTTTTGTATTCGGATTGCTTTACGGAATATTGTTCCTTGTCAAATTTGAAATAATATGGACTTCAATTTACGTGATAATATCTTTTTATGCTATTTACCACAGAGAACGGAATTTCCTGTATTACTCGACCGCCGCACTTTTCCCCATGTTTTTCCTTTTTTTCGGCTGGCTGTTCGTTTACTGGATTTTCAGGGGAAATCCTTCGGAATTCATAATGAACGTGTTCATCATTCCGCTGCAAAATGGTGTTAGCGAATATGGCAAGAATTTTCTTTCTTCACTTATCAATTCTTCACTGTACATAGTTTTTTACTTCATCGTACTTTTCAAAATAGGCAAATTCAGGATTTTTTTCGTATCACCAGCTTTCATGGTGTTCATTTCTCCTTTTTTCCTTTCAATTCTCATGAAACTATTCGGAGCGGAAATCACCGGAATATCGTACAACATAATATATCTGATAAATTTCATAATACTGCTTCCGTATATAGGACCTTTGCTTAACGTGGAAAGAAGGAGCTTTTTCCTGGTAGCTTTTATAATTCTCGCATACGTTTTTGATGTTTTCATGTTTGCCAATTTCGGGAACAGGGAAGAACGCCATTTCCTCGGTGCACTCAACAACAAAAAATTTCATTACGATATCGCAGAATACAGAGCTGTCTCGGAGTTTCTCGATAAATACGAATCTGTGATAATAGACGCCGAAAAAAGTTATAAAATCGTATTTTTTTCAAACAATCCGGATAAAATCCTGTACAAAAACATGCCTGAATACTACACTGCAATAGTAACACCTTATATGTTTGCCGAAGCTTTGATTGTGAACAAAGAAGGCGACTCGATAACGGAAAACTACCCTTATATCCTGGAAGATGGTTTGAACGGTTTTTTCAAGGCATATGAAACGGAAAATTACCTGGTGCTCGAAAGAGAAAAAACCGGACTTTAAGCCCGGTTTAATCGGAGGTTTACATGCCAAGATATGCGCATTTAACGCGTCTGTCCGACAGTAATTCGTCGGACATGCCTTTGATAGTTATTTCACCGGTTTCAAGAACATATCCGTAATTTGAATTTCTGAGTGCGGTTGAGGCATTCTGTTCAACGAGGAGAATCGTAACCTCATCCGATTCATTTATCTTTCTCACTACCTCAAATACCTCTTTTACCAGTAAAGGAGCGAGGCCAAGCGAAGGTTCGTCCATCATGACCAGTTTAGGCCTGCTCATGAGTCCTCTGCCGATGGCAAGCATCTGCTGTTCTCCGCCCGACAGAGTACCACCCTGTTGTGAAATTCTTTCCTTAAGCCTCGGAAACAGCAGGAAAATCCATTCCATATCCGCCTGAATTCCGTTTTTATCTTTTCTGTTGTAGGCTCCCATCATCAAATTCTCCTTGACAGTAAGTCCCGGGAATATCCTTCTTCCTTCAGGAATCAATACCAACCCGAGTTTGTTGATATAGTCCGCGGATTTGCCGGTTATGTTTTTGCCTTCGAAATACACTTCGCCTTCCGAAGGCCTTACAAGTCCTGCAACCGCTGCAAGCGTTGAGGTTTTTCCGGCTCCGTTTGCACCTATCAGAGTGACAATTTTACCGCATGGAATGTCTATGCTGATATCCTTAACCGCTTTTATAGAACCGTAATTTACATGTAACCCCCTTATAGCCAACATACCCATGGAAGAGCCGTTTTTATTCATTTTCCCACTCCTCCCCCAGATAAGCCTCCACCACTTTCGAATTGCATTGTATTTGTTCCGGCGTGCCGTTTGCTATAACCTGCCCGTAATCCATGACTATTATCCTTTCGCAGACACCCATTACGACTTTCATATCATGCTCGATAACGAAAACCGTTGTGTTGAAATCATCTTTAATGAATCTTATAAGATTCATTAAATCCCTTGATTCGGACGGATTCATGCCTGCCGCAGGTTCATCGAGCAACAGTAATTTCGGATTCGTTGCAAGCGCTCTGGCAATTTCAAGTTTTCTCTGTTCTCCGTAAGGCAATGACGTGGCCTTATCGTTTATATATTTTATCAACCCGAGTTTTTCCAGAATTTCTTTTGATTTGATTTCAATCTCTTTTTCTTTTTTTAAATATCCGATTTTGAAAACGGATTTCCAAAACCACATGGAAGACGCTCCGTATGTATTCTTTCCGTTTTTACGCAGTATCGAATCTCCCCTTTTTTCTATCAATTCATGATGCATTGCAACCATAACGTTTTCGAGAACTGTCATATCCTGAAACAGTCTAATGTTCTGGAATGTTCTTGAGATTCCCAGATGAGTTATGATATGTGGCTTGAGGGGAGTTATGTCTATACCGCCGAAATTCAATCTTCCTTCGGTCGGAATATAAACACCGGTTATCACGTTGAAAACAGTTGTTTTACCGGCTCCGTTCGGACCTATAAGTCCGAGTATTTCTCCTTTGTTTATCCGTGCATGGAAATCTTTGACGGCATTCAATCCCCCAAAACGCATGGTAATACCGTCAAGTTCAAGCAATGAAGAATCGTTCATAATTCTTCACCCTCTCTTTCTCCTGATATCCCCAGTCTTTTTTCTCCGGTTTTTGTCAGTTTTTTTATTTTGCAAATAGTTTTATAAACACCATCCCAGGTGATTTCATTTCTACCCATTAGTCCCTTCGGCCAGAATATCATTACTATTATAAAAAGACCCGAAAACACGAGCATTCTCATACCTGAAATCCCTTCAAAATGAAAACCGAATATGTTTATGTCAGATTCGACAAATCTAAGCCATTCGGAGAAAAAAGCGAACATTCCAGCACCGAGCACTGCACCGGATATACTGCCCAATCCACCGAGCACTATCATTATCAGAGCGTTGAATGTCAGCATTATTCCGAGAGTAGACGGCTTGGGATCTATGGTGGTAAGCCAATGCGCATAAAGAGATCCGGCCACACCGGCAAAAAATCCTCCAACAACAAAAGATGTCAGCTGATGTTTGAAAACGTTTATTCCCATCGATTCTGCGGCGGTCTTATCTTCCCTGATAGCTTTCAAAGCCCTGCCATAACTGCTTTTAATAAGACTTCCTATTATGAGTATCGTAATCAGCAGCCATCCCCAGGACCACCAAACATCCGTATAAGGAGGAATCCCTTTCAAACCCATCGCTCCATTCGTAACACCCGTCGCATTTACCGCGAATATTCGAATTATCTCGCTGAAACCAAGCGTGGTTATTGCCAGATAATCACCCGCAAGTCTCAGTGTTGGCCATCCTATTACGAATGCTGCGAAAGCTGCTATTACCCCTCCCGCAAGTGTGGCAAAGATAAACGGACACGAAGAAAACAATTCGGTGTTGAAAGGAAAACTGACTTTTTCAAGTATGAAAGTCATCTCTTTTTGGGCGAGAGGCATTGTCAGCAATGACGAAACATACGCCCCAATAGCCATGAACCCGGCATGTCCGAGAGAAAAAATGCCCGTTATTCCGTTTATGAGATTCAGACTCACCGCCATTATTCCGAATATGCCTATCAAAGATATTATTCTCAATATGTACGAATTCAGATTTTCCTGCGCAGCGAACAAAATAAATCCCATGAATAACACGAAAAGTGTGGTTAAAATAAATTTAGTCCTGCCTGATAATTTCATTCTGTCCATACAATCATACCTTCACTATTTCGGGCTTGCCGAACATACCCGATGGTTTAAACATGAGAAGTACTATGAGTATGAAAAAGGCAAAAGCATCCCGGTAACCCGCCGTTTGCGGAAAAAAACCCACGAGCATCACTTCGAGTATTCCCAGGAGTAAGCCCCCCATAACAGCACCCTGAACGGATCCTATGCCTCCGATTACGGCAGCCACAAAAGCCTTCAATCCGGGCATAAAACCCATATAAGGCCATATCTGCGGATAACGCATTGCCCAGAATATACCCCCGATTGCCGCTAAAGCCGATCCGAGCGCAAAAGTAAATCCGATCACAAGATTTATGTTTATGCCCATCAGGGCTACTGCCTGAATATCCATGGCAATAGCCCTCATGGCCATTCCAACTCTTGTCCTGTAAAGAATAAACCAAAGAACGAAAAGCGCCACAGCTGTCACTATAAGAGTTACGACAGAGACATTCGGAATTCTCAGGGCATCGACAATCACTTCTCTGCCTCTTTTCAACTCAGTATGCCCACCGATTATTATCATCTGGTTGAAAAAATCCGGATAGACGTTTCTGAACGATTTTGGAACCCCACTGAAAAGTACTACCGCAAGATTTTCGAGAAGAAATGACATACCTATTGCAGTTATAAGGGCTGAAATTCTCGGTGCTTTTCTCAAAGGCTTGTAGGCAATTCTGTCTATTAAAAAGCCGAGCAGCGCCGCACCAAAAACGGCCATGACAAATGCCAGCCACCATGGCATATGGGCAAGCGTGGCAAAATAAAATGCGAAATAGACACCCATCATAAAAACATCTCCATGGGCAAAATTGATGAGTCTGAGTATACCGTAAACCATCGTGTACCCCACAGCAATAAGTGCATACAGAGATCCGAGACTCATTCCGTTGAAAAAGTTCTGTATTATCAACTCTGTTTTCAAAATATCACCTCGACTTCCTCTATCCATGAAATAGATTTTTTGTTTTAAAAACGGGTACGATGAAATTCCTAATCTCATCGCACCCCGATAAAATAAAATTCGGAATTTAGGGTTGAAGCATAAACTGAATCATATTCTCATTGTGTCACGGATTTATGATTGAATCATATTCAAAATTGCGATGGCAATTTTATCCTTAAGTTCTTAAATTATTCGATAATATATGTTGTGTCACGGATTTATGATTGAGTCGTACTCGAAATTGCCACCTTCTACTCTTACTATGGTAACCGACTTAACCGCATCACCATTTTCATTTATGTTTATATAGCCTGTTGCCCCCGGAAATTTCTTCGTTTCCCTCAATGCCTGCTTTATTTTCTGAGAATCCATACTTCCCGCTCTCTGTATTGCATCTCTGAGAACCATATACGCGTCGAATCCGAGTCCGGCAAAAGAAGGGGATTTCTGTCCGTCAAACTTCTTTTCGTAAGCATCGACGTACATTTTCGCATATTCCGTGAAAGCCGGTGAATCCGGGTGGTAATGACCGGTGAAGAACAATCCCTCAACGGCATCCCCACCGATTTCAACTGTTTCGGGCGCATCCGCTCCGTCTCCGGTTATGAAATCTCCGTAAAAACCGTTTTGTCTGGCTTGCATTGCAATTAGTGCTATTTCCTGATAATATCCCGGAATATAGAATGCCTCCGCTCCTTTTGACATCGCATCGAGAACCTGAGCCGTGAAATCCTGGTCCCCGCTTTTATAGTATTCATAGAACATATTTCCGCCATCCTGTTCGTAAGTATCTTCGAAATAATTTGCGAGAGCCACGGCATAATCCTGTTCGACATCGACAAAAACCGCCACGCTGCCATAGCCGAGTTCGGTTGCGAGTTTTGCTCCTGCCCATCCCTGGAAGGGATCGCTGAAACATACTCGGTTCATGTATTCTTTATCCTGAGTAACCAGTGGATTAGTCGCGGATGACGAAACCATGGGTATTTTGAGTTCTTCGGCGACAGCCGAACCAGCCAGAGTATTCCCGCTCGTTATATTTCCGAGGATTGCCACAACACCTTCCTGCTCAATGGCCCTTCGCACTCCGTTGGCCGCTTCAACTTTATCGCTTTTGTCATCTATCAGTACTAATTCTATTTTCTTTCCGAGAACTTCCGGAAAAAGTTCGTTTGCAATTTGCACACCGTCCCATGTCATTCTCCCGAATGCCGAAACACCTCCGGTCATAGAATAAACTACACCGATCTTTACCGTGTCCTGTGCCATAAACATTCCAGCACATAATACGACTAACAAAAGACTTAACCAAACTCTTTTCATGTTGATTCCTCCCAGTTTTTTTGGTTTTAAATAAAAAGGTGAATGAAAATATTCAATTTTTTACTCTGCTATTTACGCTTAAAAGATAAACTTACAATATATAAAATCGCATTTTCAAAAATCTGTCATTCAAAAAAGGTAAAAAAAAACGGGGAACTCTTTGTTTCCGAGTTCCCCGTTCAGGATTTTTTCTACGAAAAAATTAACTGACTCCCTGAACGGGGCAGCTAATAAGGACGACTATAAGTATATTTGCATTGTTATCAAATACGTTGAAATAATTATTCATCTTTTTTCTCCTGAGTTATCCTGTTTTTGTTGTCCGCATTTTAGCAGATGATTTCGCATCTGTCAACACTTTACCAAAATTTCATTTTATTATAATATTATGGAAAACTACAGAAACAAGCATAAAAAAAGCCCCTCAAAGGGGCTACATGGGGATTTAGGGGAATCTAAAAAATCTCATCTTCAATCCGGATTATACTCTTATTCGTACAAATTGTCAAGTACCACTTTCAAAAATATATAATTCTGTTTTTTATTTACATTTTGTGCGTTTTTTAGACCTTTACAGACAATAATGGTATAATTGCATTAATACTGAAAAACAAAAGGTGAGAAAAGAGGTGACCGTTGTTATGAAAACAGGTGAAATAATAAAACAACTCAGAAAAGAAAACGGATTAAACCAATCAGAACTCGCAAGGATGCTGGGTTTGGATGTATCAACAATTTCTTCTTACGAAAGGGATATCAGAAATCCTTCGAAAACGGTCATGGGGAAAATATCAAGACTTTTCAACGTATCCGTCGAATATTTGATGGGTTTGACGAATGTTCAGAACTTACAGGAAAAAGACGATATAGAGGAATTCAAAGATATCCTGCAGAGACTTGAATCGAACGGGATAGAAATAGAAACACTTATGAACATGGAACTTAAGACTGTACCGCTTATGGGAACGGTCGGTGCCGGCGGAAGCATAATCGCGTATGAAAAAGTGGATGAATATCTCTGGATGGACTATCAGGCGGATATCGCGTTGAAAGTCAAAGGTGAGAGTATGTCTCCCCTCATTCCCGACGGATCTACCGTTTTCATCAGGCATGTCAATCCAAAAGAATTTAAAAATGCCGATCTTGGTGTGGTCAGGATCAATTCGAATGAGGCTTTACTTAAATACGTTTATTTTCATGAAAACGGAGTCTGGCTTGTAAGCGAAAACAAGGATTATGCCCCGATTTTCATAGATAAAAATACCTGGTCAAGTGAATGTGAACTGGTCGGAAAGGTTGTTGAAACCAGAATCAAGTATTGAACGACTCGATTATTTCTGATGAATGAAGGTGACTGACTGTGGAAAAAAAGGTTAGATGGGGAATACTGGGAACTGCAAACATAGCAAAAAAAGCATTTATACCCGGATTGCTTAAAACTTCAAATTCCGAGTTATACGCCGTATCCGGAAGAAAACCGGAAAAGATAAGTGAATTCGAAACGCTTTTCTCTCCCGCTGTTACTTACGATTCATATGAAAAACTCCTTACAGACGAAAACGTGGACGCAGTGTACATACCCCTTCCCAATTCATTGCATATGCCGTGGGCCATAGAAGCTATGGAAGCCGGAAAACACGTGTTGTGCGAAAAACCCCTTGCCCTGAATGTTTCCGAAGTGGAGCGAATGAGAAGCTGTGCCGAGGATAACCGTGTATACCTCATGGAGGCATTTGCATACGTTTTCAACCCCCTGATAAAAAAAATCAGACACATCGTCGAAACCGGCGTGATAGGCGAGCTTGAATCCATCAATTCTTCTTTCGTTTTCAACATGATGAACAGAGAATACGATGTCAGATTCGAAAAGAGACTCGGCGGAGGTGCCATGTACGATATAGGATGTTATACCGTACATTTGATACGCCATATTTTCCGGAAAGAACCGGTAAAAATTCACGCCTTCTCGAAAAAAGATGGGAAATGGGATGTGGATTTGACCACAAGCGGCATATTGAAATTCGACAGCGGACATATAGGCCGTTTCCATTCTTCTTTCTGCCAGAACGGTCTGAGTTATATCGAATTACTCGGAAATGAAGGCTCAATATACACTAAACATCCATTCAACGAATCCGGGGTGATTTCATACCAGATAAAAATACGCGACAACGATTGGGAAACCATCACTTTGAACAGTCCCGATAACTACATGCTTGAAGCCGAACATTTTTCGGATTTGATATTAAACGGAGGCGAACAATATGTATCGCTTTCGGATTCATATAACAATATAAAACTAATTGAGCAGATTCTTGAAATATCCAAGTGACAGATAATGAGAAATTCAAAAATCTGTTCTTCCGGTTAAAGTTTAAAATCGTTAACGGAGAGTGAATATGATGTATGATTACGATCTTGTTGTAATCGGTGCCGGTCCGGGGGGATATGTCGGAGCCATAAGGGCATCACAGCTTGGGATGAAGGTGGCGGTGGTTGAAAAAGACAAACCGGGTGGGGTCTGTCTGAATGTCGGTTGTATTCCATCAAAATCTTTGATTCATCAGGCGCAGATATACAGTGAATCAAAAGAACTTGAGAAAATGGGAGTGAAAATAGATTACAGCGGTTTCGACTATTCGAAGGTTTTTAAAAAGTCAAGGATAACCGCACAGAAACTCTCCAAAGGTGTACAGTTTCTTTTGAAAAAAAACGAAATCGACTACGTATCCGGGGAAGCGAAGATTACCGGAGAACACGAAATAACGGTCGACGGAGAGAAGAAGATAACATGCAAATTCTTGCTGGTTGCCACAGGATCCAGACCGAGGGAGATACCCGGATTCGAATTCAACGAAACCGATGTCCTTTCTTCCACGGGTGCGTTGATGCTTGAAAATTTACCTCCGCGTATGCTGATACTCGGAAGCGGTGCGATAGGTGTTGAATTCACCCATATCATGAGTTCATTCGGTACGCAGGTTCACCTTGTGGAAATGCTCGACAGAATACTGCCAATAGAAGATTCCCAGATAACGGAAGTCGTACATGGTTCCTTTAAAAAACGCGGGGTGAAAATTTATACTTCAACAAAGGCAAAGGGATATGAAAGAACCGAAGAAGGTTTGAAAGTATCTTTGGAATCGCCCGACGGAACCCTAAGTTCTGTGACTGTGGATAAAATGCTCGTCGCTGTCGGACGGTCTATCAACACCGAAAATCTCGGTCTCGAAGAAGCAGGCGTTATTTTAGAAAGAGGATTCATAAAAACCGGCGATTTTTATAAAACCGATTCAGATTGGATTTACGCCGCAGGCGATGTTATCTCCTCTCCGCTGCTGGCACACGTTGCTTCAAAAGAAGCGGAAATAGCTGTTGAAAATATGGCGGGCCATAAATCCGAAAATCGGGTGGATGCGAATTTAATCCCCGGAGCCACTTACAGTGAACCTCAGGTGGCAAGTTTCGGGTATACCGAAGACAGGGCAAAAAAAGAAGACATAAGATACGAATGTGCCGTATTTCCTTACAGGGCTGCGGGAAAGGCAGTTGCAATAGACAGCATCGAAGGTATGGTGAAAATAGTCTATTCACCCGATGATCATGAAATACTCGGTGCACACATCGTGGGAACGGATGCCACGGAAATGATACATGAAATATTGCTTGCTAAAAAACAGGGAATAAAACCTCAGGATATAGCCACAATGATACATGCGCACCCCACTATTTCCGAAACTGTTATGGAATGCATGAGAATGGTCGAGGGCTGGGCGATTCACATTTGATTTATTAATTTGATTATTAATCCGTATAAAAAAAGGGCTGAAACCTCAGCCCTTTTGTCCACTGTTACTATAACACTTAAGATATATTGAATGTTATTGCAATTAATCTACTAACGTTACGTTTGCTGCCTGTGGACCCTTGTCACCGTTGGATACTTCAAATTCTACTGCCTGACCTTCTTCAAGATTCTTGAAACCATCGGTCATAATTGCTGAGTAATGCACAAAAACATCTCCGCCGTCTTCTTTAGTTAAAAAACCGTATCCTTTCTTAGTGTTGAACCATTTCACTGTTCCTCTTGCCATTCTTTATTCCTCCTAAACTAATGCCCGAATAACGGGGTGATGGAAGATTCTAACACAACAAAATATGTTTGTCAAGAATGTTTATTGTACGAATAATTAAATTTGTATGCCCGAAAATCAACTTTACAGTTATAATTCCAGAAATTGGTTATTTTTTTTACGAGTTAAACTATCTTCGCTGAAAATCACAAGTTTATACCCCATTTTATTTGAACTAAGACCACTTTCGTATTGATTAAAAAAAGTTTTCGTTATAAACCGCATTAAAATATAATATTTACCAAAATTTATCATAACAAATCGAATAAAAACTTGCTTTTTTCTGTGATCGTCTCTCAAAACTATATGTATGAACATTTTTTCGTGTATAATAGTATCGTGGGGATTTACTATCTGGGGGAGGGGTAGAAGTTGAAAAAACTTTTATTGTTTGTTCTGATTTCTATATTTCTTGTGATTTTTATTACTTCGTGTACGCCGGGAGTTGAAAAACCCCCAATTCCTCAACTTTTATCGCCGAAAAACAACGCCAAAGGCGTCGAGCCCGAGGTTGTGTTTTCCTGGAATGAAGAAAACGATTCGAATCAAAAAATAAAATACGACATATTCATAAGCCAGATAATCGGAGCGGCAAAAACCGATGTGATTAAAGAGACCGGCCTAACCGAAAAGAAATTCGTGTCCAATTCTCTCGGATTCAATAAAAATTATTCCTGGAAAGTCGTTGCGGTTCTCGAAAACGGAAGTACTTCCGAAAGCGAGGAGTTTTTTTTCGTAACCAGAGATACTCCTTTTGAAGAAAACAAAAGTGTACCGCAATACAGCATACCGGATCAGAAAATAGGAGAAAACAGAGAAATATCTGTTAATTTATCAGATTTTTCAAAAACTTACCCCAATAAATTTTACGATGGAAATTACACTTACAAAATTCTGAACGGACCGGGTGGCATTGAAAACGGCAAATATATCTATAAGGGTGACTATGATTCGGCGGGAATTTACGATATCTCTATCGGAATATCTTCGCTTGACGAATCAACAGTTACCGGTTTCAGACTTACGGTAGAAAATGTAAACAGAATTCCCGAAATAAGAAATCAGGAAGTGAGCGCAAGCGAAAACGCCACAATTCAGATAGATTTAAGAAAAAGCTTCGTTGATCCCGACGGTGATACGTTGCAGTTTTACATACTTGAGGGTTCCGGCATTATAAAAGACGGAATATACCAGAAATATTCCGATTACGATTCGGCGGGAATTTACGAAGTTAAAATAAGGGTTTCCGATGGTGAGGCGAGCCAGACCGCACTTATAAAAATGAATATATCCGATGTTAACCGCAAACCGGTAATCACCGTGGAAGACATTACTACGGAAGAAAACAGCGATATAAAAATAGATCTGAAAGAGAAAACTCTCGATCCCGATGGCGATCCGGTGGTTTACGAACTCATCGAGGGTCCCGGAAAAATCGAAAACGGCGAATACATACTGAATCTGGGATACGAAGATGCCGGGAAACATGTTGTAAAAATATCCGCAAATGACGGTTCAAGCGAAGAAATTGTGGAATTCACCGTAACCGTATCCGATGTCAACAGAATCGCCGACACTTACGGCAAAACAGAGTTTAGCGTAAAAGAAAACGAAAGCGTTGAAATAGACCTGAACGAAATATACAAAGATCCGGACGGCGATTCGCTGGAATTTACACTGGTGGAAGGTCCAGGAAAAATTGAAAATGGAGAATACATATTCGACACGAATTATGATTTATCCGGCAAATACACAATCAGGTTTGAGATTTCCGATGGCATTCAAAGAATTGTTGAAGAATATTCCATCAACGTGGAAAATGTAAACAGGATACCGGTTTTGGAAGATGAGGCAAATGCAGCCGAATCGAAAACCAATTATTCGAAAGACGATACACTTTCCTGGAAAATAACCGATCCTGACGGAGGCATGTTGAAATACGATCTTTATCTTGGCGAAAACAATCCGCCAACCGTTTATGCGGAGAATATGGATACCGAAAAGATAACTCTGTCGGAACTCATGCCCGGTAAATCATATTATTGGTACGTTGTGGCAAAAGACGAAAATGGTGGGAAAATTGAAACTCCGTTGAAAAAAATCGAAGTGGAAGACAGAAAACCGGTTCTGCAAAATTATTTTGAACCTTCGGACGATACCGTAGGCGTTTCCGACAGTGTTTATTTGTCATGGATTGCTTCAGATCCGGATGAAACACAGTTAACTTACGATCTATATTTCGGTGAAGAAAAAAATCCGCCTGTTTATTCTATGGACATGAAAAACGATAAAATTAAGATTGAAAAATTAGAAGAAAACAAGACATATTATTGGAAGGTGGTTGCCAGAGACTTTACCGGCAGCACTGCCGAAAGCGCGATACACACTTTTAAAACCAATGTACCACTTTCAGGTGAAATTAAACCGATGGAGGTCAGATCCGAATCAGACCACACCGTTTTAAGCTGGATGGAAGTAAAAGATCCGGAAAACAAAAAAGTGCTTTACGATGTGTATGTCGGTCAGGAAGGTAAGCTGACACTTTATGCATCCAACGTCAGCGATACCAGTATAAAAATTGTCGGGCTATCCGGCGATGGAGAATATCAATGGAAAATCGTCGCCAGGGAAACTGAGGGAACTGTTGTCACAAGTCCCGTGTGGACTTTTAAAACTTCATTCGGTCCTGGTGCGGTTAACTGGATTTTCAAATCGAATTATGACATAAGATCCAGCCCGGCTATTTCTCCCGATGGGAGCATATTGATCGGTTCTGATGACAATTATCTCTACTCGATTTCGAAGCAGGGGGACTTGCTGTGGAAATTCTACGTGGGAAACAGCATCTATTCGAGTCCGGCTGTGGGTGTTGATTCAACCGTTTACATTGCGGCAGGTTACACGAGTCTGTACGTTCTGAATCCCAACGGAAGCAAGAAATGGCAATACGATTTCAACAGCAGTATCTATTCGAGTCCGGCTGTTGATGCTGCGGGAAATGTCTATATAGGTGCTTCGGATACTCATCTTTACTCATTCAACAGCGAGGGCAAACTGAATTGGAAATTCAAAACTGAAGACGAAATAAGATCCAGTCCGGCTGTTGATACCGGCGGAAACATATATTTCGGCAGCGATGACGGCTATTTTTATGCTTTGAACAGAGAAGGTGAAATGCTCTGGAAGTTTAAAACGGATAGTTATGTCCGTTCAAGTCCTGCCATAGACAATTCGAACAACATATATTTCGGTTCTTTTGACGGATACCTTTATGTTCTAAACATCAACGGAGCTTTGCTGTGGAAATACAAAGCGGAAGACGAAATAAGATCCAGTCCCGCAATTTACAAAGACGGTACTGTTTATTTCGGCTCTTTCGACAACCATCTGTATGCCATGGATTCCGACGGCAGACTTAAGTGGAAATTCAAAGTAAACGGACCGATATGGTCTTCGAGCCCGGCTATAGGCAACGACGGTACTGTATATATAGGAACATGGGAAAAGGAACTGATAGCGGTTTCAAAAGAGGGAACTCTCAAATGGAAACTCGATATGGACAATTACATACGTTCGAGTCCGGTGATTGACGATGACGGAGCTCTTTACATAGGAACTTACGGGGCATCACTTTATTCCATTCAAAGCGGAAGCCAAAGCCTTTCCAAGGATTCTCCATGGCCGATGTTCAGAAAAGACGAGAGACATTCAGGTGTAAAATAATCAGAAGTAATAAATTCGTATATAAGCCGGATGAAAATCCGGCTTTTTATTTTTTAGGTAACTGATAAATTACTTTAGCCACTTTCTTATCTGTGAAAATTCTGCTAATATAAATCAATGGGAATTTTCTTAAAACTAAATAAGGGGTGGATGAAATGGTTATCGGTATGAAGCTTATTTCGGTGGTTTTTCTGGCTTTTTTATGCTGCATTTCGTTTTTTGGGACGAATGTTGATTCATTCAATCCGGAAACTGTACTAATCGACGGAAAATTGTGGATGAAAGAAAACCTGCACCCGCATATGTTTGCTCGTGTACCTGTTGTAAAAGGCGTGGCTTACAACTTTAAATCAGATCTCGATGAAGTCTACGGAAATCTTTATACATATGAAGAAGCTCAGAAGTTATGTCCGCAAGGCTGGCATCTTCCAACCATGGAAGAATGGAATGATCTTTTCGATTATCTTGGCGGTCTGGAAATCGCAGGCGGAGAAATGAAAACAACCGATAAATGGCGTTCCCCTAACGAAGGAGCCACGAATAATTCCGGGTTTTCCGCGGTTCCTGCGGGCGGAGCCAACAATTTTAACCGCTTCGACGGTATGGGATGGGCAGCTCATTTCTGGGCGGCGGAACCGGAAAACGGAAATGCGTATGTTCCTTCTCTCATGCATGATACGGCAGAAGTATACGTTTTGAGTCTGCCATTGAACATGAAGGCTTCTGTCAGATATATTAAAGATGCTGACAGGATTTCCGAATCCACTTTTTCCATACCTTCAGGAAATAAAGTGAATATAGACGGTTATGCTGATGATAATGAATGGGAAGATTCGACGAAAAAAAATATCGCAATAGACAGCAGGGAAGATGTTGAGGTTTATATTAAACACGATGGAGAAAATCTTCTGTTACTATTTATACTGAACAGCGCGGATGTCAAATCGGTGTTGTTTCCGGAAATTCTAATAGAAAATAATTTTGCAAAAAACACCGTATGGACTGACAGCAATTACTGGTTTCATGTATCCGGAAGCGATTGCTATGCAAAAGGTAAATACAATGAGTGGGAGAACTGCGCCGTAGAATCCGGCGAATGGAAAGCGGTACCGAATTATCCCACAGATAAACCCGGGATAGTTGAATGCATAGAAATATCCATTCCATTCACTACTGCCGGAATTACAAAAAAAAGCTCTTTTGGTTTTGCTCTGCTTGTTACAAATACGGTTAATTCCTGGTATTACTGGCCCGAAACTGCAAGGATTTCCGATCCTTCCACCTGGTTTGAGGCTGTTTTAGAATGAGATATCGCGGGAGTTATTCGTTGGGTATCAGATCGCTGCTTTTCATGGCGTTGATGCTGTTAATGGGTATTCATGGAGCTGGTTCAAGTTTTAAAACCCTTGAAATTCAAAATAATTTAGGGAAAGGCAAAGGTCCCGTTTACTCCGTTTGTCTTTCCGAAGAGGGAAATTTGCTTGCAACAGCCGATTATGGAGGAATTTACATTTGGAATACCGAAACCTTCAAAGAAATTATAAGGCTTGAAGGCCATTCAGATTATGTCTGGGGAATTTCCTGGAATAAAGACGGAGATTATCTCGCCTCCGCAGGTCAGGACGGCAGAGTAATCATTTGGAAAAAAAAGGATTTTTCCATGGTCGAGTCTTTGTATACCGGCTGGGCATTTTGCACTGAATGGTTTTCAGATGATAAATATCTTGCTGTCGGTAATTATTTCGGAGAGATTCAGATATGGGATACTTCTAATTGGGAGAAAAAACAGATTCTTAAAAATCACGTTGAATCACCCGTTATCTGCATAACCTGTTTCGATGACGGTAAAATAGCCGCAGGTAAGTTGAACGGTGATATTGAGATTTGGGATACTTTGGACAATAAATTGATATTTTCGTTCAACGGATATTCCGATCAAAGATGCGATGTAAACGGAATTTCATGCTCTCCGGACGGCGCAATTCTGGCAACCGCTCATCAGGATTCCCACATCAGACTGTGGAATATGGAAGAATATAGTTTGATCATTTCGCTAAAAACAAACTCCGGTTGGGTCAGGGGAATAAAATGGTCGCCGGATGGTAAATATCTCGCCTCCGCAGGCCAGGACGGTAAGATATTGCTGTGGAGTACGGCAGGCTACGAAAAAATATCTGAAAGTCAAAAGCTTTCATTACCGGTTTGGAGTTTGCAATGGTCAAAAGACGCAGATAAATTGTTTTCCGGATCCGGAGCATATGATTACCCGCATACTGGATTTTCAATTATATGGAAAATAATGTGAACATGAAATGAAATGACACGTTTAAATATTCCCGCATTTTTCCATGGCCTTTTCGATAACCTGGTCCATGTTGTAATACCTGTACTGTGCCAATCTTCCCACAAAAACAGTTTGTTTTCCCGTTTCGAGTTTCATGGCATCTTCCATGTACATTTCACGTTTTCTATCATTCTCCGGTGTCATAACCACATAGTAAGGATCTCCGCATGATGCGGGATATTCGTAGCAAAGTGTCGTATGTGAAGAATCTTCCTTCAGAAAATGTTTGAACTCGGTTATCCTCGTCCAGTCATAGTCATTCGGATAGTTTACCGTAGCTGCAGGCTGCACGTAACTATTTTCATAACTTTTGAATTCCAGTTTCAGCGAACGGTATTCAAGTTCACCATACTTAAAATCAAAATATTCATCCAATTTTCCCGTGTATATGGTCAGACTGTCATGAAAATGATCCCTTGCCTCAAAATAATCCGCCCCTAAAAGTATGTCTATATTCTCATGGTCGACGATTCTTTCAAACATCCTGCTGTATCCGGATTTAGGTATACCCTGGTATATATCTGAAAAATATCTGTTATCGCCGTTCTTTCTCACTGGTATCCTTCTTGCGATTTCCGGAGAGAGTTCTTCCGGATCTCTTCCCCATTGTTTAGCCGTATAATTTTTAAAAAAAGTTTCATACAGTCTTTCTCCAACCTGGGAGACTACGGCATCTCTGAAATTGACTATTTCGGAATTGAATTTTGAGTTTTCGACCTGTTCTTTCAGAAAACTTTCAACCTGGCCGACATTTATATTCGTTTCAAAAAGCGAATTTATAGTTTTAACGTTTATGGGAAATGGAATCATTTTACCTTCGGCATAGGCAAGTACTCTGTGCTGGTAGAACTCAAAATCAGTGAATCTGTTCAGGAAATTCCACACAGCGGAGTTGTTCGTATGAAAAATATGGGGTCCATATGTATGCACGGTTATCCCATATTCATTTTTGTAATCATGACAATTTCCCGCAAGCTGTTTTTTCTTCTCAACGATTAAAACTTTTCTGCCTTTCTCAGCCATTATCCTTGCGCTTACTGCCCCGGCCATGCCTGCGCCGGCAACTATTACGTCGTAATTCATAATATCCTCCGTATTTCAGAGTAAAAGCGGCACCGTAAAACAGGCGCCGCTTAAAATTTTAAAATTAAAGAATCGTGATCAGTTTGTTCTTAGTCATCATCTCATCGGTTTTAGGTCCGTAAGATATGTGACTGATGTTTACACCGGTCTTTTCTTCGATTAAAGCCATATATTTCAGAAAATTGACATCCTTCATGTCTTTCCATCCCTTAAGCGTTTCATAAACGGGTTTTGCAACGAAAAAATCGTAAGAAGACGAAGGTACTTCTTTTATCTTTCCTTTGACATCGTAAGCGGTACATATTTTTATCTCGTCAATGCCGTTGAGTACATCGGCTTTGGTGATTATGAATCTCGTCAGTCCCGATCTTATCCTGGCATAACGCAAGGCCGGCAGATCCAGCCAGCCCACTCTCCTGGGCCTGCCCGTGGTGGCTCCGTACTCTCCGCCTTTTTCCCTTATCAACTGTCCTATATCGCCGAATTCCTCTGTGGGATACGGGCCTTCACCGACTCTCGTGGTGTAGGCTTTCAATACGCCAAAAACTTCATCCAGTTCGAAAGTTGAAAATCCGACTGACGATACTCCGTGTGCCATACAGGAACCGGATGTCACGTACGGGTAAGTCCCGAAATTCAAATCGAGCAGAACTCCCTGCGCCCCTTCAAAAAGCACCGTAGTACCGCGGAATATATCAATAAGATCCACCGCGCTTGTGATGTTGACTTTCATTTTTCTTAGCTTTTCCCTTTGTTCGATGAGGTAGTTGAAAACGTCCTTATCGGTGAAGGTAAGTTCCCCGTCAAACATCTTCTTTTTCATCTCATATGCTGATTTGAGCCTGTCTTTCAACATATCTTCATCGAGAAGATGGTAGAATTTTATGCCCTCTCTCGATACTTTATCGGTATATGCTGGACCAATTCCCCTCTTGGTAGTTCCTATCGGATTTTCCCGCCAGCTTTCCATAATTGAATCCTGTTCCTTATGCCATGGCAGTACCAAAAAAGCCTCCCTGTCGAGATATACTCTCGAAGAAAAGCCCGGATAGTCTTTTTCAAGTGTATTCAGCTCTTCTATAAGCTGGGCAAGGTCTATAACCATTCCGGCACCAAGAAAGGCCTTGGATTTTTTGCTTACCGGCGATAAGGATGGGAGAAGATGATTTACATATTTCTTGTCCCCAACGTAAATGGTGTGTCCTGCGTTTGCACCGCCTGAAAATCTGACAATCCATTCGTAATCTCCGGCAAAATAGTTGACAACTTTGCCTTTGCCTTCATCGCCCCACTGAGCACCTACAATAGCCACTCTTTTCATATTATGCCTCCGTTTCTATGATGAATTCCGATCTGTTATTTTCAATAAATATAGGGCACTTTACAAGTGCCCCACGAATTTTATATTTAGAAAGCGCCGCCTCCGCCGCCACCCGAACCTCCGCCGACACTTCCGCCGCCTCCTGAAAATCCACCGCCTGAACTGCCTCCGCTTGAGGTTTTGCTCACAGTGGCGATAGCCGTATTCCTGAGCGTACCGAACTGTCTTCCAATAGACATCGAATAAGCGCCGTACATCAACATGTGATTGCTCTGATTTTCCCACACTTCTTTCGGCACGAGTTTTTTCAAAGCGTTTTCAACCTTATCCGCAATACCCAAAGCGGTTGCATATACCAGATATTCTTCCCATACAACAATGGACTGCGGCGGGTATTCCGAAAGCAGAGAAAATTCCGTCAGAAATTTTCCGAAATTATCCCATTTCATGTAAAACTCTCTGCCTTCTTTTGACCATTTCCCGAAAATATCTTTCGGAAGAAGTATGAAAATCACAGCCGTATACCACATTATAGGGGAAAAAATCAATCCAACAGTCTGCAGGTCAGGCGTGTTTCCGCCTGCAATATATTCGGGTATTATCAACGATCCTATCAACATCAGAACCGAAAAAAATACGGAAAGGTAATATCCGATCACGTGGAAATAACCTCTTTTTTTCACTTCCGCCGAAACAACTGACGTGTATTTCCTGTAATGTCTGTTGAAATCTCTCGCGAGACTTTCGGAATTCATGAGTTTTCGTTTCAGAGAAGAAAAATCAAATCCGTCTTTATCATCATGGAATTGTTTGATAAATTTGAAAAATTCCAATTCGGTTATGCTCAAATCATTTTTCGTGATGTTATTCTTTATTTTTATCACCGTGTGATTCTTTTCATTTGTCACAAGATCGATGTAATTGAGTCTGTACAGATTCATAATCACAGCTTGAATACCATTTTCATCCAGCATCCCCGAAATGTTTTTCACGATCGCGTTTATTATGTCCGGCGAATCTCCCGACGGCAGATCTCTTTCATAAACACCCTGATAATCCACTTTAGGTTCTCTTCCAAAAAGAAAAAATGTCAGGAAAACCGCTAAAACATATACCGCATAGGAACCAAAAAGCAGAACGTATTTCAGGTTCTTTTCCTCATAGTATTTATTTTCTTCATAATTCACGTTAACTCTTGTCAGACCGTGATTTACTGCGGCGTATTTCAGATCTGGCAAACTGTCAAAAAGAAATCTCACGTCACAAAAAGTGTACGGGGAGACGTTTGAAAGGCTGAGGTTTACCGTATTTCCGTTTTCGGTAACCTGAGCGACCGGATGCGTTATAACCTCACTCGGAAAATAATTCCCGTCGAATATGAAGTTCACATCGATTTCCCCAACAGGCGAATCCCATTCACGTCCCCAGTAATTTCTCAAAATCTGAGACACATCCACACCTTTTTCGGGGACAAACTCGGCTCTGTAAGAAACATTTAAAACCAAATCGTCGTAATTTCCGGGATCGAGTTCCGTATTGCTGCCATAAGGAACAAGCCACACCCTCGCTTCAAATGTCTCCGGTGATTTTCTGATGAATTCGGTATACGTGTCATCCTGCCCGTCAACCCAGAGTTTCACATCATCCATTTTCACATATCTGGAAGCCGGAATTTCCCTCCATAAGCCTCTGAAAGGCTTTCTCATATCGTAATGAATCCTCTCATGAACGAGAACACTTCCATCTTCCATAAATCTCTGCTCAATCTGCACGGATTCGATGTAATACTTCGAATTTATAAACCACATCATGTGTTTGTTGGAAAAAACGAACTGTATCAGGATAAACACGACCGAAAAAGCCAGCAGACCAAAAAACATTTTTTTTCTATTTTTTTTCATTATTGAATTCTCCTCTTACTCACTGTTGAGAAAATGCAAAATTGCATAGAATTTACCCTTTTTAAAAACACGCTATATTATAACTTACTTTCTGTCAATGACAAAACTTTCTCTGTTTCGAAAAGTCTTCAGTTTTTCGTCGAAAAATATTGTTTTCTACATACTGTCATTTTTTTCAACGATATTTTTCCATCAAAATAAACTTCCACTGAAACCTTTATTTTAAGAGCACTACGTTTAGTTTTTTTCGACCAATCGTATGACGCTTCATATGTGTATTTAAATTTACCGACCTTAATTATTCGTTTTACGAATAATTATCGACGAGTGCACAAACTGCCATTCAAAGTATAATATGAACGTTTTCGACGTTTTATTCGCAGGTATAATGATAATAATAAGAATATATATATTATTATATATAGAAAGCAATAAAACAAAAAAGGGAACTCTTTTTCAGAGTCCCCTCTCAGGTTTTTTTGAAAAATTACTGTGCGGGATTTATTATGGTAATTCTTCCTTCGAGTTCGGGTGATACGGTTCCGAGTTCTTCGAGGTATTCCTTAAAGGAATCTCTCAGGAAATGTTTGGTTCTGAGAACTTCCTTGCATTCTGCAAGCATTGTGTAAAGGTCTCCACCACCGGTCAGAAAATCGTTGGCAGCCAGTTTGTACGTTTTATCCATTTCTATCGGTTTGCCTTTTACTGTAACGGATACTATTCTCTTTCCAACTTCCTTTGAAGCGTCGAAAACGTACTCCATACCGGAAACCTGTAAAAATCCGCCTGCGGCACCCGGATACCAGGATACACCATGTTCAAGGGCTTCCCATATAGTTTTTCCGGTTGCTTCGACAACAACTACCGTATTGTCAAAAGGAAGTACGGTGTATATGTCTTTAATCGAAATATCGCCTTTGGTTATGCTGGCTCTGACTCCGCCGCCATTCTGTATTGCAACATCTGCAGAAGTGAGTTCCACAAGGCTGTCGGCAATTATGTTCGCGAGATTGGATTCTTTAACTCTTACGGTAGATCTTTCTCCGTCGAGATCCACTTCCGTTTTTGCGACTACATCGTTCAATTTGCCATCCATAGCGGATATATATTTATCCACGAGAACTCTTGCAAAAGGATCTTCGGGAAGATTTTCGGAAAGGAATATGTTTGAGAAATTGAACCCCACCATATCATCATTCCAGAAATTCATGTTGAGCTGTGCTATCATTTCGGCATGCTTTCCTGCGGATACCAGATAGCTGTCTCCCATCTTTTTCGGGAACGCCACTATATCGTTACCTCCGCCAAGCACGAAATCGAAACCGGGAACCTGCTGTGCTATTTTTCCGTTGTCGCCGTGGCAATGTACCAATCCGATTACGACATCGGCATATTCTCTGACTTCGTCAACATATTTCCTTGCAGCCTGGAAATGATCCATAAATGTTATTCCTTCGACATTTTTAGGATGTGTGTACCATGCGCTGCTGTCATCCGTAAGTCCGACTATAGCAAAAACTATTCCGTCAACGTCTACGAATACATAAGGAGACAGAAAATCGGGGTATCCGGCATTGTGGTACGTATTTGCCGAGAGGAAAGGGAAATTCGCGATTGTGGAATTTCTTTCCATGACGTTGAAAGGAAAATCGAAATCGTGGTTTCCGAGAACCATGGCATCGTATCCCATGAGATTCATGAGTCTCATGACGGGTTCGCCTTCGAAAAGGTTCGCAACGTTCGTGTTGTAAGGTGCGTCTCCGATATCGAGCATGAGGAGATTTGACTGCCTTTCTCTCATGTTTTTGACATATTCAACCATTTTTGCCATTCCGCCGATGAAGTATTTCGCTCCGCTTGGTTTGTAAGGGGAGATATGACCATGTATATCGGCTGTAACGAGAGTGGTTACGGTTTTAAATCTCGAATCTCCGACAACGCTGAAAAGAATTGCGGCGGCCTGTTCCCTGGAAAGATTGTTTTCCGAATCCATAAGGTCCGCAGGATATGCACTCATCTTATCTTTAAGAAGCTGTAGGGAATTTTCGGTATCTACTCCGAAAACTATGTCTGCGATGAGATTTGAAAATTCCGTTCCGGAAATGCCGGATTCAGGGTTGAATTTTTCGGCAGGAGAAACTATTCTCGCTGCGGAAAGAGATTCGATGAATTTTTCATTTTTACTGTCTTTCGTATCTTTAAAAGATGGAACCGTGAAAGATTCGTCGATAACTCCAAGACCGTTGGAATATTCGAATTTCTTTTCGACTTCCTCTTCCACGTACATCGGTTCGATTTCTGCCAGATAGAAAGCCTTCACCAACCATTTTGCCGCATCTTCCTTTTTCAGTTCTTCTCCTGGAAGGAATTCATAATCATTTTCCACGACACCTTTTTCAAACAGTCCCTCAATTGCGTACGCATATTCACTTTCGGATATATCCGTAAACTTACAATCGACCGCGAAAGTCATCGAAGCGAATAGTACGGATATCAGTACAACGAATACCAGAAAATTCTTTTTCATGCATAACCCTCCTTTTTAGTAGTCAATTTGATTTTATCAGAAAAATATTTTTTTGCGTATGAAGGAGTCTGAACTTTAATTAACATACTATAAATTTATGAGGTATACATGAAAGTATATTTGTTTGAACAATTTATTTTCTGTTGAATCAACCGATTTATGGTAAATGGAATTGAAGGATTAAAATATTTCGACCATTTCCGGAGCACTGCCCTAAAATCGACAAATAAATATTTCAGAAGTTTGAAACAAGAAATCTGCAAATCAGAATGGCTGCCCATACTGCGTTGTAATCCCCGAATTGATGAGGCCACGATCCGTCGGGAAGCTGATTCATTTTAATTTTCTCTGAAACCAGATCTTTGATTGAGGCAAGCATCGGACTGTCTTCATATATCATTCCCTGAACTTGTTCCCATTGAATATCGGTATTTTCGGATGCGGATGCCGGACCGGAAAGTATTTCCATACCCCATTTCAATATTTTTTCGGAGTTTTCATTTTCGGGTAATTCAGAAAACAGGGAGACATAAGCGGCCGCAGACCAGAAATCTTTCTTGTCGGATACCGTATCGAAATAATCAACGAGGAATTTCAATGATTTTTCTGAATAGCTATTCTCGAAAATTCCGAGTTTCCTGAGCCATTTCAAAATCATAGCGGTTTTATATTCCACGTATATTCCAGGGCCCATGTATGGTGGAATGTCGAATTCAAGAATTCCATCCTCATCGTCCCAGCTGCCGTCATTTTTCTGAGTTTCTATAAGATACCTTTCAGTCCTTTTCATAATATCGGAATCTTTTAATCCGAAAAAATAAATATACCCCAATGCAGCGGCAGTAGTAAAAGGGCTGCTTATATTTCCGGCATACTCGATTTCGAGTCCGTTTGAAAAACCACCATCTTCATTCTGATATCTTGTAAGTTCTTTCTCGACTTCTTTTTTACACGATTCCTCATCATCGGATAAAATGTAATTCAACGCGGCTTTTTGAAGAGCATTTCCTTTTTTTTCGACAAAATTCCCGGCTTTTTCAATAACTTGATTCATTAAAATCCCTCCCTTAAGTTTACTGAATTATAATGTCTATAGTTGGTATAGAGTCAAGGATTTTTATTTTTAGGTTTTGCCGGTATATGAAGTTTTGTCACGAATTCTTCCTGATTTTCCGTCAGAAAGAAATCTATTATGTAAGATTCTATAGTGCTGCCGGACATCTCCAGATTGTTTTCATCCATCCATTCGAGCATGTTACCATAGCTTTCAGGTATTTTTGAATAAGGTCCTATGTGTATCTTAGTTACGTATTCACCTTCATCCAAAGTTCTTATGTATTGCATATCGTTCGCCGGATTTTCAACTTCGACACAAACTTCGATATCGGCATTTTCGGGATTGAAAACCGTATAGTGGTCGTGAAAAATAGCCATATAATATCCTCTGGGTTTGAATCCGAATTTCTCGGCAATAGAGTATAGTTCGGTGAATCGTGTTATGAAAGTGTCGGGTATGAATTTCGACTTGTATCTTTTGAAGAGAACCTTTCTCTCTTCGATGAAAACATGATTTATATTTTCATCGAATTCGCTCGAAAAAAAATTCTTCAGAGAATTTTTCAGGTTTTTTATATGCTCCAGATTATCAGAAATCCTTCTGAGATTATCGGCAGTCTCTTCTTCTTTTTTTAAAATTAAACCTAAAGTCTTGTGTAAATTTTTCCGGTCCACAAAATTCTGAATTTCTTTCAGGGAAAAATTCAGTTTTTTAAACTCCTGTATTATTTTAATCGTCAGTATTTGTTTATGCGAATAAAATCTGTATCCGCTGTCATCGTCTGTGAAAGCCGGAGACAACAATCCAATCCGGTCGTAATGTCTCAGCGCTTGTACTGATATGTTGCATATTTCAGCTATCTCGCCTATCTGATACAAATCTTTTTTCATAAATTTCACCCTAAAATAAACTTTATTCTGTTATAATTTTATCAGAAAAATTCTTCAAATAAATAAGACTTCCAAAAAGACATCTGCAGGAGGTGCGGCAATGGAAGTGAAACCTTTGACCATAGATAATATCGAAGATTTTTACGGTTTCATGAAGGAAACTGGTTTTGAAGATTGTCAATGTGTGTTCTTTTACCGGGCACATATTCCGGGTGAAGGATGGCAGCTGCCGGTTGACGAAATGAAAAAAATCAGAAAAGAGATAACAATACAAAAAAGTGACGGATTTCTCGGATATTTGGACGGAAAACCCGTAATATGGACTCAGGTGATCAAAGTTTCAGACAGTGTTTTTCTGGAAAAATATATAAAAAATCATGATGCGGATGCCGTGGCGATTTCCTGCTTTTTAGTTCACCCAAATTACCGGAGGAAAGGTCTGGCAAGGAAAATCATGGGTGAGATAATAGAATCTCTTTTACGGAACGGTGTGAAAGAGATATACGGAATTCCCGTAAACGAAGCCGTTTTTGAGAAAGCGGATAAAAAATACCACGATGTACTCGGACATACGGGATATATAAATATTTTTGAAGAATTCGGATTCAAAGAAATAGACGTTACCGAAAGGTATATCATAGTAAAACGTTGCTGATATTTTTAGAAAAAATCACAGTCAAAGGATATTTATAAAACCCCATTTTCAGTTCAGAAATTTTCCGGAAGAAAATCTCCTGAAATAAAAACGGGGTTTTTTGTTCGAAATCCCTAAATTTCTTTTTGAAGCTTGTATGTTCCCGCGGCGAAGAAGCACAGCGTTATTAAAAGTATGACGGCAACGTTCGGAATTACGGATGGCAATCCGAGCCCGGTGTTCAATTTTTCAATTCCGTTGTAAAGCCAGTATTGCGGACCGAGAAATGAGAAATTGGACATGAATTTAGGCATCATTTGCGCCGGCAGGAAAATACCGCTTATTATTCCGGTGGGTATTATTATCAGATTTACAAAAGCCGGAATGAGATTCGGATTTTTACAGATTCTCGATAGAAATACTCCCAGACTCAATACCAGCAAAGCGAAGCTTCCGAATAACAGAATTCCACCGGCTATATCGGTTACTATGAAATTGCCGGTAATTACATAAGCAAGGGTTAGCATCACCACAGTTTGAAACAGAATCAGTACGTACATGGCAATCGTGATTCCACCGATTATCTTTCTGGGTGAATTCGGAGTTGAATAACTTCTGTCCAGTACTTTCCAGGTTCTGAAATCTATAATTTCGTTCGCTATGAATATCATTGAGAACATCATGAACGTAATTATGAAACTGAGTATGAACATTCCACCGTTCTGATTTTTCTGATTTTCGGTAGTCATGGCCAGCAGTTTTTCATTCGATTCGATTTTTATGCCTGATTTTCCGGTTATTTCCGCAAGTTCATTTTCAAGAATGAAATTTTTTGTGAAGGAATTCAAAACCGAATTCAGTTGCGTTACCGGTGCCTGGCCGTTGTATTTCAAGTCGATAACCGGTTTGCCATTTTGAATTATCTTTTCCGAATAACCTTCCGGTATTGAAACTATGGCTGCGATTTTCTCGTTTTTAAGTTCTTCCAGGGCATTCCTGGAATCAAGGTCCTTAACCGTGTAGATTTTTTCGGATTTCAGCATGTCTTCGAGAAGAATTCCGTAAGTGTCTCCCGATTCGTTTATGAATGCGAGCGATATGCTTCTCGAATCGTTCATATCCGCACTTAAAACGCTCATTATAACCGTTACTATGATAGGCAGGAAAAGTACTCCTATCAGATGTTTTTTGTCTTTGAACATAAGTTTTATATTTGCGATTATCATGTTGAACATCACGCTTTCACCTTCTTTTCGAACATGAACAGTCCGGTTAAAGTCAATATCGAACATATTATAAGCAACGATATTATCCTGACTCCTTCCTGGGCCAGGTTACCGCCTGAAACGAGTGATTCCAGTATCTTCTGCATGTTGAAATTCGGAGTGAAAACCGCGACCTTTGCGGTGATGGAAAATTGGTCCGCGGGATAAAAACTTCCGCCGAACATTATAAAAGCGAAGAATATCATTCCGAAAAATATTTTCATAGTTCTTTCTGTCGTGAAAAAACCTATTATGAAAGCGTAAAAAGACGCTATCATAACCGAAAGCAAAGCGATGGCACCGAGAAAATCCAATACAAAAGGTCTTGCGGGAACTATGAAATAGTAGCTTATCAGGAAATATATTCCCGATATGAAGAAAGTGAGCGAGAATATGGACAGGAAATTACCCCAGAAAACGGTTTTGGACGATGCTCCTGAAGCGATTACCCTGCTCAGAATATGTTTATCCCTCTCGGCGAGAAATTCCGTGTTTATGAAAAATGCGAATATCACAAATATCGAAGTTAAAAACATTGCGATTGATGAAATTTTCGTTTTCCCTTCAGTTTTAGTACTTTCGACGAAGTTTACAGCGGAAATTTCTGAATTCAGTTTTGTAAACCGCTCGATTTTTCCAATTACTTCATCCTGTGAAAGTGAATTTTCCGCTATTATTCCGGCAGCCTGGAAGTTGATATTCATGTTGTCGGTGAAATTCTTTAGAATGGAATTGAAAATGGTCTTTTCAATCGTGATATTACCCTTATCGAGTATCCGGAAATCGGTTTTTTCTCCGTTCATCAATTTTTGACTGAGTTCTTTGCCCAGTATTATTCCCACCGCATTTTTATTCCTGTCTATGTTCGAGTTCAATTCCTGTAAGTCCGCCACCCCAATTCTGTCTATAAAAGCGAGGGAATCCGACTCCATCAGGGAGTCAAATGCCGTGCCGGCAACCCCATCGTCCTCATTCAACACGAATACTTTCAGAGTGTTGAGTTCGAGTTTATTCTCAAGAATATTTTCGTACATAATACCGTACAGCAGACCTATTATAATCGGAAAAACCAACAGCATAAACATATTCTGAACAAATTGCGAATTGAATACTTTTATGTCTTTCATCAGTATATTCAATAATTTCATGTCATGTCTCCCTTTCATCATCTCAATCTCTGAGCTTTTTACCGGTGATGCTGAGAAAAACCGTTTCGAGATTGGGTTGTTTAATAGAAATGTTGTGAATCGCGTTGTTCTTCTTTTTGAATTCCTGTATTATTCTTTCGATGTCAAAGTCCACACCTGTAGTTACGATCTTTATGACAGATCCGTTTGAAGATACCGACTTAACCCATTTGATCGATTTCAGAGATGAGCCTATGGACGAATCGAGAGAATCGGTTTTTATTTCAACATATGTCTCATCTATAACGCTCCTGAGAATTTCGTCCTTTGTACCTTTAAGCAGTTCTTTCCCGAGATCCATTATCATTATTTCGTCGCATACGGATTCAATTTCTTCCATGTAATGGGATGTGTATATCACGGTAGTTTTTGATTCCGAATTTACACTTCTGACGAATTCGAGAATATGATTTCTGGATTGCGGATCCACACCGACGGTCGGTTCATCCATCACGAGTATTCTCGGTTTATGCATTATCGCACATGCTATATTTAGTCTTCGTTTCATACCGCCGGAAAGTTTTTTCACGGTGGTTTTCCTGTTATCGAGCAAACCGGTTATTTCAAGTGATTTGTTCATACTGTCTTTTAAAGTTGAACCTGACAGTCCGTACAGTCTGCCGAAATAGTCGAGATTGTCTTTTACCGATAAACCCTCAAACAGTGCAATATCCTGCGGAATATAACCAATGTTCTTTTTTATATTCTGCGGTTCGGTTTTTATGGAATCCTTTCCGACAAAAATATCTCCGTTGTCAAGTCTCAGCAAACCGCAGAGCATGTTAATCAGGGTCGACTTTCCGGCTCCGTTTGGCCCCAGCAATCCAAAAATAGTTCCTTCGGGTATGTTTATCGAAACGTTGTCTACCGCGAGTACGTCGTCGTATCTCTTGGTTACGTTGTTGATTTTAATATCGTACATATCATTCTCCCTTCCTTTTTTATAATCGTAATTTCAACCTGATTATAGATTAAAGGGGAAAATGGGGCAATTGTCCGGAGACACTCTTTTAAACAAATACGATGACTTGAGTCATATTCTCCGGTAATCGGTACTATAATTTCTGAAAGGGTATTGTGAAGTTCAGTCTGTCAACTTGTTTTCGTAGGCGAAAATGACTATCTGCGTCCTGTCACGCAGATCGAGTTTTGAAAGTATTCTGCTCGTGATGTTCTTTACGGTTCCCTCCGTAAGAAAAAGCAGATCGGAAATTTCTTTATTTGTTAAGCCTTTGGATATCAATTTTATTATTTCCAGTTCCCGTTCGGTTATTTTGTATTCTTCTATTATTTTACCAGTCTCGATTTCCGGTTCTTTTGCTGATAGAATTCTGTCGGCGATATCCGGGTGCACCACTATATTTCCGGAATATACGCTTTTTATGGAATCGTATATTCTCTCGGCCGAACTGTCTTTCAGAAGATATCCGCTTGCTCCGTAATTCATTGCGTTGAATATGTACTCATCGTCTTTGAAAGTTGTAAGTATCAGTATTTTTATGTTTTTATTCAATTCGTTTATCATCCTCGTTCCCATTACGCCATCATGAACTCCCATTCTGATATCCATCAGAACTACGTCGGGAACGTTGCTGCGGCAAAATTTAACCGCTTCCAGACCGTCGGAGCATGATCCGCATATATCTATGTCGGGAAACTCCGACAGCAAAATTCTGAGACCTTCCCTTATCAATTTTTCATCGTCAACAATCAATACTTTTATCATCTACTCACCTTCAGTCTCTGATAATTCTGTTGATTCACCGGAATCTTTATACCTGGGCAGGGTCACCGATACTTCAAATCCCCTGCCTTTAGTGGAAATAAAAGAAAATTGCCCGTTCATCTCTTTGACTCTGTCGCCTATGCTGATAAGGCCGAAGGACGGGATAATCTCAACGCATCCTTTTCCATCGTCTTTAATACGCATGTACAATTTATCTTCAAGAAATTGTATGTTTATTATTATATTCCTGGCTTCACCATGTCTGATACTGTTGCTAAGGCATTCCTGGACTATTCTGTATAAATTCGAACTGTGGTCGGAGCTGAGCGAATATTTTTCTTTTGACAGTATCAACCGCACATCGACACCTGTGAATTTCCTGAAATTCGATATCAGTTCTTCAATTGCAAAAACCCCTTCAAAAGCTTCAAGCTCTCGGGGTTTAAGTTCTCTGACCGTTCTGCGTACATTTTCGAGAGAGTTTTTGGAATATGGAATTACCTCTTCCATCATCTCCTCCGCCAATTTCGTATTTTTTTTCATTATGGATTTTATCGCCTGCAATTGTATTATGAGAGTGGATAAAGTATGACCCACACCGTCGTGAAGTTCTCTTGAAAGTCTGTTTCTCTCGCGAAGCAACGTCAATTCTTCAATTGTCCTCGAATACGATTCCAACTCTTCGTTTATTTTCAACAATTCCTCTTCCGTAATTCTCATCTTGTCGTAAAAATTCTGGGCTTCTTTTTTCTTTGAATCCGTAGCTGAAAGGAACATGGACAGAAGAAAGACCGAGAATAAAAAAAATATGTTTACAACATTCGTGGGTGTTGCGCTGCCAAATGCAATCATTTGGCCGGATAAATACAGCAAAGGTATGCCTGTAAAAATCAAAACTGATAATTTCTGTGGGAGAAAGAAACCGATATCTATGGCGGCGGGAATCAAAAGAAATGGCACGGTGTATTCAAAGCCGTTGAAAATGAGTATCGTAACACCCGTTATCTCTGCCGTCAGCGATAGAAAAAACGAATTCTTTTTATTTTCAAGATAATTCACACGGAACTGGGAATTTATGAAATGAACGAGTATCACGAAGGTTATGAAGAATTTATCTGGAAATCCAATATCACGTGTAAAAAAACATATACAGGCAAAACATATATAGCTCACGTATTTTATGATATTCAGCTTGAAAACGTTGTCTTTCATGAACAATTCTCCGTTTTTATCCGTTGTTTCCGTAATATGTGTCCTGTTCGCAATAATCACCGTTTACGGTTATTTTTGTGAAGCTGTTGCTGCTTACGGTTACATTTTCGAACGTTTTGGAATACACGATTGATTCACAGCTGTATTCGACTGAAAACGAAGATGCCGTGAATATGCATAAAGGAGAGTAATCGTAAAGGTAATATTCCGTATATCCGGTCTGTGAATTCCCCGGTATATTTACGAATAAAAGCTCATCGGATTTCGCACCGATTACCGATATTTTCAAATTTTCAACCTGTGATGTTCCTTGATTGTCTATTTTGAAATGTGAATAGAGTTTTATCGGGAAACAACCTGTGAAAAGGAAAATCGATAGCATCATTGAAAACGTCAGGCTGAATTTTAAAAATAATTTCTTTTTCATAATCATCCCCTTGTTCGATATTGCAACCTATATTTTACACCATGTCGCGTCAAAGTACGAAACCGGTGCTCGTTGTAAAACGATAATTGTTGATTTTTTACAACTATATTTGTAACTAATGGTATAATTTTATAATCGGAATAAAAGGGAGAGATTGGCTTGATCGAGCTGTTTAACAGAATAGATGGAAACATATTTTGCTCAATATTGCTGTTTTTACTCTTCATAAATCTCAAAGACCATCATCTTGAATCTTCTTTCATGAAAAGAATATTCAGGCTGCTTGTACTAAGCGTTATAGCAATGCTTCTGCTGGAAAACTTTACCTGGCTGGTGGACGGAAAAGAGGGAGTGGGGTATATGATATCGAGCACATTGCTTAATGCGGTATTCCTTGCCGCAAACCCGGTTCCGGTATTTCTGTGGGTACTTTACTCGATAACCCAGTCTGCAAAAGAAAATTCCATAAAACACAGCACGGTCTTTCTGATATCTGTTCCTTTACTTTTCAACGTTTTCATATCACTGGTTTCGATATCCACCGGATGGGTTTTTTACATCAACTCCGAGAATTTCTACGTCAGAGGGCCTCTTTTCTATATTGTAATGATAATCACTTTCGGATACCTTTTTTACGGAATTTTCGGCCTTTCAGTCAACAGAAAGAATATGGACAGGAAGAAATTCATTTATTTGCTTTCCTTCTCATTGTTTCCTCTTATCGGAGGTTTGCTTCAATCGATGCTGTACGGCATATCCGTTCTCTGGAACTGCGTATCGGTTTCGGTTTTTATGCTGTATCTAAGCATACAGAGCAAGGAGATGAATCAGGATTACCTTACCGAAACGAGAAGCAGGCGAAATTTAGACGATTATCTTTCCGGCAAGATTAAGAATTACGATTACGACAATCCATTTTCGGTTATAATGATAGATATTGACGATTTCAAGAGGATAAACGATGTTCATGGACATAAGGCAGGTGACATGGCTTTGGTGGATTTTTCAAAAATACTGAAAAAATCCACACGTACGTCCGATTTTATTGCCAGATACGGAGGCGACGAATTCGTCATAGTTCTCGATGTAGGTGAAGAAAACGAGATAAAAAGAGTCATAGAGAGAATGGAAAATAACATAGATGAATACAACCGTAGCAGCGGTATGAATTTCAAACTCGGTTTCAGCTATGGATATTCCGTATACGACCACAAGAAAAAACTCGACGCAGATCATTTCGTGGATTATGTCGATTCTCTAATGTACAAAAACAAAAACAGGAAGAAATCTTCGAAAATCTGAAGGGGTAATCCCCCTTCAGATATCGTATAATTCAACTGTCAATAAATTACGAATTCTATTGAAATTATTTTCGCCGGGTTTTCAGGACTTGCCATTTCATCTACCGGGTAAGAAGCGATTTCATCCACAATTTCCATTCCCTCGAAAACATGTCCGAAAACAGAATGTCTTCTATCGAGATGCGGAGTTCCGCCGATTTCGAGATATTTTGCCTCAACGTTAAGCGGCAGTGTCACCATGTCGAGATGTTCGGGAGTTGCGGATTTTTTCTGAACTATGAAAAACTGGCTGCCGTTGGTGTTCGGTCCTTCATTTGCCATCGACAAGGCTCCGCGGAAATTGTTGAGATTTCTCGAGAACTCATCGTCGAATTCTCCTCCCCATATTGATTGTCCGCCCTCGCCGGTACCTGTAGGATCTCCTCCCTGAATCATAAAGTCGTTTATGGTTCTGTGGAAAATAGTACCGTCATAATAGCCCTCTTTGGCAAGGGAAACGAAATTCTCTACCGTTTTGGGAACGTATTTTGCGAATAATCTGAGTTTTATGTCCCCCGCCGTGGTGTGCATTATGCATATTTCTTCACCACTTGCAGGCATATCGAGTTGTTCGAGGCTGGCATCGGATACGTCAAAACCGGTATCCTTCCAGATCACACCCCAGATTTTCCAGACGGTGTCTTCCTGTGCAATACCTATAAAGTCGGAATATTCTGTCAATTTGCCATTTTCGCCGTGAATCAGATACTTGATTTTGAGAATCATTCTCTTGTCATTTTTTACGTCGAAATCATATACCGTATAGAATTTCTCGGCTTTGTTCGAGATGCTTTCGAGTGTTCCTGCGTTCTTCAAAGACTTGAGATAGTCAATGACACTTTCATACTGAACGGAACGACCCAGTACCATTTCTTCGAAATTCTCATCGCTGTTCAATGCGGTGAAGAGTGCATTTACGAATTCATCGTATTCCCAGCGGTCTCCACCGTGTGTCCATAGTTGATCCCTGCAAACTTCCTTCGTGAAATCATGAGCTGTCATAACGCCTCCCGCGAATACCATCACCGGAGATAACACCAAAATTAACGTGAGCAACACAAACAAACTCAAACTCTTTCTCATGTTCGTCCCCCTTAGGAATTATTCACCTTTGTTCAAGGTATGTAAATATTATAGCATCAACAATTAAAAAAAATACAACAAAACAATTTTTTAATAATGAATTATTATTTAAACGGCACAGATAAATTAAAGAAAATTGACGGGAGAATTGTTGAGATAATCCGGTAAATAGAGTGAAAATATCGGCGGATTCATTTGCCCGCATATTCAAGTATGCGAGCATACTTGAATGAGAACATACTTGAGTATGAGAACATACTTTAGTAGAATTTTTTGATCTGCCTGTCATGAAATAATACTCCTGGTGGCTTTCCGGGTATAATTCATATTCTCCGGATACCTGAAGAACCCGTTATTTTAACAATGAGAAATTCCTTAAAACTCGAAAATCGAAGTAAACTCAAAGAAATCAAAGGAATTTGGAGCATATCTCAATTAAATCGTTAGAAGCAAAACTCAAAGTGTTTAAATCATATTGGAGATATACTCAAAATATAATATAATCTTATGTAAGTGAAAATACACATTAAATTTGAATATTAATAAAAAACCCATGAGGGAATATTTTGTGATCAGGAGGTTTTTTTATGAAGAAGATTATCATTATCGCAATGCTGGTATTTTTTATTTCGATTCTGTCTTTCTCTGCAATAAAGTATGGCGGAGAAGCAACCGTTGGACTTACCACCATACAGGTTCAGAACAACTTCAACCCTTTCAGCCCGAACTGCCAGTATTTCCTGAAAGGCGGTATTCTTTACGAACCGCTGTTTTTCATAAACAACATGACTGGAACTGAAGAGCCCTGGCTTGCGACATCGTATGAATGGAAAAATGACAACAAAGAACTTGTTTTCAAACTCAGGGAAAATGTCAAATGGTCGGATGGATCTGATTTCACCGCCGATGATGTGGTGTTCACCTTCAACCTGATGAAAGAAAAACCTGCCCTGGATCTGTCGGGAATATGGAACAGCAGCCTTGAAGAGGTACGTGCGATTGACAAATACACGGTATCTTTCGTGCTTTCCGAGATTGATGTTCCGATTTATTCCGATATAGCAGGGACAATCGCAATAATACCGAAAAAATATTGGGAAAATATTGAAGATCCCATCACGTATCTCTACACGGAAGCGGTCGGAACCGGACCTTTTGTGGTTGAGAGGATAGATGAAGCCGCACAGATAGTGGTACTAAAAAAGAACGAACTATACTGGAACAGTGAGAAACCTTACATAGACAGCATCAAACTCAGAATATTCCAGAGTAACGATGCGAACAATCTGGCGCTACTGAAAGGTGAACTGGACTGGGCTTCCTCTTTTATACCCGATGTGCAGAAAGTTTACGTTTCGAAAAATCCCGAAGTCAACCTCGCATGGGCTCCCTCGACAACGCCGGTTTTCATGTTTTTAAATCTGACGAAATCACCTTTCGATAAGGCCGAATTCAGAAAAGCGCTCTCTATGGCCATAAACAAGGCAAAAATCGCCGAAGTTGCAGAATATGGATACACTCCTGCGGCGCATCCGTCCGGAATGCAGATGGGATTCGTGGAAAAATGGTTTGATAAATCTTTGGAAGGCCTTGTTTATTCATACGATCCCGAACAAGCTGCCGCACTTTTTGAAAAAGCGGGATTTAAGAAAAATTCCGATGGAAAACTCATAAATCCGGATAACGGTAAACCCGTATCCTTCGACTTGATGGTGGTAACAGGATGGACTGACTGGATAACAACCGCAAAATTCGTATCCAAAGATCTCAAAGAATTGGGTATCGAAGTAAACGTTGCACCGGTTAGCTATGGCCAGTACACTCAAACACTTTACACGGGAGTATTCGACACCGCTTTGGGAGGCCCGGACAAATCCGGACAAAATCCCTATTACGCATACAACAGAATCATGAACAGCGCTTTCACAGCCCCCGTCGGTGAACAGGCACTTGCCAATTTCATAAGATGGAGAAACGAAGATTCCGACAAGGCATTGAACTCGTTTAAAAAATCCACCGACTTCGATGCGCAGAAAGAATACATAACCGTACTCGCAAGGCAGATGCTCACAGAAGTGCCGTCAATACCGATGTTCTACACTCCTGTGGTTGAGGAATACAGTGCAAGAAGATTCATCGGCTGGCCAAGTGAAGAGAATCCGTATTGTTCGGCAGAACCCTGGGCTATGCCGACTCCCGGAGTTATAATGCAGAACATTCACCTGAAATAGCCAAAACAGTCAGGATGTGAGTTAAATTGGGTAATTACAAGATAATTTCAGGAACCTTTCTGGATGAAATCACCTATGATATTCCCGCACATAACTGGGGAATAGAAGAATGGGAAAGTGAATTCAGGACTTTCAAAGAATGTGGAATAGATACGGTAATAATAATCCGGGCAGGTCTGGGAAACAAAGTGATATTCAAAAGCGAAGTGGTGTGCGGATACAGAAAAACGATGGACAATTACGTCGATATGGCGAAAATGTTTCTCGAGCTCGCGGACAAATATTCTATTTCCCTTTACTTCGGTCTTTACGATTCCGGGATTCATTGGGTCAAGAATGACTGGAAAAAAGAAGTGGAGATCAACGTTGATTTCATCGAAGAAGTATGGGAGAAATACGGAGGATATGCCGCATTTAAAGGCTGGTATCTTCCTCATGAAACAGGGGACACAGGATGCAGGATAATAGACATAAACACTACGCTTGCAAAAAAAATAAAGAGTCTGTCTGATTTACCGATACTCGTTTCACCGTATTTTTTCGGACGGAACAATCCGTATGAAATGCTCATATATGGACAGAAAGACATATCCGTCAGAAATGTTGAGGAACATGTTCGTCAATGGGATGAAATATTCGCAGCATATTCGGGGCTGATAGATTTTGCGGCTTTTCAGGACGGAACCGCGGAATTTCTCGATATCGAGAGCTATGTTTCGGGTATGAAGGAATTGGCGGATAAGTACGGAATCAAACTCTGGTCGAATATCGAAAGTTTTGACAGGGATATGCCCATAAAGTTTCCACCTACGGATTGGAGGAAATTGCTTTTCAAGATGGATGCCGTTCAGGAATACGTGGAGAAAGTGATAACGTTCGAATTTTCACACTTCATGAGTCCGAATTCCGTATGGCCTTCGGCGAGGAATCTTTACAAAAGGTATATGGAATACATCGGCGAATTACGCGAATAAAAGATTTTCATGAATGGACAAATCCCGAAACAAATTCGGGGTTTGTCCATTCAAATTTTATGCGAAGAGGTAAAATATGAAATATATATTCCGAAAGGTGCTTTTTCTGTTGATTGCCGCATGGGCTGCTCTTACAATTAATTTTTTCCTGCCGAGGCTGATGCCGGGGGATCCCGCAAGCGTAATGGTGACAAAATACAGAGGCATGCTCACTCCCGAAGCGGTGAAAGCACTTGAAATAAGTTTTGGAATCGACACGGACAGAAATATAATTCTTCAGTACTTCGATTATTGGGGAGATATTTTAAGCGGAGACTTCGGACTTTCTGTCGTCTACTTTCCCCAACCGGTTTCAAAAGTACTCGCAAATACGGTTCCCTGGACACTGGGACTCATGGGTATGTCTACACTTATTGCGTTTGCCGCAGGTATGTTGATCGGAATTAAAACCGGGTGGAAGCGCAATTCATTACTGAGTGACAGCATCGTACCGGTTTCACTTTTTTTGAACGCAATGCCATATTTCTGGTTTGCAATGCTGATTCTCTATATATTTTCGTTTCAACTGGGGTGGTTTCCGCTTGGGGGGGCCTATGACCCGTTCGGTAATTCGGAGGGGTTTGCCAGAATTTGGTCCATGCTCGAACATGCTTTTCTGCCTGCGATAACTATAATAATAACCGCACTCGGAGGCTGGGTGCTGACCATGAGAAACAGCATGATCAACGTTCTTGCCGAAAATTATGTGGTATTTGCCCAGGCCCGCGGTCTCAGCGACAGAAAAATCAAATACTCATACGTCGCAAGGAATGCCATATTGCCAAGCTTCACGGGATTTGCCATGGCTTTGGGTTTTGTCATCAGCGGTGCGCTTATGACAGAAATAGTTTTTTCGTACCCGGGAGTCGGATACACTTTGTATCAGGCAGTCATCGGACTCGATTATCCGTTGATGCAGGCCATGTTCCTTTTCATATCCATGGCCGTTCTTGTCGCAAACTTCATAGCCGATTTCATATACGTGATACTCGATCCGAGGGTAAGGAGTATGGGTGGTTAAAATGCAGAATATCATGAGGTTCTTTAAAATAAAGAAAGCGATGGCCGGATTGATAATACTCATGTTTTTCGTGATAATTTCGATTTTCGCACCGGTAATCGCGCCGTATTCGTGTGATTACATGGATGGACTGCCTATGATGATGCCGTCGGAAGAAAACTTACTCGGAACAACAGATACGGGACAGGATATTTTCTCACTCGTAATCTGGAGTACGAGATCCTCGCTTTTCGTGGGTATAACAACCGGTTTACTCGTGACAATAATAGCCATACTCATAGGTCTGGCCGCAGGATATTTCGGAGGTTTTACCGATGATTTTCTGTGTACCGTCATGAACATTTTCCTCGTGATACCCGGATTGCCTTTGATGATAATAATCGCGGCTTACATTCCGGTAAGGGGTACCGCTACAATAATATTCGTGCTTGCATTCACAGGATGGGCGTGGGGTGCGAGAGTTCTCAGGTCACAGATGCTGACGTTAAAAAACCAGGAATTCGTAACGGCTTCACTCGTGCTTGGAGAAAGTTCTTCTCATATAATATTCAAAGACATATTTCCTAACATGCTCTCCCTTATCGTTGCGACTTTTTTTGGTTCGTCTCTTTCGGCAGTGCTTGGGGAGGCAAGTCTCGAATTTCTTGGACTGGGTGATGTAAACGCCAATACGTGGGGAACCATGCTCTACTGGGCACAGAACAACCAGGCACTTTTACTTGGACAATGGCAATGGATGGCTATTCCCGGGCTTTGCATAGCGCTACTTGGAATGTCTTTTGCGCTCATGAATTTCGCAGTTGACGAGATAACAAATCCCAAGCTCAGGAGGAAATGATATGGCCGGCACTTTGCTTGAAATAAAAAATTTTAATGCGGGTTATCTTTTTAACAAAAACAGGGTGGACGCCGTCAGGAATATAAATTTAAAAGTTACGGACAACGAATTTCTGGGAATCGCAGGAGAATCCGGCTGCGGTAAATCCACGCTGGCATTCGCAATAACGAGGTTGCTGCAATATCCCGGGAAGATTTTTTCCGGTGAAGTGTATTTCGAAGGACAAAACATACTCAAAATACCTGAGAGGGAATACCGGAAAATAAGATGGGAAAACTTTTCAATCGTATTTCAGGCATCAATGGATGTACTGAATCCTGTAAAATCGGTCGAATCACATTTTGCAGATACTTTTCTGGCCCACAGGAAGATGTCGAAATCGCAGATCAGAGAAAAATCGGTGTATTTGATGGAATTGGTCAAGGTGTCCCCAAAATATTTAAGTGCCTTTCCGTTTCAACTGAGCGGCGGGATGAAACAGCGAATAGTGATGGCACTCGCACTTGCGTTGAAACCCAAAATTATAATAATGGACGAACCGACCACCGCACTGGATGTTGTCGTGCAGAGGAAGATAATGCAGGAAATTTCGCAACTCAGAAGAGAAATGGGGTTTTCCGTGATATTCATAACGCACGATCTCTCACTTCTTGTAGAAATAAGCGACAATCTTGCGATAATGTACGGAGGGGAAATAATCGAATATTCGGAATCGAAAAAAATGTACGGCAATCCTCTGCATCCATACACTTACGGACTCATGAATTCTTTTCCGTCGCTGACAAAGAAAACCAGAAGACTCAACGGTATAGCGGGTTCACCACCCGACCTGTCAAAACCGGTTCTTCACTGTCCGTTTTTGCCGAGATGCGGCAGAGTGATAAACGGCGTATGCGATAAAATAACCGCTCCCAAACTTCATGAAGCTGATAAAAATCATTTTGTCTCCTGCTATCTTCACGAAAAGGGAGTTGAATAAAATGTTTGAAATGAAAAATATCTACAAAACTTTTGGAATAGGCTCCTTCAAAAACAAAAAAACCGTATATGCACTCAACGACGTGGACTTACACATAAAGGAAAGAGAGATACTCGGGCTTGTCGGGGAATCGGGATCGGGGAAAACCACTATAGCCAGGACTATAGCGAGAATATACCAGCCTACTGACGGTATCATGAAAATCGACGGCGAATCGGTTCCGGCAAAGATGAAAAAGGATGAGTTGATTAAATACAGAAAAAAAGTGCAGATGATATTCCAGGATCCGTTTTCTTCTTTAAATCCTCTGCACACCGTCGGATACATATTGTCCAGACCGTATTTGGTACACGGCTTATGCGATAAAAAAGAAGTCAGGGAAAGGGTGATTTCGCAGCTCGAAAGAATAGGACTGACTCCGGCGGATAAGGTGTATGAAAAGCTTCCATATGAGTTGAGCGGGGGACAGCGTCAGCGTATTGGAATAGCCCGCGCACTTGCGGTTAAGCCAAGGTTGGTTCTTGCCGATGAGCCGACTTCGATGCTGGATGTTTCCATAAGACTTGACATAATGAACCTTCTTATAGATTTGAAAGAAGAAGAACAGGTATCCATACTGTTCATAACGCACGATCTTGCGGGTGCGAGATACATGTCCGACAGGCTGGCTATAATGTATGCCGGATTTATTGTCGAGTTCGGCAATGCCGATGAAGTAATAGACAATCCGCGTCATCCATATACGAAACTGCTGAAAAAAGCGGCTCCGAAACCTGAATCCGGATTGATTCCCGAAGACATCCACGAGGAAGGCGGAATACCTAATCTGACGGACAGACCAGTATGCTGTCCTTTTGAACCGAGATGTGAAATGAAAAAAAGTATCTGTTCGCAATCGGTACCGAAACTGAAAGATATCGGAGACGGCAGTATGGTCAGATGTTTTTTATACGGTGCGGATTGAAATACAACACATATTCGGCTTTGTTGCGGACGTATGGGGACTTTTCCCCGTGCGTCTTTTTTTTGAAAAAATATTTTTATCTGGTAGAATTAAACAGAACTTTCTATATAAAACGGAGGAATTAAGATGGCGGAATTCAAATTTGAAATAACACAGCAGCTTGGGGAAATTTCCGAATCGACAAAAGGGTGGAAAAAAGAACTGAATCTGGTAAGCTGGAATGACAGGTCTCCGAAGTACGATATCAGAGAATGGTCTCCCGAACACGACAAAATGGCAAAAGGACTCACTTTTTCAAAAGAAGAGATCATAATCCTCAGAAAATTACTGAACGATCTGGATCTGTGACACATTTTAAAATGATTCGAACATATAACGGTAATCGCTTTCGTATAGGAATTCGAATCTTTTAATCAATAAACGATTGAAATGGAATCATGGAGGCTTAAATTTTGAAAATACTTCACTGTTCCGACCTTCATCTCGGAAGGAGACCGGTTGGCGGACCTAATTCCGATTATTCAAATAAGAGATACGGAGATTATTTCAGCGCCTTCGAAAATATCGCCGCTTATTCCCGTGATAACAAAATAGATATAATGATGATTACCGGGGATATTTTCGATAAAAAGGAAATCAGGCCGGACATACTTTCAAATGCCATGGATATATTTAAGACTATCACGGAATCCGGAACCGAAATACTCCTGATAGAAGGTAACCACGACAAAGGATTTCTGGACCAGGAAACCTGGTTGAAATACATAGCGCGTGAGAAAAAGATTAGATTCGTGGACAGTTACTCTTTCGAAGAAGGAGAAAGAATTTTCATACCCGAAAAAATAAACGGTTATAATTTTTATGGACTTGGATATCCGGGAAGCCTCGTCAACGAAATTATGGAAAGTTTATCAGAAAAACTCGAGGGTAAAAACAACATAATCATGGTTCACACCGATCTGGATGTGAACGGCCAGGATTTCTTCCCCGGTCTCGTAAAAAAAGAAGTCGTAGATAAATTCAAGGATAAATGCAAATACATCGCGGGAGGACACATTCATTTCCACCATAAATACCCTGCTGAAAATCCTTATTTTTTCGTTCCGGGCTGTCCTGAATATTGGGATATGAAGGAAAAAAAAGACAGGGGATTCATAATTTTCGATGCCGAAACATCTGAATATGAGTTTATTTCAAGTGAATCGTTCAGAAGGCAGAAAATAGATCTGAAATACGATATCACGGATGAAACCTATGAAGAGTTCAAAGAGAGCATAAATTCATTCATCGAAGAGAATCTGAGAGATTGTTCTGAGAATATGCCTCTCGTTACGCTGGAATTGAAAACGGACAATGCGAGATTTGGTATATACACCGACGAGATAGAAAAGATTCTGGAGACAAACGGCGCACTTAAATCCTCGGTGTCCGTTGCCAGGATAAAAACCGATTCTTCAGGTTCAGATAAAAATGAAAATCATATGCGCAGTACCGGAGAAATCGAAAAAGACATAATAGGGGAAAGCGAAACCTGGCGAGAATTTCACCACGTGGCAGATAAAATGGTTGATTTACTCGAAACCATGAAAAACACTCAAATGGAGAAAGATTACGATAAATTCAGGGAAAGTATGGATAATCTGCTTTCAATAATGGTTGAAGAGGTGACGGAAGATGAAGATTGACGAAGTACGGCTAAAAAATTTCAGAAGCCATTCGGAAACCACTCTGAATTTCGATGAAGGCATAAACCTGCTTCTCGGGCACAACGGATCGGGGAAATCCTCGGTTCTCGAAGCGCTGTCGTATGCACTTTTAGATATCCCCCTCAGAGAAGGTGGGAATAAAAGCAAAACCTGCATCAAAAAAGGAGAGTCGAGTGCCACGGTAGAAGTGGACATAACGGGAAACGACGGGAATCAATACACCGTTTCAAGGGAGATAAAAGAAAACGGAAATTCGAAGAATTCTTTCTCGCAGAAAGGAAAACCTGTTTTTTCGGAGAACAGAGTCGAAATTTTGAATAAAATACTTGAGATACTTGATATAAAAGAAAACGGCAGGGAAATATTCGAAAACGTGATAGTGGCGAAACAAAATGCGATTATCGATCAATTTCTGAAAACACCCGCGGACAGGAAGAAATTTTTCAACAAGATATTGAATACCGAAATATACGATAATATAGCAAACACATTCTGCCGGGAATTCATATCATCACTCGTAAATGAAAATACCCAGTTATATGGAAATATAGAAACATTGAAAAATGAAATTTTGCCGCTTGAAGATAAAAAAGACGAAAAAAAAGCGGTACGGGAAATGTTTGAAAAAACGGAAGATCTACTGGGAGAATTTGTCGAAAAACTCGATAAAACAGAATCACAATTGAAGATTTCCGAGAATTTGAAGAAAGAAATGGAAAATAACGCCAATTCAATCGTATCTGAGACGAAAAGCAGGCTGGAACAGGCAAAATATTTCAAAGCCATCAGAAATGATTTGCTGTCTTCTCTGGAATCCGAGAAGATTTTGAAAGACAACGAAAAAGGCCACATCGAATACCTGGAAACGGAAAAAATGTTGAAAACAGCAGAAGAAAAACTGAATCTTCTCGAGAAAGAAATAGAATCACTCAAGAGAAAAGCCGAAGAAATCGAAAGACTGAAAAATGAAAACAGGAAAACAGAAGCATCCAATCAGCAGATAACTATCAGAAAAGAGTCCGCCGAATCCGATTACAAAAAAAGAAAATCGGAATTCGAAGATATGACGTTGTCTCTGGAAGAAGGAAGAAAAAAGTGGTCGGAATTGAATTCCGAAAAAAAAGCACTGACGACAGTTCTTTCAAGCGCGGAAGAGATGTATGAAGAGATTCGTATACTGGTTAACGAAAATAAAACACTTAATGAGATAAGGAAAAGAGATTCGGAATTAATCAAAAACTCCGAAGAACTTAGAATAAGTCTTGAGTTGTCGAAAAAAGAAAAAGAAGAACTGAAAATTAAAATCGAAGAAATATCACAGCTTGAGAAGAATCAGGCAAAGCTCGAAGAGAAATTAAACAATCTGAAAAAATCGCAGAAACAGTTGAAAACAGGAATGTGTCCGATACTCGGTGAAAATTGCAAAAACATAGAATTATTCGGCAGCATAGAAGAATATTTTGAGGAAAAAGGCAAATCAATTGTGGATGAAATAAACGGCAACACCGAAACGATTTCGGGAAAAATAGAACTGGAAAAAGAATTCGATCTGAGAAACAGAAAAGTCAGCATCATTGAAAATGAAATATCTGAAGATGAGAAGAACAGGAATAAAATTCTGAAAATCGATTTGGATCTGAAAATCAACGAAGAAAATCAGAATGACATGAAAAAACGTCTCAAAAAACTTCTGGATTTGGAAAATGATTATGAAATAAAAGACATGGAAAAGATAATCGACGGTATAAGAAAAAACGAGAACGAAAAGAACACCGCAGTGAATGTGCTCGTATCGGAGATGGGGTCGCTGAAAGCCAGATGCGATCCTGTAAAAAAAGAAATCGAGCAGAAAAAGATCGAAATAGAATCGGTATTGCGGGAGCTGAATATCAACGAAAGAATAATATCCGAAAATTCAGACAGAATAAATGAGTATGAGAAAACATGCAGCGAACTTCCCGAAAAACAGGAAAAATATTTTAAATACAGGGGATCAAAAAATGAATATAGGGAAAAACTCGAATCTCTCAGAGAAAATTATTCCGCTTTCGTAAAACATTTTGACAACGCTAAAAAAGTTGGAATACTCAGAAATAAAAAAATTGAGTTGCTGTCGAATATTTCTGAAACTTCAAATAAAATCGTGTCATTGAAAGCGAAAAATGAATCACTCGAAAACGAATTCAGAAAATTCGACTATACTGCGCTTAAAGAAAAACAAAAAGAACAAAAATCTGAAAAAGAGAAGCTCATGATAGAAAAAGCACAGCTTGAAAAGAGTTTGAATTTTCTGGAAGAAGAGATAAAAAGGTTGAATGAAATAAAAAGAGAACTGAAAATCAAAAAGAAAACGTACAGGATTAATCAGAAGAAAACGGGTCTCGCTTCCGTGATACAGAAAAACTTGAAATATATGGGCGCACAGATAGCTGCAAGATTCAGGGAAGAGATACAGACACTTGCAACGGAAAATCTGAGGAAGATAACCGAAAAAGATGAATTCATAAGATGGAACGAAGATTACGGGATAGAAATCGCAGATGATGAAGCATTTACGGTTAACGCCAGAGATTTTACAAATCTCTCCGGCGGAGAACAGGTTACCGTCGCACTGTGTATGAGATCGGCGATGGCGGTACGGTTCAGTAAAATGAGACTTGCGATATTCGATGAACCCACACCGAATCTCGATACCGAAAGAAGGGAAAGACTCGCAGAATCGCTCAAACCGCTTCTGGGAGAACTCGAACAGGCGATAATAATAACGCATGAAAGGGATTTCGAAGAGATGGCACAGAAAACAACAATACTCGAAAATCGTGAAGGCGAAACGCATATAATCGCTTTGGAATGATGTATGTTTTCAATTTAAAATTATACCGGAATAAAAAAGATCCCTTTTTTCAGGGATCTTTTTTTATGAAATTAAATGATTTTTCAGATGTGATACTATTCTTGCCGCAGCTTTTCCGTCTCCGAAAGGATTGCTTGATTCGGCCATATGCCTGTATTTGACCGTATCGTTCAGCAATTCGTTTGCTGTATCGACTACGGTTTTTAAATCGGTGCCTACGAGTTTTGCAACACCCGAATCAACAGCTTCCGGTCTTTCGGTAGTCTGTCTCAGCACGAGTACGGGTTTTCCGAGAGTGGGGGCCTCTTCCTGCACACCGCCGGAATCTGACAGAATCAGTCTGGAACCCTGCATGAGCGCTATAAAAGGCAGGTAATCCAGCGGGTCGGTTAAAGTTATCCTGTCGTGATTTTCAAGTTCGGGGAAAACTATTTCCCTGACTGCCGGGTTTAGATGTACGGGGAAAATAAGATGCAAATTGCTGTTTTGTTCGAGCAGGATTTTAACCGCTTTCATTACATTCTTCATAGGTTCGCCCCAGTTTTCCCTGCGGTGCATGGTCATTAGAACGTATTCTTTGCCCGAAAGATCATATCTTTCTCTTATACTGTCTATTTCATGTTTTTTGTTTTCCACTGTCCATTTGAGAGCATCTATTACCGTATTTCCCGTCAATTCTATTCTGCTTTCATCGACACCTTCCACAAGCAAATTGAGTTTTGCTTTCTCGGTGGGCGGATAATGATAAGTCGAAAGTACGCCGTTTAGCCTCCGGTTTATCTCCTCCGGAAACGGATCGTACATGTTATTCGTTCTCAATCCGGCTTCAACATGCCCCACCGGAATTTTATGGTAAAAAGAAACGAGCGAACCGGCGAAAGTCGAAGTGGTATCTCCCTGAACGAGAGTCGCCGCAAAATCATCTTTTTCGAAAACTTCGTCGAGTTTTTGAATTAGCCTCGATGTGAGGCCGGGCAGGCTCTGCCTTTCTTTCATTATGTCCAGATCATAATCGGCTTTCACACCGAACAGTTCGAGAATCTGGTCGAGCATCTGCCTGTGTTGAGCCGTTGCAACTACGACGGGTTCGAGCTCGTCATCATTTTTCATGGCAATATATACTGGAGCCATCTTTATGGCTTCCGGTCTTGTGCCGAATATCAAAGCAATTCTTTTTTTCATAATACCCCCCGGTTTATTTTAATATCCACATTACAAACCATTCAAGGTTTGTATAATTTTTTTCGATTTAATCTGATGAATACTTTTTAAATGAAAATATTTTACCCTTGAAATCCAAGTTTTAACCACCGACTAAAACTTCAATATTCTTCCCGTCGGCACCTATCACGACTTTCATTATTTTATCGTACCCCTCGCTCCTCAATTCTGCCGCGTAGTCTTTCTGTTCTATCTGGGTAATCGCCTCTTCGAGCCTATCCGTTCCCTTTTTTATCTCTATTATCACGCTGTAATTGTCTTTGTCTTTTGCTTTGAGCAATATGTCGTATCTTCCCAGTCCGGATTCACGGTTGGATTTTACATGGTATCCGCCCTGCAGGTGAGAGAACATTCCCAACAGCAGCATGTGGTATGCGTTTTCGGGAACTTTACCTATGTCGTAATAGCTCAGCGTTCCGGATACGAATTCTTTCAGTCTTTCGCAGAATGTATTTGAATCACCAGCCATGAGTGCTTTTGTCATGTAAGCAAACCTGTCGTCGTACTCTTCGCAGTTGAGCCAATTTATTACGGTATCCTGGAAGAATATGTTCACCTCTTCGTTGGGTATTTTGAGATCACATACGTACTTCCCCCTTTCGAGAGATACGTTATCCGGTTTCAGGTAGCCGCTGAACAGAAACAGTGTCCATAATGCGTTGGGTACTTTTCCTATCTCACGCAACGCGGAAGAATCGTCTATGGATTTTTGTATGCATCCCCCGGACACAAGTGTTTCGAGTTCTTCCCTGAACGATTCCTTCCTCTTCAGGTTCTCTTCCACAAGGCTTATTATGAGGTCGTTCGACGATGTGTTTATCCAGTAGGGCTTGAGTTGTCCGTATCTCAGGTAGTTTATGACAGACCAGGGATTGTACACCGTGATTCCACCGAATGTGTATCCGTTGTACCATTCCCTCAATCCTGCCCTCACTGAATCATCCTTCTCTTTTCCCAGTTGGAGCAATATCCATTCGATTTCCGATTCGGTGAATCCGAAATACTGCGAATAGTCTTCATCCAGAACCGTGAACACGCTGAGGTTGTTGAGGCCTGAGAATATGCTCTCCTTCGCCACGCGGTAAATACCGGTCATGATGCCTTTGAAAAGATGAGTATTGTCTTTGAGTGCCGCGGACAGGAATATCCTCATGAAGTCTATTACGTCTTCGTAATACCCGTGTGTCCATCCGCTCTGTATCGGCACGTCGTATTCGTCTATTATCAGCAGTACGGGTTTGGAATATCTTACTGCAAGCAGCTCGGAAAGAGTTCTCAGCGATTGTTTGCAGTCGGAATCGGATGCCTCTCTGTTGACAATGTTACGATATGTTTGTCTTTCAACTTCGCTTTTGAACGTATCTCTCAGTTCTTTTTCAAATTTTGTGTATATGTCTGAAATCGTGTATTTTATGTTTTCGAACGCATCATCCCATTTATGGTCTTTTATATCCTTGAAAGAGATGAAAACCGTGGGATAACCGTTTATGTTCTCCATAACCCGGCTGTCCTGTGTTACCTTCAACCCGTTGAAAAGGTGTGTGGTATCGAGGGTGTTGTCGAAGAAATAGTTGAGCATGCTCATGTTGAGGGTCTTGCCGAATCTGCGTGGACGAGTTATGAGAATCGATTTTGCATCTTCTCTGTATATATTCCCTATGAATTCACTCGTGTCCAAAAAGAAGTAATCGTTTTCCCTTAACTCTCTGAAATCGCTTATTCCTATGGGCAATTTCTTCATACAATCACCTTCACGCTATTGTTTATCTTTATTATAGCATTTATTTACTGGTGTACCACCACAACATTCTCATCCTGTACGTCCTCGTGCAGGACGCTGACTTTAAATTTCGAACAAATAGTACCTTACTGTCATGCGTCCCAGGCGAAGACGATTGCGACGAGGCGAGATAATCATTTTCACCCTATACACCTGCTGACGGGATGCCAACAAACCACTCTTGTCCTGTATATCCCCGTGCAGGAACCAAAAGCCACTCTCGTCCTGTACATCTGCGGGTAGGAACCAAAACCTTCTCTCGTCCTGTACGTCCTCGTGCAGGACGCCGATTATTATAATTTCAAACAAACAAAAGCACTTTACTGTCATGCGTCCCAGGCGAGGACGATTGCAACGAGGCGAGATACCCACTTTCATCCCATACACCCTGCTGATGGGATGCCGACAAACCACTCTCGTCCTGTACATCTCCGTGCAGGAACCAAAACCTACTCTCGTCCTGTACATCTGCGGGTAGGAACCAAAACCTTCTCTCGTCCTGTACGTCCTCGTGCAGGACGCCGATTATTTTAATTTCAAACAAACAAAAGTACTTTACTGTCATGCGTCACAGGCGGGGACGATTGAGACGAGGCGAGATACTCACTTTCATCCCATACACCCTGCTGACGGTATACCGACAAACCATTCTCATCCTGTACATCTCCGTGCAGGAACCAAAAGCCACTCTCGTCCTGTACATCTGCGGGTAGGAACCAGAACCTTCTCTCGTCCTGTACGTCCTCGTGCAGGACGCTGAATTTTAAATTTCAAACAAATAGTACCTTACTGTCATGCGTCCCAGGCGGGGACGCCTGCGACGAGTTGAGATACTCACTTTCATCCCATACACTCTGCTGACGGGACGCTGACAAAACACTCTTGTCCTGTATATCCCTGTGCAGGAACCAAAACCTTCTCTCGTCCTGTACGTCCTCGTGCAGGACGCCGATTATTTTAATTTCAAACAAACAAAAGTACTTTACTGTCATGCGTCCCAGGCGGGGACGATTGCGACGAGTTGAGATACTCATTTTCATCCCATACACTCTGCTGATGGGATGCCAACAAACCATTCTCATCCTATACGTCCCCGTGCAGGAACCAAAAGCCACTCTCGTCCTGTACGTCCTCGTGCAGGACGCCGATTATTTTAATTTCAAACAAAACAAAAGTACTTTACTGTCATGCGTCACAAGCGGGGACGATTGAGACGAGGCGAGATACTCACTTTCATCCCATACACCCAGCTGACGGTATGCCAACAAACCATTCTCATCCTATACGTCCCCATGCAGGAACCAAAAGCCACTCTCGTCCTGTACGTCCTCGTGCAGGACGCTGAATTTTAAATTTCAAACAAATAGGGCTTGCTGAAAAACAAGAAAACCCGGAAATTCAGTAATGATGTATTAACAACAAAGGGTAAAGCAAATTCTTTTTGAGGCAAATTTCTGTCGGAAATCGAGAAAATCGGATATTTTTGACAAAATGAAAAAAATAAACAAAAATTTCAGAGACCTCCGGTAGTAAGCCATGATGTTCATGGTTAAAATGTTCATTCCTATTGACGCTTCGGAGGTTTCTCTGAGTTTCATTTTGTTCAGTTCCAATGTGTATCTTCTCTTCCCTTCTCCGAATTTGCCTTCCACCGTGTTTCTTTCGCATGTGTCCAGATATTCAAGTTTTTTGTGCTCTTTCGTCTTTTTTTCATCTTTCGGCGGTCTGCCGAGTCTGGGTCCGCTGAGCCGTATCCCGTGTTCTTTGCAATATTCCAGGTTTTTTCTGTTTCTGTACAGTTTGTCCGCCAGCACTGCCTCGGGATAATATCCGTATTTTGCCCTGTATCGTTCCACGGATTCAATAAGTCCCTGTCCCTCGTTGAAGTTGTCCCAGCTTATCTTTTCTATCCCTGTGAATCCTTCCACTACACTTATCTCCAGTTTGGCTCCGAATTCTACCGGTGATTTTGCCTTCCCTCTTACTATCGGTCTTACCCAGAACTGGCTTATGCTTACTATTCTGTCTTTTATCCGGTGTATCCTGCTTTCGTACATCTGTTTCTGTTGTGTATACAAGGTTCGGATTATCGAAACCGTTTCTGTCTGTTTGTCGTTGAGCAGGTTGTTTTCTTCCCTCTCGCTGTTTTCTTTTAACAGTTCGTCCAGTATGTTCAAGTCTCTTCCAAGATACTGTAATTGGCTTTTAATTGCATTTCGTATTCCTCTGTGCCCCGGTCTTTTCGCCGTTGCCAAATATGATTTTCTCGCTTCGAGCCTGTACGTCCTGGGTTTGACTCTTCCGGTTTCTTTCAACTTTTCCCACGCTATGTCTATCATGTTCTCTATTTTTTCTCTGCCTTCGTTCAGTAACGATAAATCAGTTGGATATCTTATGTTCGCGGGTACGCAAGTGGCATCCAACATGAGTTTTCCCTGATTCCCATCTTTTTCTTCTTTTTTTGTCTCTTCATCCGGACAGGTGTTCTGTCCGGATGTTATATCATCGTCATCATCATCGTTCTTCTTTTGAGTTTCCTCACTTCTCATCTTTTCAAGTATCATGTCGTTGATTTCCGCTATTATTTTCACACTGAATCTTTTTCTGAAATGCACCATGGTACTCGCATCAAACGGTGCTTTCATCCTGAATTCGTTGTATCCCAGAAAATACTGTATATACGGATTTTCCTTTATCATCTGTATTGTTTCACGGTCTGTAAGTTTCAGGATTTGCTGTACCAGCAACGATCCTATTGCCACCCGGGCTCTTTTTGCACGTCTTCCGTCGTTTCTCTTATTTCTGAATGTCTTAGCATATTTCTCTTCTATTTCTTCCCAGAGTATCATTCTACTCATCTTTACCCAACGATTATCCGAGTCCAGTTTTATGTTAAAGTCGTTTACAATTCCTTCAAGTTCCTGCTGTTTTAAATTTCTTCCGCTGTACATTTCTCACCTCAGATGCATGACTTTTGTCTGTTTTTGTCACTTTTTCATGCATCTATTATACCATTTTTACTCTCGTATTCCTCTTTTTATGAGAATCTTGGAGTTATTCAGCAAGCCCCAAATAGTACTTTACTGTCATGCGTCCCAGGCGGGGACGATTGAGACGAGGTGAGTTCTGTGGTTTTGTTGCCATTGTAAAACTAATTGAACTGGTTTGTCATCCGGAGGAGCGATTTTGTGACGAAGTATCTCTCAGAAGGATTTGCTGATAAAACTCTATTTCTCACTCGGATTCTTAACCTTTACCGGTATTATCCAGGTGTGAATTGTCTTTTCTTCAATTTCCTCATTTTCATAGGATTCCAGTTCTTCGCTTTCGGTGAAGAATATTATGTATCCGTTTTTGATTCCGCTTCTCTTAAGGTATTCCAGTAATTGTTCTTTTCCGTGTCTTATATAGGATATGTTGTACAGTGTTTTGGTTTCTATTATGCATTTCTGCTTTCCGAACAGGATTAAAAGATCTACCCTTCCGCCGCCTTCGGGTACTTCCGGATACAGGTCGGCGCCGAGAAAATCGCATATGCTGTGCAGGTAGGCATCCAGATTGTATTGGTATTCGCCTTCGTTCGGATTGTTGAATATGATGTTTCCCCGCCTCTTCAGATACTTTCTGTAACTCTCTATTATTTCGGGTATATTCATGGTTCCGTCTTCAAAAAGGAAATCATCCATTCTTTTCTTTATATCCAGAAAATACTTCTTTTCTCCGTTTATCTTGGGTTTGAACGCGTTGTAAATACGTTTTTTGTATACAGGAACGGGTATGCAGCATATACCGTCGCAATCGTCTATTACTCCGTTTACGTTGAGATAGCTGATCCTTTCGTCGGATGTGTCGAATATTATTCCTTCCCCGAACAATATCTTCAATATGATTTCGGGATATTGTTTTGCCTTGTTCAGTACGTTGGATATGTTTTTATCAATGTAAACTCTGGTGAAGTCGTCAATGGTTTTGTAGAACCTGTCCATGGTGACGGTCTGTCCTTGCGGACATTTCTTCTCTACGAGGTCGCGGGCCAGAGCTCCCACCAGTCCGGGTTGTCCGAGAGTGTTCAGGTATATTCCTTCCTTCACCTGTTCTTCGAATATCTGTCCGGTTTCTTCTTCGTGCTGCGACAGCAGGCCGTACACTTCTTCTCTCGTGAAATAGGGTATGTCCAGCTGGTCGGCTATGTTGAAGGGGCTGGCGCTGTCCTGTATTATTCCCGTTATGTTGCTCACTCCCGCCAGTATAACGCTTTTGAGTCCGATTGCTTCTTTTCTGTGGTATATGCTTCTTATAGTGTGCATGAATGTGTTGAGTAACTCCATGTTTTTAAGACCTTCTATTTCGTCTATTATGAGTATTAGCTCTTTCTTGCTTCGAACCGATATCCCTTGGAAATACAATTCCAGATTCGGTATTTCTTTCACTTCTTCCGCTGTATATTCGATTTGTGGTTTTATCTGATTGTAAAACAACAGCAGAAAATCTCTTTTGGATATGTCTCCGAAACTTTCAAACGAAACCCAAACCGGGAGATAATTCAGTCTGTGAATTCTTATCTCGTCGATGAGCATCTGAAAGTATGTGGTCTTACCACTTTGCCTCGGAGCGAACAGTGTGAAATACCTGCTCTCATCCACTTTCTTCATTCCTGTTTTCAGCAATTGCGTTCTCGGTACGTAATAATTCTTCTTTTTGTCTATGGGGCCTTCGGTACAGAAGCTTCTCATATCATCACTCCCGTTTTTAATTCCTTTTGAATAATACGGTGAATTCCTCGCCGTTATCTATCACGGATTGTTTATCCGTACCTTATGCTTTCAGGTACCCTCGGCAATCTCCTTCATCAGATGTTCACGGAAATCCATAAAAAGGAAAAAGCACCGGAAGGTGCATTTTCCTTTAAAATTAAAAAATAAGATATTCAACCGTTTTGATTAAAATCACAAATCGATTTTCAGATAGTCTTTCAGTTGCTCATAAGTAATTTCGAAAATCAAAAAACCGTATGCATAACAAGTGTAGGCGTATTGCTGGTAAAAAATGACCAAAGAATCCGGTTTAAGATAGAATTCCTGATTTTCGTCGATACTTTCAAACGGAGTATCTTCAAAAAGCAGAATATCCTTTTCTTTTATCTCATTTTTTATGTAATCGTTTATGAACTGTTTCCAGCCGCTGTTTTCTTTGAACAAATCTTCGAGCTGATACTCCCTGCCGGTTTTCAAATCGAATGTATAGCCGGCCATTAAAGATGAGCCATGTGCTGCCATGTACGGATAAACGTATTCAGTGAAAAGAAAACTGTAAATATCGCCTTTCTGGTAGGCGATTTCGTATTCGGAATAGAACGAAGCGAGATCGAATCTTTCATCCATTGGCTGAACGTATTCTTCATCGGCGAGATTGGACCATGATTCGAATTGTATATATGCTTTTTCGTAAAGTTTTTTGTTGATAGCTGTTAAAACCGGATCGCTGTCCCAGTTTTCAAACCTCGGAACGGTTATCTCCCTTATATTCTCCATCAGAACAGGTGTTGATTCCGCCGTGTCGGAAAAACATGCGAAAGACAAAACTGAGATCACAAACAAAAACATATAAATCGACTTTTTCATAATAATCCCCTCTGATCAAATTGAATTTTTAATACATACAGATTTTATCATGAAAAAAGGGTTATTATTTATACGATTCTTCGAAATCGGACATGAAATTCATAACGGTAAAGTATTCCGATAACAGATATTCCCTGTCTTTCAAATCCATTTTTATTTTCAGGTCTTTTGCGCTGTTGTATTTTTCTTCAAACATGTCCAAGTTATCCATATAATAATCTGAATAGCCTTTGTATACTTCTAAGAATTTTTCTTTAATTTCGGGATATTGGTCAGTTTTGCCTTTCAGGTAACGATACAGATCCATGGAAAAAGTCCAGTTCCTGTCCATAGCGTATTTTCTGATTTTATCCCTGTCTTCCAAAGTTTTTAACATGTCTTCGGGTTTTAACTCGCTGAAAAATTCAAGCCTGATTAAATATTCGAGATCTACGTTTTTCCAATTGCTGTTTACCCCGTATGTATCCAGACGCTTCATTTTTAAAGCTCTTTCATATCCGTATCTGAACCACTGAATCCAGATATCATATTCTTCTTTTGAAATTTCTGTTTTTATTTCAGAAAGCAAATTGTAAACGCTTGTTCCGATGTGATAATAAGTATAATAATCCGTGGGAACATTTAGCGAAAAACATATTATTTTGTATAAATCATAATAACTTTTCACTTCTCCACTGTTTTTCAGTTTTTCATTTAAAGACTCGATCGATGCCAACCTTTCTGGAGCGGATCTCAGCCCGGTAATCGATGAGGGAGTATATTCCATGTTGTCAAGCAAGTTCATGTTGCTGGTAGGCAATCCGATTTTTTTCATATTGTAATATGCGTTGTATAGGCCGACAACAGTAAAATAATTCTTGTCATTAAGGTTGTAAGAGCTCTTCAAGGCGAAAAAAGCTGCAATTGAAATGTTTTCCGCTTCATTTTTTATGTTGAAATTCCTTATGGTAGAATAATTATCAGCCAATTCAGCGATTTCTTTGATTTGAATTTCTTCAAGATTATAAGAACTCTGAAAATTGATTCCTGAAGGTTTTTTTTCGTATTCAGAAAACAAGTGATCGTATTCTTTAAGTTTTACATCTCCTGCCACATAAAAACTGCTTGACAAAAGATATCTCGTAGAAAAGAACAGTAGTACTATTGATGCAAATATTAAAATTACATTTGTAGAATTCTTTGATTGAATGCATTTTTTCTTCGATACGATTTCAGCGGAAAAAAAAGTGAATATTGCGAGAGATGGCATCATATGAAACGGAAATTCTGTAAAAGAATGTATCAAAATGACCATTATCACTGATAAATACGAAAGGATAATAAAATTGCCTTTTAGGATTCTTTTGATTCCCTCTTTGAATATGTATACAATAAAGAATACAAACAAAATCATTCCGATTATGCCGGTTTCTGATAAAATTTGTACGATATCGCTGTGGGCTTCGTACGGTTTGTCGAAATGGCCGTAATATTTTCCTTCCGATGCCGTAAATTTCTCCTGGTAATCCGTTGACAAAAGCTTATATGAACCCAAACCAAGACCAATAACTGGCGACGTTTTAAACATTTCCATTCCGGTCTGCCACTCGAGCTGTCTTTGATAGGCACTTCCGGTTTCAAAATCGGCTGAAACGACGGAAGAGACTCTTCCGAACATTTTATAGAAGGGCTTTTGATCATCGGGAATTCCCGGAGGGAATATGAAAAGCAATATCGACATCGTTATCGCCAGCAGAACCAATATAACCTGTTTATATTTTATGGATAAAAAGATCCTTATTTTCTTATTTAAAATTCCTGTTGCAAGCATTAACACCAAAGATATGAAAAGAGCGAAATATACAGACCGTGTCTGTCCTATGAGTACGGTAAAAAAAGATAGAATCAGTGAAATGACTGAAAAAAATTTTAAAGTTTTTTTCTTTGAAACCAAGATTCCCATAATCAATATAGGTAAGATACTCGCAAGATAGTTGGAAACGTAATTTACATTTCCGATTGTGGAAATAATACTTCCTCTTTCAAAAATATTGCCAAGTGTTATTTCGAAGGGAGATATCCCGTAGAAATTGAGAATTCCAATTACGGAAACGATCAATGAGGATATTAAGGTGTAAGAATTGATGGTTCCGAAATCGGTAGGCTTGTTTCTGATTGTTATGTACAGCAGCGGGAAAAAAACCAGCGAATAAAACCAAAAAGCTTCAGTATTTCCATAAATTAAAGAAGGTACTATAAATATTGAAGAAATCGTCAAAATCAAAAAAGGAGTTTTCTTTATTTTGATTTTATACCTGTCTTTTCTTGAATATAGTAGAAAAAATATAAAAACAGACAAAAAAAGAAGTAAGAACTTAGGAGTCCTTACTTCTAAAGATATGTTAGGTATAAAGAATACGGGAATTAATAGCAGGAAAATGAATGTATTCATCATATACCTTAAATGTCATTTACCAAGTTTTAAAACTGAGTCTTATATCAGGCACATCAGCAGTACCGTATACATCAGTCTTATACCTTATTGTAGCATTATCAGTATCTTCCCATTGAATCAATATATTCTCATCGTTTTTTGAAAGATAGTTATTAGTTACCAAAGCGGCTACTGGAGCATTATTAAAAGGTGCTCCCACTGCAATACTACCTAAATTAGCACTTAACTTCTCAACAGTACCATAACCAGTCATTATTGAATACTGAAGCAAAGCAGATTTAACAGCCTGAAGATCCATGTTTGCTGCCGTGACATTTGCCTTTCTAACCGCGTTCAATGTGATCGGGGTAATCGTTCCTACAAGTGCTGCGATGATGACGAGAACTATGAGCATTTCGACCAGGGTGAAACCACTTCTTCTTCTCATAAAAAAAACACCTCCAGATAAATTTTAATTATATAAGGTATAATACCATTTTTATAAATATTTTTCATTAACGCATATTAATTTTTATAAAGGCCAATAAAAACCTGAAATGAAATATTTCAAATCCAAATTAATGTATTATACTACAAAAGGGAATCATTCTCAACGATTTATTCATTTTTGTTATTAATCAGATATTAATTCCAAACGATTTTAACACCAGGCAGATGACAATCGAAATAAGGGCGGCACTTATGGGTGTGTTTACCCATGCAAGTATGATTTTCATAACTGTTTTCTTGTCGGTTGTGTTTCCTCCGCGCGCAATTCCCGCCCCGATAACTGCTCCTACTATTGCCTGTGAAGTTGAAACGGGAATTCCTATAATAGCGTAAATCCACACTGTTATAGACTCTCCCAGCACTGCAATGGCCGAGGCGAAATGGTCAAGCGGAATAATACTTTTTCCTATCGTAAACATTACTCTTTTGCTAAAAGTTAATACGCCAATAGCTATGGATACACCGCCTATTAACGTTGCGTAGAAAATACCTATGTTTTCGGCGAACACTCCGGTTATGTTGGCGACGTTGTTGGCACCCAGTGAATATGCTCCGTAAGAACCTATTATAACGGTTGCTGTTTTCAGTACCCTGTCCTGCAGATAAACAGAATTCAATTTGCTGAAAGGTTTTGCCAGAATTTTAAAAGAGAGATATCCGAAAAACAATCCGCCCAGAGGAGTAAGCACCCATGCGAGTACGACTTTAAATATCACATCCCAATTGATCGTTTCACCGTTCATGAGGCTTATAGCTATTATCGAACCTATAATCGCCTGTGAGGATGATACCGGAAATTTAAGGAATGTCATCAGTGTCATAGTTATTGCCGCTGCGAGAACCGATATGCTTCCTGTCATAAGTGTTTGCGACGATACCGAGCTTATAGTCTCCATTCCCTTCTGGCCTTGCAGAAGTGCTCCGAGCAATATGAACGCTGCCGATATCAAAACTGCCGTTCGGTATTTTATTATTTTTGAAGTAACTGCCGTTCCGAATATGTTTGCCGCGTCGTTTGCTCCCAGCGACCATCCGAAAAAAAGGGAAGGGATGAGAAATGGAATCACGTAATTCACCTCATATGAATGCTTCATTTTTAATTATAGTTTTTTCTTGATAAAACTATATAAATCTTAATAAATCTTAATTTTGGGATTATAGCATAATTCGGGTTAATTGTAGATATTTATGGATAGAAGGATGAAGATAAAAATATATGGCCATTTCTATAAACACAAAAGGCAAGAATCATCATGGATAATCGGTGCATTTGAGTTAATATAGCGGTGAATTGTCCTTTATTATTTTTATATTAATGGATATGTCCGGGTAATTTATGTTAAAATGTAAGTATAAAAAATATGTGAGGTATTTCTATGGAAAACAACAAATACAGATTGGTAACCCGAAGTGATTTTGACGGTCTTGTTTGTGCTGTGATTTTGAAGGATATGGATTTGATCGATGATATTTTGTTTGTCCACCCCAAAGATATGCAGGATGGAAAGATAGAGATTTCCGGCAGGGATATTACGACAAACCTTCCGTATGTGGACGGAGTTAAGCTTGCCTTCGATCATCATCTGAGTGAAACTTTGAGAACCGGCATTCATTCCAATCACATAATCGATCCCGATGCGCCTTCGGCAGCGAGAGTTGTTTACGAATATTACGGCGGAGCGGAAAAATTGCCACATATTTCATCGGAGATGATGGAAGCCGTAGACAAGGGGGATTCCGCGAACTTCAATCTTGAAGAGGTTTTGAAACCCGAAGGATGGGTGCTTCTCAATTTTCTCATGGACGCTAGGACAGGTCTGGGAAGGTTCAGAAATTTCAGGATTTCAAATTACAATTTAATGATGGATCTTATCGATTACTGTAAAAATCATTCCATAGAAGAGATATTGCAATTGCCGGATGTCAGAGAAAGGGTTGAACTGTATTTTGAACAGGAACCTTTGCTCAGGGAACAGATAATAAGGTGTTCTGTCGTTTATGGGAATTTGCTTGTCGTAGACTTCAGAGAAGAGGAAATCATACACGCCGGGAACAGATTTCTGAAATACGCGCTTTTTCCGCAGTGTAACATATCGATACAGATAATGTGGGGATTCAAGAAACAGAACACGGTTTTCGCCACCGGTAAATCTATTTTCAACAAAACTTCGAAGACAAATATCGGTGAGTTGATGTTGCAGTATGGTGGCGGCGGACATATGAATGCGGGAACATGTCAGATCGACCACGATAAATCCGCAGCTGTGCTTGAGGAGCTCATAAAGAAGATAACCCTTGACGGATAATGGTAAACAGTTATAAACTTTAATAGAATTTAATTAAAAAACCGGATGATAGCCGGTTTTTTTTTATATTTAAAAGTAAATGAAATGATAAAATATTTTCGTCAATTATATATAAATAATAACAGGAGGTAATTAGGGCTTGCTGAACAACTCCAAGATTCTCATAAAAAGAGGAACACGAGGGTAAAAATGGTATAATAGATGCATGAAAAAGTGACAAAAACAGACAAAAGTCATGCATCTGAGGTGAGAAATGTACAGCGGAAGAAATTTAAAACAGCAGGAACTTGAAGGAATTGTAAACGACTTTAACATAAAACTGGACTCGGATAATCGCTGGGTAAAGATGAGTAGAATGATACCCTGGGGAGAAATAGAAGAGAAATATGCTAAGACATTCAGAAATAAGAGAAACGACGGAAGACGTGCTAAAAGAGCCCGGGTAGCAATAGGCTCGTTGCTGGTACAGCAAATCCTGAAACTTACAGACCGTGAAACAGTACAGATGATAAAGGAAAATTCGTATATACAGTATTTTCTGGGATACAACGAATTCAGGATGAAAGCACCGTTTGATGCGAGTACCATGGTGCATTTCAGAAAAAGATTCAGTGTAAAAATAATAGCGGAAATCAACGACATGATACTTGAAAAGATGAGAAGTGAGGAAACTCAAAAGAAGAACGATGATGATGACGATGATATAACATCCGGACAGAACACCTGTCCGGATGAAGAGACAAAAAAAGAAGAAAAAGATGGGAATCAGGGAAAACTCATGTTGGATGCCACTTGCGTACCCGCGGACATAAGATATCCAACTGATTTATCGTTACTGAACGAAGGCAGAGAAAAAATAGAGAACATGATAGACATAGCGTGGGAAAAGTTGAAAGAAACCGGGAGAGTCAAACCCAGGACGTACAGGCTCAAAGCGAGAAAATCATATCTGGCAACGGCGAAAAAACCGGGGCACAGAGGAATACGAAATGCAATTAAAAGCCAATTACAGTATCTGGGAAGGGACTTGAACATACTGGACGAACTGTTAAAAGAAAACAGCGAGAGGGAAGAAAACAACCTGCTCAACGACAAACAGACAGAAACGGTTTCGATAATCCGAACCTTGTATACACAACAGAAACAGATGCACGAAAGCAGGATACACCGGATAAAAGACAGAATAGTAAGTATAAGCCAGTTCTGGGTAAGACCGATAGTAAGAGGGAAGGCAAAATCACCGGTAGAATTCGGAGCCAAACTGGAGATAAGTGTAGTGGATGGATTCACAGGGATAGAAAAGATAAGCTGGGACAACTTCAACGAGGGACAGGGGCTTATTGAATCCGTGGAACGTTACAGGGCAAAATACGGATATTATCCCGAGTCGGTGCTGGCGGACAAACTGTACAGAAACAGAAAAAACCTGGAATATTGCAAAGAACACGGGATACGGCTCAGCGGACCCAGACTCGGCAGACCGCCGAAAGATGAAAAAAAGACGAAAGAGCACAAAAAACTTGAATATCTGGACACATGTGAAAGAAACGCGGTGGAAGGCAAATTCGGAGAAGGAAAGAGAAGATACACATTGGAACTGAACAAAATGAAACTCAGAGAAACCTCCGAAACATCGATAGGAATGAACATTTTAACCATGAACATCATGGCTTACTACCGGAGGTCTCTGAAATTTTTGTTTATTTTTTTCATTTTGTCAAAAATATCCGATTTTTTCGATTTCCGACAGAAATTTGCCTCAAAAAGAGTTTGCTTTACCCTTTGTTGTTAATATATCATTACTGAATTTCCGGGTTTTCTTGTTGTTCAGCAAGCCCTAATTAAATGATTGTTAAAAGAATTATTGTTTTTATAACTTATATTCTGATATTTTCTGCCATGTTTTACGGAAATATGCCGACGAACCGTGAAAAACCTTTCAGTGAAATATTGGAGATTTCTGAATATCAGGGTGTGAAACTCGGTTCTTCCGAAGACTTCAGAGAAAACTCCATAGAAGGAGTGCAGAGAATAGATCCTTTCAAGTACTCTTTGAAAGTGGAAGGGCTTGTCAGAAGTTCCGGAGAATACAACCTTGCGGATCTTGCCGATTTTGAAAGGCACAGAAAAGTAGTTACCCTGAATTGTGTGGAAGGCTGGTCGGTCACCGTTTTATGGGAGGGAATCAGAGTGAGTGATATCATAGATCTCTCGAGAATTTCCGATGGAGCAAATACGGTTATTTTTCACGCTTATGACGGATATACCACATCGTTGCCGCTTTCTTTCCTTCTCGAAAATCAGATAATCATCGCGGATAAAATGAACGGAGCTGTTTTGAGAGAGGAAAACGGATTTCCGTTTCAATTAGTCGCCGAAGATAAATGGGGTTATAAATGGATTAAGTGGATTACAAAAATAGAGGTTTCGGATGATCCTGAATATCGTGGTTACTGGGAATCCGTGGGTTACAACAACAATGCCGATTATGGGGGACCCCAGCTGGAAAAAATAATACCCGAATATGTGGATCCTTATTTGAATTAGGGTGGGTAAAATGGAGAAAACCTTGAAAAAGAAATTCACAAAAGCCAGGTTGAACATATGGACCGGAATATTGGCAACGGTTTTTTTATGTCTCGATTATCTCACCGGTTTTGCGATAATACACTTCAGATCATTGGGCTGGCTCATACCAAAACCGACTGCTTTTCTGTTGCACCATTGGCTGTTGCCTTTTTTGACATTTTTTCTTTTCATACATCTGCTTATTTCTTTTGATATATATTTTCTGTCAGCCCGTGTGAAAAACAAAAGAATTAGAAGGGCAGTTTTCTGGTCTTTATTTTCTCTCTCTGTTTTAATATCCACATTGATAACATTGCTTTTTGAATAATGCAAACGAGATTATTTAACGGAGTACCTGAGAGTGAAAAACTTCCGGCTGACCGCGCGCGTTCCCGAATATGGCTTTGTTTTTTAATCAGGCATACTGCACACGGGTATCTAGGGGAGATAACGGTTAAAAGATTCCGTATGCTGGAAAAGTTAATCATACGTAAGATGTCCATGTTTATAAAATAAGATATTTTTTGTGAAAGCGTATACGTTTTATGTTTTCTTATGAGATTTTAATTTTAAATTTTCATCTCTTTTTCCACGATTTTGATCAGCTTATCGATGCTGATAGGAGGTTTCCCGTGTTTTTCGAACGATTTCAATGCCATACTGTGATTAGTGTAATCCTTCGTATCGGTTACGTCATTTACCGGTCCGAGATCGATATCTTTGAGTATTTGTCCGAATACAGATTTGTCTTCGGTATTTTTGAGTTCTATTTCCATAATTGTTTCAGGGGAAAAAAATATGAAATCCGTGTTTATAAAACTATCGACGACTATTTCGGCATTTGGAAAACAATCTATCACGCGTCTTATTTTCATTATGTACGGATATGATTTCAACGCTTTTTTCTCGTCTTCAAAAAACGTCTTAAATCTGCCGCCACTTCCTATTTTATCCAAATCAATCTCATATTCGTTTTCTTCTCTTGTTTCAAGATTTGAGTTCAAAACTTTTTTAGACCCGTAAATCCAGCTGTGAGAGAATACATTTTCCTCCGCAGAAATAGAAAGCCTTATTCTTTCGGAAGAAAGCAACCGTTTTGCATCGTCAATATACCACTGTATAATGCCGATTTGTCTGTTCGGTATTTTTTCGAGTATATTTTTTTTCTGTTCCGCGTTCAGCAGATATTTTCTCTCGATTTCAATTCCCAAGTTTTTCATTCCTCTCATGTTGCTTCATAAATTATATTAGGAATAAATCTACGAAATGCCCGGACGTTTCTTTGTGCTTTGTCGGCAATCGTCAATGAAATACATTCAGTTGGCGTCGAAGTCTTCATATCCCTCATCGTCGTCGTAATCTTCCTGATTGATGGATGATATAACCTCTTTCATGAGATCGAGCCTGCCTTCTCTCTGATATTCGTGATAATTGTCGGAGGCTGTTTTTTCAAATTCTTCCTGTGAGTTGTACGTTCTCTTGCCCCTTTTGTCGACTTTGGAATAATTACCGGAATCATCTTCTGTTCGTGCTTTTACAGTATCTTTAAGATTATTCTCAAGTATATCCATAATTTCCTCTTTAACCTGCGGAGATTCGACAGGAATCAGAATTTCAATTCTCCGGTCAAGATTTCTCGGCATCCAGTCGGCGCTTGACAGGAATATTTTAGGATCGGCGTTGTTGTAGAAATAGAAAATCCTGCTGTGTTCGAGATATCTTCCGACTATGCTTATCACCCTGATATTCTCGCTGACTCCCTCCATACCGGGTTTCAACGCACATATTCCCCTGATTATCAGATCTATTTTCACACCCGACACCGATGCTTCGTATAATTTCTGTATTATCTGTTTGTCGAGCAGCGAATTGCATTTGACTATTATTCTCGCTTCTTTGCCGTTATCTGCATTTTTCTTTTCATCTTCTATGAGTTCCAGAAATTTATCCCTCAAGCCTTTCGGAGCCACCGAAAGTTTTCTCCATTCCGGAGGCAGGGAATAACCGGTAAGAACGTTGAAAAGAGCCGATGCGTCGTATCCGAAATTCTCGTTAGCGGTTATTATTCCTATATCCGTGTACAATTTTGCCGTACTGTCATTGTAATTTCCGGTTGAAAAATGCACGTATCTTTTAATTCCGGTTTCTTCTTTCCTGACAACCAATAACACCTTGCAGTGGGTTTTAAGTCCAACCAGACCGTAGACGACGTAGCAGCCGGCTTTTTCGAGTTTTTTTGCCCATTGTATGTTGTTTTCTTCGTCAAATCTTGCCTTCAATTCCACGAGAACGGTTACCTGCTTTCCGTTTTCCGCCGCTTTGATCAGGTATTTCACTATCGGTGAATTACCGCTGACACGGTAAAGAGTTTGCTTTATGGCAAGCACATTTTCATCTTCGGCTGCTTCTTTCAGAAATTCCACCACATGGTCGAAAGAGTTGAAAGGGTGATGCAGCAATACGTCTTTTTTGGATATTATGCCGAACACACTTTCACTGCCCATAAGTTCGGGTTGCGGATACGGTGTGAATTTTTTGAACTTCGCACTTTCAAACCCTTCCATAGTGGCTATTTTCATAAATGCCGAGATGTCGAGCGGACCCGGAAATTCATAGACGTCGTCTTCTTTTAACGACAGCATGTTTATAAGAAGTTCCCTGACCCTTTCGGAGGTGTCTTTTTCTATTTCAAGCCTGACGGGGAATCCTATAAGCCTCTGCCTCAAGGATTTTTGTATTTCTTCGAGCAAATCCTGTGCTTCTTCTTCATCTATGCTCAAATCGGCGTTTCTTGTGATTCTGAAAGGATGTATCGCATTTATCCTGTACCCCGAAAAAAGAGTTTGCATGTATTTTCTTATTATTTTCTCCATCGGTATGAAAACAGTTTCGTCGTTATTCGAGGGTATTTTCACGAAACGCGGCAAAACAGGCGGAACCTGAACCATGGCGAATAATTCCTGTTCATCTTCCGATTCCAGAAGCACTGCCTGATTGAGTCCCTTGTTGGGAAGCTGCGGGAAAGGTCTGCTCTGATCGATAGCCATGGGTGTGATAACCGGGAAAACGGTTGAGTTGAAATAATCGCTCAGGTATTCCACCTGAAAATCTTCGAGGTCGTCTATTTCCGGAAAGAATATTCCGTATTTCCTCAACCCGGGAATTATGGACCTGTTTAATGTATTGTACTGCTGCTTCCCCATTTCATGAACTTCATCAGAAATTTTTTTAATCTGCTCTTTCGCCGTGAGTCCGGAAGGATCTTTCCCCGAATAACCGGCAATCTGCTGTTCTTTTAATCCGGCAACCCTTATCATGAAAAATTCATCGAGATTCGACCCCGTGATTGCCAGGAATTTGAGTCTTTCGAGCAGGGGGTTGCACCTGTCCATCGCTTCGTCGAGAACCCTGTTGTTGAATTGCAGCCAGCTTAGCTCCCTGTTCAGAAAGTATTTTGCATCGTTAAAGTCCATAAGCAAGCTCCTTTTTCAGCTCCGGCACTATGCCGTACACTTCTTCGAAGAATATGGCTTTTTGTGAGAAAGCCCATTCTTCAAGCGGAAATTCTTTTTTTCCGATAACCGTTATAGTTATGGTCTCTCTTTTCAACTGCACTTTTATATCGTCAAATTTATGGTTATGAGCCCTGTCAAGTGCGTCGCCGAGTCTTAATATCGCGAGCATCTTCGCCACCTTAACCCTGTCTTCGCTGTCGAGCGGCAGTCTGTCTTTTAAAATATCAGGTTTGGAATCGCTGTGGAATCGTCCTATGAGTGCCACCATCTCAATTTCCCTGTCGCTCAATCCCAGTATTTCCGATCCTTTTATCAGATTATATGAATGGCGGGCGTGCTTTTTTATGTTCACGAATTTCCCGATATCGTGAAGTATGGCCGCCACCTGCAACAACATTCTGTCCCTGTCGGTCAGCATATGAAGATTTCTCATAGAATCGAAAATTTTCAGGGAGAATTTCTCTACCGCGTGCGCATGGTTTTCGTCATCCAAATACCTTTGGGCGATATTCCTCGCCGAATATATTATGTCTTTTTCGAAATTTCTGATAATCTTCTTCATTTGCAGCGGGTTCAGAATTTCATATTCCAGAGCATCCATAAGCGTGACGGGAATAAAAATTATGTTCGAGGTTTTTGATATGTCCACCAGCATGTTGTAAATTCCCATGAAAGGCGGGATTATTTTGGCCTTTCCCTCAAGAAATGTGAAATTTTTAGAGAGGCTGTCAAGATTAAGACCTTTTATCTTTTCGAAAGTATTCTTCATATCGTTTGTGGAAATTACATAGGAATTATCTCTTATGGGAGCATCGCATATTTTTGCTATGAGTCCGAGTTCTTTTCCGCATGCTATGAAATGGTCTATTTTTTTCTTCGGCATCAGTGACCGCAACGAATACGAGAAGCTTACGAGATATTCGTTTAAAACCAGATAGAAAGTATCCGGGTTGTCCCTCAGTTTCCCCAGCAATTCTATCAATTTATACGTTCCGATTCTGAGATTCTGGGAAAAAATTATGCTGCCGCTCGCCGAAAGTGCTATGCCGATGCTCGATGTTCCTATATAGGCCATGAAAACCGTATCGCTGCTGTAAAGGGAATTGCTCTCTATTCGCCTTAAAAGCTCCATGTATATGTAAGTTTTTTCCTCGGAATCGTCGAACATCTCGAATTTCAATTTGGTTCTGACCTGTATCTGTTCGATGAGGTATTGAGAGTTTTGAGCTTCCGCTATAGTTGCCGATGCGACCGCACGGAATTTTCTTATTCCGTAGCCGTGTATTATTTTCTTGTAATTGTTCAATATCTCACATATTTTCTCGATTTTTGAAAAGCTGATCTTTTTCTTCACATAGGTATCAAAACCCATATCCAAAGGCTGCTCCAGATACTCCAGAATCTCCGCATTATCTCCGGTTTTCTGTGATATTCTAAGATAAAGACCCTCGGAAGCGAGAATCACCACAGCTGCTATTTTATTCTTTTTTTCCACCAATCAAATTCCCTCCGTAAATACCCTATTCCCGCGAAGGATTTATCAAATTTTCTTCAAGCATTCCGTAGGCACCCCACAAGCAGGCGTTATCTTTGAGTTCCGAAAGTACTATGCTGCAATTAAGCGCGCTGTCCTTCAGGACATATCTGTCGACATATTTCTTTATCTCGGGAAGCAGTGTTTCACCCAGTGCTTCCATAATTCCTCCGCCCAACACTACCATTTCGGGGTTTATAAGGTTTATCATAGATGAAACCGATACCCCCAGATATTTGCACATATCATCGAATATTTCCATTACCAATGCGTCGTTGTTCTCATAGGCGGATTTTAAATGCGAGCTCTTCAGAATGTAACCGGAATCTTCGAGGAAAGTCGAAAGATATGTTTCCCGCCCTCTCGAAACCTGATTTTTAATCTCTTTCAAAATACCGGTTTTTGATGAATAAGATTCAAGACAGCCCTTTGCACCGCAGCCACAGAAAATTCCGTCTGGATTGACAGTCATGTGTCCGATCTCGCCGGCACCACCCATGGAGCCTTCGTAAAGTTTTCCGTTGAGAATCAGAGCACCGCCTATTCCTGTGCCTATGAAATATCCCACAACGTGTTCCCTGTTTTTTGCAACTCCGTGCATCCATTCGCCGAGAAGGCTCACATTCGCATCGTTTCCCACAAATACCGGAACGCTGTATATTTTTTTCAATTCTTCTTTGAGATTGAAATTGGACCATGGCATATTAGGTGTGAACAATATTTCTCCGTTTTTTATGAGTCCGGGGACACCGAGTCCAATTCCCTTCAACTCTCCTTCTTCACCCTCCATAAGAAGTTCTATGACTTTTTTTAGCCGGGTAAGAGTTTTTTCCGCACCCTTTGAGGCTTTTGTGGCTTTTTTTTCGATTTTGACCATCTCACCGGATTCGCTGAACAACGCACCCAGAATTTTAGTGCCGCCTATATCAAGTCCTATGTACAAATCTCCCATGACCAAGCCTCCTAAAAAATTGTTTTTCACAACATCAGCCTTCAATTAAAAATAGAATTTATTCCCGGTTTGGTTTTGAACATGATGCTGTTTTCAAATAAATAGCTGTTTACAATTATAACACAACTGATATTTCTAAATATTTCAGCGAGGCTTTCCCATAATTGTGAAAATTGTTGGCAGGACATATGTAAATTACAAACGGTGTTGTAATTCCGAGTTTTTTTATTATTTTGGATTTGAAATACTTCAATTGATATATGGTATCGATCTTAAATTTTTACGCGTAATAAGCGTAGATTTTTTCAACCGTTGAAAGAATTTACGTTTTCCGTGACCATTTTCCCGTACTCGGTGACAGGCCTTCTGAGAATATCTATGTTGAAACACACCCTTCTGAATTCTTCGATAGCGAATTCGAGCAGTTTGTCTTCGGCTGGACTTTTCCCATCTCCTTGAAATGACAGGTGAGGTACGACGCCTGTGCTTACCTCGAAATAACCTCTTTCATAAAAAATCGGAATGTCCTGTCCAACGCTCAATACGGTTCCGAAATCCGTTCTGAACGAAGCTGTGTTTTCCGTGACCCTGGCACCGGTTTTGGAACCCAGAAGTATACATTTGTCGTATTTTTGAAGACAATCGGCGATTCTTGTCCCCGAATTGGAGGTATTTTCACTTATCAGAGCTATCAGTGGTCCGGAATAGTTCGCATTCGGGTAAACCATATCGTTTCCGGCTTGAATAAAGCCGTTCTCGGTTATCATTGATATGAGAGAATCGGCATTTTCAACGGACCCCGAACGGCAGTTTCTTATATCGAGTATCAAAGCACTTGTTTCGAAAGATTCATTTAAAAAATCGCGAAGAATTTCCAGAGAATTCTGAGAAACATCGGTGAGTTTCAAGATCGAGATTTCTTCGGCTTTTATTATCTCAATGGGTGGTATTTGGCGGTACGCGGCTATTTCTTCGGAAAATGAAATTATCTCATCTCCGCGTCTGATTTTGTATTTCCGTATTTCGGGATCAAATTCGGCTTTTTTGAAAAGACTTGCCAGAGAGGCATTGATTTTATCATTTCTCGAACCGGAAAAAACGGCGGTTCTGTCCGTAAGCCATTGCATTATTTTTTCACCGTCTACTTCCAAAATCTCGTCCCCAATTCTGAAATAGCTGAAATCAGGGTAAAAGAGGTTCTTTACAATTACCTTCCCACAATCTAAGGATGCCTTCACAGGCACGCTCATAGAATCGAATTCAGAGAAAATTTTAACCGCAGGTTCTTCAATGTTTCCCATGAAAGTATTCAGGATTTTCGCATACTCTTCAAAACTCGAAGCGGATTCCACGGATTCTCCGAAATGCTGCCTGAGAAAGTCATACCTGTTACGGTCGATTATTCGGCATTCATTTTCGAGTATGGAGCATACGGACTCAAAATCTTCCCGGAAGTTGTTTTTCTGAATTTGTTTTGATATCTGACTGAAATTATCTATTCGGGAATAACTTTTGAGAGGCAATTCGATGTTGTCGAATACTAAAAATAAAAAAATTCCCGCTATCGAACATATGAAAAATATCAGAATTGTTTTTTTCAAAAAATACATCTCCCATGAACTTTGAAATATAACTGAATGATAAACGAAACAGGGTGAATAAATCAAAAAAAATCTGAAAATATTTTCAAAAATCCAAATATTTCTTTTTTTAACGCAGTATATCTAAAAATCAAAAAAATCCGGACATGAAAAAGGAATCGGACAAAATTGTTTTCCACCGTTTGACCTGCGGGTAACCCTGCATGATAAACTATAAGTGAAGTGATGAAGTAATAAATTCCAGTATTCTTTGTGTGATATTATGCCAACACTGCCCCTGCCTCTGTTGGGCTGACAGATTATTTTAATGGTATGACTGCAAACTCAACCGCAACGTGTATTCATAATTTCCGTGGAAGTTTTGCATACTTTAAATAATAAATGTAAGAGAGGTAATTGAGATGGTCAATAAGAAAATCAAGCGGGTGAAACTTGATTTTGCCATGGAACGGTGCAGCGATTTGATGGAACATATAAGGAAAGCCGATGAGAAAGAACAGGATATCGTACGGATTATTTTTCATAATGCGGAGTTGAACGATGAGGATTTAAGCGAGCGCAGATTTGAAAATGTGATCTTTCAGGACTGTTCATTTGAAAATGTCGTATTTTCCGATTGCTCATTCATAAATGTAAGTTTTACCAATTCTGTTTTTACCGATTGCTATTTTACAAATACGCGGCTGATACGATGTGAAATAGTACAGTCTAAATTCAACACAACTGATTTCAGTAAAAGCAGATTTATGAATATAACAATTGACAAATCCAATCTGCGTTATGCAAATTTTACTTCGTCACAACTGGAAAATTTCGAGATTGTTGAAAGCAATTTAAGTGAGCCATTTTTCGCCGAATGTATCCTCAAAAACTTTTTCCCCGTAAAAACATGTTTTAAAAGGGCGGATTTTTTTCATACGCCACTAAAAGAAGTGGATTTTACATCCTGTGAGATAGAAGAATTTTGTGTTTCCGATAATTTGAAGGAATTGCAGGGAATCATCGTAAATCCGTATCAAGCCGCAGATCTTTCCAGGCTTTTTGGCATCATTGTAAAAGAAGAATAAAGGATCACACGAAAAAGGAATCTATATTCTCATATCCGTTGAGACAATAAAATGGCAATTAGAGCAACTTTAGTTGCAAATTGCCATTTTACCACATTTGCCATACCGAATTCCGAAAGATCTGCACTTCTCCGCATATCTTCATTCATGATGCCGTTTTTTTGAATATCACTTGATTTTTCCGGGGTATCCGGCAGGGTATTTCATGATATATACGGTACATAGAGGTTGCTGAAAACTCAAATTTTGTCATTCTTCGTATCGATGGTTGTATTTTACCCTCTCGATACGAAGAATCCAGGGTTTAGATTCCTTTATTTAAGAAGAGTTGAGAAATTAATCTGTTTTTTGATTTCAATCACTTTATTTCCTTGACCTCAGCCAATAAATGAATTTAAGTGCAAGGTTTTTTGGGAAATCCTTAGAAAAACCTTGCACTTTTAAAAGAAAATATTCTCTGTATACCTTTATTTATAACAGTCGCAGAGTTATTCGGCGAGCCCTGCATAAACTAAAATGGCGGGGCGAGATACGCAACACCTGTCGTAATATTTACACAAACGTGACTTGTCCTTCATTGTAATTTGCGCTTATGATTTTTCAAATCAGTCTGTTTTATGAAAATCAATTATTTTTATAAGTGCGGAAAGCGCCGTTATTACTGGTTTTGTAAAGTGCAATTACCATTCAAAATTATTGTGTTAAAATGAAGTTGACAAGCACGGGAATATATGATATAATTAATAAACTTCATTGAGATAGATGAAAAAGGTTTCAAAGAAAGAGAATATTCACAAAATATTGGTTGACATAAAGTCATTTTTTGAAACGATTAACCAGACCCCGATAATAAGGTAAATTCACGGTGGTTAGTTTTGAGTAAAGAATGTCGGTTTTTAAGTAGAAAAGTACGGAGCAATGCCACCGTGATTTTTGCCTGAGTGAGATGAATGTCCCCTCCTCACTGCCGGGCATTCGAGTATTCAAAGGAAAGTCCGGTAGATGGGAGATATATATACAGTTGATTTTGGGAAGAAGTTTAGACTTGATTATTTTTGAGAAGATTTGGCGCTGATGTTTTAATGTTAACCTCCAGCTGATCACAAAATAACCCGGACTTAGCGGCGCAGAGCATTACCCGTCTTTGTGCCGTCTTTTTCCCAAAGCCAATTTGTGTTTTTTTCCGCCCAAAAAAACACTGACTCGATTAAAAAACCTTCAAAATTGCCCTCTAATTTAACTTCTTATGCCCTTCGAATCGATTTGAATTCGAAGGGCTTCCTTCTTTTTTGTGTAAAAAAAATGATAAAATCTAAACGTTATACGTCCGGTAATTTGCGTGGCAATTTTAAAAGGGAGTGGTATTATAATCGCTCGAATCGAAAAAATCAGAAGATTGTGGAATCAACTCTATTCCGACGAAAGAATATTCGCCGAGCTTGTGGAGATTCTCGAAAAAGCGGAATTAAAGTATAAAACCGAATTGAAAACCGGTACCGCCGAAAATAAAAACTGGTATGCCAATGCCGTGGTTTACTCGGTATATGTTGACCTTTTCAACGGCAACATAAACGGGCTTACCGACAGACTGGATCATATAGTGGAACTTGGTGCAAACTGCATATGGCTGTTGCCGGTGCTGCAATCACCGATGAAAGATGCCGGATTCGATATTTCGGATTATATGAAAATACGGGACAGTCTTCTTGAAAATTCCGAACAGAACGAGTTCGATGTTTTTCTTGGAAAAGCACATGAAAAAGGCATAAGAATTATTTTCGACATAGCACTAAACCACTGCTCGGATGAACATTTCTGGTTCAAAGAAGCTTTGGAGAGCCCGAAAGGGAAATATCGCGACTACTTCATCTGGAGCGATACCGAAGAAAAATATTCGGATGCGAGGATAATATTCAAGGGTTTGTGTGATAGCAACTGGCAATTCGAAGAAATGTCAGGCCAATACTATTTTCACAGATTCTTTCCCATGCAGCCGGATTTGAATTATAAAAATCCCGAAGTATTTCTTGAAATGGCTAAAGTGATGGTTTTCTGGAAACTTAAAGGGCTTGACGGTTTCAGAGCAGATGCAATTCCTTATCTGTGGAAAGAAGAAGGAACCGGTTGCGAGAACCTCGATAAGACACATACGGTTGTAAAACTCTTCAGAGCTGTCCTGGATTATATAGACCCGGATACCCTTCTGCTTGCCGAAGCGTGCCAGCCGCCTAAGAAGGTCGTGGAATATTTCGGCGACGGAGATGAATGCAATGGGGCATATCATTTCCCCGTAATGCCGAGGATATATATGAGTATGGCCCGGCAATCGAATGAAGCCGTGAAAAGGATAATGTCACCCGGTATAACTCCGCAAACCATTCCGGACAACTGTCAGTGGTTCATGTTTTTAAGATGTCATGATGAACTGACTCTTGAAATGGTTTCAGAGGAGGAAAGAAAGATAATTTTCGATTATTATGCCAAAGATCCGTCCTGGAATTTCAGGCAAGGGGAAGGCATATCCGCAAGGCTCGCATCACTTTTTTCAGAGGATGTGAAAAAGATAAAACTCGCGTATTCCATAATGTTTTCACTTACAGGTACTCCTATAATTTTCTACGGGGACGAATTTGCGAAGACCAATGATGTACAGTTCTACGAAGAACAACTTGCGGCAACCGGTATTGATGACAGCCGTTATCTGGTGAGAGGCAGACTTGATTGGAAGAAAATAGAATATGAGCTGAAAAAAGAAGGCAGCATAGCCTCCGAAATCTTCGGATTTCTGAAAAAAATCATAAAAATCAGAAGATCGGAAAAAGTTTTCGGAAACGGGAAACTGCGTTTTGAGGATTTTTACGGCGAAAATGGAAATGAGATGGAAGAGATTCTCGGATACAGGAGAACATATGGCCATGAAGAAGTTCTCGTTATCAACAATTTATCCGATAAACAATTGAAGTTCAAACCCGGATCCGATATAAATACCGGTGAAGATTTGCTGGGGAAAAAATTATCATGTGGCGAGGACGGATTTTTCGAAATAGATCCGATGGATTTTTATTGGATAAAAATCGATATCGGTGATTGATAATATTTACTCCTGTCATCTTCCTCAAACGATCGAAACGAGCCTTGCCGTTCGGAATAACAGAAATAAAAAGGCAATTTGCAACTAAAGTTGCTCGAATTGCCTTTTTATTATATATTTAGGGGCTGCTGAAAAAAGAATGCGACGATTAAGGAACAGAATAAATCCGAAAAACACTGTAAAAATCTTATGCTTTTGAAACAAAATGCTTTCTTCTTCTTTTTATAGCACTTTCAGAGTTACCCAGTGATTTATAAATTTCAAATTCAATTGATTTGACTAATTTTTTTTATCTGATTTTTTATAGAACAAAAATCGTAAGAGTCTTCTTAATATTTAAATCGTTTTATATGTTATAATAATTTGTAAAATTTGTTTAGATACACAATTAGAAAATATATATATAACATTTCTTGAACTCTGGTAAACGAAGTAAATCTTTTCTAAAAAATCTTGCTGTTTTAAGGAGGTAATTATGAAAAAGTTGTTATTGTTTTTTCTTTTATCAACTATTATCTCATTATCAGTCTTGGGAACGGATATTTTGGTAGTTTATTGCGGAATTACCATGGAGAAACCTATGAGAGAAATAGCCGATATTATCGAAATCCAGCATGGATGCAAAGTAAAATTGGTTACAGGAGGTTCAGAAGATCTCATGAACATACTTCTGAGATCTAAAAACGGTGATCTATTTCTTCCCGGATCAGATGCGTATATTTCACAGCTTGAGAAAGATTACCCGGAATTAGTAGTAAAAAAAGCCAAAGTCGGTGTTAATCGTGCCGCTTTATTCGTACAAAAAGGGAATCCGAAAAATATTGCCAATGATTTGGACTTGTTGCTGAATACGGATTACAGAGTAATAATAGGTGCAGCCAACAAAGGAAGCATAGGAAAAACTACGAAAAGTATTCTCGACAAAAAGGGAATATATGAGGAAGTTGTCGAAAGAGCTTTGATAGCCGTTGATTCCGAAGGATTAATAAATGCATTTAAGGCAGACAAAGCCGATATATCAGTCAATTGGTATGCAGCGTCTACTTGGCCCGAAAACAGGGATATAGTTGATGCGGTTACACTTCCTTCTGAATATGAAGCGAGGAAAAACCTGGTTTTGTCGGTACTAAGCACATCCAAGTATACGGGCATAGCCGAATCTTTCTTCTCTTTGGCTTCTTCTGAAGAGGGTTTTAAGATATTTGACAAATACGGTTTCGGATACTGACCATTCTTGGAAGACTCCTTTGGGAGTCTTGTTCTGATTTCATAGGCGGAGGGGAAAAATGAGTATAAAGAGAAAAACAGTATTTACATTCATAATAACGCTTGCGATAAGTTTTTCCATTCTCGGTTTAATGATAATAACTCAAATATCTTCTAAAAATTCCGATTTAATAAATAAAATAGTCGAAAATTATGAAAGATCAAACAACCAATCTGTGAAGCTCCTTGTTGAAAACGAAATAACTGTGGAAAAGAAACTGAACGATGCGGAAAACTCTATAAAAATAATACTAAACGAAGTATACGAAAAATCTTACGATAAAGTGGCAAAATCAGTTGCGAATCAAATTTTCCCGTTAATTGCCAATTTTGATTTTTTTTCCGCAGATGGTATTGCACAAGCGCTTGTTGAAAATACCGATGAAATTACCTGGGCCCAGTATTCAATAAATAAAGACGCAAAAGAAGATGATTTATACGAATTCGGAAAAAAAATTCCGGAAGAAAACAGTATTTTCTTTTCGCATGAAATTTATGATGACATGACATATGTAAAACTCGATTTACAGGTGAGTACCGAGGGAATAGAAGAATACCTGGGCAAAGTGAAAGATATATTTTTATCCGTTGTAAACGAAAATGAAATGAGCATAGCTGAAGTTAAGACAAAGGGATTGGAATTTTCGAACGAATCTGAATATTTCGCCAATAAAAGTTCCGCCGATAGCATTTCGCAGTTAACGGTTAATATAATTATCATAATGACTGTTATACTTGCAGCGGTATGTACTCTGATTTATTTTGTGATAAGGAGTATAACCATTCCTATATTGAAAAACGTCAATTTTGCAAAAGAAATATCATCAGGAGAACTAAACCATGTTTTGGAAGTCCAGAGGAATGATGAAATCGGAAACCTGAGTGGTTCTTTGAATACAATTGTAAAGAACCTTTCGGGAATAGTGAAGAATATCATGTTGATTTCCGATTCTGTAAAGAATAATTCTCTGGAATTGTCGTCAACAGTGCATGAAGAAAACCAACTCGCTGAAATAGTGGTAAAAAAAATATCCGAAATAGAAAAGGAATCTCTGAACATATCGAATTCTTTTGAAAATGTTAGTGGAAATGTGTTAAAAGTGGCTTTAAGCGCTAAAGACTTGACTAAAGCATCCGAAGAAATATCCGTTTCTGCAGAAAAATCCAAGAAATTTGTTTCCGAAAGTAATGAAGCGGCTGCGGCAATTGAACAAAATATGGAAAAGGTGAGTCTGGAAATGGATTTGACTGCAAGAGGAGTTGAGGGATTGGTTGATAATATAAACAACGTAGAAAAAATACTTGTTTCAATAAATGCGATAGCGGAACAAACTAATCTTTTGGCACTAAATGCGGCCATCGAGGCTGCGCGTGCAGGAGAATCCGGGAAAGGGTTCACAGTGGTAGCAGAAGAAATCAGAAAATTGGCTGAAGACAGTAAAGAATCAACAAGAGAAGTGGAAAAAATATTGAAGGAGATTTTTGCGAATTCCGAAGAAGTCAAAGGAAAAACAATAACCGTCAGCGAAAAAGTAAAACAGGCAACATACATGAGCGTTAATGTCAGAGATAAATTGAACGAGTTATTTTTACAAATAGAAAATATGGTGAGGGTAAGCCACAAGGGATTCGATTTTTCAAAGCAGCAGAAAAAACTCACCGATGAAATATCGGAAGAAATAGAAATATCCAGCAAAAGCACGCAATATCTTGTTGAAAAACAACATGAAATATCCAATTTGATCGGGAAATTTAAAAAAGGCATCGATAAAGTAGAGAACACCGGAAATACCATGCTTAATTCATCTGAAACGCTTAATAATTCGATAAAACAATTTAAAATTTCCGATCAAATAAGTAGTTGATATTTGATTGACCTTCTTCGGTATGTTTTTTGTATCGTGGTAACTTATTTATCAATATATCATAATAACAGAAATAAAAGGGCAATTTGCAACTAAAGTTGCTCGAATTGCCCTTTTATTATATATTTAGGGCTTGCTGAAAAACCCGAATATTTGTCATTAGTATGAGGGCTGCCACACAAAATTTATGCATTTTTAGCCTCCTTCAATATTTTAAAATTATCTTGTGTTTTCCTTCGGATAAATAGAATTCTCTCGAATCCGTTTTTTCACCGTCAAAAATGATTTTATTTATGTCCTTTAAGGATTTTTTACAGGGATTTTCAATTAGGATTTTTACGGAAATGTTCGCTCTGTTTATATTTATTTCCGCCGATTCCCATCTTCTTTCGGTACAGGGATTTATTCTCAGAATATTTCCCTCGAACCGTATTCCCAGCAGATATTTTATTGTAGAGCGGTAATACCAGCCGGCCGACCCCGTATACCAAGTCCAACCCGCTCTGCCGGGATTTTGCGACAGCGGACCGTCGCTGTTTCCGGGCATCACATACGGTTCGGCGGAATATCTGTCAGGATTCCCGCTACTTCTGAGAACAGGAGAGATAGTTTCGTATACCCTGTCGCAAAGGATTGCGTCGTTCATTAGATTTGCGGACCACATAGTCCATACGGCGGCATGTGTGTATACTCCGCCATTTTCTCTGGAGCCTGGGGCATATCTCGTGAGATAACCGATGCTTTCATCCGGAACGGTGAACGGCGGTGTGAAAAGCAGGGGTCCGTAATCGGTGATCAGTCTTTTCCTGACTTCTTCCATCACTTTGACCTTCCTGCTAAAATCACATATATCGGATATAATTGCCCAGTTCTGTGAATTTAAAAATATCCTGTTATCGGATTTCGAACCTATTTCGAATCCGTTATCGGTAACGGCTCTCGAAAACCAGTCACCATTCCACGCAATTTCGTTGAAGGAATTCTTTATTCTGTCCGAACTTGATTTCAACAAATCGGTTTCATCTTTTTCAAGAACGAAATATTCCAATGCCAGCTTCATAACCAGGTACAGGAATTCGGATAACCAGAAGCTTTCCCCCTTTCTCCCGGAACCCACACCATTCATGCCATCGTTCCAGTCGCCGTCGAGTATAAGCGGTATACTTCTTTCACTTGTGTTTGACAGTGAATTCTTTATTGCACGCAGACAATGGTCCTGAAGTGATGATTCGCCCCCATCCGAGAATTCGATTTTTTCTCCGAGTATCCCGTAATCTCCAGTACATTTAATGTATTCGCAGACACTGAACGGCAACCAGAGCAAATCGTCCGACCATTTTTCCATCGGTGATATTCCTGTCAGAGGTAGCCACCAATGTTGCACACTCCCGTCACTTCTCTGATGAGATGCGTGCAGCAGAATCTGTTTCCGGGTTATGTCCGAATCGAATTCCAAAGCGGCAAGACTGTCCTGAAGTTGATCCCTGAATCCAAAAGCTCCGCCAAACTGATAATACCCCGTTCTTGCAAGCAGCCTTCCGACATATGCCTGATAGGGCAGCCAGAAATTCACCATGAACTGCATATCCTTATCCTCGCATTGCATGCTGAATCCGTTGAATTTTTCTCTCCAGTATTCTTCAATTTTAAAGTATTCAAGTCTGCAGTTTTCAACGGAAGAATACTTTTCAGCCATATTCACAGCTTCTTCAACGTTTTCTGAAACCCCGAGAAAAACCGAAAATACTTTGTTTTCTTTCGGGGAAAGTATCATGTTGAATTTCAGCGAATTGATGGCATCGATGTTTCTGCCCCGGCTGTTGTGCATTTCTCCATCTGCCACAGACGATGGCATTTTGTTGTAATTGCCGCAAAAAAGCTTTTTATCCGTATCGAATCCCTCAACATCTTCAGATGTCCCGTGGAATACGAACCAGTCATAAGAAGCATTCCAGTGTTTTTTTCCGTTTGCCCAGAGATGTTTTCTACTCAACAGAATCTGTGTATCAAAATCGAATTCGGTTTCGAAGAAAAGTTTGTGGAATTCTCTGTGTATATCGCCCATAGTGCCCATGTTCAGTTCAAAATATGTGAAAAGTGTCAGATTCAATTCTCTGCCGGTTTTATTCTCGATTTCTATCAGATTTATCTCAAGATTGCTTTCAAGCGGAATGAAAATCCTTGAACTGACTTTGAAATCTTCAAATTCACTTTCGTAAAGTACGAAACCGGGACCGTATTCGGCGGAATATCGCCCGTCAGCCTGAACGGGTTGAAAAGTAGTCGAAAAAATCCTGCCGGTGTCGTTGTCATGAATGTAGATGTATTTTCCGTATTCATCTTTTATCAGATCTTGTACCCATCTGTTTATACAACTTTGCGAAGCATCTCTGTAAAAAGAGTAGCCGCTCCCTGCCTGTGAATATACTGCGCCGTATTCTCCGTTCGATATTATATGGGTCCACGGCATGGGAGTGTTCATGCTTGTCACTGTGTAATTTCCGTTTTCTTTGAAAAAACCGTATTTACTTTCAAAAAATTTCATCTTTTCCTCCGTCTGTTTAGTCGCAGCTTTATACAATATTTATTCGTGTAGCTCCTGATAATAGTTATCGATTTTGCCGTATTCTCCTCCGAGTTTTTCATACAAAAGAAGGAAATATTTAGAGTTGTCCGGCATTCTATGATAAAGTTCGGAGCATACGTACAGGATTATCGGACTGTTTTGCCGCATGTTCTTTTTGAAATATGACATCAGCTGTTCGTCACCGAGTTCCGCTATTGCCGTCAAAGAGAAACCCCATGCTTTTGAAGAAATATCAGGTTTCGGAAAACAGAACCTGGAATCGAACATAGTCGATATCTGGACAAAGCCTGCCCAATAAACATACTCCCCTTTTCCTTCATCGTATTGTTCATAACCGTCGATTGCTTCAGCAATTTCACCTTTTTCATATTTCAGCAGGGCATTTTCAAAATATTTTTTTGCAAGAAAATATGTTTCCACCCATCCTATGAAGTATGCCAAAACTACTATCCCTATTATTATCAGTATGATTATTATTTTCTTCAGTCTTTTTTTATTCATAATATCCCACTCATTTTAAATCCACATTTGTGAATGCTTTTATGAATTCCTTCTGCAGGAATATGTATATGATCACTACCGGGAGAGTCACAAGCACATTTGCCGCCCATATTTCCTCGAGTCTGCTTCCTGGCACTCCCTTTGAAAAAATGTGTATTCCAAGCTGTATGGTCCATTTGGCACTGTCCCGCAGGTAAAGTAGCGGCCCGAACAGGTCGTTCCAGCTTCCCATGAAAGTCAGAATAGCCACCGTGGCGAGAACGGGCCTGCTCATGGGAAGCATTATTCTGGTGAAAATCTGAAAATCCGAAGCTCCGTCGACTTTTGCCACTTCGAGCATCGAGTCCGGTATCTGCATCATGAACTGCCTTATGAGAAAAATGTTGTATACACCGACCGCACCGGGAATTATTATTGCCCTGAAGTTGTTGACCCATCCCCAACTGTAAAGCATACTGTAAGTCGGAATGAAAAAAAGCACACCCGGTATCATCATAGTGATGAGCATTATTCGGAAAATTAAATCCCTGCCGGGAAATTTTATCTTTGAAAGTGCAAAAGCCGCCATCGCACCTAAAAATACGTTGAGAAATGTTACCGATCCCGCCACGATGAAGGAATTCTTGAACAGAAGCAATATGTCGAGATTTTTAAAAAGTCCCTGATAGCCTTTCAACGATATCACCGAAGGCATCTCCGTCGGGTTGTGCATAATCTCCGGACCGGGTTTGAAGGAGTTTATGACCATGAGTACGAAGGGATACAGCACGAAAAGAAGTCCTATGATTAACCATATATACGAATAAAATGCCTCGTTTTTTTCCCGTCGTCTCATGTGTTACACCTCATTCCTTTTAAATGCGAAAAACTGCAGACCTGTAAGGATTATGATTATTATTCCCAGAAACATTCCCATTGTGGAGGCATAACCCATTTGGAATTTATCCAGTCCCGTCGCATAGATATAAAGAATTGGAGTCAAACCTGCGTTTCTTATTCCGCCGTAAAGGTCGAAATTCACATAAACCTCCGTGAACATTTGCAATCCGTTTATAACGTTGGTAACGAGTATGAATATTATTTGCGGCTTCAGTAGCGGGAAATGTATTCTCCAGAAAACCTGGCTCGATTTTGCCCCGTCAAGCTCCGCCGCTTCGGCGTAACTTTGAGGTATTGTGGACAATCCCCCGAGAAATATAACCGTCTGAATTCCGAACCATTTCCAGGTGTTTATGAAAGCCAGAAAAGGCATTATCAAAGGTGGTTCCATTTTCCAGAATACGGGATCTTTCAAAACTCCCCATTTCATAAGAGTCATCTGCAGAGGCCCTTCGGGTCCTGCTATATATCCGAGTACTATCATAACGACAACTACGGAAGTTACAACGGGCATGAAATATACGGTACGAAAGAAAGAACCGAATTTCCTGATTCTGAAAAGACAAACTGCAACCCCAAGCGATATGAAAAAATTCAGCGATATGAATATGAGCTGGTTGTATATCACGTTTGCCATACTTTTCCAGAACATCGTATCCGTAAGTACTTCCAGCCAGTTTTCTATGCCGATGAATCTCATCTTATGCGGTTCGAGAAGGTTGTAGTCGAGAAAAGTCAGTTTTATCGACAACCACATGGGATAAAGTCCGAAAACACAGAAAAGTACTATCCATGGTAGCAGAAAAATATAACCCCATTTGTATTTGTTGAGTTTTTTCAGAATTTGCAAATTGCACCCCCATAAACACGTATGATCAAACACGGCTGTGGAATGAAAACCACAGCCCTGAAAAAGAATTGGATTATTTTTTGCTATTTTCCTGAAAGGAGATTTCTTGCTTCTTCGGCGGCCGAATCTATTCCCTGTGATATGTCCATTGATTTTTTCACAACGGTTTCGGCATAAACGCTGAGCAGCAGATTTGAAATTTCATCGAGCTGTGCCACCGCTTCGTTTGGCAGCGCATTTTCAAGCTGGGCGACAAAAGGCGCATTTTCCGGAGAAGAGAAGTATTCATGCTGTTTCAGTGAAACCAATGAAGGCAGATAACCGAGTACTTCACAAGCCTGAAGGTTGTTGTCGTCTTCCATCAGGAATTTTATGAATTCCCACGATGCGTTTTCTTTTTCGCGGTTGGATTTGAAAATCATGAGTGATCTTCCGTCGAGTGTGCTCCAATGATTCCATCCTGTTTTGTTTACGGGAATCGGTGCCACCCTGACGTCTTTTCCTATTTCCATGGGTTCGTCTTTGGCGTTCATAAGGTTGGGTTTCCAGGAATAACCGTATTGCAGCCACATACCTATGCTTCTGGAGAAGAAATTCTTTTCCATATTCATCGGTGCGAATTCCTGTGCGTTTTTGCAGAATTCCAGAAATTCTTTCATGTGTGCATTTTCGTCGTCGAAAACCACATCAAGGCCGAAATCATCGAAAAGTCCGTATTCTCCGTTGTTGAAATTGTAGTATATCTGGGAAAGCATTGTCCAGTACCAGCCACCCCAGACGAGCGCATCATTCCAGAACACCGTGCCGTATACTTTTGAACCGTCTTCCCTGTTAGGTAGCTGCGAAATTTTCTGTGCGTATTCCATAAACTGATCAAAGGTTTCCGGAGCCTTATCCGGGTCAAGACCGGCTTCTTTGAACAAATCTGCATTGTATATCAGCATTTGAGTGGTGAGCATCCATGGGATGAAATACACCCCGCCGTCATCGGAATAATGTATACCGTTGTAAATTCTCGACTGCATTTCATCGAAACCTTCCAATTGGGAAAGGTTTACCAGTTTTCCCATGGAAGCGTATTTTTCAGGCATATACCCAAAAACTCCGATGAACAAATCAGGTGCGTTTCCGGCTGCTATCAAAGCTGCTATTTGTCCGCCTTCGGGTTCCTGAATCACTTCTACTTCAACCTGCGGATTTTTACCCGTAAATTCAACGGCTTTTTCCTGTAGAAATGAAAGCATTTCGGCGTAAGGCGCTGTAACGGTTATCTTCACCGAAAAAACAGTTAATGTGGCAATAAAGAGTATCAGAAATACCATGGTCCTTTTCATCATATTTCCCCCTTTTTTGTTTGGCAACCGCAAGATTGCCTGATTATAAGCTGAGTGCCAAGCTTCACGTTGATGCCGTGTTTTACGTTGACGTCGTGTTTTACGTTGATGCCGTCAGTGTTTTTCCCGGATTCGAGAGAATCGAGTATCCTCATAGCCGATATCCTTCCGATTTCTTTTATTGGCTGTCTTACAGTAGTGAGAGGAGGATCAATGAATTTTGTCCAGAGCGCATCGTCAAATCCGACTATGAAAACGTCTTTGCCGGGTATAACACCATTTTCTTTCAACCCCTCCATTACACCCAATGCCATTTCGTCATTTGATGCGAATATAACCTGAGGGAGGTTATCGAGTATTTTTTCAGCCACTTTTCTCCCGGATTCGAATGTGAAGTCTCCGTTGATTATTCTGTTTTCACCGATTTTAAGGTCGGATTCCTTAACGGCACGCATAAAACCGCTGAGGCGCTGATTGCTGTCATACGATTCTGCGGGACCGGTTACAAAACAGATGTCAGTATACCCGTGTGTTTTTATAAGGTGGTTTGCCATATCATAGCTTCCCGAGGCGTTGTCTATGGAAATACTGCTGATGCTTTCGGAAGTCAGATCGCTGTCTATAAGAACAAGCGGCATATCCACCCTTTTAAGGCGCGTAGGAGACAATTGCCAGTCGAGTATTATGGCTCCGTCAACGCGCTTGCCCTCTATGGCGTTGAGATATCTTTTTCTGGATTCATCGTCTTCGCATCCCATGAAGAGTATGAAATAGTTGTTTTTCATGAGAATTTCTTCCACACCGTTGATGATTTCCCCGTAATATGGCCCCGATACTCCGGGGAGTACGAGCGCGATGGTGTTTGTTTTTCTGCTGGAAAGGGTTCTCGCCCTGGTATCGGGAACAAAATCGTATGCTCTCATGAGTGACATCACTTTTTTTCTCGTTTCGTCCGATACTCTCGAAGATCCGTTTATAGCCCTCGATACCGTCGATTTTGATACGTTTGCCATTTTCGCTATTTCAGAAATAGTTATTTTTTTCAATTTATCCTCCTGTGGAACCGGTTCCGCAATCATTATAGATTATTTAACTTTTTAATCCTAATGTGTATATTAGCCAAAAACAAAAAACAGGAGCCGTTTATGAGTAAACGGCTCCTGAAAACTTCTTTTTTCTCATTTATTCACTATATTTTAAATTTATCCAACAGCGAACGAAGATTTTCGGACAGCATATTCAGTTCCTGAGCCCATTCGCTTATTAGCTGCGCACTGTGGCTTTCCTGTTCTATTCCCTCTTTCATGTTTTCCACTTCTTTTGAAACATCTTCCACCGACGAGTTGGATTCTTCCATGGATTTCGCTATTATTTCCGAATGTTCATTTTGCTTCTGAGCGGTTTCGGCAAGAGATTCCGCCATGTTGAATATCTCGTTGACCCTGTTCATTATATCGGTGAAGTGTTCTTTTGCCTTGTTGATCTTCTGGCTCGTTTCCTCGACTATTTCAACCGATTTTTCAGTTGCCTTGTGTGTCTGGGCGGTGTTGTTGCCGATTTCCTTAAGTATCTGGGCGATGTTTCTCGTTGCGTTGCCGCTTTCTTCGGCGAGTTTTCTGATTTCATCGGCCACAACGGCAAACCCTTTTCCGGCTTCTCCGGCACGTGCGGCTTCTATTGCGGCGTTCAATGCAAGCAGATTCGTCTGTTCGGCTATGCTTGAAATAGTACTCACTATTTCACCTACGTTCTTCGCACGGTTTGAAAGCTCGTTTACAAGGGCCGCGGTTTCGTTGCTCTGATTCTCCGCCGATAAAATACTTTCCACAGCCTGATCGATTATTTTCTCACCCTGTTTAGCGGTACTGAAAGCATTTTCTGTCCTGGATTTGAGGTTTGAAGCTATATTTGAAACGTCGTTCGCCGCCGCCGCAATTTCCTGTATTCCGGAACTCACGGTTTCTATTGAATTCATAGTGGTTATAGTGCTGTGGGACACTATCTGAGACTGGGAAGAAAGTTCTTCAACACTCGCGTTGGATTCCTGGGCGACTGCCGCGAGCTGGTCGGATGATTCGTCAATTTTTAACGAAGCCTCTCTGATAGATTCCATGGAGCTTTTTATAGAACTCCCCATCTGGTTCAAAAGCATTCCGATCCTCGCGAATTCGTCTTTTCCCTTGTGTTCGAAAGTAATCGTGAGATCACCTTTTCCGAATTCCTCAAGGCCATGGGTTATTTTTTTCATCGGCGATGAGACACTTTTGGATATTAGAACCGTCATTACAACACCCACTATGAGTGCCACGGCCGCGAGTACCACAATCATCAGCAGATTTTTATCGGCTTCCTGTTTGACTTCCTCGCCGACGGTTAAGAGATTATCGTAAATCTCTTTTTTCATAGTTTCCGCTAAATTCGTGAGCGTATCTCCGATTTCGTTCATGGAATTGACCGAAGCAAGTCTGGTGGTCATTATCTGCTCGATTTCCGAGAATTTTTGTTTGTAATTTTCGAAATATTCTATCGCTTCATTGAGATAGTCTTTGAGATAGTAGCTCTTCATCGTGGATTTTAAAAATCCGAGTTTGTCTTCCGTATCCTGCAATTCGGTCTTAACACGTTCCGCCACGCCGGGATTAGGGGTGTTTAAGTATTGTGTGACGTAAACCCTTGCGGTCAGAAGGCTTTTAATGGTTTCACCCGCACCGAAAGACGACATGGCCTCGTTTTCGCTGAAAGCGGTCTGCATTATTTCGGTGAGGTCATCGGATATTGTCGGAGCGATATCGTTGAACATCTCGTTGTTGATTTCATCTTTTTGTCTGTTGAGTTCCTGTACATATTCGAAGTAGGTGCCGTATTCATCAAGCAGCGAACTGATTTTTCCCGCATTTTCATCGTTCGGATTTTTAGCCGACATATTCGAGGCGAAATCCGTAACGTTTTTCCACGTCGAATTGAAATTGTTCAGGATATCAGTTTCGATCTGTGCCGATGATGAGTCGGTATTTTCGGAGGCTATATTCCCAGTCTCCCTCTCAAGGTACATCCGGGCAATCTGTTTTGCCTTGAGAATGTTGATTTGAAATTCGCAAAGCCCGTTACTGTCACCGGTGAGTGTGCTGTAAGAAGAAGTGGCGGTTTTAGAAGATTCCGTCGACAGATACGAAAACAAAGCGATGACGATCAGCAACGCGATCATCGAACCGAAGCCGATCAACAGTTTGGTTTTTAATTTGAAATTTCTGAGCATTTAATCATCTCCCAAATTATGAATCGTTGTTTTTTCAAACCGAAACCCTGCACGGATTAATTATTGTGCGAAACAAATTGTTAATTTTTCTTCGTGAATGATCAGCCCAATTTAAAAAAACTCACAGATATTCTACCATTAAAAACATCGTCGAAAGTTAATTTACGACCCAATATGTATTTTAAAGATTGTCACGAATGATTTCATAATGTATAAATAAACATTAATAAAAGTATATATAATCCGGAATGTTTTTGTATGTAAGCATTTGTCATCACCATATTTTTGATTTATATTCATTTTGAAAAAAGACTTTATATGGGGCAAATATGAAAATATTCGTGAAAAAAATCAAAAAACTTTCATTCCCGGAAAGCGGGGAGTTTTACCGTGAATTATTTTGAGTATATTTCTGAATTTGCGTTCGGTGAATGTGTTGTATATGTAAAATTGTATATGGTGAATTTAAAAATATATTCCTAATTCATACGTCTATATTTAAACAAGAGCCTGAAAACCGTTTTTACGGCTAAAATGTAATAACATTTCATTTAATAAGGAGTGATTTTTTTGCCAAATGCAAAATTCAAAGTAGAGGCCAAGAGCGATTCGAATGCAAGAGTGCTTGTTAAAGCCAGAAATTTCGATCTCATAATCGATGAACCGGAGAATCTGGGAGGAGATGACCGTGGAGCTAATCCGGTTGAGTTTGTTCTGGCAGCTTTGGCTGGTTGTCTTAATGTAGTGGGAAATTTGATTGCAAAGGAAATGGATTTAAAAATTTCCAATCTCAAATTCGAGATTGAAGGAGAACTCAATCCCATGAAATTCCTTGGGAAATCTTCTGCGGAAAGGGCAGGATATCAGAATATAACTGCCGTTGTTTCGGGGGATACCGATGCGGATGAAAAAACGATTGAGGAATGGCTGTCAAGAGTAGAGGAGAGATGTCCTGTAAGCGACAACCTTTCAAATTCCACACCGCTAAAAATAATTTTCAGGTAATATATCTTCCCTGTCGGGTTTCTATAACCCGACAGGTTTTTTTGGAGTGATCATAAATGGAAGTGGGAATAATCGGTCTCGGAAGAATGGGTTTTAACATGGCCAAAAGGCTTTTAAACGATGGCCACAGGGTGTATGCGTACAATCGCAACAGGGAAAAAACGGACCAAATCGTTTCATTTGGTGCTGTGGGAATATACGAGTTGAAAGAATTCGAAGAGAAGATGGAATCTCCGCGTGTGATATTTTTAATGCTTCCTGCGGGCGGGATTACTGATGAATACGTCGAAAAACTCACATATGTGCTGAAATCCGGAGATATGATAATTGATGGCGGAAACGGCAACTTCGAAGACGATATTTCCAGAAGCGAATTGCTGAATAGCAAGGGTATAGAGTATATGGATGCCGGAGTTTCCGGTGGAGTTTGGGGTTTGAAAAACGGATACTGCATGATGCTCGGTGGAAATAAAAACGATTATTCCCGAATAATTCCCATTCTCGATTCCCTGTCCGCGGAAAACGGACACATGTACTGCGGCGGAACCGGAGCCGGGCATTTTGTAAAAATGGTACACAACGGCATAGAGTACGCCATGATGCAATCATACGCGGAAGGTTTCGAACTGCTGAAGGCTTCGGAATATGCCGGAGAAATAGACCTGTCGAAGCTATCGAAGCTTTGGAACAACGGAAGCGTTATAAAATCGTGGCTTTTGGAATTGATAGGAGATGCATTTGAAGAAAATCCGAATCTTGAGGATATTTCGGGATATGTTGAAGATTCGGGAGAAGCGAGATGGATGGTTAAAAGTGCTGTGGATCTTGGAGTTTCGCTGCCGGTAATTTCCCAGTCACTGTTCAGAAGATTCGATTCCAGGCAGCATGATATGTTTTCGAACAAGGTGCTTGCGGCGATGAGAAATAAGTTCGGGGGTCATGCCGTTCTCAGGTCCGGTGAAAACACCGAAAGTATTACCGTTCCGAAATCAAATGCGGGTGCCGGAGGGATAAAACCTGCAAGGGCAGATGAAAATGCGGGAAAATAACGATTTCATAGAATCGGTTCAGGATCATTACTGTACGGAGAGTATTTCCATGCCTTACGGAATTATAATTTTCGGCGCTTCGGGAGATCTTGCCCGAAGAAAGCTTTTGCCTTCCGTTTTTTCTCTTTATTCAAAAAACTTACTGCCACAGCCGTTTTTCATACTTGGTCTGGGTAGGACAGAATATGATGACATATCTTTCAGAAATTATCTTGAAAACCGAGAAGTATTTTCTTCCGAAGCTTTTTCCGGCTTGAAAGCGGATTTTTTGCAAAACGTGTACTATCTGTCAGGTGATTATGAAAGCGGAGAATTTTACTCAGACATTATGAAAAAGATCGAAGACCTCGAATTCAGACGGAATATGCACGGCCACAGACTGTTCTACATGGCGACTCCTCCCGGTGTTTACTGCAAAATACTCGCATTTTCGGCCGAAAACGGGCTGATAGGAAAAGAACCGGAACATGAAATGACAAGAGTTGTCGTTGAAAAACCTTTCGGACATGACCTTAAAAGTGCGGAACGCCTTGATGACATGATATCCGAAAATCTGAACGAATCACAGATATACAGAATAGACCATTATCTCGGCAAGGAAACCGTTCAGAACATCCTGATGTTCAGGTTTGCGAACTCGATTTTCGAACCTCTGTGGAACAGGCAATACATAGAAAGCATATGGATTTCTGCGGACGAAGAATCCGGTGTGGGAAGCAGAGCAGGATATTTCGACAAGGCCGGCCAGTTGCGTGACATGTTCCAGAACCACATGATGCAATTGCTTTCTCTTACGGCTATGGAACCTCCGTCTTATTTCAGGTCGGATCTTATAAGGGATGAAAAGGTCAAGCTGCTGAAAGCCATAAGGCCTTTCACCAAAGAAGGAATAGATGAGAATTTCGTAAGGGGAGTGTATACAAAAGTCGGCAGTGTCAAAGGATATTTGCAGGAAACCGGTGTGTCCGAAGATTCGTTTACGGAAACTTTCGCAGCCGGGAAATTTTTTGTGGACAATCACAGGTGGAAAGATGTGCCATTTTACCTCAGATCCGGTAAGCGCATGAATAAGAAGGAAACAAAGATAGTCGTAAAATTCAGACCGGTTTCCCATTCGATTTTTCCGATAATTTCTTCTGCCGGTTTATCCGAGAAAAATGTAAAGGGAAGCATGCCGGGAAATTTACTGGTTTTCAACGTTCAGCCGGAAGAAGGTATAAAGCTTAAATTTCAGGCGAAACATCCCGGCCCGAAGCTGTGCATGAGTTCCATAACCATGGACTTCAACTATGAAAAGATATTCGGATCAAAGCCTCCGGAAGCATATGAAAGGCTGCTGATGGATGTTATGGCGGGAGATCAGACATTGTTCATAAGGCATGACGACATGAGGATTTCATGGGAGTTGTTCGATCCTGTTCTGGCTCACTGGAAAGAGATGAAGAAGAATAACCTTTACGAATATCCATCTGGTGAAAACGGACCGGAAGAAACCTTCAGGGTACTGAAAATAAAGGAAAGCGGGTGGGATATATGAGTGTTTATACAAAAGCCGCAGATTTTTTGATGATGGAAATAGAACGGTATTTTTTAAAAAACGGAACGGTGTCGGTTGCACTTTCCGGAGGAAATACGCCAAAATACTTGTACCGCGAGCTGGTTTCCGGATACTCTGATTTTGGCCACTGGAACGATATAAATTTCTATTTCGGTGATGAGCGTGCAGCCGATGCCGATTCGGAATACAACAATTACAAAACGGCGCTGAAAACTTTTTTCGAGCCGCTGAATATAGCAGAAGAAAATGTACACAGAATACCAGTCGGAAAAGAAAGTGCGGAATTCTGCGCAAATGAGTACTCGAACATAATATTGAAAAACAATCTGGCTGACGGATTTGACATCGTAATACTCGGAATGGGACCGGACTCGCATGTGGCTTCCATTTTTCCAAAAAACAAAGATGCGATATTCACGGACAGGTATTACGTATCGACTCCCATTCCACCAAGAGAACCGTTGGTTGGGAGAATAACAATAACCATGCCGTTTATAAACAGATCGGGAAGCATAATACTCGTTGCGGAAGGTCCCGAAAAGAAGAAAATGTTCGACAGGATAATATCGGAGGGAATAAGGGATGACACAGAATACCCGGTTTCTTTTCTGAAAACGGAAAACACTCGTTTTTTCGTGGAGTAGCGTACTTATTTCCTGTTTATCGACACCGTGAAAATACTGCCTTTGCCTTTTTCGCTGTCGACAGATATTTCGGCATTGATTGCGCCGAGCATTTCTCGCACGATTGAAAGACCGAGACCTGAGCCTTCAACGTTGCTGTTGTTTTTGTAGAACCTTTCGAATATGTTCTTAACCTCATCCGAATCCATTCCCGTACCGAAATCCTGTACGGATATACATGTTTTTTTGTGCGCTTTTGCCACAATTATGTTTATTTTCGAATTTTTCGGAGAAAACTTGATGGCATTTTCAAGCAAATTTCCTGTAATTATCGATAGTATCTCCCTGTTTGTCCTGACCGTAAATGGTTCGTCGTAGATGAGGTTAACCTCTATCGATTTATCCGAATACAGCGAATGGTATTCCTCGCATATCTCTTCGCACATAAGTCCCGGATCGAATTCCTCCTGCCTGAAGTCCGGTAAACGCTCCGAACCGTTCTTTGCGAGCAGCAGCAGCTGCCGAACGAGCTTATCCATCCTGTTAAGCGTTCTGTCCATGAGGCTTATCTTCCTGCTCAGATCGGGTTCGAGCTCGTATTTGGACTTTATTATATCCATACTCGTTTTCATTATTGTTATTGGGGTTTTGAGTTCGTGTGAGGCATCCATAGAAAACCTCTGCAATTTTTCATAACTCTGCCTTATAGGTTTTAAAACTATAGAGGATAAAAATCTCCCGAAAATCCAGGAGCATATCAGTGCAAGTGTTATGGAGATGAAAATATACATTCTCGCCATGAATCTTTCATCTATGAATTCTTTGAGATTCCTGCCGGAAATCATGTATATTGTTCTGTTTAGAAACGGCGCTTTTATCTCCCTTGAGAATATTCTGTATACCATTTCTTCCTGCGAAGTTTCGGATTCGAATACGTAATTGTTGAATCCCTGTATAATATCATCCGGCAAATCCACGGGATCACCGAAATACAGCAATGTGTTGCCTTTCATATCTCTTATTTCCAGAAACCAGCCCTCTTCTATGAAAACGAACGGCAATGTTCTGACTCCGTCAATTTTACCGAGCAGTTCATCTACAGTCGCCTGAGGCAGTTTCTGCAGTTTCTGCTCGAACAGGTCGGGCGTGTTTTTCAGCTTCAGGTCGATCTTGCTCAGATCCACGGTTGAAGTCATGATGTATATCAGACCTGCTATTACGCTGACAAGAGAAACAACCACGATGACGAAAATCATGGTCCATTTTGTCCTCGCCTTTATGAAAGTCGTATTTTCATCAATTACCGATTGCATAGCCGATACCGCGTATAGTCTTTATGAGTCTCAGATTTCTGCCGCCATCTATTTTTTTTCTGAGATTTTTAATATGTGTCCTGAGCACATCGGACCAGCATTGTTCGTCTTCAAGCCACAGATGCTCCTCAAGTTCCTCTTTTGTTATCACTTTTCCGCAGTTTACCATGAGATATTCGAGAATCTGGAATTCCTTTTTTGTCAGGTCTATGATTTCGTCGCCTCGGCTAACCGTCTTATCGAACATGTCGAGCTTCAGATCTTCACAAACCAGTAGCGAGTTCTGAAGTGCATTCTTGCTTGCCCTCCTTATGAGTGCGTCTACTCGCGCAATCAGCTCTTTCATATCGAACGGTTTCGGAAGGTAATCGTCCGCACCCTTGTTCAGACCCTTGACTCTGAATTCCACATCTCCCAGTGCCGTGAGCATGAGTATCGGGACGTTTTTGCCGTTGTTTCTGACTCTGTCGAGAATTTCCCAACCGTTAAGGCCCGGCAGCATCACGTCGAGGATTATCGCATCGTATTCCTCGTTTATGGCGCGGTAAAGGCCCTCTTCCCCGTCGTTGCATTTTACTACGGAATAATATTTGTCGACCAGAATTTCGGCTATCAGATCGCATAAATCCAGTTCGTCTTCTATCAAAAGTATTTTCATGAAATACCCCTCTTCATAATCTGTTTTGAATCAATTATAAACCAAAAAAATCAAGGCAGTACTTAAAGTACTGCCTTTGTAAATCAGCACGTCATTTTACGACGAATTTTTCGAGTACTTCAAATCCCTGATCGGAAATCAACAAGCCTGTAAATGCTTTAAGCATCGTTTCGGAAGAGAAAGCATTACTGTTTTGAATCCGGGATTTTATTTTCGATGCCACCGAGTTCTGGTTCATCATATTTTTGGAATTCCCGGGAATCTGCTGCAGTTTGCCGACCACGCCCTTGATGTTCTTTTCGAGCATTTCTTTCTTTTCATCAGGCAGCTGTTCATACTTCTCTTTCAGTTCGGAAATCATCTCTTTCATATCCGGTTTTTGGGGCATCATATTTTCCAGCTGTTCCACCGTCACGGTACCCTTTACGGTGTCAAAGTACCCGGTGAGAATTTCAGTTGCTTTCCCGGCTGCTTCTTTTGCATTGCTAATTGCCTGTGCCGATGCTTCTTCATCCCCGGCGATGATATAATCGAGTGCGGAGTTTTCCAAATCGGAGATGTTCTGTTTTAAATCCTCCAGCTGTTCCCTGGCATTCTTTGCGCCGTTGTATATTATCTGGAGCTGTGCATCCGAGAACTGTGCGGCGTTGATAGTCTTGGCCAGTGCGTACTGTGTGCCGAACTGTGCCTGTTCTTTCACCATTTCCATCGGTTTTGACAGCGGGAGGGCGAAGTAACTGAGCATGAGTATTGTGGATAGACTTATTACCAAAATCACTTTTTTCATCTTTTATACCTCCGTTTTTTTGTTTTCTGTCGATCTATTTCAATAAACTATGTACAGAGTATACAAAAACCGGGATAAAGAATACGTGAATTTGAATAGCGAATTTGCACACAAAAAATTCATAGTCCACAGAAAAATGAAAGGAGACATACGAATGGACAAAACTGCTTTCATAACGGGTGCTTCGAGCGGTATAGGCGAGCAATTCGCCAAAAGTCTTGCGGCGGCGGGATATGATACGGTGCTTCTGGGAAGAAAAACCGAAAAGCTCTCGGCTGTTTCCGAAACCTTGAAATCCCAATACGGTGTCGATGCTTCGTATATCGAGGCGGATCTTTCGAAACGGAAGGATTTGGAGATGGTTGACGATTACCTGAAGAACCACAGAATCGATCTGCTGGTTAACAACGCCGGATTCGGCCATGGCAAAGAATTCATGGAAACCGACCGGAACAGTGTATGCGACATGTTGAACGTTCATGTGTATGCACCCACAATTTTCACACATACGGTTCTCTCACAGATGAAAGAGAGAGGGAACGGAATTGTGGTCAACGTGAGTTCACTCGCTGCTTTCATGCGTGTAAAGAGTGCGACGGAATACGTTTCCACCAAGGCCTATCTCGTGGAATTCTCTGTAACTCTCGATAAATACCTTAAAACGAACTATCCGGGAATACGTGTGCAGGCACTGTGTCCCGGATTCACACACACGGAATTCCACTCCACTCCGGAGTTCTCTGAGTTCGACAAGGGAAGGTTTCCTAAATTCGTCTGGATGGATGCCAGGAGAGTCGTGAACTGTTCCCTTGAAAACCTGAATAACAGAAAAAACCCCGTAATACCCGGGGCCTTCAACAAATTCTTATATTTTTTAATCAACTGTCCCGTTGCCGGGAAGATAATAAAATCACTTTGATGTCATATGGTTATGTCCGGAAATTCGTCGTAATCATCCTTCAGCAGAGAGGCAAAATATTCGAGTTGCTCACTGAAATCTTTTTTCGAGACTTTGCCGTTCGTCGTCTGAACATGGGTGAGTTTTTCCGGAAGTAGCGATTCGAGGACATCGAAGCCAAACCGTTCCTTGATCCGGTATTTTATCGCGTGTATTTTTTTTGCCTTTCTCAACAGATCCTCTTCCGTGTAATCTGTTTTTTCCATAACACTCAAACCTTCTATGATTGTGGCTGTGTCGTACACATTTCTCGCGAAAAGGCATATCACCAGCGAATTCAACACCATTCTCCAAACCGCATCGTCGTAAAGTGATTTGGTGAGTTTTTGACTTACCGCTTCTCCCTTGGGAGCCTTCTGATCCAGAGAGTATCCGCCGCTGTCAAGATGCGAATGGCGAATGCCGGTGGCATAGCCGAGGAACGAATAAAGTCCGGTCATATAGCCCGGAGCTTCATTCCCGCCGAAAACTATCGCGATGTCTTCACCGCCGTATTTTTCCGCACAATGCCGGGCTCCCATTTCGAGATCCCTGTAAAACTCGTTTTTACCGTCTCTTATGTTTGCCATTACCTTCATATACGTCTCTCCGTCACCGAAATTCAGTACCAGACCATCTGTGAGATTGTCGTCTATGATACCTTTCTGATAGGCTTCCGTTGCCCATGCCATGACTACTCCCATGCTCATCGCATCCCAACCCTGCTTTTCTATGAAAAGCAGTATTTTCAAAATCTGATCGGTGCTCTCTATGGAAAGGTTGCTGCCGCAGGCGTATATCAGTTCGTAATCGTATGAAACCTTATTCATCTTGTACATGTGTTCCTGTGAATCGAATTCCTCCCGAAGTGTGCCCATGTGTATGCACCCCACCTGGCAGTGCGCGCACGCGGTCTGCTGAGCCAGATGCTTTTCCGCAAAAGCTTCGCCGCCTATTTTGGCCGCATTTTCAAAATAACCCTGTGAAAAATTTCTCGTGGGCAGTCCGTTTATTTCGCTGAGAGGCATTACATTCATGGCGGTGCCGAGATCATGGTATTTTCTCATGAGCGGAGATTTTACGACTTTATCGTACAGCGATTTGTAGAACTTGTTGAAATGCGATTTATCCGGAACTTCGAGGTAATTGTTTCCGGATATCACAATGGCTTTGAGGTTCTTGCTGCCAAGAACCCCTCCAAGGCCGAGTCTTCCGAAATGCCTCGAACCGTCGACCACAGCGCAGGCTATTGAAGATTTTCTTTCCCCCGCCGGGCCTATTCTGAGTATGGAGCGTTTATGGCTTGATTTTATGCTGTCACGCAGAACTCTTTCCGTAGCGAGCGCGGACATCCCTTTGAGTGAATTTGCACGTCTGAACTGTACTTCGTCATTTTCTATGGTTATGAAACACGGATATTCTGATTTTCCGGTTATCTTCAATACGTGAATGCCCGCTCCGTAAAGGGCAAGTGCCATCCTTCCGCCAGCGTGGCTTTCTCCGAGATTCCCGGTCAGCGGTGAACGGAAAAGTGCCACAGTTTTTGTGGCAACCGGAAATATGTTGCTGAACGGGCCTATGGCGAAATATACGGAAGCATCCGGATCGTACGGATTACAGTTGTTGTTTTCATCGTACATGAGTTTCGATGCGACTCCGGTACCCCCTATGTATTCGGCGAAAATATCGGTTATGTCTGTTTTTCTGCTGCTGCTTTCGGTAAGGTTTATTTCGAGCATGAAATATTTTCTCATGACCATCAATCCTCCGTTTCTACCATTGCAAGAACTTCGTTCGGGCAGAAAGTCACACATATGCCGCATTGTCTGCACACGATCGGATTTTGGTTTTCAAAATCCCACTGAAGGGCTTGGGGTATACACGCTTCAACACATTTTGAGCATCCGATGCATTTGGATTTGTCGAATTTGACGCCCCCGCCTTCGCGGGGAATGAGGGCACCCGTCAGACATGCCCGGGCGCAGTCCGGGTCTTTGCAGCCGTAGCAGGCCCTTATGGAAAAAGCACCTTCGACTCCACTGTAATTTTTCACCCTCAGCGCCGCTTTTTCGATTGTAAGCGCATTTTCCCAGGTTCTCGAGCAGGAAAACATGCAACTGTAGCATCCGATGCACTGTTCCCTGTTTACGACTCTTAAAAGTTTGCCCATCTAATCACCTCACGGTTTAGTGTTCTAATGTTTGTATATTCAAGTCATTCATCTTATTTATTATATATCATTTACATCCTTTATCGGCAAAAGGAGAGCAATGGCTCGCGAGTAAATAAAAAAACGAGCAACGGCTCGCAGTAAATAAAAAAACGAGCAACGGCTCGCAGTAAATAAAAAAACGAGTAACGGCTCGCAGTAAAAAAAAAACGAGCCGTAAAATACGAGCAACGGCTCGCAGTAAATAAAAAAACGAGCAACGGCTCGTTTAAGGGGGAATGGCTTTTGTCTAATTTACTATTCGATTTCAATACTCTTAGTCTTTTCTTTTGCTTCTTCCTGCTTCTTATCAATGGTGATTTCAAGAATCCCATCTTTGAATTTGGCGTTTACACTATCCCTGTCACCGTTTTCGGGTATTGTGAACTGTCTTTTGAAGCTTCCGAATTTTCTCTCCACTATGTGATAGTTTCTGTCCTTTTTTTCCTCTTCGAATTTCTTTTCGCTTTCAACCGAAAGAACATTTTCTTCAAGGTTTATCTTTATATCCTCTTTTGAAAATCCCGGAAGCTCGAATTCGAGAATATAAGACTTGTCCGTTTCGTAAACATCCACATTTGGAGAGCAGCAGTTCTTCCTACCGGTGTACTGTCCGTTCGTCAGAAATCCGCTGAAAACATTGTCGATTTCCCTCTGCATGTCCCTGAATGTCTTGTAGTAATCATCACCGTTTACTTTTCTCAACACTATACTCATAAAAACACCTCCGATAATTTTAATGATTTACATGATTATAGACGACGAGTGTTCTTATTTTATTTCAATCGGTAAAAATAAACTTATATGTTCGGAGTCATGTATTTATATATATATAACTATGATTGCATAAAAAATGGTGATAAATTCCGTTTTCAGGAATTACCACCACTTTTGACATTATTCTGTTCTGATTATGCTGCAACGGTTGCGTTTCAATGACATGCCAAATTGAAAGCCCCTCATATTCAGAATGAAGATTTGTACAGTTCTTTCGTGTAATGGAAAACACGTCCGAATTTAAACGTATGGCTGTAGAATTTCAAATCCAGCTTCATCTCCAGTTCGCCGCGCGTCACGAAATCAAGTGTGATTTGCCGGTCTTTCAGATTGAGCTGGAGAGCCACGGGAATTTCGATTTCCGGTCTGAGCACGCACGCGATGGTGACTCCCGGATATGTTTTGAAGCCTATTTCCGCGGTGAGAAACGGATCATCCTCGAATGTGATGGTCGGACCGACGAGTTTCAGCGAATGATCAAAAACACCGGATGCGTGACTCCAGGTTTTGATGCCGTCGGGTATTATTTTGTATTTGAATTTGACCTTCGCACCCAGATCGTAATCGAAACCGAGCTTGACGTCAAGTTCGGGTCCGAATTCGAAATCGAGCTTTGCAAGCTGTGCCGTAAGGCTGTAGTAGAAGTCTATCGGCACACTTACCCTGACGGGGATACCGGAAATCGAGAACGAAACACCCGGATCAGCGAGTCTTATTGAGTCGTCTTCCTCGAAGCCGGCGAACGCCTCCATATTCAGGATCGATGAGAAGCTCATCGGGAATGTGATGCCGCCTCTGCAGCTGAAAGATGTGCAGCTCAGGTGAAATTTCAAAGATACGTCTACGTCGAGATCGAAAGTGTTGTCGATTTCGGCTTTGATATCGTTTGTGTCGAGTATGTCGGTAGTCCAGGTTTTATCTATGAGATTCAGCCTTGCACGCTCCACGGCGGCTTTGTCTTTTTCGCTGCCGAATTCTCTAATGATTCTGGCCAAATCCCCTTCAACTTCGATTACCACACTGCCGAGTGCGTCTTCCATCTTGGATTCGGAAGTCTCAAGCAGAATATAATCCGGATCGGATGTATCCACTTTCTCTATTTTGAAAACACCACCGCTTTTTCCGCCAAGTACGTAGTCACCCGGTGCGAAATCAGGTACGTTTTCGGAATTGTAAAAGGCCATTAATGTTGCGGGCTGGGTTTCTCCGAGATCGTATTCCGTGTAAAACGAGGAATTGACCACGAGTGATTTCGGACTGCTCGCGCTTATTGCGACTATTCCCCTGGGAAATTGCGAATGAACCGGATTTCCCGGCTGTTGTATCCTGAAGAGTATTCTCCTGTACTCTTCCATGGGGGCCGCATCTCTTGATTGCGATTGTTCCGTGTCCTGCATATCGTGTCTGAATGACAGAAAATAAGAATCGTCTATGCTCGGGTTGTAGGTAAGAACATCTTTATGATAAACGATTCCGTTGAATCCGTCGTTCCCCCTGGAGGATAAAAATACGGCTTCCCCCAGACAGAGGTCAATTTTCACGTTGTCATCCTTTTCGATTATCCTGCCGTTTTGGTCGTATACAAGATAATCATAGACCATTTTCTCCGGGGAAATACTTTTTATGTACAGGTAACCGTAATTTTTATACTTCACCGTCTGTGTGTAGTAATCGATTTCCTCATCTTCCCATCCGTAAAATATGTCCTGGAAAGCTATGAGAGTACCCTCGCCCAGTTGGGAAAAATTCGGTTCGTAGGGGTTGAAGAGCAGGCTTCCTCCGTAAAAAGCCCCTTTGTTGAGATCTTCGAATGTAAGCCTGATTACGTTTGTCCTGATCATGTTGCACGATGAAAAAAACAGGATAACCGTGATAAAGGTTACTATCAATGAAATTCGAATTACTTTACCTTTCATAAAAAAGACACTCCTTTCGAATGAGGTATGATCAATTTTATACCTTATTTGAAAAAAGTTGCCACAGATGTTCCGAATTATCGTGATATTATTGAATGTTTAAGATTTGAAGCTTTACCCGCGGTTTTCTACCATTTTTATCAGCTTGTTTATGCTTTCGCTTTTTCCGAGCGTGACCAGTCTGTCGCCTTTGCTGAACGTGAAATCTCCACCCGGTGCGAAGAAGTTTTCAGTTGCCCTTCTTATGGCTACTATCATGGCGCCGGTATTCTTTGAAATGTCGAGTTCTTTTATCGATTTTCCGTTGAAGAAATTTTTATCCTTGAGTGTTATCTCTTCCATCCGGTATTCTTCGGTGCCCAATGCGAAGCTTTCGAGGAATTTAACACGGTCCGGATTTGTTGCCATTCTTGCCAGGCGTGTTCCGGCGATTTCCGCACCCGCTATGACATGTGTGGCACCCGCGTATATTATTTTTTTTATCGCCGTTATGTCGTTTACTTTCGAAGATATGGAGAGGTTGTGATTCAGAGTACGTGCGCTCAGCACTGTGAAGACGTTGAGAGAGTCGGTCGGGAGGGTTGTCACAAGAGCTTTCGCGCGTTCAATTCCGGCATTTACCAGCACATCCTCTTCGGTGGCGTTTCCCACCACGTAATTCAACTCTGATTCGAATATTTCGTTGATTTTTTTTATGGCATCTTCGGATTCGTCTATCAGCACGAAATCGGCTTTTACCCTGCTGAGCTCGGTTATGACATATCTTCCCGTCCTGCCCGCTCCAACTACTATTATGTGGTCTGTCATCTTTTCTATCATTTTTTTATTCCTCCTGGCTTTCATGTATTTGCCGAGCCTGCCCTCCACAACATATGCGGTGAGAGCGGATACCGCGTACAGGAAAGTGCTTATTCCCAACATTATCAGAAATAAGGTGAAAATTTTCCCCGAATCCGAGAGTTTTTCGGGTATTCCGTAACCCACAGTGGTTATCGATATGACGGTGAAAAAGAAAGAATCGAGCAATGTCATTTTCTCGAAAAACATGAATCCGGCCGTTCCGGTGAAAAGAACCGACAATATCAGACCTATCAGTATTGGAATTGGTGATTTCTTGGCTTTTATCTTTCTTCTGAACCCCGGATTGAACAATTTTATTCTCCGTATTTTCTAAGGTTTTATACTGAATATTATACTTCACAACTTCTGTTTTGCAAGCGGGAAAAATAAAAAGGGGTTTCCCCCTCTTTAATCATAATCATATTCAATTTCAAAAGTATCTGTTATTGTTTTTGGATTACAGCAAATCCTGAAGAATGAAGACTTTAGGCGGTTCTATTCCGTTGAAATACGAACCGTATCCGGTGGTGTAGGCGCCTGCGTTTTTGAAATAAACAATATCATCGAGTGTTATGTTTTCGGGAAGCTCCACTTCTTCGTATATCAAATCCACGCTGTCACATGTTGGGCCGGCGAGCGAGAATATCTTCGTTTCAACTTCTTCTTTGCCGTCAACTATTATCTCGTATCTGAAATTCTCTATGGTTTCCATGAGTCCGTGGAAAACTCCTGCGTCGAGGTAAACCCATTCATCCTGCTGTTTCTGGGACCGAAGCACGACTGTCGATACCAAAGTTCCTATGTTCCCGACCATGGATCTGCCCGGTTCAACCAAAAGTCTCAAATCTCTCACGAAATTCAGGTACTGGTCCACGGAATCCCTTATGACTTCTCCGATTTCTTCAACTGTCGGAACCGGTCTGGTGTGAAGTACAGGCATTCCTCCGCCTGTGTTTATAAGGTTCAAGTCTATTCCATAGTTTTCCTTGAGGTCGAAAAACACCTCAGAAACCTGTATTAATGCTTCTTTCCATTTGTATTTGTTGTAAGTTTGCGATCCGACATGAAAACTTATTCCGAGTGGTTTCAATCCGAGTTCTCTGGAATATATCAGCAACTCTTTGACGTGATCCATATCCGTCCCGAACTTTTTGGAAAGCGGCCAGTCAGAGTCTGTGGAACTCATTTCAAGTCTCACAAAAACACTGCTGCATGGTGCGTTTCTGGCGATTTTTGCAGCTTCCATTCTGCTGTCGAGAACAAAAAGGTTAATGCCCTTCTGATAGGCAAAAGCTATGTCTTTTTCTTTTTTAATCGTGTTTCCATAACTGATTTTCGATGTTTCGACACCGAGCGACAGCAGCAATTCGATTTCACCCTTCGACGCAACGTCGAAAGAACTTCCGAGATCTCTCAGAGTTTCAACAATTCTCGGATGAGAATTTGATTTCACAGCATAGAAAACCTCGGTATCCTGGGTAATGTTCTGTACTCTGTAATAATTTTCCTTTAGAATATCAAGGTCCAATAAAAGAAAAGGGGTAGGGAGTTTTTTGCAAATATCCCTAATTTCCTTAGTTATTTCCACCGCTCTTTTCCTCCTTTGATGTTTTGATGTTGAAAATGACCTTTAAAAATCGAGGGATTGTACCATAAAAAACATTACCTTAGCTGTTTTCAACTGTTACGTTATCATATATTTTTGAATACCAAAAGGCGCAGGGTACGGCGTGTCAAAACATCGTGTATAATGGCTTTCAAATGAGTTTTCTCAGGGAGGTCAAAAACATGGACAACATTACGAAAGTAGAACATTTCATGGAAAAGGGTTTCAACTGCGCACAATCCGTATTCATGTCTTTCTCCGAAGAGATGGGCATTTCTCAGGAAACCGCAGCGAAGATAACTTCCGGCCTTGGTGGCGGAATGGGCAGAATGGGCGAAGCATGCGGGGCGTTCAACGGTGGGGCGATGGCGTTGGGTATGATTTACGGATCAGCGGAATCACAGGATGAAGAAGAAAAAACCAGGATATATTCGATCATCGGAGAATTCGCCCTGGAGTTCGAAAGAAAAAACGGGGGGCTTCGCTGCAACGATATTATAGGTTATAATATGAGAGTTCCCGAGCAGAGATCAGAGGCAAAAGAAAAAGGGATCTTTCAGGCAAAATGCTCCGAATGCATGAAATCCGCGGTTTCCATCGTCACTGAAATTATACGCCGAAGCGAGTAAAACTAAGTAAATATAAAAGGAAAAATCGTAAAAATTCATTTGTTTTCAATGTTTCTGCCGTAATTTCCGGCCTTGTTCGCATAAGGCCGTTTTGTGATGGAGGAAAACATGAAAATTCTCGGTAAAAAACATTTTTTAATCTTTTCCATGTTGACGGTATTTTCTTTTGTGGTAGTGGTATGCAACGTACTTCAGCCGCTCATCGCCCAAAAACTTCTGGATACTACTCTTGCGGGCGAATACGGTGACATAGCCATACAGTTCGTGTATCTGTTTTCAGCTATAATCACGTTGTTGGTTTTTGAGATGTGCAGAAAACTGCTGACCGCCAATTACAAAAAACATGTATTGGATTCGCTGAGGTACAACGTTCTGAGCGGGCTGCTTTCAAAACCGCTCGAAGATTTTCAACTGCTCAACAACCAGAAATACTTATCCCTTTTCAACAACGATTTGAAAGAGATAACCGAAGATTATTACGTGCAGTTCACCGAAATACTCTTCAACATGATGTCCCTTGTGGTCTATTCCGCGGCGCTTTTCAGCCTGAACTACATCATGGCGGTAATAGTAATTGTGACAAACATACTCCCCATTCTCGCACCGATTATCTTTGAGAAAAAACTTCAGCTCAAACGAAGCGAGTATCTGGAAAGCCTCAAGAATTACAACGTGAAACTCGGGGATATAGTCAACGGTTTCGCGATTGTTAAAGTACATCGTATGAGAATCATTCTGGAAACGTTCATGCGCAAAGAATCTTCCGATTCCACCAACAGACAGAGGAGTTTCGAATATGTGAATTCTTTCAGTGAAATGCTGGTCGGATTGTTGTCGTTTGCGAATTACTTCTGCATAATACTCGCCGGAATTTATCTGATGACGAAAAACCAGCTCAGCGCTGGTGGTCTGCTTGCCGCCATTCAAGTTTCGGAGCTTATGGTCGGGCCTACCGTGAGCATAACCTATCAGATGAATTCGTTCAACGCCATTAAGGCGATAAAAAGAAACTTATTCAAAGAGTACGGCGATTCGGTATCGCGTGAAAGTAAATCGACTCTGGACAAACCGGTGCAAAAAATAACGGTTGAAAACCTCGGTTTCAAATACGGGGAAGTGCCGGCACTGTCGGACATAAATCTTTGCTTTGAAGCGCATAAAAAATATCTGATTTACGGGCACAGCGGCAGCGGAAAGTCAACTCTTTTCAAAATACTGTCAAAGATGAACCGGGAATACGACGGAAAAGTATTAGTGAACGGAATTTCCCTGGATAGTATTGACGAAACAGATTATTTCAGCAGAATCGGTATCGTATACCAGACACCGTTCATGTTCAACGATACGTTGCTGAACAACATCACACTGTACGGAGAATACGAAGAAATAAAAATTCGCGAATTGATTTCCGAACTCGACCTGGAAAGGATCGAGGCGGATATATTTGGCGGAAAGAGTTACAAGGACAGTGAAAACAACATTTCCGGCGGTGAAAAGCAGAAAATATCTCTTGCCAGAATACTGCTTGAGGAAAAGAAATTCATATTTCTCGACGAAGCCACCTCTTCTATAGATGTTAAAAGCAGCTCCGGAATCGAGTACGATTTGCTGAGCAGGAAAGACATCACGCTGGTGAACATCGAGCACAAAATCAACGCTGATTTCGTAAAATTATACGACGAAATCGTGTGTCTTGAAGACGGGAAAGTTGTTAAAATAATAAAAAGTGATGAAGACAAGGACGAATTCCTTGAAAAGTTGAGAATTCCTGTGTGATAAATTCACGTTGTGAATGAATTGATATTTTTTTGGAAAATTTTTAATTTTTCAAAAATAATGTGATATACTATCGCAATTCATTCGAACTTTTGTGCCATTTTCACATCGGTTCGGAAATATAATTTCAAGGAGTGAGTTCTAATGGGAAATTGAAGATCCCGAAAGGGTACAGTACGAAACTCGGTTTGAGAGAAACAGAAGTGGCAATCAAGAAACTTAAGGATTACTTTGAAAGGGCACTTTCCTACGAATTACACCTCACAAGGGTATCGGCACCTCTTTTTGTGAAACCCGAAACCGGACTCAACGACAATCTGAACGGCACGGAAAAAGCCGTTTCATTTCTTGTCAAAGATGCATCCGAATGCAATGCGGAAATCGTACATTCGCTTGCCAAATGGAAGAGAATGGCGCTGGCGCGTTACGGATTTTCGGTCAGAGAAGGCCTGTATACCGACATGAACGCCATAAGGAAAGAGGAAGAACTGGATAACCTGCACTCCATTTACGTAGACCAGTGGGACTGGGAAAAGATAATACTCAAAGAGGACAGAAACGAGAAAAAGCTCAGAGAAATCGTCAGGAGAATATACACGGTATTCAAAAACACCGAAAGATTCATCACATATGAGTACAAAGAACTCGACAGTTTCCTGCCGGACGATATTTTCTTCATAAGCACACAGGAATTGGAGGACATGTATCCCGGCCTTTCTCCGAAACAGCGTGAAGACGAGATCACAAGGCTGAAAGGTGCGGTTTTCATCACGAAAATCGGGGGAAAACTCAGATCGGGAATCAAGCATGACGGAAGATCACCCGATTACGACGACTGGGAACTGAACGGCGATATCGTTTTCTGGAATCCGTTGCTCGAACAGTCTTTCGAACTCTCTTCGATGGGAATACGCGTGGACGGGGAAAGTCTCGTCAGACAGCTGGAAACAGCAGGGTGCACGGATAGGGTAAATTTGCCTTTTCATCAGGATTTACTGAATAACAGGCTTCCGTATACCGTGGGTGGCGGAATCGGCCAGTCGCGAATATGCATGTATTTTCTTCAGAAGGCCCATATAGGAGAAATACAGGCGTCGATATGGCCCGACGAAATGGTGTCGCAATGCGCCGAAAACGGTATAGAGTTGCTTTAAAATAGAGAAATATCAAACAAAGCAGACCGAAAAATCCGGTCTGTTTTGTTTTGATATAGACTACAAGATGGAAAAGATTTTTTAACCCTACATCGGCATATTGAAGTATTTAAAAGCCTCAAATACCAGAAAGGCCGGCCAGACTATGGCTTTGAGAAATCCCAGAAAACCTTCCCAGAATCCGGGGGCTGTCGATATGAAATAAACCGCGGCACCTATGAATCCCAGCCCGTAAACCGCTGCCGATGCTCCAGTGCTCGTCTTCTTCTCGATTATTCTTTCGTTCATACTCATTACCTCCGTATGGTATTGTTTGAGTTCTGTCCGAACATGTTGCCATGAGAAATTCTACCATATTATACCTGTTATTAACCTTTCGCCCGGTATAAGTTTCGGGACATTTCCGGCCGCACATGGAAAAAGATAGTTTCCCGTCATTTATAATATGTTATCGTATAAATTCCGATGAGGAGGTAATTTATGGGGGAAAGAACCGAAAAAAAATATTCCACCGCTGAAATCGCGGGAAAAGCCGGCGTGCACCCCAATACGGTGAGACTGTACGAAAAATGGGGGTTCATCTCTGTCCCCGGGCGGACGCGGTCAAACTACCGTATATTCGAACACAAGCATATTGTACAGATGGAATTTGCACGCTTGGCCGTTCCGGGCCCTTATCCGGTGGATACGGAATTGGTCCGGTCTGCGGTAAGGGCTTTTGCATGTTCTGACTTTCAGGAAGCGCTGAGGTTAAGCGAAGAATACCTTTCAAAAACGGTGAGCGAGATAAAAAGGTCGGAAGATGCCCTCGAAACACTTAAAAACTGGATTGAGAATAAAACGGGTGATGATTCGGAAATTCTTGTAAAAACCAGAAAATCACTTGCCGTGAAATTGGACGTAACGCTCGATGCCCTGAGGACCTGGGAACGCAACGGGCTTTTTATATCAAAAAGAAACGAAAGCAACGTTTTGGTTTTCACCGAACGGGATACGCAGAAAACCAAGATAATAAGACTTCTCAGAAACTGCGGTTACAGCATAGCTTCGCTTCTCAATGTTTTTTCAAAAGAGAATTTGGAAATAAGCGACATAGCATCATTGCTCAACAAACCGGATGAGGAATTCCAGCTGAGTTACGTCACGGACAGGTTCATTCCATACCTTTACTCACATCAAAAAAGGGCTGAAGATATGATGCGATTTGTAAACGAATATATTAAATGAATCGAATATCAGAAATCCACGAAATTGGAATAGCTTATCTCGTCTATCTGTTCGTCTATTATGGAATTTAATTTATCTTCTATTTCAGAGAAAGAGTCATACATCTTAAAGCATGTTTCGTCCATGTTATCCCGTATGGATTTTTTGAGATCTGAGTACGACTTTTTCAGTATTCTTTTTTCATTTATCAGAAACACCTTGAGCATCAAACTCGGAATGTGCATGTTCCTGAAATTGCCCTTGAGTTTTTCCCTGAATCCGAACATAGAGGCGACAGTTATCAAAAGTCCGCCCGCAAATCCGGCAACCCATCCAACGGGACCCGATGCGAGCAATGCCATGCCCCCTCCGCCCATTATGCTTCCGGATATCATTCCGACTATTACGGAAGAAACTGCTGTTATTCTGCCATAAATCGCGGTATCTATGGAATGCGAATCCTTTTGCGCATGTTGGTCCGCGAATTCGACTCCGTCGTTGCCGGCGAATTCGAAGCTCATTCCCGAGCGGCTGAACCATCTTGAGAGAGATTTTTTCACCGAATCGTTCATTTCCTGTCCGATCTTCATCACAAATCCTTTTTTCAGGCTTTCCACATTCTGTGATACCGAGGACAGATCATTTTCGATACTTTTTTCGAGATCACTTATTCTGCCGCCGTTTCGGAAAAAAGCGGAGATATTTCTTTCGACAACCGGATTGTAAATGCCGAACATGCTGTCTGCAAGTTTTTCCGACTGCTCGGATACTATGCTTCTGAAGTTTTTTTCGAGTTCTTCTATCAGCTGCGGCTTGTTGTCTCTCAGCTCTTTCCTGACTCTCATTTCGTATATTGAGGAAGAATACGAAAGGCCCAGGCCACGGCTGATTGTCGATTCCGGGTCTGCTGAAGATATTATTTCGGTAAAAGGAAAAACCTCCGATACCATGTCCATGAAAAATCTCCAACGGCTGCTTCCTCCCGTCAATATCACCAGGGAAACCATATCTTTTTTGATGCCGTTTTTTTCCAGTCCCTCCAGAAGAAGCGTATGCAGCATCCGGTTTATATCGGTTCCGCCTTTTGAAAAAATAGTTTTGAATTCTTCGGAACAATTCATATCGTTCAGGTATTCCGCAGACGGTTTGAAATTCCGGAGTTTTTCGGAGAAGAAATCCGTATCGGGAATCGAAAAATTCCCGTAAACGTCCGGAGAACAGAATACGGTTTCGCTGAATTTGAAGTTTTTTCCTTCGGACAACAGCAGCGAATACTTTTCTTTCAGCCTTTTGAATTCGACTGTACGCAGATACCCTTCCATCGCCTGATCCTCTATTTCCCTGTGTATGCCGGGATTTTGACCGAGAAAGACCGAGTAGAAAAGATCGTCAAACAGATTTCCGCCTATGAATGGTGAACCCCATTTTGCGTGGATTTTGAAATTCCTGAGATATGCGAAATCAAGCGTACCACCGCCGAAATCCGCGACAAGCACACCCGATCTGGCCTGTTGCTTGTTTATATCCTTGCGCATTATGTGGAAAAAAAGTGCACCCAGCGGTTCTTCTATGATAACCGGACGCGTGCCCGTGCATTTTTCGAGAATTCCGGAAAATATGTCGGAATGTCCGCCCACGGTTTTTGACGGAATTCCGGCAGTTAAAACTGTCGTGTCACCGAATGGAATCTTTGCGATCAGCTTTTGCGAATCGAGATACCTGAAAAGTTCGGATAAAAAAAGCTCAGCTTCCGATTGTGATCTTTTGTTGAACGCCATGCGCTGCTTGAAATCCGTCGCGAGTTTGTATTTTTTACGTTCCTTCCTGTCCATGCCGTACCATTCTTCGACGGCGCGCCTGCCGAAAGTCAGCACGGAAAAAGTCTTCTCATCGTACAAGACAGCTGAAGGTATTGAACTTTCAGAATGGATTTTTATATCTTCGACTATTGGCGAAAGATCGTTTGCCGTGCAGAAACTCAGATGGGTGTTTGAAGTACCGAAATCCAGGCCGTATATGTGTTTCAATTTCTCCATATTCATACCCGCACCTTCCTGACGGTTCCGCGTACTATTGGTTTGCCGTTTGAACTTTTCCATGCGGGTACAAGCACTTCGACCATATCACCCTTTTCGACTATTCCGAAAGTGTCGAAAAATACCTCATCGCCACTTTCAAAAACAAATCTTCCGTTTTTTTCATACGGTTTAATACCCATTGCCGCAAGACCGTTTACATAGCTTTGAACAGACGAAAGCGCCATTTTCCCATCGTCAAGTTCGAGGCATTTTTGCATTTGCGAAAGCACCGGAGGGATGAATTTACCTGAAAAAAAACTCTCGTCAACCGTGTCTTTCTCTGTTTTCGTTTTTGATAGACTCCCGACACCGTTATTGTCAGTGAGTTTGATTTCTTCATTTTTTTTCCGGTCAAGATATATTTCCGAGACGCTTATCATAGCGTTTATACGCTGAATCAATTGAGATTTCACCGCTTCTTCGATTTTCTCCGAATCTCTCTCCACAACGGGTTTGAATACATGAATCATCCAAAAGACCAGCAAAGTCATCAACGCCATCAAAAACCACTGAAAGAAATTTATGGTTTTTTTTCCGAAAAAACCGCCTTTCAGGTTTGAAAATACCGTGGCAATGCTTATTCCCGCAAAACCCGCCACCGTACCCCACTTTATCACGGAAGAAATTTTCGGATGCTTTGCGGCCTTTGCGAAAATCCACACCAGCAATGTCGAACCTATGGGCATTCCGATCAGAGGGGCGTAGAATTTGTCGGCGAACATATCACCCAGAAAGACGTAGAAAATAATTCCGAAAAGCAGTGCACCGACAAAAGCCGGCAAAGCGAGCCGTTCGTATTTGACCGAAACTATTTTATCCCGGGGGATATAATAATTCTCAGATGCGATTTTGTTTATACCGGCGCTGATATCGAACAGAATTGCATCTTTCTTTCCGTCGCCGGAAATGCCGGATTTCTCCATAATTTCGGGCAGCACCGTATCCGAATACGCTTTCATACAACTTTCCTTCAGCTTGAGGTTCAACTCCGCTTCCGGAAGATTTATACAATCTCTCGCTATATCTGAAGATATTTTATCCACACGTTCTTTATTCAAAATTTCCAAAACCATCACCTCGGATTTTGAACCTCTATTCGTTTAACAATCAAAATCTCCTGCCCATATAGCCGATATCGAAAGCAAGTGAAAACTTTCTAACTTTTACCCATCTCTGATTATAGCATTTATAATAATGTGCCTCTTCGGACTCCCTGCAGAAACCCCGAAAAAATCGTAAGGCGATTCGAGCAACTTTAGTTGCGAATTGCCCTTTATAATATACAACATTCAGAATCCATCTTTTTAATCCTGTAAGTTTTCATGCAGGAACCAAAACCCATTCTCGTCCTGTACGTCCTCGTGCAGGACGCAGGTTATTTAGGGCTTGCTAATAAACTTAAAAATTTGTCATTCCGAGTGTCAGCGAGGAATCTCGCCCTTAAATTCCTTTATTTAAAAGAAACTGAAAAAAAGTAAATCACTTCAATGTTATGCGTCACAAGCGGGGACGATTGCGACGAGGTGAGATACTCACTTTCATCCTATACTCCCCCATGTAGGAACCAAAACCCTCTCTCGTCCTGTACGTCCTCGTGCAGGACGCTGACTTTTAAATTTCAAACAAATAAAAACACTTCACTGTCTTGAGTCACAGACGGGGACGTCTGCGACGAGGTGAGATACTCACTTTCATCCTATACACCCTGTTGACGGGAACCGACACCCTCTCTCGCCCTGTACGTCCCCGTGCAGGACGCCGACTTTTAAATTTCAAACAAATAAAAACACTTCACTACCCTGCGTCACAGGCGAGGACACCTGCGACGATTTAAGAGTAGTAACATCCGTATGCATGTAGTTGCAAATTGCCACTTTTTCAAACTCTATGAGCCTTAAACCAGATTCCTCGCTGCGCTCGGAATGACAAAATTTGAGTTTTTCAGCAGCCCCTAAGTATATAACTGACAATTCATGATGTATGAGAATTCAATGGATGCCGTAGCAAACCAAGAGAACGGCTTTCCTTCTAATTTAATGAAAAATCAGGATTGGGGAATTGTGTTTTTTTGACAACAAAAAGACAATACTGTATAATACAGAAACTGGTTTTTATTAAAAACCAGTTTCTGTTATAAACTTAAATTCAAATAAGAGGTGGCATGATGGAAAGAAATCTGAATTTAAAGCAGCAGTTGAGTGCCAAAGCCGAACGCGACGGACTTACCGAAATCTTTTTCGGAGTATTCCTGTTTCTTTATTCCGATTTGATAACGACAATCATGGATTTTTCAAGAGAAAAGGCAAGTCTCACTATATTCATACTCATATTCGCATTCTCGGGTAACATAATTAATTTTATAAGGAAGAGAATAACGTACAGTGAAACCGGATATGTAGGAATAAAAAGCGAGATAAAACCACTTCAACTTTACCTTGTCATTTTCCCATTCGCGTTCTATCCTCTTTTCATAGGGATTATGAAATATGTTTTCGGCCAGAACGAGTTTGCATCGGCCGTCACATATTTTTCACCGATTGTCTTTGGGACAATTTTCTTTTTTCTGTATCTCAGTATGTATAAATCAGCTAAGAATATCGTGATTTTGATCTTCGCGATTTTTTCACCGGTATGCGCCGTGACAGCATTTTTGTTTAATGACACCCTCGGTAAAAATGGTTATGCCTTGTTTTTCACCGTCAACGGAATATTGCTAATCGTGTACGGATTGGTAAAACTTTTTTCTCTGATGATGAATTCAAGAAAAAACGAATCGGAGCAAAAATGAATATTCAAAAAAAACAGAAAAGCGAAAAAAATGAACTTGTGATACAACAGATTTTCGAGATAAACAAAACAATACACGAACCCGCAAGACTTTTCATAATGGCTGTTTTGTACCAGTCCGAAGAAGTCGATTTTCTCTTTTTACTGAACGAAACCAAACTTTCGAAGGGAAATATAGCAACACATATAAAGAAGCTCGAAGAAGAAGGTTATATAAAAGTAAAAAAAGAATTGTTAAATAAAAAAACGCATTCATCTTACAGCATTACCGAATCCGGAAAGGAATGCTTTAAAAATTACATTGAAAATATGAGAATCATTCTGGAAAAAATATACTGATCCTTAATCCGGTATTTCACATTCCGCAATCCGTATCCGGGTTTAAGCGTTATATGAGTTTAAATCATCTTGCAAAAGGCTGCCTTATTATCGTTTTCAGCTTTTCCGGAGCGGTTCTTCTGAAGTCGCTCAGATATATTTCATGGTGCTTTCCGGAAAGTTTCCACCCGTTTTCGGCTATCATCCGGTGCATGGAATCTATCGTGGAGGTTTCGTCGTCAAAAGTTCCAATGTACATAGTTTGCACGCTTTCTCCTTCTTCGAAAGTTTCAAACCGTGTCTTTTGCAATTGTTCAGCCGTGATTTTCCCTTTTTTGACTGCTGTTTCGGCAGCTTCCTCAAAATGACATTCTTCGATGAAATCCGGTTGCATTATCATTATTGTCCAAAGCCAGCTCTCTTTTTCTTTTTTGAGGAAATCATCCATATCATCCGCCCACCATAATCCTTCGGGAGGCATCACAACATAATCCTTTTCAAATCTCTGTTTCATCATAAATTTCAATCCGAAAGAAATCGGGTACAAAATATTCATGGCCTCTTTGAAATCTTCGGATGTATTAGGGTTTCCCCTGCCGTCAATCATGACGAATTTCATCGCCGGTACTTTTACGGTTTCCATCTTTCCTTTTTTTGGTCCATAAAGAAAAGCCAGCTTCTTTTTAAAATCGATTTTCTCCATATGATCACCTCTTCGTGTTTGTACATATTCATTTTATACTCCAAACATGACAGAAAAAGTCATGTTTAATATGTTGAGGGTATTCTTAAAAGGCGTTTCAGGTTGCAGAAAGCTTACAAAATGGGTTAAGTGATATAATTTTGTAATGTTTATCACTTCGTATTATCAATCATTTTTGGAGGTTTTTTGATGAAGAGAGTATTTGCTGTTTTTTTGATTGCCTTGACAATACTGTCGTTTTCGGGTTGCAACATATTCGACCCGGAACCCGTTCCCACACCTACTCCTACGCCGACACCCACGCCGATAACCGATTGGGATTACAGGTACAACGTATCTTTGATACCTGTTTCCGGCGGACTGACTTACACGGGTGTTATGAAATTCGAATTTGTACTGAGCATATTTGCCGCTTATTTGAAATCTGATAATTTGTCCATCACCATAGAAGCTTCTCCGGGAAACGGATTCGCAACATCAGCTTCTTATTCTTCCCAAAGCGGGTACAGTTTTACCGCCGTTAAAACCACGAACGGAGTGGAAGAGAAATTGGCGCTTACCAATTTCCATTTCTACCAGGGAGGAACCATGACCGGTACGGTTTCATACACGGATAAAGGAGTCACGAGATCTTTCAACTGCATGGGAACCAGTTTTTAAACGGAATGAAATCGATCCGGTATGAAGAAAATAAAAAATCCGCCGGGTGAAGAAGGCATCATGTTTTCTTTTGCTTTTTGATAATTCGAATGGATCTGTCCGCTTCGAGCCTTATCGTTTCAACCTCATCGTTGCGGGCGGTTTCAGCTAAAATATCCATGACCTGCGCTTCTTCAAACGAAGAGAAAGCCCGAATCAGTTTCCATCTTACGATATCGGACCGGTAATGGGATTCAAAACAATTCCTGAGGTTTTTCAAAACTGTTGATTTGTTGTTGAAATCGTTGTAAAAACAGATGAATCCAATTGAATCTATCACTTCGGCGATTTTTTCTTCGTCACCGGAATTTAGGACTTCCAGTAAAACAGGCATTATATCAGGTTTCATATGTGCGAGCGTACGTGCTATGAGGTCTCGCGGTAGCGGATAGCTCTTCTTTCTGAACTCCCTTTCGGAGAGAGCCTCGTGCCGGTTTTCTCCGATTTTACCGAGATATTCAGCCATGACCGATGCCGTTTCAACTGTGCCATGTGAGAGTGATTTGCATATTTCGAGTTTTACGTATAATTTTTTCTCGTTTTTCAGCTTTTCACAGAGAAATTCGGCCGTTTCCACTCCGTCACAATGTTTTTCGGAAATGATTCTGATGGCAGCTGTCCTCTCGCAGGCATTTTCCGAATTTGTTTTTTCGATCAACTCGGGGTAATTCAAATGACGAAAGGCTTCAAAATCTTCTTCGGTACAATATCCGCGGCTTTTCTTTCCTTCATGCTTTTTCAACTCGTACATATTTTGCCTCCTTAAATGTTTATGTCGTGAATTACGATTTCACGGTTTTCGAACGGACTGCGGGAAATATACGAGACAAAGGGCACATCTTTACGATATGCCCGGTAAATCATTTATCCGTCTTGAAACAAATTATACTACCAATATCTTAAAGCAATCTTAAATTCAAGCCATTGCCCCGGTTTTTTCCGTATTTCTGAGCCTTTTGAATTCCGCCGCGGATATTATGAATATCCAGACCAGTATTACGAGGTCAATCATGAAAGACCCGAAATAAATGCCGCTTATGCCCATCACTTTAGGAAGAAAGAACATAACCGGAACATAAAATACCAATTGTCGTGCAAGTCCGATTATGGTTACCGGTTTTCCGTTGTTTATGGAAGGGAAGAATGTCATGGCTATGAACAAAACCGGCAGAACTGGTATCAGTGACATCAGCACCCTGAAATTCATGAGATTTTCGCCGCTGAATATCTGTCCCGGCATCATGAGGTTCAGAACCAGCTGTGGTGATGACATTATAATAATCCAGAACGGTGTCATCAATATAAAACCTGCCAAAGTGAAAAGTTTGAAGGATTTTATAACCCTGAGATTCTGTTTTGCTCCGAAATTTATTCCCACTACCGGTTGCAAGGCCCTCATCAATCCGAAAATCGGGGTGAGCAAAAATGTAAAAATCCTGAAAGTTGCGCCGTAAAATGCTATGTCGTAATTTGTACCTATACCGGAAATTGCGTTGAACACTATGATGCCCTGAATAACACTCATCACCGACATTATTAGCGACGGAATCCCCATGCTGAAAATATTCTTTATTATTTCCCTGTCTCTCGATATTTTAAAAGGATGTGCTTCGAAAGTCACTTTCCCCTTCGAGAAATAGACAAGCCCCACGATGCTGTAAACCAGCATTCCGAGGTTAGTTCCCCATGCCGCCCCGCGAACTCCCAGACCGCATACGACGATCAGAAAGTAGTTGGCGATTATGTTGACTGTCAGGCCGACACCCATCATCATTGCGGCCGACTTCATCTTGCCTTCGGAACGGACTATCATGTTGAGTGCGAGGCCGTGAATCCAGAAAATCGTACCGAGAATCGTTATTCTGAAATATTCCGTACCGAGTGTGAGTGCTTCGCCTTTTCCGCCCATCATTCTTATTATATCTTCGGCAAAAATCCACGCAATAATCATATAGACCACCGTGAATATTACCGACAGGTAATTGACATTCCCGAGCAGTTTTTTTTGTGTATTTTTATCGTTGGCCCCGAGTGCTATGCTGAGTGCCGAACCAGCTCCCACACCTAAGAGCGATCCTATTCCAAGAGCTATCTGCGAGAGCGGATATGCCACCGAAACACCGGCAAGTGCGGTTTCACCGACGAATCTCCCCACAAATATTGCGTCGAACATCGAATTAAGTCCGTACAGAACCATAGCCACTATGGCGGGAAGTGATAATTTCCACATCACATGCCATAAATTATCGTTCAATATCATATTCTTCTGGTAATTTCTGTTTTCTTTAGCATTCATACGGATATTTCCTCTCTTTTGAATTTCCAGCCTCCCGATCTCTGCTGTTCACTCCACATATGAAAGTATTTGCCTTTTTTTGCGATGAGTTTTTCATGTTTGCCCTGTTCGACTATCTTTCCTTCGTCTATCACGATTATGTTGTCGGCATTTCTGATCGTAGACAGTCTGTGCGCGATGACTATGAGTGTTTTGTTTTTTACCAGTTCGTCAATCGCCTGTTGAATGAAGATTTCGTTTTCAGGGTCTATGGAGGCCGTGGCTTCGTCCAGCAGTATTATGGGAGAGTTCTTTAAAACAGCCCTCGCAATTGAAATTCTCTGTTTCTCTCCGCCCGACAACGTGTTGCCGCCTTCTCCGATCACGGTATTGTACCCATTGGGAAGAGATGAAATGAACTCATGGCATCTGGCGGTTTTGGATGCGGCTATTATTTCGTCCATACTCGCATCCTCACGGCCTATTCTTATGTTGTTGGCGATTGTATCGTTGAAAAGGTATACATCCTGGAATACCATACTTATTTTGGAAAGCAGGTAATCCATCTCAAGTTTTTTTATGTCCTTTCCACCGAGTTTGACATTTCCGCTGTCCACATCCCAGAACCTTGCAATCAGCCTTGTTACAGTCGATTTCCCCGAACCCGACGGACCAACAAGTGCCACTTTTTCGTTCTGCTTTATTTTAAAAGAAACATCTTTCAAAACCTGAATCCTGTCATAGCTGAATGAAACATTTTCAAATTCGATATCGTGTTTGATTACCTCGTTATTTTGGTTGGTTTCGGGAAGTGTCTTCTGATTTATTATTTCCTCAATTCGCTCCGCGGATTTACCCATGTAGGTGGCTTCCGCTATAAGCATGAGTGTTTGGAGGAACGGATCGTACAGCTTGCTTCCTACTATCAGGAATATCAGATAATAAGGAAGTGAAAGGGTACCGTTTAGAAGCAAAGTGAGGCCATACATGAATATCACCACGAATCCGGCGCTCAGGAAAAGTCCGCCGAGCATTACGGTAGGTCCCACGCTTGCTTCTAATCTTATGCTATCTTTCATGAGTACTTCAAAAGAATCCGAAAGACGTTTGAATTTATTGCCTGTCAGGTTGAACGATTTTATCAACCTCATTCCGTTCAGGTATTCGAGCATTCTTGAAGAGGCATTAACCACGGATTTCATGTGTTTGTGCCCGTTTTTCCTTATTATGAAATTCGAGAATACGACGCTCAAAAACGCTACCGGAATTACCGAAGCGGCTGCAAGAGTCAGTTTCCAGTTAAGAAAAGCGAGAGCCGTCAGCAGTAGAACAGGCGCGGCAAAAGAGCCAACTATTCTCGGAACACAGTGGCTTGTTATCGTTTCTACGTTAGTGACATCTGTCACGAGCAGCGAAGAAAGGTCTCCCGGATCTTTCTTTCTGAAAAAACCCATGGACAGTTTTCTGAATTTATCTCCGAGTGATATTCTGGTTTCGGCGGAAATTCCGTAGGCTGTTATGTATTCTTTCATATACGTTTTGCGCGCGATGAAAAAATGCAGCAGTACGGCGAGAAGCTGTCCCACACATAAGATCATGACAACACCCACATCTACGGAGCTGTTTTTATCGTAAATCGGTTTGAATATTTCCAGAATCGCACCGATTAGAAAAGCGTAAGGCAATCCTTTGAAAATATTATCCAGAATACTCCAGCCAAAAACCCTGTACATTTTCTGTGGTTTTCCGTTGGATACTACGTAAAGTAACTTCCTAAACATTCTGATTCACCCTTTCACCTTCGAGATTCCAGCCAACGGCATCGATATGGGCTTTCCACATTGCGGTATATTTGCCGTTTAATTTCAGAAGATCGTCGTGTCTGCCCGATTCGGCAACTTCCCCTTTATCTATCAGGAGTATGTTATCGACATCGGTTATAGTGGATAATCTATGGGCTATGATTATCACCGTTTTTTCCTGAAGCAGCTTCGAAAAGGCTTTTTGAATCCTGGTCTCGTTTTCCGGGTCGGCGAAAGCCGTGGCTTCATCCAGAATTACAATCGGAGAATCTTTCAGAATGGTGCGTGCTATGGAAACTCTCTGCTGCTCCCCACCCGAAAGATAAATCCCTTTTTCGCCGATAAATGTATCGTATTTCTCCGGTAGTGACATTATGAAATCATGGATTTGCGCGGCTTTTGCGGCTTTCACCACGTCTTCCCTGGTTGCCCTGTCGTTACCCATTCTTATGTTGTTCTCTATCGTGTCGAAAAACATGAAAGTATCCTGGAATACGTAGGAAACTATGTCGTTGAGCTGGCTCAGCGGCATCTGTGTTATGTTTTTACCGCCTATAAGTATTTCTCCGGATTGCGAATCCCACAATCTTATAAGCAAATTGGCTATCGTACTCTTTCCTGAACCCGATGGCCCCACGAGAGCAGTTATTGAACCCTGCGGTATTTTAAACGATACGTTTTTCAGAACATCGGTTTTTTCATAGGCGAAGCTTACGTTTTTAAACTCCACCGAATGATCCGAAACCGTTAAGTTCTGTCTGGTGTCTTTTATCTCGTCAAGGTCGAGTATGGAATCTATTCTGCGCACGCCTTCTCCGATCTGGTTAATGAGTCCACCGAGCATCATCAGCTTGAAAAGTGGAACTGCTATTCCCGAACCCAATATCAGAAAAAGGAAAAACACGGAAAGGTATTGATTGTAAGAACCCGAACCCGTAAGTATAAGCGTACCTATTGGAAGTACGAAAATAAGGGAAGAACCCACGAGTGTTACAAAGCCTATGTAGGAATTCTTGCAAATTTCGATCCATTTGAAGGTCAAATCCCTGTATGAAATGACCGCGTTTGTGAATTTCTTGTATGCGTTACCGGTCAGATTGAATACTTTGATAACGGGCATGCCTCTCACATATTCCACTATTGTCGAGTTCATCCTGCCGAGAGAGTTGTGATACACCTTCTGGCATTCCTTTGCGGTTTTGCTGCTCATCATTTTCATCTGTGCCAGAAAAGCGAATGGCAGAGGTAAGAGTGTGGCTAGTGCAAGCCTCCAATCGAAGAAGAACAGCACTGTTATGGTTATAAGCGGCAATGCTATTCCGCATGCGATGTCGGGTATGTGGTGAGCCACGAAAAGCTCGATTTTTTCCACATCTTCCGTCATGACTTTCTTGACGCTGCCGGTGGTGTTTTCCGAGAAAAAACCCATGTATATCCTGGACAACTTGGATGCTATCTTGACGCGTATCTCCCTGAGTATTTTAAAGGCTGCTATATGGGAAAGCATGGAACCGCAATACAAAAAAACACCGAATAAACCGGTAGAAGCGAAAGCCGTCCACGCCAGCGTCCATATGCGCGAACTGTCTATCATACGAACATCACCGTTTGAGTTGATCAGTTCGTTCACGATTATGTACACGCAGATGTACGGCACGAATTGGAACAAAGTGCCTATTACCGAGAGAATTATGGAACCGGAAAGATACGATTTCTTTCCGCCCGCAATCTCAAGAAGCCTTGAAATACCTTCTTTTTTGTCTTTCAATACAATCACCCCAAAATATCCTTTTCCCCCGGTACCGATGTGAGCCCAACACAGTTTTACTCTCCGCGGATTCCGATTCATCGTAAATCAACGACAAAAAAACACACCTTACCGAGTGCAATTATAGATTTGTATATATTTTATAGTTTATATTAACTTTTTTCTACCCTAAAAGGTATTTTTACACCTCTTGAGGTATTCTTTGGGGTTTATTCCGTATTTTCGCCTGAATGCGGCGGCAAAATGGCTCGGATTCGAATAACCGACTTCGTATGCTATGTCAATTACTTTTTCGCTTTCTGTCATAAGTTCCGCAGCTTTTTCCATACGGAGATTTCTGAGATACCCGAAGATCGTAGTGCCGTAAACCTCTTTGAATCCGGTTTTTAATTTGAAAGTGTTCAAACCGATGCAATCTGAAAGTTCTTTTATCGTGAGAGGCGTGTTTATGTTGTTTTCTATCACTTTTTTTGCTTGTTCCAATTTCATGACTTCTTTTTTTCCGATAGCCGTTTTGGCAACCGGATTTCCCGAAAATTCTTTAAGGCATATTTCGAGGAAATCAGCCACTATTTCCAGAATTTTCGACTCTATTCGGATGATTCTGAAAAACCCCGTTTCTCCCGAATTGATAAGAATTTCGAAATCACGTACCAGTTTTGAAAAATCGTTCTTAAAAAAATTTTTTTCAAACATTCCGTTACCTATGTAATCGAGCAATTCATCCACCACGATTTCTTCCCCCGAGATATCCAGATAGTTTTTCAGGAAATCCCTGTTGAAATTTATGGATGCATTTGTCCAGCGTTCTTCTTTGGGATATTTTATCCAGCTTTCGTAATTGTCGTTTACGAAAGAATTCAATTCCCCCCCGCTGACTTTTTTGTTCATGTTCTTTTCTGATATTCCGTATTCATAGCTTCCCCGGGCACAAAAAAATATTTCACATGTATCCATTCTGCTGAGACAGGAATAAAACAGCGAATCGTTGAATACCGCATCGAATATGTTAAGCTCAAGTCCGTCAGCAAATTTGTACCTTTTGGCGAAACCGCTGCCCATTTTTGCGGATACGGAAAAAGTTTTAAAGTCATCTTCGGGTTCTTCGAGAATTTTTAAATCTCTGACGAGTTTGAGATAGTATTCTTCTACGTTGTTTACTTCTATCCTTTTCAGCAAATCAGACTCACCTTTCTTTTTTAAAAATCGCCCCTCTTTCAAGGGGCGGAATGGATGATTATATTCAAGGCGCGTAATTAATCTCTCGTAAATCTGAAACCTTATTTAAGTGCAGGCAGCATTGTTGCCTGCATCTTTGCCGTTTTCATCATATCGAAAACCGCCTTTTCCTCATCGGTGTTTTCCGGTTGATAAAGTGTCGGCCAAGAATTCTGAACGGACGGATCGGTGGACAGAAAATCGAAATTCTCGTTGCCGTATCTCATGTGGCAATGTGTCATTCCTTCTCCGTGACCGTGATAAGGCATCATCAGAAGATATTTGTACCCGTTGTTCAGAGCATACTCGTCGTTGGATTTGAATATATGCCAGGAAATCGAATATTCTCCCCATGTTGTATCGAGCTTACCCACGTAAAAATAGGATACCTCGTTGCTTCCGTCGTAAACTACGGTGTTTCCGTCGACAACTTCGAATTTCTCGAATTTGGTGTAATACATGTCATTGAAATACTCTCTGACCATGTCTTTGTCATAGCCTTTTGCATACTTGGCTATTTCCGTAAACAGCATGTCTCCTTTTTCTCCGGTGAAAAGGGCCATCATAGGCAGGTTTACGCCCTGCCAGGGCGTGAGATCGCTTACGGCTTCGGTGGCTTCCGTCGCAGAAGCGAAGAGTACGAACGCGAGAACCGAAATTAAAAGTGCCGTACAGATAAACTTTTTCATAAAATCCCTCCAAAAATTCGATAAATAATATAGTCTTTCTTATAACTTTATGGTTCGTGTATAAATATTAGCATATTGAATTTATTCAAGTCAATACTTGGTAAATATTTTTTCCGGAATTTAATTTATATGCGTCAATACTCATGTATGGCCCATACAAAAAGTTTTTTCGTCCGGAAAACAATCATTCACCATTACATCATTTCATAATAAGTTTGAATATTTATATTCGACGGACAAGCCGGCATACATGATATGATAAAATCTTAATGTATAAAAACGAATTTATTTAACAAAAAACATATTATCAAAGGAGGAAAATTATGAAAAGATTCGTATTCATTTTTGTTTTCTTTATTCCGTTTTCTTTGATGTTTCTTTCAGAACAAGTGTATGAATATGATTTTTCATCATTCCCGACAAAGGCATGCATATTCGTCGACAAAGCCAGAGTGGGTTTTACTCCGCTGAGTCTGAACCTTAGCGAAGGCATGCATGAAATAATAGCGAAAAAAGAAGGGTATGAGGACAAGATCATGGTTATAAAAGTCGATGAATTTTCGAGAAAATCGATTAATCTGAAACTTCCGAAGGACAAACACTTGAAACCGGTTATGAAACAGTGTTTTTTAACTGACGGGCAAGGGCATAGAAAAGAGAATTTTAACTCTGAAGACAATGGTGTATATTTCGAGTTTTACATTGACAATTGGATTTCAAAGAAGAGAATATCATATAAGCTGCGTTCAGTGGAAAACGAAATGGTAATCGAGAGCGAAGGAAAAGTTTATGAAGGTACAGTTGACTGGGTACTGAAAGGAAAATTGGGTTACGATTTCTCGGGAACTGATGGAGCGCAGGTTATGAGTTATTTGAAGATGTTGCCCGGGAGCTGGCGGGTAGAGATATACGTCGATTATAATTTTCTCGATTCGAGGGATTTTACTTTCAGCCTGATGTGAAAGTGTGGAAAATCTGATTAGTTTTCGTCTTTTATGCTGTAGAATATTTGCGGAGGTGGAAGATGAAGAAAATTTTACTGTCGGTAACGATATTTGCGATTTTCTTCGGCAGCGTGTTTTTAACAGCCGAAGTAAAAACGGCACAGGAAATACTCGAAAAAAGTAATCAGGCCATGGGCGGTGATATGCTCTGGGAACCCGTGGAATTCGTGCGTACGGTTTTGACACAATCGAGCCAGGGTATTAACACGGAAATATCCGTGATTGAGGACAGAAGATCCGGGAGGGCCTACATGACTACTAATATGCCGTTACTCGGGGAACTGACGATGGGATATGACGGAGAGAATACATGGATGATATCGGCCTTTCACAGGGGATATCTCGGAAAAAACGACCAGCTTGCACAACTGATTTCCGAATCCTCGGAATCCTATATAAAAATAAAGACCGGAGAAAAAAAATTCATAAGACTTGAAGATGAAGTTGTGAACGGAAGAGATTGCTATGTGTTGCAAAGCACTATGAGGGATAATACCGGCGAGGATCTTCCGGAGAAATACTATTTCGATAAAAGTACATATTACCTAATCAGAAAAGAAACCCAGGGATTCAAGCTTATGGGGATTACCCTGGATATGGTGGAGAAATATTCCGAATTCAAAGACGTGGAAGGCAAAGTGATTCCATATGTGACAGTGGTTGAAGGAGGCATAATAAGTTCGGTATCTACAATAACGGAAATTGAGTTCAACCCCTACGTATCCGAAGAAATTTTCAAATTCGGTCAGGCGGAAATCAACCCGAATAAAACCGGAGAATCGGCAGAATATGAATACCATCAGAAAAAAATCGACTCTTTCGAGCTTATCTGGAATAAGATCAAAGACTATCACTGGAATCCGGACTTCGATCTACTGTGGTGGGAAAATATCAGAGCCGAATTCAGACCGCTTGTCGAATCCACTGAAACCGATGCGGGATTCGTGTCGCTTATGAATAAAATGGTTTCCATGATAGAAGAATCCCACACTGTGGTAATTCCAAAGAAAAATTCGGATGAGGAAAATACCCGCGAAGTGTTTGTAGATGTGGATGTCAGATGGTTGAACGATGAGCCCGTGATAACAAGAATCAACGATGACGGAATAATACTTGACGGGCAGGTCAGACCGGGTGATGTTATACTGGAAATCGGTGACAAAACTGTGTCCGAAATCCTCGGTGACACAGAAAGGGAAGGGCATGATTCCATATACAAAACGGAATTTAAAAACGAATCGATGATAAAAAACTCTCTTAGTACTCTTGAAGACGAACCGTTGGAAATAAAAATAAGCAGAAACGGGCAGACGTTTTCGGAGCAGCTGACACTTTCCCATGAGAGCTTTTTGACCGAAAAAAATCCATACGAGCCAAACTTCAGGTATCGCGAATTGAGCGGTGAAGTAGGTTATATCGCATTTGACCTTTTCATGGGAGATATCGTGCCGCTTTTCGAAGAAGCCGTGAGTACTCTTTACGGAAAAAATGCCATCATAATAGATTTACGCGGAAATCACGGCGGACAGGTTGCGATAATGATGGCTATGGCGAATCTTCTCCTTGAAAACCCCGCGTCACTCGGAGAATTCGTTTTCAGAAATTCGGTCAATTCCTTCGATATCGAAGGCAGCGGCGAGAAAGCCTATGCCGGTGAGGTGATATTCCTCATAGATTCGCAGAGCGCGAGTTGTGCCGAAATATTCCCGCAGGGAATGCGCGACATAGGCAGAGCTGCCATAATAGGTCAGCCCAGTTCCGGACTCGCCTTGCTCTCTTCAATGGACACACTTCCGACGGGAGATACTTTCCAATACGTGGTGGCGAATTACAGATCACCGCTGGGAATAACCATAGAAGGCAAAGGTGTTGCTCCGGATGTGGAATATTATCCTACGCGATCGGATTGGGAGAAAAGCAGCGATCCGGTTCTCGATTTCGCACTTGAATATATTTCAAACCGCTGAACACATTTAAAACAACTTTCTGAAGAAATATTTATCCCCGTTGTATTCGGTCGTTAACAGGACATTTTCATCGATAAGCCTTTTTATAGATGAAAAGTCCTGTTTTGTTTTACAGAGATATTCGAGTACGGCCTCTTCTTTCATAGGATGAACCGCAGTTATACTGAGTATGTCTTCTCTTACGTTTCCGGTGTATGAAAATTCATTTCCTTCGTATCCGACAAGGAGTTCGGTTTTTATATCTTTACCCGAATAAATCACGAATGCACTGTTTATGACCGCTTCGGAAGGTATTTTCACCCAGTTTTCAGCGGGAGGTCTTATTGGTACCGATATATAAGCCGTGTCGGGTTCGAGCTTTTTTATAAATTCCGCGTTTGATTCGAGATTCCCGGCTGAATCGTTAAGTCCTTTGACAAGCATGGTTTCGGTTATTAATTTTCCTTCGAATTCTTCCGAGAATTTAAGCATACCCTTTTTTATTTCCGACAAATTAAGCATTCCATGCGGCCTGTCCGTTTTTTTCCAGATTTCTTCCGCCACAGAGTCTATTTTCAGGGAGACCAGGTCGTATTTCATGAGTGTTTCCCTGACAGATATGTTGCCGATTAACGATGCGTTGGTTATGATTGCGATTTTTATACCGAACTTTTTGAGCTCGTCGGTCAATCTCCCCAGATTCGAATCCAGAGTAGGCTCCCCGTCGGCAACAAGCGTGAGGTAGTCTGTTTTCTCATTTTTTTCTTTCAGTGCGTTTAATTTCCCGGAAATTTCTACCGTCAACTCTTCGGGATCGTAAAATTCAATCCTTTCAAACCGCATGCCTGTCGTTTTTCCTATCTGGCAGTAAACACATGAATATGTGCAATTTTTCGGTTTTATGTTGTTTATACCCAGACTTCTGCCTAAACGCCTTGATGGAACCGGTCCGAAAATATTCAAAAATATCACCTCAGAATGTTTTGCCGCCATTCGAAAAAAGATTTCTGAAACTTTCGATATTGGCGATTTCTTCTTTATTATAACCCTGAGAGAACTTCATATGCTCAAGAACATATACTTTATCGCACATATCTATCACCGTATCTCTATGAGTGATTATCAGAAATATCGATTTTGGAAATTCTTTTTTCAAATTACCCACAACTTTCTTTTCGGTTGCCGGGTCGAGAGATGTAAGTGCTTCGTCTATCATGAATATTTTTGGTTTCTTTATAACTGCCCTTGCTATGGCTATCCGGACTTTCTGCCCGTCGGAAACGGCTTTCCCTTCATCTCCCACAATTGAACCGAAAGATAGCGAGTCGTCGATACAGGCTATTTGCATTGCTTTCAAGATTTCCGATTCGGGTATTTCCCTGTTCAGAGATATGTTTTCCCTTACATTTCCCTTGAAGATGTATGTGTTTCTGCTGATATAGGATATTTTTCCCCGCAGGTTTTCCGAAGAAATCTCCGAAGCGGCTTTCCCGCCAACACTGAAATTGCCGCTTTCGGGCATATAAAATTTTGACAGTATTTTAAACAGAGTACTTTTTCCGCTGCCCGTCTTCCCAACCAATGCAACGGTTTCACCTTCCCGCAGATTTATATTCATTGCTTTAAACACCCTGTTTTCTGCATCATAGCCAAATTCTATGTTCTGCAAATCGATACTCACATTTTCGATACTCTCTCCTTTCAATTCCTCTTCTTCCTCGGCGAACAATTCTTCTATATTTTTCCACATTGCCCTGGGTTTTTGCATGTTGATACCGGCAAGTGCTATTTCCTGAAGTGGTGTGAACAGGAACATCACGAGATTGCTTATGGCTATCACCGTACCGATTGAAACAAGTCCTTCCATGGCTCTGAAGCTTCCGGTTATGAAAACGAGTATGGGTGTTAGTGCTACTAAACTCGTCATAAGACTTCCGGCCAAAGCACCGTATTTATTTATGGATATCTTAATACCGAGAAGATTTTCTGCGGCATTTCTGAATTTGTTTGACGAATTGGAATATAAATTGTCGATCTTGACTGTTTCCACCGCGTTCAGACTTTCGCCAATTTCGCTATATACTTCCTGGAAAGCAGCCGACATCTTCCGGCTTTCTTTTGCCATCTTGCTGTTCATGTAATTCGTGACGAGCAGAAGTATCGGAAGTATGGACAGGCTGATCAGAGTGAGAAACCAGTCAAGGTAAAACATCACCGCCAGCGAAATCACTATTCCGAGTATGTTGCCGTAAAGAGATATGTAATAATCCCTGAAAAGTCCCACGCTTGCAGTACTGTCGTTTATTACTCTCGATATTATTGAGCCGGAATCGTTTTTCACGAAAAACCCCATCGGTAATTTCAGAGTCTTTTCGAACATTTTAACTTTCAGGTCCATTTCGAATCTGTTTTCAACAACGGAAAGCGAGTAATTCTGGAAGAAGTTGCATAAAGCCCTTATGAGTACTACGGCCAGAAGTGTTGATGACCAAAGAACTATGGCATTCATGTTTTGCCCGGGTATTATGGTATCCACAAAATACCTCATTATCAGAGGATACGGTATCATTGTGAGTGATACCACCGATGCCATTATGAAAGAAAAAAATATGAGTCCCTTGCTTCTGCCGTAAATGTTTTTAATCATAATTCCTCCCCATTTTTATTTCGTCTGCATCCAGGCGGCAGCATGAATGCAAATCCAATCTCCGGAAAAAACTTCCGATAATCTTGATAATTCTTATATACTTTGATTTATATTTACTAAAACATCGTTTATGTTAATGAAAATTCATATATGTGGTCAACGAATTTTTATCATTCGATGTAATTAATAATTTCAAATTATTTAAAAAATTCATATTCAGACAATATTATAACAAAAAAATCATATTTAATTCATTTAACTTAAAATTCACAGTAGAAGAAATGAAAAATGCTATGAAGTTCCGAGGAATTTGGGATTGTATGATAAAACAAAAACTCCCACGAGGGAGTTATTATTTTAAAATTTTATATTGGAATTAAATTTTATGAAGACTTTCCGGCCACGAATTTTTTCACGATAATCGACAAGATGTAGAATAATCCTGAAACCATTATAATCGTGGCGCCGGACGGTATGTTGAACTGATAGGAGAAGTACAAACCGAGAAAACAGAACAGAATACCCATCAATCCGGAGACTATCATTATGTTTTTCAGATTTTTTGAGAACATTCTCGCAATTGCCGGCGGAGTGGTCAGCAAAGCTATCACAAGTATTATTCCCACAACCCTTATCAAAACTACCACGGTTATACTTATCAATACCATCATGAAATATTCCATAAACATGTTTTTCATGCCTATTACGAAAGTGAATTCTTCATCGAATAAAAATGCTTTCCAGTAATTGAACAGCGTTATCACGGAGAATGATACGAATATTACAAGCGAGAGCATAATAGCAATATCTGAAGAAGTAACCGTCAATATATCTCCGAAAAGATATGAAGTCATATCCGGCGGATATCCCGGGGTAAAGGCTATGAAAAGTATTCCGCTTGCCATTCCCATGGCCCACAATATGCCTATGAAAGCATCGGCATTTGTGTTTGTCTTACGTTTTATAGTGGATATTGCGACCGAAGCACCGCCTGCGAATATCAAAGCGCCTATTATGGGTTCGATACCGAGAAAATATCCCATCCCGATTCCCCCGAAAGCTGTGTGTGCGATTCCGCCGCTCATCATGACGAGTTTTTTCTCCACTATTATAGTGCCAATTATTCCACAGACTATACTCGAAAGAATTGCAGCCAGAAAGGCATTTTGAAGGAATTCATACTTGAAAATGGCTTCAAACATTTTTTTCATCTCCGTGAACTTCAAAAACCCTATGCGGAAAACCATGGGATATCAAATCTATGTTGCAACCGAAAGTCTCAGTTATCACTTCGTTGCTCAGCTCTTTTTCACCATGATAGTGTATGGTTTTGTTGAGGCAGGCCACATTTTTAAAATAAGAAGAAAGCGCCGCCATATCATGCGTTACCACGATTATGGTCATGTCTTTGTTTAATTCCCTTAAAAAATCGAAGATCTCGTCTTTTGACTGCACATCGACGCTTGAAGTTGGTTCGTCTAAAAACATTATTCGCGGATTCACGGCAAGTGCACGCGCTATTATGACTTTCTGCAGCTGCCCTCCGGAAAGTTCTCCTATTTGTTTGCGGCAAATTTGCTCTATTCCGAGTTTTTCGAGGAGTGAGTACGCTTTCTGCCGTTCATCGGCCGTGAACCTTCTGAAAGGTCTGAATTTCCCGCCAAGCATTCCCGACAAAACCGTATCGAAGACGTTTATAGGGAATCTCTTGTCAAATACGGTTATCTGTGGAACATAACCTATCATGCTTTTTTCCCTGGAATGGGCCAAAGATTTGCCGAATATCTTTATCGTACCGCTTAAAGGCTTTATAAGCCCGAGCAGAGATTTCAGCAATGTGCTTTTACCGCCTCCGTTCGGACCGATTATGCCCAGAAAATCTCTTTCGTATACCGAAAGAGATATTCCTTTCAGGGCGTAATCGTTATCGTATTTCACTGTTAAATTTTCAACTTCAATTACTTTTTCGGTTATCATTTCCCCTCTTTTTCCAGTACCTTTTTGAACAAAGCTGCCATTTTTCTAAGATTTTCCACATAATCCGGCGAAAGAGGTGCAACCTGCACAGTCTCACCGCCTATTTCTTCAGCAAAAGCCACAGTCTGTTTGCTGTCTATTTCATTCTGATAGAAAATAGCCTTTATTCCGTTTTCTTTGGCGAAATCCACCACTTCCTGAATCCTCTTAGGTGTCGCCTGTTTTCCGTGTTCTTCGAGAGCTATCATCTCAAGGCCGTAATCATCCGCAAAATAACCGAATGCGGGATGGTAAACAATAAAACTTTTATTGCTCAATCCCTGGAGTGATACGAGTATTTCGTTGTGCAGCCCGTAAAGTTCTTTAATAAACTCTCTGGCATTTTTGTAATAAACATCACTGTTCTGTGAATCGTATTCCACGAGTTTTTCGGCTATGATCTCAACCATTTCGACCACTCGCAGAGGTGAAATCCATATGTGCGGATCACGTGAAGTGTCTATTTTTCTCGATTCGAAAAATTTTTCCACGTATTCATTCAGCGGAACCAGTTCTATTTTACCATTAATGCCTTTCAGTTTCGGAATTATGTTGGCGGATTCCGTAGGAACACCTATAGAGAAATATATGCTCGAATCCGATAAGGCCTGCATTTCCCTGGGGTTAGGCGAGTAATTTGCCGGACTGTACCCCGGCGGTATCATCACGACTGTTTTAACCAGATCGCCTGCCACCTTTTTGACGAAAGTCTCTTCGGGGACTATTGAAACCGCCACCGTTAATTTTCCTAAAAATGTCAGCGACAAGAGCAAAGAAAAAGCGATCAGCGAAGCTATCTTTAATTTCATAAAAAAACCTCCTTGCGATAATTTGCGAATCATTCGCAAGTTATTATATCACTATAACTTATATATGTCAATCTAAACATTATATGCAAACAAGTTTCAATTTCAAAAAAACTCCTTCTGTTAGCCGTACACTTCATGCATACCGGCATTTCAGAAGGAGTCGAACCGTCAAATACTTAATTTAATTCGTTTTTCAATCCACGAGCGGTTTTTCGAATTGACTTTCGTACAGCTCGCTGTAAAATCCTTTTCTATCGAGTAATTGTTGATGAGTGCCCTGCTCTACTATGTCTCCGTTGTTCATGACGAGTATCAGGTCGGCGTTTCTTATCGTGGAAAGTCTGTGGGCGATTATGAAACTTGTTCTGTCCGTCATCAGGGTTTCCATCGCCTTTTGAATCTGAAATTCTGTTCGTGTGTCTACCGAGCTTGTGGCTTCATCGAATATCAGTATTTTCGGGTCGGCAAGTATGGCCCTTGCTATGGTTATAAGCTGCTTCTGTCCCTGCGATATATTTGAAATTTCTTCGTCGAGAATCATGTTGTAACCATCCGGGAGTGTGTGAACGAACGAATCGACATGAGCAGCTTTTGCTGCCACAAGCACCTGTTCATCGGTGGCATCCAGCCTGCCGTATCTGATGTTTTCCATTATGCTGCCGTTGTAAAGCCAGGTATCCTGCAGCACCATACCGAAATTCGATCTCAAATCGTTACGTGTGAAATCTTTTATGTTGTGGCCGCCTATCAGAATTTCGCCGCTGTTGACATCGTAATATCTCATGAGCAATTTTACTATGGTGGTTTTTCCGGCACCGGTGGGGCCAACTATGGCCACGTTCATTCCTTTTTCCACGTTCACCGAAAAATCGTTGATTATTGTCTTTTCCGGAATGTAGCCGAAGTGGATATTTTTGAATTCAACATGTCCCTTTACTATGGCTGGATCTACAGGATTTGCAGTGTCGTGTATTTCTTCTTCCTCACCCAGGAATTCGAATACCCTCTCAGCTGCCGCAGCCGTTTGCTGGAATATGTTGGATATGTTGGCTATCTGGGCGATGGGCTGTGTGAAAGACCTTACATACTGTATGAATGCCTGGATGTCGCCGACGGATATCGTTCCTTTAACCGCAAGCCAACCTCCCAATATGCTTATGATAACGTAGCCGATATTCCCGACGAAAACCATTATCGGCATCATCATCCCGGAAAGGAATTGGGATTTCCATGCCGAACCGTAAAGCTCGTTGTTGAATTCGTCAAATTTTCTTATACTCTCTTCCTCGCCGTTAAAAGCCTTCACAACAATGTGTCCGCCGTACATCTCTTCGACATGCCCGTTTACGTGTCCGAGGAATTCCTGCTGTTTCTTGAAATATTTTTGAGAATACTTCACTACAAATGCTATGAGGAACATCGAAACCGGGATAATCAAAAGAGCGACGAGCGTCATTTGCCAGCTTATGCTGAACATCATTATTATCACACCGATAACCGTTGTCAGAGATGTTATCATCTGTGTCAAACTCTGGTTGAGAGTCTGGCTTATCGTATCCACGTCGTTTGTAACTCTTGAAAGCACCTCGCCCTGACTCGTTCTGTCGAAGTATTTCAGAGGCAGTTTGTTTATCTTACGGGATATCTCTTTTCTGAACTTATAGCTGACTTTCATAGAAATTCCCGACATTATCCAGCCTTGTATATACGCAAAAAGAGAGCTTGCGAGATATAGTCCGAGAAGAATCAGCAATGTATTCGCTATGGATTCGAAGTTGATACCCTGTCCGGTGTTTCTGATTTTGTTCATTATTCCTTCAAACAATTCTGTGGTAACATTTCCGAGTATCTTCGGTCCGATTATGGAAAACACGGCACTGAATGCCGCAAATATGAATACTATAAAAATTGCGGTCTTGTATTCTCCGAGGTACTTGATGAGTTTTTTGAAAGTACCTTTGAAATCTTTGGCTTTTTCGCCGCCTCTCATTATGGCAGGACCTCCGCCCATTCCTCCGTGTTCTCTGTCGCGGGAAGCCTTATTGTTGTTCTTTACATCTTTTTGACTCATGCCAGCTCCTCCTCCGAAAGTTGCGATAAAGCAATTTCCTGATATGTTTTGCATTCTTTCATAAGCTGATCGTGTCTGCCCTTTCCGACTATTCTACCTTCGTCGAGCACGAGTATCTGTTCGGCATTTTTTATGGTTGCTATTCTCTGTCCGACTATTATCAGAGTACTTTCAGCAGTTTCCTCCCTGAGTTTTCTGCGAAGTGCCATATCTGTTTTGTAATCGAGAGCGGAAAAACTGTCGTCGAATATGTATATGGGAGCTCGTTTAACCAGCGCTCTCGCTATTGACAGTCTTTGTTTCTGTCCCCCCGATACGTTGGTGCCTCCCTGGGAAATATGGGTTTCATATTTTTCAGGGCTTTCATTTATGAATTCCGATGCCTGTGCAATTTCGGCAGATTTTTCTATGAGCTGTTCCGGAGCGTTTTTGTCGGCATATCTGAGATTGGAATCTATCGTACCGCTGAAAAGTATCCCTTTCTGGGGTACGTATCCTATTTTTGACCGGAGATTTTTTTGCGTGACTTTTCTCACATCAATTCCGTCTATCAGAACTTGACCCTGAGTCGCATCGTAAAATCTGGGGATCATGTTTATCAATGTCGATTTTCCTGACCCGGTCGAACCTATTATGGCGGTGGTCTGACCCGGGCAGGCGGTGAAACTTATGTCTTTGAGCATGTTTTCTTCGGCTCCCGGAAATTTGAAGGAAACATTTTTGAATTCAACTTTGCCTTTGACTTTATCCGAGAACTCGACAGGCTTTTCGGGATCTTTTATATGGGGATCGACTTCGAGAACTTCGGATATACGGGATGCGGAAACCGATGCGCGCGGAATCATTATGAACATCATCGACAGCATCAGGAATGAGAATATTATCTGCATGGCGTACTGCATGAATGCCATCATGTCCCCGACCTGCATACTCGATTCCGCTATGTTGTGTGCGCCAACCCATACTATGAGCAGCATCACGCCGTTCATTATGAACATCATTGCCGGCATCATGAAAACCATTACCCTGTTCACGAAAAGATTGTTTTTGGTTACTTCCGTGTTCGCATTGTCGAATCTCTTCTCTTCAAAATTCTGCGTGTTGAAAGCCCTGATTACCATCATACCGGACAAGTTTTCCCTTGTCACGAGATTGAGTTTATCTATCAGTTTCTGTATCTTTTTAAACTTGGGCAGCGCCACGGTGAAGACCACCGCGATAAGTCCGAGAAGCACTATTACGGCCAGAGCTATTATCCAGGACATGGAGGCACTCTTTTCCAAAGCCCTCAATATTCCGCCTATACCCAATATCGGAGCGTAGAATACCATCCTTATTATCATCACCACAACGAGCTGTACCTGTGTAATATCGTTAGTCGTCCTCGTTATAAGCGAGGCTGTCGAGAAATTAACGAACTCAGAATTGGAGAAATTTTCCACTTTCTGAAAAACATCCCGTCTGATATTTCTGGAGGCTCCTGCTGCCACTTTCGAAGCTATAAACGCCACCATTACCGTACAAGCCGCACTCAGCAACGCTATCAGAAGCATCAATATTCCGGTCCATATCACATAATCACTCTGGATTTTGTCAGTATCTATGCCTATTTGCCGGTATTCATTTTTGATTCCCAGCACCGCGGTCTGATTGACCATCCCCTCACCGAGAGCTTCAACAGTCTTGTCTATTTCCGCGAGCATATCCAGTCGCTGTTGTTCGGGCATGGCTTTGAACATTATGAATGGATCTATGCCGGCCGGCATTTTCATTCCGTTTATCTCCATAAAACCGTCAACGGCTTCATCTTTGGCCTTTTGGATTCCGGAGACAACCATGAGCGCTTTACCCATAGCCAGGTTCAATCTTGTAAATTCGGCAATATCAGAATCTTTTAAAACGTAGATCGCTTCATTTTCGAGGACCGGATATTCTGCCAAATATTTCTGATAATCCGGTGACTTGGAATCCACGAGATAGTAATGGCTCAAAACATCTTTCTTATCGGTGTCTTTCATGAATAAAACGACTTTATCCATCGTGGATTTTCTGATTGCCTTTGGAATTGAATTTTCAATACCACCCTGCTGTATTCCGGTATTCACTATTTTGGACATATAATCGGGCAAAGCAAGCTCGCTCACGGCCTGTAAAAAAAGCAATGCGACGGCGATTATTATGAATATCAGATACGGTTTAAGATATCTTGCCAGTTTCAGCATTTTTTTCTCCTTTTATTTCTGAATTAAATTCTGATGAATTTTTTAAAATATTTTCCAATTTCTTCAGTGAAATGTAAATTTCCTCAAGTTCCTTTTCGGACACGGCCGTCATCAGATTCGAGTAACTTTTTTTCCTGTCGAGTATATGTTTTTTTAATTTTTCTTTGAATTTATCGTTCAAAGAAATCCTGACTTCCCTCCTGTTGTTTTCGTTTCTGTTCCTGTCGACATATCCGTGGTCCTCGAGTCTGTCTACTATTCCGGAAATAGTGCTGCTTGAAATCCTCATTTTTTCACTCAGGTCGATTATCCTCAAATCTCCGTATTTGAAGAGATAGGTGATTATGGTTCCCTGCGGGGCCGTGAGATTGAATTCTTTAAATTCTTCTTCCATGTTGTGCCGCAGAGAATGCGTTACTTTTTTCAGTGTTTTGAAAATATCAAATACTACCGCATTCCGCTCCAATAATTTTCACCCCTTCTATACTTGCTGTGCTAATATTTAGCATCGATATATTTAGTATGCTAAATATATTTTACTATCATCGTATCGATTTGTCAAATGAAAATCACGATAGATTTTAAAAATTTATAAAAAAAACCGATACGGCTTTCTCAGTTCAAAGCGTACCGGTTTTTATTTTAGATCGGCTCTTATAAAATTTTAAAAACAAAGTTTAAATCAACACATGAAACTTAATGCTAAAACGCCATAAATATCTTTGAAAGAATTTCTTTTTGTCCCCTGTCTTTGAAAGAATGGTCAAGATCCAGTTCGAATCCGCTTGTACCTGAGTTTTGATGAACCTGGAGCTGTAATCTGTTTATATATGTCATTATGTCGATGCTCCCGAATACACCGTCTGCCACATTTATTTCCGTTACATCGTCAAAATATTCCAGGGATGCTTCGGATGAAGGCGTTATGGTTCTCTTCCGTTCTTCTCCCCTTGTGATAAGTGAAATTTCGGTGTTGTTCATGGAAGGCAATATATAGTACAATCCGTTTACGAATATATATAGCCCGTCTTTTGCAAACCAAAACGCCGCTTCCATATACAATTTATCATCGCCGCCCACTGGCCGCAGCATCCTGTACGTACCGCCTTCAAAACGCACTCTGAGGAAATCCCCCTTGTTTTCGACATCCTTGGCATTGTCAGATTTTATGGATATTTTTTCTATCCTGTGAACAGTAGGATCAAGCACCGGATAAAGGAACGGGGCCATGTTGTAGAAGAATTTTGTTTCCATTCTGACTCCCTTAACCACAGGAGTTATACCCATGTAATGCCCGTCGCTCACGGTTCCGTCACAGTCGACTTCAAAATAATAATCTGAATATTCCGGATGTGAAAACGTTATCAGATTTTCTTCCGTGTTGAGTTCGAAACTCCATTGCGATGCCGGATCGTTTTTAAAACTTATTTCGGGTATTTCTTCCCCCAACGTGTCGGAAGAAAATACTGCGGCAGATCCTGTCAAAATAATAATCATGATGATTATTAATTTTTTAGCTGTTTTTCTCATTTTTGTTTCTCCTTTCGGGTCTGTGATAATCGAATCTATAATTATTTCATTCAAAGAGCATTAATAAATGTTTTGTCTTTCGAATAAAAGATAAAATTCCCAACTGTTGACAAAAGAAATGTCTATCTATATACTATATATATACTGGTCTATATATTTAAGAGAGGTATTCTAATGCTATTAAGATCTTCAAAAAAACTTTCCGCATTGCTTTTGGTGTTGTTGTTTGCCATGTTCATCTTTACGGTGTACATTGGAGCAGTAAAAATCCCGGTCGAAGATATTTTAAAAGTTGTGTTCAACAACCCGGAAGTGAAAAATTCGTACAGAAAAATTCTGCTGGACATAAGAATTCCGCGCGCTATTATGGCGATTTTGGTAGGTATGATGCTTTCGTCATCCGGAACTGTTGTCCAGGCGGTATTCCAAAATCCGCTGGCCGACCCTTATATAATAGGTATAAGCGCAAGTGCTGTTTTCGGAGCAGTTTTGGCTTTTGTGCTGGGGTTGGGCGAAATTTATTACGGCATACTCGCGTTTGTGATATCGGTTTCGGTTTCTTTTCTAATATTCCGTCTGTCTAATTTCAAGGGAAAAGTAAACACTTCAACCTTGCTGATAATAGGTATTGCGGTTTCTTCTTTTCTCGGTGCCTTCACCTCCTTCGCAATGTATGCGATAGGAGAGGATTCATACAAAATCATGGTGTGGACAATGGGGTATTTAGGCGGAGCATCATGGAGCAAGATAACCATAATATCCATACCACTACTTCTGTCTGTTATGTATTTCGTTTTTCACAGAAATGACCTTGATGCGATAATGATGGGAGAACAGGAAGCACATTCTTTGGGTATAAATGTTGCGAAGATGAAAAAGCGTTTGCTGGTGGTTTCCTCACTGATCGTTGCTTTTTCGGTTGCATTCACCGGGATGATAGGCTTCGTAGGATTAATAGTACCTCACACCATGAGACTCATAGTTGGCTACAGCAATACCAGACTATTGATGCCGACTATATTGGCAGGCGGTTTGTTTTTACTTTTCTCGGACACGCTTGCGAGAAACATCTTAGCACCCACAGAAATTCCAATCGGGGTGGTTACCGCGTTTTTTGGAGCTCCATTTTTCATATATCTTGCATTCAAGGCGAGAAAGAAGGTGTAATATGAACAGCTGTGTGAAAGTAGATGGCCTTAGCTTCGGATACGGAGAAAGGAAAATACTCGAAAAGATATGTTTTGAAGTTGGTAACGGTAAATTTTTCGGTATTCTTGGGCCGAACGGTTCGGGAAAATCGACATTGCTCAAGAATATCATGCAATACATTTCACCCGACAGCGGAACCGTATTTCTTTTCGAAGAGGAAATTTCCAATATGAGCAGGAATTCCATCGCAAAAAAAATGGCATTTGTTCCTCAGAAATCCGAGATGTCAATGGGACTATCGGTATTCGAAACCATTTTAATGGGAAGACTCCCACACTTGAAAAACCGTTGGGAAGGGTATACGCAATCCGACAGAAGTATTGTCGAATCGGCAATGCTTGATCTTGACCTTAAGAGGTTTAAAGACAGAATAGCGCTGTCGCTTTCCGGAGGGGAATTTCAGAAAGTTTTGCTGGCCAGGGCCCTTGTCCAGTCTCCGGAAGTGGTTTTGCTGGATGAGCCAACATCAAATCTTGATATGAATCACGCGGTGGAGCTTATGTCGCTTATAAAAAACATGACAGTAAGAAACGAATTAACAGCTGTTGCGGTGCTGCACGATCTCAACCTCGCATCCCTTTTTTGCGATGAGGTAATTTTCATAAAAGACAATGAGATAAAATATTCGGGAAATCCGAAAAGCATTTTCAAAAGGGAGATAATCAGAGAAGTGTACGGAGTTGATGTTTTTATAGGTTTTTGCGATGAAGGCTTTCCTTATGTTGTGCCGAAAATTCCAGGCAACGACAATTCGTGCTTTAAGATGAAAAAATGTATATGAATTTCGGAATATTACGGATATGGGAGCAAGGAGGAGAATTCTGTTATGGATGAAAACAGAAAGGTGATATAGATGAATGAAAGAAGATATAGATCACATCACGATTCGACGGAATCGCTGAGAAAAAACGAAAGGCAAAGAAGTGGTGATATAGATGAATGAAAGAAGATATAGATCACATCACGATTCGACGGAATCGCTGAGAAAAAACGAAAGGCAAAGAAGTGGTGATGCGGATGAATGAAAAAAGATATAGATCACATCACGATTCGACGGAATCGCTGAGAAAAAACGAAAGGCAAAGAAGTGGTGATGCGGATGAATGAAAGAAGATATAGATCACATCACGATTCGACGGAATCGCTGATAAAAAACAGAAGGCAAAGAAGTGGTGATATAGATGAATGAAAGAAGATACAGATCACATCACGATTCGACGGAATCGCTGATAAAAAACGGAAGGCAAAGAAGTGGTGATGCAGATGAATGAAAAAAGATACAGAACACATCACGATTCGACGGAATCGCTGATAAAAAACGGAAGGCAAAGAAGTGGTGATATAGATGAATGAAAGAAGATATAGATCACATCACGATTCCGAATTTGCCTTAAAATCTTTTCTGAACCTCACGAGGCCGGAAATGGCAAATGAAGAAGAACTTACGGATACCTTGAATTCGTACCCGGGAAAAGACGAACGGGTAATTTATTTCCACGTACCGTATTGTGACAGAATATGCACCTTTTGCAATTTAAACCGTGGTTTGAAAAAAGATGACCTCGAATCTTACACCCGGTATCTTTTGGAAGAAATCGAGAAATACTCCGAATACGAATATATAAAGTCAAAGGAATTCAAAGCTGTTTATTTCGGCGGCGGAACACCGACAACTCTTACCTGTAAACAACTTGAAAGAATTTTAAAGTCAATAGAACGAAATTTCCCGCTGTCGAACGATGTGGAATTCACATTTGAAACCACATTGCACAATCTGGATTATGAAAAAGTAAAACTGATGCAGGATTTGGGTGTGAACAGGTTCAGTGTCGGTATTCAGACTTTCGCGGACGAAGGCAGAAAAACACTTGGCAGGGCTTTTAACCGTGCAGAAACAATTAAAAGACTTTCTTCACTGAGAGAAATGTTTAAAGGAACTTTGTGCATCGACATAATATACTCTTACCCGGGACAGACTCGGGAAAATGTTTTATCTGACGCTGAAGCGGCAATTAAATGCGATGTGGACAGCATAAGCTTTTATTCGCTCATGCTCCATGACGGGTCCAGGCTTAATGCGCAGATACAGGCAGGGGAAATCTATTTTGACAGAACTCTCGAATCCGATAAAATGCTTCACAATACGTTTTATGAATTTATACTTGAAAAAGGATTCGACCTTCTCGAGCTTTCAAAACTCGTAAAACCCGAAAAAGATGAATACAGGTATATAAAACTGAAGTATCTGAATTCGGATGTATTACCAATAGGAATTGGTGCCGGTGGAAGATTGGGCGATATAGGTATTTACAGAATGATGCCGCAAAAAAGTATGTTTACCCGCAAGAACGAAAGATACGATTTTTTCAACGGAATTCTCGGTTTGATGCAGTTTGGAAAGTATGATTTGCTACATTTTAAAGAAATTTTGAAGGAAAAAGAATATGAAGCTTTTATGGAAAAGTTCAGCCATTTTGTATCAATGGGGTATTTTGAAAACAATGGTGGAGAGTCTTTCCGATTAAAGTCCGACGGGGTGTTCTGGGGCAACAACATAGCAATAGAGTTGCTTAAAGGCATAATAAAAGAGTCTTCCGAATTCTGTCCGGAAGGTGAAGACTACACCAGACATGAAAAGACAACGAGTGCTTTTCACCATAAGTAAACCTTAATAGCCATTGCAAATAAAAAATCATATGGAGGTATTCTATGAGAAAAGTTTTTTTAGTATTGTTATTTGTGTCGATTATGTCGGTTTCCTTTTTTTCAAAATGGGGAATAACGGTTTCGGATCAGGAACACAGCGTTGAATTGAAAGAGTACAAGAGAATAGTATCGCTTTCACCGGCTGCCGTGGAGATAATCTACATGCTTGGCGGCGAAGCCAACATAGCCGGTATTGCCACTACGAGAAGCGGTATATGGCCCGAAGAAGAAACTTCACGTCTCGAATCCGTGGGGTCTCTGACACAGCCGAGTCTGGAAAAAATAATATCGCTTGATCCCGACCTTGTGATTCTCAACTCTATGAATACACAATTTGCCGAAGTACTCGCGCAAAACGGTGTTGAATATCTGTCCTATTCTTCAGATTATCTCGAAGAGGTTCTGCTTGAACTTCCTCTCTTCGGTATTCTGGTGGGAAAACAGCAGGAAGCTATTGTTTTAAGTGCGGAAAAGCTTAAAATGCTTGCTGAAATCAGAACGGCACTTTCCGAAAATCCCCTGAATCTCAAAGGTGCGTTTCTCTACTCTGCCAGTCCGATGCAGGGATTCAACGAACAATCGCTGCCGGGACAGATTCTCGAAATACTCGGTTGTGAAAACATAGTCACGAGTCAGATGGCCAAACCTATCGTAACACCGGAATACCTGGTTCAGCAGAATCCCGATTTCATATTCGGAGCCATGGCAATAAGCAAAGTCGAAGATATTGTGGATTCAAACCCTCTGATATACGAGACAAAGGCCGGAGAAAACAACAACATATTCCTGATTCCGTCATACAAAATTTTAAGACCAACACCGAGAGTCGTAGATTTTATAGAAGAATTGTATGAAATGCTCAAAAATTTGAATTAAAAAAGCTCGATAAACAAAAACCGGCTTCTGCTGACTTAAACAGTCAAAGGAAGCCGGTTTTGTTGTTTCCAATCTACAGAATATCCATTCCGTATTCCCATATTAAAAAATTGATAATCGCTCAAGTTATCTGAAACACTATAAATTTAGTTTTTTGGAATTTTCTCATACTTTTCAGAATTTTCTTCTGCAATCTCTTAATAATCAGCTTCTGTTTGACTTTGTAAATTTAAAAAAAGAATACTTCCTGCCATCAGTTAAAAATATATAAAAGATTTCGGGAATCCAATTCCCGCTCCTCTTCAAGTCTTATGCCAGTTTTAATCGTAGCAGAACCTGCAACGGTACTATTTACACAACTACGGTAAACACTGTATTCTTCCATACCAAATTTAGGGGGATTTTCTTCTATGTTGAAAAATGATATCCCATATACTCGTGATGCCCGGAAATATAACGTTTACGTGAAATATCAAAAAATCGGAATGACGAATATTTGAGTTTTTTATCAGGTTCCGCTTAGTAATGTATCAAATATGATTGACTTATACCTATTAGGTATATTATAATAGGGCGAAATACATTTAAGGAGGTATCTGAAATGGAATACGTTATTTTAGGTTTTCTACTGATTCGCAATCTCACCCAATATGATATAAAAGCCGCTCTGGAGAAAAAGGTTTCTCCGTTTTTCAGTGCCAGCCTTGGAAGCATACAGGCCGCCCTGAAGAAGCTGGAAAACAACGTTCATGTCGAAGTATATGAAACTGTCGAGAACGGCCGCAAAAAAAAGATATATTCCATTACTGGGACTGGAAAGACACACTTTATGACTTGGATGTTATCGTATGTTTTGCCGAACAAAACGGAACACGAAGTTACGACCAGGCTGTTTTTCTTAGGTTTAATGCAGCCCTCTGAGCGTTTGAACATTTGCAAATCAATAATCTGTGAACTGGAGAACAAAGTTAAGGAATTCAAAGAAGGCCGATCCGAATCCGCACAAATGAGAGTACCGGAACAGCTTGTGGATATCGTTAAGTTTCAGCTGAAAACCCTCGATCTTGGACTTTATTATTACACACAAATACTGGAATGGTTCAGGAATTTTTATTTAGAATTGGAAGGTGAAAACCATGATTAGAAATTACGGTACCGAAAAAGTGATCTGTTACAAAAATGTATCGATGGTATATTATCTATTAGCCAACAAGGGTAAAGAAACACTTTTCCTGCTCCATTCTGCTTTTGCGGATCATGAAATCTTCGAAGCACAGATAGATTTTTTCAGAGATGATTACCAGCTCGTTCTACTTGATTTTCCGGGTCACGGAAAAAGCCGGGCGAAAGGCATGGCAGTTACAATGATGGATATAGCGGATATTATGAAAGAAATACTTGATAAGAACATGATAGCCGATTGCCATGTCGTTGGTGTTTCTTTGGGTTCGCTGGTTGCACAGGATTTTGCGCAACGTTATGAAGATATGGTCAGATCAATAACCATTGTTGGTGGCTATTCTATACACAAAGCCAATGAACACATTTTAAAGGCCCAAGCTAAGGAAGGCCTCAAATGGATGCTATACACCATTTTTTCGATGAAAAAATTCAGAGCTTATGTGACAAAAGTATCTACCTGCAGTGATAGAGGCCGCGAAATCTTCGGACGTGGAATTGAAAAGTTCAAAAGAAGGTCTTTTCCCTCTATGTCTAACATGAAGTCTCTTTTCACGAAAAAAGAAACGGAAGTAACATATCCTTTGATGATCATAAGTGGTGAACATGACTTACAGCTTTCCAAAGATGCGGCAATCTTGCTTCATGGTTTGGAATCCCATTCTAAATACGCCCTCATACCCGATGCTGGACATTGCGCAAATATCGATAATCCGGATGCTTTCAATGCGGCCCTGGAAGTATTTCTATCCGGTTTATAAACCCTGTTCTTTCATATGAATTTTTATAGAAAAATTTCAAAAATTTGAATTAAAAAAGTTCGATAAACAAAAACCGGCTTCTGCTGACTTAAACAGTCAAAGGAAGCCGGTTCTATAATTAAAGCGGAGTTTTACTTCAGCTCTGTATCGCTTATGGTTCCGTCCTCATGATACTGCATCAGGCGGACGTCCGTATGCTGTTCTCCTGATTCGATAACCACGAAACATCTTTCCAGACCTATCAGGTTTTCATCAATCCAGGTACCGCTGTTGGCGTATATTTTTTCTTTATTATAACCTTCCTGGAAGCGATTGATGACCGGTACGTGCGAGTGACCGAAAACAACCACATCAACTGTCGTATCCAGATCAAAATACTGCTTGACTGCCTGCTCGTCGAAGAATTTATGGTCGACGGCTCCCACGGTTGCCACAGAATAAGGATTTTTTGTGGCCACGTGGTTGTTTTCCTGAACTTCATCCCAGCGTCTCTGTACATTCGAATACAACACGGCACTGATAGACCCGTCATCCTGAACTGTGGGTATTAAATCGCTCAGGGAAAAACTGTTGTCGTATCCGTTCACACCGCAGTATATGACTTTTTCGTCGTAACCGGCCTGTATTGGGAATGTTGTCGCCGTCCACAACCACATCTTGTAATATGTATAGGCATCAAGCTGGTCAACATTTTCTTTTGAAGGTGCTTCGATCTGAGGAATTTCTTTTTCGGGGGCAGATTTGCCTTCGCTGACCGATGTGGCAGCTATGCGGGTGAAGAAATACCCCGGAGGTAAAAATGAGGGGTAATCACCGGTTATTTCTTTGTTGGAAAGCGTGTCCGGAGCACAGAAAGTGTCATATCGGTGGCTGTGCTCAATTACGATTTCGGAGCGTTCGCCTGTGCGGTATGTTCCAAGGCCGTCAACATCACGGAACTGAATGATACCCGGAATAATATTCGAAAGTGTCTCAGCATCCAGAAGCAGGTCGTGATTGCCCGGAACATAGATCACTTTGACACCGCTTTGAATAGCTTTTTCAAAAGCGGCCATAATCGAAGCATTATTATCCGCAACTTTTTCGAAGAATGTCTTCAGATCGGTATGCGGCTGATATGATACCGGTACAAACCATTCGTCGAGCATATCGCCCGCGATTACGAGTTCATCTATACCGCTTATCGCAAGACGTTCCACAAACTCGGCGATCAGCTCTTTGTTTTTTACAGTTTCGGAAAAGCTGTCATCGACTCCCAGATGAAGATCGCTTATGACGACGATTCTCCGGGATTCATTTGTGTTGTCTTTTTCCCATAATGGCAGCAATTCAACTCCTCCCGTCGCTGCGGCAAATGCCGCGATGGATAAAAAAGCCAATAAAACAAGAGTAAATACAACTTTCTTAGATTGTCCCATAATTCCTCCTTGATTTTAAAAACCTGGAAAAATATTGTCCACACTTTCTGCTGCTATAGGATACGCTTTTTAAAAATTTATGAACAATCCCTTCGTTTATTCAATTATTCTTCTGTGATAATCGACGTTTTTATTTACTTTTATTTTCAGGATTTCTGCCGTACGTTCCTCTCAAGAAAGTATACCGTAATGCCGTCATCAAATCTCATTTTATCTTTTTCCAACATGATTAGGCTTTACTCATTGAACATTATTCATATGATCATATTATAGCTTATATTATCCTACCTATAATTAATTTTACAATAAAATATGATTTACACATATTGAATATTAAAGAATATTACCATTTTCTAAAACGGGGCATTGTTTTAAAAAGTAATGATATGTGATAGAATAAAAACAAGTGAATAAATAAGTTTTCTGGATGTGAAAACGTAAAAGGGAATCCGGTTAAAATCCGGAACGGTCCGGCCACCGTGATCGGGGACGAAATCCGCAATTTTACCACTGGTGATTAACACTGGGAAGGTGCGGAGATTAGGATGAACCGAGAGTCGGGAGACCTATCCAGAAGATGAATGTGTGCTTTTTCCGGTAGAGAAGCGACCTTTTTTCTTGCCTTTTCCGTATTATCAGTCTTCTTTGCCGAATAACTAAACAAGGAGACTGGAATATTTTGCTGAATCCTATTGAAATTGAAAATCGAAGTTTCTCCATAATCGAATCGATTATGGAAAACAGAAAAACACGGCAACGCTATGATGAAGTACAATGGGAAATTGTAAAGCGTGTCGTACATACTACCGGAGATCCTACAGTGGGAGAAGCCGTACTTTTTTCCGACAATTTCTTCGAGTGTTTTAAAAAAGCCCTTTCTCATAGAAGAATAATAACCGATGTCAGCATGGTGCTATCGGGAATTTCAAAGGTTAAGTTCCCGATGATAGATTACCGGTGCCATATAGCCGACGAAGATGTATCGTCGTGCGCAAAAAACATGGGGATATCGCGTGCATATGCGGGAATTGATAAAGCGTTGAAATCGGGAGATGCCCTTTTTGTCATAGGAAATGCTCCGACAGCGCTGCGCAGACTTTTGGAAGGACCTCACCCATCGTTCGTGATAGGAGTTCCGGTGGGATTTGTGGGGGCCGCCGAATGGAAAGCGAAACTGATATATTCGGATATTCCATACATAAGTATTTCCGGAAGCAGAGGCGGAAGCACAATAGCCGCAGCCATAACCAATGCACTGCTGAAATGCGTGAATGATGATTATTTTGAATTCGGGCGCAGATGATCTTGAACTCCATGTACGTTTTTAATGACGGAAAAATACTGAGAAAGGGATTTACAACCGGCACGACATCCACTGCCGCATTGAAGGCTTTTCTGGAATACAGTCTTAACGGCTTGGAATACAATTCGGTGGAAATAAAATTACCTCGCGGAGAAAAACTTTCGATTCCGGTGGAAAAATATTCGATTATAAAAGGTAAAAAATATGCATTTGTCAGAAAGGATGCGGGTGACGATGCAGACATAACAAACGGATGCCTGATTTCTGTCACATGCGATTTTGAAGAAAAAGGCGGGATAACTTTCGATTCCGAATTCGGAGTGGGAAGAGTCACCAAAGAGGGGTTGGGTATTGAAATCGGCCAGCCGTCGATAAACGAAATCCCCAGAAAGATGATGAGGGAATTGCTGCAGGAATACGGTGTAGATTCGGCGAGAGTGATAATTAACGTAGAAGATGGAGAAAGACTTGCAAAATCGACACTGAACGGCAGATTGGGAATAATGGACGGTATATCGATAATAGGCACTACGGGCATAGTACAACCCATGAGCGAACAATCCTGGAAAGAATCATTGCTGCCGCAGATGGATGTGATCAGGTCCGGCGGATTCGATGAGATAATTCTGATTCCTGGCGGAGTCGGTGAGAAAAATTTCGTTTCACATTTCGGAGCAAAGGAAAATATGGTCATGTGCGGGAATCATTTTGGCTTTTCCGTAAAAAAAGCTGTTGAAAAAGGATTCAAAACGGTGTGGATTTCCGGCGCGTTTCAGAAAATCATAAAGCTCGCAGGTGGAAATTGGAATACCGACAGCAGGTACAGTGATTCCAAAGCCGAGATTCTCGCTCTGCATACGATAATGTGTGAAAAAAAATATGATGAAGAAATGACCAGGTCGATAATGGAATGCAACCCTTTTTCCGGCGTAATTCGAATACTTGAGGAAAATAACTGCGAAGCGGGAATTATTTTCGCGGAAATAGCGAAATCTGCGGCAAAAAAACTGAGGCTTCTGACTGCAGAATCAGACTGTCGGACTGAGTTTCGGATAACAATTTTCTGTAAAGACGGTATTTTATCGGATTATTCAACGGAAGCGGAAAAGAAAGATGAAAAAGGAGAAAAAAACAAATGATATATTTCATAGGAACCGGTTTGAATCTGGAAGAAAATTTTTCAGGGAAATCATTGGAAATAATTAAAAAATCCGATTTGATAATCGGATTCAGGCATTCGCTGCGAATACCGAAACTTATAAACACACACTGCGAGTTTGTTGAACTTGAAATATTCGACTCACTCAAACCGGAAAGAATAGACGAACTTATCGGGAAAATGAAACTCAAAGATAACTGTGCGGTTTGTGTGGGTGGCAGTCCTCTGTTCTTCAGTTACTCAAGAAAAATAACCTCGAAGCTGGATGAAAAAGATTACGAAGTGGTGACTTCGCCTTCATCGATCGAATACCTCGCCGAAAAGCTCAGGACGGATCTCAACGATTTGAGCATATTGAGTGGGCACAACAGTCACGATCTTGTGGGTACGAGGAATACGGCTGTTAAATTGCTATCCATGGGAAGGAAAATCGGTTATTTCGTGAAGAATGAAGAAGACATGGTTTCTTTGCTCGACATACTGTCGTTTCACGATGTTTCTATTAAAGCCGGTTTCGAACTCGGCAGCGACAGAGAGGCAGTTATAAATATAAATCCGGGAGGAATTTTCCGTTACGAACACGGGAGATGGATTCTTTTGATAACCCCCGGTGATGGTTTCAAACCACTGAAAATATTCCCGAAAAACGAAAAGCTGAAAACGGATAATATACCCGTTTCGCGCGAATGGTCGCGTGCACTTGCGGTACATGAGCTTGAACCGGAATCGTCCCGTGTGATTTGGGATATAGGAGCCGGAAGCGGAGCCACATCCATCTGGATTTCGAGTTTGATCGGGACGGATTTTACGGATGGCAAAGGCAGAATATACGCCATAGAAAAAGACAGAAACAGATACGAACTTTTGTGTGAAAACATCGGCGGATATCCGAATATAATACCGGTTTCAGGCGATTATGCGGATATCGTCCAAAACCTGCCCACACCCGACGGGCTTCTCATAGGCGGAGGCATAGACGAATACAGAATTGAGAAACTTTTCTCCGTCATCCCTTCCGGCACTAAATTCGTATCCGCGCTGACAACTATGGAAAGTGTAGCTATCATAAAGAAAATAAAAGGAATTGAAACTTCATGTGATATGTATTCGAAATCATGCAGCAGAGAGCTTGGCAGTAAAACCGCATTTGTCGGTGAACACGTATTTTTTCTGCTGAAAGGGGAGAAGTTGTGATACACATAGTCGGAAGCGGTCCGGGAGACCCCGGATTGATAACCGTGAAGGGAATGAAAATGCTGAATTGTGCCGATGCCGTATTGTATGCGGGCTCAACCGTGGCAAAGGAAATTCTTGATTACTGCTCGAATGAATGCTTGAAAGCAGACAGTGCCGGCATGACACTCGAAGAGATAACACGAACTCTCTGTGAATGGAATTCGGAATATGAGACCGTGGTGAGGCTCCATTCGGGAGATCCTGCAATATTCGGTGCCATAGACGAAGAGATAAGGTTTTTAAGCCAGACGGGGGTCAAATGCGATGTGATACCGGGTATAAGTACCTACAGTGCGCTTGCGGCTTATCTGGGCAAACAGCTTACCGTACCCGGGACCACACAATCAGTGCTGATAACGCGTTTCCCCGGGAAAACTCCCGTTCCGGAAAATCTCGACATACTCTTTTCGCAGCAGCCATCCGCAGCCGTTTACCTGTCCGGATCGATGGGAAAAGAAGTGATAAAAAAATTAAGGGAACACTACCCTTCCTCTTCTCTGCTGACAATAGGACATATGGTTTCGAGGATGGATCAGAGAATAGAAACCAGGACATTGAAAGAATGGGAAGAATACGATTTTCCGTCAAATCTCACCATATTTTTAATTCGTAAGGTCTCGGATACAAGGTCGAAATTGTACGATCCGGATTTCAGCCACGAATTCCGGAGGGGAAAGGAAGAAAATCAGAAATGAAAATAGCTCTGATAAAAGTCAGAAATGAGGCGTATCTTCAGGAAAACAGCTGGATAAACATACCCGAAGGCAATTTGGACGAAAAATTTGAAAAGTCTTTCAGATATTTTGACGGAATAATTTTCATGGGGAGTATGGGCATATTGGCGAGAAAAATCGGCGAACACATGAAATCCAAATTGAATGATCCATGTGTGGTGTTGGTGGATGAAAAGCTGAAATACTGCATTCCGGTGCTTTCATCACATCTTGGCGGAGGAATTGATTTGTGTTTGAAAATGTCGTCCGAATTCGGATGCGAATCCGTTTTTTCGACTGCCACGGATTTAAACGGATTGACGGGAGTGGATTTATTCGCAAGAAGAAACAACATGGTACCCGACAATAAGAAAGGCATTCTGATATTAAACGCTAAATTGCTGAAAAACGGAAGTATACGAGTTAAACAATTTCCCGGGGATATGAGTTTGCCGAAAGAATATGTTCTGTCGGAAAAAGACGCGGACATGGGTTTTGAAAATGGCGGGATACACCTTAATCTCGTCAGGAAAAATATGGTTCTCGGAATTGGCTTTCACACCGATGCGAACCTCGATGAACTTGTATCGGAATTTGAAAATACGGTACCGGAAATTTTCAGGAAGAGAATTCTCGTTTTGGCAAGCCATGAGAAAAAATGGCAATCACCGGTATTTCATGAATTTTCAAGGGCTTTTAATATCTTCCATACAATGGGTTATAACAGCAAAACACTTGAGAGTGTGATTGAAAAACTCGGCATAGATTGCGAAAACATGGTGAAAAAACATATGGGGATATCTCATATAAGTATGCCCAGTGCATATCTTGCATCCTTTCAGGGAAGAGAAATCATGACTGTCAGGGGTAAAACCACCAAATTCTCTCTTTATGAAATAGAAAACGATTTTTGGAATCGTTACCAAAATTGCTATGAAACGGCACCGGAGGCGATACTTTGAACAACGGTAAATTGTTTGTTGTGGGAATAGGACCCAACGGAACAAACGGGATGACCTTTTCGGCGATTTCCGCAATCGATGAGGCGGATTGTGTTGTGGGTTACGATAAATACCTGAAACGTATAGCTTCTTTACTGGAGCATAAAGAAACTATATCCACAGGAATGAGGAGGGAAACTGAAAGGGTATCCGCGGCTATATCGCTTGTCGGAATGGGGAAAACCGTTGCACTGATATCGAGCGGAGATTCGGGTGTTTACGGCATGGCCTCACTTGCGATAGAGATGGGGAACGGTATCGATCTGGAAATAATTCCGGGTGTGACTGCCGCCATTTCGGCGGGGGCTTTGCTTGGGGCACCGCTGACGCTTGATTTTGCAGTCCTGAGTCTTTCGGATATCATGATTCCCTGGGAAAAAATTGTCAGGAGGGCCGAATGCTTTGCACAAAGCGGAGTCACTACAGTTTTTTACAATCCCGTCAGCTCCAAAAGAAAATGGCAGTTTAAGAAGATTCTGGATATTTTCAACACGATAAGAAAAGACTTCATCGTTGGCGTGGTTAAAAACGCATTCATGGAAGAAGAGGAAAAGTGTTTTTTCAAGCTGTCACAAGCATCTGCTAACTGGCATGAATCGCTTAACATGATGTCCATAGTCTTTTTCTGCGACGAGGAATGTATTTGCAAAGAAGGCAAAATATACACACCAAGGGGTTATAAAGTATGAGTTATGGTTTTAAGATTTGCATAGTCGGGGGAACGGGAGAGGCAAGGCATTTTGGAAACAGACTTCTTGAACGGGGTAAACGTTTTTCTCTCACCATGACCACATGTCCGATTGTGAAATATGATTTTCCCGTAATCGTTTCCAGAATAAAATCCTTTGAAATATCCGCAGGCAGGGTTATTCCGGTATTTTCGGATATATCACGCAGCGAAGCTTACGATATGATTCTGGACTTCACCCATCCGCATGCAAGACTCATAGACAAAGCATATGAAATGCTCGCGAGTGAAATGCTCTGGAGCTTTCAGCGTATCCCTGTTCTGGATTTTAACCAAACAGTTGAGGATTACAAAAAAATGGCCGATTGGGTAATTGATTCCGGTGCAAAAAAAGTCATAAGCTTTCTTGGAAATGTGGGGTTGACTAAACTCAAAAACGAATTGTCGGAAAACATGCACGATATAAAGATATTTTCACGCTCCATCAAACCGAATGAGGGAGTCATTCACGTTAATTTCAAGCCGGAAAGCATGAATAAATCCGATGAACTGGAAAATCTCATAAACGAGATAAAACCTGAAATAGCCCTTTTGAAAGATTCCGGTACGGAAGGTGGTACTGCTGTCAAGAAAAGCGTTCTGCAAAAAAAAGGTATTCCGTTCATAGGTTTGAAAATGCCACAGAAGAAATTCGGAGAAATATACACGAGCGAAAACAGGATGTTTGAAGATCTCATGCGCGTGTATGAAGTAAACGGAGGAATGAATTGAAAACAAATTCGACTGCAAACAATAAAAAATTCTCCTTGTTGGTAATTGCGGGATTTTTGGGAATATTCACGTTGATAACTTTTTATTCGTGTACCGGATATATGAAAATAGATTTCTCAAAGGTTTTAAAAATAATTTTGGATTCGGTTTTAAATCCTCAGGAAGCACAAAAAACACACGGTACTAATTGGTACGTCGTGATGGAGGTAAGACTGCCGAGAATACTCTGTTCAGCGATAGCCGGCATAGCCCTTTCGATTTCGGGAGTCGGATTTCAGGCGGTTCTTTTAAATCCGCTCGCAGACCCGTATACATTGGGTATTTCATCAGGTGCGGCTTTTGGTGCGGCGTTATCAATGGTACTGGGGTGGAATTTCCTGGGCGTGGTTACCGTACCCGTGACAGCTTTTATATTCGCAATACTGACGCTTTTTGGGGTTTTTAGAATGGCGTTGCACAGGGGAAAGCTGTCGCCCGTTTCTCTCGTGCTGGCGGGTGTTATAATTTCCTCTTTTTTTTCAGCCGGTCTCAGTTTCATGAAATATCTCGCCGGTGAAGAGGTAGGGTCTATTGTTTTCTGGCTCATGGGAAGTTTTGCATCAAAAAACTGGAGTGAGGTTGTAATCCTCTCCGTTTTCACAATTGTCGGATTTTTAGTCATTCTCTTCTTCTCAAAGGATCTCAACGTATTGTCTTTGGGTGAAAAAAACGCTTCCTCACTCGGTATAAACACGTCATTTGTCAGAGCCATAGTGCTGATTTCCGCATCCATGATGTCGGCTGCGGCGGTATCGATAGCCGGGGTGATCGGCTTCGTGGGTTTGATAATCCCCCATTTGATGCGTTTCATAACCGGGCCGGACAACAAAAGGCTGCTGTTCACTTCCGCTATTTCAGGTGCCGCGCTGCTGGCGACTGCGGATAATTTAACAAGGGCATGGCTGCCTGCGGAAGTACCTATAGGAACTATTACAGCACTTTTAGGCGGACCTTTTTTCATATTCATATTCAGAAGAAAACTGAAGGGGTTCTGATCATATGAGCGAACATGGAAAAAATGTGTTGAGTGCCGAAAATATCTGCTTCAGTATCGAAGGAAACGAGATTCTTAAAAACATCACTCTGAGTGCTACAGAAGGCCGATTCTACGGAATAGTCGGTCCGAACGGATCCGGGAAGACGACTCTGATAGACATATTATGCGGATACAGAAAAAATGATTCCGGAGAAAAATATCTTTTCGGCAGAAATTTGGATGGTTACGGTAAAAAAGAAATTGCCAGGAAAATAGCGCTGGTTCCGCAGAATTTCGATATGCCTTTCTCTTTCAGAGTCGGCGAAGTAATAGAAATGGGGAGGCATCCATTCACGAAGCGCTTCTCGTCCCTTGATGAAAACGATTATCGGATAATTGAAAATGTGGTTGACGATCTTGAGCTTCAGGATTTTCTCGACAGAGAGTTCATGACATTAAGCGGCGGAGAGCGGCAGCGGGTAATTTTCGCCCGCGCTTTGGCCCAGCATACTCCGATTCTTTTTCTCGACGAATCCACTTCCAATCTGGATCCTTTTTTCACGCACAGTTTGCTGGCGGTTGTGAAAAAATGTGTCGAGCAGAGAGGAGTAACCGTAATTTCTGTTTTTCACGAGTTGAATCTCGCTTCCCTTTACTGTGATGAAATTATAATGATGAAAAACGGGGAGATCAAATCCATGGGTAAAACCATAGATATTCTCAACGAAGAAAATATTTCCAGCGTATTCGGTGTGGATTCCGAAGTGATAATCGACGAATACACGGACAAGCCTTTTGTGATTACCAGGGGAGTTATCGGTAACGATTCTGCCGGAGAATTCCGAGGCAGGATTTATAATAAAATATCGGGAGGAAAAAAATGAAAAAAAGTATTTTGTTTGTTTTGGTTTCTTTTTTCTTATTTGTTAACGCATTTGCATTTACGGTTGTGGATGATGAGGGGCGGGTGCTCGAATTTGATAAACCTTTCGGGAAAATCATATCCCTTTACGGAGCGCATACCGAAAATATTTTTCACCTGGGTGCCGGCAACCTGCTCATAGGAGTTTCAACAAGCGAAGCATTTCCGGCTGAAGTGCATCAATACGAGCAATACAGCTACAAAGATGATGCTGAAAAATTCATAGCGGCGAATCCCGACCTCATAGTTATCAGACCGTTCATCACCACTAAATATGGTGCGTTGATAGAAAAACTTGAAAAATCCGGTATCAAAGTTGTTTCTTTTCAACCTGAGAACAAAGACGAGATGGAAAAGTATCTGAAAAAGCTCGGTGTTATTTTGGGAAAGGAAGAAGAAGCCGAAAATATGATTAACGATTTGAATTCCAGCCTTTCCGAATTCGAGATAAGGATAAGTCAAATACCGGAAAGCGAGAGGAAAACCGTGTATTTCGAATCTGTTCACAAGTCTTTCAGAACGGCAACCCCGTATTCACTCGCGGCTTTTGTACTTAAAAATGCCGGAGCGGTAAACGTAGCCGACGATGCGGTTCCCATAAGCGAAGGATCAACCATAGCGGATTACCCCAAAGAGAAACTTCTCGAAAAAGGAGATATTATTGACGTATATATCGCCCAGGAAGGTGCTATGAACAAGATAAGCAAATCGATCATATTCAATGAAAGCGGATACGGTGCGATAAAAGCTGTCAGGGAGGGTAAAATATACATCGTGGATGAGAAGATAATTTCCCGTCCCACATGGAGATTGCTCACCGGAATTGAAGAGATAGCGAGAATTCTGTACCCGGAAATTTTTGATAAAATTGATACAACGGAAAAATCTCTCAGCAAAATGGCATACGTTATGATAATGGTCAAATACAACGGGGTACAGTTTTTTACGCCGGGATACGACATCGAAACCATAAACGTAAACGGTAAGGTTCATACTTATGGCGATTATGAAGACCTCGATTACGAAAAAATATTCGCGACATATGCCGAAACGGCAGTTTTCAACAAAATGATAGTAACAGGCTCGGACAAAGAATTCAGACCCGGAGATTTGATAGACTATGGCACTCTGAAAGAGTACCTCAAATGCTATTATTCAGACAAATCAGATGAGATAGCGAAAATTTTTGATGGAATCAATTCGGACGACATTCCCAGTGAAGTGGAATTTTTAAATTTACTCAAATCAATCGGCAAGAAATAAAAGCAGGTGATTGAAATAAAAACCGTATCCGTGAACGCACTCACAACTTCTACAGGAAAAACCACATTCACTCTTGGTCTGCTTAAATTGCTCCGGGAAAAGGGAAGCGTGACATCTTTCAAAATCGGTCCGGATTTCATAGACCCGATGTTTCATACCGTGGTTACCGGCAAAACATGCGTGAATCTCGATTCGTTTTTTGAAAGAGGTGACGATTTAAACAGACGTTTTTTGAGAAATTGTGAAGGTTTTGATTATGCTGTACTCGAAGGAGTGATGGGGCATCTTGACGGTCTTGAAAGAGGCAGAGCATCGTCGGATGAAGTGGCTGGTATACTCGATGTCCCCGTATTGTTGCTCGTTGAGGAAATACCTTCCACGAGAACAATCGCAGCCATGATAGACGGAGTGGTTAAAAATTCTTCTTCGAAAATCAAATCGATTGTGATAACAAAATCGAAATCCCTTAGGCTTTTCCAGATGCAGAAATCGGAGATAGAATCCGTAACCGGTATAAAAGTTGCGGGGAGATTGCCTTTCAGCGACGAGCTTAAAATTCCGTCGCGGCATCTTGGCCTGGACACGGATATGGTTGCTCTGAACGGTAAAATCAGGGAATTATCGGATATCTGCTCTGATATGATAGCCGACAACGTGGATGTGGATTGCATCTTTGATGAAGTAAACACTCACCGCCATATTGATTTGAATTCAAACGGAATTTCCGGAAGCACGAGCGGTGAGTTTAAAACCCGGAAAAAAGCCGCGATAACCAAAGACGAAGCGTTTTGTTTTTGCTACGATGCTAACTTGAAGTGGCTGGAAGAAATGGGATACGATATAGTTTATTTTTCTCCGCTGCATGATACTCATCCGCCTGACGCCGATTTTTACTATATATGCGGAGGGTATCCGGAAATTCACCTCAAATGCCTCGGCGCAAACACTTCGATGCTCAGGGGGATCAGGAATATATGCGAAGAGAATTCATTTGTTTTGGCGGAATGCGGCGGTTATATGTACCTTTGCAATTCGATTGAGGATAATCCGGCCGTCGGTTTCTTCAAAGGCAATGCGAGAATCGGGGGCAGTATGAACCGCAGGTTCGGATACGAGAGCATTACGGTGTTGAACGATTGTTTTTTTACAGCGCAGTCGGTTCTCAGAGGACATGAATTCCATTACGGGTATGTGGAAAACCTTTCGGAGGAAAACGGAATGAAAATTACCAGGATATCTGACGGGAAAGAATTTGTTTCCGGTGAATACGGGAAAAATGTGCTCGCATCTTTCAGCCATCTTTATTTCCCCTCGCTTGAAGGTGTGATTGTCAATGGGTAAGGCCATAATGGTAGTCGGTACTTCTTCGGGTGCCGGGAAGTCCATGATATGTACGGCAATATGCAGAATTCTTTCTAACAGGGGATACGATGTCGCACCTTTTAAAATGCAGAACATGAGTCTCAATTCCATATGTTCTGTTGAGGGTGGAGAAATGAGCGTGGCTCAGTACCTGCAATCGATCGCGTCGCGTAAACACCCTTCCATACGTTACAATCCGTTATTGCTGAAACCCGAAAACGGGCAGACTTATGTGGTCTTCGAGGGTAATTTCACCGAAAGACTGCCCGCAATGTCGTACATGACAGACAGAAAAAAAAAGTACTTTGAAAAAGGTATAGAATCGCTTAAAAAACTAATAGCCGAAAATGATTACGTGATCATAGAAGGTGCGGGAAGCCCGGCCGAAATAAACCTGAAAAAATACGACATAGTGAACATGGCTGTTGCAAAAGCCGTAAATGCCGATACCATATTGGTAACGGATATCGACAGGGGTGGTTCTTTCGCTTCCATAACCGGTACCATGGAAATATTCGACGAGCGGGAACGCTCACTCGTGAAGGGATTCATATTCAACAAGTTCAGAGGCAATGCCGCTATTCTCGATTCGGGATTTGAATACCTGTATGACAGATATTCCGTACCGACTATCGGAGTGGTTCCGATGTTCAATCACAAAATACCGGAGGAGGATTCTCTTCAGGATTGGGAGAAGAAAGGGGGCGACCTCGATATACGGATTTTAAAGATCCCCCATATCAGCAATTTCAGCGATTTCACTCCGTTGTCATGGTACAACGGCATCAGATATGTTGAAAATGCGGAAGATGTCGGAGGAGACATATTCATAATACCGGGGTCAAAACGTACCGTCGATGATCTCAATTGGATAGAGGAAAAAAATATCGGCTCTGCCCTGAAAAAATCTATGGGAAAAGGCACTTTTGCGATCGGAATATGCGGAGGATACCAGATGATGGGTGAATTCATCGATGATACATTCGAAACAGGAGCCGGCAGATGCGAAGGACTGGGTATATTTCCCGTTGAAACCGCTTTCAAATCGGAAAAGATTACGGGAAACGTCGCGAGAAGGGTACTCTGGAATGGAATGGACATGGAAGTGAAAGGATACGAAATCAGACATGGCAGGACTGTTCCCGGATGTGAGAATCATCTGTTTTTCAGTGAAATTGAAAAGGATAACGCCGGAATCATAAAATCCGAATTCGAGGGTTCCGTGATTGACAATGCTTTCGGAACTTATCTACACGGTCTTTTTTACAACGATTTATTCACGAGATGCTTTTTAAACCATTTCAGATCGAAGAAGGGCCTGGAACCGCTGGATGAATCGGGCAACTCTCTGGACGAAGAGATAGAAAGATGGTCCTCATTCGTCGATAAAAACACGGATTTGAAACCGGTATTGGGTGAATGAATTGGAGTTCATAATCGCCGTATTTATGGATTTGTTTTTTGGAGAACCTTTTTCATGGGCGCATCCTGTAGTGTATTGCGGTAGAATCATCGGTTTTCTCGACGAGAAAATGTCCAGAAGTATTTTATCGGGGGCATTATGTGTGATTGCGGTATGCACGATCGGTTTTTCGCTGTCGGTCGGAGTTTATCATACGGGTGTTTTGATGTACTTGCTCGTGCCCTATGTTTTGAAATCGACCTTTTCCGTTTCGAGCCTGTATACGCATGTTAAAAAATGCGCGACGGATGATGTTTCCGAATTGAGGCAGGCAGTTTCGATGATAGTCAGCAGAGACACATCGGGACTAAATTCCGGCGAGCTTTATTCTGCGGCCGTGGAAAGCCTTGCCGAGAATTTCGTGGACGGAGTGGTTTCTCCGATATTCTATTACATTCTGTTCGGACTGCCCGGAGCCGTGCTGTGCAGGTGTATCAACACCATGGACGCCATGATAGGCTACAGAAACGAAAAATATGAAAAATTCGGCAAAGTGGCTGCCCGGCTTGATGATATCATAAACTTCATACCCGCGCGGTTGACCGTACTGTTTTTCATGCCACTCAATCCGGTGCGAGTATTGAGTTTTGCCGTCAGATACGGCGGTATAAAGATCAACGGCACCTGGGCAATCGCTTGCATGGCCGGAGTGCTGGGACGGAGACTTCACAAAGTCGGAGTATACGATATTCATCCCGGATTCGATTATCCAATCCGGCAGGATGTATCCAGAGCTTTGAAAATTTACGTATTTTTGGCAGCCGAAATCATCATAATATCATTTGTAATTCTCTTTTTGTGCAACAATCCGGAAATAGTTATGAATTTCGGATTCGAGGGTTTTGCGGTTTATTTCATAAAAGCACAGTTTTGAAATGAAGATTTGATATTTAACCGGGGTTAAGGTTGACGTCGTCACAACAAAAAATGAAAGCGCCGAAATTGAGATTTGCGGTAAAAGCGGGGGGATGAAATGGAAATTGATTATAAGCGTTATCACGGAGGAAATGTGGGTGAGGATGTTCTGGATTTTTCAATATCCGTGAATCCTTACAAACCAGATTTCACCGAGGAAATATACGCCAGGGCGGGACGAATATCCGACAGGTACATCTATTACGATGACCTTGATGAAAAACTGTCAGGGAAAATCGGTAGCGAGTGCAGGCTGTGTGCGGGAACCACGGAAAGCCTTTACCTGCTTTTCATGGCATTCGACGGCAATGTCTTGCTGCCCGACCACTGTTACGGAGAGTATTCCCGCACCGCAGCCATATTCAACAGGAAATTTTTAAATCATCGAAATCCCTCCGAAATTGCCGGTGCCGGAGATCTTGTTTTTCTGTGCAATCCCGAAAGTCCCACGGGGTATTTTTACGACGGGGAATATGTTTCCGAATTCGTGAAAACTTGCCTGAAAAAAAATGCCGTTCCGGTCATCGACGACGCTTTCATAGATTTTGTGGAAAATCATGAACCCGTAATTTACGATGGAGCCGTTCACCTAAGGACTTTCACAAAAATATACGGATTACCGGGAATAAGGACGGCCTATTTTGTCGACCCGTACGGCAGGCTTGAGAAATTCAGAATGCCGTGGAGTCTTGGTGCCGTTGGCAAAGCTTTCTGTGAAAAGGTTTTAGATGATGATTTTAGTTTTCCGTTGAAAACACTTCCCTTAATCTGGGGTGAGAGAAAAAGAATTTCAAATCTTCTGAATGTTGAGACTTCCGCCAATTACTTTTTCACAAAGGTAAACGGCATTGAAACGCTGAAAAAAGAATTGAAAGATAATAAAATAGCCGTGCGCGATTGTGAATCTTTCGGTTATCCGTGCCATATAAGATTCGGCATCAGAAAGCCTCATGAAAATGACAGGCTTCTTGAAATAATAACCAGGTATGTTGAAATAAAAAAATGAATCGGGGTGGTTTATGAAAAAAAGAGAATTGATAAAAGAATATCTGCTTTCCACAATAGGGTCGGTGTTGACGGCAATCGGCCTCGTGAGTTTTCTGATACCCAACAACATAGCCGCGGGCGGGGCGAGCGGTATCGCCATAGTCCTGAACAGTTTCATTCCGGTATCCGTCGGCGTACTTATGTACATAATAAATATAATCCTATTCATAATATCTTTTCTGACAATCGGAAAGGAGTTCGGAGTCAGAAGCGTATACTGTGCGTTTTTGGTCACATTTCTCGTGGACATATTGGAAAGGGTTGTGGAATTCCCGAAATATCAGGGGGATGACCTTTTTGTTTCGGTCTTCTTCGGAGTTGTGATATCGGCTGTGGGTATGGCGATTACTTTTTCCCAGAATTCGTCGACGGGAGGAACCGATATTCTCGCGAGAATCGCCAACAAGTATCTCGGCGCGAGAATGGGGATATCACTTCTCATGATAGATATGGTCATAGCCGTGCTTGCCGGATTCACATACGATATAAGGATAGGGTTGTACTCAATAATCAGCGTCGTTTTTACCGGAATAACAGTTGATTACGCGTTGAAAATGATTGACAGCCACATAACTTTGACTATAATATCGACGAGGGAAAAGGAAATTGCGGAGTTCGTAACCCGGAAACTCGAAAGGGGCGCCTCGTATCTTAAAGGTGAGGGCGTGTACACCTCCGACCAGAAAAACCTGCTTTTTGTGGCGATAAAACGAAAAGAGATGAGTGAGATAATAAGGCATATCAGAAAAATAGACCAAAATGCGTTTATAATAGTACAAGAGGCATCGAATGTCATAGGGGAAGGTTTTAAAAATATCACTAAAATATTTTAGGGGGAATGATGGCGTACCTTTACTGGTTTATTGCACTCGCACTTTTTTCCAGTTTGGAAGTGGTTTCAAAGCCGATCATGGGTTTGGTTGATCCGTTTTTCACAACCTTTTTCAGGTTTTTCGTCGGGGGTATTTTCCTGTTCATCCTTTCAAAAAAGAACATAAGAGGAAAAGATCTGCTCCACATTATCCTGATCGGCTGTCTGAATTGCATAATATCGATGACGATGCTGCAGCTGTCCATAAAACTGGGCAATGCCTCCTCGGCGGCTACGCTTATATCGACAAGTCCTATGTTTACGGCATTTTTCGTAACCCTTATGGTTAAAGAAAAAATATCCGCAAGGAAAAAAACAGGCATAGCCCTCGGTTTTTTCGGAATAATGGTGTTTGGTTTCGGAATGCTCGAAGGCGATTCGATAACCGGTATTCTGCTCGGAATTGGAGCCGCGATGTCGTTTGCGATGTACTCCGTACTGCTCAGGAAATACGTGCTGAAATACGGACCGGTAAACTGTACGGCTTATTCCGCACTGTTTCCAAGTGTGATTTACGGTATTGGATTGTTGGTTACCGGAAATATGCGAATTCCGTCCCTTGATATTCAAGGATGGCTTATTTTGCTTTATCTGGGGGTATTTGTCACCGGAATAGCGTATTTCGCACTGCTCGAAGCCGTAAAAAGAATGGGAAGTGCCAACGCCATGAGACTTTTTTACCTTAAACCGGTTGTTGCCACCACACTCGCCGTGGCTTTCCTGTCCGAATCAATAGGCATAGTAAAATTATCCGGCATGGGTATCATAATCTTTTCATTGTTTTTTTGAGATGTGATTCGGTTAAAAATCGGGAAAAGGTATTTACGTACCTTATTTTATGAATATATGGATAAAAAAGCGTCCTAACAGTTTATTAGGACGCTTTTTTCCGGAAAAACTGTTCTATCGCAGCTTTACAGGAAACAGAAGATCCAACTGATGCTCGTCTTCTTCAGGCCAGTTCAAATTGCAGTAATATACGTAATTGAGCTGTTCTTCGAGCAACCCGTGCATAGTTTCGCCGTTGTCTTCAAGACAGTTGGATTCGTATTTGGCACTCTCGTTTACCCAATTCATAAGCCATTTCCATTCGTGGAAGTCTCCGAGTTTTATCATATGAGCCGCATACATTCCACCCTCAAAATATTTTTTCACCAAAGGCGCGGGTACTTCCATATTCTCGGGTATCGTTACCCAGACCTCGTACCCGTAAACCGGATTATTCCGGGAAGGATTGGGATGGTTAAAACCGTAAACTTTCGCATCCGGTTTGATTTTGTAGAGACCTTTCGATTTTATGAATTTCTCAAGCTCTTTTCCGGCGTTTTCCTCCGGATTCTCCCCGATGAAATGACTGGCCGCTACCGTTGATGGCGGCAGGTGTATTATCCTCACGTTTTTAAGCCTGGAAATTTTTTCCTGCGCGTTGTTTAAATCTTCCATCGATTTTTCCTCCTTAATGGATATTTTTTGTAGAGGGATGGAGTTTATGGCTTCGATAATATATTCATCGCTCAGCAGCCCCGGTTTAAAATCAAGACTGAAATTTTTTCTCAGGGATTCGATAAGGTGATTTAAAATTTCTCTTATCGTCGACAATGATTCTATTTCATTTTCAGTTTCAAACAGATTGCTTTTAAAAATCTCGACCGCCTGAACGGCATCGTCATTGTTGAGTATGTATCCTATCTGTCTGAGCGGAATGCGAAGTTTTCTCAGAATTATTATACGCTGAAGGCGCAAGATGGCTTTTTCATCGTATACCCTGTAAGAATAGCCTTCTTTCCTCGTGCTTTTCAGCAATCCTATATTTTCATAATACCTGAGAGTCCTTGTCGAAATCATGAAAGTTTCGGAAACCTCGCTTATTGTCTTCAAATCCATACTGATTCCCCCTCACGAAAAATATTTTAAAGTACGACGCGACGTCAAAGTCAACCGTCAGGGCAAATGATTTGGCATATCTTCTTTCATCCGTTAAGTACGATTATATTATACCGAACGCTTATGTATGCGGTACCGGATATCCCGTTCCGGAATTTGTTAAATGGGCATTGTATGACAAGCGTCCGGAGAAATTTTATGTTATCCTAAATGAGAGGTGATTGAATGCACTCGTGGGAAGCTATTCAAACGGCCCTGGACTATGTTGAAGATAATATTAAAGAAGTGGTTAAAATCGAAACGGCAGCGAACTTTTCCGGATTGTCTCCGTTTTATTTCCAGCGATTGTTCAGACGTCTGGTGGGGAAGACTTTTGCCGAGTACGTCAAACTGCGTAAACTGGCAAGAGGCAGTGATGAACTCAGGGATAAGAGCAGAAGAATCATAGAAATCGCTTCTGATTACGGATTCTCGGGTCATGCCAACTTTACCCGTGCTTTTAAAAAAACCTACGGCATCACGCCCAAAGAATACCGTGATTCAGGGATATCGCTCAACCATTTTATCAAACCGGATCTGATTTTGGATCATTCGGCAGCCGAATATGACACGCCTTTTATAGCCGACGGCATCGTGGTTGAAGTGTGTATGAGGAAATTGGACCATACCATTCATCTTATCGGAATCGAAAAAAATTTATCAATAAAAGAACTTGGTGGTGGAAAAATCACAGGAGTGGCTAAAACTGCGGAGATCTGGGACAGTTTTCACAGAAAGAAAAGAGGTATTACAAATCTGCTGGCAGACGAAACCGAAATCGGTGTGTTTTTCGAAAACGGTAAACAAAATGGCGAGTTAAAGTATTTTGCCGGTGCGAAAACGGTCGAAAATATTTACGCTGCAGAATTTTCCGCTTTTTCGGTCCCTGCCGGAGAATATTCTGTCTGCAGTTTTGAAGCCGAGAATTTCAAGGAGCTGACCGGTTCATCAATATTCAAGGCTTTTAAGTTTATGAGCGAATGGCTGAAAGACCGGGAAATTGTCTGCGGGGATTTCTCGCTGGAAAAGTATTTCGACAGCAGCCCGGATGCCAGCCGTATGGAAATTTGGTTTCCCGTCATTCCCTCAGAAAACGGCCGGGAAATTACGGAAAAATGGAATAATTTGGACAGAACGGTGAAACCCTCCATGAATACCGTGGGATCATTTGTCGGGAATGCGCTTTGGGCAGAATTATGTGCCTGCATCGAAGAGAAATATCAAGCCAGGCCGGTATTGGAATACAGCAGCTGTTCATGGCAGCCGGGATGGAATGTGAAATACAGAAAATCGGGACGTTCCCTGTGCACTTTATATCCTATGAAAGGAAGCTTTACCGCTCTCGTTGTTATAAGCGAACGTGAGCGCTGCGAAACCGAAATGATGCTGCCTCTTTTCTCGGAAAAGCTGCGGGAAGCTTACGCGTCCGCAAAAGAAGGAAACGGACAAAAATGGCTGATGGTAGATGTTGATAATTCGCAAGTGCTTGAGGATGTAAAGAAGTTAATTGAAATAAGAAAGGGAAGAAAGAGGAAAAAAGGAGGATAAAAATGCCTGTGATTTCCGGTATAAGTTTATTCGAAGTACCTGAACGGCACATACTGTCACAACGTATTATCATCAATTTCGGGGATTTTCCGGCTTTGGCCGAAAAAACATATGCACAAATCATGAAATTTGCCGAGGCAAACGGACTTTTATTTTCAGGGCCGCCGTTTGTATGTTATCACAACGAAGATCTTGAGAATCTCGACGTCGAACTCGGGTTTCCAACGGCAAACCTGGTTGATACCGGCCATGGCAGGCTATGCGGAAGAACCCTGCCAGCAGGAAAAGTGGTTTCGGGCATATACCAGGGGCCTTACGAAGAAACGGATCCGTTGATGATGTCCATTTTCGAGTGGATATCAAAAAATGGATATGAGCAGCAGGGAAGAATTTATAATTACTATCTGAACGAATCCCGCCGATCTGAAGATGAATTGCTGACAGAGATCGTAATACCGGTTGAGTAAAGTGTTTGCAAAACCGGAACCATATTGGTAGCGCACTTTAGCGAGGTTTGAAAACCTATATAAAACTCAAGTGTTTTTTAGAACACGCAATTCATTTCTGAGTCTCTCGTTTTCTTCTCTTAAAATTTCATAGTCTTCCACCGGAACCATTCCGCATTCTTTGAAAAAATCCATAACTTCATTTTCGGTTATGTCGTGTTTTTTTCCGATTTGATTCATTATGCTTATTCCCAGAGATCTCGCATATTTCCCGTCGATGATTTTTTCATCCACCAACCGGAATAACACTTCCGAGAATTCTTCGATGCTGCCTTTGAGTAATTTTTCCACCGACTCTATTATCTTTCTGAAAAAGTTTTTATCTATCGGTATATAGGTTGAGTTGTTGAATTGTGCCTTGGAAACGACTTCGAAAGTTATATCCTCTCCGGAATGATCGAGGATTTTTAGCTTTTCGCCAACGTCGAGCATGTCGAATATATCCTTCAATTTTATGAATTTCCTGGTAACCGAATCGTACAATTTCCGGTTTTTGTATTTTTTTATTATTCTCAATCTCTTCCTCCGTCGCTTTCCATGAACGATTTCTGAAACTTCACCATGACATACCGGATTATTATAACTCATTTTGTGGTTTAAACACTAAAAATGCGCCTTTTAAAGGCGCATTTTCGAGTTAATATTTCAGTCTTGATCTGGAAATGTTTTTTGGTGAAAAGAAATCTTCATCCATTCCAATATCGAGGGATATTTCTTTAAAAGATATAGTTGTTTTGCCTTTTGTATTGTAATCAGTGGCGGTTATCGTCCACGGCACCATTTTTCCGTCAATTTCACGGTAATCGGTGATTCTTATCACCTTTGAAGGTTTGTTTTCCCAGTCGTAGAAATACACTTCTTCGGGCATCATTCTCTCTCTCGCGATTTTTATTCTCATGGAGGAATATGCCAGATCTTTATTTTCCTGTTTGATTTCAATGCCGTATTCGTCGTCGGTTTGGGAGTAAATAGTGGCTTTTTCGGCAACCGCGGCTATCTTGTAGAGCAATGAGAGTTCTCCGTATGTGAAGTCGGAATCGGCAAACTTCTCATTTTCAGATGATGCCTGCATTTTTTTCACGCTTTTAAGTGCCGGCATGTACATGTATGTTTCTTCAGGGCCTTTAGCCAGAAGCGTTATGTTCTTTTTTTCCTTTGGGTTCAGGAATCTCACTATGCTGTATCTCGTGTTTTCATCTTTTTTGAAAATGTATATCGTGAAATCGCTGCCGGAATTTTCGTTTCCGTCTTTTTTTGTGAGGGAAACTGTTGCTTTTGCATCGTTCAGATTTTCATAATTAGCCGCGACTTCCGAGAGTATGTCCTGAGCACTCACCGCAAATAAAAAACCCGTCATAGCAATTGTTAAAATCAAAAACAGTAATTTTTTCATCTTGACCTCCTATATTTTGCCCCGAACTTTTTTCAGGGGATTTTTGAAAAGTGAGAATGCAGCCGACAGGAATACGAGCGAAACGAACGCCGCCACAAGCATAGATATACCGGTCAGAATACCGAATTCTCTCACTATTCCTATGTCTGAAAATGAAAGTGCGAAAAATCCGAAAGCAACCGACAGTGCGTTGTAAATAACTGCTTTCCCACTTGTGGTCAAAGTCTTTCTGACCGCTTCGTTCGCTTCACACGTTCTGAAATATTCGCTTTTAAACCTGTTTACAAAATGTATGGCATAGTCTATTCCAGCCCCGATGGCTATAGCCGCAATGGATATGGTGGCTGTGTTCAGCGAGATACCCAGTAAACCCATTATTTCGAAGTTGAGTATTACGGTCAGAATACTCGGTATAACACCTATCATGGCGATTTTTAAAGATCTGAATTCTATAAGGAAGAGCAGGAATACTATGATTATTGTCATTAGCATGGATTCGAACTGGTCGTTGAACAGCATATCCTGGATGTGCAGCAGTATTTGTTCGGTTCCTATTTGAGATATTTCCACCTCCGTACCTTTTCCGGGAACGCAGACATCCTGCTGTGCAGCGGGGAGCAGAGCCAATACGATGTCCGGGTCATTTTCAACACCAAGAATTTCAGCGAATTTATCGATTTTCCACTCTCTTACTTTTACGAACAGAAGACTGTCGATATCGTATGCCAGATCTTCCGAATAATCGTTTATGCCTTCAATTGAATTCGCAAGTATCCCGAAACCGTATTCCGTCATTTTTGTCATCCCTGAAAGAACTTCGCTTTTTTGTTCGTCTGACAACCCATAATCCCCGAAATCGTTGGCTTTATCGATTATGGATTTCAATTCGTCTTTATGCGAGGCGAATATTTCACCGACCGGTATTTTTAAAATACCCACAAGTGCTTTTTCATACTCATGCCCAGGGACATTCAAAAACGATGAATAATACCCGGATATTCTTGTTTTATTTGTTTCGTTTACAGCCATGGTTTCGAAGGCTTGAGGTACTCTGTCCAGAATTTGCTCGATCTTATTTATCACCGCTTCGTTTTTCACTCTGGATTCCACATCGAAAGAGACTTGTATTATCCCCCTGTTTAGATCTTTGTTCACCAGCTGGTATATCGCATCGTTGTTTTCCATGAAAAACCACAGATTTTCAAGTTCTTCAACCGAGGAAGGTGCGCATTCTGTTCCGCAGAATGACTTTGAAAGTTTTTTCATTATATCCACTATGGAATAAGTTTTGTTAACACCTTCGATACCGAGTATTTCCTGCTGCACCGCGTACATAGTCTGCATAACGGCGGGATTTTTTAAATCACCATTGACGTCTAAGAAAATAGTTCCGTTTCCGCCGAAATTATCACCTATGTATTCGCTGTCTTTTATTATCGTTTCGTCCGGATTTATGGAATTTATTATATCCATATCGGTTTTGAGGTTCAGTGCTGTCGGCAACAGTGCAAAAGCAACACCGAGAACCAGAATTATCACGAGATATGGATTGAAAAGTTTCCCGGGTATTCGAAGCAATGCTTCTTTTTCTGTTTTTCTCTTGGTTTTCATTCCTTCAAGCACCGAAGGCACGAATACCAATGACAGCAAATTTGCCAGTAGTACTCCCAGTGCGGAGAATATTCCGAGTGTGCATACCGGATTTATATCAGCTGTAAGAAGCGAAAGAAAACCGACCGCCGTTGTGAGGCCGCTCAATATTACCGCTATTCCCACTTCTTTTTCTGTGCTTATGATTTTCTCTTCACGCGTCCCGTCTTCTTCCGAATATTTATTTATTATATGGATGGAATAAGCGGTGCCGATACTTATGAGAACTACGGGTATCACTGAATTTGCAACTGTCATGGGGATATTCAGAATTGATATTATCCCCATAGTCCAGATCACGCTTATCGCAACGTTCAAAAGCGGCAGAAACGCTCCAAGCAGACTTTTAAAGCTCAACAGAAGAGTGATGAAGATAATCAGTATCGCTATCGGGATGAGTTTTGAAAGATTTCTTCTGGCTATGGTCTCAACAGCATCGTTCACCGCTTCCACTCCGTAAAAATGGAAAATTTTGCCGTATTTGCCTTCGATACCATTCTTGATTTGCGAATAAACCTGTTTGCCGTCAAAACCATCTGCTATGGAGAAGGTTATCATTGCGGATTTACCATCTTCGGAAATGAACTTCCCGGCTATGGAATCGTATCCCGTTACGTCGGAAATACCGACATTCCCTTCCCGGATGCCTTGCGAGAGGGTTAAAACCTCTATTCCGTTATCGGAAATATTAACTATCGGTACGTTGCTTAACGAGGATACTCTTTGAACATCTTCCCTGTCCAGCAATATACCGGTGATTTCATCCACCAGTTTCAAGTCTTCGGCGGAATTGATGTCCATTCCGAACATCACCAGAGATCCGATGCTGAATTCCCTTGATAGTTCTGCATAATGTGATACCAATGGGTCTGTCTGAGGTGGGTATTTTGTTATATCATCGTCAAAATCGATGTCCATGATTTTCCAACCAAAAAACAGTGTCAGTAGTCCGACCGTAACCATGATCGCTATTCTGTACCTGACTACGAATTTGCCAAGTGTTTCCATATTCGCCTCCATAAAATTCATTTGATTACGCAGTGCGTAATCAACCGGGATATTACTCCTTTTATGTAACGCGAATATATGTGAAAACGTTAAAATTTACGCACTGCGTAATAAACAATTTCGTGAAAACACGTTAGATGTAATTCCTCAGAGACAGAAAAGTTTTTTTACATAGCTTGTTTCTTAAAGCATTTGTTGACTTATCAAATCGTCTTTCCTTGATTATTCGAGGTACTTGATTTTATTATTAACCTGGTGTACAATAATATCATCTTGTATGCGGAGAATTAAGATGTCAGATTATGAAAGAATAACCAGGGCATATTTCAAAGGAATAAATCTTTTCGGGAAATTTGAAAACTCCCCCAGAGATTTCGGGGTCGGGGAGCTCCTGTACCCATCGGAGATTCATACCGTGGTTCTGATAGTCAGGAAACCAAACCTCAACCTCACTGAACTTTCATGCGAGCTTGGAGTGAGTAAAAGTGCAGTGTCGAAATTTGTCAACAAGCTTATGGATAAAGGTTTGATAATAAAAAAAAGGGCCAGGGACAACAACAAGGAAGTTTTCTTCGTTCCGACCGAAAAAGGAGAAAAAGCCGCCAGAAGGCATGATGAATTTGAAAAGGATTTATTTTCCGATATAGAAAACCTAATAAACGGACTTTCAGAAGAAAAGAGGTTATTTCTGGAGGATTTCCTTTTGAATTTGAACACAAAAATATCAAAGGCATTGGAAAAAAGCATGGAATAATTTTTTTATCATCATGGTTCACTTGGTTAACAATATAGGATGATATGACACGGAAGCTTTAAAGGTATTCGTCGAAAATTTTTTGACTAAGCATGCAAAAACAATCAGAAAATCGGATTATCCGTTTGATGTGCAAAATATCTTGAAATAAGGAATATTCTAAAATACAGGGAGGCATTAAAATGACGTCAGAATTATGGTGGGCGAATATGGGGAATTACAATCAGGCGACTTTCGCTGTGCAGATGGTATCCATGGCTGTGGGAATGTTGCTTTCGGTGTTGATGGGTGTTTTTCCCGGTGAAAAGTCCGGCACGGCACTGAAAGCTTTTCTGGCTTTCAATTTTTCGTGGACAGGTATTGTTTTCTTCATAATCATGGGTGAGTTCGCTATACCCCAGAAGGTTTTGCAGGGGGGCGTTTTCTTACTTATCGGAGGTCTTTTGTTTTACGATATATTTAAAAAGAACATAAGTTTCAAAATCCCCTCAAGAAATGAGTTGGGTGGAATCAAAAGAATTGTATTTTTCGTTTCCCTGATGATCGTATTCTGTTATCCGTTTATAGGGTTTGCTTCGGGAAGGGAATTTCCGCACATAATTCTTTTCGGGTTGTTGCCGTGTTCTTCCACGGCATTCGCGTTGACATTGCTTTCGGCGGCCAGAGTCAAAAAAAACAAATTGCTGTTTATATTGCTCCTGATATGGGCAATACCTTTCCCGCCACTGGTACAGGTACCTCAATACGGTGTTTATGAAGATCTCATAATGTTTTTCATAGGAATTTATGGTTTGTTTATTTTCGTGAGTAATTGGAAAGCTGAGAGAAATGTGTATCGGAATATCCAAAAGCACTGATAATGCATATGGCAATAAAAAAAGTCCCTTCAAGGGACTTTTTTCTCGCAATTTGTTTATCATTATGATTATACCATGAAATTCGAAGCTTGGCAAGAAAAATGTTCGTTAAATTATCTTTACTGCCAGTTTAAAACATTCCGGGTTTTCCTGTATGCTAAAGATCTCTTTTCATAAGCCTGTCGATGGAATTTATCATCGGTTTGTAAGTGAATATCGATCCCATGATTCCAATCAGGAGTAAAATCAGATTCATGACTGCGGGACTTAAAATGTCTTTTAAAAGGTAGCCGAGCCCAATCATACCTCCGGAGAATCCGAAAGATATGATGACGGTGAAAAATCCGTTTATGTTCTGCTTCATGGCCCGCTGAGGATTATCCCAGTTAAGAAGTGGCCTGGTGGCATCGAGTATGATTTGCAGGAAATTCAGGAAATTGGTGCATAAGGCGGATACGGCGAATATCATCAGGCAGTCCGCAATGCCGAGGCCAAACAGTATCCCGAATGCGATCGAAAAGCATATGGGACCGATTATGCTCAGTATGGTTATCTGAAGGTATTTTGCCAGAAAAATCTGCCTGCTCGTAACCGGAATCACTTTGAGTTCCTTTAAAAAGTTACCTTCTCTGCTGAAAAGGGTTGAGGACAGGAGACTCATCGACCCGGAGAGTACGGCCGCCGAGTATGCCGATAGGCACTACGAATTGCTTGTAATTTTCAATCATGTCGAATAATTCGGAAAATTGGGGGGTTGTTTTTAGCGCCGATCGATATCAGGACCAATATCGGGAAAACGAGTACGTTTACGAAACCGTTGAATGAAAAAGAAGGGGTTTTAAGGAAATAAGTCCATTCTCTTTTGTAAAGTGATTTGAAACGGGATCTGCTCTGGCCGAAAAGCGACTTCATCTCACCGTCTTTTATGGCAGCTTTTTTTGAGTAATGCTCCTGCATTTCGGTGTATGTGGAATAATAGAATTTATTGGAAAACAGAAGGGCGATATAAAAACATCCCACGTGTATTCCGGGCAAATAGCAACAACCATCCAAACCATTCCAATCCTGTCGAGGTAAGTGCTTTGGCAGCTACGAAAGACGGAGGATACACCATGCTCATCTTCTGCAGTAATCCGTCGGGATTGGATAAGAGCCTGACCATTTCTTCCCTCTGTGATGTTAGGCCGATGTCATGGAAACGTTCATGTAATACTGGAACGCAAAAACCGCGACGAGTATTATTATGCTCAGGAATATGACCATGAAATCCTTGTGTTTGTTGAATTTCAAAATTCTTGACAGCGGCAGTATCACTATCGCTTGAAATAATATGGGTATGAATTGCGAGAATATGAAAACAACAACGGCCGAAATCCAGAACGTGGCGGGTGCCGAAGACAGAACTCCGAAATAGACAAGTGACGGAAGCAATACCGCGAGAGATATCCACATCTGATCTATTATTATGACGGATAATTTTGCCGCCATGACAGTGTTCGGCTTCAATGGAAGTGTCACGAGTATACGCATATTTTTTGAGAAATAGAATTCGTTTACGAGCATGAACATCCCGAACAGAAATCCTATCATGCCTGTCGTGGTGAAAATCGATGAAAGCATGACATTTTTCAAGTCCCATTGCACTGTACTGTTCGTACTGAATCCTGATAAATCCGAGAAGCAGAGGACCCAAGGATGCCGCGGCGGCTATGATTGATGCGATAATGACAAAAGGCATCCATACCTGTTGCCTGTTTCTGAATTTATAACGGGATTTCGAAATCCCGTAATGCTCGTTAGTCAGCGTCCAGATAAGAGAAATCAATTTTTTCCGTTTCACTCCCCGTCACCTCCAGGAATATCGATTCGAGGCTCTGGTCACCCATCTTGCCTTTAAGTTCGGCGACAGTTCCCACGAATATGAGTTGCCCTTTCGATATTATTCCTATTCTGTCACATATTTTTTCGGCTATCTCCATCACATGTGTCGAGAAAAACACCGAGTTTCCGGACTGCGCATGATTTTTCATCATTTTTTTGAGTATGAATGCCGACTCGGGATCGAGTCCGACTATGGGTTCGTCGAGTATCCAGACAGGTGGGTTGTGAACTAATGCGGCCATCAGAGATGCTTTTTGCTTCATACCGTGTGAGTAAGTCGAAACGGGATCTTTGAGCGCATTTTTCAATTTGAAATACTCGCTTAGCTTCTCCACTCTTTCCGCCCGTTTATCAGCCGGTACTTCAAAAATATCGGATATGAAATTCAGATATTCTATTCCGGTGATTTTTTCCATTATCAGAGGATCGTCTGCGACATATCCGATACACTGTTTGGCTTCTATCGGGTTTTTTACCACATCTTTTCCGCATACGGATATGCTGCCCGAAGTCGGTGTCAGAAGCCCGACTATGTTTTTGATTGTTGTGGATTTCCCGGCTCCGTTCGGACCGAGGAAACCGAAAACTTCTCCTTTCCTGACAGAAAAGGATATGTTGTTGACCGCCGTAAAACTCCTGTTGTATGTTTTCGTTAAATTTTTTACCTCTATCATGATGACCTCCCGTTTAGAGGAATTTATTAATTGAGTGTATTATAACAACTAATACAGTGCGTGTCAAGTTATGCGCAATCACTGGAAACTAATTTGTTAATTGTTCATGAGTGGTGTTATAATATTGTCAGAAAGAAAAATCACATATGTTATCTGAATTAATTCGGGAAAAAATAATAAATAATAAAACTTGAAGCCCTGTGAAAAATTATGGATCTTGGGGAAGATTTGTAATTCTGGTTTAAAAATAAAATCAGTTTGAACGGATGGTCGATTCCGGGAATTCAACAGGTTCCCGACAAATTAAAATAAAATACGGGGGATGATACACAATGGCTACAGTGTCAAAGATGGCCCAGGAGGTCATCGGTAAAGACAATTCTATTCTTTCGATGTTCAGGGTAACTATTGAAACTCCTTTTTACGGAAACAACGTGCACAATGTGAATTCGTTGAGAGAAGCTTACGATCTCGCAAAAATTCACCCGGAACGATTGTGACGGATGTAAAAATATTCGAACCCGAAGAGCTTGGTTTGGATATAGATTCAAGGGTATTGCTTTTCAACGACGGAGCCGTCAAAGGGCGTTGTGCCGCTGCCAGAAAAATTGCAGGCGACCCCAGAGTGGATTCGGAGGAATATGCTTCGATAATCAGAGAAGCCGTGTACAATACCCGCTTCAGAAAGATGTATCATGCCCAGTCCTATATCGGCCTGCACGGAGATTTTATGGTGAGAGCCCATCTTCTCGTGCCGGAAGGTCATGAAAACATTCTTTACAACTGGTTGCTGAATTTCCAGCCCATAAACGAAAAATATGTGGAGATGTACAGAAAATCGCGTTGTTTTGAAAACGAAGGGGATATTTTCGTTTTCTCGGACCCCGAATGGAAGTCGGATATGCATCCTCTCGGACTTACTTTTTTCGATTCCGAACACAACTGTTCTGCGATTCTCGGAATGAGGTATTTCGGTGAATTTAAAAAAGGAACTCTGACGCTTGCATGGGGATGTGCCAACCGCAACGGTTTTGCCGCCTGTCATGGCGGTCAGAAAAGATACAACCTGTCGGATGGTAAAAAATTCGTTGTTGGATTATTCGGGTTGTCCGGTTCGGGAAAATCAACGATAACACATGCCAGACATTGCGACAAATACGATATAACCGTCCTGCATGACGACGCTTTCGTCATTTCTGCGGGAAACGGTTCTTCAGTGGCTCTTGAACCTTCTTATTTTGACAAAACAGCCGATTATCCCGTTTGCTCGCCTGATAACGATTTTCTGCTGTCTGTACAGAACAATGCGGCTATGAAAGATAAAGACGGCCGTATAATAATAGTTACTGAAGATCTCAGAAACGGCAACGGACGTGCGATAAAATCAAAATTCTGGTCAAAAAACAGGGTTGATAAGATAGACGAGCCTATAGATGCCATAATATGGCTGATGAAGGATCCGACTCTGCCTCCGGTTTTGAAAATTACCGATCCGTGCCTTGCGGCAGCGTTGGGTGCAACGCTCGCCACAAAACGCACATCAGCGGAAAGGCTTGCCCCGGGCGTCGATCCGGATGCTCTGGTCGTGGAACCATATGCCAATCCGTTCCGAACTTACCCGCTCGAAAATGACTATGTGAGATTCAGAGATCTGTTCGCAAAAATGGGTGTTAACTGCTATATTTTCAACACCGGGAATTTTAAATGGAAGAAAGTGACTAAAGAGATAACTTTGAGCGTACTCGAGCAAATCGTCGAAAATACCGCAGAATTCAAGCCCTGGGGTAAGTTTGAATACATGGAAATCATGGAAGTGGAAGGATTTGTTCCCGATCTTTACGATCCGGAATACAAAAAGCAGCTCACCGAAAGGCTTAAGGACAGGATGAGATTCCTCGAAAACAGGAATTTGGAGGCCGGTGCCTTCAACCAACTGCCCGATGAGGCTTTGGATTCAATAAAGAGCCTCATATCCAAAATCGAATCGTAACCCGTTTTTTTACACCTATGTGTTCCGGTTATGCTATAATTTCCATAAATCATATTTGGTGATCGGATGGAGAATCGGAACATGAACAACAGAAAAATACGCGGTAATCTCTATATTTATGCCATTCCGAGCATTCTTTTCTTATTGTTTATAATGGCCTTGATAGCTTTATCTGCCTCTAACGGCGAAGTTTATGAGGAAAGGATTCTTCAGCTGAGAAACGAAGTGGGAGTTCATGTTGCTTCGTTTGAAAACGGAATCAGCACACTTAATGAAGAATTCATGGTTTTTCCCGTTGCGAAAGAATACGATGAAATCGTACTGAAATCGATGCTGAAGAATTCATATTTTCGTATAAAAAGCATACCCTGTCTGTTTGATGGACAGGGTTTTGTCGTTCCGGATGAACGCGGTAATATCACGGAGCTTGCTCTGAGTTCGCAAGAGAAAACTCTTTTGCTCGATTTGATAAAAAAACAGGGCGATAACAATTTCGAAATAGCCATCGGTGGTGAGACATACACGGTTTTTGCGAAGACTGTCGGTATACTTCCGGGTTATTCTTTCTTATTGCTCGTGGATTCTTCGGAACTGAAGGATGGTCAAATCAACCCGATATGGTTACTTTTTTTGACTTCCATGATTATCCTGACTATAATATCCGTATTTTACGGATTTTTTTACCTCAGAAAGAACAACAAAGAAAAAAAAGCCGATGATTTCAATCTCAATATGGGGGCAGGAATCAAAGGCGATGCCATGAGTATGATACTCGAGAATTATAAAGCGGAAGAGAGCGATAAGGTTTTTGAATCGATCAGAAAGCTGATAGAAATATCATCGAAAATGTCTTTCGCTTCCAGGAAACGAGACGATGTGTTTCTCAAAGATCTTCTTGAAATGCTCCTTTCTTTGATCCCGAAGGCGGACTACGGTACCATATCGGTTATAAGGGAAGGGAAATGGGTTTTTCTCCACAGCGTAGGGCATGATGGTGAGGCTTTGAAGACATTGGACATTGACTGTCACGGGATAAAAAAGATCGGGAAAACCACGGTAGTGAAAAATATATACGAGCATGAATGCGAAATTATGCCTGAAGAATATGCCGAGATTATCAGAAAGGCGACTAAACCGACATCGACTTCCATAATAACTCCTCTTATGATCGGAAAAGACCAGATAGGAAGTATAAATATCGATATAGCCGAATTTAAAAAACTCGAATTTGACGATTTTGATATGAGGCTTGTGGATTCTTTCTCGGGAATGGCAACGTCATTTCTCGCAATTCAGGAGTATATGAAAACGCATGGAAAATTCCAAAAGCAGATAATAATGTCACTGGTAAAGATACTGGAAATACACGATCCGTATACGAAGGGACATTCGGAAAATGTGGCTTCAATGGCGGCTCAGATCGCGGAAAATCTGGGATGGGCAAGGGAGAAAATATCCAGAGTCTATTGGGCGGGTTTGATACACGACATAGGCAAAATATTTGTGCCTCCTTCCATACTTTGCAAACCCGGAAAACTCACGGAATCTGAATTCGAAACCATAAAGAAACATCCCGAATGGGGCGCGGAAATACTCAGAACGTCGGAAGGCCTTGAGGATATAGTGGAATTTGTAAATCATCATCATGAAAGATGGGATGGCAGGGGTTATCCCGATGGTCTGAAAGCCGATGAAATACCGGTAATTTCGCGTATAATATCGGTTGTGGATGCTTTCGACGCAATGACAAGCGACAGGCCGTATCGTCCGTCGGTTAACAAGGAAATTGCAATATCCGAAATTGTAAAAAATTCCGGAACCCAGTTTGACCCTGCAATTGTAAAAGCATTTGAAGAAATATTCATCGAAGCTGAAGATCTCGCCGGCCGAAAGTAGAAACGTACAATTAAAATGAATAAATAACAAGGAGAGGATGGGGTTTGAAAAAGAGCTTATTTTTTATTTTGATCATGTTTGTGCTGTTTTCACCTTTATTGTTTTCGGCAGAGATGCCTTCATCCGAAGAATATCTCATCTCCAACGGAGACGTGCTTGAGATTTTTAACTACGGATATCCCGATCTGTCACACGAAGTGACTGTCGGGCCCGATGGCAACATAAGCGTAAAACTCGTCGGAAATATCAAGGCTGCGGGGAAGACTTCGAAAGAACTCGCGGGTGTTTTGAAGAGTGCCTTTTACGAATATGCACCCGAATCCAGAATTTCCGTGATAATAAAGAAATACTATCCGAAAATCATTTTGATAAGCGGAGAGGTGAAGTCACCTTCGCAGATAGACACCGTAATGGATGGAGAGGTTACTCTGCTCGAAGCCATAAGCATTTGCGGCGGTCCTTCAAATGATGCGGACCTTTCCAATGTTGTGGTAATAAACAAGGATGGAAAAGGTGTGAATTACGATATTTCTTCCGTATACGAATTTGGAATAAGCGACAGGCGTATAATTCTGAATCCGGGCGACACCGTAGTAGTGCCCAGAAAATACGAAAAAAGGGTGTACGTTTACGGTGATATTTCAAAAAGCGGTGTTGTCTATTTTGAACGGAAAGAGCCTATGAATATCAACAGCTTACTTTCGAAACTCGGATACGATCTTTCATCTCTGAGTGAAGAGATAAGTATTTTCAGAAATGGAAATACCAGCAAGGTTAACATATCCCGGCAGGCTTCGCTGAACGATTCTTTCACACTGCAATCGAACGATATAGTGGTGGTTAAGTCCAAATCCAGGGAATTCGTTTACGTGACCGGAATTTACGATAAGACTGACAGAAGCGGAATAGTTGAATTCGATACTCAGGAAAATTTCACGGTAAAAAGTCTTCTCGGGAAAATAGGTATAGATCCGGAATTCGTGGAATCCATTTCCGTTGAAAGTTCCGGAGGCGTCAAGAAAGAATACGATGCCGGCCATTTTAAATTCTACGATGAGCCGCTTTCCACAGGTGATTTTGTGAAACTGCCGCGGGAAAAATACGTTTATGTGATCGGGAACTCAAAAGTTTCAGGTAAAGTCGATTTCAACTATTACGAGACTCTTTCTCTGAAAACACTCATATCCAAGATAGGCTATGATTTGAATTTCAAATCCGAAATCAAGGTAACATCTGGCGACGGGACTGTTTTCAAGTACGGATCCGAGGATGTAAAAGGTTCCGAAGTGTATTTGCCAAGCGGTTCGATAGTTGAAATACCGCCTCAAAGGTATGTTTATGCTTTGGGTGAGATACAGAACCCGGAAAATCCTGTTCTTTTTTCCGATGGCGAGAATATGAATCTGAAAACTCTCATAGCCAAAGTCAACGGAATCTCCGAAAAGTATGCCAGAAAGATAAGAATACTGAGAGACGGCAGCGAATTCGAATTTGATTCTAAAACCGCTTTGCTTTCGGAAACTGAATTTGCGCTGCAAACAGGTGATATAGTCTATTTTGAAAATGACAGGAGCAGATACGTTTACGCCATTACCGAAAGTGAAAAAACGGTTAAAGTAGAATTTGAGCAAAATGAGGATATGAATTTGTTCGAGCTGCTTATAAAAATCGGAGAAATTCCGAATACAGTGGACAGAAGCATAAAGATATTCAAGTCAACCGGTAATGTAATAACCGCAGATCTTGATTCCGTACTTTCCATGTCTTCACATGTTTCGCTTGATACGGGAAGTGTTGTGGTCCTTCCGAAAACGGAAAGGAGTGTCTATGTGCTCGGTGAAGTCAAGACGGGCGGTAAGATTTATTTTGAAAGGGATGAGGAATTCTCGCTTGATGTGCTTATAGCAAAAACAGGAGCTGACATATCGGGGAATATTCAGAGTGTTATCATAAAATCCGGTTCCTTTACGAAAGAAATGCCGGCTGAGGATATAAGCAAACTTGATTACAGACTGACTTTGAACCCGGGCGATATTGTCTATTTCAAACCATTTTCGGAACCTGTGCTTAACATTTTCGGAATGGTTAAGGACCCCGGCGCCAAAACGTTTTCGAAGAACGAAAACATCACATTGATGTCCTTGATCGCAAAAAGCGGCGGATTTCTCGAAGGATCGGACGGAAATCTGAAGATAATAAAAAGCAACGGATACATCGATAATATAAATTACGATGATTTGGATAATCCGAATACATATGAACTGTCCAACGGCGATACTCTTGTCGTGGGTGAAAATACCGATAACTATGTAACCGTTCTCGGTGATGTTAAGAATCCCGGGATTTTCTATCTCAAAAAGAATTCCGCAACGCTGCTTGAAATACTCGGAAACGCCGGTGGTGTCCTGGATTGGTCTGTGAACACGAGTGTGGAATTGACCAGAACGGACGGCAGAAGCGAGATAATAGACACCGGCGAAAATCCCGCTATGCTGAGTGGCCTGATTGTTTCGCCGAAAGATGTGGTATACGTTATTCCTTCACAGAAACTCAAGGTTTACATATTCGGATCGGTAAACAATCCGGGAGTAGTCAAATATCATCCGGGAATATCGCTTCTGGAGGCTGTTCTCGTGTGCGGCGGAAGCACCGGAAACGCTTATCTGAATGAGGTTCTTTATTTTGACGGTGGTTTGAGTTCAACTCCCCGTGTGGTAGACATGTCCGTAGTCATGCAGAAAAAACCGTCCGAGGATATAAAGTTGAAACCCGGAGACGTCGTTTATGTTCCAGAAAGCGCCATCGTGGATATAACAAAGGTAGTCGGATTTCTGTCCGAGATGCTTCAGTTCGCAAATAACGGTGTTACACTTTATAATTCGATAAACAAAATGAATACTCAGGTTGAAAATTGATAAAAGAATAGAAAAATCTTATAAAACAGGGGCTATGAAATGTGGTGCATATTTCTGACGTCCCTGTTTTATTATATTTCATTCCGGTACTTGCCGAATAATTCCGTAATGACGAATGTTTGTGTTTTTCAGCAGGCTCTGATCATTTAACAAGTACATTATAAAATTTATAGTTATATCCCGTAGTTTATCAAAGCAAATCAGGTAATAATTTATACTCGATTTGCTGACATTATATATAATGCTATAATCATGTAAAACGTTGAAGCTTTATGACTACGAATTGAAGCCACTCAAGGGGGTAAATATGCAGGAATTTATAAAAATATCCGAAAACATCCACATTCTCACCGCTCTCCACGAACAAGACAGGCCTATTCTCGGATATATCTGCGGCAAAGACATGTCCATGGCAATAGACACCGGAAATTCGGTGAATCATGCCGGTCTGTTCCTGAAAAAAATCGAAGAATCCGGTATGCATAAACCTAAGTTAGCAGTTCTGACACACTTCCACTGGGATCATGTTTTCGGAGCCGGAAAAATAGGGGCATTGACACTCGCGCACGAAAACATCATTTACCACATTGAAGAACTCATGTCCAAAGATGTGGAAGCGGACCTGGAAAATGCCGACGATTTCATGAAAAGTGAATTTAAAGATGGAGTCAATGTCGCGCTGAAGCTTCCGGAAATCACTTTTTCCCGGAGAATCAATATCGATCTCGGCGGTGTAAACGTGATTGCGGAAAAGATTGAATGCGATCACAGCGATGATTCGATTGTAATCCATATTCCGGAGGATGAAGTGGTTTTCCTCGGAGATTGCCTGTATTGCGGCTACAAAGAAGATGAAAACAAAATGTATTTCACCTGTGACGGTGTTAAAAACATGTGTGAACAGCTAAAAGACTACGATGCCAAACTGTATATAAATTCACATTCCGAGGTCAGCAGCAGGGAAGATTTTTTTTCTTATTTAGACGAAACGCTTGACCTGGCTGAAGTGTCAGACGAAAGCGAAACGGTGGAGGAAGCGGTTGATAAATTCAGAGCATCGGGCGGAGAGGTACGAGATATTACAAAATCTTATCTGGAACTTTTCTTCAACGGTAAAAATGTTCTGTGAATCAGTCTTTTATCGTTTTCCGTTTTCTGTCCCTGAACAGTTAAAATTATTCACAACGACACCATATGTCATACCGGTTTTTATATAATCTTGCTGAATCTATCGAGGAGGTTGAAAAATGATAATCAGTAAGAATTATATGGAAGTTTCGTTTGAAGGCACCGCCTTCGAAGTCGGTCGGAAGCTGGGCGGAATAGTGTCGGCCAATACCGGATTCAGAGATTTCGTGCTTGCCAGACCCGAATACGCGATGTCCATACCTTCCAATGTGGTAAGGGATATCGTCGCCTGCTTCGAAAAATACTGCCCGAATGTAAATGAAGAGATAGCCGGCATGTCAAGTGTGCTCGACGTGGCACCCGAGGATATATGCTATTATCTCTGGAGTTACAAATTCAAAGGTGCCTGCAGTCATTTCGGACTTACTCCCCGGGCTACCAAAAACCATCATACGTATATATGCAGGAATTATGAGTTCAACCACGACATGACAGACTGTATGCTCATGGATATCAAGCATGAGGGATATGCCAGAAACCTCGGGTTTTCATCTGTCATTTTCGGCAGGATTGACGGGATGAACGAACACGGACTGGCTATGTCGATGACCGGAGGGATTCCGCCGCTCGAAGATAATTTCGCAGAAGGGTTCATGTTCTGGGCGGTGATGAGGGCCGTACTTGACAGCTGCAAAGACATATACGAGGCATGGGAAGTTATAAAGAGCATGAAATCAGGGTACAACCCCACCTATATGCTTGGCGACAGGTCCGGGAACGTTATGCTCGTAGAGATGACTCCGGATAAGATCGACAGGAAAATAATAAACATGGATTCCGATAAAGCTATGCTTTGCGCAACCAATCATTTCAACCTCGAAAGCATGATACCCCTGAGGAAACACTTCTTCAAACAGTCGCTGACAAGGTATGAAAAAATAAAAGAAAAGTTTTCCGATGAAGAAGGTGTTTATGACCTGCCGGATTTCAAAGATATTCTGGTTAACGAATACCCGGATGGACTAAACGCACCTTATTTCTCCGAATATTTCGGTTCGCTGTGGTCAAGCATATACGACTGTCAGGCGCTTGAAGCACACATAAGAATGGGTAACAACACGAACGTATGGAATACATATTCTCTCTCCAAACCTTTAAAAGAAGGTGTTAAAATCAATCATACCGAATTAAGGGATGAGAAAGCCGATCCCACTTTCTGGGAAAAGTTTATTTAACCTTTGAAAGCCTTATTATAAAAGGATCATAGTGGTAAAAGTTTTAATATTTTGTGGTATAATCCCGTCAACAATATCATTTTAAGATGGGGTGCTATGATGAATGCTGCGGAGTTTGAAAAAATCGCGGTGAGCAAGAAGTATCATAATATTTTTTATACCTCTATTCCCGAAGGTATGAAGGTTTTCAGGAGTCCCGACGCAATACTCGGCTTCGATGTTGGAAACGGAGAAATATTCATGGGATGTGTATCGGGCAACGCTTTTATAAAACTTTTCAACAGTTCGAAAGAGGATGTTGCTGACACCAGGGGTGACTTTGAGATAAAGTTCGTTCCTGAAGGGATCGAGTTCATGCTCTTGAAAAACGGATTTTATCCCGAATCGGAATTTGTCGATTATTGGCTTGATGATTTGCAGAAATTTTCCAGCAATCTCGAATTCAAAAACAGAATCGAAATCCAGGAAGATTTCAACGAAGAAATGGCGCATGAGATTTCCGCGTCCTGCGAAGGAATGTCCAGAGGATTTCGCGGTGAAACCGTTAAAACCCTTTCCGAATGGAAGGGTCAGAAGAAGAGATATGGTATGTTTTTGTTTTCCGACAGGAAAGCGGTGGGATTCATGATGCTCGGAATATACACGGGCAGTTCCGGTTCAGTTCTATGGATAAGGGAAATAGCGGTCAGGCCCGACTATCAGAGTAAAGGATTCGGCAGGCAGATGCTCGTAAAGGCTTTGCTCTGGGGAAAACAGGAAGGTGCCAGCAAAGCTTTCCTCGCCGTAGATGTCGAAAATGATAACGCCCTCTCACTTTACGAATCACTCGGGTTCTGTAGAAAAATCGAAGGCAGAGGACAGATAAACATGTCAGTGACTTTTTAACATCAATATCTTTCAAATAAAAAGAGCGGAGAAATCCGCTCTTTTCGCTTTTCTTATCCGTAAATCAGTTCACACATTTCCGGCAAAACCCGGACAGGCTATCTTTCGTTTCACGATTCTGGTGGCAAATTCCAAAGCGCTTCGCCATTTCAACAACGATTTTGATTTTGTTCATATTTTTCAACGGTCAACAGAGCCCCGTCATACGTATGTATCCCCGTATGTCTTTATTTTGAATCGAGATACATCATATCTTATCTTATTTCATAAGCCTTGCACAACATTTCTTTTACAGTTGACAACGGAAATTTACCTACGCATATGCGATACTCATATTTCACACTCGAATTCATCTTTTGAAATCGCATATTCATAGTCTTCCATAATCCGGCATATATAATCTCTTATCAATTCATCGCATGACGGATTCAATTTGCCGTTCCTTATCCTTTGGTATTGTATCGGCATATATTGCGAAATAAGTGGCAGAGGTATATCACAATCATTGAAATTTCTTAAAAGTACATCCAGTGAATTTTTAACCTGCGAAAAATTCCAGTAATACCTGCATCTGTCGGACAAACCGTATTTTAAAAAATATCTCTTCTCATATTCATTTCCGCTATAATAATCTTTCCAGTACATATCATTGTCCATCATGGTTTTTTCAAGCACTTCAGATATTCGTGAATCTTCCCCGATTCTTCTGAGATCACATAAATCTTTCTCGATTAAGTGAAGAGCCATAACCGCTTCACGGAAAGCGAATGTGAGTGCAGGTCCCACTTTCAAAAACCCCGAGCCGTCTTCCACAAGTTCTCTGAGGCTTTTTCGATGCTGATAATCGGTGGAATGAGTTTCAAAAACCAAATTGTGATACCTCATTTCTTCTTTCAGAGCAGCATTACGTTCATCTCTCACATATTCGAACACATCTTCGTTTGAGAATTCGACACCGGGCTGAACAACAACCGCAACAACTCTTTCCCAGGCTTCTTCAAGTTCGAATTTCCGGAAATATTCTCTACATAATTCGACAGTTTCTTTAAAATCGGATACTTTGGTAATCGCGGGAGACAATTCAATGTTTTCCGAATTGATACCCCCGGGTACCGGAACTTCCGTACCTATAACGTATATCGGAGGAGATTCGCCCGGATTTTCGAGCCTGTATTCGAGGAATTCTTTTTCGGCGGTTTTGCAGATGTGTGCTGTGCGGAAAGCGATCATTCTCGGATCCGGTGCGCCGCGGCCATTGGGTAAATCGTCTCCGAGAAGCATACTCGCATCTATGTGTATTTTCTTATAGCCGGCTTTCACGTACTCCCGCACAAGGTCGTAAGATTTCTCCATTGCGGATTCGGATGATTCGGTCTTCCATGGATTGGGTCCGAGATGGTCTCCGCCGAGAATTACCATTTCATTTGAGAACCATTCGGTTTCGGCTATCGAACGAACCATATTCCTGAAATCCACGGGCCTCATGTTGGAGTATCCGCCAAACTGATTCACCTGATTGCATGTCGATTCGATCAGAACCGGATGGCAATTTCTCTTTGCGACGGACATCGCGGCGGCTATGACAAATTTATTGGAACTGCATATGGAGTAAATACCGGTATGGCCCCCTGCTTTTTTAACGGAAATCATATCCCGAAAATAGTCCAGATGATTCATAATTTTATCAACCCCCAGATGTTTTTCCTGTGGATATAATACCAGTTGATCACGTTATTCTCCAAATATAATCATAATTAACCATATAAATAAATTATAACGATTCATTTTGCCGAATACGAACTAAGTGAGTGAGAAATGCACAACTCCCGAAATTCAAAATGTATGGACTCTTAAAACTGATTCACAAAAAATTGTCGGGAAGATGCAAGTACGGGTGAAACAAAAATCTGGAACATTGCGTCTAAATACTACCCCTTTCCCCTAAATAGGGTTTGATTGAATTTTATTCATAATATGAAGAGGCGCTGTCATACGGCCTCTTCTTTTATTTTCTGCGCAATAATCATTTTTATTCAAATTCTGAGATTTTAATTTTCAAAGGCGGTTTTTTGCGGTAGGTATTTCATGCCAGTCTGTAGTGTATTTCTTTGAAAGCCTTGTCTTTCTGTCCTCTGAATTTCTAAAATCCCCTACAGCCGCAGGGTATATCACATTCTTCCTTATTCCGGCATTAAGCAAATCCATTATTTCCATTAATCTGTTCTTTCTGTCCCTGCTGTAATCTCCAAAGAAAGACGATTGATAACTTTCCTTTTTGACAAGGCATTCAAGCGATACGCCCGCTCTTCTGTAATCATATCCCGGTTTGTAAATTTTTTCAAGGGCTTTTCGCGAATAACCAAGCAGCTCGGAAATGCTGTCCGAGGGTGTGAACAGCACCAGCGGAACCGAAGAATAATATTTTTTATCGGAATATTTCGAAGTCATTATGTAAACGGTCAGTATTTTAGTCAGTAAATTCCTTTTTCTGAGGTTCTGAACGGCGCGCAGCACGAAGGAGGAAAGTGCCTGGTTCAGAATCTCAAATTCGGTTATGGTTTTGCCGAAAGATCCCGATCTCAAAATACTCTTTTTGGAATCCATATTTTCAATATCGATGCAAGAATCGCATTTCAACTCCCGCACCGTTCTGAGTACGCTGATCCCGAAAACAGAATCAATCCACAGTTCATCGGAATCTCTGAGATCTTTTGCGGTTTCCACGCCGTTTTTCTTCAAATGGTCTCCGTATCTTCTGCCTATCCCCCAAATTTTTTCCACGGGCGTATCGGCAAGTATATCGGTATTTTTTTCGTCAGAATATATGTGGAATTTTTTTTCGGCAAGTTTTTTTGCTCGTAAAGTGCAAAGTTTTGCAAGGGTTTTTGTTGGAGCGATTCCGACGCAAACAGGTATGCCGGTGTATTTCAGAACTCTTTTCACAATGTTTTCGGCCGTGTCCTCCGCCTGATACATGAATGAAAAGCGGAATTTCAGAAAAGATTCGTCGATGGAGTATTTGAGTATATCTTCGCTGAACTCGGACAGCACCTTGAAAACCCTGTCCGATATATCGGCATAAAGCGTGTAATTAGAGGAAAAAACGTGAATTCCATGTTTGAGAACGAATTTTTCTATTTTGAAGTAAGGAATGCTGAGTGGTATTCCCATCTCCCTGACCTCCCACGAACGGGCCACGACGCATCCGTCGTTGTTTGAAAGCACTATGACCGGCTTGTTGTTCAGTTCAGGCTGAAAAACACGCTCACAGGAAACGAAGAAATTGTTGCAATCGACATGGGCATACAGTTCTTTTACCATAAAATCACTTCCGTGCCCCAAATCCCATGATATTATACATTTAAAAAGTGATTTTATGATATCATTAAAATGAAATCGGTAAGATGGAGGTGCTACCATGAAAAAAGCCGCAATGTACATATTCTCACGTACCAACGATGAAAAAACGATATCGGCTCAGATTTCGAATATCGAACAATTCTGTTCGGAATTCGGTTATAAGATAATCGAAAAATACATAGATATAATGGATTCCAGCAAAGCCTATTTTAAAATGATGATGGAGCTGGACAAATTCGAAGCGGTTATCGTATACAGGTTCGATGTCATTAATTCGAAGTGTGACGGTGTTTTCAAACTCGAAAATGAACTCAAGGAGAAAGATGTCGAATTGATTTCCGTGGTCGAATCCGAACGCAAAATCAAAGCCGAAAAAACCGCCACATCCGTTTTTGGAGATGCAAACGAATACTTGAAAAACAAACTCAAATCCCAACCGTTGCCAATATCACATCAGGGAAGGGAAACAAGCTGAATTCAATCTTGAAAAAGGGCTTCAAATATCTGAGGTATCCATTCTCTTTTAATCGTATCGTATGCTGCAAATCCCGCGGCAAAATCCCAGTATATCCAGGAAAGATTCCTTTTCTCTATTTCCTTGCGCAGAAACAAGGTCCAATTATGTCTGTACTCGATTTCCGCGGCATCGTATGAACCAAACTCACCGACAAAAACCGGAATCCCGTTGAACAAAGACCATAAATAAGCCTTGTCGAGTTCCGTGGTTATCGGCAGAGGGCCGGCAGGATTTTTTTCATACGGATAGTCGTTGTATTCGGCGAACCATTTCGAAGCGAATTCATCTTCGGCGGCGGCAGGAACCGGATTAATCGGTGTTTCGGGCGGGCCGGGCCACTGAACTCCCGTGGTCGAATAAACATCACCCATCCAGGGTGCGCCTTGTTTTGTGAAAAGAGCGGGTGTGTAGATGTGTACCGAAGCGATTAGATTTTCCCTATCGACTTTTAAATCAATACCTTCGAGAGAATATGCACTGCCCCAATTCGCGCCGGTTATTATTATTTTTCTGTCCTTAGAAATGGTCCTGATGGTTTCAATCGTACGGTTCATGATCGTATTCCATTTTTGTGTTGTCAGGTTTCCATGTGGCTCGTTCAGAAGTTCAAAGTAAATACCGCCGTCAATTTGCGAATACCTTTCGGCTATCTGAAGCCACAGCGATTCGAATCTTTGGGAATGGCCTTCCGGATCGTCTGTAAATTCGTCGTAATGGTGGACGTTTATGATGATTTTCAAACCGTTATTCATTGCAAGTTCAACGATGCGGTCAATTCTGGTGAAAAACTCCTCGTCTATGGTAAAGGGGAAAGCCTCAAGTGCGTGTGCGGACCATCTTACAGGTATCCTGACACACGTAAATCCCGCCGAGGATATTACCGAAAAAAAATCATCCTCTATTATTACCCCCCAATCTCCTTCATTGGGAGCTTCCAGGGCATTGGCTATGTTTATACCGCGGCCTATGCCGCTTACCGGGAGTTTTTTTACTATCGAAATACAAGATGAGAATATTATAGAAGTATAAATCAGAATTACGATAAGCCAAACGGAATTTTTCATTCCCAAACTGAAGACTTACCCCCTGACAGCTATTTTCACGCGATAGACAAATCTTCCAAAATACCGGCAACCTTGTCCTGGTCTATCGGTTTGGTTATGTACCTGTCCATTCCCGATTCGAAAGCTTTTTTTACTTCTTCTTCCATCACGTGTGAACTGAGCCCAATTATGGGAACATGTCCGCCTTTTGATTTTTCCTCTTCACGAATCCGGCGGGTGATCTCCCAACCGTCAACTTTCGGTATGCTGATATCCATGAAAACCACATCGTATTTTTTTCTGTGATATTCTTCCAAAGCCATCTGTCCGTCTGTCACCGAAGTGGTTTTCAAATTGAATTTTCTCAGAACTATTTCTATTACCTTGAGGTTTATCGGATCGTCTTCGACGATCAACGCTTCATATATTCTGGAAGATGCGGTTATGTCCTCATTTTCGGTACCACCACTGCCAAATTCATTTTTCAAATTCGGTTTTTCTTCCGGAATTATCTTGCTGAAATCCACTTCAAAATTTTTGACCAGCAATTCTCTGATGTCGGAAACGAATACCGGTTTCAGAATACCTCTTTCACTGGAAGCGCAGCAGAAGCCGTCAGAAGTCTTAAGCAATTCGTTCGTCCTTTTTATAATACACGTACGGCACATCAATTCAGTATTGCCTCCGAACAACGCTTTAACATCATCAACTTTTTTTCCTTTTATTTCAACAGAATCTATGAGTATCAAGTCGAAATCATTTTTGTATATGACCGAGGGAAGTTCCTCTACCGACATTATGGAGTACACATTCGCACCCATATCGGAAAGCATCTTCGAAAGAAAATTGACAGCCGTGATATGGTTGTCTATCAGCAAAATTCTTTTTCCACAGAAGTCTTCATCTGTACTGCCGGGATTTTTCACTTCTCCGGACAGGTTGAAAGGTATTTCGAAGAAGAACACCGTTCCCTTGTCGGGTATGCTTTTGAGAGATATTTTTCCTCCCATCAGTTGTACGAGTTTTTTTGAAATGGCAAGTCCAAGACCCGTTCCCTTATTGGCGGACTGAACGTGGTTGTCAATCTGTATGAAACTTTCAAAAACCATCTTCAGGTCTTCTTCTCCAATTCCTATGCCGGTATCCTCTACTACGAACTTCAAATTGACGGCATTTTCATTCTTTTCCAACAGGTAAACCATTATGTTCACTTCACCTTTCTCGGTGAATTTTATGGCGTTGTTTATGAGATTTATCAAAACCTGCTGTATCATCTGAGGATCTCCGTAAAGATCATCGGGTGTATCGGATGAGATGAACAGATTCATTTCCAAAGACTTCTCATGTGCTTTGTATGCATACAGTTTCAACTGTTTTTCGATTAAATTTCTGAGGTTGAAATTTACGTTTTTAACCCTCATCATGTTGGCTTCTATTTTAGATATGTCCAGAATATCGTTGATCACATCGATCAGGTTGTTTGCCGCGGTTCTTATCATCGATACGTATTGCGCCTGATCATCGTCGAGATCGGTTTCCGAAAGAATTTTAGATATTCCTATCACACCGTTTACAGGCGTTCTGATTTCATGGCTCATGCTCGCAAGAAACACGCTTTTGTCCTGGGTTTGTTTTTCGGCCTGTTGCTTCTCGTCACGGAGAATAAGTTCCCTTTTCTTGAATTCAGTGATATCTTTGAATAAAACTGTAATCGATCTGGGATTTTTTGCGGGATCCGTTTTGAATATATTCACGGCAAGCCATATCCACACTCCGTCTTTTCGCTTTAGTCTGAGCTCGAAATCCGATTCTTTTGTCCCGTCACGCAACAATTCTTCAATAGCTTCAGTTACCCTGTTTTTGTCCATGGGGTAAAGGGAATTGCTCCATGTATCATAAGAATAATCACCGCAATCGTACCCGGTTATCTTCGTAAACCCCTCATCACATACGGGCGTTTCTCCATAACCATTCCATATGATGAAACCCATACCCGCTTTTTCAAACAATTCCGATACGCGTTTTTCCGATTTCAGCGCAACCGAGGTTTTACCTCTCAGTTCATTTTTAAACGTATTTTCCGTTTTCACCTTTTCGGACTCAACGTATATTCTCATCATGAATACGAACAATGAAAACAACGCAATCAAACCTATAAACAAAGATATTAAAAGCGGAAATCTGCTTACAAACACATAATTCAAATCTGAAAAAGTTGTTCCCTTTACGAAAGAAGAGAGAATTATAATATCCTCTTTGTTTATTTCGGCGGAATCCCACATGAAAGCGTAGTTTTCTTTGTATTCAGAATCAGCCGGATAAAATTCAGCAGAGCCTGAAGTTACTTTTTTCAGCTTATCGTGGACGTATTCATCGATATTGCCTTCTTTTATGAAATACACTTTATCTTTTTCGGCGTTTTTACCGACCGAAAAAAGCACTTCACCTTCTTTATCCACCGCCATATTCAAAAATCTGCCATCCGAAAGATTTTTATCCATGAATTCTGCGATATCGAAAATCCCTACGAAGTAAGATGTTTGACCGTCTTTGACAAAACTCGAAACAAATGCCAGGAAAAACGCATCATCCAGGTGAAACAACCTGGAATGGACATCAGCCGCAGAATCGAATATTCGATCGTCGCGTATCCACATTTTCACATTGTGCATAAACGGAAATGTGCTTTCTCCGCAAACGTTCTCCATCCAATTCGTGCAGACCAGAAAGAAAGTTTTTTCATACGACTGGCTGAACATGCCACTCAATGTGTTTGATTTCCTCGAATCCTCAGCAGGGTCTTCATATTTGCCGGCGGATAAATCCGACGCAAACCTTACGAATTTTCTTTCGAAAGAATTCGCGGCAGATACAAGAAACCCGTTGAATATTTCGAGATACTTTCTTCTATCCTCTTCTACTACAAAGTCCACCCTGTTATACACTTCTCTCAAGTCGAGTACGTATTTAACTCCCAATACTATTGAGAACGAAAGCAGCGATATTACGAGAATCCTCCGGATTAACTTCAGATTTATTCCGATACGCATAAACCCCTCTGTTGATTAACTTTATCATTTTTGCCAATCGAAGCGAACTTAAAACATTTTGCTGTTATAATTTACTTGTTAAATTCTAATTATAATAACATATATTACCACAAATGACAAAGAATTTATTCTATACATAACGGCTGGGATATGAGCCTAAGATTTAAGAAAAAAGTAAGTTTTCATAATATCCTGTTGTTCGAAATCCGTCATATGAATATATAATATGTGTTGATACCGGCAATTATTATAAGCAGAGGGAGGCAGTTCGAAAATGAGAAAATCAATGGCATTGTTTATCTTTCTATCCCTGATGTTAACAACCCTTATGTTTTCAGAAAACAGGGACAGGAATTTATTGGGTGAATCGTCTTTTGCAATTTCGACAGATGGAATAAAAACAGCGGAAAACGAACTTGGAAACCTGATTTCCGATATAGTGCGGGAAAATACGCAAGTCAACGCGGTTTTTATCCCGGCAGGAATTTTTAAATCGGATTTACCACAGGGGTATGTATATGAAGACAGTCTGAACCAATCGATAACATCACATGAGAAAATCACAAAATGCGAGATATCGGGATCAGAAATAGCGAAGCTGCTAAAAATATCTTTTTCAAAATCCGGCACGGATTATTTTCTTCAGCTATCCGGAATGCGTGTTTTTCATGACGGCGGGAAAATACTCAGTCTGGAGATTTTGAAAAATCCTGAAAATCCCGCTGCGGGATTTGAAACACTTGTTGAAGAAAAAACTTACCTGGTGGCATTCGCTTACGATAAAACAATTGAAAACGGCGAATATCAGGCAATACTCAAGGGTCTGACAGAAACACTCTCAGAAAAAAAACTTGGAGAAATCGTCGGCGAGTATTTCAAAACCGCCGGCCCAGTCAGAAGTTATGTCGACGGACGGGTTATAGATACGCACGGAATAATAGAGTCTTGTGAAATACCGGATCGTATTCAGAAGGAAACTCTCAAAATCGGTATAATTGCAGATCCTCATGTGATTTCCAAAAGTATGAATCTTTCCGGGCAGGCTTTTGAGGAATATCTCGCCAACGACAGAAAATTGCTATTTTACAGTGAAGAAATATTGCAAAAAGCAGTCGATAACCTTATCGGAACAGATTGTGATTTGGTTTTGGTATGTGGCGATCTGACCAAGGATGGCGAAAGAGAAAGTCATGAGAAAGTCGTTTCGATAATCGGCAAACTTGAGCAAAATGGAAAAAAAGTATACGTGATAGACGGAAACCACGACATAAACAATCCGAAATCGTTCAGATTCGTAGACGATAAAACCTATCCGGCTCAAACAGTAGACCCCGTTGCTTTCACCGAAATATACGATGAGTTCGGATACAGCGAGGCAATCGACAGGGACAGGTATTCTCTGAGCTATGTTGCCGAGCCAGCCTCATGGCTGAGAATTATCGCCATGGATTCGTGCATTTATGGATATAATTTCCTCGATAATTATCCGGAGACAAGCGGCCAATTCGGAATAAAAACCATTGAATGGATTGAGAACGCTATAAAAGAAGGCAGGGACAAAGGACAAATAGTGATCGGTTTCATGCATCACGGAATAGTGCAGCATTTTTCGCTGCAGTCACTCGTGTTCCCGGAATACGTGGTGCGCGGCTGGAATATTCTGAATGAGAGATTTGCGGATCTTGGAATGCACATGGTTTTCACCGGGCATTTCCACGCACAGGACATAACAAAAAACACGAGTTCAAGCGGCAACTCCATTTACGATGTTCAAACCGGATCTCTCGTTACCCACCCCGTACCTTACAGAACCGTACTCATAAGCAGGAACGGAGACGTCGATATCAAGAGCTACAGAATAACGCAAATAGAAGGATATACCAGGGACATACCGTTCACCGAATATGCAGAAACATTTCTGAAAGACAGTGTCAGATCACTCATACCCGGTGCGCTCAAAGGTGTGCTGGTTAAGCGCGGTATTTCGGAAATGGTTGTCAACGCACTCATGAAACAGGTTGTGGAGCAGAAAATACTCGGAGAATTCACGGTGCTGGATATGGTATGCAACTGTATAACGAACTTCTACGCAGGCGACGAAACTCCGGACGAACTTACGGAATCGATGGTCTCAAAAATGGAGAAGTCCATAAACATAGTACATCAGCAGATTGCAAACGTAGCCATGACCATAGCGGTGGATTACAACACACCGGATAACGACCTTGAGATAAACTTATTTGGAAATTAGCGCAATATCAGGAAATAGCCCTCCCTTAGCCGGAGGGCTATTTTTTCAGAAAACGTCCTATTATGGAATTTTCGTCACATGACAGGTCTTCAACGGTACCCTGCGCAATAACGCATCCTCCGTTTTCTCCGGCTCCCGGACCAATTTCGACAAGCCAGTCGCATGATGAAAGAATCCGGGTATCATGTTCTATTATAATAACCGTATTTTTAAGGGCAAGCTTGTAAATAATTTTCATAAAATTCCCGACATCGTAGTTGCTGAGTCCAATTGAAGGTTCATCGAAAATGTAAACACAGTTTTTCTGCGAAGAGCCGATGAGGTTTTTAGCAAGCTTCATACGCTGTGCTTCACCGCCGCTGAGAGTATTTAACGGCTGTCCCGCTTCAAGATAGCCGATACCCATATCGGCGAGAACCCCACATATTTTCATAATCCTGGTGTTTCCGGAAAATATCACCGCAATTTCTTCAAAATCTTTTTTCAGGATATCGGAAACAGAATAGCCACCGTATTTTATCTTATCAACTTCGGCATCATACCTGCGCCCACCACATTCGGGACATATTTCCCTGCTGAAGAAATTATCTATCATCCAGGTTTCAACGTAACCCTTGCCTCCACAGGTTTTACAGGCTCCTTTTGAATTGTATGAAAAATCGGAAGCCTTAAATCCTTTGGAACTGGCTTCGGCCAATGCCGCAAATTCCTTTTGAATTTCTTTAAGCACGCCCAGATATGTCGCCGGAGTTGATTTCGAGTTTTTTCCGATCGGTTTCTGCTCCGTTATGAATACGGAAAAAACACAGCATTCCGGGATTTCGAGTTTTCCGCTCGAAAGACATCCGGTTTCGGTAAAATCCACATCACCGTTTTCCCCATCGTCGGGTTCATCAACGCTGAGCATGTTTTTTAAAAGCGGGTAAAGTGTTTTTGAAATCAGGGAAGTCTTGCCGCTTCCGGAAACACCTGCGATCCCGATGATTTTTCCGACCGGAAAGGTTACATCGATGTTCTTTAAATTGTTGGTTTTCACACCGGTCAGTTTTATATACTTATTCTCCGTAATGGCATCTTTTTTCTTATTCCCCTTTAAAACGTGATGTGGGACGAGTTCAAGAGCTTTAGAGGCGAATTTCCCGTTTGAGTTGTCCAGAAACTCACCTGTGTTTCCCGCGAAAGTAATTTCCCCTCCATGCTTTCCGGCCCCCGGACCGAAATCCAGTAAATATTCCGATCTCTCAATCGTATTCGAATCGTGTTCAATTACGATGACCGAATTGCCAAGATCACGCAGTTTTTCAAGTTTGTCGAGGAGAAGTTGTTTTTCAATCTGATGGAGTCCGTGAGTAGGCTCGTCGAAAACATATGCGACACCGTTCATCTTCATATCGAGCTGTGTCATGAGTGACAGCCGCTGCGATTCACCGCCGCTGAGCGTGGGCATTATCCTGAAAAGCGACAGATAACCCAGTCCGAGTTTTTCCATAGATTCTATCTTCCGGAATATATTCCCACATATATTCATCGACGGTTCGGAAAAGACTTTTATATCCATCAAATATTTGAGTTTGTTTTTCAGCTCCGAGACACTCATATTGGATAAATCCCCTATGTTAAAATCCCCTATCATGAGATGCAGAGCCGCTTCTGACAATTTCAGGCCTTTACATACACGACACAGTTCGTTTCTGGCGAATCCTTTGTTTGTTTTTCCCCGCCTCATCCAATTTCTGACCATGTGTTCGATACCCGGAAATCTGATTCGGGAATTATCCACCCCCAAAATGAAATCGTTTTTCGCCTCTTCATCCATTTCCAGGTATTTTGAATCGATATCTAATCCGTAGCTTTTGCAGAAATGTCTGACAGGCGGGATGAACGATCTTTTCACTCCCATTTTCAAACCCACAGCGGTATAAAAATCCACAATCGAAATATCGGGGTTAAGCGATAATATGGAATCAAAATCTATATCGGTTACAATGCCGTTGCCGGAACAGTTATCACACATTCCTGCCGGAGAATTGTAGGACAGCAATCCGATGTCTTTTTTCGGAAAACTCTTTCCGCAGGAACACTTTTCGGAATTTTCAACATATGAGCCGCATCTGCCGCAGAGATATTTACCGTCCAAAAAGAAAACCCATCTAAGCATATCGTATATTCCCGTCCGGGTACCGACTGAAGATCTCGGGTTCGAATCGTTATTTTCCTGCTTTACCGCGATAACCGGTATCAAACCTTCAATCCTTTCAAACCCTTCCGAGTTCCCGTAATCCGTCGAAATTCCTGATATGTCCATGTATCGTCTGCGGCTCTCCTCATAAAGAATATCTAACATCGCGGAGGTCTTGCCGCTTCCGGAAACACCGGTTACACATACGAATTTGTTTTTCGGAATTTCAACGTCAATACCCTTCAAGTTGTGCAGAGTAGCATTTTTTATGACTATTTTATCCATGTTTTCCACACTGCCTTTCAATCGGCAAGATATGCGGCAACAAGTTCGGACGGATCGGTTGCGGTGTTGAAATTGCTGTCCGTACCGCTTGCGGCGACAATTACTATATTTTCCCCGGGAACACAGCATATCATCTGACCACCCCAGCCTTTTGCAGAAAATGTCGCTTTACCGTTCACTTCATCCACCCACCAGTGAAGACCATAGTTAACCGATTCGTCATATCTGTGCGTCGACATGTGAACATATTCCCCGTCCAGTACCACCTTGCCATTCCAGATTCCTTTTCTTAAGTAAAGCAAACCGAATTTAGCCATCTCTCTGGCGGTAAGTGTCAATCCCCAGCCACCTGTACTGTTTCCCTGCGTATCCTGATGCCAGCCTGCCGTTTTATCACCCATGACAAATTTCATGCTTTCGGCAGTCTTTTTACTCTCAAAGCTGCCACTTATGAAAGGCAGGTTCATTTTAGCGTATTCGCAGGCATTTGTACCGGTCACTTTGGTGATTATGCATGAAATCAGATGAGAGTTTATGCTGTTGTATGTAAATCTCCCGGATTTAGAAACGTCAAACGGCAATCCCATGATAAAATCCAGCCAATTTTGCGAAGCCTGCATTCTGACAGCCAAAGGTTCGGAACCATTCCTTCCCGGCAGGTGCATCATACCCGAATTCATGGCGAGCAAGCTCTTCAGCGTCATGTGGTTGAGCATCGGGTTAAAATTTCCGGCCTGGGGGAAGAATTCCGAAACGGACATTTCGAGAAGTTCATATCCGTATTCTCCGCACATTATCCCTACAAGACATGAAATGACACTCTTTGTCACCGACATGAGGACATTGTGCGTATCTTCGCCGCAACCGTTGTAATATTTTTCAAACAGAATATACCCGTCTTTTAACACCAGGAAAGAATTTATTCTTTTTATATCCCTTCTGATCTTCCTGTCAATCGAGTCGAGTTTACCTATTTCTATGGAGTTTGAATCACATCGTTCCCATTTTTCACCTGGATAATAGCAATTTCCGTACAAAATCATCCCCCGTTTTTGGATTTCATAATTTCTTTCATACGGATTTTACAATATAATTTGCATTTTTCATATACATATGATAATATATATATGTTTATATAAATATATATACAAACAAAGGAGGATGAAAATATGTCAAAAAATGAATTCGACGAATTCTCAAAGGAACTCATCAGACTTTCGGAAATGGGCAATCTTACGGTAGGAGATCTGGATATAGATAAATTCGATTCCGTAAACAAAGATTTCGGTTTTGAAGGTGGAGATGCAGTTCTCGAATACGTCTCCGAAACTCTTAAGGATTGTCTGCCTCAGGGGTTTAACGTCAGGAGGTTTGGCGACGAATTCTACGTTTATTGTACTAATTGTTCTTTGGAGGCCATGTTCATGGAACTCGAAGAAGTGCGAAAGATAATCTCGTCAAGAAAGGTCAATTACAAAGACAGAGAAATCGAGGTTACAATAAGCGGATCGGTCGGTGAGATGGGAAGGACTGCGGAAAATGTCGTAAGGCTGCTGAACCTCTGTTCCGAGGGACTCATCAACGCAAAAAGACAGGGCCGTAACCGACTCGTTTTCGCTCCGAATTCGCGTGAACAAAAAATGATACTTAAATCCAGCTACTTTCTGCATTCTCAACTTGACGGTCTTGTGAAGTTGTCGGGCAAAACAAAAAAAACCGAGTCCGCTCTGTTGAGGGAAGCGGTAGACGATTTGCTCAGAAAATACGAGTTATGATCAAATTAAAAAATTTCCGATAACGGATCCGGATTTGCTTTTCAGATCTTCAACAGTTCCGGATGCGATGATTTTTCCCCCTTCGGGTCCATGTCCTGGACCCATTTCTATTATGTAACCGCATGCGGAAAGTACCATGGGATCGTGTTCGATTATTATCACGGAGTTCCCATCTTCGACAAGTGATTTCAACTGTGGTATCAGCTTGAAAGTATCGTAAAAACTCAACCCGGTGGTGGGTTCATCCAGAATGTATAAAATATTTCCGCTTCTTTTCCTGCCCATTTCGACCGCAAGCTTCAGCCGCTGTCCCTCACCGCCGCTTATGGTTGGTGTGGGCTGTCCAAGTTTCAGATATCCCATACCGCATGAACAAAGTGTATCAAGCATTTTTCCTATGACCGGAAAGTCGGAAAAAAAATCTCTCGCCGTATCAACTTCCATATCCTGTACATCGAGTATATTTTTCTCCCTGTACTCTATTTCGAGAATTTCGTCCGAAAAACGCCTGCCTTCACACTTCGGACAGACAGAATATACGTCGCCCACGCCTCTGATGTATTTGCCTATCCTTCCGGAACCGCCGCATAAACAACATCCGCCGGCAGAATTGAAAGAAAAATGGGATTCGTCATAACCTCTTTTCACCGAATCCGGAACGTTTGCGAAGAATCTCCTTATGCTGTTCGCTATTCCGGTATATGTTATGAGATTCGACCTGTTATTCCTTCCTATCGGATTCTGCCCCATGAAGGAATAACCACATAACTTATCCGCTCCGTCAATCGTTCCGCATTCAATACCGCGAATTTCATCATACTCCCCCGAAAACTCCGCTGATTTTTTGAAATGCTTTTTCAAATGTGTCATAAGGCATCCCTTTATCAGCGAACTTTTCCCGCTTCCCGAAACACCTGCTATTCCGACAAGTGTATTCAGCGGAATGTCAACGGAAATATCTTTCAAATTTTTAACACGGCAATTTCTGATTTTCAAAAAATCCTTATCCGATATGTCAAAATCTCCGGCTTTTTCCGGAACATATTTTCCCGATAAAAATTCGCCCGTGATCGATTTTTCGCAACCGGTTATCCCTGACACATCGCCGCTGTAAACGACTTCACCGCCGCCGGAACCGGCCAACGGACCGAAATCTATCAGGTGTTCCGCAGCGTTAATGGTGTTTATATCGTGCTCAACTACTATGACCGTATTTCCATTATCCTTGACGCTCAAAATTTTTTCTATCAATCTTCCCTTCTCTATTTCGTGCAGTCCCGTTGTCGGTTCGTCGAAAACGTACACAATCGACTGCATTTCAGAATGCAGGTATTTGCAAAGCATCAAACGCTGCAATTCACCGCCACTGAGATCGGGTATCGGAAGATAAAGATTTATATGTTCGAGATCACTCTCGATGAGAATCCCCAGTGATTTCAAAATATTCTGTTTTAGCCTGCCGCCGTGCTTTTCTCTGCAGCTGTATTCATCAATAAAAGAATACAGCTCTTTCAGAGCCATTTCGGATAATTCGGATATGTTTCGGCCGTTCAATCTGACTTTTCTGCCATCATCGCATATTCGGCTCCCCCCGCAATGACGGCAGGCATTTTCGGCATAAGGTATGTCATCGCTTTTTTTCCTGGCAACTCTCCATTCAATATTCGGTATAAAACCCCAAAACTCGCCTGTCCTGCCAAACAAAAGAAATTTCCTTGTTTTTTCATCAAGGCTGTTGAAAATCATCCCGGTGTCTGTTCCCATATCGTCAAGAATTGCAAAAGATTCCCTTCTGACATTACCGGTTATCGGTAAACGTTTTATCATATCCGAAATTTTTTCGCTGCCGTCTCCGAATATGGCTCCGTAATCGACGCTCAAAACCTTTCCTCTGCCTTTGCAATTCAGACACATTCCCAACGGGCTGTTGAAAGAAAGATTTCCGGGTACGATTCCGGTTTCCTGATGCCCGCATTCGCTGCAAACAAGGTTTTCCAAAGTTTCGCCGCCGCATACCGAACAGTAAATCTTTCCTTCATGGAACATCAAAACTCTTAAATCTTTCAGAATACCCGTGAATGTACCCACTACTGAGCGCGGATTCGAAAGATTTTTCAGATTCTGCCGCTGTGCCACCACGGCAGAAAGTCCTTCCATAGACGAAAATCCTTTTTTCTCTTCGAGGAGCATGGGTATTCCGATGCTTTCAATATAATTTCTTGCCCCCTGTCTGCCAATTATGTCAAAGCACATTGTCGATTTGCCTGAACCGCTGATTCCGGTTACCACTGTCAATTTACCTTTTGGTATCACCAGGTCGATATTCTTCAAATTATGCAGATAGGCATTCTTTATAGTTATCTCGCTCAAAATCGGATTCCTCCGGCATATTAATGAAATTCGTCGGTATGTCTTAAATGGACAATTACAAACATGAAAAAACCAACCATTATTATATCATCACAATCTTGATTACATGGAATATATGCGTTTTAATCAGAATATACACAGATTAGCTGTAATATAAATCTAATTTTTCCGTCTTCTTGAGAACGGAACATATATTTAGATTTGTTTAATAAATCCGTGTTATAATTTCGCATTTGTTCGTATAAGGGATGTTTAAAATTGTTAAGCAGGAGGCTGAAATGAAGGTAAAAAGATTGAAGAATATGAAGATGACTACGAAAATAGTGCTCGCTTTCATAACCATGATTTTGCTCGCAGCTCTTATGGGCGGAGGATCGCTGTGGAGCATATTTCAACTGCACACGAAATCGGAAGTCGTAAGCAACATCGTAATACCTCAATACGAGGGATCGTCGCAGGTGGAAAAAGCCGTACTTAAGGTCACAGGCAATCTCGAATCGTACAAATTCACAAGAGACGGCGGCTATCTCGAAAAGGCGAAGTCGAATCTGGATTCTATAAAACCGCTGATACAGGGAATATACGATTCGAGAGACAACCTTTCACCTGAAGCCGGAAAAGAAATAGAAGCCGGATATGATCAGTTCGAACTGTTCACTGGGATGATAGACGGAATATCCAAACAGCACAAGGAATTCGAAAGCATTCTCGAAAAAATCAACACCGACCTCAGACCGGTGATAGACGAGATGATGAAATCACAGGAAGAGGTAACCGATAAATTCAGGACTGCCGAAGACGAAACCGCAAGGGAAATGTACGCAGACCAAGCAGCAGGCATCAACAACGTGATTAACATAATGAATGTGATGATGCTCAGCGCAAATGGCAACATCACGGAAATAGGAGATGATCTCACGGGACAGGTCAAAGGCATGCTGTCGGCCGTGAACAATTACGTGAACTCAATTCCCGTCGACGGTGAAATATTTACAAAACAGAATTTCAAAACGGCGAAGGAAAAGATCATAGCGGTATCCGATCAGTTTTCGCAATTCGTTGACAAAACGATTGAAATCAACGGAAGCGTCGATGAATTGTTGACTTTTGCCGGATACTATCTGGACGGAGCCGAAAAATCAGCCCAGGATGCGCTCAGAATAGTTAACGAAAGTGCCAGGGAAAACACGGAAACGGTTCAGAATACCTCAAACGATATTTTATGGCTTTTCCTGATAATCATGATAATAGGCATTTCATTCAGTGTGCTTCTGCCCATATATCTTGCCGGACCTTTGAAAAAGCTCAGGCACAATATAAACAAATTCGGCGGCGGCGATTTGACGGTACAGTTCAACGTAAACAGGGACGATGAAGTGGGACAGATTGCCAAAGCGCTGACAGATATGTCCGAAAAACTGAGAGGCATAATAGGTGATATTTCTCTGGTAACCGACAGTATAGACGAATCATCCGAAGTGTTTTCGAATGTATCCCAAAAACAGGCAGCGAGCAGCGAAAAACTCATGTTACAGTCACAGGAAATCGATTGCAACGCCCAGGAAGCGGCAAGCAGTGTGGAAGAGGTAAACGAAACCGTGGCCGAAGTCGCCCAGGGATCACAGATGATAACGGAAAACACACAGGATCTTTCGAGGTTCGCGGGAGAAACTTCGGAAAAAGCCGAGGACGGAAATACCTCCGTAAAAAGTATAGTGGCGATAATACACAACGCAGTCACACAATCGGAAAACACACAGAATGAAGTCACAAGTCTCGCAGACTATGCACAAAATGTCATGGGCATAGTAGACACCATAAAAGCTATCGCCGAACAGACAAATCTCCTGGCGCTTAATGCTGCTATAGAAGCAGCCCGTGCCGGAGAAGCCGGCACGGGATTCGCAGTAGTTGCCGATGAGATAAGAAAACTCGCCGACGAAAGCAAAGATGCGACTGATAAGATTTACAAAATGCTCACCCAGATAAAAACGGGATCTGTAAAAGCCAAAGACGCCACTTTGACAATTGTCGGCATGATCGGGAAAATTGATTCCGAAGCAAAAAACATATCCGATAATTTTGCCGGAATATTGAAAAGAATTTCACAGATAAACGAGCGTATAGAAAACCTCACGGCAAGTTCCGAAGAACAGAGCGCATCTTCCGAAGAAATCAGTGCGGCCGTTGAAAGAATAGCCTATACCGTTGATGAAATAAGCAAGAAAATCCAGGGATCCACGGAAGCGGTCGAAACACAGAACAGAGGCATGAAGGAAATAGAGAATTCAAGCGATAAGCTCAAAACACTCGCATCAAAACTTAAATCTTACGTGGAAGAATTTAAGATTTAAAAAATCGAATTCCAATACTGAAGGGGTTTCTGAAAAGAAACCCCTTTTTTCAACGGTTTTTAAACCGATATTGGACAATACATGAGTTAAAAGTTTATAATTTGAGAAGAATTTAAATTTTCTTTTGATTTATTATAGTTATCACTATAGTTGTTATTCTTTTTTACTACAGTTATATATGTGAAATTATTTGTGATATAATATCTGAAATCGACGGAGATGATTGCAAATGAAACGCTTTAAGAGGGAAAAGGTAAAAAGATTTTTCTGGATAATACTTTTGATATTGGTTGTAATAGGGGTATACGCGTTTCTGGTAGAACCAAATCTGTTGTCTTCCACACATATTTACCTTTCCGAAGAGGGAGTTTACATACTCACCGGGGACCAAAAAGGAATCGTAAGGGACTTCCGTATCGTGTTTTTTTCGGATATACACATGGTATGGTACAGGGACTTTCATAAGAAGATACTTCAGAACATACGTGAACTCAACCCCGATCTGATTCTTTTCGGAGGAGATGCAATAGCCAAGATAACCGATGTAAACGGGCTTGAAGAGTTCTTTTCCCTTCTGAAGGAAATCGCCCCCGTTTACTCCATATTCGGCAACTGGGAGGAATATGCCCCCGTACATATGAGGGAAAGATACGAGAAGCTGGACATAAACCTCATAGAGATGAACTCGATAGTTACCGATGTAAACGGAAAAAGTGTGGGAATAACAGGCCTCGAATCACATTATTTTTTCCCGCAGACTTCATTTGACGGAATAAAACCGGGAAACGACCTGAACATATTGCTGATACATTCTCCCGGAAGACTCGAAGAATACCCGGAAATAATCGGGAAATTCGATATAGTACTTGCGGGACACACCCATGGCGGACAATATTACATTCCCGGACTCACGGATCTTTTCATGAAGGATGCGAAGAATTTCAGAGGAGCTTTCGAAATAAACGGTACTTTCGGTTATGTCACACGCGGGATAGGCCAGTGGTTTCCCGGAAGAATCAACTCCGTACCCGAACTTGTAATAATAGACTTCAACAAAGGAGAGAGATTTTATGAATGAAACCGCGCTTGAGATAAACGATTTGACTGTGGCATACCACGAAAAACCCGTTCTCTGGGATATAGACCTGAAAATACCTTCCGGCGTCCTAATGGCAATAGTAGGACCAAACGGCGCAGGAAAATCCACACTGATAAAAGCCACTTTGAACCTTATTAAACCGGTAGCGGGAAAAATAGATGTCTTCGGCCAGCCGTTGAAAAAACAGAGAAAACTCATCGGCTACGTTCCGCAGCGGGGAAGTGTGGACTGGGATTTCCCGACGAGTGTGCTCGATGTGGTGATGATGGGTAAATACGGCGATCTTGGCTGGATTAAACGCCCTGGAAAAAAAGAAAAATCGGAAGCCATGAAGGCACTTGAAAAAGTGGGGATGGCGGATTTTGCGCGCAGGCAGATAAGTCAGCTTTCCGGCGGACAGCAGCAGCGAGTTTTTCTTGCGAGGGTGTTGGTCCAGTCGGCTATGATATATTTCATGGACGAACCTTTTCAGGGAGTGGATGCCCAGACGGAAAAGGCGATAATCGAGATACTGAAAACTCTGAGAAATGAGGGCAAGACGGTGATAGTGGTTCATCACGATCTGAACACCATACGATCTTATTTTGACTGGATTACCATCTTAAACATAAGGATTATTGGTTCAGGAAAGACCGAAAATATCTTTACCGAAGAAAATCTGAAAAAAGCATATGGCGGAAGGTTTTCTCCGGTTCACAAAGATTCGGAGGTTTAATTAACATGGATATCATGCAAATACTGCACGATCTCATATTCGACTACACACTCAGAAACGTCGCCATCGGCGCCGGGCTGCTTGGAATGATAAGCGGAATGATAGGTGTGTTCGCTTTAATCAGAAGACAGAGCCTGATCGGAGATACCGTTTCACACGCCGCACTTCCGGGAATTGTGATAGCGTACATGCTGACTTCCCAGAAAAATCCGTTCATACTGCTTATAGGCGCGGCTATAGCGGGATATGCAGGTATTTTGGCGGTTATGAACATCGTCAGAAATACCAGAATAAAATACGATTCGGCACTCGGGATGGTGCTGTCGGTTTCATTCGGGTTCGGACTGCTGCTGCTGACACATATTCAGAAAAATCCCAGGGCATCTCAGGCCGGTTTGGACAAATTCCTGTTCGGACAGGCGGCGGCGATGATGGAGGGTGACATATTGACCATGCTATTATTCGGCGGTGCCGCACTTTTTTTACTTTTTCTGTTCTGGAAAGAATTCTTCATGCTCAGTTTCAACAGAGAGTACGGAGAATCTCTCGGTTTTCCGATGAGATTTCTCGATTTCACACTTACGCTTATAATAGTGATTGGCGTCGTGATCGGACTTCAAACCGTCGGAGTGGTGCTCATGAGCGCCATGCTGGTAGCACCGGCAGCATCCGCCGCACAGTGGACCGACAAACTCAGGACACAGGTTTTTCTGGCAGGTTTTTTCGGTGGTTTAGCCGGTTTATCCGGCGCTATGATGAGCTCGGCAGCGCCTAAAATTCCGACAGGACCTGTCATAGTCATTTTTATTTCGGTAATATTGCTGTTTTCATTTTTGTTTTCTTTTAAAAAGGGAATATTATCCACTTCCATAAAAAATTTAAAAAATAAGACAAAGATAGAAATGGACACTCTCATATCCAATTTATACGAACTCGAATGCAGTCACGGAGGGAGAAAATGCTCACATTCTTACTCCGTCCTGAATATATTGATGAAAAACAGTAAGAATTTAAAATTCACTTTGCGTAAAAGTATTCAGAAACAGCTGATACTTCAAGATGAATGGGGAGAATACAAACTCACGGAAAACGGTGTTCGGAAAGCCCTGAGTATCGGAACAAAGGGTGATCGTATATGAATCCGCAACTGGAAATAAATATAATAGCCTCAATAGTATCGGTTGCCTGTGCACTTCCGGGGGTATTTCTGATACTCAAAAAGATGGCGATGATGAGCGATGCCATAAGCCACTCCATTCTTCCGGGCATCGTTCTGGCTTTCTTCATAACCAACAACCTGAACTCGCCGTTATTGATATTCGGCGCATCACTCATGGGTTTATTCACCGTATTCCTCGTGGAATCACTGAACAAGTCCGGAAGGATAAAAGAAGATGCTTCAATAGGTGTGGTATTTCCGTTACTTTTCGCGATCGGAATAATACTGATAACCCAATTTGCAGGCAACGTCCACCTCGATACCGATGCGGTTCTGCTTGGCGAACTCGCATTTGCACCTTTTGACAGAATTTTCATAAACGGGGCCGATTTTGGTCCGGTTGCGGTTTATGTTATGTCTCTGATACTGTTGATAAATTTACTTTTCATATTGCTGTTTTTCAAAGAACTTAAAATCACGACTTTCGATGCCGGTCTTGCCACGGCTCTGGGATTTTCACCGTGGATTATCCATTATTCACTCATGGCATCCGTTTCGATTACCGCCGTGGGGGCATTCAACTTCGTAGGTGTTGTACTCGTGGTGGCGTACATGATAATACCCGGATTGTGTGCGAACCTCATAACCGACAGACTTGCCTTAATTCTCATTTTGAGTGCCGTGTACGGTGTCATATGCTCCATACTCGGAGTGCAGCTGGCTTTTTTCCTTGCGGGGTCAATTTCGGGATCGATAACCACCGTTTTGGGTATGGCTTTTCTTATAACATATATATTTTCTCCCGAAAAGGGTATTTTGGCATCTTACGGCAGGAAGAAAAGGTTAAAAGTCGAATTTGCACTCGACACCTTGCTCATTCACCTCAACAACCACATGAAAAGTCCCGAAAGAATAAAAGAAAGCGGTGTTCCCCATCTGAAAAACCATTTGGGATGGAATGAAAAATTCGCGAAGAAAATACTTGAAAGGGGAATTAAAAAAGACCTGTTTTCTATAGAGGGCGGTATAATAAATCTCAGTAAAAACGGAATCGGGAAAGCGCAGGAAAGATTGAGCGCAATTGGAATTAATTCCCTGTCCGAGGAGGAACGGCATGACTGAAAAAAGGATGTATATAATTCTGATCGTCTTTTTGGCTGTATCACAGATATTCTTAGCAAAAATAAAAGTAGTGAGTACCACGAGCATGATTGCGGATATGGTGAAAAATATCGGTGGAGATAAAATCGAGTCGTACAGGCTTATGGGGCCTGGAATAGATCCGCATCTTTACAAGGCGACAACTTCGGACATGATGCAGATCTATACGGCGGAAATAATATTCTTCAACGGATTGCATCTTGAAGGAAAACTCTCTGAGATACTCGAAAAACTCGATGAAATAGGAAAAATCTCAAAGGCGGTTTCCGATGGACTTTCAGAGGAAAAACTGATAAGCATCGAGGGGTTTGCCGGATTGAAAGATCCTCACATATGGTTCGATGTAGGTATATGGCGGGAAGCCGCGGTAAATGTCAGAGAAACTCTGAGTGAGTATGACAGCGAAAACCGTGCCTATTATTTAGACTCCTGGAGAAAATACGATGAAAAACTTATTGATCTTGATACGTATATAAGAGAAAAAGTGGAGAAAATACCGGGAAATCTCAGGGTGCTCGTGACGGCGCACGATGCCTTCAACTATTTCGGAAAAGCCTACGGTTTTGAAGTTTTGGGGCTTCAGGGAATAAGCACTTCTTCCGAAATCGGAACCGCGGATATCAGAAACCTTTCGGACATAATAGCGGAGAGAAAGATAAAAGCCATATTCGTCGAGACTTCGGTTCCCAAAAGAAACATAGAGGCGCTAAAAGAAGCCGTAAGGCATAAGGGGTTTGAAGTGGAAATAGGAGGCGAATTGTTTTCGGATTCTCTGGGAGACCTTGGAACGCCTGAAGAGAGCTACACAGGGACCTTTAAACACAACATCGATACCATTTTCAACGGACTTATGAATTAATTGTTTTTTAATAAAAAAAAAGAAAAAAATATAGAAAACAAATCGAAAATATGGTATCATGATAACGTTGTTATTTTAATTTAACCTGACCCTTGCTTCGAAAACGGAAGTATATGGAGGATGATATCTTGAAGATTCTCATAGCCGAAGACGATCATGTTAGCGCTAAACTTCTCGAAGTAGTGCTTTCTCCGTACGGAACATGTGAGATTACGAGGGATGGAAAAACCGCATTAAGAGCCTTCGAAGAATCTCATCTCAAAAAGGAGAACTATGATTTGGTCTGTATGGATATAATGATGCCCGAAATAAACGGCATCGATGTTTTGAAGATGATAAGAAAGATTGAAGGCAAAAAAGAAGAGAATAAAACCAAAGTGATAATGATCACCGCGCTTGGGGATTTGAGCAATATAAACAAAGCTTTCCGGGCGGGATGCGACGGATACATAACAAAACCCGTGGACGAGAGCAGACTTATGCTCAAATTACAGAATCTGGGCTTGATATCCGCTTAAAATTCCATAAAAAAGGAGAACTTCCCCGTTCTCCTTTTTTGCTGGAAACACGTATCGCTTTATATTTTCAACTTATCTTGAACTTTGATATTCCCTCTTTGAGAGCATTCGAAAGTACTTTCAAACCGTTTGCCGCGTCTTTTATCTCCACCGCTTCTTTCTTGGTTATGCCTGTCATATTAGTAATTTCCTGTACCTGTGCCGAAACCTCGAAAGACGATTTTGAAGATTGATCCATCGCAGATGCCATTTCCTCCGCGGCGGCACTCTGTTCTTCGGCTGCTCCGGCGAGATTTTCAACCATTGTGGAAATGTTCTCCACACGTAATATGATATTTTTAAACTGTGAGAGTGTTTGTCCCGCTTTTTCATTGACTTTAACCACTTCAGCGCTCGTGATCGTTGCGGATTTATTGGCCCCTTCGGATTTCGCTTTGATTTCCCTCAGTATCTTTTCTATATTTCCGGCGGAGTTTTTACTCTCTTCCGCGAGTTTTCTGATTTCATCGGCAACGACTGCGAATCCCTTTCCGGCATCTCCGGCTCTTGCGGCTTCTATTGCGGCATTTAGCGCCAGAAGATTAGTCTGTTCCGCAATTGTGGAAATAGAATCTACGATTTCCTGGACATTTATTGCCTGTTGAGCAAGTATTTCAACTATCCTGGCGGTATCCCTGGTTTGTGTATCCGCCATCTTTATCATATCTACCATTTCCAGAAGTGAGTTCTCGCCTTTTTTAGCGTCTGTTGCCGTCGCATTGCTATTCTCGGCGAGTTCCTGCGCTATTTTTGACACATTCTGTGCGGATGCCGCGACTTCTTCTATGCTTGAACTCACTTCCTGTATCGATGCCGAAGAATCCTGGACGTTGCTGTCCACTATGGCCATTCTGTCAACCAGTTCCACCGAGTGGTTTTCCGATGATGCCGCCAGACCATCCAACCGGGCGGATGATGCGAGTATGTTATCACTTGAACCTTTGATTCCGACCATCGAATTTCTGAGGTTACCCGCCATTTCTTCGAGTCCTGACGCCATTTTCGCCACCTCATCCTTACCCTGAAGAGAGAAATCGACGGTAAGGTCTCCGTGTCCGAACTGAACAACCATATCGGAAAGTCTTTTGATCGGTTTGGATATTCTGTTTCCTATGAATATGGATATGAGTATCATCACACCGATTATCATGAGCAATATGAATACTATTCCGACAATCAGATCGTCGGCGGTTTTCCTCAGCTGGTCCATAGGCACCGCGACACCCAATGACCAGTTCGGAGTACCCTCTATGGGAAGGAAAAAATTGAGGTTTAAGGAATTATCGGGACTCTTGACTTCCTGAAATCCCTCGCCCCCTCTTATCATTTTCCGCGCCATATCGTCCAGGCCATCATAACCTAATTCCTTTGAGTCCAGCAAATTAAGGTTCATTATCATGCTTTCTTCGGGATGTGCTATAAGCATTCCGGTTCCGTCCACGATGAAACCATATCCCGCATCTCCCACACTGATACTGCCGGCAATGCCTGAAATCGTATCGAGAAGAAGCGATGCCCCTATGAGTCCGGTCACCTTACCCTTTTCATCTTTTACGGGTAAAGCGATAACACTTATCAGATTTCCGGTTGTTTTCGATATGACGGGATTGGTGAGTTCGAAATCACTTTTACCTCCTATTATGTTTTTAAAATAATCCCTGTCATAAAGATCCGTTTTCAGCCCGGGGTGTGAAGTTACGGTCTGACCTTTGCCGTCTGAATAAAAAATCATCTCGTATCTGTCAGTTCTTGTCATCCCCCTTTTTACGAGATAATCCGCAATTTCTTCTTTAGATGAATTTCTGAAAAAATCCATCTCCGAATAGACTTTCAGTTCTTTTTTCATTGAATCAAAATAGCCTGCCAATTGATCTGATCTGCCTTTGAGAATCTCAAGAGACATGTTTTCTATAAGAGGCACGACGGTATCCGTAAGCCTTGTATAGATGATAATTCCCAGAACAAAAAGCAGCAAAACCGAGGTTGTGGAAAACCAGAAAAGAATTTTTCCCCTTATTGACTTCATTCACTCCATCTCCCTTAAAATGTGTTGAGCGAGATTATTGTATCAATTTGATGTAAAATGTGATCGGCAAAAAAACACCTTATATTATTTTTAAATATATTTATAAAAAATAACATTTATATATTATATTTTCATATACTTTATATATATTAAAATATGATTGTTTAGTTTACTCACAAATAATATATTCATTTTATTCGATAACCCGGCAATCCCCTGTTTTCAAAAGCGAATAAGAGTGTTGTTTATTTGATAGTTCCACCATGATGCTTTTTATCGGCGAAGTACAGGATACCGTTTTACTGGCGAAATTTATTGCGGCGGAATTGTTTCCGGGTATATTTATTGTAAAAAATCGAATTTGACTTAAAATATTCCATTGTGCTATAATTTCATTTGAAATGAAATTATTATTGTTATGAATATATAGGAGGAAATATGATTTATGCAAACAAATTGACGAAGAATTTCGGAGACAAAAAAGTAGTGCGCGGAATAAACATCGATGTTAAGCAGGGTGAAATATACGGTTTTCTTGGCACTAACGGAGCGGGAAAAACCACCACCATAAAGATGCTTACGGGAATGATTCCCGCCACTTCGGGCGATATCAGGATAATGGGTATGGATTTCGGTAAAAATGAGATTGAGATCAAGAAGAATATAGGTGTGATACCTGAAGAACCCAAAATCTATTCGTATTTTACCGGACATGAATTCATCAACTTCATAATGGATGTTTTCAAATCCAACGATTCTTCCACCAGAAGCTATTTCAACGAGCTTTGCGAGGCTTTCAACATAGACTATCTTGGAACCGAAGTCGGGGAAATGTCACACGGTATGAAACAAAAACTGATGCTGTCGAGTGTGCTGATGAGAAAACCCAGAGTGGTATTCATGGATGAACCGACTGTCGGATTGGATGCAAAAAGCGCGAAAATACTAAAAGAATTGCTGGGTAAGATGTCTCAGAACGGCTCCACAATATTCCTCACCACTCACGTGCTGGAAATCGCTGAAAAAATGTGCACCAGAATTTCCATACTCAACAAAGGTGAGATAATAGCCGACGGCACACTCGAAGAACTAAGGAAACTGTCTTCGGAAAAAGGCACATCATCTACCGGCCATGAATCTTTGGAAGACCTCTTCCTCAAATTGACCGGTCAGGATGAGGAAGTAATTTCCATAGTCAGGGAGTTGTGAACATGCTCAACGACCTTAAATTATTGTTCAAATACAGTATTTTCCTGCGCATGCAAAATGACGGCAGAAAGAAGGGTGCGAGGGGAAAAAACATGCTGGCAACACTCTTGATAGTACTGGTGGCATCTTTCCCGGTTGCGTTTTCGTTCTATTCACTGCTCAACAACATGATGGACGTGATGATAGACGGCGTGAGTTTTGCGAAGATTTACGTCGAGTTTTCAGTCAGCGTTTTCGGACTTTTTTTCATAATATCTTTCGGTTCCATGATGTCTTATCAATTTATAAAAAACGAGGAAACGGAATTTCTGTCACCACTTCCGATAAGGCGTCAGGCATTGGTCATATACCAGTTTCTGACCAGTTTGCTGACGCAGAGTTTCATGCTGGTGATGATGTTCATACCGATGCTCATATACTCGTTTAAACTGGGTGTTTTGCAAGGACTTAACGGGATCGTCTCCGCTTTCATATCGCTTGTGTTTTTTTCCATAACCGGTGGAATACTCGCAATGCTCTTCAGTATGCTTCTGAAGAGAAATGTGCTTAAAAAAATCATGTTTTTATTTCAAATTTCATCCGGTGTTTTGTGGATTATGATGTTCCAGTTCGTGCCCAATAAATCCGGAAACATGAACGACATGTCACGTTCGCTCGCGAGCATGAAATCATTCTTCGATTCACCGTTTAACATATTCGCATGGAATGTCAGGGGTATTTCGGAACCGGAATATCTGTTGATGAGCATTGTTTTGTGCATCGTTGTGATAATGTTATTCTTCGCGGTTTCCAAAAAAACCGTTTTCCACCAGTCTGTCGGGAAGACGGATAAGAAAAAAAGAGAATTCACTTCACGCTCGGTTTCTTCCGCACTTATAAGAAAAGAGCTTGTGATATACAAGAGAAACGAACAGCTTCTGTACTTCGCGTTTTATCCTCTCGTTTTCGGATTGATAATGGGAATAATAAACAAAAGTCCGATTTCCATGATAATGTTCATGTCCGTAATGGGTACCCCCTTCATGGCACAGCAATCGGCTTTTCTACTGTCCCAGGATGCCCCTTTCATGATTCTGATGAAATCAATGCCAATCGATTTACGGCAGCTCATAAGCCTCAAATCGGGAGTGCCCATGCTGATAGGTATGCTCAACGCGTTTATGGGAATCCTGATTATAATAATAATCAACAAACTCTCACCGCTTTATTTCACAGTGTTGATACCGGTATTCATACTGAACAAAGTCGCGGTGAACGAGGGACTGATGTTCGTCATAAAAACTCCGCCACAGGGTCTGAACAATCCGGCTGCTTTCATGAAAGCACCGGGATTCGTGAAAACCACTCTTTTTCTTATGGCAATTGCCCTTGTAACATGCCTGCCTTTGATATTTCTGACGGACGGTAACGGGAATTTGCAGTTGACACAATGGTGGTGGCCGCTAATATCAATGGTTTCCATTGCATTCTGTCTTTTAAGAATTAAGATCACGGATTCTAAAATCAGAAAAAGAGTTGAAAGCTGGGTGTGATGAATTGTACGATCTGATAAAGATTATGTCCTCCGACCATTTGTTCGGAATACTGGAATACCTTAAGAACAACCCGGGTTCAAATGCATCCGCCATTTCAAGAGAAATGGGAGTACATATAGTTACCGTCCAGAAGATTCTGGACGGTCTTTGCAGGTACGGTTTCGTGGATACCACCATCAAAAAAGGAATAGGCAGGCCATCAAAGCTTTACACTTTCAGAGGCGGAGAATTCAAAATAAACATAAATGACATGCTTGACGAGTATGCCAAAAGGAGCAGAAAGATCAGAGAATTGGAAAATGAAAACGTACAGTTCAACTTCGATGTCGGCAAAGAAATCGTAAACGCCGTTATAATAGGCGGAAGAAGGGGAATGAAGATCATATTCGATGAAAAAGAAGGAAGTTTCATATCTTTGATACCGCCACCCGGTTCGAGCGGCAAAACCATTGAAGAACTCGCAGAAAAGTCGGCTATTTCCGTATTGGATGCCGTACAGCTTACAGGACAGCTTATTGATTATTCAATAGTGGAGGTAGTCAAATGAACTGGATTAACATCCTGGTTTTCATGTTGGTGCTGATACCCGTCACCATTCTCTCGGGAAAGATTTTCAGCCGCGGAAAGGCAAAAACCATAAATCTGACTAAAAAGTCACTTATACCCCTTATTCTTGTGATACCTTACCTTCTTTTCATGGAGAAATTTCCGCAATGGTTTTCGTGGTTTTTTTTAGCAGGTTTTGTGGCGTATTTCACAATATTGGGAATTGTAAGGGTTATAAGAGGATTGGAAAGCCCCAAACGCTATTTGCTGTATGTGGGAGTTTTCATACCGATACTTTTCCTTAAATTCATAGATAATAGCTGGGTCATACCCGTCGTGGCAATCAACCAAATCATGTTCGTATTTTTCGCGATATACATGTTCAGAAACCCTTCTATGAATGGTTACTGGATCGAGGCCAAACTTGAAGAAATAACGGAAGGTTTGAAAAAAGGATGCCCTTACGGTAAAAAACCCGTAATAGTGGAACGTGGAAATGAATTTCCATTCATAACGGGAATAAGAGGATTGAGAATTTGGGTTAAGAAAAACAGGTCCATAGTGAAAATAAGCAAAAAGATGCACGAAAAAATAGGTTCGCCCGATTTACTTTCTTTTTCAGAAAAACTCGTGGAGGAGATTATTCTGAACACCAATCTAAAAAAATCCAAAAATAGAATATAAACGAAAGCAAAAACGGCGGAAGTCCCGCCGTTTTTGCTTGCACGATTTGATTATTCGCAGATTACCTTAACTTTCAAAGTTTTCGCCGGAGGCACATCCTTTTCCCACGCTCTTTCATAAACGAGCGTGAATTCGGTTATTCCCTCCCCGACGGCATGGAACAAACACCTTGTAATTCCGGGAACTCCGGTCATGTTTTCCGGATGCTCGGTTTCCCTGTAACCCTTTGAAACCAGGATTATAACCTTTTCGTCGTATTTCTCGGAAATGTACCAGTCGTAGCCTGTAGAACCCGGATTGGATTCAATGTCCAAATTGAACCAGTCACCATTCTGTACGTTTATAACCACTGCGGATTCCGGTATGGAAGCGTACATTTTTGAAACGCTGAGCTCAAAATCCGGTGACAAAGCCTGCCGGCCTTCCTCTGACATAAAAGTCAGTGACAAAATCAAAAGAAAACATACGATCAAAACTTTTTTCACAATCCCACCTCCATCTTAATGTGATTCATCTCTCATACTTGACTTTTATTTCGCTTTTCATAGTCAGGAGAGCCTCAACTATTTCGCTTTTGAAAATATTTTTGCTTTTCAGTTCGACAATCTCGATGAAAGCATCATCGACATTCTTCTTCTCTTTGTATGGTCTCCAGGTGACCATGGCATCCAGAGTATCGGCAATCCCGCCAATCTGTCCTTCCAGAGGAATTTCATCTCCCTTCAACCCCAATGGATACCCGCTGCCGTCATATCTTTCATGATGTGCGTAAGCTATACTCGCAGCCATTTTAAGTATGCCCGAAGAACTTCCCCCGAGTATGTCACGTCCGATTTCCACATGCTTCCTCATGATTTCCGTTTCTTCAGATGTCAGCTTCGAGGGCTTTGACAGAATTCCGTCGTTCACACCAATGAAGCCTATGTCTTTCAACGGAGCCGCAAACTGTATTGTGGCACAGACATCGGGAGCAAGGTTCAGCATCTCCGCCAATCTGCCCGCAATCCAGCCGATTTTCGTGGAGTCTTTGTTGTTCTTTCTCGTTTCATAATCGGCAACGACGTACAATTTCATCATTATTTCATGTGAAAGATCCGCATTATCCGCCATAAGACTGTCTATAGTCTGTCTGCTCAAATCGTTTTTGCTCTTCAGCGCATCTATGAATTTTCTTCTGTATTTGCTGAAACTGTTGGCTTTCCTCGCAAGGTTTATCCTCGTCTCAAGCAAATCGAGCTTTATGGGTTTTATGAGAAAATCATCGGCACCGGCTGCAACGGCTTCGGAAACAAATTCCTCATCGGAAAAAGCCGAAATGATTATCACCGTCACCGGATAGTCATTTTCTTTTATGGCTTTTGCGGCGTTTATGCCGTTCATTCCCGGGAGCAGTATATCCATGAGCACCAGATCGTAGCTTTCGTCTTCACTCAGCATTTCAAGTGCCTTATACGCATCATAAGCGATTCCTACCGAATAATTCCTGAATTCCAGATACTTTTTAAGCAGAGCGACCGTCGCCCTGTCGTCTTCAACAATTAGTATTTTTGGCATACCATCACCTGTTTTATTATTCAACCAATAGGAACCGTTACCTCAACAGCAGTGCCGTTTTGTCCTGTTTTAATCTCTATATTGCCACTTACCAGATCCACCATCTTTTTCACTATGGGCAGCCCAAATCCTTTGTTCATGTAATTTTTGTCTTCGTCTACTGATATTTCGAATATTCCGTTCATTTTTTCGGCGGAAATACCTTCTCCCGAATCTTGAACGTTCAAATATATTTTATCATCACCTACATCAAAACTGATACGTATGAATCCCTCTTTGGTGTATTTCACGGCATTCGATATCAGATTGGACAGAATGGTGTTCCAAATCTGGAAATCACCGTTGAAAGTTTCATTTCCCGAAAAACTGACTTCGAAATCAAGTCCCCTTTTACTTGCCAGAAATTCGTATTCGTTGAACAGATCCCTGAAATGGAGTACGGATATTTTGGATTTTTCGAGATTTATATCCTTAAGCTGGGTATGCGAAATTTCGAGTAAATCGTTGACTATATTGGTGGCCCGTATTACGGCTTCTTTCACGTTCTTTATCGGTTCGGAGAAACCTGAGGGATCACCATACACTCCCTTCTCCATCAGTTCGGCGTTTCCGTTTACTATATTCAGCGGAGTTTTTATCTCATGAGAGAGTGATCTGAGAAAATCGAGTCTGAAAATCTCGTTTTTTTTGTTTTTTTCAAGCATTTCATCCAGTTGATTTCTGATGCGAACGTGTTTTTCTATCTCATTCCTCAGAAGCAGATTGGTTTCTTTCAATTCCGCGGTTCTTAATTCTATTTTTTTCTCAAGAGTTTTGTTGTTGGTTAAGAGGGATTTTTCGGATTTAACCTTGGAAATATACGTCGAAACCATCTCGACGACAGCGGTTATGAATTCCTGTTCTTCATGTGTAAAGGCTTCTTTTCTGTAATCGTCCACAAGAGAGGACCTGTACACTTTCAGCAAACCCATTTTGTCTTTTTTCAGCTTCACTTCGCGGGTTATGGAATTCTCCGATTCACCGAAATAAAGAGAAGCGTAATTCTTGCCCTCTATACTCAATATCGCATGAGTTTCCTGCGAATACGACATTCCCGAAGGTATCATCTCACAGATTATCTGGAGAGTTTCATCACATGAAAGATCTTCGAAATTCATTATCCTTGAAACGTTGTACAGGCAATCCAGTGCCTCCACTTTTCTCTTCAAATCGGGAACGCCTTCCCGGAAGAATTTGTCTATTACCACCGCAAATTCTTTCAGTACGTTGGTTATCTCTTCCCATTCAAAGATCTCACTTCTTTCAGAGAGGAATTTCAGCTGTATGAAAGCCTTGCAGGGACCTTCTCTGTTTACCGGAATCAATATATATGAATATTTGTCCGAATCTTCGTCCCTTTCTATTCCGAGCATATCTCCGGCTGATATGAAAGTCTCTCCGGCGTTCAGAAATTTCAGCCAATGTTCATCCGCCGAACATGAAAAAAATGTCTTCTGTTCCCCGAAAATATAATCGCTGTGACTGTCCCAGCATGTGTATATTTTGAAGAAAGACTGATTTTTGAAGAATTTAAGTACCTTCATTCCGTTCAGGTTGAGGTTAGTTCCGATATATTTTACCAAAAAACTTATTCCATCCTGCATACTCATTGTCGATTTTATGAAATCATCGGAATTTTCTATCAAATTTCTTATGTTTTTAATGTTTTCTTTAATAACACCCATGCTATCACCCTTGCAGTCAATTTTGCAATGATAAAAAAGCATCATCAATTGTGTATATTATACACTATCACGAAAATTAAATTTTTTATTACTTTAACCGTATTAAAAAACACATAATTAATATTTTATCTTTTAAAGTATTTAAAACTATTTTTCGCCGCCAAACGGGCTGCAATAGTAAAAAAATGACTTTGGTTACTATTTATACCTTATTCACTGTGAGATAATATATTTTGGCAGTGTTTATACCTGGAGGTGGTATACGTTGTCGTACAAGTTGTCGGAAATGTTCTGGGACAGCTTTTTTTCGAGTCAATCGGACAATTCGCCCGATCCTCGGGAAATACCAAATTCAGATGTTTTTGAAGATTCAATAAACTGGCTATCCGATTCCGAAGGATATTTTCTCGATTTCGGATGCGGCAGCGGCAATCTTCTTCTGCGATTGCTTTGCCGGTATCACAACAAAGGAATAGGCATAGATTTATCCCCCGAATCCATAAGGCTTTCGATTTCGCGGGCCCGGAAATACCGGCTGAATCACAGTGCGAACTTCTTACTCGGAAGCGTTGAAATACTCGAACTGTTCGACAAAAACACCTTTGACGGAATAATTCTTGCGAACGTACTCAACTGCCTTTACCCCGAAGACGGAATAAAACTCATCAACGAAGCATACAGACTTTTGAAACCGCATGGGAAAGTACTTCTGGTATTACCGGAATATATCGATCCCGTACTGCTTAAATCCCATTATTTCAAGCCGGTAAAAGACGATTTCCTGATCTCGGCAAACGGGTTGCTGTTTTGGAATATACCGGAAAATCGTATCGAAGACATTATCTCGGATAAATTCAGGGCGGAGGACAGAAAATGCGTACCTTCGGATAACGAACACAAGATCAGATTGATACATCTTGTAAAAATATGATTTCTCCGGAAGTTCCGGAATCATTTTACCGAATCCCTATAAATAAATATCCGGCATCTATTGACACATACTGTATTAGTTGATATAATACACTTAGAAAAATACAGAGGTGTGAAATTTTGTGGATGAAAATCAACCTTAGGTCATCACTTCCCGCTTATCAGCAGATTATAATGGGAATAAAGGAAGCCATTCTGAAAGGTTCCCTTACGGAGGATGATACCGCTCCATCGATAAGAGAGCTTGCACAGTCGGTAAATGTTAATCCAAATACCGTTGCACGCGCATACAGGGAACTCGAAAGCGAGGGCGTTTTTGTGGCAAGACAGGGGGTAGGATACATAGTGGTAAAGGGAAAAAACGAGATAATAAAGACTTTCATACTCCAGCTTGAAACTCAATTGGTAGAACCTCTTACCAAGCTTAAATATTCGGGAGTCGGTCTTGAAAGCATAGATGAAATGCTCAGGGAGCTTTGGGAGAAAATATGAACACCGCACTTGAAATTAAAAACCTAAAAAAAAATTACAGAAAAAATATCGATGTGTTGAAAGGAATATCGCTTTCAGTACAGGAAGGGACAACACACGCGCTGCTTGGACCGAACGGGGCAGGAAAGACCACATTGCTGAAATGTGTCATGGACTTCGTCCGTTATTCGGGAGATATCAGGGCATTTTCGAAGAAACCCGGTGACATCAAAGAAAGAATTGCATACGTCTCCGAAGAAAAAGCACTTTACAGGAATATGTCCGTTATCAAATTTCTGAAAATATGTGAAAGAATATCACCGGCGTTTAACATGGGAAGGGCTGCCGAATACATTTCCAATTTCAGCATTCCTGTGAACAAGAAAATATCCACACTTTCCACCGGACAGTGCACGACTCTAAGCATGATTTCGGGACTTTCACAGGATGCGGATCTGTTTTTGTTCGACGAACCCACCCATGGCATGGATCCCGTTTCCCGGGTAATGATGATGGACAAGATAAGGGAAAGAATCATCGACGGAAAAACGGTTTTCTACACATCCCATATAATACCCGAGGTTGAACAGACGGCGGACAGTGTTTCGATAATACACGGCGGTCAAATACTTTTTTCCGGTCTGATCGATGACATCAAGGAAAAATATTCCATCGTGTACATAAACTCCGAATGTTTGAAAGAATTCGACCGTATACCGCTGATTTCCAAATACAACGAAAGAGGTGCCATAGCGCTGCTGGTTGAAAATGTCGAACTTTATAAAATCGCGGATCAAAGCATCGTGATACAGAAGATCACACCCTCTCTCGAAGATTTTTTCATGGCGCTTATAAGGGGGATGACTAATGTTTTATAAAGAGCTTAACCAACTCAAAACCGTTATAGTCATTTTTATACTGGTATTCTTCGCGCTTTCACTGACCATGATGGCATTCAAACCGATGTACGACGATTTGGTGAAACTGTACTCAAAATCGGCTTCCGAACTTTCTTCGACATCTATGGAAGCCATGGCCGAATCGATGAAAGACATAGCCAAAGTTCCCGAAGGTGTGTCTGAAAATGTCTGGTTCGTAGCCACGCAGTGGAATGGCAAGAATTTCGGCCAGTTCATACCGCTGATGGCTTTGATTTTCGCGCTTCCTATGATATGCCGCGAAAGAGAAAAGAAGACGCTGAGTATACTGCTTTCGAGAGTCAGCAGGAAAAATATCATAACGGTAAAATACCTCGCCGGGCTTTCTTCATTGTTATTCGTGATTCTAATAGGCAACATCACCGGGCCACTGGCCATGAACCTGTTCGGATACGGCACAAACCTGTTCGGTGGAATGTACGCTTTCTTAAATCAAACCGTTGCCGGGACATTCGTTTTCTCGTTGTTCTTTTTGATCTCAGTAATTTCCGGTGAGATATTGAAACCCATGATATTGGGGATAATAGCCGTTATAGCAGTGCCGATAATTTCGGTTTTCAGCTGGGCATCTTTTCTGAACATATACGAATATCTGAGCGGAATTAAGACTCTGCTGATGTTCGGAAGTGAGTCGGTATATACCGCCGTACTTCTGGTTTTGTCGGCAATGTCTTTTCTGCTTTCTTTGACCATATTTGAACGTGAAGAATTTTAGGAGGTTGGAAATGAAAAAAATATCGATTCTTTTTATCATCATTTTAGCCGGAATAACGGTTTTTTCTTCCGATATCGCACTCGAATATCTCAACGATTTTTTAAGCGGAAGCTTTGACAAAGCCTTTGAACTTCAGGACGATGTCATGCGCGGTGCATTCGGTGAAGCAGCCATGCAAAATGCGCTGGCGGGCATCGAATTTCAATTCGGCAGACCCGCGGGAGCTGTACAGACAATTCGGCAGGCACAGGCAGGTGAAAATAAGGTTTCCCTGATCGAAGTCGAATACGATAACCTTTATCTGGATTACACCGTCAGCGTGGATAAAAACGGAAAAGTGGCAGGTTTCTTTTACAAAACCGGAAGGGTCAAGGAAAGCGAAATGCCGGATTACCTTTCGGAAACAAATGCAGTCGAAACCGTCATAACAATCGGGGATGAGCCTTATGTGCTGGATGGCGTACTCACAGTACCCAAAAACTCGGAAAAATATCCCGTGGTGGTAATAGTAACCGGATCCGGATCCCACGATAAGGACGGAACCATAGGCCCCAACAAGATATACCGCGATATCGCACTCGGATTGGCAAACATAGGAATGGCGAGCATCAGATACGAGAAGAGGACTTACCGTTACGGAGCCGACTCGGTTAAAATCGCCCCTACAGATGATGCGACATACATACGTTTCGAGTATACGGACGATATTTACAGAGCCCTTGATTTCTGCGAAAGCATACCGGGAAACACCGGCAGCATTCTGCTGGGACACAGCGAAGGCGGAATGATAATACCGACAATAGCATACAACGATTCCAGAGTGACGAAGATGGTTCTTCTCGCATCCACAATAAGGAGATTCGCCCAGATTTCAATCGACCAGAATCTCTACATAGAAAGCATCTCAGACCTTACCGAGCAGCAGAAACAGGCCGTGAAGCAGGCTGTCGAGTTTTTCACCTTGATTCTCGAGCACAAAATTCCGGCAGATACCCAGATACAACCCGGATTGTATGTGGCATATTACTACAACCTTGACAAATACCTGCCGCTACCGATTTTGGAGAAATTATCGACACCGACATTGGTGATACAGGGTGAAAAAGATTTCCAGGCAACTATGAATGGCGATTTTATTCCGATGAAAGAAGCACTCAAAGGGAAGTCCAATTACACTTTCGTGCCACTTCCCAATCTCGATCATTTCTTCAAACCGGTTGAAGGAAAGATGGCCACATTGGAATCCATAAACGAGAAAGGACATCCTCAAAAAATATTGTTTGATACAATTCAGAACTGGTTTCTCGCGCAAAAACAGTAATTTATCCGAAAGGGCATTTATTTTACGGACGAATATTATTTATTCGTCCGTTTTCTATTGCGGTATGCGGCATCACATTGTGATTTTCGAATACGCGGATGATATAATTTATGTCGATATGAGAGAGATAAAATTGTATAAAGAAAGATACTTTTCAAATCAAAATCTGAAAGTCATAACCGATGAGTTTTTTGCAAGAATTGGAAAACTCAGGAAAAATCATGCCGGTATGGTTTTTGACGTGGGCAAATCGGCTTTGCTTGTCGTGGATATGCAGAATTACTTCCTTTCCGAAAATTCTCATGCATTCATCCCCTCAGCCGATGCGATAATTGACAACGTCAACCTTCTCACGGATTTTTTTTCAACCCGAAACCGGCCGATTATTTTCACCAGACATATAGATTCCGCGGAATCTCCAGGCGGCCTTTCGCCTATGGAAAAGTGGTGGAACGGAAAAATATCAAACGATGACCGTCTATCGGGAATTTCCGGTAAGATCCATACGGAAAAAGGTGATATTCTCGTCAAAAACAGCTACGATTCTTTCAGAAATACGGGTTTGAAAACCAGACTGCAAAACGAAGGCATACGGCAGTTGGTGATAACCGGTGTGATGACTCACCTGTGCTGCGAAACAACTGCCAGAACCGCATTTATGGAGGGATTTGAGGTGTTCATGCCCTTTGATGCCACGGCTACGGGAAATCTCGATTTCCACATTTCATCGTTCACCGGGTTATCCCACGGATTCGCATACCCGCTTCGAACAAGTGAAATACTCGGCAGCATACACGAAAATGAGAGCTGAATCCGTAAAACCGGAAGTAATTATAATAGGCTGCGGGCCCGCGGGAATATCCGCGGCGATACAGCTGAAAAGACAGGGAATCGAATGTATTACCGTATTCGAACGGGGCGTACCCGGAGGATTACTCAGAAACGCAAACCTCGTGGAGAATTATCCTGGTTTTCCCAACGGAATAAGCGGAAAGAATCTGTCGGGTCTTTTCGTATCCCATTTCACGGGATTATCGATACCGCTGAAAAATGAGGAGATAATTTCCGTTGCCGCTGATGGAAAAGGTTATTCGCTGGAAAGCAGAACCGGCAGGAGATATCGCTGCGATTTTTTAATAGTGGCTACCGGTACCGATCCCGTATGTCCGAACATCGAAATTCCGGAAAAAGCCATTTCAAAAAAAATATTTTTCGAGGTTGCCGATATTCCCCGCCCTGAAAACAGCAGAGTGTGCATAGCAGGAGGTGGGGACTGCGCTTTTGATTACGCGCTCAGCCTTGTGCGGAAGGGTGCGTATGTGCATATCATGATACGGTCGGATACGGACAGGACATTCGATCTGTTGAGGGAACGCGTGAGGAGAACGGGGAAGATATCTGTCCGGTATTCCGAAAGACTTGAGAATATCGAGGAAAAAGACAACGGAATTCTGGTTCATTCGGAAAATGCCTCTGCAAGGAAAGCTGAAATTTATGATTACATTTTATTCGCAATCGGAAGAAAACCGTCTAAACCGGTATACGAATTTGATTTTGAAAAAGAGCGGCAAAATGATACCATATACGAAATCGGAGACGTTAAAAACGGAATATTCAGGCAAACTTCGATCGCGGTTGCGAACGGTATCGAAGTTGCGATGAAGATAAACTTTAAATTACGAGGGATGTAATATGAAAACAGTCAAATGCACTGGAAACGAAGATATCGCGTTGGTGTATATCGCCGAAGACGAAAACGGTAATTACATAGAGTTTGTGGAGTCGGTTCAGCCCCCCATTCCGCGCGAAGAAAAATGGGTTCTGATAGTATCCACACTTTTCGGATGCCCGGTCGCATGCAAATTCTGCGATGCGGGCGGCAATTACGGAGGCAGGCTCACGGCTGATCAGATAATGTATCAGATAGATGTCCCGATAAAAAAAAGATACCCGGACGGCAAGGTGCCGGTGAATAAATTCAAAATACAATTCGCCAGAATGGGTGAACCGGCATTCAACGAAAACGTACTGGAGGTACTCAGAACACTGCCGGCAAGATACGAATTGCCGGGCCTCATGCCCTCCGTGTCGACAATAGGGCCTGCGGGGTGTCGGAAGTTCTTCGGTGAGCTGCTGGATATAAAGAACACCCTTTACGGAAACAGATTCCAGATGCAATTTTCCATACATTCCACGGATGAAGGGCAGCGGGATTGGCTGATCCCCGTTAAGAAGATGAGTTTTTCGGAAATATCGAAATACGGAAACGAATTCTTCAGGCGTGGCGAAAGAAAAGTGACTTTGAATTTCGCACTGGCAAAAGACTCGAAACTCGAGCCCGAAGTCCTGGCAAAATATTTTGACCCGGATATATTTCTGGTGAAGATAACTCCGGTGAATCCTACTTATTCAGCGGGCAGGAACAAAATCGAAACTTTTTTCGAAGACAAGCGCCACGACATTCTTCTTGAAAAAATCGCTGAAAAGGGATATGACTGCATACTCAGCATAGGTGAGCTCGAGGAAAATCAGATAGGAAGCAACTGCGGACAGTTTGTGAAATCCCATCAGGACGCGGTAAAAAAAATGGAATGCGGATACAACAGGGTAAGTGTTTAATTTTATCAGGTAACCGCAATAAAATATCGCCGTACCGGATTGCTTCTGATGCCTTTTTTAGTTACCATCAGCACTGTACATTTTGAGAAATGCGAATTATCATATGATGTGCGAATTGATTAAAACGACTTGAAAATTGAAAAATCAAGGAGGGCATATCATGAAAATGACTAAAATCATCTGTGTTATTTTTCTGTTTGTATCCACATTGGGTATTGCCGCCGGCAAAACGGATTCCCAGTTTTCGTTTTCCGATTGTGCAGACGTTCAGGATTTCTTCAGCGGGTTGTTCGTGGACTACGCCGTTTACTCGGGTGGCGAACTGGACGGTCTCGGCGATATGACACCGTTTGGAGTACCTCGCTGTCAGGACAGGATGAAGGATATTTCCGAATCCGCTGTGGACAGATATTACGAGATGTTGAAAGCCGCTCTGGAAAAACTGAATTCATTTGAAGCCGATGAATATGATACGCAGACACGGTACAACTTGAAAACGGTGGAATGGTTTTTGAGAAACAAAATCGAAGGAGAGAAATACAGGTATCACGAATCCATACTGGCTCCGCTCATAGGATACGAAGGTGAAATATACGATTTGTTCCTCAACCAGATAGTCATAGAAAGCGAGAAAGATGCGGAAGATTTCATATCGCGACTGTCGTATGTGCCCATAAAAACCAACCAGGCGATAGAAACTTTCAAAAAGAGCGTGAATATGGGAATTCTGATGAACACATCGTCCATAAAGAGTGCCTTAAACACCCTTTACGATCTCACAACCGCTCCGAATTATTCGAAAGTGTACGCCAGATTCAAGGAACAGACAGGCAGGCTTGACATAACTCCGGAAGCTAAGAAGGATTTATACGACAGGGCACTCCTGGGAATGAAAATACATTTTGTACCTTCCATGAACAAACTGGACAAAACGCTGAACGACGCGCTGAATATACCTAACGGAGAGAGCGGGGTATGGTCTTATCCGGACGGCGACGAATATTATCTGTATGCCCTGAAAACCAACACCACACTCGATCTTGACCCGCAGGAACTCCACGAATTCGGAAAAATCGAAGTGGAAAAAATACGGAAGAGAATTTCAGAACTCGTAGGCATTCTCGGAAACGACACATATCCGAATACCCGTGAGAGCATAATGGATTACATGGATGAGCTTTTTTACGAAGAGTTTCAGCCGGAATACCTGCCGCAGATAATTAAATTCTACGCCGACATGTACTCCCCACCTCGAATAGACAACAAAACAAAAGGAGTTTTTTACTCGACAACGGGTAACAAAAAGGAAAACAGCCTTTATTTCCATGAAGTCGTACCCGGACATCATCTCGAAAGGACTTACAATCTGAGAATGGAGAATATGCCCATGATACGTCATATGTGCTTTTTCACATCTTACATAGAAGGCTGGGCACTTTATTCCGAGAGGCTTGCGTTCGAAACGCTCCGGGAAGAAACTTTGAAGAGAGAACTGGATTATCTTCAGAATCTTCTTCTGAGGGCAAAGAGAATAGTCGCCGATACCGGAATCAACTACAAACGCTGGACAAGAGCTGAAACGGTGAGTTATATGCTTGAAGACGGATTCTCAAGAAATCTGGTGGAATCCGACGTAAACAGGTACATAACCTGGCCCGGCCAGGCCTGCGCCTACTATATAGGCTATGCAAAAATAATGGAACTCCGTGACATGATGAAAGCCAGACTCGGCGATAAATTCGACTTGAGAGATTTCCACAAGCTCATACTTGAAAACGGCCAGATGCCGCTTGAACTGCTCGAAATGAAATTTAAGGAATCTTTCTGAACATTCATTGCAAAAGGAGACTGTTGAACGATGGAAATGGGATCCGTAGACGAATACATAAATTCATTCGAAGGCGAAAAGAAAGAGTGGATGCTGGAACTGGTCGATTATATGAGAACCAGGTATCCGGAAATAGATGAAGACATAGTCTTTAACATCCCCACTTACATATTCAACAAGATGTACATAGCTTTTTCGATAGTGAAGAACTGTTTTCACTTCCGTTCGCGTGATTCCGAAATGATCGAGAAACTGAAAAAAGAATGCGAAAAGACAGAGTCCGAAGAATGCTGTGCGCGGTTTGAAGCCCAGTTTGAACTGAACGATAAAGATGCGATCCCCGCAATACACGAAACCATAGATAAAATCGTGGAGAGGAATCAGCACGATTTTTTCATAATGATTTAAAATAGGGCAGCTTTTTTGAAAAAGCGGCCCTATCCTTTGTTGACTCCTTCTTCCTGAAAACTGTACGGTGCGTATTGTGTGTTGAAAAGAACTTCCACACCCATCAATGCGATTGAATAACTCAAAATAAAAACAAAAACCAAGCCGATAATTTTCCGCATTACTTTCACCGCCTTTAAAATATTTGTTTTTTATCTTATCGCGTGTCTTTTTTATTCTAACATTAAAGTGATAAATAATCTATTTTAAAATATTATCCGAAATCGTTTTGTAACCTCGATATGAATGTTGTGTTATAATCAGAAACAATTCATATTGCATGGGAGGAATAATATGAGAAAGACACACGCTCTCATTTTGGTTTTTGTGATATTCTCATCCATAGTACTCGGCACGGACTATATCAAGGCATATTTTGAAGGAAATGAAAACAATACGGTCGTAACGTTAAACGACGGTGGTTACTGGAAAAGCGATAACACGATACGTTTCCCGGATGAGGGTAAAATCCGTACGGAATGCGCCGACGGCTCCACCGCGTTTATAGGCTTAACGGGAACATGGGGCTGGTACATAAAAAAAGACGGTGCGTTGGATGTTTTCGGAAAAGAAAGGGAAGAAGAGCCACCCGCGGTGTTCGATTACGACAAGTTCAAAAAAGACGAGTCCAAATTCAGCGGCAAAAACACACAATACGGATGTGAAGTACTGCAATCCAGAAAAAACCCGGATGGAAGCTGTTATGTAGTGGTGAACACCACACCGGAAAAAAAATCATCATACGATAAGCCCGGTGTTATAGAAGTGAAAAGCCACGGATATAAATACGCCGATAGGAATTTGCCGCAGCCCGGTGAAAAATGCCTCGTAAAATCGGTGTTCAAAGGCTGGATAAATTACACCATGAATTGCGGAACCGTAAGATTCGTACCTCTTTTCGCGCTGGATCCGTTGCTGAATTGCTTCATATTCGTAAACCCTAACGATTTCATTATCAGGTGATAATCCGAAACCGCCAGAATGCATCAAGCATTCATTTCAAGACGTAAGTCATTCCTGATACGCTGTTGATGAGACCGTTTTTAAATCATACTTTCATAGAACTTACAGGTACCGGTATCCAAAATCTCAAGTATCAGTTTTTCGGTTACCGGACCTATTCCTTTCAACGATTTAAGCATGAAACGCATGCTGCTCACAGGTTCCCTGAGCTTTGATACCGAATATGCCGCATATCCGTAAGGAGATTTCTTTCCCTGCAGTTTTAAAAGAAAATCGAGATGTTCGAGAATGACCACCACCCTGTCATTTTCATTTACGAATTCACCGTAAACTTCCAACGGCATCCTCTTTTTTACACCGTGTTTCATGGCCAGCAAATTGAAAACCCTGTCGATCGAAGAGTAATAATCCCAACGTGCCAACCCGTAAGCATCGTTGTTGCCGTATATCATACCGTATTCCACAGATAATCCGGAATTGTATTTTTTCAACACTTCCATGAAATATTCCTTCTGCCGGCCGGGCTTTAACGTCATACCACCGAAAATAACAAAATCAGCACCCGCTTTTGACACATCACCCAAAGTTTTATCCATGACTTCGGGAAGATCGGTTATGAAAGGTATCACCGGCATCAGAAAAATCCCGCAGTGGAATCCCTGCGATTTGAGTTTTTTTATCATTTCGAGCTTTTTCGAAGGAGCCGGAACACCCGGTTCGAAAACCGAAGAAATTTCATTATCCGTTGATGAAAAGCTGAAACTGAGCACGGTGCCTGCGGAATCTCTGATATTGGAGAGAATATCGATATCCCTTTCGACGAGCAAAGACTTTGTCAGGATGTGAACCGGCATGGAAAATTCCCGGAGTATTTCAAGGCATTTTCTCGTTATACCGAGTTCTTCTTCGGCAGGCTGGTAAGAATCCGCCACGCCGCCGCCGAGCAGTACCATGCCGGATCTTTCCATTCCCTTATTTCTCATGGCATGCAATTCACGGATAAGTAATTCGGGGGCATTTGTCTTCACGGTTATGTCTTTCCCGAAAACACCGTTCACGTTGTATTTTTCGGCTCTTCCGTCGCAATAAGCGCAATTGTGCGTACAGCCGCGATAAATGTTGAGACCGTATTTCGAAAGAAACCACGAATCTATCTTTTTGGATTTTCTCAGCAGGGTTTTGGCTTTTATCTCTTCGATGTTCATATCCCTCTCCCGTCTTAAGCAATTGAATATATACTAACATCAAAAAGCTTTTTTTATTCAAAAAACAACCCCGTATTTTAGAATTCAAATACGGGGTTCTGTTTTTACTTTCTCCGAGATGCGGGCTTTTAAGCCGGCAATATTTTAAGCACTATAAAACGGGCCTCTTATATCTTTTCCCCCAGAGTATTCTTCTTTTTTCTTCGATGTAATATATGAAATTCGAGTACAATTCGGTTTCTATGCCAAAAGGCGCAAGCACCAAGCTGATGAGACCATCGGCAATCTGAACCGAACATCTGGCTATCCTGTAGCTTAGGTATTCGAAATAGGATACTGTGTTTCTTAAGAAGTCTTTTCCGTCACCGTTTTTGTACCTGTTGAATCTAAAGCACCTGAACATTTGCCTCACCTTTTATTTCCGTGCTTCTAAACGCTTCGCACCTGAATGCCACACATTGCGACGGTCTCTTATCCCATGAAATCGTGCAGCCGGTCGACGCCATGTATTCACACGCATACGGGTCTATGTTCTTCTCCCTCAGTATTTCTATCAGGTGTGCGTTTTCCCTGATGTGGACCACATCGGCGTGGAATAGCGGCGCGACATCGTACTCAACTCTGAAAGAATGAAACATGTCGCTCCAGGCCTGAATTGTAAGCCTTTTTTTTAACCTTCCGTTTTCGTAAATCCTGCAGCAATCTCCGCCGCATCCCGCGCATAACGATTCATTCCTGTAACCGTCGGTTTCCATACCCATATCATCCTCTCGATGGGAAATAATCGGTAGTATACACCCTTGGCAAGCAATTGTCATATACGGTATCAGAATGATATTCATACAAATCGGAAGGTAGTTGAAGAAAGAACACGTTACCCGGCTTATGGCTTTGTTTGATGTCCAAATTCGTTCGAAAAGACTCTTGACAAACGATATTTTTGCTTTAAGGTTCTCCCCCACCCTTCGAACGGAGTGAGGGAATTGAAAATCCGGATATCACCAAACCGCCACCATACCGTCGGTTCGCTTCTCCGTTCCGCATACGTAGCAACCGTTTTTATCCTTTATTATTATCTGCCCACGGCCGAACGCTCCGGAATTTATCTCGACACTGACATTATGTCCCTTTCTTTGAAGCTCAAGGGCAATATTGCCTTCGAAATCCTTTTCCACCAGTACGTTTCTACCGCCTGTCCACTGCCATCTCGGCGCATCCAAAGCCGCTTGCGGATTGTGATGGAAATCGACCATATTCGATATTACCTGAAGGTGTCCCTGCGGCTGCATGAATCCACCCATGACCCCGAAAGGTCCCACAGCTTCGCCGTTTTTGGTTATGAAGCCGGGTATTATAGTGTGATATGGCCTTTTATGCGGTTCGAGCCTGTTGACATGTTTTTCTTCAAGCGAGAACCCATGGCCCCTGTTTTGCAGCGCTATTCCCGTACCGGGAACGACAAGCCCGGAACCGAAACCCATGTAATTGCTCTGTATGAAAGAAACCATGTTGCCTTCTCTGTCCGCTGCGGCAAGATATACAGTGCCCGAAGATGTGGGATTTCCGGCTTTGGGTATGATCGCCTCACCAGATATTTCCAGCCGCCTCTTGGAAACATACCCGTCTTCTATCAATTTATCATAGGAAAAAGGCATTTTTCCCGACTGTGTTATAAATTCTTTCCCGTCCTCAAAAGCCAGTTTGAGGGATTCAATCTGTTTGTGGAAAAAGTCCGCATCACGTCTCGTTATTTCAAACCCGGAAAGTATGGCAAGTGCTTCCAATGTTATAATTCCCTGCCCGTTGGGAGGTATTTCCCATATTTCGTATCCGCGGTATTCTTTGCCCACAGGGTCAACAAAATCGGTGCCGTAACTATCAAAATCCTCTTCCGAGAAATATCCGCCCGTCCGCGAAGAAAAACCGAGAATTCTCTCGGCTATTTCCCCGCCGTAGAAACTTTTGGCATTTGATTTTGCGATTTTTTCAATCGTATCGGCATGATCTTTAAGCGATACCATGTCACCGGGTTCCGGAGGTCTGCCGTTGAATGTGAAGGTGTCAAACCAATTTTCGTATTTATCATCTTTCAGCACCTTTCCGTATATTTCGAATGCACGTTTCCAGTTTTCGCTGACAGTGGGCTGTACCGGAAATCCGTTTCTGGCATAGTCAATTGCCGGCTTCGCTATTTCCCGTAGCGGCAGCGTACCGAATTTCTCCGTTATCTTCGCCCATCCCATGGGAGCGCCGGGTAGTGTAACAGCTTCCCAGCCGAAACGCGGAATCTCGCTGCCGTATACGGAACGAACCTTTTCGGCTGAAATGCCGTACGGAGAGTAACCGCTGGAATTCATGCCGTGCAGTTTACCGTTTTTCCATATCAGTGCGAAATTATCTCCGCCGATTCCGTTAGATGTCGGTTCCACTACGGTAAGGCAGATGGCGGTTGCCACGGCCGCATCCACGGCATTGCCGCCTTTTTTAAGTATTTCAAGCCCGGCCTGTGATGCCAGTGGATTCGATGTCGCCACCGCTCCGTTTCTACCTATAACGCAATTCCTGCTCGAAGGAAAAGGATAATCCAAGACGCTGAAATTCAATTCAAACACCTCCGTTTAGTAAAATACATACAATATTTTACTACGAAAACCGAATCATTCCAAGAAAATTCAGGATAATTTCTGATTCCTGTACTCTTTTTTGGTTTTTCAGATAAAAGCGTATAAAATATCAGAGGATTTTCTAAACGCAAAAACGCATTAAAATCGGGAGTTGGAAAAGCTCAATATGAAAAAAATCAACACCATTTATGAAAACGCAGTTTACAAAACAACTGATGAAACGGAACTGGGGATGGATTTTTACATTCCCGCCGAAATAAACGAAAATATGCCCGCAGTGATGTTTTTTCACGGAGGATATTGGAAATACGGGGATAAAAACGAATTGCCCGCTAAAAAATACGGATCCATTGTCCCCGCTTTGAACGCCACCGGAATTATCGTGGCAAGTGTGGATTACAGACTTGTGAGTGAAAAAACCGGACTGGATGGGCAACTGGAAGATTGTGCGGACAGTCTTAAATGGCTTCTTAAAAATTCCCGTCACTTCAACATAGACGTCAACAGAATCGCATTGTGGGGCACGTCGGCCGGGGCGCACCTGGCAATGATGACGGCCTTTGGCACCACTTCAGCCAGAGACTTTTCCGGCACTTTAGCCGGTGATTGCTCCGGCACTTTAGCCGGGGACTTCCCCTGTGATTCAGCATGCAGAGTTAAATCGGTAATCAGCTTTTACGGGCCTACCGACCTCGAAGAGCTGTTTATGCCTGACGGAGCAGTTTCATTTGAAAGGCTTAAAAACGGAGAAGAGTTTTTTTCCTATTTGAACCAGCTTCTGAAAATCGATATTCGAAACGGTTTTGAACTGACATCGAATACACTTCGCCAATTAAGCCCGTTAAAGTATTTGTCACCGGTATCACCTAAAATCCTGCTGGTTCACGGTGACGAAGACAGCGTGGTACCTTTGCATCAATCGGTGAAATTAAAGGAATTTGCCGGTAAAACAGGTGTGGATGCCGAACTGTTCGTATGCGAAAGAATCGGACATGGTTTTGAAGGAGCCAACATGGAAGATATGGAAAAAGTAACGGAAAAAACCGTGAACCATTTAAAAAATGTTTTTAATATCTCTTGATTTGATCTTCAAGAGACTTAACGGTTTTCCAATGTTTTTTCATTCCCGCTTTAAACGAATCGCTATAATAGACCATGTAAAACCTTACGATATTCACCAATCTTGTTCGTTTTATCTGTAGCATGGACTCTTAAACTTCTCCTCCCATTCCACCCGGAATGGTTTTTTTATTTAAGAAACAGTTAAGAAACGCGAAAATGCAAGGTAAGGATTTCGGTGTAAATTCCGTTTGTAGGAACTTTGATTCGAAAACGGAAAGGAGAGGTTTTGGTGAATGTACTTGAAACTATAGGTCTCACTAAGAAATACGGCAATTTTAAAGCCGTGGATTCGCTTTCGCTACAGGTTGAAAGCGGACAGGTGTACGGTTTTTTAGGCAACAACGGTGCCGGAAAAACCACAACGATAAAAATGATGCTCGGTCTTGTCGAACCGAATTTTGGAAAGATATTGTATTTCGGAAAAGAATTTTCTTCATCGAAACAGAATATACTAAAAAAAATCGGAGCCATAGTCGAAATACCGGGGTTCTACGGAAATCTTGACGGGTACCAGAATCTGAAAGTGTTTTCAAGACTCAGGGGAATACCCAAATCCAATGCGATCGAAGAATCGCTGAAAACTGTGGGTTTGGAAATCTCAGACAAAAAAAAGGTTTCAAAGTATTCCCTGGGTATGAAACAGAGGCTCGGAATAGCCAGGGCTTTGCTCAGCAGTCCCGAAATACTCATACTGGATGAACCTACCAACGGACTTGATCCCTCGGGTATAAAAGAAATGAGGGAATTGTTCAGAACCCTTGCCCGGGAGAAAAATCTGACGGTTTTCATATCGAGCCATATACTATCGGAAATCGAGCTGCTCGCGGATAAGGTTGGAATATTGCATAACGGAGTACTGGTTGACGAAGTGGACATGAATGTTCTCAAATCCAGACAGAATAAATACATAGAGATAAAAGTCGATTGTCTGGAAAAATCTGCAAAAATACTCGAAACGGAATTGAAAATATTCGATTATGAAGTCCGCCAGGACAAAAGTATCAGAATATTCGATTATAAGCACGATATATCCGAAATAAACAGAATTCTGGTAAACGAAAACATAAAAGTGTACAAACTGATCTCCGATTCCAAAAGCCTTGAAAGCTACTTCATGGAGGCAATAAAGGGTGATTTGAATGTTTGATGTCATTCTGATGGAATTTAAAAAACTCAAGAGAACGACAATAGTGTGGCTGAGTGTATTGGGAGGTGTTGCCGCACCTCTGCTGAATTTCATGCTGTATATGTACAGAAAATCAAACGGATACGATGCGGTATTCTCCGACATGGTCAACCAGGTCAACATGTTCATTTTGCTGCTGCTCGGCCTGATGCTTTACAGCCTTGTCACCGCATACACCTACTCAAGGGAATATGAAGAAGACACTTTGAAATCCGTGCTCACAATTCCCGTAGGCAGGACCACACTCGTGATTTCCAAATTGATAGTCGTAATCATATGGGTCTTTCTCCTTACATTGCTTTCTTATGTTACCACCACGATTCTGGCTATTATAGGCGGATTTTCAGGAATCGATTCGGCGAGTCTTTTCGCTGCCTTCAAGTATTTCATTAAATCCTTTTTATACATGCTGCCGCTGCTGACTCCAGTCATATTCGCAACGCTGCTTTTTAAAAAATACATACCCGCTATGGTCATGTCCATAGTAATAGCCACAAGCAATTTGATGATCATGAATTCAAAATATGCGGAGATATTTCCCTGGACCATTCCTTTGATACTCACGAATCCTCCGGATGTGAGAGAATATCCGGTTTACCTTTCATACGTTTCTCTTACGGCGACGGGTATAATCTTTCTGATACTTTCCGTAATTTACTTCAGAAAAAGGGATCTCTGACAAAAAAAGTTATATCTCTCAACAAAATATCGGGAGCTTATGGTTTTGGCAAACTCCCGATTTGTTTATTCGTTTTATTTTAAGAAATCTTTTGGTTCTTTTTCTCCTTAGCCATAGAGTTAGAGCATCATACAGTGAAAAAAAGCAAAATACTGTTCGCCACCGGAACATTTGATTATTATATCCCAATTTTCGCAGTTTACCACTCAATAACTTTATTTTACCCGTTTGCAATTACTTCTATATTCTTCCCGTCGGCGCCGATTGCGACCTTCATCATTCTGGCGTATCCCTCGCTTCTCAGTTCTGCAGCGTAGTCTTTCTGTTCTATCTGTGCAATGGCCTCTTCGAGCATGTCTGTTCCTTTTTTTATCTCTATTATCACGCTGTAATTGTCTTTGTCTTTCGCTTTGAGCAATATGTCGTATCTTCCCAGTCCGGATTCACGGTTGGACTTTACATGATATCCGCCCTGCAGGTGAGAGAACATTCCCAACAGGAGCATGTGGTATGCGTTTTCGGGAACTTTACCTATGTCGTAATAGCTTAAAGTGCTCTGCACGAATTCTTTCAGTTTCGCGGTGAATTCTTCGCTGTGTCCTTTCACGAGTGGCTGTACCATATCCGACAGCACACCGTATTTCGATCTTTCAAGCCATTTCACCACTGTGCTTCTGAAGAATCTCATCACTTCGTTGTTGGGTATGGAGCAATCGTATATTTCTTCAAGTGTTATGGGGTCGGTTTTTCTTCCTGCTGCTTTCAAATATCCGCTGAAAAGGAACAGCGACCATATGGAGTTGGGATCGGTTTTAAGTTCGCGCAACGCGGAAGAATCGTCTATGGATTTTTGTATGCATCCTCCGGAAACGAGTGTTTCGAGTTCTTCCCTGAACGATTCCTTCCTTTTCAGGTTCTCTTCCACCAGGCTTATTATGAGGTCGTTCGACGATGTGTTTATCCAGTAAGGCTTGAGCTGTCCGTATCTCAGGTAGTTTATGACAGACCAGGGATTGTACACCGTGATTCCCCCGAATGTGTATCCGTTGTACCATTCCCTCAATCCGGCCCTCACGGACTCATCCTTCTCTTTTCCCAGTTGGAGCAATATCCATTCGATTTCCGATTCGGTGAATCCGAAATACTGCGAATAGTCTTCGTCCAGAACCGTGAACACGCTGAGGTTGTTGAGGCCGGAGAATATGCTCTCCTTCGCCACGCGGTAAATACCGGTCATGATGCCTTTGAAAAGATGAGTATTGTCTTTGAGCGCCGCGGACAGGAATATCCTCATGAAGTCTATTACGTCTTCGTAATACCCGTGTGTCCATCCGCTCTGTATCGGTACGTCGTATTCGTCTATTATCAGCAGTACGGGTTTGGAATATCTTACTGCAAGCAGCTCGGAAAGAGTTCTCAGCGATTGTTTGCAATCGGAATCGGATGCTTTTCTGTTTGCGATTTCATAATAAGTTTGTTTTTCGGCTTCGCTTTTGAATGTATCTCTCAGTTCTTTTTCAAATTTTGTGTATATGTCTGAAATCGTGTATTTTATGTTTTCGAACGCATCATCCCATTTATGGTCTTTTATATCCTTGAAAGATATGAAAACCGTGGGATAACCGTTTATGTTTTCCATAACCCGGCTGTCCTGAGTTATCTTCAACCCGTTAAAAAGGTGTGTGGTATCGAGGGTGTTGTCGAAGAAATAATTGAGCATGCTCATGTTGAGAGTCTTGCCGAATCTGCGGGGACGCGTTATGAGAATCGATTTTGCATCTTCTCTGTATATATTCCCTATGAATTCACTCGTGTCCAAAAAGAAGTAATCATTTTCCCTTAACTCTCTGAAATCGCTTATGCCTATGGGCAATTTCTTCATGCAACCACCTTCATGCTTTTATTTATCTTTATTATAACATTTATTTCCTGGTGAACACAGGCTGCTGTTCCGGGAACAATCTCATCCCGTAAATCTTCATTCAGTAAACCACCACAACATTCTTGTCTTGTACATCCCTGGGCAGGAACCAAAACCCTCTCTCGTCCTGTACGTCCTCGTGCAGGACGACGGCTTTCAAATTTCAAACAAATAGTACCTTACTGTCATACGTCACAAGCGAGGACGATTGCGACGAGGTGAGATACTCACTTTCACCCCATACACCCTGCTGACAGGATGCCGACAAACTACTCTCATCCTGTAAGTTTCCATGCAGGAACCAGAACCCTCTCTCGTCCTGTACGTCCTCGTGCAGGACGCCGACTTTTAAATTTCAAACAAATAGTACCTTACTGTCATACGTCACAAGCGAGGACGATTGCGACGAGGTGAGATACTCACTTTCACCCCATACACCCTGCTGACAGGATGCCGACAAACTACTCTCATCCTGTAAGTTTCCATGCAGGAACCAGAACCCTCTCTCGTCCTGTACGTCCTCGTGCAGGACGCCGACTTTTAAATTTCAAACAAATAGTACCTTACTGTCATACGTCACAAGCGAGGACGATTGCGACGAGGTGAGATACTCACTTTCATGCTATACACCCAGCTGACGTGAAGCCGACAAACCATTCTCATCCTGTAAGTTTCCATGCAGGAACCAAAACCTACTCTCGTCCTGTACGTCCCCGTGCAGGACGCCGGTTATTTAAATTTCAAACAAGTAAAGCACCTCAATGTTATGCGTCACAGGCGGGGATGATTGTGACGAGGTGAGATACTCACTTTCATGCTATACACCCAGCTGACGGGATGCTGACAAACCACTCTCATCCTGTACGTTTCCATGCAGGAAACAAAACCCTCTCTCGTCCTGTACGTCCCCGTGCAGGACGACGGCTTTCAAATTTCAAACAAATAGTACCTTACTGTCATACGTCACAAGCGAGGACGCCTGTGACGAGGTGAGATACTCACTTTCATCCTGTACACCCAGCTGACGGGATGCTGACAAACCACTCTCGTCCTGTAAGTTCCCATGCAGGAACCAGAACCCTCTCTCGTCCTGTACGTCCCCGTGCAGGACGCCGGTTACTTTAATTTCAAACAAATAAAGCACTTCACTACCCTGCGTCACAGGTGGGGTCGATTGCGACGAATCAAGATCATTAACATCCGTATGCATGTAGAGTCAATTCGAGCAACTTTAGTTGCAAATTGCCCTTTATTATCGTGTGTGATATTCCGTTTTCAAATATATGGTAAAATTAAAATGAGAAGAAAATGGGGGATGACGGTATGGATATCGTTAACAATCCGCATGACAAGTTTTTCAAGTCTACTTTCGGCGACATAAACACCGCCAAAGATTTTCTGGACAATTATCTGTCTGATGAGTTGAAGAATATCGTGGATCTTGAAAGCATAAGACTCGAAACCGGCACGGAACTTTTCGATGCATTAGTGATATACATATTGAACGTGCGGCATGATCTTGAAATAGAAGACATATACGACATGGCGAAGGAAGTTTCGAAAGAAAGGAGCGATAAAATCATGACATTGGCAGATAAACTCAGACAGGAAGGAATGGAAAAAGGCATGCAGATAGGCATGGAATATTTGCTGTGGAAACAAATATTGAAAAAATTCCCGAAAACGCCCGAATCTTATTATGATAAGATAAAAAAACTGCAGAGCGAGAAACTCGACATACTCGGAATGGAATTGATGGACATGAAAGACATGTCCGAGCTTGACAGGTATTTGTAATACATTCACTATCCGGGCAGGACAGTGATAAGCTCTCATTCTGCACGTACACTGGCAGGAACCAAAACCCTCTCTCGTCCTGTACGTCCCCGTGCAGGACGCCGGTTACTTTAATTTCAAACAAACAAAGTACTTTACTATCATGCGTCACAGGCGGGGACGATTGTATCGAATAATCAACTGTTATCATACTGAATGAGTGTTCGAATTTATTATGACTTGTCATTCCGTTTCCAATATATACTTTTATAAAAATTAGAAAAAGATTGGAGGATACTGGGTATTGTGTCGGATATAGCCATTGTTGAAGAATCGAATATAAAAAGCATAAACATACAAAATGAAAAAGGACTGCATTCACAGCTTAAAGAATACTATGCAAAAGACGGCATCATGGAATTCCGATGCGGAAAATACATAATCGATGCCATGAAGGATGAAACGCTGATCGAAATACAGACAAAAAACTTCTCTTCCATAAAAAGAAAGATATTCGATCTTATCGAACACCATAAATTGGTACTCGTGTATCCGATAATCGAAAAAAAGATTATACGGAAATTCGATGGAATCGGTAATTTCCTATACGAGAGAAAATCTCCTAAAAACGGGAATTACCTGGATGTGTTCAACGAAATCATGAGATTCCCCGAAGCGGTTCTGAACGAGAATTTCAGCGTATTGCTGACGAAAGTTCACATGCTGGAACACCGTACCGACGACGGCAAGGGTAGCTGGAGGAGAAAGGGAATCAGCCTCACGGAAAGCGAATTAATCTCCATCGAAGAAGAACTGACGCTCGAAACCGTTCGGGATTTTTTCGATCTTGTATTCTCCACCGATGAAAAACATATTAAAGAATTCACGAATCCTTGCGAAATAAACTCCAAAGAATTGTCCAAAATCCTGAACATAAAAGAAAATTTAGCCAGAAAAATTCTCTACTCACTTCGGATTATGAATGCCATAAAACTATCGGGGAAAAAGGGAAACCTACTGCTGTACGAAAAAGTATGACCGCTTTTTACCAGCTTGCTCAGTTTTGTATATCTTCATAAGACCGCACCTTGACCGATATATCACAATGCAGTATGACAGCATATCGTTCTTGATCTGTACTCACAGCAGGATATCTCCACACCATTCTCGTCCTGTACGTCCTCGTGCAGGACGCTGGTTATTCAAATTTCAAACAAACAAATCACTTCACTATCTTGCGTCACAGGCGAGGACGCCTGCGACGAGTTGAGATACTCACTTTCATCCTATACACCCTGCTGACGTGAAGCCGACAAACCATTCTCATCCTGTAAGTTTCCATGCAGGAACCAAAACCTACTCTCGTCCTGTACGTCCCCGTGCAGGACGCCGGTTATTCAAGTTCCACATAAAAAAGTAAAGTACCTCAATGTTATGCGTCACAGGCGGAGACGCCTGCGACGAGGCGAGATACTCACTTTCATCCTATACACCCTGCTGGCGTGATGCCGCCGCACCTCTCTCGTCTTGTACATCCTCGTGCAGGAACCAAAACCCTCTCTCGTCCTGTACGTCCTCTTGCAGGACGCTGGTTATTCAAATTTAGCACAAAAAAATTATTTCATTATTATGAATCACAGGATATTATTTACATAGTTCGGTCGAGTAATCCATTGGGAATCTGACAGGCTTGTTCTCCTTGGAGGATTTGTAGACAGCCAGAGTGATATCCACTTCTTTCCTGCCGTCTTTACCGCATATGTAAGGGTCACGTCCGGTTGAAACGGCTTCGGCAAAGTCCCTGAAAAGCGGTACATGTCCATTACCGTATACCGAATCCGGATCATCGAGGTTCATGAAAGGATGTGAATCTTCCCCTTCGAATCTCCAGGTCAGGATTTTGTTAACCGCCAAACCGCCCAGAACAACCGTGCCCTTTTCACCAAAAACGGATAAAGTCTCTTCGAGATTGTTGGGATAAACGTTGGACGTTCCCTCCAAAATTCCCACACAACCATTTTTAAATTTCACTATTCCGGTGCCGAAATCTTCGGTTTCTATATAAGGATGTTTATAATTTCTAGTCACTCCGTATACTTCCTCAACCTCTCCGCCGAGCATCCACTGGAGCAGATCGATGTTGTGCGCACACTGGTTCATGAGAGTTCCGCCGTCCTGGTCCCAGGTTCCCCGCCAGGAAGCCTGCCTGTAATACTCTTCGTTTCTGTTCCACAGTATGCGTGCGTTGGCTGTGTAAATCCTTCCGAAATCCCCATTTTCAATTTTCCTGCGAAGCTCCTGAACAGGCGCATTGAACCTGTTTTGCAGACAGACACCCAATTTCAGATTTCTCTTGTCCGCAAGAGCTGTCATATCATCCATATCCTTTGTGGACAATGCCATAGGTTTTTCCACGAGTACGTTTATTCCGGCATCGAGACAATCCATACTTATTCTGAAATGATAACCGCTTTCGGTGGCTATCGAAACGAAATCGAGCCCTCTGCCGAAAAGTTTTTTATAATCGGTTTCCACTTCGATTTTCAAACCCGTTTTCTCCGTATACGCCCCGGCTGCTTTTTCCGCTTTGCTCATGTTGATATCACACACCGACACGAGTTCCACAGTCTCCGTATTTTGCGCATAAGCTTCCACATGCTTTTTCAGCCCGATTCTGCCGCAACCTATAAGTGCCGCCTTCAACCTACCCATATGAATTCACTCCTTATTTATGAATTAAAACATTATTTATTCAAATTCTTTCAGAATTCCTATTATTTTCTTCGCAGAATTCCCATCACCATAAAGATTATCAATTGATTTAATATCCAATATTTCATTTTCCATTCTTATAAAAATATCGTATATTTCATCCGTACCACTAAGTCTGTTCCATCCGCATTTTACCAGATCAATCCAGCCGGTATCGGGCATAACAACGATGGCTCTTTTTCCTCCATAAAATGCTTCTTTTTGTAATCCACCGCTATCCGTTATTACCATTTTTGATCCTTTAACAAGACTTTGTAAAGTTATATAATCGAAAGGATCATATATTTTAAAATTCACATCAATGTTGAATTCACGCAGCCTCTTTCTGGTTCTCGGATGCATGGGAAATACCACTTCATATTCCTTATTTATATTATTTAAATTATTCATTATCTCTTTCAGATTTTTCGGATCATCAGTGTTAAAATCTCTATGAACAGTTGCCAAAACATATTCCCCTTCGTTCAAGTCATACTTTTTCATAGCCTTTCCGACTTCAAATTCCTCAGATATTTTGAGATATACATCATACATCGTATCTCCGACAAAATACACACCTTTATCTATTCCTTCTTTTTTAAGATTTCCAACTGCATTTTTAGATGCACAGAGCAATAAAGTTGAAATTCTGTCTGTCAATACCCTGTTTATTTCTTCCGGCATATCTCTTGGATCCTGTCTTTCCCCCGCTTCTATATGTGCTACCGGAATTTTGAGTTTTGAAGCAACCAACACTCCAGCAAGGGTCGTATTTGTATCTCCATATACAAGAACCATATCCGGTTTTTCATCTATGACTATTTTTTCAAATTCGATCATTATCTTGCCTGTCATTTCTCCATGTCTTCCTGATCCTATATTCAAATTATAATCCGGATTTTTGATATTTAAGTGTTTAAAAAAAACATCGGACATGTTGTTATCATAATGTTGCCCTGAATGCACCAAGATTTCATCGAATCCGTTCTTTTCAAATTCCCAGTTTATAACAGCTTCTTTTATAAACTGGGGACGAGCTCCAACTAAAGAAATTATTTTCATAAATTTCGCTCCTTTTTCCTATAAATGGATAATAATAAAGTACATAAGTTATTTTCAGCTATAATTCCTCCTAAGATCAAATGAGCTGAAGAATTTCACCAACTGAATCACGAATAAATTTCAGAATATAAGTCCTTTATGATATAATTCACTCGATGAATGAATTATATCATAAAGGAAAATCAAAATGGAAAAAGTCGAATTTTTCATACCGGCAAAAGCATACAGAGAACTCATAATACTTAAAAGCATAAGCGAGAACCCGGATATCTCGCAGGAAAAACTTGCGAAGACAGCGGGAATTGTGCCTTCGATGGCCAACCGGTATGTTTCGCAACTCGAAGAATCGGGATATGTGACGAAAGAGGGGAAAAACCGTAAAAACATGAGTTACAGGCTCACGAATTCGGGAATGCTGAGATTTCAGTTTCTCACGATTTCATATCTGCAGGAAATCTCAGAACTGCTTGGCAGCACAAACGATCTTTTCAGCACCATAGTCAGCACCATAAACGAAAACAACATACGCAAATGCGTGCTTTACGGCGCCGGAATAATAGGCGGAATACTCGCTGAAGTGTTGAAAATATATTCAATTGACATAATGGCTTTCGCCGAGGATGACTTTGAAAAAATCGGAGAAAAAACAAACAACATAAGGATTTTAAGCCTCGACGAGGTATTTGACATGGAATACGATGCGGTTATCATCGCATCTTTCAGGCATATGGAAAAAATGCTGCAAAAAGCAAAAGAGAAAGGACTAAAAAAAATATACCATTTTGAAATAACCGATATGGGAAGCATATCACTTGTATCCAAAGGGGAGTGAATTGAATTTGAGAGTACCGCTTTTCGATTTGACACGGCAATATCATGACATACAGGAAGAGGTTATGCAAAATATTCACAACATATTCTGCTCGGGAAATGTGATTTTGGGAAAGAATGTCGGGAAATTTGAAGAAGAAATGGCACAGTTCCTGGGAGTCAGGCATGCGATAGGCGTTGCAAACGGTTCGGATGCGCTTTTGATTGCCGTCAAGGCTTTGGGAATAGAGGAAGGCGACCTGGTTATAACGACACCATATACATTTTTCGCCACAGCAAGCTGCATAACGAGAAACGGTGCGGTTCCGATTTTCGCTGACATAGATCCGGTTACTTTCAACATAAATCTCGACCACGTAGAAGAAATACTGAACACTCATGAGCAAAGGAAAAAAATCAAAGCGGTAATTCCGGTACATCTTTTCGGCAGAACTGTCAACCTCGAAAGACTCGAAAATCTGAGGAAAAAATACGGAATAAAGATAATAGAAGATTGCGCCCAATCGATAGGATCAACCTGGCGATTCGAAAACGGAATCGAAAAATTCTCGTCAAATTCCGGAGATCTTTCAACCTTCTCCTTCTTCCCCACGAAAAACCTCGGCGCATACGGCGATGCGGGGTTAATTGCCACCAATGATGACAGCCTCGCCGATTTCTGCAGAATGTACAGGGTACATGGATCGAAGGAGAGATATCACCACGACGTCGTGGGAATAAATTCCAGACTCGATGAAATTCAGGCAGCGGTTCTGAGGACAAAGCTTACACACTTGGCCGAATACACGGAAAAAAGAAAGAAAATCGCCAGAATTTACGAAGAACTTTTCGGAAATTCCAGAATACTCAAAAGCCATATAGAATATCCCGCCGCAAGCGGCGACAACAGTCACATATTCCACCAATATGTTGTCAGGATAAAAGGCATAAACAGGGATGGCTTGCGAAAACACCTGGCAGAAAACGAAATCGGAACATCCATATACTATCCCATACCGTTGCATCTTCAAAAATGTTTCGATTATCTCGGATACAGGCAGGGAGATTTGCCCGTCAGTGAAAAAGCTTGTACGGAGACACTGGCGTTGCCAATATTCCCCGAATTGAGGCGAGAAGAAGTTGAATATGTAACTGCAAAAATCGAAGAATTTATCTCCTTCAAGTAGTGAAGTTTTATCAAAGAATTTGAAAGGAGAGATATATCATCAAGAGCAATGAAACCGTGACAGATTATCACGGTTTGAAAATGAGATCTATTGATGGAAAAATATGATTCTATTATTGGCCACAAAGAAGTGAGAATTCGTGAATTGCCCTTTGAGTTTTTTTGTCATCCGGATTTCGTATTCATAGAACGTACTGAAATAGATCCGAAGGTTTAAAAAATTCTTGTCATTCAGAGTTCGCGTTCATAGAACGCGACGAAGAATCTATTGGTTTTAAAAAGCAAACATTATCATTAAAATCTTTAAAAACAGATTCCTCGCTATGCTCGGAATGACAAAGTGTGAGTTTGGAATGACACAAATGGTTGTCATTTCAGAGTTTGTGTTCACAGAACACGCTACAAGAGATCCAATGGTTTTAAAAATTCTTGTCATTCAGAGGCGAATGCAATGAGCCGAAGAATCTAATGATTTAGAACAGACTAGCTAACATAATCTATCTAACAAGGAGACCCCATATGAACATATCCGAAAGTGCTAAAATAGGCGAAAAAACAAAAATGGGATTCAACGTGATAATAGAAGATAACGTGCAAATAGGAAACAACTGTGAAATCGGACACAACGTTATAATAAAAAAAGATACGATAATAGGCGATAACTGTGTGATAGCGGATAATTCCATTCTTGGAAAGAAACCGCTTAAGGCTTCCAACAGTTCAGTGACCGAAGAAAAAATACTGACACCTCTGAAAATAAGCAATACGGTGACAATAGGTGCGGGATGTGTGATTTACAAAGGCACCATACTTGAAAATGAAGTTTTCATAGGCGACATGGCAACTGTCAGAGAAGATGTTTCAATAGGAGAGAAAACCATAATAGGAAAAGGTGTCAGCGTTGAGAACAAAACCAGTATAGGAAAATTCGTTAAAATCGAAACGGAATCATACATAACCGCCATGAGTACAATAGAAGATTACTGCTTCATCGCTCCCGAAGTTACATTCACCAATGATAATTATCTCGGAAGAACGGAAGAGAGAAAAAAATATTTCAAAGGTCCGACAATAAAAAAAGGAGCCAGAATAGGTGCAAATGCCACTGTTTTACCCGGTATAACAATAGCAGAAGATGTGCTCGTCGCCGCCGGAAGTGTCGTAACTAAAGATCTCGAAAAGGAAAACATATACATGGGAATACCTGCGAAATTCGTCAGAAAAGTACCGGAAGACCAGCTTTTGAAAAGCAACTTGTAAAATCGATTCGTTAACTGCCGTTCTTGAGCAGATGGAATGAGGATTTATCATTGGCTCTTGAATAGAAATAACTTATGAATTGCCATTTATGTTTTTTTGTCCTCCAGAGTTCGTGTTCACAGAAAACACTACAAGAGATCCGAAGGTTTAAAAAAATCTTGTCATTCAGGGTGAATGCAATGAGCCGAAGAATCTCATGTTTTAAAAAACAAACATTATCATTCAGACCCTTAAACCAGATTCCTCGCTGCACTCGGAATGACAATTGGGGATAGCGGAATGATAATGTGTGAGCGTTTGGAATGACACAAACGGTTGTCATCCAGAAGCGAATGCAGTGAGCCGAAGAATCTCATGGTTTTAAAAAAGCGAGCATTATCATTCAGACCCTTAAACCAGATTCCTCGCTACGCTCGGAATGAGAATTGGGGATAGCGAAATGACAATGTGGTGAGTTTGGAATTACAAAAATGGTTGTCATTCAGAGGCGAATGCAATGAGCCGAAGAATCTCATGGTTTATAACGAGCACAAAAATTTTTTCAAATAAAAATGAGGTGAAACTATGCTCAAAGAAAAAATATTGAATAAAACGGCAAAAATAGGTGTGATAGGATTGGGATATGTCGGACTTCCTCTGGCGGTTGAAAAGGGAAAAGCCGGATTCAACGTTCTCGGCTTTGAAATACTGCAGGAAAAGGTTGAAAAGGTGAACAAAGGCATCAACTACATCGGAGACGTTGTGGATGACGAACTGTCCGAACTCGTAAAAAACAAGAAACTATCAGCCACAACAGACTTTGACAGAATATCCGAATGCGATGTGATAGCCATATGCGTTCCCACGCCACTTGATAAATTCAAGCAGCCCGATCTCACATATGTCATAAATTCAACTCAAGAAGTTTCCAAGCGACTCCATAAAGACATGCTTGTGGTTCTTGAATCCACCACATACCCGGGAACAACAGAAGATGTTATGAAGCCCATTCTCGATGAGTCGGGCCTTGAATGTGGAAAAGACTATTTCCTCGCATTCAGTCCCGAAAGAGTGGACCCGGGAAATCTCATATACCAGACCAAAAACACTCCGAAAGTGGTCGGAGGAATTGGAGAAACCGCCACCGACATTGCGAAGACACTTTACGAATCAGTCCTCGATGCGAAAGTATTCGTGGTTTCATCTCCAAAAGAAGCCGAAATGTCAAAAATACTCGAAAACACTTTCAGAATAGTCAATATAGGCCTTATAAACGAAATGGCGATAGTTATGGACAAAATGGGAATTAACATATGGGAAGTAATAGATGCCGCAGCGACAAAACCATTCGGATTCATGCCTTTCTATCCAGGACCCGGAGTAGGTGGACACTGTATTCCCATAGATCCTTTCTATCTCACATATATCGCCAGAAAATACGATTACCACACAAGACTCATAGAGACAGCAGGTGAAATAAACGACTTCATGCCAGAATACGTAGTTGAAAGACTTATGAAACTTCTAAACCGGAACCAAAAATGCCTAAACGGAGCAAAAATAGTCATGCTCGGCATCGCATACAAAAACGACATAGACGACATGAGAGAATCTCCCGCATTGAAAGTTCTCGAACATCTGAAAAAATACGGAGCAGATGTAAAGATTGTGGACCCCTATATAGAACAATTCAAATTCGAAGATAAAATCATAAAAACCGAAGAACTAACCGAAAAACTCGTCGCAGATTCGGATGCCATCATAATAACCACGGCACATAAAAAGAAAATAGACTACAAGCTCGTTGCAGAAAATGCCAAATTAATTCTTGATACCAAGAATATACTTAGACAATTGGGATATTCATTAGATAATACAGTAATTCTATAAAAACTTTTAATAAAAAACGATTCCGATGGTCACTAAATGGGGCTTGCTGAAAAACAAGAAAACCCGGAAATTCAGTAATGATATATTAACAACAAAGAGCAAGGCAAACTTTTTTTGATGCAAATTTCTGTCGGAAATCGAGAAAATCGGATATTTTTGACAAAATGAAAAAAATAAACAAAAATTTCAGAGACCTCCGGTAGTAAGCCATGATGTTCATGGTTAAAATGTTCATTCCTATTGACGCTTCGGAGGTTTCTCTGAGTTTCATTTTGTTCAGTTCCAATGTGTATCTTCTCTTCCCTTCTCCGAATTTGCCTTCCACCGTGTTTCTTTCGCATGTGTCCAGATATTCAAGTTTTTTGTGCTCTTTCGTCTTTTTTTCATCTTTCGGCGGTCTGCCGAGTCTGGGTCCGCTGAGCCGTATCCCGTGTTCTTTGCAATATTCCAGGTTTTTTCTGTTTCTGTACAGTTTGTCCGCCAGCACTGCCTCGGGATAATATCCGTATTTTGCCCTGTATCGTTCCACGGATTCAATAAGTCCCTGTCCCTCGTTGAAGTTGTCCCAGCTTATCTTTTCTATCCCTGTGAATCCTTCCACTACACTTATCTCCAGTTTGGCTCCGAATTCTACCGGTGATTTTGCCTTCCCTCTTACTATCGGTCTTACCCAGAACTGGCTTATGCTTACTATTCTGTCTTTTATCCGGTGTATCCTGCTTTCGTACATCTGTTTCTGTTGTGTATACAAGGTTCGGATTATCGAAACCGTTTCTGTCTGTTTGTCGTTGAGCAGGTTGTTTTCTTCCCTCTCGCTGTTTTCTTTTAACAGTTCGTCCAGTATGTTCAAGTCTCTTCCAAGATACTGTAATTGGCTTTTAATTGCATTTCGTATTCCTCTGTGCCCCGGTCTTTTCGCCGTTGCCAAATATGATTTTCTCGCTTCGAGCCTGTACGTCCTGGGTTTGACTCTTCCGGTTTCTTTCAACTTTTCCCACGCTATGTCTATCATGTTCTCTATTTTTTCTCTGCCTTCGTTCAGTAACGATAAATCAGTTGGATATCTTATGTTCGCGGGTACGCAAGTGGCATCCAACATGAGTTTTCCCTGATTCCCATCTTTTTCTTCTTTTTTTGTCTCTTCATCCGGACAGGTGTTCTGTCCGGATGTTATATCATCGTCATCATCATCGTTCTTCTTTTGAGTTTCCTCACTTCTCATCTTTTCAAGTATCATGTCGTTGATTTCCGCTATTATTTTCACACTGAATCTTTTTCTGAAATGCACCATGGTACTCGCGTCAAACGGTGCTTTCATCCTGAATTCGTTGTATCCAAGAAAATACTGTATATACGGATTTTCCTTTATCATCTGTATTGTTTCACGGTCTGTAAGTTTCAGGATTTGCTGTACCAGCAACGATCCTATTGCCACCCGGGCTCTTTTTGCACGTCTTCCGTCGTTTCTCTTATTTCTGAATGTCTTAGCATATTTCTCTTCTATTTCTTCCCAGAGTATCATTCTACTCATCTTTACCCAACGATTATCCGAGTCCAGTTTTATGTTAAAGTCGTTTACAATTCCGTCAAGTTCCTGCTGTTTTAAATTTCTTCCGCTGTACACTTCTCACCTCAGATGCATGACTTTTGTCTGTTTTTGTCACTTTTTCATGCATCTATTATACCATTTTTACTCTCGTATTCCTCTTTTTATGAGAATCTTGGAGTTATTCAGCATCCCCTAAATGATCTTGGAATCGTTTTCTTAAATGTAGTAACTATCATTTTTTTGTTATGATTTTTTTCAGAGCAGACATAAAATAACTTTCTATCTGATTATCGATAAATTTGCTTAAGACTAAAAATGATACAATAAACGATAAGGTCATAAATATAAGGCCAACAAATATATTAGATGAGATTGATGTATATATAATACGTATTATATAACTTAAAAATAAGGTTATAATGATAGAAATAAACCATTTTTTCCAGGGATAAACTTCTTTTATGGACATAGAAAGTATTTTGGAAATTTGCAGAATCTGAAGCATAACTAAAACAAAAACGGAAATTACAGTTGCTATAACTGCGCCAATTGGACCTATAACTTGTACTAATATTATATCTAAAATAAAATTCAAAGACATCGAAAAAATGGCATTATACATATACAATTTACTTTTTCCGGCAGCTATGAAAAACGAACCGTATAAAAATATTCTAGCGAAAAGTTTTGTTTGATATAACATGAAATATGGAATTGAAGCGATATATTTCTCAGAAAACAAAAATAAAACTATAGTTTCAGCAAACAAAATACAAGTAGACGCTAATGGTATTATGATAGTTATCATTGCAGTACCTGCTTTATTCCACAATAAATTTATTTCTTTTGTTTTATTTGATTCGAAAAGTTCTTTTAAAGAAGGGATAACTACACTAAACAACGACCCACTAATAATTGTTAAAAATGGAATTTCATAAGCGCCGTTAGAAAAAATTGCAAAAGTTTCAATATCATAAAAATTCCCAATTACTAACTTATCAATGTTTGTACTAATCAAGCCAATCATTGATGAAACACCAACGGGAATACCAAACAAAAATACTTCTTTCATTTTTTCGAAATTTATATTTCTGAAATTAAATCTTTGGGATATAAAAAATATAGTTATAATTAGGTATATCAGATATCTTATCAAAGAGATAATTAATATAAAAATTAAGTCTTTTTTAAAATACCAACTAAATAAGATACCTAGAAGCCAAAATGTGCTTGGTATTGTTACATATATCGGCATATATTTGGTCTTTTTCATTGCGATAATCATGTTTTCTGAAGAATTAACAAATATACTTGCAGAATAAATAAAAGCTAACAGCATAATATTATTGGAAAAAAAATCCGTTTTGAAATTTATATCAAAGATATTAGATATAATTCCTGATAAAAACAGTGGTAAGATAGAAACAACAGCTAAAACTACATAAACATTCGGCAAATACTTGTCTTTGTTTTTTGAGGACAAAAAATACATTGTAGATGCAGGTAGGCCCAGAGCAAAAATAGAAATGATAATCTGATCAGAAATAATGAATTGCCTATAAAAACCATATTGTTCTACCATGAGATATCTTGAAAGAAGCATGATTGAAAAAATATCTAAAAAAGCCTTTAAAAACTTTGAAAAAACCATAAGCATACTATTTTTTTTTATTGACACCATTTTCCTCCAGAAATACAAGTAAAAACATCAAAAAAAGTCCTTATTAAGATGTTTCCTTTTAAACTTTTCAAATTTCTCAACACTCATGTATCCTATTCTTTCTTCAGAGTAATCAAAATTAATAACTTTACTTCTATCTATATCTTTTATCTTCTTCGCAGGATTTCCAGCAATTACACAAAAACCTTCTTTAAAGCTCTCTTTTACAACGGAATTTGCCCCAACAACAACATGCGGTCCCAATTTTACTCCCGGTAATATAACAGCGTTCATACCAATCCAACAATAGTCACCGATTTCAATAAAACTTTTTTTATGTTCTCTTAAATCATAAACATCATGATTGGCAGTAATTATTCCAACATTTGGTGCAATAAAAATATACTTACCAAATTTTATCTTTCCGATTCCTTGTATATAACAACCTGGAGATGCTCCTGGAGTAGTTCCTTTATCAATTAATACATTCCTATAACCTCCTACTTTAGAAGTGAAATGTACCGGCCAATATACTCTTCTATTAAAACCTAATATTTTCTGGAAGAACCAAGTTTTAAATTGTATAGTCCTAAAACTATTATTATTTGAGATAAAAAAATTAACCATAGGAATAAAAGCTATAATTTTTTTTATTTTATCTTTTATCATTCTCTTCTCCTAAATATTTAGGGCTTGCTGAACAACAAGAAAACCCAGAAATTCAGTAATGATGTATTAACAACAAAGGGTAAAGCAAATTCTTTTTGAGGCAAATTTCTGTCGGAAATCGAGAAAATCGGATATTTTTGACAAAATGAAAAAAATAAACAAAAATTTCAGAGACCTCCGGTAGTAAGCCATGATGTTCATGGTTAAAATGTTCATTCCTATTGACGCTTCGGAGGTTTCTCTGAGTTTCATTTTGTTCAGTTCCAATGTGTATCTTCTCTTCCCTTCTCCGAATTTGCCTTCCACCGTGTTTCTTTCGCATGTGTCCAGATATTCAAGTTTTTTGTGCTCTTTCGTCTTTTTTTCATCTTTCGGCGGTCTGCCGAGTCTGGGTCCGCTGAGCCGTATCCCGTGTTCTTTGCAATATTCCAGGTTTTTTCTGTTTCTGTACAGTTTGTCCGCCAGCACTGCCTCGGGATAATATCCGTATTTTGCCCTGTATCGTTCCACGGATTCAATAAGTCCCTGTCCCTCGTTGAAGTTGTCCCAGCTTATCTTTTCTATCCCTGTGAATCCTTCCACTACACTTATCTCCAGTTTGGCTCCGAATTCTACCGGTGATTTTGCCTTCCCTCTTACTATCGGTCTTACCCAGAACTGGCTTATGCTTACTATTCTGTCTTTTATCCGGTGTATCCTGCTTTCATAAATCTGTTTCTGTTGTGTATACAAGGTTCGGATTATCGAAACCGTTTCTGTCTGTTTGTCGTTGAGCAGGTTGTTTTCTTCCCTCTCGCTGTTTTCTTTTAACAGTTCATCCAGTATGTTCAAGTCTCTTCCTAGATACTGTAATTGGCTTTTAATTGCATTTCGTATTCCTCTGTGCCCCGGTCTTTTCGCCGTTGCCAAATATGATTTTCTCGCTTCGAGCCTGTACGTCCTGGGTTTGACTCTTCCGGTTTCTTTCAACTTTTCCCACGCTATGTCTATCATGTTCTCTATTTTTTCTCTGCCTTCGTTCAGTAACGATAAATCAGTTGGATATCTTATGTCCGCGGGTACGCAAGTGGCATCCAACATGAGTTTTCCCTGATTCCCATCTTTTTCTTCTCTTTTTGTCTCTTCATCCGGACAGGTGTTCTGTCCGGATGTTATATCATCGTCGTCGTTCTTCTTTTGAGTTTCCTCACTTCTCATCTTTTCAAGTATCATGTCGTTGATTTCCGCTATTATTTTCACACTGAATCTTTTTCTGAAATGCACCATGGTACTCGCGTCAAACGGTGCTTTCATACTGAATTCGTTGTATCCCAGAAAATACTGTATATACGGATTTTCCTTTATCATCTGTACTGTTTCACGGTCTGTAAGTTTCAGGATTTGCTGCACCAGCAACGATCCTATTGCTACCCGGGCTCTTTTCGCACGTCTTCCGTCGTTTCTTTTATTTCTGAATGTCTTAGCATATCTCTCTTCTATTTCTCCCCAGGGTATCATTCTACTCATCTTTACCCAGCGATTATCCGAGTCCAGTTTTATGTTAAAGTCGTTTACAATTCCGTCAAGTTCCTGCTGTTTTAAATTTCTTCCGCTGTACATTTCTCACCTCAGATGCATGACTTTTGTCTCTTTTTATCACTTTTTCATGCATCTATTATACCATTTTTGCCCTCGTGTTCCTCTTTTTATGAGAGTCTCGGAGTTATTCAGCATCCCCTAATTAGAAGTGAACCACATTTTTTTAACTTACAAGATAATAAGGATTTTTAATTATCTCATGTTCCAAAACTTTTCTTATATCATTTGCTTTGAAAAGCCTTAATACTAGTCCATTAATATTATAACTCTTTAAAACCCCTTCTTTTATTAAAAGATTTTCTATTTTTTTTCTATTCCAAGAATATCCAAAAATGTATTTTGTTTTTTTATATTCATAGCTAATTTGAGAAACTCTCTCAAATTTTTTTTCATCATAATAAATCACTCCTGAATATTCAGGAAATAAAACATATGGTAGTTTGTTTACACATTCTATATAATGCAATTGAGTTGACACCAAATGCTCTGTACCAATGTTTGCAACTAAAATATTTTCTTCATCTAACTTTGCGAAGCATCCATTTTCACTGAAACTGTCAAAATGATTGCAGTTCTTGAAATTATAGTCACCGTGTATCAATATACTATGAATACAATCATTTGTCCTATAATTAGCATCATTTAAAAAAAACAATTCTGAAAACTTTCCATAAACCGGCACAGAAAATAATTTATGATATATTCTTGAATTTCTAAAACTATTTCCAGTAAAACCTGGTGCTAAAATATTGGTAAATCTATTCTTTAAAATATTCACAACAAAACTGTAAGAATTATTCGCATTAAACGTTTTTTTTATATCAGATAATCCAATATGCAAAAAAATGCTATTTTCATTATATTCATCAAGAATGAAATGAAGCCTTCTAAGATTATTATCCGAATAAAAAATCTTATTTTTTTTTCTTATTTTTATTCTATTTTTTAAATGATTTAAATTAACATAAAACATATACACCTCCACTATAATCCAGTTATCTTGATCTGCTCCCCAAAAACGAGACAAATAAAATGGTACACTAAGAAAAAGGGGAGGTAATGATATGAAAAGCAATAAATACAGCATCGAAAAAATAATTCAAATATTGTCAGAAGCGAAAATGGATTCAATATCATCGGTATGCAGGAAATACAACATATGCACAACAACATTCTATCGCTGGCAAAAAACGTACTCGGGCTTTTCCTCAGACCAGGCAAAAAAACTGGCTATACTGGAACAGGAAAACGATTTTCTTAAGAAACTCGTTGCAGATAAGGAACTTGAAAACTTTGCCTTGAGAGAGTTCATTAAAAAAACGATCTTTAAAGGAAATTATTGTCTATCTGAGGAGTATGAATGTTCCTGTAAGGATAATCTGCAACAGTTAAAATATCTCAAGAGCAAAGCTGTACAGACTTCTTAGCAAACACTGTAAAAAGGATGATTCATTGAAAAAGGAAATAAAGCAGATCGCATATGAACATCCTGAATACGGCTACAGACGAATTCATTCAATTCTCAGAAACAACGGATTCAATGTTAACCACAAAAAGGTTTACCGTATCTACACCCAACTGGATTTACAGAGAATCACAAAGATTTCCAAAAAACTCCGGACAAAATCCAATTCAAGATTGACTCTTCCCATTTTTCCGGCACATGTATGGTCAGCTGATTTTGTGGATGTGTTCATCAGAAAAAGAAAGCTTAGGATACTATTCCTGATCGACGATTTCACGAGAATTCTTCATGGAGTCTGTGTTTCTTTTTCAATAACCGCTTCAACCGTTCAAAAGGTCATTGAAAAATCAATATACACCTACTCAAGACCCAGAATACTCAGAACAGACAACGGTCCCGAGTTCAGAGAAAAACACCTGAATCTATTCCTTAAAAACTCCCGCATAAAGCATGAATTCATAGACAAAGGCAAACCTTACCAGAATGGTTTCAGCGAATCACTAAACGCCAGATTCAAAGATGAATGCCTGGATAAATATGACTTAAATCTACTGCCTGTCAAAACCATAAAAGATATTGTTTTCGACTGGGTCAGGGAGTATAATTTTAAAAGACCTCATTCAAGCTTAAACTACGTTGCTCCTGTTCATTTTCACTTATCCGCTTACTGATTCTCATGAATTGTCACAATTCATGAGAATGAGACACTCTTTATGACACACTGTCCTTTTTTATCTGTTTCACTTCTGGGGGCATATCAATCTCTCACTTCTAACAAACTCAAAACCATTTGCCTTAGCATACTTAATAACATCCTCATAAACCCAATCCCAACCTTTGAATTCTGGGGGATAAAAAGAACTATTATGCCACAAAAGAGTAAAAACGCCACTGTATTTTTTTACTACTTCCATTAACTCAATAATCTTTTTGTAACCTGCCTCAGGGGTTAGAGACATGTACCTTTTATTGTATAAACTAACATCCATAACTATCAAAGGAACTTCTATAAAATCATATTCTCTATTCTCATTAAAATTAAATGGTCTAAATGGTTTGCAAGTGCTAAATCTAAATCCTATTTTATCAGCATAAGAACAGGTAGTGTCAAGCTTCACCCCTGATTTTTCGTATATATCAAAGCTTTTGGTAATATCAAACAACAAAAAGTGTGCTCTTCCACTAACAATTTTTGTCTCAAAAATTTTTTCTAATTTTTCTATGTCTTTTTTCATTCTATCTTGCTCAATATGCCTAGCATCATAATGAATTCCTATACTACTTCCCGAGGATATTATTTGTTTTTTTAAACTGTTTAAATATTCTTTATATTTCCGCAAATCATAACCGGCAGCTACTTCTTTTGGTTGTCTATCTGGCATGAAAAAAAAATTTCCTACCGACTCATTTTTTTTGTGTTTTTTTATCAAATTCTCCACAAGATGTGGGTCTTTGCAATTAAAAAATAAAATCAATTTTTCAATAAATAACTTTACACTTTTCCTTTTTAAAAGATCTCCTAATAGGTTTCTTAATAATCTTTTTTTATAAAATTTAAAATAACACAAATGATCAATATCATGTGTTATGAAAATTCTCATTTTTTTCGAATTGTAATTTAAGTTAAAACGTTCCTTTATTTCTTCAACTAAAATATCCACAACAGGAGTTTCCAAAATCCCCAATTTTTCTTGAAAACTTTCATATGCTGGAAATCTACCAAATTTATCTTTTTTTATATCATTGTTTTTATACTCCCAATAACCTGATAAAAAGAAAAATATCGTTCCTATGTAATCCTTTTTAAAACAAAGAGTTTTTTTATCAAAATCTTCTATTAATTGAGAATTTTCTTTTTCCCAAAATTTATATATTTCGCATTTTTCTATATAATTTAAAACATAGCAATTAGCATTTGTTTTTACATTAACTTTTTCCTTGAAATTTCTATCTAAATATTTTTGAATATATTCGGAAATAATATTAGAATTAATCATTATATAATCCTTTCTAATTGTTCAATTTCTAAAAAACATTATAACACACAAAAAATTTAGGGCTTGCTGAACAACAAGAAAACCCAGAAATTCAGTAATGATGTATTAACAACAAAGGGTAAAGCAAATTCTTTTTGAGGCAAATTTCTGTCGGAAATCGAGAAAATCGGATATTTTTGACAAAATGAAAAAAATAAACAAAAATTTCAGAGACCTCCGGTAGTAAGCCATGATGTTCATGGTTAAAATGTTCATTCCTATTGACGCTTCGGAGGTTTCTCTGAGTTTCATTTTGTTCAGTTCCAATGTGTATCTTCTCTTCCCTTCTCCGAATTTGCCTTCCACCGTGTTTCTTTCGCATGTGTCCAGATATTCAAGTTTTTTGTGCTCTTTCGTCTTTTTTTCATCTTTCGGCGGTCTGCCGAGTCTGGGTCCGCTGAGCCGTATCCCGTGTTCTTTGCAATATTCCAGGTTTTTTCTGTTTCTGTACAGTTTGTCCGCCAGCACTGCCTCGGGATAATATCCGTATTTTGCCCTGTATCGTTCCACGGATTCAATAAGTCCCTGTCCCTCGTTGAAGTTGTCCCAGCTTATCTTTTCTATCCCTGTGAATCCTTCCACTACACTTATCTCCAGTTTGGCTCCGAATTCTACCGGTGATTTTGCCTTCCCTCTTACTATCGGTCTTACCCAGAACTGGCTTATGCTTACTATTCTGTCTTTTATCCGGTGTATCCTGCTTTCGTACATCTGTTTCTGTTGTGTATACAAGGTTCGGATTATCGAAACCGTTTCTGTCTGTTTGTCGTTGAGCAGGTTGTTTTCTTCCCTCTCGCTGTTTTCTTTTAACAGTTCGTCCAGTATGTTCAAGTCTCTTCCAAGATACTGTAATTGGCTTTTAATTGCATTTCGTATTCCTCTGTGCCCCGGTCTTTTCGCCGTTGCCAAATATGATTTTCTCGCTTCGAGCCTGTACGTCCTGGGTTTGACTCTTCCGGTTTCTTTCAACTTTTCCCACGCTATGTCTATCATGTTCTCTATTTTTTCTCTGCCTTCGTTCAGTAACGATAAATCAGTTGGATATCTTATGTTCGCGGGTACGCAAGTGGCATCCAACATGAGTTTTCCCTGATTCCCATCTTTTTCTTCTTTTTTTGTCTCTTCATCCGGACAGGTGTTCTGTCCGGATGTTATATCATCGTCATCATCATCGTTCTTCTTTTGAGTTTCCTCACTTCTCATCTTTTCAAGTATCATGTCGTTGATTTCCGCTATTATTTTCACACTGAATCTTTTTCTGAAATGCACCATGGTACTCGCGTCAAACGGTGCTTTCATCCTGAATTCGTTGTATCCAAGAAAATACTGTATATACGGATTTTCCTTTATCATCTGTATTGTTTCACGGTCTGTAAGTTTCAGGATTTGCTGTACCAGCAACGATCCTATTGCCACCCGGGCTCTTTTTGCACGTCTTCCGTCGTTTCTCTTATTTCTGAATGTCTTAGCATATTTCTCTTCTATTTCTTCCCAGAGTATCATTCTACTCATCTTTACCCAACGATTATCCGAGTCCAGTTTTATGTTAAAGTCGTTTACAATTCCTTCAAGTTCCTGCTGTTTTAAATTTCTTCCGCTGTACATTTCTCACCTCAGATGCATGACTTTTGTCTGTTTTTGTCACTTTTTCATGCATCTATTATACCATTTTTACTCTCGTATTCCTCTTTTTATGAGAATCTTGGAGTTATTCAGCAAGCCCTAATTAGAAGTGAACTATAACTTTTATGTTCTAAGAAATTGTATTAATGATTTTATTTTTTCATTCCAATCAAGTTTCTCAAGAGCATAATAATGCATTTCCATTGGATGATTTTTTATAGTACATACCTCGTACTTAAAATCCAAAATTTTTTTTAGGTCAATTGGACCGTCTCCTGAAGGAACCAAAAGCCTATACTTAAATGAAGTAGGAAAATCATTATCTGCGCTACTACAAATAAAGGGTATTCCTTTTGCGCAATATTCTCGTGCTTTTAATTCTGAAGTTTCTTTTAACTTTTTTCTATGTAATGCTATACTACCTAATGCCAAATCACAGATATTGTATAAATACTCTAAATCCCTACCCGATTTATGTCCATAGAATCTCACTATATTTTGCAATTCTAACTTTTCTGCCATTTTCTTGTACTCTGAAATATATTTACTTTCTCCGACAACATGGAAAATTATGGACTTGCCTCCTTCAAGCTTTCTATACAGATAAAGACTTTTTAAGAATCTGTCTAAGCCATGAGAGGGGTAAGGCGTTCCAACAAAAAGAACATTAGTACTTTCATCTTTGTACTCATATTGCCTAACTTTTATTAACTCTGCATTTATTCCATTTCCTATAGTAATTCCATGAAAATTCTTATTTTTTGGACACTTCGATTTTTGAAATTCAGTAATTTCTTTTGTTACCCCTACAAATCTATCAATTTTCTTTCTAACAACATTTCCATAAAAAATTTCTGGTAACAATCTTATTTGCAATTTTCCGCCTGATATATAAGCATTTTCCTTTATCTGATGTTCTGTTACTATAATATATTTACTCAAAATATTACAAAATTTTAGAAAAATACCATCTGAAATAGGGTAACGTACATATAAAATAGTATCATTAAAATCAAATTTTTCTTTTATTTCAAAAGCAGTACTAATAAGTTTTTCATATCTGTTTCGAAAAATATTTTTTCTTTTTTGTGGGAGTATAAAATTAATTTTTTTACTATATAAAAAATCAAAATATTCCCTTTCCGGAAAATCATTAAATAATAAATATAAATATGCTTCACATTTTTTTTTCATTACTTCATATTGATTTAAAATCTTTCTTTCAACACCTGAAATTCTTGAATTACTCATAGCTACATATACAATTTTCATATTATCACCATCATAACAGATTTATTTTTCTACATGTACAATACTAAAAAAAATAATTATTAAAATCAACCCTTTTGTTAATAAAACAACAGATAATTCAACATTTAAAGCATATATTATCTGTGAAGATACAACAATTTTTATTAAGTCATTTTTCAATGGTTTTAAAAGAAAGTCCAAGTATTTTAATATAAATATGAATAAGGCTCCCATAAAAAGGCTTCCAAATAACCCAAATCTACTGTATGATTCTGATATAAAACCTGCGTTTAAATTTCCCATTCTATAAATATTTTTAAAAAAAACAGGATAATTTATAGAATTTGAAAAAGCTTTCAAGAAAAGCATATCGCTTATACCTCTAAAATCTTCTGTATTTTTGGAAAAATAACTTATCCACAAATCTGTAGCTTGTGCAGGTATAACTATTGTTCTCCAATATATTAATCCATATATATCAACGCTTTTTTCTAAATGCATTGTGGCAAAAAAAGAAAGGAAAACCATAATAATAATAAATATTAAAATAAAAATCTGAAAATTAAATTTTTTTAAAAATTTAAATAATATTAAAATAAATAAAAAAGTTAAACCAATTAAAACTGGTCCTCTGTTGGCTCCGTACATTCCTAAAAACACTATAAAAAAACATAAAAAAAAGCTTTTTATAAAATTCCTATTTATATTTAAAGCTATTAATAAAGGTAAAATTGAAGCTATAGCTATATTATATAGGTAACCAAAAAAAACTGGTAGGTTCGGCCCATCAGTCCGAAGTGCACTAACCATTTTTGAGTCAAAAATACTTACAAATTTTGGGAAACCATATTTGCCAAGCAAAAAAAGCACTAATACGACCAATAGAAACATCAAAAAAAATTCCGCTTTTTTTTGATTAAGTATACTTTTTATCTTTATAAAATTGAATTTTCCTAAAATCCAGATTGAAAATATTGATGATAAAACGAATAAGGCGTTTACCCAAACCACAAGGAAGTTTCTACTTGAAATTATTGCAAAAAGTATATTAGGTAAAATATATATTATCAAAAAAATAACATACCAAAACTCACAAAGACCAATGGGTCTAGAATTAAGCAAAAATAACAAGATGAAAAAAAACACAGTGGTTATAAGTATTAAATGAATTATAACCTCAGATGACATATGAAAATTGAAATAAGTATTATATCCATACGAATACTTTGAATATACGAAAGAAACTTTTTCAAGAGAAAAACTATACAGCCATATGAAAAGTGAAAAGAAAGAACTGATTATAAAATCCACCTTAGTTTTTTTGAGAATAAATTGCCTCCTCGAATTTTCTTGCAATATAATCGTAAGTATGTTTATTTTCAACTATATCTCTACCGTTTTGCCCAATTTTATTGAGCTCATTTTTATCCATAAATGTTATTTTCTCGATTAAATTACGTAAGCTAAGTAAAGAATCCTTTTCATATATAAAACCATTATTATAATTTAAACGTTCATTGTTTATGGGAATACTTTCCAACACAACCGGAAGAGAACAAAGCTGTGCATCATAAAAACTTAAGCTGCACGCTCCGGGCCATATCGCAACATCTGACATATTGTATAATTCGCATAATTGCGTTACAGGTTTGGGATCTATAAATATAACCTGATTTTGAGTATTTTTTAATTTATTTTTTATATTGTTAAAGTAATCACCCGAACCATTTCCTACAATAATTAAAGTCACGTCAACCTCGAATTTTTTTACGAAGACTTCGGAAAGATAATGTACTTTCTTGTCACTAGAAATTTTTCCGGTATAAATAAACACATAAGAATCTTTTTTTATGCTATACTTACTTCTAAAATAATTTTTTTTATTTTTTTCTTCATAAAAAATACTATTATCTGATCCTAATTCAATTACCTTAATAATATCTTCATTTAAAAAATAATTTTTTTTAAGAAATAACTCCGTATCCTTTGATACAGCTATAACGGGGATTTTATTTGTGTTAATAATTTTCGAAAAATATGATTTATACATTCTTCTAAAAATACTTTTTAAAGGATTTTTGGAGGCTTCCTCAATCATGTGATTATCAAAAAGAAGCTTATTTTTAAATTGTTTATATTTCAACGTGAATCTCAATCCAGTTAAGGTATCATTGCCATGAACGATTATTAAATCGGCCTCTTTCAATTTTTGAATTTTAAAAATACTCTTTTTCACAAATTCTCGTCCAGAGATTCTTCCCAATGATGCTATTCTAATAATTTCGACACCAGTACTTTTTGAATATTCACTGTCATAATAGCCGATATCATAATTTTTCAAAAATCCACTTTTTGCCCATGGTGCAAGGCTTGTACTTGTTAAAATAGTAACAGAATGACCATGCCTTTTATTCCATTTTGCTAAAAAATTTATTTGATACCCCGAAGTTGGTAAAAAACAGTCTTCTACATGTACTATATTCATTAATTATCCTCCAAGCTACAATGGCATTTTCAAGAACACAAAAAAGGGCGATTTTTCAATATAAAGCCTCGTCATATGCTTTTTTTAATGCACTGAATCGAATTTATAACTACCTTTTTGAGGCACTAACCCTCAAGAATCATTTAAAAAAAGGTTCTCTTTCATTTAGTGTGGATAGTTAGCTGATATAAAACAAAACCGGATTATAAAACTACAAACTTCAACCTGCCAAGATTCAAAAAAATCATAGTCCTCAAATAAGCAAAACGCTTAAATCCATAAGCTCTTTTTGTGATAACTCTGAGCTTGGAATTCAACCCTTCGAGCAAGGCATTAGTCATTTTCGTTCGAATATGCTGAAGAATGCCATGAATATTATTGAAAACCATTTTAGCTGCCGTGATCATTTCCGGTATTTTTGAGGCTTCACATAGTTTTCGCCAGGCGGTTAGATATCTTCCCCCGGACGATGGCTTTGAGTAGTTAAAGACTTCTTTGAACGATTGCAGGAGGTTATACGCCTTAACGGTTTCTTTGGATTCATCTTCCAGTAACTCTGACAACTGTCTGCTTTGAGCAGCCGTAAGTTTTTGTTTTGATTTCAGGAATAGGTATTTGGTCTTTTTGAAAAAGTCGCCAAATGTCTTTTGCTCTCTTCGTCTGACAAGGTCCAACTGCTCGTTTAAAAGCTTCATCACATGAAACTTGTCAAAGATAATCCGTGCTTTTGGAAATGTCTCTTCAGCTCCTTTGATGAAAGCCGGTGACATATCCATACTGATTGTTTTTATGTCCTTTTCTTTCCCGCCTTTTTGGAGATACCTCTCTTTAAAAGCTTTTAGTGTATTGCTGTCTTTTCCTCTTGCCACAAAGACTATTTTCTTTCTGTCAACATCCAGGAAATTGGTGACATACACATGTCCCTTCTTTCTCGAAACTTCATCCACTGCAAGATTGACTACGGGTTCATCCGAGAAATCCTGCTTTTCTATTTCCTGCTCTGTGTAATAGGTTACGATTCGCCAGATTCGATTTTCATTTTCTTCCATTAATCGTGATACTTCTCTGATACTCATACACATCGCCATTTGCAGGATAAACGCTTCAAAAAGCAGTGTGAATCCACTCCCTTTTCTTCCCCAGGGTACTTCTACCTGTTTCACACCGTCTTTTGTTTTGATTCGCGGTACGCGTGCTGTTATATACGCTTTGTATTGAAACAGATTCAAATGCCTCCATGTTCTTTCTACTGTATCGTGTACTCCACATTTTTCACCATGGTATTCAAACTGGCTTCCCAATTCAAAATCCACCTTTATGTGTATTTCATTTCCTTCCTGTTCTATCCCTTTGATGTACCATGGTTTGTTGATTCCCATTATCTGTTCGAAAAACATTGGCAACTGATTCATTTCTTTCTCCCCACTTTTTATTCCTATTATATATCTTTCTATTATCTAACTTTTTTCTACCCACACTATTTAGAAGTGAACCAAAAAAATCCTGAAGACTTACTAATAACTCTATTTAGGGCTTGCTGAAAAACAAGAAACCCCAGAATTTCAGTAATGATATATTAACAACAAAGGGTAAAGCAAACTCTTTTTGAGGCAAATTTGTGTCGAAAATCGAAAAAATCAGATATTTTTGACAAAATGAAAAAAATAAACAAAAATTTCAGAGACCTCCGGTAGTAAGCCATGATGTTCATGGTTAAAATGTTCATTCCTATTGACGTTTCGGATGTTTCTCTGAGTTTCATTTTGTTCAGTTCCAATGTGTATCTTCTCTTCCCTTCTCCGAATTTGCCTTCCACTGCGTTTCTTTCACATGTGTCCAGATATTCAAGTTTTTTGTGCTCTTTCGTCTTTTTTTCATCTGTACATTTCTCACCTCAGATGCATGACTTTTGCCTCTTTTTGTCACTTTTTCATGCATCTATTATACCATTTTTCCTTTCGTGTCCCTCTTTTTATGAAAGTCTTGGAGTCATTCAGCAAGCCCTATTTAAACTCAATCTTCATAAACTCCCTTATATACCATATAACGCCAAATACTCCTGGAATTTTTTATTTTTATCATAATTTTCAATTGCTTTTTTTATACATTTGCAACTAAAATAATTTTTGCTTAACATTTTAACAGTTTTTATTTTTAAATACAAATCCTCGATATCGCCTTTTTTAACAATAAAACCTGTGCTATTATCAACTGACTCAGAAGCACCTCCTGAATCAAAAACCACAATTGGTGTACCACAAGCTAACGCCTCAAGATTAGTTGTTGGGAAAGTCTCCTCTAAAGTTGGGTTTGCGAAAACATCTACGCTGGAATAAATTTCTGCTAATTCTTTTACGTTATTTGTTTTTTCTATTCCTATAATATTTTTCGGCAAAAGATTTATTTGTTTTTTTGATAAGCCTATTAAAATTATTTTTTCATCTTCACTAATTTTTTCAGATAACTTTAAAAAGTATTCTAAGCCTTTTCTTCTACTCCAAACAGATGCTACACCTAAAATCAAAAAACAATTTTCCAAGCTGTTTTTTAATCTAAAATCACTTTCTGTAGGTTTAAAAACTTCCAAATCTATACCGTTATTTATTACCTTCACTTCGAAACTATTAAGAAAAGAGCATTTCACTAAATCAGCCAACCATTTTGAAGGTGTTACTATCACTAAATTATTTACATCAGTAAAAAGTAATTTCTTAACTTCAAAATTTTTATAGCTATTATCAACTAAAATACTCTTTGGGTAACTTCCTTTTTCAGGGCATTTTTCACAGTATCTTCTCCATTTATAACAATTAGCATAATCGAAATGGGAACAGTGTCCTGTAAATGCCCAACAATCGTGCAAAGTCCAAACAACTGGTATGCTACTTTCTTTCAAATATTGAAACAGGATTTCAATATTTATATAATAGCCATGAATATTGTGCAAATGAATTATATCAGGTTTTATTTTTTTTACTTTTTTTATAAAATCCAATGTTGATTTTTTCGATCCAAATCCATGTTTATCAAATAGCCTTGTTTTTACGGCATGAAAATAAAAATCTTTTTTATCACCAATTTTTATATTATTTTCACAATTTGCTTTTCCTCTACCATATGCTATATATCCTTCATGTCCATTTTTTTTTAGTATATTCTGAATATCAACTGCTATTCTTCCGGTACTGCCTGTTCCACATACAGTATTAATTTGAAGTATTTTCAATTATAAACTCTCCTTACTCCCTACGTGAGATGGAAATATGAGCAAATAACTCCAGATATCATAGAATATCGAAGGAAATGAAAAGTGGGAATCAGAATAAATTGAATATCTAAAAAATAACTACGAGAAATACGCATGGCAAAGCAGAAAAAAAAGATAAATCGGGTATTTAAGCGGTAATTCCCACCTGTTATAAGGTAACGACCATCCCATTTCTAACAGGATCATCCAATATATGGAGTCCTAAATTCCTTCGTTCCGTTTATCCAAAAAGTGGGTGTCTTTTGCTCATGTACCGAGTCTATGCTCTAAAGTAAATAATTCTGACTACCTGCTTTATTTTGTGATGATTCATTTATCCGTTGTTGGCTCAATAAATGGAAATGTGATTCACTTAAAATGTTTTTTATTTCATATCAATACAGTTTCAGCTGGTCGGATTATATCTGAAAGCATTTTCTTTTCGGAGAAATCCTTTTGTTTTTTGACAATACTGAATATAATCCTTATCATCTTGCAGCATAGCAACACTATTGACTGTTTTTTCTTCAGCGGTTTTGTTGAGCGTTTGATGTAATAATCGTGTATTTGTCTGAACGCATCGTTGTTTGACACGAGGGCTATTATCATCCTGAAAAGTGAAGTTCTCAGTTTTTTTCTGCCCCTTCTGCTTATTCGTGTTTTTCCATTGTGTTTTCCTGAACTGTTCTCTACTATTGAAAATCCAGCCAGCTTCTGTATCTGTTTTGCCGATTTAAACCTGCTTATGTCTCCTACTTCGGCAAAGAAACCTGCAACGCCTATTATCCCACTTCCATTTATCTCAATCAAATTTTTCGCCTGTGGTATTCGTACACAAAGTGCTTCTATCCTTTTCAACTGTATTTCATGTTGTCTTGCTTTATACTCATAATCTTCGATTAACCTTTTCAGTTCGTATTTAGCCTCATCTACCGCTATTTTTATCCCGATGCTTTTCAATGCCGTATTGTATATTTGCAGTGATTTTTTCATTCCCACACCACTCATTCTCCGCTCACGCCACAGTTGATTTATTTCCATGGCTCCAATTTGTACAAGTTCTTGTGGAAGTGGAACATTTTTCAGTATCACCATACTTCTCTTCCGGCAGGGATCCTTAAACAATTTTCCGTATTCCGGGAAATACACACTCAACCATCTTTTTATTTTGTTTTTAAGCCTGTTCATATCTTCCACTATCTCATAATATCCTGACATAACTATTCTGAGTTTTGCATATACGCCTTCAGGTATATACGGTATTGAGTAATTTCCCATTACAACCAGCTTCGCTATTGTCATCGCATCTTTCTTATCATTTTTAGTCTGAGCATTATCTCCCAATTCCTTGCTTCTTTTCACGTGAAATGGATTTACCATTACCAGAGTGTATTCTCCATTCCCTTCCGTGTTCATATGTTTTACATAATCCGCTAAACAAAACCAGTAATGCCCTGTTGGCTCCATTCCAACTATTGTATTTTCCTTCGAATAGTTTTCTTTTATTCTGTTTATCCAAGTTTCAAACCGTTTGAATCCTATGTGATTATTTTCAAACGATATCACTTTCCCCAGTTCCATTCCCCTCCAGTCATATGCCCTCGCGTAATGTTTTTCACTGGCTATGTCCACTCCAATTACAAGACTGTCTTCTCTTACTTGACTTATTTTCTCGTTTTGAGTAAAATTATTATGTTTCATCTTATAACCTCCGGTTTTAGGATTTTTGGCTTAATTCTATTTTACCCGGAGGTTATTTCTTTTCCTATCCTTTTTTCCACTCACTACAGGATGCTCATGATGTGCGCGAAAGTAACGGTGAATGTAACAAATCGGGAGAACGGCATAAAAATTGAGAAGTATCATCATTCAGCAGGTTGAAGGACTTGAGCGCCGTACCGCATTTCATTGAGATCATAACTGAGAATGCCATTTTCAACGCCGCGAAGAAATTGAATTTTTCTTTGGCTTTCATTTTTGTACACGCGTATACTTTCAGGTCATTGACAACGAGACAGGTTATCTGCTCCCCAAAAACGAGACAAATAAAATGGTACACTAAGGAAAAAGGTGAGGTAATGATATGAAAAGCAATAAATACAGTATCGAAAAAATAATTCAAATATTGTCAGAAGCAAAAATGGATTCAATATCAGCAGTATGCAGAAAATACAACATATGCACAACAACATTCTATCGCTGGCAAAAAACGTACTCGGGCTTTTCCTCAGACCAGGCAAAAAAGCTGGCTATACTGGAACAAGAAAACGATTCTCTTAAGAAACTCGTTGCAGATAAGGAACTTGAAAACTTTGCCTTGAGAGAATTCATTAAAAAAAACGATCTTTAAAGGAAATTATTGTCTATCTGAGGAGTATGAATGTTCCTGTGAGGATAATCTGCAACAGTTACAATATCTCAAGGGCAAAGCTGTACAGGCTTCTCAGCAAACACTGTAAAAAGGATGATTCATTGGAAAAAGAAATAAGACGAATCGCATATGAACATCCTGAATACGGCTACAGACGAATTCATTCAATTCTAAGAAACAACGGATTCAATGTTAACCACAAAAAGGTTTACCGTATCTACACCCAACTGGATTTACAGAGAATTATAAAGATTTCTAAAAAACTCAAGATAAAATCAAATTCAAAATTGACTCTTCCAACCTTTCCGGCTCATGTATGGTCAGCTGATTTTGTGGATGTGTTCATCAGAAAAAGAAAGCTTAGGATACTATTCCTGATTGACGATTTCACGAGAATTCTTCACGGAGTCTGCGTATCTTTTTCGATAACCGCTTCAACCGTTCAAAAGGTCATTGAAAAATCAATATACACCTACTCAAGACCCAGAATACTCAGAACTGACAATGGCCCTGAATTCAGAGAAAAACACCTGAATCTTTTTCTTAAAAACTCCCGTATAAAACATGAATTCATAGACAAAGGCAAACCATACCAAAACGGATTCAGCGAATCACTAAACGCCAGATTCAAAGATGAATGCCTAGGGAAACATGATCTCAGCCTGCTTCCTGTAAAAACCATAAAAGATATTGTTTTCAACTGGGTCAGGGAGTATAATTTTAAAAGACCTCATTCAAGCTTGAATTACATCGCTCCTGTTCATTTTCACTTATCCGCTTACTGATTCTCATGAATTGTCACAATTAATGAGATTGAGACACTCTTTATGACACACTGTCCTTTTTTATCTGTTTCAATTCTGGGAGCATATCAAAACCCCAGAGGTTGCATGCTTCGATAAGGTATGAATTGGTGTACCAGCTATCCGCTACGAGTATAGTGTTTTCTTGTTTGTTGTCTCTGAACCAGTTCACAAGCATTTCGTTCTTGCTGTTCTGCTGCTTGCCTCTGTCTTTATCCGTGAACTCAGAGAAGAGAATATCTCTGGGATGAAACCTGCCCTTCGATGATTCGCCTATCGTCAGTATGGTCTGTGCGTTTTTAAAGTGGTCGGTGCAATGATCGTATGCTTTAGATACATAAGGTATACGCCTGCCTCTTTTCTCAAGCAGACTGTCATCCGCTATGAGTATTCGGTTTTGAGCATCATCGCCTTGAACTGATTCCTGAAACACTTTTTCCAATTCCTTCCAGAATTCTTCATATGAAGATAGAAATCTCGTCAGTGTGGAATGACTCATACTGTTCAGGGGACAAGATGCTATTTTGCTTATACTGTCGTATTCGTTGGAAATCAATCCCTGAACCAGCACAGAAAAGTTTTTGAGGTAAAATTCGGGTAGGCTTTCAAAATAAGCTCCGAAATGCTTGTTGATTATTCCTGCGATTGATGATAAAATGTTCATGTCGGTACCCCTTTGTTGTATTGTAGGTTATAAGCGACATATAATACTACATGGTGTACCGATTTTCTTATTCTTATTACGTTTCCCTTTTCAATGACCCTTTTTTTATCTTAATTTGTTATTTTTCTATTGTGTTTCTTTTGCTTGTCTTGCTTCGTAATATTCATGCACATGGTGAGTACTTAAAACACAGTATGTCTTTTCTATTCCTTCTTTGAGAGACGTTGTATATTTCCACCCTAATTTTTTAATCTTACTCACATCAAGTAATTTCCTTGGGGTACCATCGGGTTTGGATGTATCGAACCTAAGTTCTCCAGTATATCCGATAATATCTTTAATGAGAAAAGCAAGATCTTTTATCGAAATATCCTCTCCCGTTCCAACATTAACTGTTTCATTTTCTTCGTAATTATTCATGAGAAAAACAAGTGCGTCAGCGAGATCGTCAACATACAGAAATTCCCTCTTCGGTATTCCCGTTCCCCATATTTCCACATAAGGTTTGTTTTCAACTTTCGCCTCATGAAATTTCCTTATAAGTGCTGGAAGGACATGTGATGTTTCAAGATCGAAATTATCATTCGGCCCGTATAAATTTGTAGGCATAGCACTTATGAAGTTTGTTCCGTATTGTCTGTTGAAAAATTCACACATTTTCAATCCGGAGATTTTGGCCAGGGCATATGCTTCGTTTGTTTTTTCAAGTTTTCCTGTTAAAAGAGAGCTTTCTTTTATCGGTTGTTCTGCAAATTTTGGATAAATACACGAGCTTCCCAGAAAAAGCAGTTTTTTCACATCATAATCGTATGATGCTTTTATGACATTACATTCTATAATCAGATTTGTGTATATGAAATCTGCAGGATATATGTTATTGGCATGTATTCCGCCAACCTTTGCCGCAGCAAGAAAAACATATTCAGGTCTTTCTTTTTCAAAAAAATCTCTGGTTGATTTTTGATCTGTTAGGTCAAGTTCATTATGGGATTTTTTTATGATGTTAAAATATCCTTCACTTTCAAGTTTTCTGATTATTGCAGATCCAACCAGTCCTCTATGTCCTGCCACATATATCTTCGCATTTTTATCCATTGGAAAACCTCTCTAATCATTCTTTGTATGCTTTTTTATACTGTTCGTATTTGGCATTTTCATAATCCGATTTTACCATTATTCCAACAAGCTCTCTGAATTTGACTTCCGGTGTCCAGCCAAGTTTTTCTTTGGCTTTTGTGGGATCACCTAACAGTAATTCGACCTCTGTTGGTCTGAAATAAATCGGATCGACTTCAACCAGTATTTCGTCTGTTCCCTTTTTTATTCCCTTCTCTTCTACACCTTGCCCATGCCATTCTATATCTATCCCCAGTTCGTTGAATGAATATTCCACAAATTCTCTCACTGTGTGCGTTTCTCCAGTGGCAATTACATATTCTTCGGGAATGTCCTGCTGCAATATCATCCACATTGCCTTCACGTAATCCGGGGCATAACCCCAATCTCTTTTTGAATTAAGATTACCAAGATAGAGTTTTTTTTGAAGACCTAAAGCAATTCTTGCTGCTGCCCTGGTTATTTTCCTGGTTACAAATGTCTCTCCTCTCCTGGGAGATTCATGGTTGAACAGTATTCCGTTGCAAGCATACATGTTATATGCTTCTCTGTAATTTATAGTTATCCAGTATGAATATAATTTAGCAACTGCATAAGGGCTTCTGGGATAGAAAGGTGTCGTTTCCCTCTGAGGAGTTTCCTGTACTTTTCCATACAGTTCACTGGTAGATGCCTGATAAAATCTTACATTTTTTTCCAACCCGAGCAATCTGATCGCCTCAAGAATCCTAAGTGTTCCCATCGCATCCGAATTTGCAGTGTATTCTGCAGTTTCAAATGAGACTTTCACATGGCTCTGTGCCGCAAGATTGTATATTTCATCCGGTTGAATTTCCTGAAGTAATCTAATTATGTTCGTTGAATCGGTTAAATCACCGTAATGGAGGAAAAAGTTTAAATCCCTTTCATGAAAATCTTTATATAGATGATCTATTCTTTTAGTGTTGAAACTACTAGCCCTTCTTTTTATTCCATGAACTTCATATCCCTTTTTCATAAGGAGTTCAGCTAGGTAACTTCCATCTTGTCCGGTTATTCCGGTTATCAAAGCTTTTTTTTTCATTTTGTCAGCTCCTCAACACACTTAATATATTTATCTATAACTACATCATTTCTATATTTTTCTATAAATGTGTTTATAGCGTTTTGCTTCAAAAAAGCATATGTTCTTTCATCTTTCAATTTATAGATAAGCTCTTTAAGAGTATTTTCTGAATAATCATTACAAACAAAACCATAATTATCTTCCTTAATTGACAAATCTATCTCAGAATTTTCAGGTAGAACTGCCAAAATAGGCTTTCCGGCACTTAAATAATAATATGTTTTACTTGGAATAGAAATTCCACATAATTCTTTTCTTAATGATACAAAAAAAACATTAGCTGAATTTAATGCTGACATATATTCTTTTTCAGATAGATAATCTAAAAAGACAATGTTACTTAATCCTTTAATATCATTTCTTATTTCATTTGTTTTTCTACCATTTCCAATTATAAAAAATACTATACTATTATCATTTTCAATTAATTTAGCAGTTTTAATTAATGTTTTAAAATCGGCAGTCTCTCCAATATTCCCAGAATAAAGAATAACGAATTTATTTTTTAGATTATATTTTTCTCTAAAATCATCTGCCTTGATTGGCTCGTTATTAGGGCCCCAATTAGTGATAATTTCAATTTTTTCTGGCTTAACATTATATTTTTCTATTAAGTATTTCTTTGCATCTCTTCCTAATACTATTATTTTATCCGACAACAAAAAAGTTTGCTTTGTAGCATCTTTTATTTTTTTTTCCACTAAAGAATCTATTTGGATTTTTTTTATTTTTACTAAAACATCTGGATACAAATCGTGTAAAATAAAAATAAAAGGAATTCCTTTTTTCTTTGATAATTTTGCTGCCTTCAAAGCCATATTAGGTGGATTTGAAACAGCAAAACAAATATCTGGGGTATATTTTTTAAATTCTTTCGAAAACTTTAGCTCAACAAATATAGATAACAAGAGCCTTCCAATAATTTTATTCTTACTGAAAGGAGGTACTCTATATCTATTAATATTAACTTTGTTATGAATTTCATTCTTTTCATAAATTATAGTAGGAGAATTATAATCTCTATTGGAAGAAATTACATTTACTTTATATTTGTTCTCAGAAAAAAATTCCGCGATATGAGTAATAACCTTTGATGTTGCTGAAATATCAGGATAATACATTTGAGAAGCAATTAAAATATTTTTCACTTCGCCCCTCTTCTCAAAACAACAGCTTCGATCGTCTGAAGTATTATCCTCAAGTCAAGAAGCATGCTTCTGTTTTTTATGTAGTATAGGTCATAACTCAGTTTTTTCTTTGTTTGTTCAGCATTTGCTGCGTATTGAAATCTAATCTGTGCCCATCCGGTTAAACCTGGTTTTAATCTATGTCTTTCATCATAATATGGAATATTCTTTTTAAATTCCTCGACAAATTCCTTTTGTTCGGGTCTTGGCCCTATAAAAGACATTTCTCCTCTCAATATATCCCAAAACTGTACAGTTTCATCTAATCTTATAGGTCTCATTATCCTGCCAATTCTTAAAATTCTATGCTGCTCGTCAGTGGCAAACTTGGCATTCTCTTCGCTTTTTCTGTTCTTCATGCTTCTGAACTTATTCATAATGAAAGGCTTTCCATCTTTTCCAATTCTCTCTTGCTTGAAAATCACAGGTCTTCCGTCTTCTATAAGTATCCAAAGAGCTGTAAAAAGCATCAATGGAGATAACACAATCAATGCCAATATCGAAATCGCAATATCCACAACTCTTTTCGCTGGTGTTTCATTAACTTCATTAAAAGCTACCTCATAATAGTTTTTATACTTTTCAATGATTTCAATCGGAATTCGTCCCAGATACGATTCTACCACATTGGGCAGGAATTCTATGGTTTTGCCGCTGTCTTTAGCATCTTTGATTATTTTTTCTATGTCTGAAGTTATCAACGCCGGATCGGCAATCAGGATATCGTTGAACCTGTCCTCATTTTTTATTCGTTCTTTCAAAGTTTCCGGAGAGGGATTTATATAACCGAATGCTTCAATTTTACAGTGAGAATTTAAAGATATTTCGTTTATAAGATCGGAATAAAGATGTTTTTTCCCTATGACCAGATATTTTTTAACGGGAAGTGATTTTATATATCTTTTGACCATGAAAGAATAAAGCACAGGCAATACCAAAGCAAACATAATTACAGTGGTCATGAAGAAGAATTGATTCAATCTTTCTTTGAAGAATAATATTATCAAAATTGAAACTAAAGTCCCGAGAACGGTACCTGCAGTGAACGTTATCAATTTCTTATTCAATGAAATAGGATTTGCGATTTCGAATCCCCGGAAAGAATAAATTCCTATGAGTATAAGCATGTCCATCATAATCATCTGAAATATCAATACCTCGTTCATACTCGGTAACATAAAGAATTGTATTGACATAAAAACCGCAATTACCGATATCAAGCAGATGAAACTGATTTTCGTGATCTTTTTCTTCAAATCAACACCTCATAAAGTTCTCATAACCAAATGCGAATCATATTAACTTCTTCGATACTTTCGGATGTTTTGGAGCCCGATAATTATATCACTTTTTATTTCCGAATGCAACTAAATTTCTTGGATTTTTAATTTTTTGTTGCCGTTTGATAGCTTTTTCGGAGTAAAAGCCTATTATCTTACTTTTTCCACAAAAAAACATTAATAAATACGCTGATATTTTTCTGAGTTTTTTTGTGTTTTTCTTTATTCTATATGATTATACTCCATTTTCAGCTTAGTTTTTGATTTATGATATTATATTCGAAATTATCATGGGAGGACATATGCTGCTATTTCAAAAGAATATAATTTTTCTGCTGGATATATCTGTTTGTTCGCTATTCTTCATTTTCAACTACAACGTTTTCGGTAATCAGAATTTATTATGGTTCTTCGGAACTTTTCTGTTCATAATGCTGATTTATTTTTCTCTTAAAGGATTTGAGATTCACAGGCTTTATTCTCCGAGATTCAACTTCATGTCTTTTTCAATATCTTATTTTTTGAGTTTCACACTTTTCGGGTTATTCGCCCTCGTATTCGATAAGCAAAGCCTTTATTATGCTCTGGCCGGAACTTTTCTGCCCATGATTTTTCTGCTTTCAATTCTGAATACCTTCGTATTCAGAATCCTAATAAAAAAAGTATCAAAGAAAATTAAAATTCCATACGATATTTCCGATGAAATACTCGAGCAACTGAGAAAATACAGTTTTAACACCCTTCGATTTGAAAAAGCGGCGGACAAAGATATCGATTTTGCCGTTCTGTTTAAATACATATCGTTGATATTAGACAGGATTCCTTTGGAGATTATTAAAAAGGATGAAGAATTTTTTAATAAACAAATAATGGCTAAATCCGGTTATCCTTTCTGGCAGAAGATTATCGATATTTCTCTTTCGGCCTTGTTTTTTGTGTTACTGATTCCGATTTATGCGATTCTCTCATTATTTATAAACATATTGGATGGAAAACCGATTCTGTTTCGGCAGAAAAGAATTGGTTTGAATTGTGAGGAGTTTACTCTGTATAAATTCAGGTCGCTGAAAAATTCAACCGATTATGAAACCATCGATGTACTATCAGACCATGAGAAAAGAAGTTATCCTCTGGGCAGATTCATGCGTTCTTTGCGTTTGGACGAAATACCTCAACTTCTGAACATATTTAAAGGTCAAATGAGTTTGGTTGGTCCAAGACCGGAGATGATCAAATTTCACGATATGTGCATGGAAAATGTGCCTTATTACGAGATGAGAAGCAAGTGCATGGTGGGTATAACCGGTTGGGCACAGGTATGCTACAAGAGATCCAACACTCTTGAAGAATATATCAAAAAAACCGAGTATGATTTGGCATACATTTATCTTTTTTCCCCCGCAATGTATTTCAAATCGCTTTTCTATACCCTCGATGCTCTTGTCTACAGAAGGGACTAATCGCTATGTTGTATATTATAAAAGGGTAATTCGTGAATTACCACTGCGATTTTTTACGTATTTGCGAGTGCGTCGACATTCGCCTGCTTTTGTAAGGGCACTTTGAAACTTTAGTTGCTCGAATTGCCACTGCAATACTGATTTTAATGATCTTGACTCGTCACAATCATACCGTCTGTGACGTAAAACATTGGAGTGATTTACTTTTTTTCAGTTTCTTTTAAATAAAGGAATTTAAGGGCGAGATTCCTCGCTGACACTCGAAATGACAAATTTTTAAGTTTATCAGCAAGCCCTAAATAACCTGCGTCCTGCACGAGGACGTACAGGACGAGAGAGGGTGTCGGCTTCCTGCGTATTTATTCAGAATGAATAGTATTCTTTTTTTAAACATGAGATCCTTCGGCATAAAAACATGCCTCTGGATGACAAACTTCGTTAAATTCATTTCTACAATAGCAGCAGGACCACAAAACTCGCCTCGTCACAGACGTCCCCGTCTGTGACGTAAAACATTGGAGTGCTTTATTTTTTTTCAGTTTCTTTTAAATAAAGGAATTTAAGGGCGAGATTCCTCGCTGACACTCGGAATGACAAATTTTTAAGTTTATCAACAAGCCCTAAATAACCGGCGTCTTGCACGGGGACGTACAGGACGAGAGAGGATTTTGGTTCCTGCACGAGGACGTACAGGACGAGAGATGGTTTTGGTTCCTACACGAGGACATACAGGATGAGAATGGTATCGGGTCCTACGTGGGATGTACAGGACGAGAGAGGGTGTTGGCTTCCTGCGTATTTATTCCGAATGAATAGTATTCTTTTTTTAAACATGAGATCCTTCGGCATAAAAACATGCCTCTGGATGACAAACTTCGTTAAATTCATTTCTACAATAGTAGCAGGACCACAAAACTCGTCTCGTCACAGGCGTCCTCGCCTGTGACGTAAAACATTGAAGTGATTTACTTTTTTTCAGTTTCTTTTAAATAAAGGAACTTAAGGGTGAGATTCCTCGCTGACACTCGGAATGACAAACTTTTAAGTTTATCAGCAAGCCCTAAATAATCGGCGTCCTGCACGAGGACGTACAGGACGAGAGAGGATTTTGGTTCCTGCACGAGGACGTACAGGACGAGAGATGGTTTTGGTTCCTACACGAGGACATACAGGATGAGAATGGTATCGGGTCCTACGTGGGATGTACAGGACGAGAGAGGGTGTCGGCTTCCTGCGTATTTATTCAGAATGAATAGTATTCTTTTTTTAAACATGAGATCCTTCGGCATAAAAACATGCCTCTGGATGACAAACTTCGTTAAATTCATTTCTACAATAGCAGCAGGACCACAAAACTCACCTCGTCACAGACGTCCCCGTCTGTGACGTAAAACATTGGAGTGATTTACTTTTTTTCAGTTTCTTTTAAATAAAGGAACTTATGGGCGAGATTCCTCGCTGACACTCGGAATGACAAATTTTTAAGTTTATCAGCATCCTATGTTTATTTTGTGCGGTATCTTTTTCTCCTGTACAGTTTGGCGAAAACACAGCCGGCGATTATTGAGAGAGCTGAAATGGCGAGGGTTATCAGGCCGAAAAGGTTTGATGAGTTCAAAACCGTGCGCGAATCCGTTTCGGTTGCGACATTTCTTATGCGGGCAGCTGTGGTTTCAGTCGGGTTCGTTCCGGCCTGGGTTCCCGTATCCACGGTGTTCCGTGCCGGAAATCCGTTCATGTTGTTCGCAAAAGGGTTCATGCCCATCTGTGCCATGTCAGGCATTCCGTTTCTTCCACCCTGAAAATCCGCGAAATCACCTTCGTTTCGCTCGCCTCTGTCTCCGCCTCCACCCATAGTTCCGAGCGTTCGCAGATTCAAGTCTGTCTGCAGGCCGCCGTATTCAGTGGCAGGCTGTTCACCGGAAAGCTGTGCCGAAACTCCTTTTGATCTCTCCTGATAATACTTTTTCAGTTCTTCGATCGCTGCCGTATATTGTTCGTAAGTGAAGAACGAAGTGGCGTCGTTTTTCACGTATTCGCCTATCAGGGCATCGAGTCTGTCTATTTCCTGTGAGTATTCGCCGTTTTCATAATACTTTTCTACTATCTCATAAAGGTATTGATGATATCTTTCTTTGTATTCATCTACCTCAAGTAATTTTGAAATCAGCGGGCTGGTTTCCATGGACACCGTGGTGGGGGCATCTATCGGGAAATTAACCACTTTCGAAGAGTCGCTTATCTGAAATCCGCCAAAAGAAAGATTCAGATCCCATGGCAGTATTTCCATGATTCCGTCTTTTTCATAAATATAGTAGTTATGCCGCGTATTCCCGACGTAACTGTCGAGATTCACCAGAAAAGTGTTGACTGCGAAATACCTCAAAACCTCGTCGACATCGATGCTGTTTTCCAGATTTTCTCCGGAATTCAGATTTTTCAATATCCGTATCAGTCTTTTTTTATCCGAATCGGAGGTGACTTTTGTTATGGTGTAATCAAAAATATCCGAATAACTTGATATATCGTCGTCTACGTACACGAGATCCGTACCGTTGGAATTTCTGCCCATCATACCGCCGAAATTTCCCGCCTGCATTGAAGCGTTTCCGGTAGTCGCTGTGCCGTCTGGAGTTGTCATACCAGGATTTTGTCCGGGTATTCCTTCCGGAGGCTGCATACCTCCGCCGAACATGTTGTTTCCGGTCATATCCGAATCCTGCGGGAAGTCCGCAGGCGGCTGCCCGCCCGGCATGAAACCCGTTGAGGTACTTTCGCCTGTCATGGCTGCCGGCGGCATCTGACCGAACTGTGATTGCTGCATGTTGCCGCTTGGCCTCATCATTCCCATTGGAGGTCTTTGCCCCGCCATTTTCTGAAAAACGCCTTTGGGCATTTCTGGGGGGATTCCGTTTCCGTTTTCATCTTCGTTTTTAATCATTTTTGAGCCATCCGGTTTGTACAGGTTGCCGTAATCGCTTCCATAATTTCTCTCGAGATAGTCTTCTTCCATAATCTCCACAGCGAGATAAAGTCCCCACGGCTCACTGTTTATGGTTATGTTGGCATAAGCGTATACTGGTGTGTTTACCCCCATATTGGAGAACATCTCGTATGAAAGGTATTCTTTCATATATGAAGCATCACCTATCATGTTGTTCAGGGACATTCGGTTCAGTCCGTACATTGTCTGTCCTTTGACGTACTGAGAAAAATCCACTCTGAAACTGAACCTGTCGTTTTCGGAGCTGCCGGCTACCATGCTCAGGCTAGAATTGCCTTTCGGTCTTATTCCTACCGTTTGGTATTTTTCACCGTTTATCACGATATCGCAGGGAACGTATTCTTCGCTCAATGCGTTTTGTATCATGTAATCCCATTGTTCCTGGTCTATCTGAATATCTATATTCACCACACTGTCCTTATCAAAGATTTTGCTCACGTATTCGGGTTCACTGGCTTCATAACCCTCCGATCCGATTGCCACAAATCCGGTTATTATTATGACGATCGAAAACAAAATCGATATCGCCAGAATCAACGGGAGATATTTTTCTTTAACCATGATTTTCACCTACCCCATATAGTCACCGTTATAGCTGACAAGTGCCACATTCCTCACTCCTGATATTTTACCTATGTCGTTCACAAAATCCGTAGTCATGTCTTTCAGCCTTATTTCCACAGTCAACTCTATACCTTCCATGGTAACCGTTTTTGACTTTATAAGTTTTTTACTGACTTTTTCGTCGATTTTATTCATCGTACTCTTCTCGCATTCATCCGAATCACAATTTACTATCAGAATGTATGGATTGTCTTTTGTCTGTTTGTTCACAAAAAGCAGGAGCACGATACCTATGAAAATCGAACCGAAAATGGCAAGCGGAATCAGGCCTGCTCCGAGAACTATACCCGCACTTATTGCCCAGAAAAGAAAAACGATATCTATCGGTTCTTTAATCGCACTTCTGAAGCGGACTATCGAAAGGGCGCCGACCATACCGAGCGAAAGAATTATGTTCGAAGTTACCGCGAGTATTATCAGTGTCGTAACGAGTGTCAGACCCATAAGTGAAACGGAAAAACTCTGTGAAAAAAGCACCCCTTTGAAAGTCTTTTTATAAACCATCATGATAAAAAGACCTGTTGCGAAAGCAAGTGCGAGTGCTATCACCATATCCAGTGCCGAAAAAGAAGTCAGGTTGTCAAAAAAGCTGCTTTTAAAAATGTCGTTGAAATTCATAATGTATCCTCCTGTGCGTCGTTATGTTTTTTCGAATTTATACACATGTTCTGCTGAGTGCGTATTTTGAAATTGCCGTTTTCGAACGGTCATCAATCTGAATCATATCCATTATCAATTCGGGAATGAATTCGTCGTATTTGACCTCAAGTACTATGTACCCCTTAGGGATTACTGCCATAGCCGGTAAATTGAAATTGGCAACATCCCTGGAAAAAATCCCGGATCTTATATCCATGTCGAAAGTAATCCGGACATTTCCGGGTGTGAACACATATGCTTCGCGGAAATAATCCACTATTGTTTTCGGTTTTAAAAAACCATTCCGCATCTTCACATAAAGCTCCATAAAAAGTTGTTTCCCGGAGTTTCTTAAAAATTCGATTTCTCCCTTCAGAACGGATTCGACCTCATCTTTTGAAATAACCTCGGATATTTTTTCGGTCAATCCTCTGAATTTAATTTTCTTTTCAAGCCGGATGTAATTCAGATTGTGATTGTAAAGCCTGATTCTGAACTTTTCCCTGTGATTCACCCCGGTTAATTTCTCCATGAGGGCCTTATCGTTGTAATCATCAAAATAAATACTCCTGATCCCATACCTGCCGTTTTCTCCGGAATTTCTATCCCTCGGAACGATAGACTTCAATTTACTCGAAATCGACAGATAATCGGAATGATTTATATAGTATTTCAATTCATGCCTCAATTTCATGATTTCCCTCCCGTTCTCAACATGTTGATTTGTTAAGTTGTATGAAGATTTATAAAACAAATACCTTGAAATAACCTTAAGGCTTTCAATTTTATTTCAAGGTACGATGATATAATTTCACTGAGGTGAAAATATGAGGATACTCGTGGTTGAAGACAAAATAGCACTTGCCCAGGCGCTCGAAGCCATTCTTGTTGAAAACAAATATACCGTGGATACCGTGCATGACGGTTTGAAAGGTCTCGAATACTCCATGTCCGATGTGTACGACGGAATCATACTGGATATAATGCTGCCCGGAATGAACGGGCTCGAAGTTCTGAGAAACCTGCGGGAAGAAAGAATTTCCACTCCGGTTTTGCTGTTAACCGCAAAATCCGAGATTGAAGACAAGGTAAAAGGCCTGGATTATGGAGCGGATGATTATCTCACCAAACCATTTGCGACGGAAGAGCTTCTTGCGCGAATACGTGCCGTGACCAGAAGAAAAGGAGAAATGGAAATAGACGGTGTTGAATTCTCAGATGTTCAGCTTAATTTGAAAACCGGGGAAATAAGCTGCGGCGGGAATTCGATAAAACTCGGACTAAAAGAGTTCCAGCTGATGGAAATGCTTCTGAAAGCCGGCAAACAGATAATAACAAAAGAACAGATAATAGACAAAATATGGGGATACGAATCCGATACCGAATACAACAACGTCGAAGTGTACATATCGTTCATAAGAAAAAAACTACAGCACATACATTCAAAAGTTCAGATAAAAACCACAAGGGGACTCGGGTATTCCCTGGAGGAAAAAAATTGAAAAAAATCAGGAACGACATGATTAAAAAACTACAGCTCAAATTCATAGCGATAATAATGGGAATATTGACCGTGGTAATCGTTCTGATATTCGGTGCCGTGAACGTGTTCATGTATTCCGTCGGAGAGAGTCAGAGTGTGGATATGATGAAGGAAACTGCAATCAAAGACGGGCTGAAAATAAAACCGAATATCGAAGAAAGATTCCCCAACCTGCCTCCACCTGTCAACTCTTTCAATCCTTCACATATATTCTCGGTCAAACTCGACAGTGAAAACAAGATAATCGATATATTTTCCGATTTCAAAACCGAATATTCCTCTTCCGATGTGGAAAAACTCGTTTCCGAAGTTCTGGAAAAAGAGAGCCGCACCGGAGTCATAGGCAATTTCAGGTATCTGTCCATGGAAAAGGTATATGGGAAAATAATAGTGTTCATGGACAGAAGTTTTGAAATTGTCAACAGATACAATCTACTGCAGATATCGCTGATCATAGGGGTTTGCAGTTTCCTGGCCATATTTGCGGTATCCGTGGTGCTTTCGAGATGGGCCGTCAAACCTGTGAAATACGCGTTTGAAAGGCAGAAACAGTTCATATCCGACGCCGGTCATGAACTGAAAACACCTCTGACCGTAATAAGCACCAACGCCGATGTTCTGGAAAGGGCTATAGGCAAAAACAAATGGTTGCTTTTCATAAAATCCGAAGCCAGTCGTATGAGCAAACTCGTAAACGATCTTATATACCTCGCAAAACTCGATGACGACAGATCCAATGCTCCCATGATAGAATTCGATTTGAGCGAAGCTGTCATGAGTGTGGTGCTGCCGTTCGAAAGCGTGGTATTCGAATCCGGAAAAAAATTATCAGTACAGGTACGGGAAGGGCTTAATCTAACGGGTGACGAAGCGAGGATAAAGCAGCTTGTGGCTATACTTATGGACAATGCGATTAAATACACTGAGCCGGGTGGCGAGATAGAGATTGTCCTTGAAAACTGCAACGGAAAAGCGGAATTGAGTGTCATGAATACCTGCATGGGAGTAGACGAGAATCAAAGAGAAAGGATATTCGAAAGATTCTATCAGGTGGATGCATCAAGGTCGGAGGAAACAGGGGGGCACGGTCTTGGCCTCGCAATAGCCAAATCCATAGTGAAACTCCACAAGGGCAAAATACACGCGGAAAGCAAAAAAGGCGAATGGGTGAAATTCGTGGTTGTGATTTGAAATTTGAAAATGGTTCGTCTTGACAATTTACTCAAAAAGAAATCAAACATACTGCAAAGTTATAAATCCTAAAATCATCATAGAAAATTTTTCGTGATTCTTACCTGCATACGTTGCAACATTGATAATCATCCCAGCTAAGACTCTGGATTTAGAAGTGTTATAAAAATCATTAGCATTACGCAGAGTATCTTAGCCTTGCGATGATTAAACTTTTATTACCATCTATTCAGGGCTCGCTGAATAACTCTGCGACTGTTATAAATAAAGGTATACATAGGATATTTTCTTTTAAAAGTGCAGGGTTTTTTGGGAAATCCCTTAGAAAAACCTTGCACTTAAATTCATTTATTGGCTAAGGTCAGGGAAATAAAGTGATTGAAATTAAAAAACAGATTAATTTCTTAACCCTTGTTAAATAAAGGAATTTAAACCCGGGATTCTTAGTATTGAGAGGGTAAAATACAACACTCGATACGAAGAATGACAAAAATTGAGTTTTTCAGCAGCCTCTATTTATAAACCAATACATAGCCCAGGATAAATAATCGAATATAGACATTAAACAATTTATCGCATGAGTGATAATGAAAAGTATTAAATAATTTTATACGACAAAATACTTATAAATCATGTATAATATATTTAAAAAATAATCAATTTATTAACAATGAAGGTTATATCTTTGTTTAATGAATAAATCGGTATACATGAGTAATAATATTTTCAGATTAATTTATTTATTTTACGGTTTTTGTGTTTTTTTTTGTACTCTCGTTTATTTAAAAGCATGAGGATTTTTTATTTTACAACTGTATATAAAGAGGTAAATAAAAAAGGTGGGGATAATGTGAGTGAAAACGAAATTCAAAAAAAAGACAGCGCGGCAATTCTTGCTTTTGAGAATGATACAAAATGTATCGAATATTTAGAAAAAATCGGAAAAGATGTTGAGATTAAAAAAAATCAGATTCTCAGTATGAATGAAAATGATAGCGCATATTTAATGGATTTGGAAAATCTGATGGATGAAATTTGCAATATCATACCTGATGATTGTTTCTCTTTGGATCTTATAAAAAATAAAAACTGTATTCTAAACGAAAAAAGGGTTATCGCCAAGTTGCTTAAAGAATGTGAAATATGGATGGATACGATTTCGGAAATATCGGGAATGAGTATCAATAAAAATTCAAATATGTGGACAAAAATGTTTAGTAACGATATAGACAGTATATTTAGAAACAAGGGGACACAGGTAAACAATCTGGTCGCTGATTCAAAAGCACTTAGAATAAAAATGTTAAGCAGTTGGTTTTTTTGCCTGGAAGTATTACATAGAAGCACAAAGGATAAACAATACAAAATACTCATTAAAGATCTCAAATCTTCCTTGAATATTCTTCCTAAAGAAGAAATGTCATCTATAAAAAAAATTATAAACGGTAAAATTAAATCTTACAAAAAGGAAAATCCTTATAACATTATTGAAAAGGAGCTCTTTCCAGTTATGGATGAATCGACAAAATTAATGGAAAATTCTCTTAGTATTGTTCAGAATATGAAAAGTGATTTGGTTTCGAACATAAAAAAACATTATGTGCCTTCAATGAAAATATTTCTTATTGATAAAACGATAAAAAAAATAACTGATTTAATAAGAAATAACCACAATACCATAATGTCTTCTTTTGATTTTTCGGCACAACCTATATTGGATACCATAAATATGAAAAGCCAAAATATTAAGATGAATTTCGTTCTTGCAAATCAGCTTATAACGATTTCAAATCAGGCGAATCAAAGTGATCAAACCTTTTTTAACAGTTTAAACGACACGGAAATGAAATTGCAGGTATTTATAAAAAACTCTAAAAATATGATAAATTCGCTTGAAAATAATTCGAAATTGAATGCCGTCGCCACTTCCGTAAGTGGTGTTATGAGTGTTCTTTATTCAAACAAGAATTTTATAAACGAGTATGTTGATTGGTGGAAAAATGATGAGATCGGGAAAGTATCAGTTGTCATAGGCGGATTTAAAAATAAATTGAGTTTTTTGTCGTAAAGACTATGATTTAAGATCATTCAAATAAACCATAAATGCAAAAGGTAATTCAACCTGTACGAAGGCATATAGGTTGAGGGTGTCTGTGGGTTTTATAAAATACGGCAGGGTCTATGCGGTGAGTGTTTATGGCACCCCCGAGATTTTTTAGAAGACGAAGAATCCGAATAATAGAGGTGAAAATGGGGAAATACTTGTTCGCAATGATTGTTGCAGCGGCCTCACCTGTGATGAAATGTCTGTCATTCCGAGTGAGAACGAGGAATCCTGGGTTTTGTTTTCTTCACACTACAATAATGCTTTAGCGTGGGCAACGGGGACGTTACCCACGAGGTCGGATAATGATTTCCTGTCATTCCAAGTGTTGGCAAAGAGTCATGAGTTTCTTTTTATTAACCTCGTCGCAGGCGTCCGCGCCTGTGACGCATAACTCTTCTCAACCTGCACGTGGACGTAAAGGTCGAGGTCGGATAGTGACTTCCTGTCATTCCGAGTGAGAACGAGGAATCCCGGGTTGGTTTTGCTTTCACACTTCAATAATACTTTAGCGTGGGCAACGGGGACGTAACCCACGAGGTCGGATAGCGACTGCCTGTCATTCCGAATGTTGGCAAAGAGTCATGAGTTTCTTTTTATTAACCTCGTCGCAGGCGTCCACGCCTGTGACGTATAACTCTTCTCAACTTGCACGGGGACATTACCCACGAGGTCGGATAATGATTTCCTGTAAAAACATTCCGAGTGTTGGCAAAGAGTCATGAGTTTCTTTTTATTAACCTCGTCGCAGGCGTCCTCGCCTGTGACGCACAACTCTTCTCAAGCTGCACGTGGACGTTACCCACGAGGCCGGATAGTGGCTTCCTGTCATTCCGAGTGCAACGAGGAATCCCGGGTTGGTTTTGCTTTGAAACATACAAAAGCAACATAAACCCGAGATCCTTCATGTCGCGCTTTAAATCATACCGCTCATTCAGGATGACGTCACAGGCGTCCACGCCTGTGACGCATAACTTTTTCTCAACCTGCACGGGGACGTAAAGGTCGAGGTCGGATAGTGACTTCCTGTCATTCCGAGTGAGAACGAGGAATCTCGGGTTTGGTTTTGTTCTGCTCCCCAAAAACGAGACAAATAAAACGGTACAGGAAAAATGGGAGGTAAAAAGATGAAAAACAATAAATACAGTATCGAAAAAATAATTCAAATATTTTCATAGGTGAAGACCAGAATATAAAATTCTATATTTGCAGCGATAAAGCAGCTTTAAAGCTTATCAGAGACAGCCGATTGCCTCATCTGATTATGAAAAACTCTTCCGAAAGTTATAATTTGTTGCTTTCTGGGGATTGTCATCCTTCTTGGATTAAAGATTTAAAAGATTGGAAATCCAGTCGATACGAATAGTTTTTTTCTTCTTTCGAAGAGGCGGACAGTTATTCAAAATCAATGGACAGGACTCAATATATTGAGCTTATAAAAAAAGACATACTCGACAGGTTTATAAAGTAAAACAAGCTGAACTGATGCGATTTACCGGACAGGTATCCTTCAATTCCGGGATACTCGTGATTGTTTCTGCATTTATTCATAATTCTATTTTTTCCACGCTCCCCATGCAAACAAATCCGGCCCAGAGCATAGGGGGCGCGAAGCCGAATGAATCCTCGAGCGTATCGATCAATTCTATTTGGGCCGATCTGAGAGCCTGTGGAATTTTTTCACCTTTCAGCAAATTCAGATAGAAACTTTCCATCAATATTGAAGTGTGCTTATCGCTGACTCGCCACAGACTCATTATCAGAGTTCTGGCCCCGGCCTGAATGAAGCTTCTTCTGAATCCCAGGATGCCTTCTCCATTCTTAGTCTTGCCCAAGCCGGTTTCACAACCGGAAAGCACTACCATTTCCGTTTCCCGCAGGTCGAGGGCGTTGGTATCGTATGCGAAAAGTACTCCGTTTTCATATTCAGGGGATATTTTCTTACCATGCAAAATCGAATTTACTCCGGACAAAACCAATCCCGAATGAAATAATGGATGGGGCATTTCTTTCCCGGTATCTTCTATGAAAAAGCCGTGGGTCGCAATATGAAGTATTGAAGGTGAATGTATTTTTTTAATCCGGCTCTTGTTAACCTGTCTTTTCGTGTATTTGCCCTCAATTTTCACTTTGCCGTGTGACAGAATGTTTTCTATGATATCCGCTTCTTCTTCACTCCCATCCAGCTGTGTGAAAAAATGTTCATCACCGAAACTCCCATCCAGAATGTCGAGAAGACAGTTGTATGAGATCCTGGATTCATCGGGCGATTCACTTTTCTGCGTTTTTATTATGTCATCTTCGGGCAGTTCATATTCCGGATTTGCGAAGATCATGATATTTTTTATTTTCGTATTTCTCTGACCAATCGAATATACATCCCTTACGGAATTGCAGTAACTGACTGAGTTTCTATCGATGAAGAATTCTTCGCTGTCTGAAATTAAGGATTCAAAAGGTATTTTGGATATCTCGCCGTCCGGGCAGATATAACAGTGCCTTATTATTTCATCTTTATCACTGAGTATGATTTCTTCCGCCAGATTGCACGTGAGTTTTTCATACAGCTCCTTTGAATGTCCTATAATCTGATTTATACCGGTCAGTCTCGTTTTGCCTGTTCCCCTGCTGTTTTCATCGCTGTCGATGGAGTTTCTGTATTCGTTTATCTTCTCGTCTATGTTTCCGGAATCACCTATGTATTTCAAACGTATATCCGGTTTATCTTCCGCTCCGGATATGAAAAACATACAATATCCGAATTCATCGCGGAATTCTCCGGTTTTAAAGTCATACTTTTTGAATTTGTAATAATCGAAAACCAATTCGTCGGGGGCAAGCTTTTTCCGCAGCAATTCAAGAGAATTTTTCTCTTCTATGGACAGCTGATCGTTGTCAACACTTTCCAGCAACTCTTTTTCAAGAAGCAGAATGCCCTCCAGCAGTTCATTTTGCCTTCTGAGATATGATTCCTCACTTTCGGTTCCCATATATCCCTGTATTGCCCTGGCGGCATATTCGTTCCTCTTCGCCTTGTATTCTTCGTATTTCCTCTTCAAATCGATTTTACCTTCCATGAAATTCTTCATTCTGTGGAGAAACGACACTTCAAAAACCATTCCCTTTCTTGCAAAAATCAAAGTGTACAGTTCTTCGAAATCTGCCTTTGAAATGGAATCAGCGTAATTAAGCAGTGAGGAAACGGCAAAACCGCTGCTTTCGATAAGATTGTCAAGAAATTGAAGCGACGAATCCTCCGGCAGCCCTTTTATAACATTCCAGAATATTTTGTTCTGTTCTTTCAGTGCTTCTTTTAGGCAAGCTATGCCCTTATCCGTGTTTCCCGTAAAAAAAGAAAATTGAGAAAACTTTATCAGGAATTTTATATTCTCGCTCACATAAAGGTTTTTATTCAGGGCATAGTAATTTTCGATTTCATCATAAAGGACCGCTGCATCTCTCTCCATACCGGTTTTCCAGTAGAGCTCAGCCAATTGCAGTTTTGCATCCCACAGCGACAAACTCCTGCTCCCCGATTTTTCGGTAAAAATTCCGATTGAAGAGGATATCAGCTCATATACACCATCGTATCTTCTTTTCCTGAGTCTCAGACGTGCGAGATTCAGCCTGGTTTTTGCAATTCTGAGGTCTTTTTCGTTAAACAATTCCTCACAGATTTTTAAAGATTTGCAGTATATCGGGTCTGCTATTTCCGGATTCATTTCCGTATAAAGAAATGCGAGATTGTTCAAAACCTCGGCATATTTTGCGGATTTGTATCCGTAACTTCTCGCACGCATCTTCATCACATCAAAATATATTCGCTCAGATTTTTCAAACAATCCCATTTTTATGTACAAACCGGCAGTGTTGTTTTTAACTATATCCAACACATTCTCCGGGCACTCACCGTTTTTCCCGATTATGAGAACAGCCGCATTAAAAAGCTTTTCGGCTTTATCGAAAACAAACATCCTCTTGTAGAGATTTGCAAGATTGACAAGCACATGCAGGTAGTTGAGCCTGGAATCGCAGCCGTTTTTCTCATACAATATTTTCGATTCAAGATATTTCTTTTCCGATTCGGCAAAAAAACCAAGCATATCCTCCGTATAGGCACAATCATTGAGCAACTCTGCCGTGAGTATCTCTGTTCTGCTGTCCTGAGCATTCATGGGTCTGAGTCCTTCTCCAAATATTTCATTGGATTTTATCAGATCGCCTGATTTCAGCAGGGCTTCTCCGTAGAGGATATGGTATTTTAAAAAACTATTCGCATCCACGGCATCTTCAAAATGAATACTGTCGTGTATTTTTTCAAAAACCGTACATGCATCCTTAAATTTTTTTTCGGACATGTATTTTTCAGCTGTTTTGATTTCTTCAGTCAAAGACCTTTCTCTCATAATCTCACCATCTGATAGGTTCTAACATGAAAAAATATTCGCCGCTTGGTATCTCTTCGAATTTCATAATCCACACTTTTTTCTGCTCATCCCAGAAGGGTTCCGAAAAGAGAGTGGCCTGCTCCGGATCCATCGGCAGCAGCATTGCGAGCGGAATTTTTTCATTTCTTCCAAAGTCGAATTCTACGATGAGTTCTTTGTTTAATTTCGAAAGCGATATTCTTACGGGTTTTTCACCGTTCACGCTTTCCATGCTCAGCATGTTGACGATCCCGGCTTCCGTACCATTCCTGCCGGATACAAATTCAAGTCCATATTCGAACTGAAACGCATTTTTCACGTTTAATTTTTCAATACTTTCGTTTATTATTCTGGTTTTTCTTCGCCTTCCACCCATAAAAACATCCACAAATACTTTGAAATTGCCGCCGGAAAGTCCTGAAAAACCATCACACCATCTTCTGATTCTGCTTTTATGCTCCGGATTAGCACATTCACCTTCTATCTTTTTCAAACTGTTTTTAATCCGTTCCTTCAAGACCAGTATATTATCCCTGTATACGTTCCATTCTAAAAGCGCTTTGAGCTCTCTGTAGATCTTATTCGCTCTGGCGGCACATTCATCACATTCGGATATATGCTTTTCAGTATTCCGGATTTCCGGATCGTCAGAAATATTTTCATCAAACAGCATTGATTCCACGTATTTTTCCAATTCCCTTTCGGTTAAATGTTCATTATTCAACATCGAATACCTCCGAAAACATCATTCTTGATTATATATACAATCCTAATTTGCCTTTTCAGCATGTACGATCAAAAATTTCACTTTCCCCGATCTCTTTTCTCAAACGTACTATGGATCTTTTGACCCATTCGCTTACGTTTTTTGCGGGGCTGCCACTGAGAAAAGCTTCAAACTGTATGCTCCCGCATTTTTGATCGAGCAGTTCGGAAAGCTTGGTTAGAGTTTTAGAATCCCTTGAAGGTATTATTTCTCTTAGATTTTTATCCATACTTTGTTTCAACGGCATAAAAAAATCATCAAGCTCTATTTTACTTCTTAGCGATGCTTTCCCATATTTCTCAACGACAAGATCGAAAACGGAATAAAGTGTTAATCCGGAAACAAGCCTTACGATTTCCTGAGGCGTATAATTCAGCGACATCAAAGCGACCGAAACTATCTGCCAGGGATAGCTGCTGCTTTTGAAAAGGTATTCGAGAATGCTTTTTTCTTCCGTTTCTTTTTCGTACAGTGCCTGCGGAGACGGTCCGGTGTCCGGTATGAGGTCCAGCATCTCATCCGAAGAAATACTTTCATCCGTATCGCGGTTTAAAGAGTAATCGGTTTTCTCAGTTGTTTTTTTCTCGCCGTTGAGATAAATATTTGTGGCCATTCTGCACATCCACGTTTTAAATCCAGATTTATATGGCGAATACCTGTCCAGATTATCTATGAAATTCAGAATAGTCTTTTCGGCAATTTCACTGCTTTTCTCATACACCTTCATCTGGCTTAAAACTGCCGAATCGTAATTTTTGCCGTTTTCTATTATCTTACGAACGTGGTTTCTTACAAATGTCAGATATAAATCGTTCAGTATCGAAAAGGCGAGCTCCCTTTCTTCATTCTTGGAATTCAGAATGAACAGTTCGACATTCAACTCCATTATGAATTCCTGGAATTTCTCTTCGGGGAGATTGTAATTATAAAGCCTTGCCCAGCAAATGTGCCATGATTCTTTAAGTGTCTGGTCTACCGTAAGACTTAATCTTTCGCCCCTGGTATAGCTCGATATTCCGAGCATGGTTTTCAGTTTTGTTATGATACTTGTTTTCAATGACTCATTATATATGGATTTAATATTCTTATAAGAAATTATTCCAGATTTTACATTCGCAAAATTCTGATCGGATATCATGCCGCGAATCCTCCTTATAAACATTTCCCTTTATATTTATTGGAAAAATTATATCATAAACATTTTTACATCGTTTATATTTAACGGAGAATGTTCGGAGTAAGCCACGGATTTAAATCATATATGTTTATATTTGAACAACAAAACTCGGAATCCTGAGTTTGGTTTTCTTCATACTACAATAATACTTTAGCGTGGGCAACGGGGACGTTACCCACGAGGTCAGATAATGATTTCCTGTCATTCCAAATGTTGGCAAAGAGTCATGAGTTTCTTTTTTAATAGCCTCGTCGCAGGCGTCCACGCCTGTGACGCATAACTCTTCTCAACCTGCACGTGGACGTTACCCACGAGGTCGGATAATGATTTCCTGTCATTCCGAGTGTAGGCAAAGAGTCATGAGTTTCTTTTTTAATAGCCTCGTCGCAGGCGTCCACGCCTGTGACGCATAACTCTTCTCAACCTGCACGTGGACGTTACCCACGAGGCCGGATAGTGACTGCCTGTCATTCCGAGTGACAACGAGGAATCCCGGGTTTGGTTTTCTTCATACTCCAATAATACTTTAGCGTGGGCAACGAGGACGTTACCCACGAGGTCGGATAGTGACTTCCTGTCATTCCGAGTGTAACGAGGAATCTCGGGTTGGTTTTGCTTTGAAACATACAAAAATATCAAAAACAAAATAACCCGAGATCCTTCATTTCGCGCTTTAAATCATATCGCTCATTCAGGATGACATCACTTGGAGTCCACGCCTGTGATGCATAACTCTTCTCAACTTGCATGGGGACGTTACCCACGAGGTCGGATAGCGACTTCCTGTCATTCCGAGTGAGAAAGAGGAATCCTGGGTTTGGTTTTGCTTTGAAACATACAAAAATATCAAAAACAAAATAACCCGAGATCCTTCATTTCGCGCTTTAAATCATATCGCTCATTCAGGATGACAGTACTTGGCGTCCACGCCTGTGACGCATAGACCAGTGAACATTCTTTGGGATGTTTATGAGAATGTTGTTGATGAGTGAAAGTAATCGGTGTTCTATATGCGGTCATTATCCTCGAAACCGGATGATACGAAGTTTAAAGCAGGCAGCTAATTTTCAGGATACGAACATTTTTTTTCTGTCTTTGAGTTCAAAAAGAGTTCCGTCGGTGATTTTAAGCAATCTGTTTCCATAATTTGCCGCGAACTCCGTGTTGTGGGTTATCATCATGATCGTGATGCCGTATTTTTCGTTTATTTTTTTTGTAAGCTCCATGACTCTGGCTGCACTGACAGGGTCCAGGGATGCGGTGTGTTCGTCAAGGAGCAGCAACGATGGCGAAGAGCTTACCGCCATAACCATTGCCAACCCCTGTTTCTGACCTCCGGACAATTCTCCCGCCATTATGTCCAGTCTGTTTTCCAACCCCAGATTCAACTCACCCAGCAGTTCCAGACCGAAATCGTTATATTTTCCGAATCTGAAACTTCTCATGCCCTTTTTTGAAGAAATTATCAGATTCTCCCTGATGCAGAGGTCGTTGAAAACTCCTCCGTTGGGATTTTGGAAAACTCTGCCTATCTTCCTGGAAAGTTTGTGCATTCCCGAATTATTTACTTTTTTTCCCTCCAACATGTAATTGCCGTTTTCAGGATAGATTTCCCCTGTTATAAGTTTGAGCAGCGTGGATTTGCCGGCACCGTTGGATCCCACTATCGTTATGAAATCACCTTTTTCCACATCAAGGTTCACGTCTTTCAGCACCGTCTTTTCATTTGATTCGCCCGAATTGTATGAGTATCTTATGTTTTCGAGTTTTATCATTTCATCTGCCTCCTGCTTTCAGCATTGATTTCAGATTCGATTTGAATTTACCCCTCTTCTTGCCCGAGCTGAGTAGGCTGAGCGATATCACGGATATTATGAACAAAGCGGTAAGCAATTTCATATCACTCGATTTGAATCCGATTACGTGGCCGTATCTCATCGCAACCGCGAGAATGCATTGATACGCTATTCCGCCTATAAGCGGAGCGATCAGGCCGAAAAGAAACTTCCTTTTCCCAAGAAATAGTTCGCCTACCATGACTATCGCCAGTCCGGTGACAATCATTCCCTGACCCATAGATACGTCGGCAAAACCTCCGTACAGTGAAAATAACCCGCCGCCGAGTCCCACAAGCGTGTTCGCAATCCCCAGACCGAAAACCGTCATTGAGGTTTTCGTGATACCGAAAGCCTGTATGGCATCGGGATTGCTGCCAAAACCTCTCAATGCGATTCCCATCTCGGTTTTCAGGAATATGAAAAGCAACACAACCAGAGCAGCGCAAAAAGCACATATAATAACGAGATCTTTCCCATCCTGTGCTCCGTTGAATATATTTCCGGCACTTCTTCTTTCAACAGCCGGAATATCCGCTGACTTCACATCTGCGATCCCGGCTTCGGCAAACAAATCCGCAAGCGGATCTTCACCACTTTCTTCTTCGAACGAAGTCATCTGGTTTATTACCTGATCTTTGGGTACCGGAAGATTTGGACCATCCATTATGCGCAGGTTGACGGAATATATCATTGTCATCACGAGTATACCCGCGAGCAGCACGTTTATCCTGAGTTTTCTGTGTATCAGGGCGGTAGCCATACCTGCCAGACAGGAAATAAAGCATGCTGCCGCAAGCGATATGTATACCGGCAGTCCAATTGTCATCGCGGAAACAGTGACGGCACCTCCGAGTGCGAAAGTTCCGTCCACGGTCAAATCCGGCATGTTGAGAACCCTGAACGATATGAAAACGCCAAGGGCCATGATACCCATGATCAGGCCCTGTTCGAGAATCGGAAACATCAAAGACCTCCGTTCATTTCTTTCTCAATTCCGTTTTTCACTATGAAAGTGGCTTTACTTATGAGGGAATCCGGTATTCGTATATCCATTTTTTCTGCTCTGTCAAGATTTACGTACAGGTTCAGAGAATCTTTGTCAACGAGCCCGGATTCAATTTCGGAAGGTGCTTTGCCGAGCAGTACATCGTAAACCAGTTTTCCGCCTTCCCTGCCGGTGAGGTAGTAGTTGAACCCGAAACCGATAGTTCCGCCGCCGCGCGCTATGTCTATGTCTCCGGATATTATCGGAACCTTTGCATTAATGGCCATGTTTCCCACGGCTTCTATGCACGAGGCTGTAGTGTTGTCGGTACCTATGTATATCGCATCTATTTCGGAAATTACGGAGTTCAACGCGGAGAGAATTTCGGGGGTTGTCGTTCCGGTGATCTCGATGAGTTTCATACCGAGTGAGTCACAGGCGTTCTTCGCCAGATTCTTCTGTACCACCGAATTTGTTTCACCGGGGTTGTATATTATGCCGACGGTTTTTGCATCCGGAATTATTAGTTTGGCGAGCTTCAGCTGGGAATTCACCGGTGTCATATCGCTTATTCCGGCTATAAGTCCTTCGTTTTTACCAAGTGCCGGGATCAAAGCCGCCCCTACCGGGTCGGTAACGGCAACGAATATTATCGGTCTGTCTTTTATGGCGTTGGTGCATGCCTGTGCCGACGGGGTTGTTATCGGCACTATAACATCGAGCTTCATCTCGTTGAACTGTTTGGCTATGGTAACCGCCGTACTCATGTTTCCCTGCGCACTCTGGAATACAACTTCAAAATCCGTGCCTTCAACCAGACCCAGTTCTTTCAATTCATCGACCACGCCTTCCCTGATGGCTTCCAGCGCTGGATGGTCCACTATGGCCGTAAAGCCTATTTTCTTGATTCCGAAAAACACCGAACAAAAAAGAACCAGGATGATAACCGTTAAAATTTTAATTCTTTTCATGAGTTTCGCCTCCGTTTATTTTATGTGCAGGATTTTTTTAAAAAAAAGAGGGCACCTTTGTTAAAGATGCCCTCTTTTAGGAATATTTCAAAGAATCTCAATCACGAAAAAGATACCGGATTCCCCACAGAAGGCTTCCAGCACCACCACCAAGAATATTCATTTTTCGAAAGTATTTGATTGAAATCCATTTTTTTCCTCCGAATATCGTTGTGAATTTATACCACAAAAGATTTCCAATGTCAAATTTTTACAACGTTTGTGCTATGAGATTTAAATCAATATAATTTCTAAAATCGTTATGTGTTAGCGGGAATCCAGGTTACTAATATCCTGAGTTGTCCGACAAATTCAATTATATTAAAGGAGATGTTTTCTCACTCAAGCTGATGTGGAATGATCTTTTGAAAAACAATCCGGATGAAAAAATACTCAGCGTGAAAGTTCCTGTTTACATGTTTCAGGGTGTGCACGATTATCAGACACCTTTTGCGCTCGCAAAAAGATATTTCGAAGCTGTCGAATCGCCTGAAAAATATTTCTTCGAGTTTGAAAATTCGGCTCATAATCTGCTGTATGGTGAAAGTGAAAAATTCATCCGTTTAATACGGGAAAATGTACTCGGGGAAAAAGTTTAACCTTTTAAGAAAATTCAATCGTTCTGAATGATCTCTTTCAGGTATTCCGTATTTTTTATCAGAATTCTACCTTTTTCAATTTCAATGATATTTTCGTCCTGCAATTTTTTCAATTCGCGGCTCAAAGAAGGTCTGGACACGTTAAGATGCTCCGCCCATTGTTTTTTTGAAATCGGAAAATCTATGCAGCCGTTTTCGCCGTCACCCAAGGCATTCAAAATCGCAAATGCTATCTTGCGCCTTATGGAAGTTACGGCAAACAGTTCCACTCTTTTGTTCAGATTCATCACCGTGTTTGCCATAATATTCATCATGTTGGAATTTATACGACTGTCAGCGCATAACACGTTTCTCACACTGTCTTCGGGAATCTGAAGCAACTTGCAATCCGTTTCCGCCATAAGATCCACCTGAAAACTCTTCGTATCCGAAAAAAGCACTGCTCCCCCGAAAGTATCCCCGGGTTTCTTGTAAAGGATGCTGTAAAGCCTTCCGGATTCAAGATTTTTCTGTACTTCAATTTCCCCTTCAAGAATCATATAAATACCGGTACATATTTCTCCCGAATTTAAAATCACCTGTTTTTTTTTGAATTCCAGAATCCTGTATTTCATATCAGGTAAAATTTTCTCGATTTCTTCTTTTGTTTTTCCGTTGAATAATTTGCTGTTTGAAATTGTATCAAAATACTTCTGCATATAAATCACACTCTCTGAACGGTATCCCCGGATACTGAAATCACATTTTAATTATACTACAATTATAGACAAATATATAAAATGTATATGGAGGTAGTTATGTACAGTTATGGAATAGACATCGGCTATTCTGCCGTGAAAACAGTGCTTATGGATGACAACTTCAAAGTCGTTAAATACAGCTACGACATGCATCATGGAAGAGTTTTCGAATGTTTGAAAAAACAGATCGAGGATACGAAAAGCGAGTACGATACTTCGCTTATACAGTATGCCGCGATTACAGGAAGCGGTGGGAAGCATCTCGCAAACAGATGCTTCGCAGAATACGTGAATGAAGTGACGGCGATTGTGGAAGGCTGTTGCAAAGCTTTCCGCAACGTGAAATCGATAGTCGAAATCGGGGGAGAGAGTGCCAAATACATCACGAATTTCTCCTTTAGCGACAAAACGAAGATAGAAATTTCAATGAATTCGAACTGCTCTTCGGGAACGGGATCATTTTTGGAAGAGCAGGCCAACAGATTGAAGATTGATTTGAACGATTACTCTGCTTTCGCATCCAAAGCAAAATCAATACCCAGAATAGCGGGTAGATGCAGCGTATTTGCCAAAACCGACATAATTCACCACCAGCAGGAAGGCGTCGGGATTGAAGATATATTGCAGGGATTGAGCTATTCACTCGTCAGAAATTACAACAGCTCGGTTATAAAAAGACTTCCGTTGAACGAACCCATCATGTTTATCGGAGGCGTGGCTAAAAATCAAAGCATAGTAAAAGCTCTCAAAGATGTTTTGAATTTAAACGAAGAAAATCTCATATTGTCGGAATATTCATCGTGCATGGGGGCATTCGGATGTGCGGTGCTTTCGTTGGAGAATGAATACGGAATAGATATTGAGAAATTCACGGACGGTTTGAATTACATACTGGAAAATGACGAGGAAATCCCCGGCGGATCCGATTACGAAAAACTCGATAAATTCGGGAATTATGATTACCTCGGCAAACACGAGTGTTTGAAGATCGAAAGCGGTGACTCGAATACGAATTGCCATCTTGGGGTCGACATAGGTTCTACGAGCACCAACGTCGTCATCATGGATGAAGATAAGAATATTCTGGATTTCATGTACCTTAAAACAAACGGCAGGCCTAAGGAGGTGTTGCTGGACGCTTTATGCGAATTCGGAAAAAAATACGCGGAGAGAATAAACGTAGTCGGAGTGGGGATAACGGGATCGGGAAGATACATGCTCGGTAATCTGATAGGCGCCGACCTTATAGTCGACGAAATAACGGCGCAGGCAAGAGCGGCCGTGGAGATAGATCCGGAAGTGGATACCGTTTTTGAAATTGGGGGGCAGGATTCAAAATACATAAAAATAGACGAAGGGGTTGTGACGGACTTTCAGATGAACAAAATATGTGCCGCAGGCACCGGCTCTTTCATCGAAGAACAGTCCCTTAAATTCGGAATACCGATAGAATACTTCGGAAACATGGCATTGGAAAGCGACAATCCCATAAATCTCGGAGAAAGATGTACCGTATTCATAGAAAGCAGCATAGCTTCCCGTCTTGCCAAAGGTTCAAAAGTATGCGATGTGGCATCAGGTCTGTGTTATTCCATCGTCAGAAACTATCTGGACAGGGTTGTCGGAAACAGGAGGATTGGAAACAGAGTCTTGCTGCAGGGTGGCATCGCGTATAATCAGGGAGTAATAAACGCCTTCAGGTCACTGACAGGCAGAAAAATCAGCGTGCCCGATTATTTCAGTATCACGGGCGCATATGGTGCGGCAATACTTTCTAAGGAAGAGATGAAAAACAAATCCGGTACGGATTTCCGGGGGTTTTTCCTTGAAAAGGAAAGACAGGTAAAGAAAATAACGGAACAGATAACGGAAAATGAGGTTAACAAATTTACCCAAAATGCCGAAGAGATACTTTTCAAAGATTACACGGAGAACATAGACACTCTCAGGAAGACGGTGGGAATACCGAGATCACTCTTCACCTATGGTATGTTCAGCATGTTCCACACATTCTTCAAAGAACTCGGATTCAACGTCATACTTTCAGATGCTTCCAACGAAAAGATAATTGAAGCGGCACAGCGTTATTCATTGGATGAAACCTGTTACCCCGTCAAGCTTATCAACGGCCATATGGATAATCTCATAAGCAAAAAAGTCGATTACATATTTTTTCCGGATCTTTTCAGCGTCGATCATCCCGGTTCCGAAAGTAGGCAGAACTACGGTTGCGCATACATGCAGCTGGCGTTTAAAATGGTGGACAAATCCATGAAACTCGCGGAAAAGGGAATTGAACTGCTGTCTCCGACAATAGCCTTCAGTTTCGGAAAGGAATTCATGTCCGAATCGTTCATGAAAATGGGGAAAAAACTGGGAAAGAATGACGAAGAAATAAAAAACGCACTTCAGGCTGGAATGAAAGAACTGCTGTCATTTGAGCACAGACTTGAAAAAGAAGCCGCAGAGGTTATGAAAAACATAGAAAATTACGAAAAAGTATTCGTGGTCATTTCAAAAATATACGGTGCGGTCGATCCGGTCCTGAACATGGGTATACCGGATAAGCTTGAGAAAATGGGTTACAAAGTAATTCCTTTCTATTCCCTTCCCGAAGCCGACATTAACGACAAATACCCCAATCTCTTCTGGCCCTTCGCTCAACACATACTCGAACCTGTGGAAACAATAAAATCACATTCGAACATGTATGCGATACTTCTAACCCATCACGGCTGCGGACCGGACTCGATCGTTTCACATTATTTCAGGAAAGAAATGGGTAATAAACCGTTCCTGCATATAGAAGTCGACGAACATTCTTCAAAAGTCGGTATCATAACCAGAGTGGAAGCATTTGTAAACAGCCTGGAAAGTGTTGATACCAAAAACAGGAATTTGGAGCTCGATGTAAACAAATTCGGATGCAGGTATATCCCGAACAATACAAACCAGATCGGATACGAGAATATGAAGTTCATACGCGAGAAGATATTCGTTCCCGATCTCCGGCCATATTCCGAAATTCTCAGGTCGGTATTCGCGAAAAAAGGTGTGGAAATAGAATTACTCGGGGACATCGATATGGAATCTGTGGAAACAGGCAGAAGGCACATGATTTCCGAAGAATGTTTCTCCGCCACGGCGTTGCTCGGAAATGTATTGAAAAAAGCCGAGAAAATAAAGAACGAATTATACGACGCACTTTATTTGATACCCCAAAATGAGGGATCTGAAGTTGACGGCCAGTTTTCCAAATTCATCGGCACAAAGATAGAGGACTGCGGATACCTGAATTCGGGAGTGTTATCGCCATTTGCCGAAGACATAATATATTCGGAAGATTCCGGACTCGTTTCGGATTTGCAGAATGTATTAGTTGCCGGAGATATGGTGAGGCTGACACCGTTGAAATACCGCCAGGAAATACTCGCGGATATAATCGAATCCGTTTCCGAAGACGTATTCGGTATGAGTGAAATAGAGAGAATCGGGAAAAAAATTCACTCTATGCTCTGTTCCGAAACCTTTGCCAAAACCGTGTTGGCTATCGGAGACCCATTGCTGCTCTTCAGCGATTTCATGAATAACGGAATATTGAAGAAACTCGAAATTGAAGGCAATAGAGTGGTATACACACCGTTAAGTGAATATTTATGGATGATGTGGAAAGATCATGCCGATTTCAACGCCAAGACGAATGATGAAAATTACAGGAGGCATCTCTCCGAACTGGAAAATAAAATGAGCTTGCTCTCCCGCGTTATGGGTGATAAAACCAGTTTCACAGCGGATTTCTTCGAGCTCACCAGGATAGCCAACAAACTCATAGGATATTATTCCGGGATGAACGGCAGGTACAGATACGCCAAATCTCATTCGGATTCGGTGCATGTGGACGGTGTGATAACAATGGCTTCCATGTATGAAAATACCGGAATAATGCTGAACATTCTGAAAAAAGATGATGAAAGAAAAACACCTGTGCTTAACCTTACTTTCGATGGAAACGAAAACGATAACGACAGGATAAAAATAGATTCTTTCATGTATTACATTTAATCAGCAGCAAAAAACAATATAACGGAGAAATTGTTTTTATTAAAAATCCGTACTATAAAAAGCGACTCAGGGAGTGAAATCAGGAAATGAAAGAAGAAAACTGCATGAAAGACAGGCATAAAACCGGGCGAAGAGGACCGAGCAGCTACTACGTACACGATTCGGAAAAGGTTTTCGAAATGCTCGATTTGTCGGGAGGCGAATGCCTTGTCGATATCGGGTGCGGCAGGGGAGATTATTCGCTGAGGGCTCTCGAATTGCTCGGTGAAAGCGGTGAAGTTATCTCAATTGACAAGGAAAAAGTGTTTCTCGAAGGTTTGCTGGACTTCAAAAGAGAATATCCCACCGATAACCTGACAATCCTCCGGGCCGATATACGTGACGGCATACCGGTTGAAGATTGCAAAGCCGATATATGTCTCATAAGCACAATGTTCCACTGTATAGACATGAAAGAATACGGAGGAGGTATCGCATCCGAAGTCAGGAGAATACTCAAGCCTTCCGGCAAACTGGCGGTGATAGAGTGCAAAAAAGAAAATACTTTCAGAGGTCCGCCGCTGGAACTGCGCTTATCTCCCGATGACATCGAAGCGGTCTTCACACCGTACGGTTTCGAAAGGAAAAGCCTGACGTTTTTAGGCGACAATTACCTGCTGATTCTCAGACAGAAGGTTATCCTTTGATAAACGAAAACACGTGAAATTCCCGAATCATTCCAAATAGTTTTAATCCGAAATATTGCAGCGTACGGAAGTACGCTGACTTTTTATGTGGTCATCTGCCTCACTGCAATCGTCAGTGCCTGTGGCGCATAATTAAAAAATGATTTGCATATTTTCGCAAAAACCACTTTAAACTGCAGACGTCCCCGCCTGTGACGCAAGATAGTGAAGTACTTTTATTTGAGAGTGCAGCATCGTCATAGGTGACAGCAAAGCAAAAGCCGCTGAATGGCAACACAATATATTTTTTGAGACAATAACGGATATACTGCTCTTTGCCTCACTGCAATCGTCAGTGCCTGTGGCGCATAATAAAAAAATGATATGCATATTTTCGCAAAAACCGCTTAAACTACAGACGTCCTGAACAGGGACGTACAGGACGAGATTAGTTTGTTGGCATCCCGTCAGCAGAGTGTATAGGATGAAAGTGAGTATCTCAACTCGCCACAGGCGTCCCCGCCTGTGACGCAAGATAGTGAAGTGCTTTTATTTGAGAGTGCAGCATCGTCATTGGTGACGGCAAGGCAAAAGCCGCTGAATGGCAATACAATATATTTTTTTGAGACAATAACGGATATACTGCTCTTTGCCTCACTACAATCGTCAGTGCCTGTGGCGCATAATTAAAAATGATCTGCATATTTTCGCAAAAACTACTTTAAACTGCAGACGTCCTGCACGAGGACGTACAGGACGAGAGTAGTTTGTTGGCATCCCGTCAGCAGAGTGTATAGGATGAAAGTGAGTATCTCAACTCGCCACAGGCGTCCCCGCCTGTGACGCAAGATAGTGAAGTGCTTTTATTTGAGAGTGCAGCATCGTCATTGGTGACGGCAAGGCAAAAGCCGCTGAATGGCAATACAATATATTTTTTTGAGACAATAACGGATATACTGCTCTTTGCCTCACTACAATCGTCAGTGCCTGTGGCGCATAATTAAAAATGATCTGCATATTTTCGCAAAAACTACTTTAAACTGCAGACGTCCTGCACGAGGACGTACAGGACGAGAGTGAGTGACTCAGGAAGGCGGATATGATAAAAGGTCAATTCATGAATTGACCATACATTCGAACGGATGTTACTGATCTTGCGTGTTTGCAAGAATACCCGCCTGTGACATCTTTTCTAAACGACTTATCCAAAGGTCTAAATCATTATTTACCTTCGGGACACAAAACGTGATATAATCGCAACATATTTACTTTACCCGCTTCGAAAATATCTTTAAAAATCTAAAATCGGATCACGGAGGTAGTACGATGAAAAAAATGATGTTTTTGTTCGTTGTTTTTTTGGTTTTATTCTCATCCGGAATTTTCTGTGCCGAAAACGTGCCGGATGTGTCCGCAGATGCGGCCGATTCAAATTTTACCTGGAAAGGCAAGGGCATATTAGTCACACCCCAGGATCAGGGAAATTGGGGGACATGTGCGATTTTTTCATCGATCAGCATATTCGAATCACTCGTAGCCAGGGAAACCGGAGAACTCGTGAACCTTTCGGAACAGCATTTTATAAACAATTCAAACGAATGGAACAACGATTCGGGAGTATCACCCGAAAAAGTGTTCAAATTCCTGGAAGAAAACGGGGTTGTCTACGACAAGACTCTGCCATATACGGGAATTCGAAAAAATATCCCGCTGAATCCGGAATACAACTACAAATTGGACAAATGGGGCTGCACTGTTCTGGCAAACAACTCCCCTGAAAAACGGAGACAGATCATCAAAGAACACATTGTGAAATATGGTCCGGTGATTACCAACATGATATTGTTTGACGATCTCGATTGGTATACGTCTGGTGTTTACAGTGTCGGGAAAAATGCCAAGGAAGTCGGCGGCCACTGGGTCGTGATACTTGGTTGGCATGACGATGCGAACATGGCATCCGGCGGCTATTGGACATGCAAAAACTCATGGGGTGACAAATGGGGTGAGGAAGGTTATTTCGACATCGCCTACAACGATGTTTCGGGAATCGACGACTTCCTGCTCTATTACGTAGAAAGCCTGCAGCTTTAAATTGCCGAGGTATCGACCATACCGGTCAGCTTCGCAATGAAAATATTTTAACGAGTTTTAACCATATGTAATTTATTTTCCCAATCACAGGTATTCGTACCTGTGATTTTCTTTAATACCGCATCCACAAATCTGCGTCCTGACGAGGACGTACAGCCCTTGTCTCGCCGCAGGCGTCCCCGCCTGTGACGCAAGATAGTGAAGTGCTTTTATTTGTTTGAAATTTAAAAGCCGGCGTCCTGCACGGGGACATACAGGACGAGGGTAGTTTGTTGGCATCCCGTCAGCAGGGTGTATAGGATGAAAGTGAGTATCTCAACTCGTCACAGGCGTCCCCGCCTGTGACGGAAGATAGTGAAGTGTTATTATTTGTTTGAAATTTAAAAACCGGCGTCCTGCACGAGGACGTACAGGACGAGAGTAGTTTGTTGGCATCCCGTCAGCAGAGTGTATAGGATGAAAGTGAGTATCTCAACTCATCACAGGCGTCCCCGCCTATGGCGCAAGATAGCGAAGTGCTTTTATTTGTTTGAAATTTAAAAAGCAGACGTCCTGCACGGGGACGTACAGGACGAGGGTAGTTTGTTGGTATCCCGTCAGCAGGGTGTATAGGATGAAAGTGAGTATCTCAACTCGTCACAGGCGACCCCGCCTGTGACGTTTATGCTTATATTTTTAAGCGGGTAATTCCAAGAACATAAGATTTTCCGCTAAAATTTCTTGCACTTGAGTATTGCCAATCTTCGGGTTTATCAACATATCCCTTTCTAACAGGATTAGAATGTATATATATCAATTTCTGTTCAAACATTTCCACACTAAATATCAGTTGTGGATGATACCCTTCCATCCATATGCTTCGTTTGTTTTTTCTCTCGTTTTTAAACGCCGCTATGTAAAATTCGCTGTTCTTTTTTTCAAATAATTCGAATATTTTTCTGCTTGTATACGACTTAAAATCTCTAACCCTATCTGATAATTTCTCACATGAAACTATCAAATGCAAATGATTTTTCATGATCACATATCCATATATTTTCAATGATTTCTTTTGAACGAGGAATTTTAAAGATTCGACAACTATTTCAACAACATCATAGTGATCTAATATGGGTAACCATTTCACGACCGTACAAGTTATAAAATACAAAGCATTTTCTTCAGATGATTTGTACCTGTTTTTGCTCATCGGCAATCCACCTCAATATAATGTTTTATTACGTCCTGCACGTGGACGCACAGCCCTTGCCTCGCCGCAGGCGTCCCCGCCTGTGGCGGAAGATAGTGAAGTGTTATTATTTGTTTGAAATTTAAAAACCGGCGTCCTGCACGAGGACGTACAGGACGAGGGTGTGGCAGCATCGTCATAGGTGACGGCAAGGCAAAAACCGCTGAATGGCAACACAATATATTTTTAGTGCAATAACAGATATACTGTTCTTTGCCTCGCTGCGGTCGTCAGTATACGTGACGCCATTCTCCCTTTAATACATTATATCAGCACCCTTTATCCGGCAATTTATCCATGCGGTACTTTTAGATCGCGGAAATATGAAATGCTCATCGGCAATCCACCTCAATATAATGTTTTATTACGTCCTGAACGGGGACGTACAGCCCTTGCCTCGCCGCAGGCGTCCCCGCCTGTGGCGGAAGATAGTGAAGTGTTATTATTTGTTTGAAATTTAAAAACCGGCGTCCTGCACGGGGACGTACAGGACGAGAGTGTGACAGCGGCGTCATAGGTGGCGGCAAGGCAAAAGCCGCTGAATGGCAACAAAATATATTTTTAGTGCAATAACAGATATACTGTTCTTTGCCTCGCTGCGGTCGTCAGTATCCGTAACGCCATTCTCCATTTAATACATTATATCAGCACCCTTTATCCGGCAATTTATCCATACGGTACTTTTAGATCGCGGAAATATGAAATGCTCATCGGCAATCCACCTCAATATAATGTTTTATTACGTCCTGAACGGGGACGTACAGGACGAGAGTATGGCAGCAGATAGATATACAAAACTTGCCTCGCTGCGGTCGTCAGTATACGTGGCGCCATTCTCCCTTTAATACATTATATCAGCACCCTTTATCCGGCAATTTATCCATGCGGTACTTTTAGATCGCGGAAATATGAAATGCTCATCGCAATCCACCTCAATATAATGTTTTATTACGTCCTGCACGGGGGTACAGGACGAGAGTGTGACAGCGGCGTCATAGGTGACGGCAAGGCAAGTGCCTCTGAATGGCAATCCCATATATTTTTAGTGCAATAACAGATATACTGTTCTTTGCCTCGCTGCGGTCGTCAGTATACGTGGCGCCATTCTACCTTTAATACATTATATCAGCACCCTTTATCCGGCAATTTATCCATGCGGTACTTTTAGATCGCGGAAATATGAAATGCTCATCGCAATCCACCTCAATATAATGTTTTATTACGTCCTGCACGGGGACGTACAGCCCTACCTCGCCGCAGGCGTCCCCGCCTGTGGCGCATAATTAAAAAATGATCTGCATATTTTCGCAAAAACCACTTTAAACTGTAGACGTTCTGCACGGGGATGCATATGACGAGAGTGTGGCAGCAGATAGATATACAAAACTTGCCTTGCTGCGGTCGTCAGTATCCGTGACATCATTCTCCCTTTAATACATTATATCAGCAACCTTTGCCGGGCAATTATCCATGCGGTGTTTTCTGAGCGCAGAAGTATGAAATATCGGCGAAAAGACATAAAAACAGTGGTAAAATATTCCGACAGTAAAGACAAACTTTGGAGAAGGATTCAAACAAGGGGTGGTTTTTTGGATATCATCATAGTTGTTCTTTTGGGGATAATATTCGTATTTATAGCAGCTTTGTTGCTGTTCATAGTCAAGCTGGTCAAAAAGTACGACGATAACGGTTTGGACGATTTGATGAGAGAGGAGTTTCTCAGGAACCGTGAGGAGATCAACAGAAATCTGTCGGGAAACAGGATTGAAAGCAATTCGCAGTTTGCCTCTTTTCAGGATTCCGTGATAAAACGCATGAACGAGATCGAGTATGGCCAGAGATCAAACTTCGAATCGTTTTCGAATTCCCAGCGTTTGAAGTTTTCGGATTTCGAGGCTAAGCAGAAGGAAATATCCGATTTCGTATTCCAGAATCTCAAGGAATTCAACAGTCTGTCCGAAAAGAAAATATCGGAGATAATCGCTTTGAATTCGGCAAATGCGCAATCCGTGAGGAATGAATTGCAGACTTTTATGAACGGCACGGAAACGAAACTTTCCGGAATGAAGGACAACATAGATGCCAATCTCAAGGAGATACGGAAAAACAACACCGAGCAGCTGGACAGAATGAGGGATACCGTCGACGAAAAGCTGCATAAGACACTCGAGTCAAGGCTCACTGAATCTTTCAAAATGGTAAGCGAAAGACTCGAAACGGTACAGAAAGGGCTTGGAGAGATGCAGACTCTTGCCAGCGGCGTAGGGGATCTGAAAAGAGTGCTGTCGAATATAAAAACGAAAGGTGTTCTCGGGGAGTACCAGCTCGAAAACATTCTCGAACAGATTTTGACACCTTCGCAATACGAAAAGAACATAAACACAAATCCGAAAAGCGGTGAACGCGTGGAATTCGCCGTTAAAATGCCCGGAAAAGATTCCGGTGATAACTTCGTCTTCCTTCCTATAGATGCGAAATTTCCCACCGAAGACTATCAGGCTCTGCTGAACGCTTACGACGAAGGTGACCAGACCAAAATCGCACAGAGCCAGAAAGCCCTTGAGCAGAAGATAAAGAGCTTTGCCCGTGATATAAAGACAAAGTACGTATGCCCACCGCATACCACCGACTTCGCGCTGATGTTTCTTCCTTTCGAGGGACTGTATGCCGAAGTACTCAGGATAAACGGATTGTTCGAATACCTTCAGCGTGAGTATAAGATAACAATCACGGGTCCAACAACCGTTTCGGCATTTCTGAACAGTTTGCAAATGGGTTTCAGGACTCTCGCAATACAGAAGAGGTCGAGCGAAGTGTGGGAACTGCTTGGGACCGTAAAAACGGAATTTTCGAATTTCGCGGGAATTCTCGACAAGACGCAGAAGAAACTGGGTGAAGCCAGCAGGGTTATCGAACAGGCCGGTATCAGGACAAGGGCAATCGAAAGGAAGCTGAGGGATGTTGAAGCCCTGCCTTCCGAGCAGGAATTCGGAGTTCTTGAGGAATCCGCAGAACCGTCAGAATCCGAATACTGATTTGAATATCCGCTCTTAAGTAGGTCTTGCTGAATAACTCAGCGACTGTTATAAATAAAGGTATACAGAGAATATTTTCTTTTAAAAGTGCAAGGTTTTTTGGGGAATCCTTAGAAAAACCTTGCGCTTTAATTCATTTATTGGCTAAGGTCAAGGAAATAAAGTGATTGAAATCAAAAAATAGATTAATTTCTCAACCCTTTATTAAATAAAAGAATCTAAACCCGGGATTCTTCGTATCGAGAGGGTAAAATACAACCCTCTCTCACTCTGAATGACAAAATTTGAGTTTTTCAGCAGCCTCTAAGTATGCCCGGACTTGTAGTTCAGTATACATATCCGATATGGTCAGACGAGTATGTCCTTTTTTCTGTAAACCAGACAGGCCGCGCCCGTGAAAATTCCCGAAAGTACCAGAAACAGAAATATGTTCAGATAATCCGGGGAATAACTCAGCGACGCCACATTGTTGTCGACCCACCTGAACGGACTCGCCATACCTATGGCCCTGATTCCGGACAGCGCTTTGGTGAACGTGTCGAGCAGGTAAAGTACAATGACAACGCCGATGGATATTCCGAAAGGCGAAAATTTCCCGGAGACCGCCGAGATGAAAAATCCTACCGAGGCAAACAGCACGGTTAGAAGATAAAAATAAAAATTGTACAGAATCAGGCTCTCCGGACGGTATTTTATAAAAACATCCGCCTCGAATTTCCCGCCGAGTGAAAGTGCTTCGGTAAATTCGGCTCTCAGCTCCGGTGAGTCTTTTATCTGTGAAAGGAAATACTCGGGATCTGCAAGGAAAAGCTCGTCAAATTCTTTTCCGCCGTTCAGGTATACTTTCTTCATTCTCCTGAACTCGGCCTCCCGCTCTTCGATCGCCTCAACGAGCTCTCCCTCGGTGAAATTCCCGGGCACTATTCCCGAAACTGCATCCAGGTTGTTTCTCAGGTAATCGAACAGGTTATCCGGGTTTTCTTCCAGCATCGGCAGTAATTCGGAAACCCTTTCCATATCTATCCCGATAGATTTTATCCGTTCTTCGTTGCCTTCCATCTGCGCGCTCAGCACGGACATCACGAATTGCCCGAAGTTATCTTCGTTTCTTTCGAAAAATCGCGAAACGCCGGTTTCATTCTCCGATACTCTTTCGGATAATGCACTCCTGTTGCTCCCGGAGAGCAAAACCGATAGGGGAGCCTGTCCGCCAACCATTTCAATGCCTATGAGTGATGCCGCACAAACACCGAGGAATATGGCGGAAAGCAGTACTATGACCGACAGATATTTTCCGAAGAAGATTTCCGTCCTCTTAACCGGTTTTGCCAGAAGGAATTCCGCTGTTTTTTCCTTTTCCTCCATATACAGCATCTTTGACGACATACCGATGGCAAAAATCGATCCGAGCATCAGCGAAAATACCCCACTGTAAGTGGCAAAAAAACCGAGCGGGCTTTGAAGGTTTGCGATATCCGGCACCATAGCATTTATGAGGTTATTCATCATTGGCGATTCGAGAAACGGTTTTATCATATCCATGTTGGAAGAAATGACAGGGTAGAAAAACATTGCAAGTATTATCACCGCCGACAATCCGATAAGGCAAAACAAAAACGAATTTCTGTTGAGTCTCAGCTCTTTTAAAAATAAGTTTATCATGATATCACTTCCGTTTTCATTTGTAGTGGTGCATAAAAATTTCTTCAAGCGAAGCTTCTTCAATGTTTATATCTTCAAGATAATTGAAGTCCATGGATCTCACCAGTTCTCCGATTTCTCCGGTGTACAAAAAAACATATTCATACACCTTTCCGTGACCGTTTTTTTTCAGATTTGAAACATGTTTGTTTTCCTCAAAAAAATCACCCATTTCCCGCGACAGCTTTACCGTTACATTTTTCATCTTCTTTCTGAGTGCGAAACTTCTTGCGCCTTCGTCTATTATCTTCCCCTCTTTTATGAAAACGACCCTTTCGCACAATTCCTGCACGTCTACCATGGAATGCGACGAAAAGAAAATGGTCTTGCCCCTCTCGCTTTCTTCGTGCAGCAACTCGAAAAGGGTCTTCTTAACCAGTGGATCGAGACCGTTTGTGGGTTCGTCGAGTATCAGGATTTCGGGATCATGCGCCAGGCTCTGAACCAATGCGAGTTTCTTTTTATTTCCCAGGGACAGGTCTCCGATACGCCTTGAGCAATCGAGATCGAGTGCGCCGCAATACCTTAAGATCTTTCCCCTTCCCGGGACCAGCTTCTTCTTATCATAGAATTTCAGAGAATAGTCGAGCAGTTCAGACACTTTCATGGAACCGTAATAGTTCACCTCCGACGGGGCATATCCTATTATTTTCCTGACCAGACTGCCTTTCGATATCGCGTCGATACCGTTTATAGTTATTTTGCCGCTGTCCGGGAATATAAGATTCAGAATAAGGTGTATAGTTGTGGACTTACCGGCGCCATTCGGGCCTATGAATCCCACGGTTTCTCCTTTCTCGGCATGCAGGGTGATTCCGTCAACACCCCGCTTATTCCCGTAGTTTTTGGTGACATTTTCAACATATATCGATTTCATTTTCTCTCCTTTCATAACATGACTGTGTGAATAATTATGATATTTGGTCACAGAAGAATAAAAAAATAAACAAGTTAAAGCAGAAAGAAGCTCCGCGAGAAATTCAATTCGACTCCAAACTTGTCAGATTATAGTATTTCCGGCAGAAAAACTTCTATTTGAAAAATTCTTCAACTGCCTTGTCTATATAAAAATCGGCGACTTTCAGGTATATATCTTCTCCGAGTATTTCTTTCTGTAAAATTATAAGAAAAACACTTCTCATAAGTGCCACAAGGTATTTGATATCCTCTTTACCCATCTCGGATGGAGAAAACAGCTTTAAAATATCGTTCACGAAATCCACATCGCTCTGGAAAAGCGAATTGAACTGTTCTTTTGACAGTTTTCTGTAGAACTGCCGGTATTCGTCCCTGTTCAAGACGACTTTGAAGAACGGCACGTTATCCAGCTGCCTTATCATGTTCTTCATAAAACCCTTCAGGATTTCAGAACTGTCGACATCCTTTTTTTCAAACCTCGATATCAGATCTTTTCTTATACTCTCTTCGTAATTTTGAAGTACGGTGAAAAACAATGTTTCTTTGGAATCAAAAAACAAATAAAAAGAACCTTTGGCGATGCCGACCTCGCTGGCGAGATCCGATATGCTGGTTTTCCTCAGGCCGTATCTGCCGAAATGCTCTTCACCCTTCCGTATCAATTCATCTCTTATGATTTTCTTTTCGTTTTCTGAAAATGCTTTCGGAATACCTTTTTCCTCCTTTGTGACTGTGAAAATAATTCGGTCACAAATATATAATACTATAAAACTCCCCTGATGTCAAAGTGGACACCGGAAATTATGATAAAATCTTCCTGTGAATTCGGATGTTTCAACTAAATTCGAAACAACAGAACAAGACATCTTCCGCATTCTTTGTTTCTTGCAGACTTAAGTTTCACAAAAACTGAAGAATTGCATGGTTCAACACATGATTTCTTGACAATGAAAGGAGCATGTGCTAAAATATAGGACGTTGTTGGGTGCGTAGCTCAGTGGGAGAGCGCTTCCCTGACGCGGAAGAGGCCGAAAGTTCAATCCTTTCCGCACCCACCATAAAAAAGGGATTTATTCCCTTTTTTTGTTGTCTGTTTTTGAGCTTTTAACCCCCTGACTGAGTTTTCGATTCATGAATCTTCGGAATCTGCCGGATTTCATAATTTGAAGCCTCTCTTCCCGGAAAAAACGGAAATGAAAATAAGTGTCATAACCCGCAATCAGTCGGCTGCAAAACACATCTCTTACGAAAACAAACCCGTACACTTCGGTATATCCAAAATATGCTTTTTCGATAAAAACTTAAAATTCCGCATTTATCCCGGTAACATTTTCTTATATCGAATATTTTTTCCGAAAAATCCCAATTCGAACTGAATGTGTTATAATAATACCGACCGTCGGTATGTATTTACGAAATTCGCTGAATTATGAAGAGGTGTATATGGCTGAAAACAAGGCGAAAGACGAAAGGGTAAGGGAAATAATAGACGCTATGATAGATGAAATTCTCGAAAACGGATACGAAGGCGCAACCATGAATTCAATCGCAAAACGTGCCGGATTGTCGAAAGGCGGGGTGTACCACCATTTCGGCAACAAGTTCGAAATACTGCTTGCGGCGAACGAAGTGATTTTTATGCCCATCATGTCTTTGGCCGAATCATGTATGAAAGAAGATAATCCCGTGAAAACACTTTCCGATTTCATAGAGGGTTATTTCGAGTATTGGAATTCCAACGGAAAGGGAATAGCGTTCACGTTTCTCACAATGTCGAAACTGGTTATGAACAGCGATGATTCGGGATACTTTGACGGATATATTGAAGAATACGGGAAATTTTTTTCGAAGATATACGAAAAGGGAATCAAAAACGGGATTTTCAGAAACATCAACGCAGACGATTACGCATATTCTCTCATAGCCGTTATGGATTATTCATGCGGCGTGATGGCCGCATCGAAAAAATACGGGCATGAATATTTCAAAGAAAAAATCAAACGCCAGTTCATATATGACGTCATGAAAAACGGAGGACAAAATTGAAAAAGGTATCGATTTTTTATTTTTCCGGCACCGGAAACACCAAATACGTTATTGATATTCTTTCCGCTGAATTGTCAAAAAGCTGTGAAACAACGGTTTTTAACATAGAGAATCCCGGTAGTGAGGTGAAGGCCGTCGAGGCCATATGCAAAAGCGACCTGAATGTTTTTGCATCACCCGTATACGCTTTCGACTCTCCTACGATAATGTACAGTTTTCTGGACAAGGCAAAGCGCACAAAAAAAGATAAAACCTTCAGCGGTCATCATGCCGCAGTGCTGACTTGTCCGGGAGATCCGAGCAGTATGAATCACATAGCGGCGAAAATGCTTTCAAAAAAACTGCATAAGCTCGGATTTGAAGTTTTGAGGGAAGACCAGATAGCTATGCCGCCGAACATATTCGCTCCGGTGACTGTCGAAAAAGGCAGAAATATGGTGATAGAAGCCGAAAAAAAAGTGTTGCGGCTTGCAAAAAGTTACATGTCGGGCGAAAAAAATAAATTCAAACCAAATGCGGGCGTTTATTTGCTCTATCTCATATCCAAACTGGAGCACCCGGGCGCAAAAATTTTCGGAAAGTTGTACAGTGTTGATAAAGAAAAATGTGTAAATTGCGGTTTGTGTGTTAAAAAATGTCCTCAAAAAAATATTACCGTCATAGACGGTAATATCAAATTCGGTTGGAATTGCATATTCTGTATGAGATGCGTTTACTCATGCCCTGCAAACGCCATTAAAAATCCCGTGAAATTTGCCCTGATAAAGGGCGGATATAGTTTAAAAAAATATAAATGACGATTTCCGTCAGCTCTTCATATGCACATCCATCTGCGGATATGGGATGTTTATACCCTGTTCGTTGAATTTAAGGAAAACTTTTTCGTTCATATCGAACTGAAGCGGCCAGAAGTCGGATGCTTTGCACCAGGCTCTTATCGTGAAATTGACTGAACTGTCCGCCAGCTCTGTCAGAAGTATCTGCGGAGCGGGATCGGCTTGAATTCTGTCGTCTTCGGATATCAATCCGTTCAATATGCTCTTCACTTTTTCTATGTTCGATCCGTAGTCCACACCGTAAACGAGGGCAATTCTACGGTTTTCCTCTCTTGAATAGTTGGTGATTATTGAGGTGGATATCTTCCCGTTCGGAAACAATATGTGTTTGTTGTCGGGAGTTTTCAGTATCGTGTTCATAATCTGTATTTCGAAAACCGTACCCGAAAATCCGCTTGCTTCGATGTAGTCACCAACCTTGAAGGGTTTGAAGAACAATATGAACATTCCTGCGGCTATATTTCCAAGACTGTCTTTCAGTGCAAACCCCACCGCAACGCTTAATCCGCCCAATATGGCGAAGAAAGATGTCATATCCACACCTATCATGCTCAAGCAGGTGATTATGAGAATCATCTTCATCAGAAAATCAAAGAAAGTCCTCAAAAATCCGACAAGAGAAGGCTCGATTTTGGATTTATTCATGACTTTTACGAGTATTTTCCTTACGACACTAATTAGCCACCAACCGATAACCAAAGTAAGCGCAGCTCCGAGGATGTGCCATCCGAATTGCTGGAAATAATTTACCGACATTCCGATTATATCTCCTGAAAGAACTGTTCCGGTTGCAGAATTCATTGTATCTCCTCCCTCAATAAAATGTCATACGTTTGAGTATAACATCTATTTTGGTTATAAAAAAATATTAAACACCACCTGTTTTATGTAGTTTATATATCTGTTTTGAGGTTTTTAAAGAAAAGAAAATTTATAAGCAATGCCGTCATGCCCAAAACGATGAATATTCCAAACAGGAAAACGTTCAATTCGCTTATCTTTCCGACGTTTGCAATGTACAGTTCTCCAAATGCGACTGACAGGCAAATTGTCAATGCCTTTATCAGAAGTACTCCGTTGAGTACATATCCGAATCCGATACCCCTGATATTCATAAAAACAGATATTGCCATAGCCGGAAAAACCAATCCCAAATCCAGTACGAAAACACCGTAAGTATCCGCAGGGATATGGTTTTGCATATCCGAAAAGAGAAAGGTAATCCATATGGGAACAAGCACTGAGAGTATTGCCACAAGATAAACACAGGATATGATTTTCACACTCTTTTTTAGTTTGTAATTTCCGAATACATCTTTTCTGAAGGAAAGAAATCCCGATATCATGGCGTAAATACTCAGTGAAAATATAACCAGGTAAAGGAAATAATGTTCCGTACACATTCCCTGTACACTGTAAAGAGCGTAACCATAAAACACATACGAAAGGATACCGAGAATGAAAATCATTTTTTTTGTGCCCGGACGGCGAAAAAAAACGAAACATGCTATCAGAAGACTTATGGAAGAGAGCAACATGAAAATATCCTGCGCTTTCGATCCATGAAGAAGAAATTCGTTTATATTTCCGCTTTTTAAAACATCAAGATATATATCACGGTTAAAAATACCGTTTGCCGAAACAAATATGGCAAACAACGAAACTAAAATCGACAACAAAACAGATAACCTGGATATTTTCAGGTTCATGTGATTCACCTCATTTTTGTATTTTGCAAATTATTTGAATGAGTTAATTTTTTTTGCGAACTCCCTTATCCTTTCATCGCTGATACATTTAATATCTTCTTTTGCCTTGGTCATGGATTTCAAAAAACCTCTCGCGAGAAAATTCAACTTGCTGAAAATCAATTCTCCGCCAAAAATCCCCTGCGCGATGGAATATTCGTACACAACTTTCGGAAAGCCTTTCTTAATGTATTCAATCGCTTTGGGACTCATTTCTATCGAAGATATGAAAAGTCCCACGATTTTTTCTTTGAGCATGTCGGTGTTTTTTTCACAGAATTTTTTTATGTCCCTGTCTATCTGCCCGGCATACACCGGAGAACCTATCAGAATTTTATCGAAATCCGAAAAATCTTTTTTTCCGATATCTGTCTTGTCGTAAATTTCGACGTCCCCGTAAATCTGTTCTCTCAGATATGATGCGCATTTTGCCGTGGCTCCGTTCTTTGTCGCGTATAAAATTACCGTTTTCATTTCCTCACCTTTTTTCGGGTCATATGGCCTGTATTATTTTTTTATCGTATTTTCGTAGAATTTCATTATATCAATGCAATTTTCAACCGTTTCTGCGATGAACTCATCGACATTTTCATCGATTCTTTTTCTTATAACTTTACATATCGAGCCGTGTATGAAATTGTGAAGAATGTCGGAAAGCTTTAAAAGCTGTTCGGAAGAGTAGTTGCACTCCGCGAAGTCTCCGACTATACGTATGAATTGTTTGCTCGCAAAATCAAGATTCTGCCTTATGTAATCAGGCGGCTCGCCGTTCAATTTCTCAAGCCAGATCAGGGAATATATCCCCGGATTTTCAACGGCGAATACTATCTGGCTTTCAAAAAAAGCCCTTACTTTAGAGTCTTTGTCATCTATATCTTCTATAACATTCCATGTGTATTCGGTGAGCTTTTCCAGAGAAGGTATCATACATTCCCACAGCAATTCGTCATAATTTTTAAAATAGTTGTAGAGATTCTGATGCGAACAGCCTATTTTCCTGGCAATAGTTCTCAAATTGACCGAACTCGTACTCCCTTCAATGTTTATAAGTTCAAGAGCCGTCTCAATGAATTTCGATTTCATGTCCCCGCTCAACATGCACCCCCTAAATAAAAATATATTACCACTGGTAATTACCGGTGGTAATATATCATTTTTTTCGATATATGTCAAATTTATATTTTATAAGAAAAGGTTTTCAAATTCTCTCTTCGCATATTCCGTTTCTTTTGAATTATCAGGGAAATAGTTTCGCATCTCCACAGAATTCCGGATGATTTCATATGCCTCTTCAAAGTCCGAAATATAGTTTAAAGCCTTCATCTGAACGATTATATTGCCGATTCCGCTACCCTCATACGGCCCCGTTGATACCGGGAGTCCGGTGACATCCGAAATAATCCGGCAGAGCAATCTGTTTCTCGTGCCTCCGCCTACTGCATGTATTCTTTCGAGATCCAACCCGAAAGCATTTTCAAGCATCACTTTTGTTTTGCGTATTTTAAAGGCAATACCCTCAAGGATTATCCTGACCATTTCACCGAAAGAATATTCCTTTCCGGAATCTTTGCTTTTAATACTTCTCCTGATTTCCATTTCGATATTCTCGGTTTTCTTGTAAATCTCGTTATCGACATCTATGAATCCCGCAAACTGTCGGGATGATTCCGCCATCGAAACAAATTCGGCTGCGGATTTGTCCAAACCATATTTTTCCTGCCAGAATCTTTTCAATGATTCGAAGAGCATCAGTCCGGTAGTAGTCGACAGACATCTCAGCCTGCCATCGGCACACCCCTCCACCGATAGGCCGTGTTTCATCACTGCGTCGGTATCCTCGATTTTATCCAGGATAATTCCGTTGATGCACCAGGATCCGAGGCTTAATATCATCGTATCCGGTCCTTTGAAGGGTACTGCGGCAAACGCGGATGCGGTATCGTGAGATGCGGGCAGAACGATATCGATGTCACTGTTCCGGATCTTCCCGGCAATCGTTCCCGAATGTGTTACTTCGGGTAATATATCATGGATCCCGATGGTTTCCAACAGATTTTTATCCCATTTCATGTTTCTGTAATCGTAAATCTGTGTGGTGGTTGCCTGAGTAAATTCGCAGAGATTCTTTTCATGGTTTGAACCCGACAGAAGGCGTGTAACGAGCGAAGGAATCGAAAGCATGCATTCCGACTTTTCAAGAACATTCGGGAATTTTCTTTTATAAAGCATCAGCTGATATATTGAGTTGAAAGGGAAAAATTTGGTGGGGATCGAAGATTCGATCTTTTCTCTGTATTTGTCTATATCCCCTTCTATTTCGTTCCTCAACCTGAACATGGACATGTAATTAACCGGATCGGCCGTCATATCGTTTTTCCCGTTCAGAAGCCCGAAATCCACACCCCAGGAGTCTATACCTATTGAAGCTGCCGAAGAAGAACCGGCATCACCCACGATTTTTTTTATATTTTCAACAATTCTTAGTATATCCCAGTAAATTACCCCGTCCTTCTCGTACGAAAAACTCGGAAATCTTCCCATCTCGGAGAATTCCAGCATGGATTTGCCCCGTTTTTTTGATATTTTACCCGATATCATTTTGGTTCCGGAAGCCCCCATATCCACGGCAATGAAATCCTTATCCACTATTTCTCCCATCCTTAAAAAATATGCGATTCATATGTTTCTGACGGATTCTCTCTCTATCAGTTGAGTCCTCAGCACGACTCTGGATGGATTGGAATACTGTCCGTCTATACGTGCGAGCATTGTCGTTGCCGCTATGTGCCCCATTTCAAGAATCGGCTGTTTGATAGTTGTCAGCGGAGGGTTGAGTATATCGCTTTCTATGACATCCGTATATCCAATCAGGGAAATATCCCTCGGCACGTCAAGGCCTCTGCTTCTCATGGCCTTGAGGAAATTACAGGATATCGAATGCGTCGTAGCAATTACCGCCGTGGGAATCACGGAATCCTCGAAAAACTTATCAAACTTCTCGTCTATTTCCGATGCGGTATAAAGGTCGTCGACAATCCATTTTTCCCTGACTTCGATTTTGAATCTCTCCGCGGCTTTTAAAAAACCTTTAAGACGTTCTTCAATGCAGAAATTCCCTCTTTTTGACAGCAAAATACCCATTTTTCTGTGCCCCATTTTGTGAAAATAACCGCAGGCATCGTAGGTGGCGCTCTGATTATCAGTGCTGACGCTGTCGAAATACTCGCAGCCGTAAAACTCCCTGTCGTAAAGAACTATCGGTATGTTTTCACCTATTTGTTTGTACAAATCCAGATTATTGCTGCCATCTCTGTTAAATGCTGGAGCCGCTATTATTCCGAGCACTTCGCTTTCCTGCAGCCAATTGAGGTACACTTTTTCTTTGTTGACATCCTCGTCCGTGTTGCACATTATAAATCGGTAGTTTCTGTGAAAAAGCACGGATTCAATGCCTTTCAGAAAGTTAAGGAAGAACGGATTTTGGATATTCGGAACTATGACTCCGAATATTCTCGTACTCAATTCATTTTTGCCGTTTGAATTGAATATATACCCTATTCTCCTTGCCTCTTCCATTATTTCTTTTCTGAGTTCTTCACCGACACCTTCTTTTTTCGAAAGCGCCCTCGATACTGTTGAAACAGAAATATCGAACTTATCGGCAATTTGTTTTAAAGTTGCTTTTTTCAAAACCCCATCTCCAAACACTCAAAAAGTTGCGTAACAATTATACTAAATAGCACAGTTTTTTCCAAAAGACCATACTTCAGGAATGTTGAGAAAATCATGGCTTTTTATATTTAAACGAGTATATTGTCATTTTAAAAGGAATCACGACAGCTTACCATGTTTTGAGCAAAATTTATATTCGGGTAAAATAAAGCATATCCACACAAATTTGCAGTATATTTTGCGCAAATTCACAAAAAAGGCAAACATTCAAAACCGAATGTCTCTGCGAACATTGAAGATTTGTCGTTTTTGCTGTGAAACTGCGAAAAAAATATAGGGAGGTTTTATCGTGAAAGTAAAGTTGTTGTTAATGCTTACCCTGATTGCCTTGATGGGAGCAACTCTTTTTGCAGCAGTGCCCGAGATAGCCGTTGTCGTTAAAATAACAGGCATCCCGTGGTTTAACAGATTGGAAGAAGGCGTGTTAAAAGCGGCAAAAGATCTCAACGTTAATGCGTACCAAGTTGGTCCTACCGATGCAGACCCCGCACAGCAGGTGAAAATCGTGGAAGACCTTATCGCAAAAGGTGTAACTGCAATATGCGTAATCCCGAACGATGCGGAGGCTATGGCTCCGGTTCTGAAAAAAGCAAGAGACAAGGGAATAATAGTTCTGACACATGAATCTCCCGATCAGAAAAATGCAGATTGGGATATAGAAGTAATAGACAACCTCAAATTCGGACAGGAAAACTTCGAAAAACTCGCCGAACTCATGGGCGGCAAGGGAGAATTTGCGGTGTTCGTCGGCGGACTGACGGTTCCTCTGCACAATTATTGGGCGAACGTGGGACTCGAACTCGTAAATGAAAAATATCCCGAAATGACTCTCGTAACCGAAAGAATACCCTGTGGCGAAGATGTAAACCTGTCGAAGCAGAAAACAGAAGAACTTCTCAGGAAATATCCCGATCTCAAGGGTATAGTGGGATTTGGAAGTCTCGGACCCATAGGCGCTGCCGAAGCTCTCAAGCAGAAAAGAATGAAAGATAAAGTTGCCGTAGTCGGTACGGTTCTTCCAGGACATGCGGCAAGCTATCTTGCACAGGGATACATAAACACCGGATATCTCTGGGATCCCGCAGATGCAGGCTTTGCAATGGTATACGTGGCAAAACTCATCGCCGACGGATTCCCGATTTACGAAGGAATGACGGTACCCGGATTGGGTGGAGCAAATGTAGACACTGAGAACAACATAATCAAATTCGATAAAATACTCGAAATCACTGCAGAAAACGCTGTTGAACTCGGTTTCTAAACAAAATATGTGAATTGACTGGGAGGAATCATGAAAAATGATCCTCTCAGTTTGATTTATACCCAACGGAGGGGCGTTATGCAACAGGAAAAATTTCTGGAAATGAAAAATATCAACAAGCGCTACGGTGGAGTACACGCACTTAAAAACGTCGATTTCTCACTCGACAGAGGTGAAGTTCATTGCCTTGTTGGAGAAAATGGATCGGGAAAAAGCACATTGATTAAGGTAATATCAGGAGTGGAGACACCCTCCCCCGATTCCCGGATAACCATAAAGGGTGAAATATTAAAGGGGCTGACACCGATTCAGTCCGTTGAAAAGGGAATTCAGGTCATATATCAGGACTTGTCATTATTCCCGAACCTTTCGGTTTCCGAAAACGTTTCGATATCAGATTATCACGCTGGAAACTTAAGATTTATCAAGAGGAAAGACATGAAGAAAAAAGCGCTGGAAACCATGCGCAAGATTGACGTTTCGATCGACCCGGATAAACTGGTCAGAGAGCTTCCGATAGCCCAGAAACAGGTTGTTGCAATCGTAAGAGCTCTGGCAACCGATGCCGAACTTCTGATAATGGACGAACCTACGGCCTCCCTCTCCAAACACGAAATTGACGAATTGCTCAAACTCATAAAAACTCTTCAGAAAAACGGCATAACCATAGTTTTCGTAAGCCATAAACTCGACGAGATCACTTCAATATCGGATAAGGTCACCGTACTCAGAGACGGAGTCAAAATAGGCACTTATGACGCAGCCGAGCTGGATGACAAAAAAATCGCATATCTGATGACAGGTGAGGAATTTGAAAATGAAAAAGGTAAAGTGAAAAAAGAGTTTGAAAATAAGATACTTGAAATAGATGGATTGGGAAGAAAAAGGAATTACAGGGATATCTCCTTCTCGCTGCATAAGGGCGAAATACTCGGGATAACCGGCCTCATCGGCTCGGGGAGAACCGAGCTCGCGCTGACGCTTTTCGGCATGAACAGGCAGGACAGCGGGAGTATTAAACTGAACGGCACGGAAGTGTCATTCAAATCCAACTTCGACGCCATACAGGCCGGTATAGCATATGTACCCGAAGACAGACTTTCGGAAGGCCTGATACTGCCACAGCCGATATCCAACAACATAGTACTGGGTATTCTCGACAAACTGGTGAACCGGGCGAACATACTGAACATGTCGAATAAAGAGGAAATAGCGGCAAAGTGGATTAAAAATATCGGAGTAAAGACTTCCAATCCTGAAAATGCGGTGGATACGCTTTCGGGCGGTAACCAGCAAAAAGTCGTGGTTTCAAAATGGCTTGCCACAAACCCCGACGTACTCATACTCGATAATCCCACTGTCGGTGTCGATATTGCGGCAAAACACGGAATATACAAGATAATGAGAGAATTCACGAAAAAAAACCTGGGAATAATTCTGATATCGGATGAAGTCGCCGAAGTTTATCAGAATTCGGACAGAATTCTGATAATGTCGAAAGGCCGCATAGTTGAAGAAGTATATCCCTGTGAGATAACCGAAAAAGAACTCAATGAAAAGATACTCAGAGGTGACATAAATGGACAAACTGCTTAAGAAAAACGAGTTCTATCTCGGCTTAATACTGTTCGCATTAATACTGTTCCTGTCCGTAAGTAGCGACCAATTCCTGACTCCCGGCAACTTGCTCGAGCTGTTCACGAGTTACTCGTTTTTGGGGATAATGTCTGCGGGAATGCTCATAGTACTTATATCTGGCGGACTGGATCTTTCTTTTACGGCAATTGCCACAATCAGTCAATACGCAATGGCCACGATAATAATCAACCACGGCGGCAACATCTTCACTGCATTCCTGATCGGATCGTCCGTCGGTTTGGGACTCGGACTCGTTAACGCCCTCCTTATACATTTTATAAAGGCTCACCCTATGATAATAACAATAGCGACTCTGAACGTTTTTAACGGGCTGCTGATGTTTTTCAGCAAAGGGAAATGGATTTACAATTTCCCGATGTGGTTTTCGGAACCCCATGACATAATGATTTTCGAGAACGCACAGGGTGATATTTTTCCGATAACCCTTCCGCTGTTTCTTTTCATAGTAGTGTTCATAATAGTGGGCATATTTTTAAAACACACCATGCTCGGCAGAAAAATATACGCATTCGGGGGCAACAGGGAAGCGACAAGAAGGCTGGGGTTCAACACACTCGGGCTGACCCTGTTCATATACGGATTCATGGGGTTGCTGGCCGGTTTCGGTTCGGTTTCCCAGGCACTTATAATCCAGACTGTGGCACCAAATGCCATAGTCGGAAAAGAACTCGATGTAATCGCAGCCGTAGTTTTAGGTGGTGCCAGCCTTGCGGGAGGGACCGGAACCATACTCGGTACGTTCATGGGAGTCGCGCTTGTGGCTATTATCTCCAATGCGGTCATACTTCTGGGCATTCCGTCATACTGGTATCAGATATTCCTCGGAGCGATAATCGTGGTATCGGTAAGTGTTACGGCACTCAATCACAGAAAAAATCTCAAGAAGGAGGCTGAGATTGATGTGGCATGAATTAACAGCAAAAACAGGTTCACTTTATAAAAAATACCCTAATTTATCTATGCTCGGAGTCATATTGATAATAACATTGCTTTCATTTTCAATATCTCTCCCGGGAAAATTCTTCACCACGTCGAATTTCAGCTCCATAGCATTCCAGCTGCCGGAATTGGGTATTCTGACCATAGCCATGGCGATAACCATGCTCAGCGGAGGGATAAACCTCTCCATAATCGCAACCGCCAACATATCGGGCATAGTAATGGCAACTATAATGAAATCGCTGATAACAACTCCAGATTCCCCAGTGGTGTGGATAGTGTTACTCGCCATAATCGCCGGAATGGGGGTAGGAATACTCGCAGGAATAGTAAACGGAATAATAATAGCATACATAGGCGTGTCACCCATACTGGCAACACTCGGAACGATGACACTGATAAACGGGATATCCATTTTGGCGACTAAGGGTTACGTAATATCGGGTTTACCCCAGGAAATGCTGGCTATCGGCAACGGCAACATAGCCGGAATACCGGTGCCGTTTATTATATTCATAATAGTAGCCGTTCTCATTGCCTTCTGGCTGAAGAAAACTCCTTCCGGAATGAGTAATTATCTGATAGGTTCGAATGAAAAGGCCACCAGATATTCCGGAATAGACACCAAAAAAGTCCTGATGAAAACATATATACTATCGGGGTTGCTTTGCGCGGTGGCTTCAATGGTCATGATATCAAGGTTCAATTCCGCAAGGGCAGGTTATGCCGAATCGTATCTGCTGGTTACTGTATTGGCATCGGTTTTCGGAGGAATAGACCCAAATGGCGGGTTCGGAAAAATAGCCGGTCTGGTCATGTCGCTTTTCATACTTCAGATGGTTTCATCCGGATTGAATTTACTTGGTATAAACCCGTTCATAACCGTGGTACTCTGGGGAGGCATACTGCTTGCCATAATGCTGGTCAGAAGATTCAGAAGCAAATCCAGGTAGGTGATTTCATGTATTTAATGGGATTGGACATAGGAACAACCGGTGCGAAAGCTGTCATCACCGATGAAAAAGGCAAAGTGGTTTCAAAAGGAAATTCAAGTTACGGCGTATTGACTCCGAAAAACTCCTGGGCCGAACAGTGGCCGGATGTGTGGGTTGAAGGATCGGTGCTGGCCGTAAAAGCATGTATGGAAGAATTTACACAACTCTACGGCGGAGAGAAACGTGAAATCTGCGCCATCGCAGTCAGTGGTTTGTACGGCGGTTCCGGCATACCGGTTGACAAAGAAATGAAAGTGCTCAGACCGTGCATAATATGGATGGACAGACGCGCAAGAACCGAGACACGCTGGGTAAAGGAAAATGTGAACCGGGAATTCCTGCTGGAAATAACGGGAAATTATGCGGACTCGTATTACGGGTTCACAAAAATGATGTGGATAAGAAACAACGAACCCGAAATATGGCGCAGGACATACAAATTCGTCACACCCAAAGACTACATGATATTTCAGATGACGGGGAACGAAGCGACGGACTATTCGTCTGCCGGAAATATAGGCGGGGTATTCGATATACGCAAAAAAAACTGGTCGGATGAAACCATAAATGTACTCGGACTTTCGAAAGAAAAACTACCGGAAAGAATTATGAGTTCAACCGATATCGCCGGAGAAATAAACGCATCTTTCGCACGACTCAGCGGATTGCCGGCTGGGCTGCCTGTGATATCGGGGGGCATAGACGCACCCGTGGCCCAACTCAGCGGAGGTGCCGTGAACAGAAAAGAGCACGTGGCCATGGTTGGCACGTCTATGTGCTGGGGTTTTCTGCACGACGGGGAACACGTATCGCCGGGACTCGTAAGCTTCCCGTACGTGCTCGATCCCGAAAACACGGTTTACACTTTCGGAGGCGGAGCAACTTCCGGAGCCGTTCCGGATTGGTTTGCGAAGCAATTTGAAAGCGAGAATTCGTCCAAAAAGTCTGAGTTCGAAAAGCTTGAATTTGCGGCGAGAAAAGTTGCCCCAGGAAGCGACGGATTGATTGTCCTGCCGTATTTCATGGGCGAGCGGTCGCCGATTTGGGATCCGGATGCGAGAGGCGTCATATTCGGACTCACACTGAATCACGGCAGGGAACATATTTTCAGGGCTATGCTCGAATCGATAGCGCTGTCGCTGAGGCACAACATGGAATTCGCCGTGAAATCCGGAGTGGAACTTGAGGATGTTTGCAGCATAGTGGGCGGAGCGGCAAAATCGGATATGTGGATCAACATTTTCGCCGACGTGACCGGGTTTAAATTCAGAAAGACTTCCGGAAACATAGAAGCCCCGCTGGGCGACGCTTTTCTCGCCGGAATCGGCACAGGTGTGATTGAAGATGCGTCCGAAATAAAAAAGTGGGTGGAGTACGAGGGAATAATCGAACCCGATTGCCAAAATAAACGGATTTACGATGAAATATACTCAATGTACGAAGAACTGTACGAAAACAACAAAGAAACGATGAAAAAGATATCAAATAAATATATCTGATACCTTTTCACATTGGACTTTCCATATAAACTTTTTAATTTCTTCACTAACACCCGGTTCGAGAAATCGAACCGCTTTTTTTATGCGAGATAATTTTTACGAAACCGATTAAAATTAATTTAAACCAACCGTGAATTCAGGACAGGTCCATGATTCTCGTGAATCCGGTCGCTTCGAAAACACCCCTTACAAACTCGTTCACATTCGTAATCTTCATTTTTGCCTCAATTTCATCAACTTTTTTCTGAGTTGTCAGCATCACCCTCAGGCCGGAACTGCTGATATAATCAAGTTCGGAAAAATCAAAAACCAAATTGGAAAGTCCTTCCTGCAGTACATTCTTCATTTCGGATTCAAGCTGTCCGGAAGTGATCGTATCCAATCTGCCTTTCAACGAAATCATAGTGGTATTGCCATCGACTTTTTTTGTGATTTCCATAAATACACCCCTTATTTCCTTATTTTTTTAATGACTATCTCTATATCTTTCAAAGCTATGGAAACTATTATATCATCGGCAAATCTTTCGATTATCGATTGCTCGATATCCGTCAATTCATTCTTCTCTTCCTGCTTTTTCTGCTCTTTTTTCATCGACCAGTATGCGGCGTCGGAAGGGAGCAGAGAGGCTGCAAGGCTTATGCTTTCATCGGAAATGTTGTAAAACATGAAAGGATTTTCCCCGATAGCGGAATCGGAAGCTATATAATCTATAAAACTTGCAAGTTTTCCGATTATGCCTTTCTTAGGGGTATTCTTCTTGTTTTTGGAAAGGTTGATCAGATTTTCTCGGTTATCCGAATTTAATTCGGCGTTGCTTTTCAAATGTATATCAAAACCATCACCCTTCATCTCAACCCACATGGAACCGCTGTTCACACCGATTATCGAAGAAAAAGCATTCACCGCTTCTTCGGCGAGAAGTCTCGCGAAAGCGGCATCCCTGCTGTCAAACCCGAAAGAATCGGCGAGAGATTCTATTTGATCCAAAGCACTTTCAGTTGACGACGCACTACCGTCCAATTTCATAAAATCCTGCTTCATTGGCCTTCCTCCCTTTTGTCAAATAAACCGAAAAACACGACGGAAAATTATTTAAATTACACAAAGAAACTTGTCTGTGTGAGAACTTATTTGAGTTTAGCATAACGGTAAAAAAAAGTCAAAGAGCATTGTAAAAATCGATTGTTGCAAACATTTACACTGCCAAGAAATTAAAGAACAGGATGAGACTATACGAAATTCCGAAGAAGAATTCCGTTTTTTATAAAATCGATAGACCTGTCTACCAAATCCTCGTATTCCTTCACATCGAGATTTCGGGAATCGAAATTACAGTCACGGACATAGTCGCCCAAAGAAATTGAAATGCCCGTTAAAATACGGGAAAAAAATGTAACATCAATATCAGGACGTATCTCCTTTCTCGCTATGGCGGCTTTTAGCAAACCCTCTATAAAAGCTTCGCTTTTTTTTACTCCCTGACCGAGCAGGGCTTCTTTCAAAGCCGAAGAAGAAGTTTTCAGAAATCTGTCCGTTATGCCGGCAAGCTCGGCGTTATCCTTCAAAAATCCCAGGGAACCTATGTAAATTATTCTGAGCAGATTAAAAAAGTTTTCACTCCCAAAATCCGCTTTTACCCTGTTTAAATATTCGAGCTTTTTTTCACCTGAAATACGCAACACGAAACCGAACAAATCGTCTTTATCTTCAAAATACTGATAAAAACTGCCCTTGGCAATACCACATTCTTTAACTATGCGACTTACACTTGACTTCTCATAGCCGTACTTGTAAAATTCGGCTATCGCAACTTTTAAAATCGAATTCCTTTTTTCTTCGGACAAATTGAAGAAAGTATCTTTGGGCATGTTTTTTACTCCCGGAAATAATATTCACAGATAAATATACCACAAAATCTCAAAAAACACTTATACGACTTATCGTGGCCGGCTTTGCTACGCCATAATATCCTATGGAAATAAATTAAAATAAAATACCAGATTTACCGCATATCAGTAAACAAAAAGTCCCATCAGAACGAGTACAAACGCCATAATCAATACCGCGACGTTGAGTTTTCTCATCTTCGATTTGTCGTTAAGCGTTTTGGCGGCGAATTCCCTGAATGCCCTGTAATTGAACATAAGCGTGGAAACCTTGACAACTGTCATTGACAGTAAAACGGCAAGAATCCACCCGTAGGAATTTTCCACCGTAAATACCATGACCCAAGTGAGCAAGACGAGACAAATTCCGAGAATACCTATGAGATTTATATAAAAAGGTTTTTTCTCCGAATAAAAACCATTCATTTCCCATTTTTTCCAATTCGCCCCCATGATAGCCATCGCGATTCTCGAAATAACAACGATTGCCGCCCAGAAAAATGCCAGAAATTTAAAATAACTGCCGTCAAACATATAATCCCTCCAAAATATTCAATCTCCATATGACTATTTAGTCATATGACTTAACAGTCACATTATAAAACAAAAAAAATTTCCTGTCAAGTTCATACGATATCGGTATGGGGGGAATTTATTAAGAAAAGCTTGCTGAAAAACTTGTCGTTCCGACGTTTCAGCTGGTTATCCAATGACGTGGTCTTAACGGATTTCATACTTGCGGAAGATTTTTCTTTTTTTTACTTTTGGGGACAAATCATGATTATCACGATGCTTGAATGTATAAATGATATAATTGACAGCGAGGAATGGTATGAAAATAAGTCCGATGGTTGATTTTGTTTTTAAAAGAAGACAGTGAAAACTTCGTGTTTTCGGATATTATGGAAATACATATGATAGAAGTACCAAAAATAAAAAATAGTAAAAGCAATATAAATGACAAATTATTGAGTTGGGTTTTGTTTTTTAACAACCCTCAAAGTGAAAGCATGGAGATGATTACCATGAAAAATCCTCAAATTAAAAAAGCCATGACAGCTTTGGAATTCCTTGAAATGGACAGAAGAAACCGTGAATTATACGAAGCCAGGCTGAAAGAATTAAGAGATAAGGAAAGTCAGCTGGAATACGCAAAAGAAGTGGGTTTTGAAAAGGGAGTCAAAGAGGGAATGGAGAAGGGCTTGGAACAAGGTAAGGAAATGGAAAAGCTCAGACTTGTAGTAAGCCTCATCAAGCTCGGTGTTTCTGATGAGATAATAATAAAGAGTACGGATATTTCTCACGACAAACTCGAAGAAATAAAGAAAAAAAGTTAACCCCTTCTCAGCATTTTTTAGGATCTGCTGAAAAACTCAAATTTTGTCATTCTTCGTATCGAGGGTTGTATTTTACCCTCTCGATACGAAGAATCCCGGGTTTAGATTCTTTTATTTAAAAAGAGTTGAGAAATTAATCTGTTTTTTGATTTCAACCACTTTATTTCCTTGACCTTAGCCAATAAATGAATTAAAGTGCAAGGTTTTTCTAAGGATTCCCCAAAAAGCCCTGCACTTTTAAAAGAAAATATTCTCTATATACCTTTATTTATAACAGTCGCAGAGTTATTCAGCAAATTCTTTTTAGTTACTTTGAAATGATGAAATATTTGATTTTCACTCTGCCTTGAAATTACAGAACACGACAATATCGAGTTAATAAGGGCAAAGCTTTGTGTTTTTTTCAAGCCTTATTTTAATTGTCGGTTATCCCAATACGAATCTTATGGATTAAAATCATCCTTCATTCCGGATAGTCATGCACTCATCCATTTTAAAACCGTATTTTTCGTACAAACGGTGTGCATCCTTTGTTTTCAACAACCTCAATCTCAAATTCTTGATAGCTTCATGGTTAACCGTATTTTCGACAAGGAACTTCCCCATACCGTTTCCTCTTTCGCCAGGATCGATATAAACATCAGCAATCCAGGCAAAAGTGGAATAATCGGTCACAATTCGCGCAAAACCAATCTGTCTTTCCCCTTCAAAAAGCGAGATAAAGATGGAATTATCGATTGACTTCAGAATCACTTCCCTCTCACGTTTTTCCGCCCAATAAGTATTATGCAGTCCGCTGATAACGAACTCCATATCTATTCTGGTCTTGTCATCGGTAAGAACATATTTGTCTTTGATTATCTCCATAAGCCACACATCCTCGCGTGATATGATCGAAGGCAGATTTACAAGGCCTCCTTCCATATATTATCAAAATCATACGAAAAGATGAAGAACCATTTTTTAAAATTTCAATACATCATATGTTCCGGTCGAATGTGATAAATTCCATTCCTGACAGCCCAAATGTAAAAAATTTCAATACATCATATGTTCCGGTCGAATGTGATAAATTCCATTCCTGACAGCCCAAATGTAAAAAATTTCAATACATCATATGTTCCGGTCGAATCGGCGTTTCGTATGGTTTGCAGGTATACCTGCTGTATATTTCAATACATCATATGTTCCGGTCGAATAATAATGAGGTGAGAAAATGAGTTGCACGATACAAAATTTCAATACATCATATGTTCCGGTCGAATTATACTAGTATGTGGTAATGCAATGTGCCACGTTTCATTTCAATACATCATATGTTCCGGTCGAATAACATCGGATGTGTTTGCAACAAGAAAATTTATCTAATTTCAATACATCATATGTTCCGGTCGAATTATACTAGTATGTGGTAATGCAATGTGCCACGTTTCATTTCAATACATCATATGTTCCGGTCGAATAGGCCGTTAAAGACTTCGAGTTGACCTTTCAAGAACATTTCAATACATCATATGTTCCGGTCGAATCCGGACTTTTTTCTCCGTCTGTTTCGTGAATTCCCTTGATTTCAATACATCATATGTTCCGGTCGAATTGATTATACATAGATTTACAAAAAAACAATACGCGGATTTCAATACATCATATGTTCCGGTCGAATTTAGCATAAGGTATGAAATCCAACACGATTTCTTTTATTTCAATACATCATATGTTCCGGTCGAATAGGAAATTGAGAGGGACGAGGAACTTATTACCCTCGATTTCAATACATCATATGTTCCGGTCGAATGATAAATCCACTCAACCACAGGAGCGATCATATAGTATTTCAATACATCATATGTTCCGGTCGAATCGGCAGATACTGGGGGATTATTAACAGGCAAAAATAATTTCAATACATCATATGTTCCGGTCGAATCGGCAGATACTGGGGGATTATTAACAGGCAAAAATAATTTCAATACATCATATGTTCCGGTCGAATTTATCATAGTATTTTTTTATATCGACATCTGCTCCATTTCAATACATCATATGTTCCGGTCGAATACATTCCCGATTGTAATATTGATCTGTTGTGGTTCCATTTCAATACATCATATGTTCCGGTCGAATTGTAAGGAAGATATTTCCCAATGTTGCTTTTATGTTATTTCAATACATCATATGTTCCGGTCGAATTCAAGATTTGTCGTCCTTACTTGCACATAGATTGTGATTTCAATACATCATATGTTCCGGTCGAATTAACCGTTTTTTGTGAAAAATCGAAGATAGCTTTTAAATTTCAATACATCATATGTTCCGGTCGAATTCTTTTCCCCAAGGGAATGTAAACATTTCTATGCCAATTTCAATACATCATATGTTCCGGTCGAATAACTCGAAGCTTTGCAGGATGAAGTGAAACAGGTACATTTCAATACATCATATGTTCCGGTCGAATGTTGAATCTCGACTTGAAACGAAGTGAAATCTCTTTATTTCAATACATCATATGTTCCGGTCGAATGAAAGAATTCGGGAAGAACTATCTTATTTTTGGCTGATTTCAATACATCATATGTTCCGGTCGAATATTACAGAAAGGGCTGGATATACTTTTCACGGAATTATTTCAATACATCATATGTTCCGGTCGAATATTTCACATAAACTCTGAAATTCACAGGAATTGCAATTTCAATACATCATATGTTCCGGTCGAATTGGACGATATCGAGAACGACGAGAATGTCCGGACACCATTTCAATACATCATATGTTCCGGTCGAATGAAAAACGTCTTTCCACAGTCGGCTGTGCTTTTTCTATTTCAATACATCATATGTTCCGGTCGAATTAATCCATTTTGTTTCCTCCTTCTTTTTCTATTGGTTATTTCAATACATCATATGTTCCGGTCGAATGAACGTTGTTTAAGTATGTCATGTAATTTGACGTCGATTTCAATACATCATATGTTCCGGTCGAATGATAAAGTGTCCGAAGGGTCAGCTTCTTTCAACTCATTTCAATACATCATATGTTCCGGTCGAATAAATTTCTGTTTTTGGTATCTCAAAAAACAGTTCCCAATTTCAATACATCATATGTTCCGGTCGAATCTGTTAATCAGCGTTTCAAATTATATTAATTTAACTAATTTCAATACATCATATGTTCCGGTCGAATAATTAAGGCTTCAAGTTCTTCTTTTATTTCTTCGTCAATTTCAATACATCATATGTTCCGGTCGAATGTAAAGGCCCGATCCTGTGTGCCGATCACACAACTGATTTCAATACATCATATGTTCCGGTCGAATCGCTCAATTCAATACCTAAATTTCGACACAACAAAAATTTCAATACATCATATGTTCCGGTCGAATCAGGAGATATACCTATAGAAGAGAAGAAAGAAAGTGAATTTCAATACATCATATGTTCCGGTCGAATTCAAAAAAGGAATGAAAAAGACGCGCGACTCGCTTTATTTCAATACATCATATGTTCCGGTCGAATCGTACATAAACCCTGTAGGTGTATGCTTGGCTATCGATTTCAATACATCATATGTTCCGGTCGAATCGGCCAAAAATTTGTTTTGTTGCGGCCGCACCCCAGATTTCAATACATCATATGTTCCGGTCGAATCCGAAATCTCCCTGAATGGTCTGCTGTATATATTCTATTTCAATACATCATATGTTCCGGTCGAATGGAAAACGTCTTTCCACAGTCGGCTGTGCTTTTTCTATTTCAATACATCATATGTTCCGGTCGAATCCACGAAAATACTGAGTATTTATTTATCAGATATTTCATATATAGGATTATATCATTGTTTTGAAATGTTTTTCCAACTGATTTTTGTTTTGTTGGTTTTTTATATAATTGTTTCTGAATCTGTTTATTTATAAGTCTGACAGTATTTTTGACATAATAAGTGGTTGGAAAATTTTTAGACCGTGTAAATAAAAAATTATAAGATTAATTATTATATATAATAGTCGTCTTTTTCGTTAGCAACTCCGATAGTTTCTTCATCAAAACTATTTTCGCTTATCAATTTTATAATGGCGATATAATCTTGTTTTTCATCTATTTTCTTTTTAACTTCGGCTTTGAATTTTATAAGATTTGCCTGTGTAACATATCCTCTGAATACCGATTTTTGGAAATGTTCAAAATATTTCTTGCAAATTTTGAATACTTTGTTTACCCTGTCTTCTCCTATATCATACATTACAAAAACATAATTGTATTTGGTGTTTTTTTTCATCTGTTCTCCTTAAGAGAAAAAGGAATAAAATCTTTATTTTCGACTATTTTTTTTATAAGTTTATAGCAATCCAATCTTATACATGTTTGGTAGGATACATTTCTATTCAACACTTTATGCCTGAAAGTGGAATTGAGTTTTTCTTCCAGACTTCTTACAAAAGTCTCTTTACCACTTGATGTAAGCACACAGTAATTCAACTTTTTTTCAAAGCATTTGTCAACCGGTAATTTTTTTCTGTTGACAAGTTCAAAAATCACTTTATACACTATTGCCGGTTTAAAAACTTCTGAAATATCCAATGCCAGTGAAAATCTTCCTTCGGATGGCTCGTGAAGATAGCTTATACATGGATTCAGATGTGTGTTGTAGATTTCGGTAATTGTTTTTGCGTACAGTATTGAATTACCAAAAGAAATAAGGGCATTTATAGGATTATCCGGTGGCCTTTTAACCCTTTTGTTCATTATGAATTCTTCCGGTAAGAATTTATCGAAAGAATTATAAAAGGTTATCCAAATATCTCCTTCTAAAGAAAGCAGCCTTTTTATATCTTTCATTTCTTCTGTTTTAGCGGCTATTTCTTTTAAGTGATCGAGTACAGGCTTGATTTCTTTTTTATCGTGTCTGTAATAATGGTAAAGCAGTTCATGGATGTTTAATGCAATACCTTTTACTATCGGAGCTGCTATTTCCAGTCTTCTAATTGTATATGCTTCGACTTGTTTTACAGTCAGTTCACCGCTTAACAGATATTCTTTCGGATAGAAAGATCCGCTGTAATAACCGTAATAATTGAAAAAATGTATCACTATTCCTGCTTTTGCAATAAAATCGAGTAGTTTGGTGTTTATGGATATTTCATTCATGCAGTATATTTCTCTTGTATTTTCAATGGGAATATGATTTAGGCCTTTTGCATTTCTGAATAACAACGAATTATCTTTTCTTTTTAATTCTCCGGTTACTGAAATATACCTGGTTTTCCTCGCCAAAAAATCACTCCTTTCATATTTGACAGTATTCGTAATATGAGCATTTAAAGCATTTTTTTGAACGGTTATATTCCGGTACTTTGTCAAGATTTACCAGTTCGGTTATTTTTTCAACTAAATCTTCCAGTTCTTTTTCTTTTTCCTCTGTGAGCTCAATAATAAGAGTTTTTCTGTCCTGTTTATTTTTTTCATCAAATACCAATCTTCCTTTTCTCTTAACCCCCTTATCTTTTAGGACTTTTAGGTAATAAAGAAGCTGCCATTCTGCCGCTTCAATATCCGCATCGGATTTTTTTAACTCGGTTACATAATCGTTTGTTATTTTATCTACGGCTATATTCTCTATTTTAATTTCTGAATTTTCTTTCCCTTCATTTTGAAGTTCATGCAATACTCTGCCAATATGAACTTCCTCGCTGTTGTCTTCCATGTTTAGCCTATTGGCGTGCAACCAGCATTGTCGTTTGCAATGAAAATAATAGTTTATGAGAGTTCCATTTATTTTCATTCCCAATCACCTATAAACTCGAAATTTTCAGTTATTCTTTCAGGTATTTCAACACCTTTCTCATATGTATAATCAACATCTATGACATCATGATAAATTCGTAATTTCGTATCTCTTTCCTGAACAATGCATTTTTTATACTTGTGGTAATTCAGGGAAATAGTATTTTCGTATTCGGTGTTTCCTTCATCCATATCATCTTTTGTAATGAAATCCCTTGATTCGATATTAATTTCCCTTAAATTGTGGAACTCATATGATTGAGATATACCAAAATTTTTTTTAATAATTTTATCAAACAGTTTTTTTCCTTTTTCAAAATCAACTTCAATTTTATTTTCAAATTCCACATCTTCCGACAGTTTATCGTATACAAGATTAAGCCAGTCAACATATTCGCCGATTGTGTATAGTCCTTCTTTCAGATATTTCCATGTCAGTTCTGTTATCGTATCGGGATAGGGAAGTGATTTGATGGATTTGTGAATGTATATGTCACCTATTCTGTCCGGATCTTTTTTTCTGTTAACCCTTCCGAATCTCTGAATCAGTGCATCCATAGGGGCATTTTCCGTAAACATAATATCGAAGTCTATATCAAGTGAGATTTCTACAACTTGTGTCGCAACTAATATGTATTTCTTCCCGTTTTTCAACCTGTCATATATTTCGCCTTCTTTTGCTACTCTGTCTTTTTTCTTGAAGGCTGAATTGTATAGCATGACATTTTCTTTACCTATAAAATCTTCAGAAGAAAGTTTTTCGTATATTTCCTTGGATTTCTGAACCGTGTTGACCACTATAAGGATATTCTTATTTTTCATGAATTCAGTCTTTATTTCTTCAAAAGCCTCTTCGATTGGGGTTTCTTTTTTGAAAATCCTGTTTGCCTTTTTCCGGAACAGACTTTCATCTTTTACATGGACATAGTTTTCTATTTCAAGTTTACGTTTTATCATATTCGGGATTGATGCACTCATAACGCAGACGGGAACAGAGTGATTCTTGCATATTTTAAAAAACCGATTCATGAAACCCATCATCTTTAAATCGTACGAATGAACTTCATCGATTATAATCACCGAGTTTAGATAAAGGTTGTTTGCAATATTGTACCTTCCCGTATTTAAGAAATATTTAAAAAGGCTGTCTATGGTAGATATGGTAATTCCTTTACAGAAAGTCGAAATAAAAGATAATTCATTTCCAATGTCTCTGTATTCAAATTCGTCATTATCATATTTTTCCTGGAGGTATATTTTTGAAGATCCGTGAATCAAACCTGTGTGTTCTTTGAACAAAGCTTCGGCCCTGTCAAATAATTTATTTGAAGTAGTCTGGGTTGGCAAGGTGTACATTATTCTGGAATGTTTATTTTTCATATTCTTTACCGCCCAGAAAAATGAGCCTTCTGTTTTACCTTCGCCGGTTGGGATTTCCACAACCACACTGCCATTATGATTCGATAATGTCTCCTGAAATTCTCTTGGAATGAATGATTTACCTGCAATTATCTTCTTTTCAAGCCTTGAAATCAATTCATCTCTTGTGAACATAGTTTCAAAGAAAGTCCGTATATTCTGGCCATCAAATCTTGCAGAAGCCAGCCAGTCTGAAATATTCAAAATACCCGAAGAAATGGAATAATAATCTCTCATTATTCGCATTTCATACGTATCCAAAAGTTTTATTATTTCATTTATTTCGTTAAGCTCACTGCAAATTTCTTTTTTGCTACTTATTTTAAATTCATAATCGTATGGGCATTTTTTACCAAAAAAATTTTCATATTCTCTCTTATACCCGTAAAAGAATTCCTCAGCTTCGGGTAAAATGAAATCAAAATCGTATTCTGGGTTATCACGTATATCCGTAAAAAATTCGCTGGTTTTGTTGAAAATTGTATGATGGGTTAAAACCGAGAGTAAAAGCATATTAATATCATATTGGGCTGGAAATATGAAATCATTTATATTGAGCAACAAAGAGCAAGAATAAAAAGGATGATGACTTTTGCTTCCATAGTTTATCGTATTGGAAAATTGAACAGTTGCCTTTCCGATATCGTGAAAATAGCCGGAAAAAAACAGTAAATCTTTTAATCTATTCTCATCAATCCATTCATTCGACCTACAGAATCCTGATATTTTAACATCATCCATGTTCTTGAATATTTCTTCAAGAACCATATTAGTATGGTCTTTTAAATTTTGAAATTTACCACTGTTTTTGTTTTTTTTCGCTATTATATCCATATCACTGAAATACTATGTTGTATTCGTTGTCGGTATATATTTCTTTTTCAGGAATATTCACACTACAATTTAAAAACTCAACTACTAACGCATTTTCAGCCGCCTTTCTAATCTTCCGTTCACTCCCTTTGTATTCAACCTGATAACCCAAATTCACAGGATTTGAAATGGGCAGTTTAGTAAATTTCTTCGTTTGCCTGAATTTACTCGTGTATTTATCGTATTTATTTATAAATACCGAATTCACATAGCCTGCATCTTCGACTTTTTTCAATTTTTGAGATTCGTTGATATCATATATTGTTACCAGTTCATCATCCAGACCCAATGACGGTATTGATTTGGGGCATTTTAAAGCATTTATAATATCCTTTTTCAAATCATCGGTCAAAATACTCAGGTAAATACAGTATTTAGGGTTATACAATTTATCCCTTCTGATAATTCCCCTTCCGTTGTTTTTACTCTGATTGATTTTATATACCCAAAAATCTTTCGCAGTTCCTTTTATATCTTCTATTACAACGGAAATTTTTATAGCATCCTGTTTTAAAATTTCGTAATAGTCTTTTTCCGAAAGTCTCATGATATTACATAGCATACCTATGATCATTGTTTTAGGCGGGGAAAGATATGATCTGTGGTACGTTCTGTAAAAAGGTATTTTGTATGAGTTCAACAAACCTGAAACCCTGAATTTTATTACATCTAACTCTTCCATATTCACACCTGTTTTTTAAGTATTTCAAACGCTTCGGTTATACCCGTACACTTATACCCGTTATCCGTTATGGTTTTAATAATTGCTTCTTCATTATTAAAAATCCCTTTTGAAATACCAAAACATACTTCTTCAATGAGTGCTTGGTTTTCTTTTACCTCTTCAATGATTATATCAATATCTATTTCTTCTTTTTTGTCCATTTTTATAGAATTCAGCAGGAAAGGATTGCCGGTTTTCTGTTTGATTATCACAACGAATTTCGGTGAGATGTTTTCGAGATTTCTCGACTGTTTGGCTCCACCGTTCAGGTATCTTATTGCGTCTATTAGTTTATTTATTCGGGCATTTTTTGCCTTCTCATCGAGGTATGGAGTCATTTCATAATTATATTCATTAACGTCGTTACCGATTCTTTCCACATCGATCATTATATTTCCACGCATAAAATTGAAAGTGTCAATTTCGACTTGAACTATATTTCCCGATTTTTTCGCTTCATCTTCCACATACTGTTTTCTGGTGAGGTAGTCGAATTCTCCCTTGTATGGAAAAATTGAAATCATGGGAGCCACTTTAACAGGAGACCATCTCCTGCCGCCTTTCGGGAACATATATCCGAAAAGATCAAGATCACAGTATTCACTGAACATCAGTTCTTTTTTTCTGTTGTCTTTATCTTTGGCAGCTGTTTTTTCGTCCTTGATGATTTTATCTATAAGAGAAAGGTCGGGGTTACCGTCCGTATCCACACTTGTGATTTTCTCATCCATTTGCCAAAGTGTTTCTTTTAAATATCTTCTTTGCGCCTGTCCGGATACGTAAACGTATTCATTCCCACGGTTGTCCGTTATTTTTTTTATGGGAGTGATGTTTCCGCCCATTCCCTCACTGCCGTTTAAAGATGCGAGATTAACTTTTGATATATAAGAAATGTTGTAGAACATAATCATTCATCCCCCTTACTGTCTTTGATATTTTTGGCGTAATTGGCACTTCTGTATTTGGTTATTGCGTAAATGGCTATATAGTCCTTTGCGATTTCCCAGTTTTCATCGTTGTTGCTGAGATTTTCAAGGAGACCTTCCAAAGCGTTTTTAAACTCCGAAGTGATTCTGACATTATCACTTTCTTTCAATATGGTAAAATTCATATCTTTAAAATAACCGACAAACTGCCTGTAATTCTTTATATTTCTTAGTTTGAAAAGCAAATCCTTGCTTTCTATTTCCACAGCAAGTATTCCTATTCCATCGCCGATTTTTTTTGAAATATCGTGAATTTTCAAAACAAATTCCTCCTCATCAATAAATTTTAAATATTCGCATTCAAATTCGAATAAACCTTTATTTATACCGGGTTTATCGTACTTTAATGAACTCAAACAGGTTTCAAAATAATTTTTTCTAAGTGTGTTAAAATTCATAAAATTAGTACAAAATGATGTGATATTCGATGTGTCTTTTTTTGAATCTCTTGAAGACTGGGACACACTTGTTATAATAGATCCCAGGTATGCAAAAAGGCTTAATGTTTCTTTTGTTTCCCCACCATTTTTATCTTTTTTCTTTAAAACGATTTTCTTTTCCCTCAGAATCCGGAACAAATCGAATAGCCTGCTGACTCTTGTATATTCACTCAGAGATGATTTTAAATTACCATCCTCCCTGTAGGAGACAAAACTGCAACTTTTAATCTTGTCGAACAGTTTTTCGAAAATGCTCCCCTTTTTTGTCGAGTTTTCGTAATTATCTTCAATATGATAAATATAAGAAAAAATGAACATCATCAGTTTCAGTTCGAATTCGATTTCCGCGTTTGAAATATAGAAAGTTGATGACCTGATTCCATCTTTGTTTAACTGGTTGTAAAAATCGATGTTTGATAGGATTTCAACTTCTTCTCCCTTTTTATTTTCGATTTTACGATTGTCATTACCGATAGCCAGATTCTTCTTTATTTCCTGCAAATCCAATAAATCCGGTGAGTTCAGGTATACATAAAAAGAGCCACTGTAAAATCTGAAAATTCTCACGCCAAACCAGTAAATTAACGCATCCCATTTGTTTATCGTGTCATCAGGCTTATTAACAAAATCTCTGAATCTGGAAGAACCGTCCTCAAACTGATGTATTTTTGAATCCATCTTTAAATAATCATCACTGCATGAATATTCCATAAAACTTTCTATGAGTTTGTTTAAAGTTGTATAAACAGGAATTTCTATTGATTCAGGTCTTTTAAACGCCCCGTTTTTGTAGAAATCTTTTTCAAATTCCTTTTTTAAATTATCCGGTAAATTATTTTTATCCACAAAATCGAGAAAAATATCGTGGAATTCTTCGGAAGAATAGCCGAGCTTCGCTGGAGTCGTTTTTATATAAGTATATTTAACATCGTTTCCCGAAGTTTTGCCGACGATATCCATTCTCTTGGCGATTTTAAAATCTGATTTTCTCTCATCCCAGTAAAATCTGTCATTTTTTGTAAAAAATACTATATTGTATTCTTTTAAAAATTCCTTATAAATCTCTTCAAACACTTCATTTTCTTCTCTCTCGAACGATATATGCAAATATTCATTCGTTAATTCTCTATTTATGTAGTCAAACTTGTCAAGAAAACCAAACATATTTACAATACCGTTGGAGTATAAAACATCGGATTTGTAGAAAATTTTTTCGAACATATTCCACCCCTTATAAGCGTCTCGAATAACTAAAGAGATACTATTTCAATGCTACACAAAAACCGGCTCCAAGGCTGGAATTTTTCTCCCCGATTCCGGTTGCCAGTGCCAGATTTGCGAGTTTCTGCGATGATTCATCTTCTGATATGAAAAACTCGAATTTGTTACCGAGAAGCTTTATTCCTTTATATTCGAGAGCCAGAGGTTTTTCATTAAGAGGAATCAGAGAAGATATAAAATTGTTGTCAGTGATAATTTTTTCATCAAAAAAGAATTGGTATTTCTTTTCAATATTAGCCTGAAGCTGCCTAATTAATAAGGAAGGATCGTCTCTGTCGAGTAACCATGGTCCGTCATCAACAGTTACTATAACGGGATTATAGGTTTTGAGTCTTTTTATTTTTCTTAAAACTACTTTTTTAAAATTTATCGCCAGCACTCTCATCATTTCCGTTTCCATATTTTCAAGAATAGAATTTAAATTTCTTAAAAAACTTTCATCATAACTTCGAATTTTAAACCTGTATATTCTGTTTTTATGGTATACCTTATCTTTTTTCTCTATCGGAGTAAGTGATGAAAAAATATAAGGTTTGTATCCTGTTCTTTCGTGTATTTTAATAAGCGATCCATCGGAACAAAGAGACTTATTTATTAAATTGCTTATCTTCAGATTTACCTGACAGAAAGGTAAATTATCTTTTAACTCAACAATTATCATATCTTCCTGATATTCCATTTAACCACATCCTTATAAATTCATATATACATATTGATTTTAATATTACTATATCGAAACTCATTTGTCAAATAAACAAAAAAATATAAACCTTTATAATATAAATATGATATAAAAGGATAGATTTTCTAAATTCCACATACATCGTTTCATAATATAATACAATTTAGATAATTTCATTGAATGATTTTCATAAAAATAAATTTCAATACATCATATGTTCCGGTCGAATGAATCAGTATATGTCCTATGAATCAGAAAAAGACTCATTTCAATACATCGTATGTTCTGGTCGAATTAGAAATAGCTGTGGCAGAAAAGTATTATATACCAGAATTTCAATACATCGTATGTTCTGGTCGAATTAGAAATAGCTGTGGCAGAAAAGTATTATATACCAGAATTTCAATACATCGTATGTTCTGGTCGAATAAAATATTTTTACCTGAAATTAAAGGATAACTTCTAATTTCAATACATCGTATGTTCTGGTCGAATCGGATTTGTAAAGATGGCAGTAACAAAAAGAGCTGCATTTCAATACATCGTATGTTCTGGTCGAATCAAACACTCTTGACCTCGCGAAAGTGGTCAACAGAAATTTCAATACATCGTATGTTCTGGTCGAATTCCATATACTTCGATCCTTCCTCTGTCGTAAGAAGCATTTCAATACATCGTATGTTCTGGTCGAATCAAACACTCTTGACCTCGCGAAAGTGGTCAACAGAAATTTCAATACATCGTATGTTCTGGTCGAATTGTTTACTTCCTCAACGCTTCCCAGATACTCAACCATTTCAATACATCGTATGTTCTGGTCGAATTGATATTGTAATATCCTTTAACTGATATGCCTTCTAATTTCAATACATCGTATGTTCTGGTCGAATAATACAAACAAGAACCTTTATAAAGCACGGAGAATAATTTCAATACATCGTATGTTCTGGTCGAATCATTGCTGGCTCTCCATAATGATTATTTATGGTAATTTCAATACATCGTATGTTCTGGTCGAATTTGGATGCCAGAAGTTTCAGAAGATATGTTAGCAGTATTTCAATACATCGTATGTTCTGGTCGAATAGCAAAATTCTTTCCTCTGTTCTCAATCTTCAACGAATTTCAATACATCGTATGTTCTGGTCGAATAATGTTTGAATCTTCCAAAGTTGAAAATAACGAAGAATTTCAATACATCGTATGTTCTGGTCGAATCCAAAAGAAATATAATGTAAAGTTTGTTATAACAAGATTTCAATACATCGTATGTTCTGGTCGAATAATCCAAAGAAAGAGGACGAAAACGAGGAGAGGAAAAATTTCAATACATCGTATGTTCTGGTCGAATTAGTCAACCTCAATTGAAATTATGCGGGGGTTACGGATTTCAATACATCGTATGTTCTGGTCGAATGGTATGCACGATGGCACGAGAAGACATGCCCGGAAGATTTCAATACATCGTATGTTCTGGTCGAATTGATTTGTTTGCCTCGTTCGTTGTTAATGCCATTGGATTTCAATACATCGTATGTTCTGGTCGAATATGGTTTCGGCTTCGCTTCCCAGATGAACGAAGGTATTTCAATACATCGTATGTTCTGGTCGAATCTTCTTGCGAGAGATTTTCAAGTCGGTATTTTTTCTATTTCAATACATCGTATGTTCTGGTCGAATATCTCTTTCGCCAATCGATTAGAAAGGAGTGAAAAAATTTCAATACATCGTATGTTCTGGTCGAATCCACGGAAATGCGGTTTTTTTTATCCCTGTATTCTGTATATGATCCATTATATCACTATTATGAAAATGTTTTCCAACTGGTTCGTTTTTTTTCCATAATCAAATAAATTTCCTCATTTATGGCTTTTGACGGTTCATACAATATATTCCACCAATAATATGGTTGGAAAATATATTTGTATATTAATTTGTCAAAGATCAAAAAAATAAATCTAATAAATATTTTCTAAGAATCGCTTTTTTCCCAGATGCCATAATCTCCTATTTTGAATTTAATTTTCTTATCAATTTTGGTTCCGGGAATCCAGCATATTTCAGCTACAGATGCGTTTTTTCCGAAGCTGTTTCCGTCATGTTCAAGACCAACAAGAGGTTCTATATCCCCATCAAATAAATCATTTTCCTCTGCTTTGGTATGAGCTAAAATCGGTAATTTTTCATTTTCTCCCGGTTTAATATTTACTATTATTTCTTCATTTTCCGTATCGATTTCATATTCTTCAAATAATTTTCTATTTCCTGAAATTGTTTCTTCCAGTTCTACTCTTCCCCATCCGTATGTTCTTTCTCCACCTAACTGCATGTAGTTTAATGCTTTTTTCCAGTCATATCCTGCCTCATTTTTTGTAAAAATATACCCCTTCAAATAGACATCGTCTCCTTCTCGTGTTATCGGAGATATGAATTCGGTTTCGTGAAGTGAATTGTCAACGGCACTTCTTTTTTCTATTGCCGTACTGACATAACTGGAAATGTATTTCCATTCAAATTCTTCGGGATTATCCCAGTGAAAATTAACTTTTTCCCCTTTGATAAAAGGATAAAAATATGAAAATTTAAAATTTTCTTTTATATCTATATGATTTTTAATGTTTTCCAACTGTACTATCGAATTTGTCAAAGCGCCCCATATCGTTCTGCCTATAACATATGGTCTTGTCTGCTGAAGATTTCCGAGTTTTTTCCAACCTATATGGATAGGAGAAATAACTTTAAGTTCTACCTCATGCATTTCCCACATATCAGTTACCTCTTGCACTTGCACCATGACGGGCATATACGAGTATTTTCTCCCAGAAACTCTTCACTTTTATTATTTTATCCAGGTCGCTGCATATATTTTCACTGAATTTGTTGAGGAATTCCGGGATTCTTTCTTTGATATTGTCCTCTTGACAATAATCTTCAAAATCAACGAAATCAAGTGTTTTTAATGAACTTATAAGTGTTATTCTTATATTGTCAAAAGCATTTGAAGTATAAGTTTTTTTATCATCACATTTCCCCTGATTTGAGAGAATATAAAGCATGCATGCGAAAATCCCGTCCGATTGAAGAACACCGAGGCTTTTATTTATAGAATTTTCCATTTCTTTTATGTCTTTTGTATAATCTTTGAATATTTCATTCGATTTTTTCATTGCTTCATAATCAAGATTTTTTGTCATCCCCATTATTTAACACTTCCGTTTATTTGTACATCAAATTGCTTTTCCTTTTTCATCCTTCCGAAACCCCTCGTTGTCATCCCGCCAACTCCGAGGTATTCAAAATACCCGAAACCGGCTTCAACAAAGTCCATGGGTGATTTATTTTCAATTGGGAATTTATCTGAATGGTAATCATTTTCGATAACATCACAATAAAGCCAGGTTTCTCTCGGAATTGCCTCATATGTAAACAAAGCCCCTTCTTTTGCCGCTCCTGTCTCCGGATTAATGGCAACCGAAGTTCTAACTTCAAGATTGCTGTTGACAAGCTGTGAGAATATCTTTTCATTCACAACGTATATTTCAGATACCTTTTCTTTCAATTCAGCTGATTTAAAAGATACTGTTTTTTCAAAATTCAAAACCATCCAGCCGAGGTTTATGGATTCTCCCGCATAATCATTTTGCTCAAAATACTCAATTTCTTCTTCGGTATCAGATTTATTCAATCCCTCTTTCACATTATTCATTCTTTTTTTCGTTGTAATCCAGACAGGGCCTTTGTCCGGCGAATAAACCGGAAAAAAGAATATCCGGGCATCACTTATGTTAACCGTTCCCGCCATGGAAATTCCGTTTTCTTCTTCCACGGCGAAGCCAAAAGTATAAAAAAAAGATTTTCTATCATTACTCATATTTTCATATGTTTCATTTTTTTTCTTTGGTGGAGATATTTGCATTTCGATATAAGCACGTGCAGCACCCATAAGGCTTGTACCGGGTATTTTGGGTATATTTGTGCCGATTTCCCTTATTATGGAGTTATCGACTCTGCCCAGCTGAGTGCCTCCGGTACCAATATGCACGGGATCTATAGTCCTGAAAATAAATTTTTTAATATTAAAATTTCTCATATCATCGCCTCCGTTATATTTTTTCTTTCATTATTGACATTTTAATTTCAGCCACATCACGTAACATGCCACTGATTGCGAAGTCTATAATAGTTTGAATATCAGGTTCAGAAGGTTCCTCTTTCCATTTACAATTTTTCACGACATTTCCAACAAACTGCTTGAAAATTTCTGAAAAACCTTCTTTGTCTATCCACTCGGTTCTTTTGGCTTCCACCATTTCAACAATCTTCTTCACTTGAGTGTTCGATAGATGTTTTTCTATAATTTTCCATAATTTCTCCATATCATCGATTTCTTCAAGATAATATGGCCTGTTGTTCAGTAAATTATTTTTTCTTATTCCATTTTCATCATAATGAATTTCAAATCTTTCTGCCGCAGAATAGAGGTACTGATAATCAAAATAAGAAGGTTCATAATCTATTTCATCACATTCTTGCAGCTCATCAACATGAACAAGCCAGCGTCCATCAGGGCCTTTAAAAGATAGATGCCTATCCTCTACTGGATTTGATCCGGAATTATATCCTTTACGTATAAAGAAATACGGATACCATATATCTGTAATGTTTTTATCTCCCATAGTATTTGGAATATCCACTGTAATTCTTTTTTTATGATTATTTTCAAGATGTAATCTTATTCCACCTTTATTATTATTTATGAATTTATATCTAACTTTAAAAATAAATTCGTTTTCTTGATTTTCATCCCCTTCTGTAAATTCCTTCTTTTTTTCTTGTATAAGTCTATTCCCAGCATCCATTAGAGCGGGTAAAGCAGTATGGAAATGAGAATAAACAACTCCGAGATTAAGAGGTAGCCTGTTCCTCACTTTCCCCATTTCTTTTTCATATTTTTCTTTTATATATTTTGCTATGTCAAATGCTTTATCCGCAGGAACTAAAATCATGAATTTATCAGGATCGGAAAGAACATTAATCACCGGATAATATGAAGACATATCCATATATGCGGAAGTTATTGAAGATACTGTCTTTTCTTTTTCACCCTTAGTACTTATTTCTATTGATTTCCCTTCAAGGAATTTGATGATATCGTGATTCCTAATACAATCATTGCAGTTTTTATCTTTGGCATTATTCAATTTATTATCTTTGAGTTTTTTGTACAAATGATCGAGATTTTCTATTATTGTGAATTCTGGTTTGTCTTTATCAGTATAAAAAGCGGTAAATGTGAGATTATCAATTTTTATTTCGTAAGCGTTATTATCCTCTAAAGAGTCAATTTTATTTTTTAACTTAAATTTTATTCTGTTGTTTTTTGTTCCGGTTAAATTATAGCTTTCAATTACACATTCCTCAAAAAAAGTCTTAGTTGTTTCCCATACTCTTCTTATACGTGCGAAAGAAGGTGTTTTTCGCCAGAATGCCAGAGTTAATTTTTCCGAATCCTTGAGTCCTTTCATTAAATCCTTATCATCAAGTATTAATTTTTCAAATTTATCAAAATTCAATTTTGCTACATTATTATTCATAATATTTTTAATTGAGTATCTGTTGTATATATCATATATATTAACTTTTATATCCTCTATTTTTTTATCTTTATTTATACTTATATCTGAAAAGTACTCATTTAATTCTTTGAATTTTATTAAATCTTCTTTCCTGTTTCTAAAGGTAGAAATATGTTCACCGGTAATCCATTTTCTTAAATTAAATCTCCCGGTTATAAGTGCGAGTGTACCTGTGCAATCTGCTACTTCATCCAACCATATTGTGTTATTCTTTTCGGAATTCCATGTTTCCGCACGACCTGCAATTCTTTCATAACAAACGGTACACATTCTTCTTTGTTTTATTTTCTCAGAATTATCTATTGGCCTGATATTACATATATTACAAATTTTACCGCTTTTTTTCCATTCATTTTTTATTTTATTGAAATTACTTTTTAAGGGATTTTTTTCGCTAAATAAAAATTCCCCAAGATGATGTGCATTTCTCGATACTTTTTCAGAAATTTCGATTTTATATTTTAAATCGCCTTTTAGATTTTTTACAATCAATTTTGATAACTTTTCAGTTATAAAATTACGATATACTTCTTTGTTTTCATTGGTACATATTTCTTTTGGACAGGTAAAAACTATATTATTTATGTCTCTGTAGATTTCTAAACCAAATGGATAATCACATTCTATAAACATTTTTACTTTGTTAAATATTTTATTTATTTCCTCTTCTTTACTTAGAAGTTCTCCAATTTTTTTAGAATTAAATAAAAAATTATTTCCATTTATAGTAAATTTTAAAAAACCGAATTCAAGATTTTCTTTATCAAATTTTTTTTCACCAAAAGTTTCATCGAGTAAAGTTTGTGCGATTTCAGATTTGAAAAATGCAACTGTTGATGCAGTCTGATCCCAAAGTGTTACATCATTTATAGGTAGCCTGCTTTCAGCAAAGGATTTGCTAAAAATATTTTCTAGTACTTTAACAAAATCTAATTTCCATTCAAGTGTTTTTTTAAGGTTTTTTTGATTTTCAATATATAGGCTATAAAAAGATAAAAAATTTTGAAGTAAATAATAAAGTTTATTTTTTGTTTTAGTTATACATTCAATATTTATTAGTTTTTCAAATCCAAATGATGTTGAATATGAAAAATTATTATTTTGATTATCGAAGGCATTATCAAAAATCCCTTTGTCACTACCTGAACCTCTTCCATGAGAATCAATTACCAAATTTACAATAATATTATCTTTTATAGATTTATCTCTATGTTCTTTTATTAAAGAACTTATATTTGTGGATATTTGTTTATTATAGCAAATGAATTTTTGATCGGTGAATATTTCTTTTAAGAGGCTTAGGGAAAACTTATTATTTATTTCATCAGGGATTTTTTTATCAATATAATGATTTCCTTTTATAAATTCTTCATGATACTTCCCGATCATGTGAAGCCATGCCCCTATTTCTGCTCTTATAAGAAATTCTCTATTATTAGCTAACTCGTCAATGTTTATAGAATTATTGTCTGCCATACTATCCCTCGTTTCGTGATACGTAATTTTCGAAATTTACAACATCATTTCCCTTTTTAAAATTCTCTATTTTTGCCCTTCCATATCCGCTGGATAGTTTCGCTCCGAAACCGGTTGTATAAAACATAGTTTTTATTCCATCTTGTAAGGCTTCTAAATCTTTATCAATAATTTCTTTTTCTTTATTTTTCCCGAATGGTATGTATAAAACTGAAAATGTGCTTTCCTCTTTTATGGGAATACATTCGAGTATAATCGGGTTTTTACCTTTTCTTGTTTCTCTGTCATGCGGATTTATGTATTCGAAATCACTCTTCTTAAAGAATGAATGGTAAAAATGTGCCCTTCCCTTTTTTATATTTTCCAGTTTTTTCTCTTCGTTGTCATTTCCAAATATTCGCTCTGTTATTTCGGGACTTATTCCGTTTACGAACACTGCATGTCTGAGGCATCCTTTCCAGGTTGAAGCGGATATATATGGTGCTTTTGTCAATTTATCCCTTTTTATTGGATTGTCGAGCATATTAAATAAATCATCATCTTTGGATATAAATGGTTTTGCAAGTGTGAATTCGAACTGTATTAAAAATGAGTTCAGAGGCAATTTATTTATAATAGATTTTTGCGGGTAATAATCATTAATGTATTTATCATTTTTTTCATCATATTTTATATTTGTTCTTAATTTTTCTTTGTCAAGATTTAAAGCTGACGTGAGGTGATAACAAAGGGTGTTATTTAAAAAATCATTATTCTCTTTTATTTTGTTATAAATTATTTTGTTATAAATTTCAGTATTTTTTTTTAGTAATTCTTTCTTTATTTCTCTTTCTTTATAAATCCTATCATTTAGGGTTTTAATTTCTTTAGTGTTTTTTACCAATTCACATGTTTCTACATAAAGATTATTCTCAATGAATTTTTTTGCAAAGTAATCTGAGGTCATTTATTTCCCTCCTTTTTAAAAGAATACGTGATTTTTTCCGGAGCTTTTTCTAAATCAAAAGCATTTTTTACGGCATTTCCTATTTCTATATTTTTTGTAAATCCCCATATTTTCATTTTATTTTTACTTATTAAATTTACGAATAATTTTCCTGAATTTAATCGATCACCAAATAGAATCAATTCTTCCTTTGTAGTAAGAGATTCCTTTGAAAACTTCCCCTTTAAAAAAGATTTTATAGAATTTTTTGGTGGATTAAATTCAGGAAGCGAATTAACTTCAATCTCGTATTTCCAATAATTTTCAAGAGTGTATTCAGAATTGTTTCTTGAAATGTTTTTAGGTGCTTTTTTATTAAAGTTTTTCAGATAACTTCTTATTACTTCAATTGAATCAATATTATTCATATCTTCTTCTGTAACAAGCTTGAAAATCCCATGCCCTTTCTGGTTTTTAGCTCCAATTCCGCCAAGATCTGCCATCAGAAATAAAATGGCTTTGATAACTGGAAAATATATTTCTTTATCTTTTTCGATTATAAAATTCAGTTCAACAGTATATGGAATTTTCTTTTTATATTGATCAGTATCTATATAAAGGGAAAATCTTCTTTTCCACCCTGTTGTACCGAAAAGATAACAGACAGGACAGAGTTTTTCCTTTGGGTTATCACCTTTTTTCAAACTGCATTTATTCTCGGAATTTATATCGCATACTTCATATCCAAGTCCTCTAACTATGATTTCAAACCACCATCTTATAGATCCTATTATTCCGGTTTCCCTTATTCTATCCATTTCTCCTGTTTTATTCCCTGTCCAAATCGGAGTTATAACTTCTATTTCCACATTATGTTCAAGCTCCATCTTTATCCCCTCGATTCAATTTTCTTTCAATTTCGGATTTCAATTCAAAATAATCTGTTTTTCCGGTATTTTTTTCAAGTGTACTCAGTGAAATTCTTTTCTGATCCTTGAATTTTTCATTCAAAAAAACAGTATCTAAAACCATAAATACCCATTGATAAATGTCCAGCGGATTTATTTTTTCCGGATCTTTTTCGCTTAATATGCAGAATACATAACAATCCGAATTTCTCTTCGCCTCATTTGAATAAACATTAGTTGCCGCATTCCAGCTTTTTTTCTTTGCAATATCGAATGTAATCTTTGACAGGCTATTCTGTTTCCATGACTGTATGTATGCGGAACATTTTACTTCTATTTTCTTTCCGTTGTAGTTTATATCAGCTTCGTCCCATTCTATTCTCGGGATATCTGTACATTCCAAAGCCGAAGCCACTATATATTCCGCGAGAATACCTCTGTTTCTGTTGCTTAAAATATCCGAATACGCCCATTGAAGAAAATCGCCTAATTTTTTACCTATGCCCGTTATCTTTTCATCCAAATTCCTTATTTTCAACTATTTCACTCCAACGCAAAATCCCGCTCCCAGGCTCGTGTTTTTTTCTCCGATTCCCGTGGCGAGGGCCATATTCGCAAGTTTTTGCGAGATTTCATCCTCCGATATGAAAAATTCAAACTTGTTCCCGAGAAGTTTTATGTCTTTGTATTTCATGGCTATCGGCTTTTGATTCAGGATCTTAAATCCGGTTATGAATAGATTGTCGCTTCTCAATTCGGTGTTGTAAAAGCTGTTGTATTTTTTTTCGAGATTTGACTGTATTCTTTTTATTATGTGGTTTATGTTATTTTCATGAGTGAAAGCAGGACCGCCGTCAAGTGTTACCACAACCGGATTTACCGTTTTCAGTCGATTGATCTTTCTTATTATCACTTTTTTTGTTTCTCCTGTTAACATTTCAAGATACGGGTTGCCGGTTTTTTCAAGGCATGATTTAAGTGTTGTAATAAGTTCTTCTTCCAGGCCTCTTATTCGAAAGGTATATAACCGGTTTTTATGGTAAGTCTTTTCTTTTTCAATGGGTGTAAGTGTTGAGAAGATATAATATTTGAACCCGGTTTTCTCGTGAATCGATGCGAGTTTCTCGTCAAAATAAAACGAACGGTTGATAAAGCCGCCGATTATCTGATTTGCCTCATCATATTTCATATCTTTTTTTACTCTTGTGGTAACTATGATTTCGTAATACGTCATCTGCTCACCAACTATATTTACTTTTGAAGTGTCATTTAGTTGATTTAACCGTTTTTCTATTATCATTTTATCACTAAGAAACCTGTTAGTCAAATTTTATTATGAATATTTATATTTCATCCAAAAAATATGTGAAATTATTTCAGCGGGTAATTCATGGTTTTCAATTCTGGGGATATATACGGATCAATAAATTTTGTTTTTCTGCCATTCCGTTTTTATATCTATCAGACAAGCTATATATTTTTTGTTTCCACACATTTATTAAATATTATTCGTCATAATGTATAATAATTATGTATTTCTTTTTTGGAGGAAAATAGATGAAAAAAACATTGTTGATATTATTGTTTATGATTATAAATGTATTTGCCGTTTTTTCCATGAAAAACGTTCTCATACTGCATTCGTACCAGAGCGATTACAAGTGGACAAATTCGGTTCAGGAGGGAATCCTCGAGGTAATCGGAGGAGAAGAGCTTAATTATTACGTTGAATATATGGATGCGAAGAAATTCAGCGGAGACGAATTCGAAATGTCACTGGCTGAGTATTTCAAAAATAAATACGCTTCAAAGGACATACAATATATAATTATGTCGGACGACCGGGCACTCGCTTTTCTTTTTAAATACAGGAATGAAGTCTTCGGGAACATTCCGGTTTTCTTCTGCGGAATAAACCAGTTCGTTCGCAGTGATTTCGAGGGAAGGCAGAATTATTTCGGTATAATCGAAGACATTGATTTCCACAAAACCATAATGCTCATGAAAGATATGAACAAAAATCTCGAAAGAATATATGTCATCACGGATGATTACGCACTCACATCAAAAGCTATTCTGAATGCTGTGAAAAAAGAAGAGGGAGACCATCCGGAACTGGAATTCATCTATCAGAAAGAATTCACAATCGGTGAAATCGTGAATATGGTTTCAAAAAAAGATGAAAATGCGGCCGTTTATCTCGGTACTTTTGTGTTGGACAATGTTCAAAGGTATTATTTTACCGATGAGATATTGAAAATAGTATCCGATTATTCGAAAATGCCGGTATACATTTCATGGAGCTTTTTTCTGAACGGCGGCAATATTTTAGGCGGTATCATAATAAACGGAAAAACGCAAGGGCAGTTAATAGCGGGCATGTTTCTCGATTATCTCTCCGGAAAACAGGTAGGGATAAGTGAGGACAGCATGAAAGAGTATGTTATAGATTATTCTGTAATGGAGAAGTACGGACTTACTCCGCCGAACGTAAATGAGAAAATCGTCTACATAAACAAAAAAGACACTGCTTATACGGTTTTAATAACCATAATCTGGATCGGTTCCGCGGTAATTGCTTTGATACTGTCCATGTTCATATACACGAAGCTGAAACTGAATGGAAAAGTCAAAAGACTAAGATTGCTCGAAAAGAAAAATCGCGAAATTCAAAACATTATCGACGGTGTGCCGGAAAAAATATTTGCAAAAGACAGGGAAGGAAGATTCATATTCGCCAACAAGATGACTGCGGATTTTTTCTCCACTGATACCGAAAGCATAAAAGGCAAGAAATGCAACGAGCTGAGGAATATGTCTGATTACGAATTTTTCTGTATGAAAGAAGAAGAGAAAAAAGTATTCGAAACCAACGAAAAAAGCGTTATCGAAGAGACTTTCAGTTCTGAGGATAATGTCAAATACTACAAGACGACGAGAATCCCTTTTTCTTTCGGAGATGAATCCATAAACGCGATATTGGGAATTGCCGTCGATGTGACCGAATTGCAGAATAAGAATGAAGAATTGCTGGCGAGTTATGAAGAGATGCAGGCTATGAACGAAGATCTGAAGGTTCTTTACGATGAAAATGAGGGCCTTTTGCTGAAAATGGAGAAACTCACCTCATTTTCACTGAACAAATATGAAAAGCCGGAAGAACTCTTCGAAGGTTTTTTCACACAGCTGAAACAGCTCATACCGGAAGTCGGCGATTATTTCTTTCTGGAATCCAGAAAAGACCAGCTTGTATTTAAAAATATCGGCGGAACAGCTTTGGACGGATTTAATGCCAAAATAACGGGAGATTTATTTGCGAAAATAGTCGATGTGAACATCTATTCCGATTTTTACAGATTGGGAATGTTTTGCGAAAACGAAGAGGAAGAAATTTACTTTAAAAATATTTTCAGTGAAGTGGAACAATCTCTGGTAATTCCTGTAAAAACAAAAAACATGAATTACGGATTCTATATTTTGAATCTGAACAGAAGCAATGACAGTTTCTCACAGGAATCGCTCAGGCTCGCCTGGTTTTTTTCAAGCATAATACACCTTTATCTTATGATAAACGAGCACAGGGACGAATTGTTCGAATCTTATGTCAGGTTCAGTAAAAAACTTGCGGTGATAGCCGAGGCGTACGATGAAGATACCGGAAACCACATCGACCGCGTCGGTGAATTGTCGGCATACATTGCCGAAAAAATGGATCTTCCGAATCAAAAAGTCAACGAAATAAGGAGCTTCGCACCGCTGCACGATATAGGGAAAATATTCATACCGAAAGAAATACTGCTCAAGGAAGGTCCGCTTGATGAAAAAGAATGGGAAGAGATGAAAAAACACACCTCTTATGCGTGCAGACTTCTCGGAGACGATGATAAATTTGAAACCGCACTCAACATAGCACTTTACCATCACGAAAAACACGACGGCACCGGATATCCTTCCGGAAAACGCGGATCGGAAATTCCGCTTGAAGCTGCCATAGTATCGATAATCGACGTATATGACGCACTCAGATCCAAAAGGCCTTATAAGAAAGCGTTTACACATGAAGAAGCTGTGGATATAATAATAAACGGTACCGAAAGAACCCGTCCGTCTCATTTCAATCCCGAGGTGTACAAGGTTTTTAAAGAAAATCATTTGGAAATTTACAGATTATGGGAAGAGTATAAGGCGATCGAATTTAAAAACTATTAATCGGATTTCTCAAAACTTGTTTTCAAAAGAAAAGCGATATGAGAAATCCGATCTGATAATTCTAAGGGATGTGAGTTTTTAAAATATATCTATGTCAATAAAAGATTGTATTATGCGTGCTGGTCGCTTTTTTCAAAAAGCACATACGAAATCGCGAGGAAAACCGCACAGTAGGTCATAAGAATTATGAACGATTTATCCAGAGCGATACCGTTTTCAAGTGCGGCTTGTGTCTTTCCCGCAAGTGTCCAGGGGGAAAACGCGCCATCGTATAAATATCCCATTGGGGTTTTTAAAATTATGAGAATCGTTGAAACCGTAAAGGGAACTGCGAAGTTCTTGAAAGCAAGTGCCAGTAAACCTGTTACGGGTATGACGCTGAGGGATAACAGTGTCCAGTAGCAGTTGTAGTTGAAAAACTGTTTGAATATTTCCCAGTCCACTCCGAGTCCGAGCAGCAGCGATACCGGAACGCAACCGAGAAATATGGTCATGTTGAACAGAAAAACCAATATCCCGGTATATATGAATTTCGAACTCAAAATCTCCCATCTCGAATAAGAGGAAGCTATCATGTTCTTGATGGTCTTGTTTTTGTATTCGAAGCTGATCAGATATGCGGTTAAAAATGCGGCTACAATCGGAGTGAAGAATTCGGTAAGTGATTTGTAAGCTATGAAATTCACTCCTTCGTAGTTGTATGAACCCATGAGTGACATATTCGCTTTATTAAAGGTAAACATCAGAAAGAACACTGCGAGCAGTCCGATTGAGCCGATTATGTATGTCAAGTAAATTCCTGATTTTCTGTATTTCTTAAATTCCATCGATATAAGATTTATCATGCCACAGCCTCCGAAACATTTGATTCTTCTTCAGTGAGTTTTAAGAATACTTCCTCCAGATTTCCGCCTGCGGAAACCGAAGAGTAAATACCCACGCCCGCCTGTATAAGTTTTTTGTTTATGTCTATGTTATCTTCCTTTGGGCAGTTTACCTTTATCTTATTTCCGTTCAACTGTTTGAAATTTCTGCCGAGATTCTCGAGCATCTGCATTGCCTTGGCGGCGTTATCCGTTTCGACGATCAGATATTCCTGTCCCCTGGAATTGAGTTCTTCGACGTTGTATTCACCCACCATCTTGCCCTCGTCGATTATTCCCACCGTATCCACTGTCTGCTGCATTTCGGAAAGTATGTGGCTGGAAATCAGCAACGTCATGCCATATTCCCGGCTCAGCATTTTGAAAAGATCTCTCATTTCCTTTATGCCCTTGGGATCGAGGCCGTTTGTAGGCTCGTCGAGTATAAGTATTTTGGGACTGTGGATTATGGCCATGGCGATTCCAAGCCTCTGCTTCATACCTAAAGAATACTTTTTTACTTTCCTGTTCAGATTCTCCGAAAGTCCCACTTTTTTTAGAGTTTCAGCTATGTTTTTTCTTTCTTTTCCGTGCAGTTGTGCGGATATCAATAAATTCTCGTATCCCGAAAGATTCTGATAGGCCGCGGGAACTTCAACGATTGAACCTATGAGAGAACCGGTCTGTTTTTTATACTGGAAATCTTCCATTCCGAATATTCTTATGCTTCCCTCCGTGGCTCTTATATGTTTCAAAATTATCCTGATGGTAGTCGTTTTTCCGGCTCCGTTTTTACCGAGAAACCCGTAGATGGCACCCTGCTCGACGCTCATATTCACATCCTTGAGTGCCCAGAAATTTCCGTATCTTTTCTTCAGTCCGTTTATCTCTATCGCTTTACCCATTACACATACCTCTTTTCTCAATTAATGTTGTAGTGTTATACTTTATTATAACACCACTTATATATAATGTCAAGGAAAAAATTTTCTTATCATATTTCAATTCAATTGCTTTGCTATTTTTTTAGGGTTTGCTGTAAAACTCAAATGTTTGTCATTCTGAGCTACACCGAGTAATCTCGGTGAGATAGCGAGGAATCTCCCTAAATGAGTTGAGAATATCTTTAAATATCTCCGAATATCATAGATTTTCAAAAATATTTTTTTAGATATCAGAGGTTGTTTCCTTTATACAGTGAGAAATACGTATGACAAAACAGAAGAAATAATAATATCAATATTTATTATAAAGCGTTGCAGAATTATTCAGCAGTCTTAATAATTGTTTTCCCCGTAATTCAATAGCGCCGGAAAATTATAGCTTATTCAGTACGTAAGATTCGTCCGAAATATCATCCAGCTCGCTGTCGTGCGAGATTATAATTCTGGTTTTTCCTTTGAAGTAGTTTGCGAAAGAATCCATGACCAAACGCTTCGTGTCGGCATCGAGATGTGCCGTGGCTTCGTCAAAAATGAGGATGTCGGGATTTTTAAGCAGGCAGCGTGCTATGGCTATGGCCTGTTTCTGGCCGCCGGAAAGATTTTTCCCGCCTTCGACTATCGTTATTTTCTCCATATCTTCCTTGAACAGATTCGAACAGCCGCTGATTTTCCAGGCGTTTTTCAATTCTTCATCCTTCAGGTTATCTCCGGCTATATTGAGATTATCGTATGCCGTACCCGAAAACAGCATTATGTTCTGAGAAACAATTCCCGTTTTTTCCCTTACCGATTTGATATCGAAATTATGTAATTCAACCCCGTCCAGTAGAATTTCTCCGCTGTAATCGGGGTAAAAACCGAGCAGCAATTTCATAAGCGTGGATTTTCCGGTGCCGTTCCGGCCGAAAAGCGACAGGCATTTTCCCTTTTCTATGCTGAAACTTATGTTTTCCAGCACCTTTTTGGTTTTGTTTTCCTCTTCGTCCATATAGGCAAATGATATGTTTTTGAACTCTATTTTCCTCTCCACACCACGAAATTCTTCTTTTCCCCATATTTCCGCTTCGGTTTTGTTGTCAAATATCATCCTCAGCCTCGACAACGACACAAGCGCCGGCTGTATGGTAAGCGAAAACGTTCCGAAGAGCTGCACCGGAACGAAAAGCATTCCGCTGTAGCCCGCCAGAGCCACATAGTCACCCAAAGACAGCTCCCCTTTGACGATGAAAACCCCGGAAATTACAAGCACTATGATGCCCGCGGCACTCGATAAGAATTTCAGCAGCTGTGTACCCGCACTGAGAAATACTGATTGGACAATACTCTTCTTCGCCACGTTCCGGAATTGTTCCGTCAGTTTTTTTGAGCTTTTCTCCTGGGAATTGAACTGCTTCAGGTCCGAAATACTGCCTATCGATTCCTGCAGATTGCCGTTTGTCCGGGCATTCATTTCCATCAGCTGTCTTGAGCTTTTTTTCAGCGCTTTGCTCATCTGTGACGCTATCAGATAGAAAACAGGTACGAAACACAGCATTATGAGCGTGATGGTGTGGCTTATGCCGAACATTATTGTGAAAGCACCCGCAAACTGGATTATGCTCGATATGAAAGTAAAAATAGTTGGTGAAAATATGGCCGAAAGCGAATTCACTTCGTTTATTCTCGAGTGCAGGTAGCCCGATTGTTTTGTGTCGAAAAACGCCATCGGCATGGACAGCAGCCTGTTTAAAACATTTTCCTTGACATCGACTACAAACCTGTTGCTTGCGATGGTGAAAAGTGTTTTTGACAGAAATTCGAGAACGAGCGATATGAAGAAAAACAGCAACGCCAGCCCGCCGTAAAGGATTATTCTGCCTGTATCCTTGCCCATAACCCCTTCGTCGAATATCAGCTTGCTGTAATAAGGCGGTATGAGAGCACACAAGCTGAGCAATATTATTATTATAAAAATTACGAATATCCGGAAACCGACTTTCCTAAACGATGGCTTCAAATACCTGAAATCATCCATGAATTTCATTTCAACACCTCTACAATATGTTCTTTTGAAATTTTTGAAGTAAGGAAAATTATGATGAATGACAGTAATAAGGCTGTAAAAAATATCAACAGAGAAAAATGAAGCATGACTATCTGAGGATAAATAATTAATCCTATCATAAGAACGATTCCTGTCAGGCATGGAATTGCAATTGTCAATGCTGCCGTACCGGTCAAAAAATAGATTGGAAAAACCGTTGTAAAACAGAAAAATATAACAGATGGAATCGTAAAAATACAAAAAAACAAAGAACTAAAATTCAAATTATAAATTCCCATAACCGAAAGTAAAACGGATGATACAATAAGCAGAAAAACATTCAGAATCCAGTAAATCAAAGTCATACATATGCACTTGGACATCACAATATATTTTACATTTACATGTGTGGCGAGAATGGTGGAAAAAGTTTTGTTTTTCTTTTCAGAAAACAAAAAAGGTTCGCTCAGCCCCCAGATTAGGAATAATCCGAATATTATTCCTAAAAACAATTGTATCCTGCCTTTTATAACTGGAAACAGCGTAGTATCCATGAATGTGAATACCAACAGTAACGGTATTAAAAACAGGATTAAAACATAGACATAATTCTTCGGATACATCATATTCCTGATGTCTTTATACGATATATCCAGCATTTTTCTCATAAAAACCTTCATATCACAAAACACTCCATATATGAATATAGACTAGCCTATACAATAAATAAAAATACTAAATAAGTTATAAACTCGGGACCATACCAAGTTATTGTTGAGTTCCATTTTCACTCCCCGGAAACGCCATCCCTATGAAGAATATTAATACGATACATCTATATCAGATATTTTATCAATGTTCATTACACATAAACATTTACTAAATATTAACCTTCATCTTCACCGATAATCTTGGCGTATAGTTCTTCAAGAGAGGCTTTATTGTTTTCGATTTTCACGATATTGCAATCGTATTTTGAAAGTATGCGCGTTATTTCACCGACAAACTCACCTATATTCCCTTCACAATCGGAAAGTTCAATCTTCTCATCAACATATTTTATGCCGTAATGATTTTTCAATTCCTCAAGTACTGAATTATCCAAATTCTTATCGGGATGAAGTACGATTATATCAGCTGCACCCATATGTGATTTAAGCTCTTCGAGAGTTCCATCAAAAACTATTCTCCCCTTTCTTATCATTATCAGCCTGCTGCAAATTCTCTCGATATCGAAAAGGTCATGTGAGGTTATTAATGCGGTTTTCCCCTCGGATTTCAAATTTTTGAGCATTTCCACCACATTTTTACGTATAACCGGATCCAGGGCGGTAGTGGGTTCATCGAGTATTATAAATTCGGGATTTGTCATCATAACCCTTATTAATGCAGTTTTCTGTTTCAAGCCACTTGAAAGATTCTTCACTTTATCCCTTCGCCTGTCATAAAGTTTCCAGTCCTTCAGAAAATCATTAACAACTTTTTTATCCAATCCATACAGTTTCGACCAGAATATAAGGTTTTCCTCAACACTCAACTCGTCGTAAAGGCCTCTTTCATCCAACAGGAAACCGATCTGTTTCTTACGTTCTTCTGTTAAATCTTCTATTTTACTATCCCAGATTTCAATATTCCCTTCGGTGGGTTTCAGCAAATCCAGAATCAGCCTGACTATAGTAGTTTTCCCCGCACCATTCGGGCCTATAAGCCCCACTATTTCACCTTGATTTATTTTAAAACTCACATTTTCGAGTGCCTTGAAACCATTTTTATATTTCTTATGTACTGATGACATATTCAAAACCACTATTTCTCACCGCTCCCACACTTTTCAGTCACTCTTTAAAATCATTGATTTTGGAATCCTTATCATGAAATAGTTAATGATAAAGGCAATGGCTATTCCGACCGGTATAACAAAAAAAGGATTTAAAACGTATAAACATTCTTTAAATCTCAATATGGCAAAATTAAATGCAGTAAATAGAAGCTCGGCATACACAATCTTTGGAAAATAAACAATGGCGATATAAAAAAATTGAAATATGATTAAAGCTAAAACCGGTACCATTGTAAAAGTTGTTAAAACAAGTGATAAATCCGGTAAAACAGAAAATTTTAAAAATACGATGGTAAAAACAATCGATAAAAAAAACGCATTGTAAATTATCACAAAGGAAAATACAGATAATATCCTGCTCTGCAATAATTCTCTATTCGTGGTTTGTGAAGCGAAAATAGAATCGTTGACATGATTCTTTTTCTCGATTCCATACAAAAAACGCAGCGACAGTATTGAAGCAATTGAAAAATTGAACAAAGCATAAGAAAATATATTAAAATTTTCCCATTCAAAAACATTCCCAGTAAAGTCTGCTGTATACCTGAGTACTCTTATAATGACTATTGTAAACATAAGAACCGCCGGAAACAGATAATATTTCCAGCTTGCCTTGATTAAACGATAATCTTTCCATATCAAGGCTTTTGTTCTGACAGAAAACACATTTTTCATTAAATTCTCCCGTTTTATTGTGATGGTTTAAACACAAAAAGCACAACAATTATAAACAAGAACATACCTATGGTTTTTAAAATAATTATCGAAGGCTTTCTCCCCATAGAATCAAGCCATCTCTCCCTGTATTCATCAGCATCTTTCTGAAATATAAAAAGATACATTGATAGAGTTCCTATTGCTGAAAATATCAGTACTGCCCTCATATCACTGTTTATATATTCAGATAATTCCGGAATAATGTATTTCGAGATTATCACAGTGCCAAAGGCAATAATGGTATATAAAAAAGTGACAACTCTCATAATTTTTCCGAAAGATCTCTCTCGTATTGGAATTTTTTCTTTTTTTTGTACACTTAACGAATTTTCTTCCATCTATTCACCTCTCAAAATAACAGATTTTGGGATTTTTATCATGAAAAAATAAAAAGCGAATACAATAGCTAAAATAATCGGAACGAATAAAATCAGGTTGTATCCATACAACATATCTCTGAATCTCAATATTAAAAAATTTATTCCAGCAAATACAAAAACAACGTAAGTAATTTTCGGTAAATAAATGGATAGCAGTATAAAAATCTGTGTGAGCATTAAACCGATTACGGGCACTGTAATAAATGAAAGTAATAGAATAGAACCGGAAGGTAAAATAAAAAATTTTAAATGCACTATCAAAAACAAGCACAATGTATACAGCAAATTGCAAAAGAATGATACCGAAAAAACCGAAAATATCCTCGATGTCAGAAATTCGGATGTATTAATCTGTGATGCCAATAAAAGTATGTTTTATTCCGTTTTTTGTTTCAAAATCGAATATCGAATGTGCGGAAATAAAAATTATTCCAACTAAATTGAAGAGTATGTAAAACAACATATTAAAATTCTCCCCATCCAAAACTTGAAGTGGGATAATTTTCTGAATATTTAAAAATATTTACCACAGCTATACTGAGCATAAACAGTGTGGCAAACATATAATGTTTCCATCGAACTTTAAAAATCTGATAATCTTTCCAGATTAAAGCTTTTATATTATCTGAAAAACGCAACTTCATAAAATCACCTTTGATAAAGTCCATATTAAAAGGCTGCTTCTGATGTCTTATGAGATAAGATAAGAAAACATGTGATAATTCCCGCCATAGTTAAAAAGTTTTATAAAGCTATAACGTCATTTCATTCATCGTTCTATCGATTTTTCTGAAATACGAACAAAATATTAGTGTAGATTATATGACCTCATATACTTAATAGATATATAAAAACGGTATCACATAAATAATTACTAAAATCCTTGAATTACGGGCAATTTATGGGAACTTATATGTAATACTTACATTCCTACGGTTTTTTCATGCGTTGGTTTTTTTTATTGCTTTCTCATTGATTATCGTTGATTTTATTGGTTTTCTAGTCACTTTAAGGCCATTTTTTAGTCCGTTCAACGATTGAAAAGGATTTTCCCCATTATAAAAACATATAAAAGCATTCCAATTAACTTTAATATTATTATAACAGGATTTTTCCCCCATGCATGAAGCCATTTAAACCTATATTCAATAGCCTCTTTCTGGAAAACGAATAGATATAGCGTAAATGGAATAAGTATTGATACGCCTATAATATTCCTAAAAAATTTATCTATAAAATCCATTGATTCAGGAAATATATATCTTGTTGAAATCATAAAAACAATTACAAAAATCATATACAAAATGCTTATGATTCTCATGATTCTTCCGATAGGTCTTTCGCAGATCGGGATTTTTTTCACTCCTTCTTCAGCCGGAGCCTTCCCTGTCTGAGTGCTATATTGTTTTTCAGAAGATATATCTTCATTTTCTTCACACATATTTACTCCTTTAACGGACAAAGTGTTTTTTTACTTATTTCATTATATTTATTAACTTCGTATGCCCTACAATCAGTACAGGCGTATTTTAAAGAGCAATCAGAACAATTTTCGAGTTCAGAAAGTGATAAACTCCAGTATCTTGATAATTTGTTTTCAAATATATCGTATATAACGTTATCATCAACATTACCCAGATTTTCATTTTTCATATAAGGACAAGGAAATATATTTCCCGATGAATCTATCGATAAAGTTCCATACAAACAAGGGTGTCTGTATTTATTGTGATAAAATCTGTTGGCATCAACTTTAGGTATTCCAAAACCCTTATTCTTTTTCAGTAAACTGTAAATCATCTCAGGATTTTTCAAAGAAAAATAATCATGATAAAATTCTTTTTCGTCTTTTGATTTAAAACTTTCTGACGTGAATATCTTTGTGATTTTAATTTTTTCTTTATATTTATTTTTTAAGTTTGTTATCTCATCAATTGATAGTAAATCCGATTTACCATAATAATTGTCTATATACGGAATTATATAATAAACCTGACGTTTTTTCAACAATTCATAAACTTTGTGTATGTTTATTACGTTTGTTATAACAAATATATTTCTATCAAATCCTTTGTTTCTGCTATAATTAATAATCTCCTCAAGTATTTCAGGATTAAGCAAAGGATCTCCGCCATGAGAGTTAATATCAAAAGTCTTTTGAAAAGGAAAAAAACACGTGTATCCACGATTATAAGAAATTAAGCTACAATACTTTCCAAATGCTAACCATTTGTGGATTTCCTGCTTCAGGAACAAAAGAAATTTTATTCAATCCTCTGAGTTTTTTGCAGCCTTTCTGGATTAACTAAGATAAACAGTAATTATTCTTTGTCATCCGACAGGTAATCATTTAGGGCTTGCTGAATAACTCTACGACTGTTATAAATAAAGGTATACAGAGAATATTTTCTTTTAAAAGTGCAAGGTTATTTGGGAAATCCTTAGAAAAACCTTGCACTTAAATTCATTTATTGGCTAAGGCCAAGGAAATAAAGTGATTGAAATCAAAAAATAGATAAATTTCTCAACCCTTTATTAAATAAAGGAATTTAAACCCGGGATTCTTCGTATCGAGAAGGTAAAATACACCCCTCTCTCACTCTGAATGATAAAATTTGAGTTTTTCAGCAGCCTCTAATTAGCAAGTATTACAAATGAATATATTAAATTACCCAAGCGAATTTTTTTAAACATAAAGCGGGCTAAAAATATAAAACGTTTAGTTTATAATATAAAAATTGCAAATACAGGGGGTGTTTTCATGAGTCAGGCTTATGGAAGTGTTTTCGCAAGGGTTTACGATAAGAAATGGGGAGGTTTTGTGAAGAATGCCGGACCTGCCATCATCGATTTTTACAATACCCACGGCGGAATATCCGGCGGAAGGATTCTCGATATCTGCTGCGGTACGGGCCAGCTTGCGAAAATACTGCTCGACAGGGGATTCGAAGTTACCGGTATCGATCTGTCGGAAGATATGCTCCACCATTCCAGAGGAAATTGTGCTGAATACGTAGATCAGGGGAAAGCAGATTTCGTACACGCAAACGCCAAAGATTTTGAACTTGAAGGTAATTTTGACCTTGCCGTTTCGACATTCGATGCGCTTAACCATCTTGAAACCATTTCCGATCTGAAATCCTGCTTCGATTCAACCCATAGGTCACTCAAAAAAAACGGTTATTTCATATTTGACCTCAATACCAGAAAAGGTCTTGAATATAATTGGAATTCGATGAGTTTTTCCGATGATGAAGATACAACATTTTTAATAAAGGGAATTTTCATGGATCATGAAAACCGCGGAATTACGAGTATAACCGGTTTCGTCAAAAATGCCGACGGTTTTTACGAAAAGTTTCATGAAGTAATATACAACACCGTATTCGGGATGGAAGACGTTCGAAACAGACTGCATGAAAGCGGATTCGAAGATGTTTGCTTCTCTTGCCTGCCCGATTTGAACAAGAGATATGAAAATCCCGATGAATTGAATCGTGTTTTCGTAATCGCAAAAAAATAAGAATCAAAATTATCATTTGAACATTAAAAAAGGTTAGATTCAAATATCTCACCTTTTTTATTTTTCGCCGTGATATTTTACTTATACCAGTTTAACGGCTTCGACAGGACATGTGTCAACACAAAAACCACAGGATATGCAATCTTCCGATTCTTCCAGAACAGGGTAAACGTTTTTATCATTTTTCGATATTTTTCCGCTCAAAGAAATACTGTTTGTGGGACAGTCTGCCGCACATGCGCCGCAGGCAACACATATCGAATAATCGAATACGGGTTTTTTCCAATCTTCTTTTTTTACTTTTTCTGCACAATTTCCATCCGGATCGATTATTGCACCGGCATTGCATATTTTCCCGCAAAGTCCGCATTCGATACACAAATCGGGATTTATCTCGTGTTTAGATTTCTTTATGCCAAATACGGCTCCCACAGGACATTTCAAAGCGCATAAAGTACACCCTGTGCATTTTTCGTTTATCCTATAACTCATATTCTTCAACCTCTTCTTCACCGAATTCGTCTGCGGAAATATCCTCTATGCCGAGCGCTTCGAGTGTTTCCGGCTTTGGAGTACCGTTTTCATCCCATCCCATGATTTCCCAGTATTTTTTCGCCATTTCTTCTATATGAATTTTCTTGTTTTTGTTCGGGCCTATTTCGAGTTCGGGGTCACCGGATGCACGTTTTGCCTGTATCATTTCGGCAGGTTTTATCCCCTGTTTTATGTTAAAAAGCTGACGAAGAGTTTGTATTCTGTGACCTATTTCCATATATTCCTGAGGAGAATATCCGAACCCCGTTGCGGCTTCCAGATATTCGAACGTGTTCAGATGCTGAACCCCCATCATTATTCCAAAAAGGCATAATCCGGCACAGTCGCACAGCATTTTGTATTCACTGCATGCCTTTGACATTATCGCGTTGTTTTCACTTGCAACATACATCCCGGATTTCGGAGTTCCGGCTTTTGCCTCCGGCAGCGATTTGACTTCGCGCCATAACTGGAACGATCCGTAATACTGGTACGATCCTATGGTGTGCCTTCCGGGGGTCGGTTCAACACTGTAATGCAAAGCATATCCCGGATCATGCCTCCCGTCGTGAGCGGGAAGTTCCTGCCCGCCTGCGTGTACCGCGAATTTCTCGCTGCCTTTGCCTATGATCTGCGATGCTTTTTTCGATCCGTCGGCCAAAATATCTCCTATGCCTTCACGGTTTATCATCTTTTCCAGTAATTCGATTATCGATTTTGAGTCTCCCCATTTTAAAATCAATCCATCCATGTCTTTTTCAGTTATTATCCCTTTTTCAAAACACTCGACCGCGTAAGCAACGGTTCCGGCAGCGGATATGGTATCCATTCCGGCCCTGTTGAGCAACTCGTTTATTTTGAATATCGAATCCAGATCATCGTTGAGCAGTAACGGTCCGAAACTGTTTAGTGTTTCGTATTCGGGCTTGTGTGTTCTGGAATATTCTCCCAGATCGTCTATTTTACATATTCCGCCGCATCCGAGCGGACAGGAATAGCAATGGTATTTACTTTCCTCCCGTTTTGCTATTTTGCCGGGAGATATTTTCAATGACTTAAGTCCATGAAAGTCTCGGTTGCTGCCTTTCCAATTTTTAACAGGCGCATCGCCGTTTTCAAGGGATAGGTTTATACTTCCGGTCGTACCCCATTTTTTCATGACCGACGTGGTGAGCATACCGTCCATAACAGAGGTGTTTTTCGTTTTCGCATCCAGTTTTCCGAACACTTTCAAAGCGATATCCGGGAACATGAAATCTTTTTGTGATCTTATCTTGCCGCCAAGAATTTTGCTGTGTTCCCTTACTCTTTTTCTGTCAAATGTTTTTACAGGACGATACCCGTCAAGAACCAGGGCTTTTAAGTTTTTAGATCCCATCACCGCTCCGACACCAGAGCGCGCGGCTATCCTGCCGCCATCGTTGCATATGCCGGAAATAAGCGACAGGTTTTCTCCCGCCTTTCCGATGCAAACCACGGCAGGATCTTTTTTCAAATAATGTTTTTCCTTTAGTATTTCTTCCGTTTCAACCGAATCCTTACCCCATAGTTTTTCGGCCGATTCCAGAGTGATTCCATGGTTTCCTATATATACGTAAACGGGAGAATCCGATTTTCCGGTTATGAATATGGCATCGTATCCGCATTTTTTTATAGCAGGGGCAAAATTGCCTCCGCAATTAGCATCTCCCCATGTCCCGGTAAGCGGTGATTTGCACACGGCCATCCATCTGCCCGAAAACAGCGCTCCGGATCCAGTGCATATTCCGCTGACGAAACCGAGTATGTTATCCGGCCCCATCGGGTCGCAAAAAGGCTTCATCTCCCTGCTCAGGTAATAAGAAGCCAGACCTATTCCGGACAGGTATTTTCTATATACTCCGTCGGGTATTTTCTGCTCCTCATAATTTCCGTCATCGAGGTTTATTTTCAATATTTTTCCGATATATCCCATTTTTTCACCCGCATTTATATTTTATCGAAACATCCGGAATGAGTTCAACCGCCGGATATCACAGAAAAAACGGCTATTTCATCCCCGTCTTTTATGATCTGGTCAAGTGGCGCGGAAAAGCCATTTACGTTGTAATTTATGAATTTGTTCAAAGGCCATTTGATGTTGAGTTTTTTCAAGACATCTTTCAAGCATGCACCATCTTCAATTGCCATGTTTCCGTATTCGTCCATGGATTCGTTGTGGAAAATGGCCGGGCAGAATATTTTTATCTTAATCAAAATTAACCACCATTTTTAATAGAAATTGTATTATTATATACCAATCGTCTAAACAATCAAAAGGGTGAATGCAATGGAAATAGATTCTTTATACGTTTCACGCTACCTGCGAAACCGAAACAGCATTGAGGAATCGGAAAACAACGTTTTGAAGAAGTCGAAGATACTTATAGCGGGCTGCGGCGGGCTGGGCGGATATGCCGCGGATTTCGCACTCAGAATAGGCATTAAATACATCTCGGTTCTCGATAAAGATTCTTTCGAGGTTTCAAATCTCAACAGACAGCTATTCTGCACCGAGAAAACCATAGGGTCTCCTAAATCTGTAGAAGCGGTTAAGAGACTGAGAAAAATCGACTCCACTTCTGTCCTGAAGCCTGTCCACAAAGAACTCAATTCCCAAAACGCAGCCGATATGTTGAAGGGTCACGATCTCATAATAGATGCCTTCGATTCCATACCCGCAAAAATATTGCTTGAAAATGCCTGTGAAAATCTCGGTATCACGCTTGTCCACGGTGCGGTCGGTGGATGGGAAGGCCAGGTAAGCACCATATATCCGGGTGACGGTACGCTAAAGAAGATCTATAAGGACCGCGAGGAAGGTATGGAAAAAGAAGCGGGTGTATTGTCGTTTACCGCAGCCATAACGGCAGGTTTTCAGATAGGTTAAGCTGTCAAAATTCTTCTCGGTAAACCCGGAATATTAAGGCACAGGCTTATGCGCATAGACATTTTCGGGAACACGCAAACGATTTTAAATATCGCATAAGAAATACGATGAATAAGGTTTCGTTAAATGTTGAGAAAAAAATCAAATGAATTATTTTCTCGGCATTTTTCTGATTGCGATTAACAAATACTGTCTTTCAAAACCGGATAAGCGTATTAATTCAATTTAAAAATACCGGTTACATCCACAGACAGTAATTTCCTGATTTTATGAAAACACGGACTTTTTGTTTCATTTGATATAATTTTATTCGCTTTTTCTGATAATATATAATCAGGATAATTAGCATTCGAAACAATATTGAGGTGGAATATGAGCAGAAATTTTAGTAAATTCCTCGGAGAAATCGGGAAAAGTTTGGAAAAGCTTTCCTGGCTTATCATTGCGATGATAGTTGTCGCCTATTTCGCAACGGGCATTCATCAGATCAACTCTTCCGAGCAGGGATTGGTAGTGCAATTCGGGAAAGTCGTGCGTTTGGAACAACCGGGTATAAATTACCATTTGCCCCGGCCTTTCGAAAGTGTCATAAAGATAGATATCAAAAGTCTGCGCTCGATTGATATTGGTTTTCGAAAAAGCTATGGCGATATCGGAGGTTATGAGTCCTTCTACGGGGATGGAGATTTGTTCGCAAGAAACGCATATATAAACAGCTACAGAAATGTCGGAAAAACATCTGCCGAGATACAGAAGGAAGCGCTTATGATGACTTCTGACAACAATTTTGCAAATGTGCAGGCTTCTATCCAGTACAGAATAGTTAATCCGATGGATTACGCTTACAGAATCACCTTCGTTGAAGATGTACTCAGATGTATTGGCGAGTCATACATCAGAGAGTGTGTGGCCGAGCTTGATATAAACGAAGTGCTGACGACATCGAGAAACGAAATTTCATACGATGCCATGGAAAAGATACAGATTCTCGTGAACGAACTGGAACTCGGAATAAAAATCGTGAGTGTAAAAATGCTGGAGGTAAAACCACCCGAAGCGGTAACAGCGGCTTTTGACGATGTAAACAGTGCTATTCAGGACAAGGAGAAAAAAATGAATATGGCGATTCAATATTACAACGCCGTGGTTCCGAAAGCTCAGGGTGAAGCTTCGAAAACCGTTCAGGAAGCCGAAGCTTACAGTCAGATTCAAGTTTTAAGCGCACAGGGCGAAGCAGAAAGATTTTTAATGCTTCTGAAAAGTTATGAACAGGCACCTGAAATTACCAAAAAACGGATGTATCTCGACAGCATGGGTAAAATCATGCGGAATTCACAGAAAATAATAATGCCGTCTTCTGTCGAAGATTCGACTTCGATAAAATTCACCGAGCTTCTCAAGGATGTGACGGTGCAATGAAAAAATTGATATGGTTCGTACTCATTGTGGTGTTGTTTTTCATGGCGTTCGGCCTGACAACATATACTGTCGGAGAAAACGAGCTTGCTGTTATAAGCAGGTTCGGAAAAATAGTGGATTCAAAATCAGCGGCCGGACTGTACTTTAAAATACCGTTAATCGATCAGATAAATCTGATCGAGGGAAGAATGATTTTCCATGATATGCTGCCGGAAAATATTCTTACAGTCGATCAGAAAAGGCTCGAAGTCGACAGTTTCGTGATATGGAAGATAACCGATCCGGAAAAATTCTTCAACTCGCTGAAAACCATCGAATCGGCACAGAGTAAACTTGAAGATATCGTATATTCAAACATAAGGAATATTTTTGCCAAAAATTACACCGAACAGATAATCAGATCCGAAAGGAACGCTTCTCTGGATATAATACTCGAAAACACAAGACAATCGCTCGAAGAATTCGGTATAGAAACGATTTACGTCAACATAAAAAGGTCGAATCTACCCAAAGCAAACGAAGACGCCGTATTTGAGAGAATGCGTTCTGAGCGAAGCAAAGAAGCGGCAAAGATCAGGGCCGAAGGCGACATGGTTTACAACAGCAAGATAGCACAGGCCGACAGCGAATCGTCCGTAATAATAGCACAGGCTTATAAAAAAGCGGAAATCATAAAAGGGCAGGGAGATTCAGAGGCTATAAGTATTTATGCGGATTCATTCTCAAGGGATCCGGAGTTTTTCGAACTCTGGAAATCATTGGCGATTTACGAAACTTCCTTCGCAAGCGGAACTAAATTCTATCTTGACGGAAACAACGAGTTCATGAAATACCTCGAGCTTTATACCGGCAAATCCGACGGTGATGGAAATGACAAGTAAATACGGCTACATTTCGGGGGAAATGGATTTTAATTTTGAAAGAAGCAAAAACAGCCTTGTGATATCTTTCCTTTTCCTTATAGCTGGCTACGTTCTGCAACTTTTTACATCGGAAATGGTTTACAATCTGTTTTTCATAGCGGGATATTTTACAGGGGGATTCATACTAATCAGGGAAGTATTTCTGATGTTCCGCGATGTACTCACAAAAGGCGCGGATATAAAAATACTGTCCTCCGAAAAGGTATTGATATTGATAACATCACTCAGCGCTTTGGCGATAAATTACTGTTCCGAAGCACTTTTAATGTTGATTTTACATGGGATTGGCGAGATGATAGAGCATTTTTCGCTTCGTGAATCTAAAAGATACATAGAAGAAATGCTCGATCTGAAACCCGATTTTGCAAGGGTGATAACCGATGGAAGAGAAGAAATGACGGAACCCGAAAGGGTCAAACCCGGAGATTTGATTTCCGTGAGACCGGGAGAAACAATTCCGCTTGACGGAAAAATAGTCGAAGGGACTTCTTCGGTAGACACTTCGGTAATCACGGGAGAATCAGTACCAAAGATGGTATTCGCGGGGAAAAAAGTCATGGCCGGTATGATAAACGGCAACGGACTTTTAAAAATAGTCGTGGAAAAACCTTATGAAGAGACATCTATTTCGAAACTCACAAAGCTCATAGATTCCATGTCGCTGCGAAAGTCTAAGAAAGAGAGAATACTCGACAGGTTTTCAAAATACTACACTCCCCTGATAATAATCGCCGCCATTATATACGGTTTTGTGATTCCGCTTGTCACCGGCGCATCTTTTGAATCCTGGATTGGAAAAGCTTTGATACTTCTTGTCATAGCATGTCCAGTGGTGTTCGTCGTAAGCATTCCACTTTCTATACTCACCTGCATTGGCAGGGCATCAAAATCCGGGATACTTATCAAAGGCGGTGAATCCATAGAAAAACTTCACGGCGTGAAAAACGTCATTTTTGACAAGACGGGAACTTTAACCATGGGAAATTTCAAGGTGAAGGAGGTAATTCCCGTGACCGGTTTTCACAAAGACGAACTGTTGAAACTGGCAGCAATGGCGGAATTCAATTCCAACCATCCCATAGCCGAATCGATAAACAGTGCATATGACGGCGGAATCACGGAAACAGTTCTTGAATTTGAAGAGATTCCCGGAAACGGTATTTTTGCGAAAACCAGTAAGGGTGACATACTTGCGGGAAATGACAGGCTTATGAAAAGATACTCCATCGAATTCGAGAAAGTCGAAACTCCCGAAACTATAGTTTACATAGCATTGAACGGGAAATACAAGGGATATATACTGATCGCCGACGAATTGCAGAAAAATGTCAACAGGATTCTTGAGAGTATTAAGGACCTCGGAATAAAGAGATTCATAATGCTCACCGGAGACGGAAGGGAGATTTCCAAGAAAATATACGAAGAGATAGAATTTGACGAATTTTACACCGATCTGATGCCTGAGGACAAGCTTGAAATAGTCAAGAAAATTCAAAACGATTACAGGAACGAAAAAGTGGCGTTCATAGGTGACGGGATAAACGATGCCCCCTCTCTTATGCAGGCGGATGTGGGAATAGCCATAAGCAAAAAGAGTAACGATCTGACCGTAGAGACTTCCGACATAGTCCTCCTGAACGATGATTTCGAAAGTATACTCGAACTATTTGAGATAGCGGGTAACAACAACACCGTGATCAGGATAAACATGTTCATGCCTCTCTTGGTAAAGACGGCTCTTATGGTGACTCTTATCCTGAATCTGACGTCGATGTCGCTTTGGATTATAATATTCATAGATTTCGTGGTTGAAGTGCTCGCGATAATGAACTCGCTATTCAGCAACAGGAGGATAAAAAGAGTTTCCAGAGAAGAATGAAAATTATTACTTATGATGTGCGCGAAAGTAACGGGTGTTGTAACAAATCGGGAGAACGTTATAAAAATTGAGAAGTATCATCATTCAGCGTGTTGAAGTACTTGACCGCCGTATCGCATTTCTTTGAGATCATAATGGAAAGTGCCATTTTCAATGTTGTGGAGAAATTGAAATTTTCTTTGGCTTTCATTTTTGTACACACGTAAGCTTTCAGGTTGTTGACAAATAAGACAGGCAATTGAAACCAATATCATGTAATGTCTTTGGCCGGCAGGTGAACGCAGATGGCATTTTCCCGGTCTCAGGTTTTGTTTGGCGAATTTGAAGAACACTTCTATGCTCCACCTTCCGGAATAGATATAATTGGAGAAAAAGATAATCAATTACTGGTCATGGAATGTAAATGGAAGGAAAAGAAAACAGACAATAAACAGATTGAATCCTTCTTGAAAAATCGCAGCTATCTAAAGACAAAAAAAGATTAAACCCGTTTTTATAAGCAAAAACGGGTTTAAAAACCAAGAAAAGTATCAAAATAACATGATTCTTCTTGATAAAAACGATCTTCTAAAAGTTTTTACATCAAAAATTTAATGTGCTTAGTTAAAAACCGCCTGTAAATTTTATGAAAAACAAATCCAAACACACGGAAGAGGTCACAGGTTCAATCCCTGTTACGCCAACCAGTCTTATCGCTCCCCACAACCTTTTTGAATCAACCTCAAAAACTTAAATCCATATATAGCCGGTTACTTCTCAAATAACGCTTGTTGTTTATAAAACGATGATTTGAAACACCTTATGTGGTCTTTTCTAAAGCCTTCTTCTGGTCAGCAAGGGACTCGTTTGGAATGTTATGGGGTTCCTGAGCCATCAATTTCTGTACATCTGTTGCCCAGGAAGGCTTCTTGACCTTATCAATCACAAGCGGGACAAAGAGCAATCCAAAAGAAATGGACAAAATGGCAATGACGCTCATGATATTTGTTTCAACGAATGTCAAAACCATGGCCGATATGATGGTTGCAAACAAGATGAGCGTTAAGATCCAAATCAGTCCGTTTCCCTTTTTACCAACTCTGAAGGGACGTTCAACGTCAGGGTGGGTTTTTCTGAATTTCAGAATACCGACACCCATAATGATATAAACGAAACAATACAAAAGCGTCGTTGCACTGATCAGCGTTAAAAAGGCACTGTTAACCCCGGGGATCAACAGGAAAACAAGAGAAAAGATTGAAATGACGACCGCCTGGGTGAACAAAACCGCCTGGGAAACATCATTTTCATTCGTTTTCCAGAAATTTAATCGGGGTGGATACTGTCCACGCCTTGCACTTTGGGTAATCGTTTTGGATGGCCCGGAAGCCCATGCGGAAAGCTGAACGGCTACGCCTAAAAAGACAAATAAACTGAAAATATTGACGATGAAGGTTGGCAGACCCAAAATTTTACAGAACAACTCTATTGATTGTGAAATGTTGTTCAACTCCATCGTTCCGGCAGGTACGGCATTCGCCACAACAAAGGCACATAAAACATTAAACAGGAAGATGAAAACCAAAGCGATAAAAATACCTTTGATATAGGTCTTGATGGGATTTTCAAGCCTTGGAATATAAACAGATGACATCTCAATACCGACAAAAAGCAATATGATTGGAGTAAAAAATTTCAACGTGGGGATAGTCATCGAATCAGGAATGAGTTTTTCAGGTGAAAATGCCCCTAACGTACTGTTTGGGTTGAAGCCGGTCTTTATAAAGGCTGCAATTCCCAAAACCAGCAATATAGATACGGGAATGTACAATCCAAGCCAGATACCGATCTTGCCAACGATTTTTGCCATGTCAAATTTCAGATTCAACAGGGTAACGCCCCAATAGACACCGAGAATACAGATGAGAATAAACAATTTGTTACTCCCCAGAGCGTTGTTGTTGAGCACTTCTCCAAGCATTGGAGCTAAAACTGAAGCTACCATTACCATACCGGGAAACATTTGAACCCAAAGCAACCATGATGTGACAAAGCCCCATTTTTTCCCCAATGAATGGGTTACCCAGAGTTCTGGTCCACCCGCTGTAGGGAACATCCCCGCATATTCTCCGGCAATCATGGAAATGGGAAAACCGTATAAGAGAACTGCGACTATCATATAGAAAAACATCGTCCACCCCGTTGAAGCTACACTGGGAACATTACGAACATTGGCCACCAGAGCACATGTCAACCCGACAAAAGCCAGCGTTCCAACCTTTGATGCCATTCCGGAATTCTTCGTGGTGTTTCCTCCGCTATCTTTATTCATTAACACTCACCTCATACAATTCATAAATTATGGATAGTTACAAATTTTCATTTTCCAGTATTTCGGTCAGTTTCTTTTTCATAGCCTCAGTAACGACCTTCATGTAAAAATCAAACAACTTGGTATCGTTCATATACGGTGTCATGATAGCGGCACGCAGCAAGGTGATTTGATGTTCTTTGCGCCATTCTGATTCCGGAATCCCCAGTTTTTCAACGAAAGCAAGCGGACTATCACCGTAATCCTCATCGTTAAAAATGGTATGAGAAGTGATAAATCGATTTGAATAGATATCGCCTTCCAAGTATGAGGAATAATCATACATCTGCTCGTTTAAATCGTTTATCCTCTTTAAATCCGTGCAACCTTTTTCTCTGAAGAGCCAGTCAACCATATTAAAATCAGGATGATTGAGTGGACAGACTTCAATCGTTTTCCCGTTAATATCAAAGGTGAGTGTTCCTAAAAAGTCTCTGAAACGATGAGCCGCTTCAATTGATGCTCCGATCAACTGACCGTAACCTTCTACATTGGGAGGCAAAACTCTATGAGCTGTCCACACTGCTGCCGCTGTGGCACCGGCCTTTGATCCCTCCAGTATATAGGCCCCCAGCAAATCGGGCGCTTTGGATGTTTTTTCAAAGACGTAGGAGGCAAAATAGGAAATAATATCTCTCATTTCCTTGTATTTAATGGCAATACCACCGGCAGAGTAAGGGACGTACCCCATTTTGTGGGGGTCTACGGTGACTGATTCGGCCTTTGAAATGGCTTTGTAAGCGTTGTAGACATCTTCCTTTATGGTAACGGGATAGTTGAATACCCCGTATGCCTGATGCACCTCGGAAAGCTGATCGTAATCAATAAAGCGATTGTCCTTATCCAGGAAAATGGCACGGGCATATCCGCCATAAGCAGCATCGATATGCAAATAGAAATAAATGCCTTCCTCTTTCAACTTTTCGCGTAATGCAACGACTTGATCCACGTCATCCACGGCCCCTTCTTCCGTTGAGCCGACAACGGAAACAACACCGAGAATCGGGATTTCTTGCTTCGCCAAATCTCGAATCGTCTTCTCCAACACGTCAACATCCATTCTGTAATTACTCTTGACCGGAATGGCAACCATTTGATCCAATCCCACGCCTGAGATATCCAACGCCTTAACCCAGGAATAATGCTTGGTCTGCGGAACAATCCATTTTCCAAGTTTGTTGATGAATTTCCCGCTCCTGGATGATGCTGCCTTCACACGGTCAATGTCATCGCCGGAAAGTTTTCCGACAATATCCAAAATCTCTTCCACACTCATATTGAGGAGATCCCATTCCGTTTTGCCTTCAACCTTATCCGGTAAAATTTCTTTAAGGGCGAGCGGGATGGACTTGATGCATCTCGCATACCATAAGCCTTCAAGATTCGCTAATGAACCATCGGCCACGATATGTCCCCAGCCCTTTTCAAAGCCAAACAAAGTGGCAAAATCCTGTCCGACTTCGGCTTCCATTTGAGACGTTGCCATTGACGATTCAAGGGCGACGTTGTTGGGATTCCATAACATCGCAAAGTTATAGGCGAGGATAGCGGGCATGAGTGTTTCTGTGTTCATGTGTCCCCAATATCTCCCGGCACTTTGCCAGGGAACGGATCCCGAACGCATGCGCTGACTCAAATCATCCAACACGTCAACGATGTGTTCTTTGGTGGCGATAAAATCCGGTTGGTTTTTATCATGCTCCTTGATGGCCGACAAATCTGAAGGTATGTAATTTTCTCGCCAACCGAGATGTTCTCTGACTCTCTTTTTAAGCTGTTCTTCGTAGAATTCTCCGTTTTCCGCCTTGTCACCAATGAATAAAGCCTTTATGTTTAAATTCTTCAAAACCGTTTCACCCCTTTATTAAATATTAATCCAGTACGCTGTATGATTTATTTCGATATGATTAACAAAACAAAACCACCAAGTTATTACAAACAAGGGTTCACTTGTTATATTCCTTTATTTTTCTCATTTCTATCTTTCTATTTTAACATCTTTCTTCTTTTTTTTGAAATTATATAAACAACTTATGATGTGCGTGAAAGTAACGGGTGTTGTAACAAATCGTGAGAACGTCATAAAAATTGAGAAGTATCATCATTCAGCGTGTTGAAGGACTTGAACGCCGTATCGCATTTCTTTGAGATCATAATGGAAAGTGCCATTTTCCCAGTCCCAGGTTTTGTTTGGCGAATTTGAAGAACACTTCTATGCTCCACCTTCCGGAATCTGTGCTCAGATGTCTTCCGAGCACAGATTCACATTCGAACATACGAGAACAGCCCTTTAATACTACATGGAGTACCGATTTTCTTATTCCGTTTCCCTTTTCGATGACCCTTTTTTTATCTTGATTTGTTCTTTTTCTATTGTGTTTCTTTATCTTGTATTGCTCCGTAATATTCACGTGCTTAGTGAGTTATTATAATTTTCCTGTCGATTTAAAAAAACTGCAGGCATTTCAGCCTGCGGTTTTTTCGTTCAAATTCATCTTCAGACTCCTCAGCATCTTCCTGACCATGAAAACCGAAATTATAAACACCAGTACATCGGTTGCGGGGAATGCCATCCAAACACCCGTTGATCCCATCACGTACGGAAGAATCAAAACCAGCGGTATGAAGAAAAAAATCTGCCTCATCATAACCAGGATGCCGGCCGTTTTTGCATTTCCGATAGATTGGAACAGTGTCATGAACATCACCATCATGCCGAAAAGCGGAAAAGCGGACATGAAAATCAAAGTTCTTGAAGCATAGTTTTCTATTATCGAAGTATCGTTCACAAACAGGGACAAAACGGTTGAATTTGCGGTGAAAAAAGGTATCCAGAATATGAGAGTGAGTATTGTGGAGAAAATACAAAATATGATCAGGGACTTGACAACCCTGTCGTATTTTCCCGCACCGTAATTGGTGCCCACCAATGGCTGAAATCCCTGTGATATTCCCCAAACCGGAATGAAGGCGAAAGCTAGGTATCTCAATACCGCTCCCATGACTATAGTCTCGTTGCTGTCTGAAAATCTTGCGATTATGTTGAATATCAAAAGCTGCTGTACGATTGTCATAATTTGCATCATCATACCGGAATAACCTATGGAGAATACCTCTTTCGAAAGCTTGCGGTCTATTTTGAAGTTATTTATCTTCAAAGTGTTGCTGTATTTCCGGAAATACAGTACCGTTATCGCAAACTGTATTATCTGTGAGAGCACCGTGGCGTAAGCCGCCCCTTCAATACCCATGTTAAGGATTTTTATGAAAACGGGATCAAGCAATATGTTGAGCATCGCTCCGATGCCCATTATCAGCATGGCGATTTTCATCTTTCCTTCTCCCCTTACGAGCATGTTGGCACTCTGTGAGAAATTCACGAAAAAAGAACCCAGAAATACAATTCTGAGATAACCGGCACCAAGTTCTTTTATGCGCCCGTTCGCTCCGGACAGCACCATGAGGTTTTCGGAAAACACGACCCCAAGAAAGGTTATGACCACCGATATTATGAATATAAGTACGGAAAGGTTTCCCGGAATCTTTTCTATGAGTTTCCGGTTCCCTCTTCCCACCGCCCTTGATAATACGGAAGAACTGCCCATACCCACAAGAATGGCCATCGCATTGTTTATTATGGTTACCGGATAGGCAACCGATATACCTCCGAGAGCTTCCGGTCCCACCCATTGCCCTACAAATATTGCATCAACAAAGCTGTACATACCTACAACGAGCATTCCGACTATCGACGGAACGGAAAGACTGAAGGTTAGCTTCATCAGGTTTTCATTCAACAATTCCTGTCTTTTTTCCATTTTCTTCTCCTTATAGCAATTGACGTCACCGTCATATATGTTTTAAAAAAATTACAGCAGCATATCGGTATAAAATTTTCTAAAAATATCCATGACCATTTCCCGTTTGCCTTTGTCGTTTTCACCTTCGAATATGGAATTGAAATAAAGCAGTCCAATCATAAGTTTACTTGATAGTTCCATTCTGTTTTTATCGGGTTTGATTTCGGGAAATTTTTTTCTTATCATTCCGGTTATTCTTTCTATATTTTTCCTTTCAATCTCCTCATGAGCCTTCACGAGGTTTTTGTCATAAATCAATTCACTCAGAAAAATCACGTATATCCTTTTGAGAGGCCTGTCATCGTATATTTTTCTCACCGTTTTTTCCGCGAGCAATTCCGGAAGGTCTTCTATTTCGGTATTTTCGATTTCAACGATTTTGAGAGTGTCAAAGATCGATTCGTTGCCGGTTTCCATTATTGAAATCAATATGTCTTTAGGGGAGGAAAAATACCTGTATACTCCTCCTTTGGAGAGGGATGTTTCACTTATTATGTCTTCCATTGTGGTATTTCTGAATCCTTTTCGTGCGAAAACTTTCGCTGCTGCTTCCCTTATTTCGTTCTCTCTTTCTTCTTTGGTTTTTCTTTTGAATTTCGGCATAAATCCCCCTAAACGACGTTTGCGTCACTTATTCTATCATCATATCGTTAAAATAAAATTTCATTTTCGTATAAATTTCATTCTATGGGTATGATTTTAGTGCACACCATAATTTCCGGTAAATCCGAAGATGTTTTCAAATGTAAAATCTCCTTCGGCGTATGATTCTTGAAGAAATGAAGAAAAGCGCGAATATCACTATGGTGTTGAAACCGGCAAATGCACTGCTCTCAAGATAGTATCGCTGAGCCGAAAGCGAGTAGTTCACGACACTTGCAAGCGGAAAGAAATCCCTTATCTGCATTGTGTAGGATATCGTGAATTCTCCGTATATTATCGCAAAAACCTGAAAAAACACCGCTGTAAAAGAGGGCATAAGCAGCGGCAACTCTATTTTTCCGAATATCTTTAATTTACCCGCACCATCTATCTTTGCGGCCTCTCTCAATTCGTGGGGAAATCCTTTTACGCTGTGATATAAGAACGAGTATGCTATGGGCGTTGCCGTTAAAATATATCCCACGACTATCAGTACTGAGAAAGGAATATTCATGACGATATTCACATACAGCAACGATATGGCTAAAAAAGCCGAGGATATTCCGAGTATCGGGAGTATTATAATATCGGTTATCTTTCCGCGCATTCTGAGGAACGCATACGCCGTCATAACCGTTATTATTCCGGTTATAAAAGCGACGGTACAGGAGTTCAGCATGGACACGATAACCGGAAATTTATCGTTCAGTTCTTTCGAGAAAAGAGAAAGAAAATGTTTCAACGAAAATCTGTCGTTGTAAAAATCGAAAACAATTCCCGATAGTCCGATAAAAACAATTCCATATTCGAAAATCGCATAAAAAACAGATGTCAACACACTCCAGGCGGATGGCTTTTCGCGGGAATTTCCGGAATAGCCTGTCTCGTACACATTTCCACCCAGTTTTGAAAGAATCAGATTCAGCATGAACAAAACTACAAACTGTACTCCCGCATAAACCAGTGCTTTTGAAAAATCAAAGTTGCCTCTGAGTGCATTTGCCACGGATACTTCGACAGTCGAGTACTTTACTCCTCCCAGGTTTAAAACCACCGCGAAGCTCATGAACGAATAGGTAAAAACCAGAAAGAAGGCCTTCATAATCGACGGAAAAATCTGCGGAATCTCGATTTTGAAGAATCTGGAAATCCTTCCCGCACCATCTATTTTAGACGATTCTTCAAGCATAGGATCGATGAGTTTCAATGCACTTCCGATGTATTTTACGAATATCGGGGAATTGTAGAAAACATGTGCTATTACTATGGCCTTCACCGAATACATTATATCCAGTTTTATTCCGAGTTTTGAGAGTATTCCGTTCGATGCAAATATTATAGAAAAGGCTATCACCATTGAAACCGGTGGGAAGAAAAACGGTATGAAAATTGAATTCTCAAGCATCTGCGAAAGAAAATTCGATTTTCTGTATATGTACACTGCCGGGAAAAATGCGGCGATCAGCGCGAATAAAGATGACAGAATCGACTCGTAGAAAGTGAAAGACAGGACCCGAATGAATTTCGGGTCCAATATGAATTTTAAATCTTCAAAATTCAAGAAATCTTTTATAAGAAGTGAAATCGGAAATATCCATAAAAAAAGATATACCGGTAGCGCAACTATGCCGTTTCTGTTTTTAATACATTATCTCCTCCCAGTCGGAAATCCATTTTTCCATGTTTTCCGCGATAATGTCAGTATCAATTGTGACTATTTTTTCAGGTGTCACCGCGTATTTGAACGCATCCGGCAGTTTAACTTCCATGACGGGAAACATCCACTGGTTAAGTGCTATTTCTTTCTGAAAATCTTCGGAGAGTATGAAATCCATGAATTTTTCCGCATCTTCCCTGTTTTTAGAACCCTTCACGATTGCCGCTCCTTCTATCTGCAGATATGCTCCTTCTTCGGGTATGAAAGCCTTGTACTGCGTGGATTCGTAGTAATGGTATGAATATGCCCCGTCAGTTGCGTAGCTGACCATCATAGGAGCTTCCCCGGCTTCGAATTTGGAAAACGCTTCGCTCCATCCGGATGTTACCGTTAATATTGCCGGTTTCAGTTCAGTCCAGAATGTTTTCCAGTTTTCACCGTATATGGCGATAGTCCACAGCAGAAAAGCCTGCCCCGTGCTGGAACTTCTCGGATCCTGTATTACAAGGCTGTTTTTATAATTCTTCAGATCTTCGAAAGAAACGGGTACGCTGTCCATTCTCATGGGATCGTATATTATGGCAATCGCACCAAAATCAAACGGGTACATTCTGCCGGTCTTATCGAATATATATTCTTTCCTGGCGATATTCGAAAGATTTTTCGGTGTGTAAGTATCGAGAATGCCTTCTTCAATAGCCTTCACCGCAAGACTCTGGTCAAGTCCGATTACTATATCGGCTCTCGGATTTCTTTTTTCAAGTATCAGACGTGATAAAACATTTCCCCCGTCCCCCAATTGGATTACATCCACGTCAACTCCGTATTTTTCCTCGAAAATCCCAACCGCACTCTCCTCTATCCAGCCCAGACTTTCGTATGTGTAAACCGTCAAAGCCATTTGAGAAGCCGAGACAACCAGCATAAACATTAAAAAGAGCATCACTTTTCTCACTTTAATTACCTCCTGTGTTTTTGTGTTTCAACCATAAAAGGATGAAATCGTTTTTTCTTAAAAAATAAAAACCCTGTCTACCGACAGGGTTCGATTGTTGTTTATTTTATGGCTCTCCCTACGCCGGTATTACCCGGATCAGGTCAAAGGGTCGGAATTATGAATTCCCTCTCAGCCTTTTCGGCTCCCCTGGACTTGTGTATTCACTTCAAGTGTAAGATATCAGAAAAGAGTTACGCTCAATTGTTTTTAAGAAGTATATTCGGTTAACCGGTCTAATTTGCACTCCTTGATAATTAATATTTATTCTCTATTATAATGTATATTTGATTGCATTTTGTTTTATGATAAAATATATATAAATCATTATAAGGAGGCTATCGTTATAGAGTTGGAATTGTTTTTGGCAGTCTTGTTTTCTCTGCTTTTTTTCTGCATATTCATATTTTTCAAGTTCTTAAAGAGTTCCAAGACCTTGAAATACCTCGGGGATTTCGAACATCTTCTAATGACTATTTCCACGAATTTCATACAGCAAAAAGCCGATAACGTTGACCATGCCATAAGAAATGCACTTAAACAGATTGGGGAATTTTTCAGTGCAGACAGGAGTTATGTTTTTCTCTTCAGTGAATATACGGAAGAAACGGGAAGTCGCGAAGAATTGCTGATGTCAAATACCCATGAATGGTGTGCCCAAGGTGTGGAACCTCAGATAGATAAACTTAAAAACATTCCGCAGGACATTCTGCCGTGGTGGATGGAAAATATTCGGAGCGACAAGTACATATACATTCCGGATGTGGCAAAAATGCCGCATGAAGCAGCGGTGGAAAAAGAAATCCTTGAATCACAAAACATAATGTCTTTGATAGTTCTTCCGTTGAACATAGAGCAGAGTGCGATTGGTTTCATCGGATTTGATTTTACGGGAAAATCGATAAAATTAAGCGATAACATACTTAAAATACTCAGAATAGTAGGAGAAATGATAGCAAATTCCGTCGAGCGAAAAAGATATGAAAGCAATCTGAATGCCGAAAAAGAATTTGCCCAGCAGATAATGAACAATATGGGCCAGGGATTGACAATAACAAACTCCGAAAAAATATTCGAGTATGTGAATCCTGCTTTTTCTAATTTTATGGGTTATGATCCCAGTGAATTAATTGGAAAGAGTCCCTACAACATAACGAAAGAAGAAAACTATTCTGTTTTGGACAATGCGGCCGAACAGAGGCATAAAGGCATAAAGGGAAGTTATGAGACTAATCTTGTAAAAAAAGACGGTACGTCAATACCAGTTATGATAACCGGTGTGCCGAGATACAAAGGGGAAAAGATAATCGGTACAACTGCAGTAGTAACAGATCTTTCCGAAATAAAAAAAATTGAGAATTCACTGAGATTGGCCAGAGATAAAGCATTCGAAGCTACTCTCATGAAATCGCGTTTTTTGGCGAATATGAGTCATGAAATTCGCACTCCGATGGTTTCAATAATAGGGATGCTTGATATTCTCGGAGATACCCCTTTGAACGAAGAACAAAAGGAATATATAGAGACCGCTGTTAATTCCGCCAATCACCTTCTCGAACTGATAAACGATATTCTCGATTATTCCAGGCTTGAGGCGAATCAGTTAAAGCTTGAAGTGATAAGCTTTGATATGCGCAATCTCATCACGGATGTTTACAGGTCTTTTTCTGAAAGCTTCAGAAAGAAACAGCTTGAATTCATCATGGATATCGACGAGACATGTCCGCGTTTTTTTAAAGGGGATCCTGTGAGAATCTCCCAGATTCTTTACAATCTTATTGGCAACTCATTGAAGTTCACTTCTGCCGGATCGGTGAAGCTCGATTTAATAACGGAAAAAATATACATGGAAGAAAAATCTGCTGAAATCCGTATAAAGATATCTGATACGGGAATAGGCATCAATGACGAATTCATGCCTTCATTGTTCAAAAGTTTCCAACAGGAGGACGGAAGCGTTACCAGGCGTTTTGGGGGTACAGGTCTTGGATTAAGCATAGTTAAAAATATAGTGGATATTATGAACGGAAAAATAGAAGTGGAAAGTTGTCCGGGTAAGGGCACGATTTTTTCGGTATGCCTGAAATTGGAGATCGATTTATCCGGAAAAGAAGAAGAGAAAATTGCCGGAATAAAAAATATGGATAAAGATTTTCGCGTATTAATAGCCGAAGACAACAGCAGTAACAGAAAAGTCCTTTCTCTGTTCATTGAACAGAGGCAATGGCGAAACAAAACGGTTACCAACGGTGAAGAGGCATATGAAGCTTATAAAAACGGTGATTTTGATCTGATACTTATGGATATTCAAATGCCGGTGATGGATGGAATAACGGCCATAAAAAAAATCAGGAAATGGGAAATTGACAATGGAAGAAAACCAACTCTCATATTTGCACTGAGTGCCGATTCGCATAAGGAAAGCAGAGAAATATGCTCGTTGGCCGGTGCGGATACATATATTACCAAACCCGTCAGAAAAGAAAAACTGTATAAAAAAATCATGGAGTATTTTGAAAGCGAAAACAGGCAATTAAATGATGAGTATGAAAAAACCAAACCATACGTTGCTTTCAGAGTCGAAGATAAAATAAACGAATTGAGTGTCAGTGCAGAAGAAATGTATTCGCTGGCGAAGGATTTCTTCAAAACCATATCACATTCGCTTTCGGAATTCGATAAATGCCTGGCAGAAAAAAATTATGAATTACTCGGAAAAAAGGTTCATTTCATAAGGTCTTCCGCCGGTTTTTTTGCTGACGAGAGTTCATATCATACCATAAGCAATATCAAAAAACGAATAGACGAAGGTGATTACACCGGACTGGAAGATGAACTGGAAGAGTTTAAAAAGAAAATAGGGGAAATAGTCGAAGCTTATATTGATTATTTCAAAAAGACGGGGGTAGGAAGTGAAGAAAAATAAAATACTGATAGTGGACGATACAGCAGAAATAAGAAGGATAATAGGTATTTACCTGAACCCGGATTACATCGTGGAATTGGCATCCTGTGCAGAAGAGGCCGAAAAAATCATAGAAAACGTACATGCAAAAGGTGAAACTCTCGATCTGATTCTGCTTGACGTCATGATGCCTGGTATGAGCGGATTTGATTTTGCAGGTATTTTAAAATCCGGAGAGCGAACCAGAGATATTCCGATAATATTCATAACAGCTTTGAACGATGTGCAGAATATAGTAAAAGGCTTTGAAGCAGGGGGAGCCGATTACGTATCAAAACCCTTCAAAAAGGCGGAGTTGCTTGCAAGGGTACGCAACCATTGTAAAATAAAAAATCTGCAGGATGACCTCCGGGATAAAAATCTTCTACTGCAAAACGAAGAAATATTCCTGAACAAACTGGTAGAAGAAAAAACTTTGAAAATAGAAAGTCTAACCATCGCTATGGTAAAGGCTCTCGAAAACGCCAATTATCTGAACGACGACGATACCGGAAGCCACATAATAAGGGTAAAGCAATATTCGAGAAAACTTGCGTTAAAATATGGATGCGACAGCGAATTCGTAAAAAAGATAAGTCTTTACGCTTCACTGCACGATGTGGGAAAAGTGGGCATAGATCCTGACATATTGAAGAAAAAGGGACCCTACACGACTGAAGAAAGGGAGAAGATGAAGGCTCATGTAAAGATAGGTTATAATTTGCTCAACGATGAAAATATAGATGAAATGGCGAAAAACATAGCGTTGTACCATCATGAAAAATGGGACGGAACGGGATATTGCGCGCATCTGCTCGGGGAGGAAATACCGCTCGAAGCTCGAATTGTGGCTTTTGCCGACGTATATGACGCGCTGACTACTAAAAGGGTATATAAACCGGCATTCGACCAGGCTCACACGAATGAGATAATAAGACAGGGAAAGGGCAAACATTTTGACCCGCAGCTTGTGGAATTTTATTTTGAGATAGAAGAAGAATTCCTGGAAATAAAAAGGCATAACGGAAATTGAAAGCGGTTTTCCGCCGGAGCAATTCAACGAATGAATACCTATGAACATACCTGCACATCAACCGTAAAGAAATTTAATCGGTTATTAAGGAGAAAAAATGAATTTCGGAGACTCTTTGGATAAAATACTCACCGAGTCAGATTCAGAAAAACTTTCGCGTTTTCTTAAAAAGAACATTTCGGATTTGTTCAGCACCCCTTTTTTGAGAAAGCACTACCTGAAACTCAGGGAAATAAAACTGGCAGATGACGAGGCGATGACTATAATGGCCTGGCTGGCAATGCTCTCAGGAGACAACATGTCCATGGCCGATAACGTGAAAAAAATAGATTGCTCGAAGCTGGATCTGAATTACCGTTCTCTTTTCAAATCGCTGGAGGGTTTATCCGGTATATTCGGTGACAACACTTACAGACTGAAATGTAGCGAGGAAGCGTTAAGCATCCTGCCTGGGGAAGGTGCTTCCGTTTTCCATGCGAACGCCTTGCTGTCGCATGGGCAAATACTTGCAGGAAACTACAGGATACGTGAGTCGGTGGAATATTTTCTGAAGGCTTACGAAGATTTTATGAAATGCGATATGCAGTTTCCGGCCTCAGTATCCCTTACTAACGCCTTGCTGAAGCTTTTCAAGATTGGTGAAACCGATAATGTGATATGCAGGGCGAACAATGCCCTTTTAGCCGCTTCTGTATTCAAGTCCGGAAGCAACTCGTATTGGGATGTGATTTGTCTGCCGCTTGGAATATGTTATTACTTACAGAACAGGGTTTCGCTTGCACTTGATTATTTAATGCGGGCGAAAGCAGCCATAGATTCGATGGATCTGATACATATGCATGGTCTGCTTGAAATATACATCATGAAAACACTTGTGCTGATGAAAGATATGGATTCGCTTAAAAAATACCTGGAAGAAACGAAAAAAATCTTCAGCGGCATGAATTACCCGCTCATGCAGGTAATTCTGATTTACGGGAATATGCTCTGTGAAGGAAAAATTTCCAGACTCGACAGGGAAAGGCTCGAAGCGATTCAGTTCGAAAATAAACCATCGTACCCTCTCGTAGATGAAATGCTTTCATACCTGTTTAACATCGGCGAATGTGATTCATACACACTTGATTCTGCGGTTGGGAATATCGAAAGGCACAGATTCAACGGTGATATGGCGGATCTTCAGACCGCTTTGATATTATTGGCCGACAGATATTACAGAAGCGGTGAAATAAAGGAATCGGAAACGATACTGGAAGAGGCAATAAAATACCACGATAAAAACCTGCTGAAATCGGACTTTTATCTTTATAAGTACGAATTCTGGCCGTTGCTGCATAAAATGAATTCGGGTATATCAAAACCGGATAGCGATGATAAATACGATAATTTACTCACACCGAAAGAAACCGATATCTTAAAGCTGATTTCACTCGGGTTAAGCAACGGAGAAATCGGAAGCAAACTTTTCATAAGCGTGGGGACGGTAAAGTGGCATGTCAACAACATATTGTCGAAGCTTGATGCAAAAAACAGATTCAAAGTTGTGGAAAAGGCCAAAAAGATGAATATCATCTGAATCCCGGCTCCATTACTTTTTACAATCCCACACCCTGACCCGAAGCCTAACCTTGGTTAGTTTCACCTTATCCGTTTATCGATTATAATCCATCCGAAAATAAATACAGGAGGGTTATAAGATGGAAACACTCGAGAGTCATTTCAGCCAGTGGGGAGCGGTAATATTCTTTGCAATTCTGTACGGTTCCATACTGTTTTTTATGCCATTTTACAGAAAAATGAACAGAAAACCGGCAGCGGCGTATCTTGCTTTTGTGATCGCATTTGCGGTGGAAATGCACGGAATACCTTTCAGCATGTATATTCTGAGTATTTTCATAGGGGAAAATCTGCCGAACGGTGTTCTTTGGGGGCACACTCTTTTCGATAAAATCGGGTATGCGGGAATGTATATAAATATCGCTCTTTCTCTATCCGGTTTGATTCTGATAATACTCGGATGGTATTCCGTATACCACAATTACTGGAAATACGTTAAAGGGCAGGGAAAGGTGGTATGCAAGGGAATATACAGATACATAAGACATCCGCAGTACGCCGGCCTGATGCTCATCTCTTCGGGAATGCTCGCCGAATGGGCGACTTTGCCCACGCTTATCATGTTCCCGGTGATAATATACATGTATGTGAAACTCGCAAAAAAAGAAGAAAAAGATATGATATCGGAATTCGGAGAGGAATATGTTCAATATATGAAAAAAACGAAAAGATTCATCCCGGGAATATGCTGATCGTACATTTCGTAATATAACGCGAAGGTTCACCTCAAAACAAAAATAAACATTAATGCATATGAATACCAGCTATATTGTTTGGAAAATAGTACAACCTGGAATAAAAAGTTTTACCTATATATGATAATTGTGATATAATTTATAATTATTATGGAGGTGAAACGCACAGAATGAACAAAGAATGGGAAAAAGTAAGGGAGTTTCACAAAACATTCGAACAGCCTGCACCCGATAATGCGGTTATGCTTGACAGAATAAGGGTTTACAAAAGGCATAAGTGGATGAAAGAGGAACTCGAAGAATTCAGAAAATCGGAAAATATAGTGGAACAGGCCGATGCTTTGATAGACCTGATTTATCTCGCTCTCGGAGCGCTTGTTGAAATGGGAATTCCGCCCGAAGGGCTATTCGATATTGTACACGAAGCCAATATGGATAAATTATGGTCCGACGGAAAACCGCATTTCAGGGAAGATGGTAAAACAATCAAACCACCCGAATGGCAAGATCCATACGAAGATCTTCTTGAAGCAATCAACAGCCTCGGCGGAAAATAAATCGGACGTTTTTGGCATGATATACCCCAGGGTGTCGTTTTATGACATTCCGGGGTATTTTTAATTTTCGTTTTTACCGGGTTTATAACATTCTCTTTGAGATATTTGAGTTTTTCTGTTATCCTGCCTTACTTATTTAATCTCAGTGCCTCTATAAAAATACCATTTTCAAAAATCATATCGGACATCCTTGTACTGACAACTTTCGTCAGCGAATCATGAAGCGGCGGAGATAATGATATAATAAATTATTAATATGTACTGTTGACGTCGGTGGGATTTATCTCATCTGCAATTTTATTACAGGAGGATGATTTATGCTTAAAACTTCCGGAACCGTTGCTTCATATTCTAAATTGATTTTCATGTTTATGTGTCTTATGCTGTTTTTTGGGTCTTCGTTTTTTGGAAGAATCGGTGAGATTCCGTCGAAAGACATAATCGAAACGGTTATAAAAGAGGCATATGAGAATTACAGGGACTTAAAAGACGGGAAAAATGCCGATTACATTCCCGAATTGGCGAATGTCCCTTCGGAACTCTTCGGAATAGCAATCGCAACCATAGACGGAGAAATATACACCGTTGGCGATACGGACTATTCTTTCGCAATAGAGTCTGTTTCAAAGCCTTTTACGATGGCTTTGGTCATGCAGGAACTGCGTGATTTTGAATTGGTCGAAGAAAAAATCGGTGTGGGCGGGGGTATAGTGGCTATTGTTCCCGGAAAGATGGCTATAACCGGTTTTTCTCCGCGTCTGGACGAAGCCGGAAACAGCGTTCGCGCGATGAAAGCCATAGAGTATATATGCAAAAAGCTTAACCTGAATATAACCGGTTTTTTCTTCCGGAAAGTAACGGACAATTTCAAATATCAAATGACTAAAAAAAGGGGATTCGGAAGAATCCCCTTTTTTACAGTTTACTTATATTTCCTGTTCCAGTGTTTCCAGATTCGGTACGGTCTTTTTTTTCATCTTTTTCATTATGCCCACGAAAAGGAATATGGCAAGAACAACCGTACACAAATCGGCTATGGGTTGTGCGTATATGAATCCGTTGAACGCGAACAGATTGTTGAGAATGAAAAGCAGCGGTATGAACATCAAACCCTGTCTCGATATCGAAATGATGAGAGAGGGTGCGGCCTTGCCCATGGCCTGTATCGCGTTCATTATTACTATCTGCACACCGAGCACCAGCAGTGAAAGCGATAGTGCGACGAGTATGGTGCTTCCCGTGTTTATTACATCGGGATCTTTGATGAAAATCGATATTAATTCCCTTGAAAACACCATGAACAGGACCATAAACGTGATGCTCATGGAACTTCCGATGATTATCGCTTTTCTGATTATCTCTTTGAGCCTCGAATACATATTCGCGCCGTAACTGTAGCCTATCAGAGGCTGGCACCCTATCGCCACACCGAGTATGAGATATATCGGTATCATGTTTATTCTTCCGGCGATTCCCATAGCGGCAACCGCTATTGATCCGTAGATGGCTGCAAAATTGTTGGTGAATATGTTGGCGATGCTCAACAAGAGCTGGTTGAGGGAAGAAGGTATCCCAATTTTCAGTATTTCCGAGATGATCTGTTTGTCTAAAGAGAAGTATTTGATGGAAATATGAACCATGCTTTTCTTCCTCAGATAGATGGAAAGGTAGTATAAAAGTCCGATTGCATTCGCTATCACCGTTGCGACTGCGGCTCCGGTGGCACCCATTTTGAAGACGAATATGAAAACCGGATCAAGTGCGATATTCACTACGGTTCCGATCAGCATGCCAAACATGGCTTCCTTTGCGCCGCCTTCGGCCCTCAGTAATTGGCCTATGGCATAATTGCACATTATTATTATGCTTGAAGACAGTATTATCAGCGAATAGGCTCGTGCATAGGAGAATATCGACTGAGTGGCGCCGAGCAGATTTACTATAGGGTCTATGAGTATTATGCCGAGAACCGATGTTATCGCTCCTATGAAAATACATATGAAAAACGCTGTTGAAACCGTTTTGTTAGCCTTGTCATAATCCTTCGCACCGAGAACTCTCGAAAGGAAGGACGCGCCGCCGTTTCCCATGGTACCGCTTATCGCCATCAAAAGCATAAAAAGGGGCATGGAAATAGCCACTGCGGCAACCTGGTCCGGATCATTCAGCTGTCCGACGAAAAAAGTATCTATGAGGCTGTAAAGTATCTGCACTATCATTCCGGTCATCATCGGAAGTGCCATTTTAAAAATAGCTTTGGTAACAGGTTCTCTTTCAAGTACCTGTATTCTTTTTTCGTTCATAAAATATCTCCTCTTGATTTATTTTTAGAATAAGAATGTTTTACCTATTGGCAGTTAATACGTTCATTCAATATGGCAGAATATTTTGCCGCGATGCGAAGCGAATTCAGAAATTCTTCAAGTTCTTCTTTACTCAAAACTTCAAGTTTCAAATCAAGCTGTCTCTCAAATTCTTTCTTTAAGACCTCGGTAACTTCCTTGCCTTTTTCAGTCAGAGACAGATATACTAACACGCCTGTCTTTCTGGGATCTGTTTCTTTTGATGAATCCGATACCCGTGAGGTGGTCGGTGGCACTTGTGAAAGATCCCTTTTCCAAACCCACGAATTTTCCTATTTCATTCATCGGAGTATTTTCATGATTCATTATGATCATAAGAATCTTCTCCTGGGTTTTGTTTATAGGCAGCTGCAGGTGAGAAATATCGAATGAATGGAAAAAGGTTCTCATGAGCTTGGGTATATGGTGAAAATATTCCATTATGTTCTCTTTGTCCATTACCCCTCCAATAAAAGTTATCATTCTAACTGTTAGATTTCGAACTATATTCTACACCGTTCAGATTGATTTGTCAACAAAAAAAGGGATTCTTTCGAATCCCCGGCAATTAAATTATTATACGGTTAAAACAAAAATTCCGATTCCCAGTCAAATTCACCGGATTCTTCGTAGTATTTCGGCCAATGTTCACACCATTCCGGCAATTTAATATCTCTCACCCTGTCCGTGCAGGGATGATACGGTTTTATGTCGATAACCGGGGTACCATCATCCGCATCCAGATAATTCAACTGGACCAGCCCTTTTTCATGATCTATGCCTATCAGTGAGCAAACGGTAATTGCCACCGGGTTTGGCCTCAGCGGAGAACGAGTCGCAAAAATCCCAAGATTCTCAGGAGCTTTTACGTATGTTTTTCCGGCAGTCAGTACGTTTCTGTATTCTTCCTTATCCAATTTATCCGCCCACCATACCACATCTATGTGCCCGAAATCATCCAAATCCTTCAATGCGGGTCTATATTCTTCATCTATTTCTACAAAATAACAACCGTCCTTAACCAGCGCTCTTCCGATAGCTTTTAAAGTGTATTTTCCTTTATCCACAACGAAAACCTCCCTTCAGTTTATAATCGATTTTATAACCTTTTGTTCCCGGTTTCTTGACGATTATTGCTGAAAAGGAAAGGAATCATAGAAAAACGAGCTCAGTCGTATGCCTTCCTCAGATTTTCATCTTTTGACAAATTTGCAATGATTCCCTGCCATGTCGAAGATTTCCATGTTCCGAGATTTTCATGCGTTGTGAAATAATTTTCCGGTATGGGATGAGTTCCGAGTATGACCTCTATTCCATACTTCTCTTCTATGAATTTTTTGAAATAATTTATGTTCGGGCAGGGTGGATAACCCACTATCATACCGGTTGCAAGATGTATAACCTGTGCTCCGTTTTTCTTCATCTCGGCGGGTACGTATTCTATATTCCCACCCGGACAACCGCCACATGTGGTGTATCCGACTATTTCGATTTCTTTTCCCTCGTGGGCCTTAAAGGCACCCTCGTAATTTTTCGCCGCCCTGAAACACTTTCCGCCACCGCAATTTCTGTAGCGGTTGCAAATAATGATTCCGATTTTAACCTTTTCCATACCATCACCCCTCAAATTCCCGGAATATAGCATTGATTTTCCAAGTTTATAAAAGATATTATATATCACATATTCATATATTTACCAGTTTTACATATGTGCTTTTTGTTAAAAATTTATCTAAAATTCATCAATCGAATTCGTCGGCTCCGATGTCTATTCCGATACCCATTGGCCGGGCATCCCCGTCGAAATCATCCGTTAGCTGCGGAATCAAAACCCCCGAATCGCTCACCCCGGTAGTATGCGTTTTCAGATGAAGATCTCCCGGAAAATCGTCTGAGAACAGATTTCCCGTGGCGTTCGTAAAATTTCCCTGCAGGAGCCCGCTTCCGCCATCTCTCGATAATATCGCTTTGTTAGTCAAATTGTTGGCTATATACACATCACTTGTTCCCGGAAATCTGTATTCTATCGCATTCGGATAAGAGTTCTCCATGAATACCGTGTTGTTGTAAACACGCGCGTCTTTCGCATTTTCGAGAGATATGCCCACATCGGCAAACCCTTCGGAAGTATCGTGGTATATCATGTTGTTTCTGATGATGCCTCCCGAATGCCCCCTGTCCCCGAGTCCGAACCCGATTCCCCTGTCACAGTTTATTATCAGGTTTCGCTCCACGAGCGTGCCTTCGGAATCGCTCCAGAAATGTATAGCGTGTTCGGCGAGGCTGCCCGAGGGACTTCTTATGTTTTTGAACACGCTGTCTCTGATTATCCAGTCTTTCCCGTTGTGAACATCTATGCCTCCTATGTAATACTGCGGACCGATTCCGGACGTGTATTCGAATACGCAGTTTTCCACCATGCCTCCGGATAATTTCTGTGCACTTACCGATAGATTGTAAGATACTTTCAGCATCTGTTCATATGTATCCTGAAATATCACATTTTTGAAACGGGGATTGTGCGCACCGAGCTCCCCATGGACCTGCACTGCATGGTTGGCCACATTTTTCAACGTCACTCCTTCGAGGTGGAAATCTTCGGCTGCAACTTCGAAAATCATGGGAACACTCCCATGCATTCCCTGCCCCTGTATTATCACATTTTCCGCATTACCGCTCAGGCCTCTTATATCCGTACCTTGTCTGCCTATCCACAGTTGTGATGAAAGCGTATAGGTTCCATCATCGATTCTGATATTCGCCAGCCCGCCGTTGTTTGCATTCTCTACAGCCTGAACCAACTGTACCGTATTTTCAACTCTCACATATTCAGCTTCGGCTTTTCCATTTTCGTATACTCCCATATCGTAGCCGCTGCCCTTAGGCCTAAATGTACCTTCAATATCCGATCCGGGTGCATTCGTGGCGGTTCCGGAGTCGATGCACGGACTATCGCCATCCAAATGATAATCGTAGATCTCTCCCCCCCAGGACGGGTTTATAAAATCCGGATCAGCGGATATGTTTCCGTTTCCCAGCAAACCGGAATTAATCTGTGCGGCTGTGTAATCTATGGAATTGGCATGAACCTGTTCATCCTCCCCCGGCCTGTTAAAACAGTTGTTGTTTGCGGTCAGACTGACGCTGTCTCCGAAAAAAGCCATGCCGTAGCAGTCCGAGAATATGCAGTTCGTCATGCTTACGTCAACCGGGACGGTTGAAGAATATTGTACGTATATGGAATAGCTTGTTCTGAGCGGATTATCGTGAATCGTCAGATTGCTGAGTGTAAACTTCGAACCGGATTTACCGATGTTGTCGATAACAACGGGACACCACGGTGAACTCGTATCTCCATCCCCGGTTCCTGTCACGAGAGTGTTTTCTACTCTGCTGCCGTCACCCCACAGTTTTATTCCATCTCCATAGTTGTTCGATACGACGCACTCGTGTATGTATACGTTCTCGTTCTTCGTGTCTATTCCGTCGCCTCTGTTGTGTGACGAAACACAGTTGTTTATTTCCAATGGTCCGAGTGATCCCTCGATGCCGATACCGTCTGCCCTGTCGTAAGGATTTTCGGGATTATCTTCAATTCCATGGTAATAATGACCCGAAGCTGTCAAGTTGCAGTTACTTATAACCGCATTCTCCCAGCCACCTTCTTCTCCCGCCGGACCTCCGATTGCTCCGAATCCGCAATGTGAAAACGTACAACCGTCTATAACGATACCAAAAACATCTTTTATGTTCAGTCCGAATTCGTCGATGTGGTGTACGTACATGTCGCGTATCTCAATATTCTCTATTTTTTCCGAAGTTGCGTTTATGGCATCTCTGAAGAAGCCACCTTCAAAAGACGTTATTTCTATGTTTTCTATCCTTATATATCTCACATCCGAGAGTATGATCGCACTGAAAAGATTGTTTGAACCGGCGAGAACCGGCCTGTTGCCATTTTCTCCCCTAATGGTTATCCAATTGTCCTTTTCGCCGGACGGCGGAATTAAAATATCCTCGTCGTATTCCGAGAGCAGATAAATTCCACCGAGTATTATGAGAGTATCCCCGGGTTTTAACCGTCTGGAAGCATACCCGGGATTTCTCCAGGGAGATTGTAGGCTGCCGGAATTCGAATCGTCTCCGCTCACAGATACGAAATACACATTAAGCACGGACGGTATCGGCGGATTTTTACACCCGGAAAAAATTATGATGATGAATAAGATAAAAGTCGAAAAAACTGCCGTACGTTTCAAAAAATCACCTCGGATCCGATTCGTTTAAACCGGTATGGCTTACGGTTTCTTATCGACGTTCTCGTAAATTATTTGAATTCATTCGTATAATGATCCGTTAAAAATAAGTTTTTTTACATAAATTATCTCACATGCACCCGCACCACTGTCCTCTCTCGAAAGACTCGTGTTCCAATGGTATTCTCCGCTGCCGGTTTCCCAACGCAGGTCAACCAAATACCCTTCGATAACTATATCGTCGTTTATACCCAGACGTCCGATAACATTTTTTATGTTCTCCGTTGAGGGAATAATGTGCATGTTTGCACTGTGCCTGTATATGTAATCAAGTCCGAAAGGAAATTCAGCGGTGTATTTAAAAAAATAAAACCTGTTATATTGAGTAATGCTTATTTCCGAAAGCAGGTCTTTATCGAGTAAACCACCCCATACGCCTGCCAAATCCAACGGTGCGATTTCCCCTGAAAAACCGCCATAACGTGCTGCCGAAACGATACGGAATCCGGCCGTGTAATTCGCTCTCGGGGTAATTTTAACTTCAACTTTACCGTATTTTTTTTTGAATTGCGGTTCTGCCGTTTTGACCTGCACCGGATATTCAAAAACACTTCCCGTATTGCCATAATAAGTCTGACCGTATATTTCAGGTTTCACAACGTTGGGTAGAATAATCATAATGACTATTAAAGACATCATGGTGATGATTACCGGGATTTTCATTCTATTCTTTTTGAATGTTTTTCTGCCTTCCCAAAGACAGAAAAATTCATTTTCATTTATGGAATCGAACGTTCCCTTCGCCATTTTGAAAGACTCTATAAAACTCATATTCTGCTGTTTGCACCAGAATATGAAATTTTTGATATCTCTTTTTTTAGCCATGAGCACCCCGGAACGAATATTTTTATTCAGTATGTTGTATTTATGAAGCGAGTATATCATTAAAATGATATAATAGGCTACTATAACTTTCGGTAAATAGAATAACTGATTTTAACAGGTTTCTCAACAATCGTTTTTTTGCAGTCAATTATCACTGTATGGCATAGGCCGTATAGTTTTTCGGGATTTCAAACTGTTTGACGTGGCGATTTCAAGAAAAACCGTTACGATGACTTACATTGACAATTCAGGAGGGGATTATGCTGGACAGGAGGTTCGACAAATACGCCGAGGTACTGATACGCCATTCTCTGAAACTCAAAAAAAATCAGAAACTTCATATCGAAGGAAGCGAAGCGGCGATTCCTTTTATGAAGAAGATATACAAGCAAGCCCTTCTTGCCGGCGGCTTGCCCTGGATTTCCCTTTATTCGCCTACTTTTCAGGAAGCGATGCTCAAGTACGGATCGGATGAACAGATTTCTTACATTCCGAAACACATATCCGTGATGTTTGAAGAAGCGGATGCGTTTTTATTCGTATGCGGTAACAACAACACCAGACAGCTTTCAAGTGTTGACACCGACAAAATTTCACTGCAATGGGTAGCTGAAAAACCCCTGATCGATTCCCTCGAATCACGTTCATACGAAGGCAAAATACAGTGGTGTTTGTGCCAGTTTCCAACCGAAGCCGCTGCTCAGGAAGCGGGAATGTCGCTGGACGAATATTTTGAAATGGTCATGGAAGCAAGTATGCTGAATTATGAAGATCCGATAAGGGAATGGGGAAAACTGTACGAAAGAAACGAAAAAATAATCGACATATTCAGCGGCAAGAAAAATATAAACATAAAATCGGTCGGAACGGATCTGTCTTTCAGCATAGAAAACAGAAAATGGATAAACGATTCGGGATTTCAGAATTTCCCCGGCGGAGAGATATTCACATGTCCTGTGGAGAATTCGGTTAACGGTTATGTGAGCATAGATTACCCGGTTAAGTTTTCGGGAAACATAATAGACGGCATATTCCTGTCTTTCAGAAACGGAAAGATAATAGAAGCCGAGGCCGATATGGGCTTGGAATACCTGGATGCATTGCTGACCATGGATGATGGCGCGAAAAAAATCGGAGAATTTGCAATCGGCACGAATACGGGTGTGAATACTTTTTTAAACAACTCGCATTTCGATGAGAAAATGTACGGAACAGTTCACATAGCACTCGGTAATGCTTACCGTGAAACCGGTGGCACGAACAGCTCGACGATTCATACCGATATGATAGTAAAAATGGGGGAAAGCGGAGAAATAACCGCCGATGGCGAAGTGATATACAAAAAAGGCAGGTTTCCCGCGATCACCGAATTAAACTGAAACCGTTCTTCAGATATGAAGCGGTTTAAAGAAACTTCTGTAGTTCAACCAAATATCCGTCCGGATCGTTCAGAAAGAAATGGTAAATGTTGAATTTCTCGTTGATCCTGGGTTTGTCATGAGGTGAGTATCCTGCTTTTACCAGCAGCTCATACATTTCATCCACCCGTTCGGTTAAAAATGTGAGAACCGGGTTTCTTCCCGGAGTAGGTTGTACGTGGGTGCAAAATCCTATCCGGCCTCCGCCGGGCACCGTATATATTCTGCACGGTCCCTGGTCGAGGAAAAGTTCAAAGCCAAGAATATCCCTGTAAAATACTGAACTGTTTTTATGATCCGCTGTTCCGAGAAAAGTAATCATTCCTTCCCATTCCACAGATATCACCCTTCCATGTCTTTTCTGTTCGAAATAAATGTCTCCAAATCACATGCATAACCGTATTTCTCGCGGTTTATCCTTTCTTTTATCAATGCACATTCCCTCAAGTCTATGCTGTATATGTTGGCAATAGCCAAAACATAATACAAGACATCGTAAAGTTCTTCCTCTACGGTACCTTTGATCTCTCCGTCTGTCATCCTCATATCATGATTCATGGCATAGGATAACTCCCCTATCTCCTCCACCAGTTTGTAAAAATATTTATGCTGTTTATCCGGGTTGTGATCTTTACTTTTTATGTAAGCCTGCAAATCTTCGATGTTCACGCGACTATTCCCCTCCGAATTCGTTAGTTTCAGAAAATTATAGCAAAAAACCAATAATTTTTCAGAGGTGAAAATTTTACAAAACAACCATAGTTTGAAAATATGGTAAAATATTTATTGACTATCTTATTATAAAAAGTGATCATTTATGCGTGTTTTTATTTTATTATTGTTCATGACATTTCTTGTTTCAACAGATATATTTTTTTGTGATGAAATCACTGAGATCTTATCGGAACATTGTTTTAATGAAAAAAGAACATCAATAGAAATTGATAAAAAAACATATAAAAACGGGGATAAATTATATTTTTCTTTTAAAGCTTATAAAACCGGTTATTTTACCTGTTTCCAATTTAATTCAAATGGAGAATCGGAGATAATCTGTCCGAGTCAATTTGACTCCAGGAATTTCATTTTTAAAAATCAAAAGCTATTTTTCCCTGAAGATTATGAAATGATTCTCAACAGTGATGTTTCCGGGGAATGTTTTTTATTGGTAATTAGTGGTATAAACGATTTGGATTCTTTGCATTCAGTAGTTGGATCAATTAATTCAAAAAAACTCGAAATTCTTTCGAATCTTTTAAATTCCAAAGTCATCGATATATGCGAATATGATTATAATTATATTCCAAATTCCAATAAATATCTGATTTCTATAGGAGTGGGAGAATATAAAAACCTTTCAAAACTCGATTCACCATGTGAAGACGCCATGCAAATTGCTTCCGTATTCAAGGATTATTATTTCCTGCCTCCAGAAAATATCACGACTCTTATGGATTCTCAAGCCAATAAAAGATCCATCACAAAAACGATTGAGTCGCTCACAGGTAAATTGAATGAAAATGATGAACTCATAATTTATTTTTCCGGCCATGGTAAAAGAGTGCCGGATAAAAATGGAGATGAACCTGATGGAATGGATGAAACGCTTTGTCCATGGGATTTTGATGAAGACGATGAAAGTACATACCTGATAGATGATGTGATATGCTCTTATATTTTACGATTGCTTGCAAAGGTAAAGACTTTGAATGTGATATTCGACAGCTGCTATTCGGGAGATGCTTACAGATATAATGATCTGAAAAAAGAATATAAAATAAAAAGTGATGATGATATTTCAAACAACAAAGAAATTGAAAAGAACGATTTTCTAAAAATAAAGAATGAAAAATTTACATTCTGGGGTTCTTCACTCGAAAGTGAGATATCGGTAGATGCCTACTCTGATTTAGGTCACAGCCTTTTTACATATTTTTTAATCAGAAATCTGAAAAGACATTGCGAGACCCTCGAAAATGGAGGTATAAAAACAGATCTGATTTTCAAAGATTTGTACTCTGAAATAAAAGACTTTTCTGAATTCAACGGTATTTATTTCCAAACACCTGTGTTTTTAAAGGAAGGTGAGTTCGAAAACTATGGTTATTAAATTGAAAATCAGGAAATCACTGGCTTTTTCGTATATTTTCTTAGCTGTGAATTTTTATTCTTTTGGTTTTTTAATATTACCTTCTGAAGAAATTAGAGAAGAGGTTTTTGCATTACCTGCCTGTCCTCCTTATATACAAATTGATCTCATGTTTACCGATGGGCATAATCCTTCGTATAGCGACGGGTGTTCGTTTCCAAAAATACTTTTCAGAGTTTCCGATAATTCGTATGTTTTCATATTTCATACAGATATCGAAGGGGAATCGGTTTTAGTGTGGCCGGAAAACTTTGAAAAAGCATATGTATCATCTGATGAGATTATTCTCGTGAAAAAGAATTTATTTTTTTTCGGGGATTACTTCGGCAAAGAAAACTTTTCCATGTTCTCATTCGATAAAATCGATGACATACTTGTGGATGATATTCACTGGCTATTCAAAAAGGCTGAATTTATCGAATACATAGATAATCTTCCTTTCCTTAATGAATTCTATATGGCAGATCTTGAGAAAAGAAATATAAAATGGAACAGGACAAAAATTGATTTTTTTTACAACTGCATTCCCAAAGAAAAATTGGTCATGATAGACAATAAAACCGGATTTCCGTTTTATTTGAATGGTAAGTTTATCAATTCTGCTTGTGAGTCTATATATGAAGAAGAAGGTGTCCTGATCGTGGATTATTATTTTGAAAACAGTTTAAAAAGAAAAATTATAAACTCGTTTGAGAATTCTAAAACATATGAACTTATCGAAATCCCATAGATGGAGTTTGAATATATGAGATCTGCATCCGGGGAGATGTTATAGATGGAAAAATTGATACAGAACATTAAAACTGTTAAAAATGAATATATCGAAAAAAACAGCGTATATAATTTTGAAATTCAGCGCAACCTCAATACAAGATGCAGGTTGCAGTTAAAAAATCAAAATACAAAAAATATTGAAAGGATAAAAGATATAGTTAACAAAAATTGGGAAGTAAACTGGGCCAGGATAGAATATGTTGATTTTAAAAAAGAGTATTTGCTGAACATAAAAGAAGAGGCCTTCGATTTACTGTTGATTCAACTCAGTAAGAAGAACCATTCATATGCTTTCGATTTGCTGATGAAAAAATATCAAAATGCAATAAGGGATATCGTACTATGCAAGCTTAAATCACTTAAAAATGACCATTTTGCCTATGATCAGATAGATAATTATTTACAGGAAATCAGAAGACGCATTTGGCAGAAATTGGGCATTTACAATCCATACATAAGTTCTTTTTACACATGGGCGAAAAAACTTTGCGAAAATCATACCATAACTTTACTTAAAAAAGAAAAGTTTTTTGAGTTTGAGTGGTCAGATTTTAACGGCATGGATGAAGAAGACTTCTTCGAAAGGGTCGGATCGAAGGCCGATATAGAAAAAAATATTACGATGAAGCCGCGGGGATGAAAATAATATGCGAAACGCTTAAATCCGATAATTATCCCTGGCAAATTCTCGCTTCGATTTTGATGAAATTGGAATTTACGCCTTTAGAAATAGCTGAACGATACGGTAATTTTAAAATGGAGCGGCTTTATGAATTATGTATCGAATTTCTCGGTTTTATTAAAATCATAGATGAAGAAGAATATGGCAAATCAATACAGATTCTTGAGAATAAGTTAAAAAATCCACTACGTAATATTATAAAAAAGGGGGATAGTGGTGCAAAGATGAGATATGAAAGTTTATTGGATTACAACATAGGAGAAATGTACCTTAAAGATGTTTTCAGCGACAGTCCAACAAAGAATATAAGTGACTGGAATTTCAGAATCAACAAATATCTGAAAGAAAAGCTGGATTTTTAAAACGCTTCTTGCGGAAATTATAAACAAGCGATGTATATATAAGTATAAAAAGAGAATGGTGTGATCGTTATGAATGGAAAAAAACATCTTGATTATGGAATAATAGAAAAATACTCGCTCTTTATGCTTAATGAAAGAAATATATCCAATGATGATCTGAATAAAGTAGAGGAACATATAAGTGAATGTGTTGATTGTTTTCATGATGTTAGAAATTGCTATGAATCCTATAGGAAAATAAACAGCTTCAGTGTAAAAACATTCAAAATGGCGGTTATAAAAAACAGAATATCTTTAGCGTTAAAATCGCTTTTAAAGATACAGAAAGAATATAGATTGAAAATGCATATAAACCAGTTGATGAAAAATTTTTCTGCAGTTTCGAATATGGCTATTCAGTACAGTAATACGATTCAAGGCAGAAATTTGGCTTATTCTCGTTTTATGCTGAACGAAAGGGAATCACTCAGCATTATCACACCCGATAAATCGATTTGTTATGGGACAGAGATATTACAAATAAGGGGGCTGCGGGGAGACAAAAAACACGAAGTCATAAATACAAAAAAAGTAATAATAAACCTTTATGACAGATGTGAAATAAGCATCAAAGCTTCAGAAGACGATTCTAGAATCGAGGTTGAATTAAATGGGAATACATCTATTTTGAATAAATACATAACTTTGTTATGCCTTACCGATCCAGAAGCCTCTCAAATCTCTGAATTAAAATTGGATGAAAAAGATGAAAAACAACGGGCGTTCTTTGAAAAAATAAAAAGAGGAGAATATCTTGTGCTTTTCGAAGAAGAGGAAGTTGATATCTGATGGAATATACGGAATTACAGGATATTGCAGAAAAAGAATGTGTAAAATCCCTGGAAGAAATAATTAAAAGGCAGGAAAGAATTGTTATTGATATCCTCAAAGCAGATCTTTCTGAAAAAGAATTTATCTATCTGAATGATATAGGCGAAACCGAATGGATCAAAGGTAATTTCAGAGATTCAAACACGGTATTCAGATTTATATATGAAAAAATAATGAAAGATGATGATTTGAAATCTTCACCTAATATGGCCTTCTTCACGTCAAACTATGCATTATCTTTGAAACATTTCGGGTGCTACAAAGATGCGATGCAGAAATACGAAGAAGCCGAATCGATATTGGAGAAATTCAAATTCGATTTCCCGGAAGAGTTTTTAAAAATAAAAATCAACAAAGCTTCCGTATATGTCAAACAATGTGATTTCAAGGCAGCAGAGAAAATGTATTTATCTGTAAAGGATATGCTCTCGTCCGATGACTATAAGACATTGCTTCTTGTAAGCGGCAATCTTGGTAATCTTTACTTTAGCATGGGAGATTATGACAGAGCGTTGAAATTGTTCTATGAATCTTTGAAAATAATATGTGGTAAATACGGATACAAAAACATGCAATATGTAAGGTTGCTGAACAATTCGGCGATGGCGTATTTCAAATTGTGGAAAAGCGAATCAGTTTTAAAAATGCTTAATAAAGCCATAGAAACGATAAATGATATAAATTCTTCTACTCCGTATAAATATATATTGATAACGAATAAAGCACATGTATACAAAGAGCTTTCAAGGTTCTGGGAAAGCAGGTCATTACTTTCGAAAATCGAACATAAAACCGAAAGACATTTTGGAAAGACAAAAATTCACTACACCATTTTGAAAAATCTCGGATTCACAAATCACAAAATAGGAGATTACCTGCTCGCCGAACACTATTACGAAAAAGCCCACAGGTTAATATGTTCGGAAAGTCTTTTCTCTTTTGATTGTGCCGAGTTCCTGATGGAATATTCTTTTTTTCAAAAGGCTTTGGGTAATACTGCGGACTCTTATAAGTTCATGAAAAAATCAGCACTGATAATGAACAAACTCATAATTCAAGTTCTCAACGGAATGGTAAGCGAAGAAAACCTTATGCTGCTTATTTCCAAATTCGATGACAACACGCAATATGCACTGGATTTCATAAGAGAAACTCAGCTCTCTAAACCCCTGCTCAAGGAATTATATCCCATTATAGCATTCAGAAAATCATTAGCCGGTAATATTTTCAAAACTCACATGAAAGAATTTAAAAATACAGTCGAAAACAAACCAGACGAGCTTCTTCAATCGCTTAGAGAAACGAGAAAAACATATTCAAATATGATAATACATGGCTGTTCCGAAAATGAATCAATAGAGTTGTTTAATAAAAGAATGAAAAATCTGGAGGAAGAGAAAACACTTCTTGAAGCAGAGCTTGGATACACGATTCATTCTAAAAATGTCGAGTTAGCAATTAACAGACTCACTTTTGATGAAATAATGGAAAACCTTCATGAAGATGAATTGTTTTTGGATTTTTATGAAACGCAAAATTCACGAAAAACATCCGAATATAATTGTTTTGTCTTGTCAAAAAGCATGAATTATTTCGAATTCATACAATTGGGAAACTCATGCCTTATTGATGTAGCAGTTAAAGAAATTTGTGATAAAAGCGCATCTCCTGAATTTATAAACTCTTCAAGGAAATTGTATGGAATACTAATGAAAAAATTTAAAAGGTATTTTGAAAATAATAATATAAAGAAGCTCATTATATCTCCCACAGGATTTCTCAATAGAATACCATTTGAAGCATTGGTTGATGACGACGGAAGATATCTTATTGAGAAATATGAGTTAATATATACCGAACCGGCTTCAATAAAAAACAATTCAAACAACCCAACTAAGTTTAAAGGAGCATGCCTCTTATCCTTACCAGATGAAGACTTGGATAATAACATGCGCAAAAATAAAAAGAATCTCATAGGTCCGTTTCCGAAAATGGAGTATTCGAAAAAGGAGATAAACGACATTCAATCAATTCTGCTCAGAGAGAGTTTTATACCGGTGGAAAACTTAACAACAAGTAAAGTTTATTCAATTGATTTTCGGATTTTTAAAAACAAATCTGTAGTGCATTTTTCTGCGCATGGTTACTATATAGAATCGGATAAAGTACCATTCCATCTTAAATATGGCTTATTTCTCGGGAAAAATGAAGAAGGGCAGCAGTTGAAAACACTGACACATTATGATGTAATGGAAGCTGACCTCAGTGATACGGATTTGGTGGTTTTATCCGCCTGTAGTACCGGGTTTGGAAAATCAAATCAATTCGAAGGTGTTATTGCCCTTAAAAGAACATTCCTAATGTCCGGTGTAAGGACTGTAATAAGCTCTTTATGGGATATTCCTGATGAGTATTCATCTGAAATAATGATCAATATGTACCAAGAGCTTTTCAAAAAAGGCAATGACGTGGGGAATTCTTTGAGAAATTCAAAACTTTATATTATAGACAAGCTCAGAAGAAAATTCGGATACGCCCCTCCTTTTCTCTGGGCTGGATTTATCGTCTCAGGTGACCCGAAACTCAGATTCGTAAAGTAAACCTCTCTTGCAAAAAAGGAGTTGAATTATTTTCAACTCCTTCTTGTTCATAGCTTTTTTAGCTCGTATACACAATGTTATTTCATCATTCTGAACCTAAAGTGATTGCTCTTGCATCAAAATTATGAATATCAAAATTTATAATTTGCGATTCATTTTTAAATTGCAAATGATATTTGATTCCTATTTCGACAAACAGGCAACTGATACCTGTTCCCAATACTATTCCGTTTATGCTGCACTCGTATGCTTCAAGTTCGCGGGGAATATTTACCTTCACCAAATCAAAATCATCCGCTTTGTAAAGAATTCCGGTCTTTTCAGATATGGATTCCAAATTGGCAACTACCCATTCTTCATCGGAAAGCAGCACCTCGTCGTTTGAACCGTTTAAAAAAACTCTTTCAAATTCTTCTGAGGGCGGATTTTTCGCCGCATCGAATGGAACGTATTTTTTGCATTTCTCGAGGCCATTTTCAAACACAGACATTTTAACTACATCGGACGGTCTTTTCACTACTCTGTTAACGTAACGTGCGAAGACACCTTCTCCGTTGATTTCGGAAACCATAATCTTTCTTTCGGCGAATGCGAAAACTCCCTTATCCCTTACAAAATCGAGTGAATGAACTTCCAACGCTATTTCGCCAAAAATATATCTGTCTGATTCGAGTTTAAATCCTTCCTGGCGTACTATGAAAAATTCCTGCAGATTGCCAGAATCAATTATCTCCAGCGGTACTGATTCCCTTGAACCATATTTCCCAAACAACGTAATTTCATATTTTCCCTTATCAAAAACAAATCTTTCGGCGAAATCGATATTCGAATGCCCGATGCAAGCGCCTAAAATCGCGTCATCCGAATTGAAAACAGAAATTATCTCACAAAACGAAAATGAAGAAAAAAACAACAGTGAAGCAAATAAAAATAACGGCTTGAAAACTTTATTCATATTCCGCCTCCAATATAATAATATTATATACTTATATACAATTAAAATTGAAATTTAACGTGGCAGATATTTGTTATTGCTGCCATAAATATCGTATTTTATGTTATTATTGTGGCACATTTATAATCTTGTGTGAATTTAATATATCGTAAAGAACGCAGAAATTCAAAAAACTATACGGAGGTAAAGTATGAAAAAAACGGTCATGTTTTTGTCTTTTGTACTTTTTTTCGGATCCATTTTTTTTGCCAAGAATTATGCGCTGCTTGTCGGAATTAACGATTACAGGTATTTGAGTTCTCTGAAATGGGCGGAAAAAGACGTCGACGATATGGCGGAAATTCTTGAGAATTTCGATTACGAAACCATTAGATTGAAGGGGACCGATGCCAACGAAGATGCCATCAAGGCAAACCTCAACGATATAATCAAGGACTCCACACCGGGAGATATGCTTTTTTTCTATTTTTCCGGACATGGAATAGGCGGCGAAACAGCTGAAAAAAGGGGTGTTTTCACATATTACGTTGACCCCTCGAAGGAAGAGCCGTATCTCCAGGCAGAGTTGATCACCGACATTTCACAATTTAGGGGAGATAAAATACTCTTTCTGGATGCGTGTTACCAGGGGAAAAACACCAGGCATCTCATAAACAAACCCGTATTCGATATCAACACGGCTATAAAGGAGAAAAAAATCGACCTTTTCCTCGCTTCAAGTTCTTCGGATGAACAAGCCGTAGAAGGTTTGAAAATCGACGGAGAGATAATCAGGAATGGCATAGCCACTCATTTCTTTCTCAAGGGCCTCAGGGAAAAAGTCGCAGATAAGGATGGTGACGGAATAATAACGGTCGGAGAGATCGGTGATTATTTCGATAAAATTGAAAATATAATACCGGATACGGTTTCACAGAAACCCGAAGCTTCTTATTCATTTTACAGATTGCCTTTCATAAGAATTCCGGAGAATTTTTCCGATTTGGGAAAAGCTTCCGGAAACGTTGAAAGAATAAAGGTGACCGCGAATGAAAGTGGAGAGATTTTCATAGACGGGATATATTTTGGTGGGCTGCCGCTTGAAATACCATACACCGGGAACAAGAAAGATCTTTTTAAGCAATGGATAATTTTCAGTACATTTCATTTGGAGAAAAAAGGCGATATATACGCGTATTCGCTTGAAACCAACGAATTGAAGAGAATTCTGAAAAGCGATTATGGCGATGCAAGCTGTATATTCAGTCCAGATGGTAAATGGATTTATTTTGTAAGGTACTTTGAGAGTAGTTCAGATATATTCAGGATGAAAGCCGATGGCACTGATGTGGAAAATCTCACTAATAATGAAAAAGGTAATTTCTTTGGTAACCTGGAAATCTCTACTGATGGAGAAAAATTGGTATTTACAGGAATACTCGAAGGAACATCGGGGCCTAATGCAAATGAGGTTTTCGTTATGGATAGCAATGGCCTGAATCTGAAAAGGCTGACATTCAACGGACTAACAGACAGCAGGCCGTGTTTCGATCCTTTGGACGGCAACACAATATATTATTCCAGAGGATTGTATCGAGAGGAACAGGAGGTCATAAAATTCAACCTTGAAACAGAAAAAGAGGAAGTCTTCATAGACTACATAAACATAGACACGGGAATAAAATTCTCCCCGGACGGCAGGTATATCACTTATCAGAGCATTGATATCGATTTTCCTCACCAGCTTTACGCACTGGATACAAAGACAAAACAGATAAAAAAACTCACAGATTGCGAGGATATAGATTCATGGCAATTTTCACCGGATGGGCAGTGGATAATACACGAAGCTGGAAATTCAAACAAACTCAACAGGCTTTACGCCACAAAAATCGACGGTACTCAGACGGTTCAAATTGGCGATTTCTTCGGCGAATACCCGGACTGGGGATATACAACATTGATAAAATCTGAACGGGAATAGGATTTTCATATTCGAGAAAAAAAGGCGGAAAAACCTTTCCGCCCTTTTAATAGAATTATATTCCATCCAATAAATGATTTTAGTGTTTTGATACTTATTGAAATATCTGAACAGAATTATTCAGCAATATTCGTTCGATACAAAAACATAATCAAATTAAAATAAAAACATTATAAAAAAACTTATTATACCTTTTTTTGCTGCGAAGAACCTGTACAAATCGATGTAAGTTTATTCGAATGACTTTAATAAACAAAAAACTCAGCATAAAAAGGTGATATCATGAGAAAAATCAAATTCGCAACATTTTCACTTCTTCTGTGCCTTATTCTGGCTTTTTTTCTTACGGCTTCTACTTGCGGGGGCGGTCCATGGATAAAAAAGCTGGACGACCTGGCAAAATCCTTGACGATAAGCGGGAAAACCGCTTATGTAGCGGATATGAACAAGGGGTTATGCATTCTCAACTTTTCTGATTTCAACAACATAACAAGCTCAACATATTCCAAAGATATGAAAATGGCCGTGAATGTTTTTCTATACGATGATACCGTTTTCGTTTCAGATCCGGAAAACGGAATACACATAATCGATGTAAGTGATAAAAACTCACCGATTCTCAAAATTCTTTTCGACGATGAAGGAAATTTAAAATTTCCGACCGACCTGATAGTTCTGGAAAACTCCCCTGGAAAACTGTATATGGTGGTATCCGACATGATGCAGGGAATTGTATCTTATGACATAACGGATATGCAAAATCCGGTGATGGTTTCAAAATGTGCGGATGTTGAAAGATGCTATTCTCTGTGCTGCGAGTATCCATACATATACACCGTTGACTGGAAAGAGGGCTTGAGCATAATAGATGCGTCAAACCCGGAGAATCTCGTGCTTATTGGAAACTATCCGGAGATGAATTATGCGAATAAAATATTGATATCGCAGGACAAAGCGTATATAGCGGACGGCACAAACGGACTTTGGATAGTCGATGTGAGTGTTCCCCAGACGCCCTTCCTTATAAGCCATAATAAAAAAATCGGAAATGAAACTCCAGATGTGATTTCCGGGATGTGCATCAACGGTGATAACTTGTATTTAGCCTGTTCCAAACAGGGGATATTGGTCACGGACACCGCGGCCTCCACATCCCTGAATGTTGTACCGACCAGCGGAGAAGCCCTTGACATAATCGTAGAAAACGACGGAAGTTACGGATACGTTGCGAACGGTGAAGCTGGTTTTTGTATAGTTCAGTTTTTATAAACGACTGTGAAAAGGGAGGGGAAAAAGATGAAAAGAATGGCGATTATGTCGGTTTTAATATTGGGTATAACATTCCTCATAACCGGATGCTTTCTGGTGAGATGGCCGGAAGAGGTCAAGAAAGACAAGAACACATACACGATTAATCTGAATATAAAAGACACTATGGGGTGCGAAGTTCCGCATGCTTCGATAAAAATAACAGAGAAAGAAAACAATAAATTAATCGAAGGCAAAACGGACGAAAACGGAAACGCGGCACTGAAAGTCGGGAGCGGAAAAATAACGCTATACGTGGAAGATGGATTTTTAACCTTCGGAAAAGAGATGAAAATAGATAAAAACACAAACCTGATAGTAACACTTGAAAAGTCAAAAAACGCGAATGACATAGGGATCGTATCCAGAAAAACCGGAGGACAAAATCGAAAATACCTGCTTTTGGGTGAAAACGTAAAACTTTTGAAATTCACAACCAAAACGCAGCTGGAAGAAACCGCGCTCAAGGCAGAAACTTTTCAGATAAATGAAAGAAGCGCAGAAGAAACAGATGGGAAAATCTGGGAAATAGAAAAACTGAGAGAAGAAGAAGAAGAAGAAGAAGAAGAAGAAGAAGAAGAAGAAGAAGAAGAAGAAGAAAATTACTACCTGTGGTTCACAACGGAAAAAACAGAAGGGCAAAACAAAAAGATAAAATACGCATTGCTCGATACGGAAATTACGGAAATAAACTCGTACGAAGCATATGACTGCAATGGGAATATGCTTAAAAAGAGCGGAATGATAAAAGCTGAAGAAAAACAGAACGATAAAAGAGAGGCATATGCGGACAATGCACTTGAAAAAGCCGGAGACAGATGCGGTGACGGATTGCAGGAAGGATGCGACGGAATAATAGACGTGAACGACCTCATATACCTACTGAGCAGATACAAAAGTACAAATGCTGAAGAAACAGCAAAGGCAGACATAGGCAGAATGGGAGACGTGGTTTACATACCGTTTGTAAAACCGTATGCGTATACGACACTGAGCAAAGACAACAAAGTGGACTTCTGGGACATACTGCTGCTGCTTCAGGGGTATGGAGCGGATATAGATATGATAAACACACCGTTTCAACCCGAATACGTAAAAAGAGACAGACACAGTACAAGCAGCGTAACCGTGGAATGGAAGGGGAAATACGAAAAAGATACTGTGGAAAGCTATGAAATATACCAGATAGACACGGAAAAAAACTTCAACCCGCAAACGGCAACCCCTTTATACACATTTGGAAAGAACCAAAAACAACAAACCATAGAAAACATCACAGGGAAAAAAATTGCGGTGTACGCATGCACCCAAGGACAAACGAAGAAATACTACAGCCAGCCTTTGGTATTCGACTGCCATTCCATGCCTGGGATAATACAATTCATAACCGAAACCGGAGAAGCGGCGAAGATAAATGATGGATATTACACGGATGGAAAAAATTACTACAGTGCCGGATACGAAGATAGAATACATATAGATAACCTCAAGCCCGGAAGATACAATTTTGACGTGTCAGGAGATACGGCTGGCGGGACTGCAACTGATTTCATAATGTTAAAAACCTTGAAAATAACGAAAGAAATGATAAAAGACGGATTATGCATATATCTTGAAGAATTTCCCAACGTGTTTGAAATAGTCGGAAAGGATGAAAATAGCCAGGTTGTGGGCAACCTCAACAGCTTTGTATGGATTTATGATGAAAAAGCCAGATATTTGTCTCTCAGACAGATAAAAAGTGATGGAAAAAAATACATAGACAGTGAAATACTGGAAATATACGGATTCAACGACGAATACTTTTTGATTGACCAAGAAGGATACTATGGGGGCAGCATATGCAGCCTGACATTGCCCCCAGATTATGCCACACTCGAAATAAGCAGCGTATTTCCTTTTATGCCAGATGAAACGGCATTGATGATACAGACAAATTTGTTCGAAAAAGTACCGCACGCAAATTTCACGGACTATCAATATGGTTATATACCGTATTCGGCAGGATTTTCCAACAAAACAATCAAAGTACCTGCGGATAAAGAGTTCATATTGAACAATATGCTGCTTAAAAAAGGGGAAGATCATGCATACAGTTATCAGGTGTATAGATACATGAACGATTTAACCCCTTCAACGACAAAACAGATGAAAATAGGAGAAGACATAGAAACGAAAATTGTAATGATGGGAAGAAAAGAAACAAACATGCAAATCAGCTTCAGAATGGAAATCTCCGATGCAAACAAGGACATAATAGAGATACGCAAATACACGGCTGATATCCCATCGGGCGAAAAATTTACCAAAGAATTCATGAAAACTGACTTTGATCCCAAGACAGAGAACTTCACTGGAATATATGAAAGTGAATCGGCATCGAGGGGATTTATAGACATATTTAATCTGAGAATATACGACGAAGAAAATAATTTGACAACAGAACAGAATTCATTCTCCCCATATTTCAGTGTTTCCTTTGACGAATCGGGAACTTATACCGCACATATCGAAGTGGATGCGGGAGGGTTGGGAACACTGAATAGTAGTGAAACATTCTGTATAATAAGCTCTGATGCAAAACAAACACTTACAATAGAAGCTTCTCCAACATCTGGTGGACTAGTACGAATAGGGGCAGAAGCCTGGGGAGATAGCAAGAATAAAACATTCAACTACGGAGATTCGGTAACAATAGAGGCGAGCCCGGCAAATGGATGTGAATTTAAAGGATGGTATGAAAACGGAAAAAGAATAAGCACTGATAGCCCCTACACTTTTAAGATATATGGAAACAGAAAAATAAAAGCACATCTAAAAAATACTTCTACTAAATATGCTTCCTACGATTCATTTGGAAATAAGATTGAAACATATAACGCTGGCATATCTGAAATAATACTATCCTCATCTAATCTTATACCAAATACACGTTATCCCGTAACTTTTAAAACGGTTGAAAATGATTTTTCGTCACGGAATAATCAAAAAATTTATAATGTGGAAATGATAATGCTAAGTGATTCAAATGGGAATATTGGACCTTTTTTATTGACGCGGGATCTTCCTTCTGGGACTTATGCATATTCAGTTGGTGAGACATCACAAATTATAGAAGTTGAAAAAAATAATGTTCTTGGAGCTCAAGTGAAGAATTCTTTAGGAGAAAGAGTTGTTTTTTTCTCCCAAGGTGAAAGTGTATATATTGATGTTTTTGGTTTGATGCCTTTTGAAGAGGTAGATATTTATGTAGTTGAAGATATAAACCATTGGGAATATGGTGAACTTCTGATTGATGTTTCGGAATGCATTGAAAGAATTATAGTAGATGAAGAAGGTAGATTATCACAAGAGATGATATGGTGGAATAGTGGGACTCTTTCAGCTGAAAGGTTTGATGTGGTAATAGATAGGAATCAAAATCAAACTTTAGATGAAGGGGATTTTGTTTCTTCCAACGTTACGCACGCATTTTCTGTATCCAATCGAAATAATCTTATGATTAGTCGATCAGGAATAAATTATGTCAATCTTTCAATGAGAAAACAGGACCGAGGTTTTTTAAACAAAACTAAGTCTGATTTCTTTTGGGAGGAAGCAGAATTATATTGCGATACTCCTGGTTTCACTCTACCATTATTCACAAATGTCGATGTGTATGTTGTTCCAGCATCAAATATTGAAGAAGAAATGAATTTAGTCGGACAAGATGTAACGGGTGGTAAAAAGACATTTTTTACGTGGGCAACTGGAGATATTGGACAAAACTTACTTTGGACTAATATAAATCTTACTGGACAATTCCATATTGTAATTGATGTAAATCGAAATGGTAATTTGGATTCTGGTGATATCATAGATGGTATTCATGGACCTGAAGTTCAAGGTTATGGATTTGAAGTTGTAGAACCATCTGAATCAAAAAAATTCGGAATTTATATTTATGCATCCCCTGATGCTGATGGAGATAACTCACCTGATAACCCTTCTTTTATAGCTTTTGCTGAATCATATTTTGAAAGTATAATTTCTTCTAAAGTAGAAGTGAATAATGGAATTTTAGATTTGATCAATATATGTGTTTTCCATGATGCAGCAGACCATGGTCCAACTACGTACCAAACTTTACAGAAGAAAGAAGATAATTCGATTGAATGGGTAAATATTAAAACTTTTGATGATCAAAATTCAGGAAGCATTAAAACTTTTGATGACTTTATTGATTATTCCATAGAAAAATATCCTTCGGAATATAAGATCCTTTTTATTGTTGACCATGGTGGAGCATGGTTTCCTGATAATTATGCTGATATCCCTGAAGAGGAAATAGAAGACCGTTCTATTGTATATGAAGATGGAAAGCAAATATTTATAAATCAAATACGTTCAAAAATGGAAAGTAGAGGACTTAAATTCGATATTATTATTGCAGATGCCTGTTTAATGCAACAAATGGAGGTGATTTATGAATGGAAAGATATTGCGAATTTTATTTTGGGAAATGAAACAGTAGGATGGACGAAATCTGGAATGGGATATTCAATAGATGTATTGCTAGACCAATTATGGGAAGCGGCAAAAGATGCTGTAATTACGTATGAAGAAAGGTTGGATGCATATAAAACATATTTTAATGAATCTTTATTAGGACCATTTCAAGTAAAATCATTAATAAATGCAACAAAAATAAATGAATTAAATGAAAAAATAAAACAATTTACGAATATATACAAGGATGAAGAGAACTTAGAAAACGATGAACTAAAGAACACGATGATTCAACTTTTTGAAGACTCTTCTCATGTTGAGCCCTATTTTCCTAATTATCCTAATAATCCTTATTACCAACAAATTGACCTATATAATTTTTTTCATCAAATTGTAACTAGTGAAGCATCATACTTATCTCCATTTAAGAATGTCGCAGGGGAAATTAAAAATCTTCTTGAGCTAGGCGATGATAAATTTATAATTGGAGTAAGGAAAAACAAAAAATTACAAATCCTTCAATCTCAACTAGATTTACATCCATATATTCCTCTAGACATCGACAAACTAAATGGGATAGGAATTTGGGGTGCGCTTAATTCTCTTAATTTATCAAATTACACTAATCAGTATGGACGACTCAAGTTTTCAATTGAGGGAAATTGGAAAAAATTTCTACATCAAGTTTTTGGTATGAGTAATTCTTTTAAGGAAGGTATGATACGCATACAATTGTTATGGGGCGAGAAACCTAAAGATTTAGATTCGCATTTGTGGATAGCTACGAATCCGATAGAACACTGTTGGTATAGGAATAAAATAGTAGAAGGTGCTTATTTAGATTTGGATGATACGGACGGGTATGGTCCAGAAAACGTTAGGATTCAGGAAGTATCAACGGAAGGAGGGGAGACTACTTATTATTACAAGGTACATTTTTATGCAGGAAGTCTACCAAGCAGCTCTGAAAAAGCTATGGTTCAAATATTTATAGGAGATTTAAATGTTCCCATACGTCGCTTTTTCCTGCCGTCTAATGATTGGCCAGGTATAAAATGGTGGTGGAATGTCTTTGAAATTGACTTTTCAGATTTGCAGAATCCAATAATTCGAGATAATACCGAGTACAGTAAAGGATCTTCTATGGAGGGGTATACTACTACACCTTTACTTCCCACGGATTATTCGATTCGAAGAATATCTGAGAATAAATGATCGAGAAGTAAGTAAGGGATGCTGAAAAATAAAAAAATAGTAAAGATATATTAATATATGAATAAAAATATGTGATTCAATCTTGAATTAGGTTTACACTGTTTATTATACAGACTCACCAAGTACATGAATATTACGAAGTAAGACAAGCAAAAGAAACACAATAGAAAAAGAACAAATTAAGATAAAAAAGGGTCATTGAAAAGGGAAACGGAATAAGAATAAGAAAATCGGTACTCCATGTAGTATTATATGTCGCTTAAAACCTACAATACAATAAAGGGGTACCGACATGAACATTTTATCATCAATCGCAGGAATAATCAACAGGTATTTCGGAGCTTATTTTGAAAACAAACCCGCTTTTTATCTTAAAAACTTTTCTGTCCTGGTTCAGGGATTGATTTATAACGAATACAACAGTATAAGCAAAATAGCATCTTGTCCCCTGAACAGTATGAGTCATTCCACACTGACGAGATTTCTATCTTCATATGAAGAATTCTGGAAGGAATTGGAAAAAGTGTTTCAGGAATCAGTTCAAGGCGATGATGCTCAAAACCGAATACTCATAGCGGATGACAGTCTGCTTGAGAAAAGAGGCAAGCGTATACCTTATGTATCTAAAGCATACGATCATTGCACCGGCCACTTTAAAAACGCACAGACCATACTGACTATAGGCGAATCATCGAAGGGCAGGTTTCATCCCAGAGATATTCTCTTCTCTGAGTTCATGGATAAAGACAGAGGCAAGCAGCAGAACAGCAAGAACGAAATGCTTGTGAACTGGTTCAGAGACAACAAACAAGAAAACACTATACTCGTAGCGGATAGCTGGTACACCAATTCATACCTCATCGAAGCATGCAACCTCTGGTTTGATTCCAGCTTCATAGGTATGATGAAAGGCAACCGAATACTCAAACTCTCGGAGGAAGAAGATGAAAAGAAGGTAAGCGAACTGGTGAAAAGTGTCCCACTTCACAGGAAGACATTCGTGAGAGGACAACGCATAAAATACCACAGCTTCGAAGTACTCGCAAAATCGATACGCCATCCGGTCAAAATAGTGGTGACGGAGTTGGAAAGCGGAAATAGGGCTGCACTCGTATCCTCGAATGTGAACCTGTCTTCAGAAGACATAATCACATACTATTCCAGAAGATGGAGCATAGAAGTGTTCTTCAAATTTGCCAAACAGAACCTGGGACTGGGTAAATGCCATCTGCGTTCACAGACCGGCCAAAGACATTACATGATATTGGTTTCAATTGCCTATCTCGTTGTCAATGACCTTAAAGAATACATTCGTGATAAAGTGAAGCCAAAAGAAACATTCGATTTTTTTGCATTTTTGAAACTGGCACTCTCTGTTTTAATCTCAACAAACTGTGATTTGGCTACCAAGTGTTTTAACTTGTTAAATGCTGATTCATCCCAGTATTTGTGCCTTTATCCCACTTTGTTACATTCACCGTTACTTTCGTGCACATCATGAGTTACTAGAAATTAATATTAATCGGATATATTTTAAGTTTTCTTGGATTATTTCCTGAAATTTTTAATTACTCTAATAGGAGGTTATTATATGGCGAAAAAGACTTTTTTTAATTTGTTAATGTTATTATCAGCACTAATATTATTTATTTCTGGTTGTTCTGGAGAGGCAAGCTTTCAAACTGAGAAAGTTGTTGTAAACAAAATTGAAGAAGGTTGTTTAACAGCTGAAGAACTTGATCAAGAATTGATGGCTTATTATGATTTTATGTTAAATGAAGGATATATAACAAATGAGAAGAAGCAAGAACTACTGGATGATATGGAAAACTATATGGATTTTGGAGTTAATGCTTATTCAGTTACATATGATACATCAGAAATTAGAAGTCGAGGTTGGTATGGACAAGAATCTGGGTTAATTGCTGTTCCTAGTTGCAAGAAATCATTCACGAGTCTTCCTATTATTTCTATTCAGCACCCGACCATTTTTGACCGGTCGTATTCGCCTTCGAAATACAAAAAGTATGATTATATTTCAATACCTTTTTTCGATTTAACTAACGGTGAATATCATAAATGGAATAACGTAAAAGAATGGTTAAATAGAGGGTACATAGTTGTTATGGCAGATTATCCCGGACTTGGTAATGATTATGATAACATTCACACATTTTGCCATGCGGAATCATTAGGCAAATCAGTAAAAGATATGATAGAAAAGGCTATTTTATTTATTAATAGAGTTAATATAAGTGAAGAAAATCATGTTACTTGGAATGGTCAATTGTTCCTTGCGGGTCATTCAGAAGGTGGCTATGCCACATTGGCTGCTGGAAAATACATACAAGAAAATCCTGGTGTATTTGGATTGAATGTAAATGGCTTGGCTGCGATGTCAGGACCATACGATTTATCCGGGGAAATGAGAAGTATCATCACTGATGATGAGGATGACTACCCAGAACTTGAATATTTGCCCTATATTATTTATGGATACAATGAAATATATATAAATGATAAAAAAGAAACCTTATATAATTTCTTTAATAATACAAGCGAGGTTTTCAAAGAAAACGAATTTGGAGAGAATTATGGGGATTTATTTGAAAAGGTTTTAAAATCAAGTGATGATGGTGGAAAGACCGATCGTATAAAAAATATATTTAAAGGGTTAAAGAAGCCTAGTGATATATTTACAGAGCAATTTATGGAGGATGTAAGATCTGATACTTCGATCTATACGCAGGCTTTAAAAGCAAATGATCTTTACAACACATGGACACCTGAGATGCCGGTTTATTTAATACATTCTAAAAAAGATAAAACTATATCAATTGAAAATTCATACAAAGCAGCTGCTTATTTTAGAGAAAATGGAGCTAATGTTAAAACTGACTGGGTGGAAAAATATTCCGGCTTAGTAGATTGTAGTCATGGCTATTCGTATTTGAAAGGATACGAGTTAACAAAAAAATGGATAGACGATTTAAAAGAAAAAGCTTTGATTCGTGTTCGGTCAGCAGCAGGTATTCAAGGACTGGTTAGAATTGGTTTTAATCCAATTGCAACAGAATGGGGTGACAACATAAGCATATTGTTTAAAATCGGAAGTAAAGTACTTATTGAATGTCAGAACGATAACTCTACTTTTGAAGGATGGTATGAAGGAGATAAAAAAATAAGTGGTCTAAATCCTTTCTGGATAAATGTAAATGGAGCAAGAAATATTGAGGCGAGATTTTCAGAAGGGGGATCCTCTATGGTACATATCCCTAAAGGGACCTTCATGATGGGAAACACCAGAAATGACAGTGAAGGATACAGTGATGAAAAACCGGTGCATCAGGTGACATTGACATACGATTATGAAATAGGAAAGTATGAAGTGACTAATGCCCAGTTTCTGGAATTTCTCAACGATTCTGCTGTGACTTCATCCGGACAACTGAACGGACATGAAGTAATAGATATGTACGATAGTGATTGTGAAATAGAATATTCAAACAATCGGTTCAGTTTGAAACAAACGAAAACAGGAAAAGAGAATTATCCTGTGATAGAAGTAACGTGGTGGGGAGCAATGGAATACTGCAACTGGCTGAGTGAAAAAGATGGACTGAGTAGGGCATACAACAATGATGGAACTTTAATCGATTATCCGAATAACAAAGGGTACAGGTTACCGACTGAGGCCGAATGGGAGTATGCTGCCCGTGGTGGGGAGAATGACGATAACACATTAACCGATTACAAATATGCCGGAAGTAACAATATAGATAAAGTTGCCTGGTATTATGGAAACTCTAATGGTGGAACTCATTATGTTGGAACAAAAGATCCGAATGAAAGCGGAATATACGATATGTCTGGAAACGTATGGGAATGGTGTTCGGATAATTGTTATTCATACACGGAGGATTCACAGACAAATCCGTATTTCACTACGAATTCTTCCAGTCGTGTTCATCGTGGTGGTAGTTTGAAAACTAGCGTGCAACGCTGTCGTATTGCCTATCGTGACGATTGGCAATATCAAGGTTTCGATTCCGACTACAACTTAGGGTTCCGTATAGCCAGGACTCGTGATTGAGAAACAATCACGTTAATGATTTTTTTGATTTTTGATCTTTTAGCCTTTTGGTTTTTGGGTTTGAGGTTTAGGATTTTAACACCATCCGTATAAGGACTGTTTCTCAAGTCCGGTAACGGATGGTGTAAGGGTTTTTTTACAGGGTATTGTACCGAACTTTGGGGTAATAATACCAACTTTTTTGGATCGTGCCTTGTTAAGCATTGCTTTATACGTTCTCAGTAACGTGGGCAGCGGGGATGTTATCCACAAGAAAGAAGCAAGAAATGAGATTCTTCGACGCACCAAAAAACGGTACGTCTCTGAATGACAAGATCTAAATTTCGATTCGCTTTGTAATAGTCGTTTTCATTCAGATATTGGGAAAAAACAAAAAAAGTTCCAGTCAGTCATTCTGAAACCGAGGTATTTTCGAGGTTGAAGAATCCCGGGTTTGTTATTTCTGTGGATTCTTTGCTTCAAGTTTGTGAGAAGAGACAAATTCTTGTTTTGAATGACGAATTGTGTATAGGTACGCTCCCAAAAAAACTGGTACAGTCCCTCGTTATTAACAATGCGAAAAAATGTCCAGGCTTTTATCCGGCATACGTTTAAACGTATCGAAAACAAACAAAATCCCGGAGTTTGGTATCCTTTTGTGTTTAAGGAGAAGAACTCCGGGGTTTTTTATTTCATATAGAATTAATACGAGGTGACAGTCCACTATTATTTTGATGATATAATAGTGTTGTGAATCTCTTTAAAAAAGAATTAGGAAGAACTTCTGAAAGGAAGTGAGTAGAAATGGAAAAGTTTTTCAACACGGCAGGTCCAGTGAATAAAGAGGACAATTATTGTCTCGATCCTTTGAAAAGAATAAATTTATCTGAAATAGAACAACTTATTGTCCAGAAGAAATATTTCATATTACATGCACCACGCCAAACAGGGAAGACATCGTCATTGCTTGCTTTGCAGGAATATCTCAACAAACAGGGGAAGTACAAATGCCTTTATGTCAATTTTGAGGCGGGACAAGCTTCTCGTGGTGACATTGCAAGTGCGATGAAATCATTGTTAACTGCTATAAATATGCAGAACATGATAACTTTTAAAGATGATTTTTTTAAACAATATCTGAAAGACGGAATTGAAATATATGGGGAGGGTGGAGTTCTCGGTGAAGCCTTGTCCAGTTGGAGTCTGAATAACGAAAAAAAAATAATAATTTTAATAGACGAAATAGATTCTCTCGTAGGAGATACACTCATTTCAATATTAAGGCAGATAAGAGCGGGATATACGAACAGACCAGATTTTTTCCCGCAGTCGATAATACTATGTGGAGTACGAGATGTCAGGGATTACCGAATTTATTCTGACTCGGAAAAACAAGTAATAACCGGTGGAAGTGCTTTCAACATAAAATCAGAATCACTTACACTTGGGAATTTCACAAAAGAAGAGATTAAACGGCTATATGAACAACATACTACAGAAACTGGACAGGACTTTGAAGAGGGAATTTGTGATTTGGTTTGGGAGTATACTGAAGGGCAACCCTGGCTTGTAAACGCATTGGCATATCAGACATGTTTTCGAGATGAAGAGGGAAAAAACCGGGAAAATCCCATAACTGTTGAGATGATGGAAAAAGCCAAGAACACGCTTATAATCCGACGAGACACTCATCTCGATCAACTTGTGGACAAGCTGAAAGAAGATAGGGTGAAACGAATAATAGAGCCGATGCTTCAAGGCATACAACTTCCTAATGATGTTTATAACGATGATATAGAGTATTGCCAGGATCTTGGTCTTATAAAGAGAAAATCAAACGGACTCAATATATCCAATGATATATACAGGGAAATAATACCGAGAGTACTCAATAACACCACGCAAATAGCGCTTGAAAGTGAAATAAAGAGAAGCTGGTATATAGAAAAAGATGGAAGACTGAATATGAAAAAACTATTGACAAACTTCCAGCAATTCTTCAGGGAGCACAGCGAAAGCTGGCTTGAGAGATTCCAATACAGGGAAGCCGGCCCACAGTTGCTTCTTCAGGCATTTCTTCAACGCATAACAAATGGTGAAGGACAAATTGACAGAGAGTACGGACTCGGAAAGAAGCGAACCGACCTTTACATACGATGGCCCATAATAAACGAATCGGGTGAAAAGACCGGAATCCAGCGAATAGTTATAGAATTGAAACTTAAATACAAAAACTCACTTGAAAAAGTCATTGAAGAAGGACTTGAACAAACTTCTCAGTATGTGGACAAAACCGGAGCTGAAGAGGCTCATTTGATTATCTTTGATCAGGAAAATCGCAACTGGGAAGAAAAGATATTCGTAGAAATACGGGAGACGACAAGCAAATATGAAAAAAACGATACGGTCCATGAAATAGAGGCACGGTCCAGTTTTTTCCACGAGAATCTGAATCAAGGATCAAAAAAAATAACCATCTGGGGAATGTAGGAAAGAGAAGATTTTTATGGTTAAAATTACCAGAGGACTGTATCTGGGTATTCATATGAGATAAGCAGGAGTAAAAGGCGAGATACTTCAGCGTATTACAAATGATATGCCCCCAGAAGTGAAACAGATAAAAAAGGACAGTGTGTCATAAAGAATGTCTCAATCTCATGAATTGGCACAATTCATGAGCAATCAGTAAGCGGATAAGCGAAAATGAACAGGAGCGATGTAATTCAAGCTTGAATGGGGTCTTTTAAAATTATACTCCCAAACCCAGTTGAAAACAATATCTTTTATGGTTTTTACAGAGAGCAGACTGAGATCATGGGTTTGTCAAGAAGATTGTGTAAAATCTCTGAATCATGAAATCAAATGCTTCCAGTCAGAAATTTTATCTTCAAAATAAATCATTAGTTGGGAAAGGATGTTCGACCAGTCTTTAACAGGCATTCTTTCCCATTTTTCAAGGATTTTACTGATTTTCAGGTACAGGATTTTTTCCAATGCGTCTTCAGAGGTGAAAACTCCCTTGTTGTTGGTAACCCGCCTTAACTCGGAATTCAGGCTTTCAATGGGATTTGTGGTGTAAATGAGATTTCTGATTTTTTCGGGATATTTGAAAAAAGTCGAGAGTTCTTCCCAGTTGTTTCTCCAGCTCTTCGATATGTACGGATATTTTTTATCCCATTTGTCTGCGAATTCCTGCAGGTAGTTTTCGGCTATGTCTTTGTTGGCGGCTTTGTATATGTTTTTGAGGTCCGCGGCTACCTCCTTCTTTTCCTTGTAGCATACCAGTCTGAGTGAGAATCTTATCTGGTGTACCACGCATCTCTGTACTTCCGTTCCCGGATATGCCGTTTTTATGGCATCCGCAAATCCTTTCAATCCATCCACGGATGCTATTAGTATCTGTTTCACTCCCCTGTTTATCAGTTCGTTCAATACGTTCAGCCAGAAGCTTGCAGATTCGTTCTCACACAGCCAGAATCCGAGTATGTCTTTCTTTCCGTCCAGTCCTATTCCCATTATTATGTTTATCGTCTTTTCAACGGTTTTGCCGTCATGACGCACTTTGTATCTTATTCCATCCATGTATACGATGGGATATACTTCCTCCAGTTTCCTGTCTTTGAACCTGTCGACCTGTTCTTTTATCTTGTTTGTCACGTTTGAGATGAATGTAGCTGATACTTCGAATCCGTATATTTCCTCTATCTGTTCGCTTATGTCTCGTGTGCTTGTCCCTCTCGCGTACATCGACAGTATCTTGTATTCTATTTCCGGGTCAAGCTTTCTCTCTCCCTTCTCCACTACCTTCGGACTGTATTCCCCTTTCCTGTCCCTCGGTACTTTCAAATTCGCCTCTCCTGTCTGTGTCAACAGCTTTTTATCGTAATATCCGTTTCGGTGATTTGTCTTTTCTTCTTCCGTTCTCTCATTTTTTTCGTACCCGAGATGCTCTTTTATCTCTTCTCCCAGCATCCCGTTAAGTATGTCTCCGATTAGCTTCTTAACCGCTCCGGTAGCTCCACTTACAGAATAGTCGTCCATGTTTTCTTTCATCACTTTCAGGAATATTCTTTCTTCTTCATCATTTTCAAATTTTAAATTCGGTTTGTGTATGTATTTTCCCATTCTTTTTCTCTCCTTTTGAGTTTTTTTGAATGAGTTTTTACACAATCTATTTTACACTGTCGAGATCATGTTTCCCCAGGCTTTCATCTTTGAATCTGGCGTTTAGTGATTCGCTGAAACCATTCTGGTATGGTTTGTCTTTGTCTATGAATTCATGCTTTATGCGGGAGTTTTTAAGGAATAGATTCAGGTGTTTTTCTCTGAATTCAGGGCCGTTGTCCGTTCTGAGTATTCTGGGTCTGGAGTAGGTGTGTATTGATTTTTCAATGACCTTTTGAACGGTTGAAGCGGTTATCGAAAAAGATACACAGACTCCGTGAAGAATTCTCATGAAATCGTCAATCAGGAATAGTATCCTAAGCTTTCTTTTTCTGATGAACACATCCACAAAATCGGCTGGCCATACATGAGATGGAAAGGTGGGAAGAATCAATCCTGATCTGACAATATTTGAATTATTTTTTCGATACTGTATTTGTTGCTTTTCGTCGTTTTGATTCCTCTTTTTCTTTGTGTACCATTTTATTTGTCTCGTTTTTAGGGAACGGATCACGTTATTTTTAATCCTTTTTTACTCTGCTTTTTCTTTCTTAAACTGTAACTTCTTTGAAGGGGGGGTGTTTTATTCCGTATCTTTTTCTTCAAAAGACAATGAAGTGCGGGGAGCTTTTTGGCATGTGTCGATTTTATCGGGAGATTTCCTGTTTTTTTTGTCAACCGATGCCAGTAAAATAGACGCCAGCAGCACTCCCACTCCTATGAATTGTTCGGCTGTCAGTCTTTCCGAGAGTATCAGAAATGCGAAAAGCATTGAGAAAACGGGTTCTCCGAGGAATATAAGACTTGAAGTGTTGCTGCCGACCTTTTTTTGATATTTCAGCTGTATCAGAACGGCCAATACGGACGGGAAAATCGCGAGGTAAATTACCACACCCCAGGCGGATATTCCGAGATTCCAATTGCCGCCAAAACTGAAAAGTGTGTTCACAGCCGCTGCGGCTATGAACTGATAGAAAATCATACTCTTCCCGTCGGCGGATTTTGAGAATTTCGTTATTAAAACTATATGCAACGCAAAGCACAGCGCGCAAATCAAATTCAGGAAATCTCCCAGGTTAAAACCGTCTATTCCGCCTGCAAGCAGATAAAGTCCGAGAAGAGAAAGCGGGAAACCGATTTTTTGATAACCCGTTACCCTCTCCTTTTCCACAATATATGAAAAGAGTGGGACGATAACTATGTATATGGAAGTTATGAAACCGCTTTTAGAAGCCGTAGTAATTGTTATTCCCCAGGTCTGAGTGAGATAGGCGATTCCCATTATCAACCCGAGAATAAGTCCGTATTTCAGAGAATGTTTTTTTGTCATGAAAAAAGAAAAAAACGCCGCAAGCCAAAATCTGACGGAGTTGAACACAAATGGTGAAATGTCCGTCAAGACAAGCTTCTGAACGGGAAATGTGGTTCCCCATATCAACGTAACGGCAAGAAGCAACATCACGGCTTTCGCTTTGCCGCCGGAAACACGTTCATTTCTTTTTTTTATACCTATCACCCCGGATTTATAATCGTAAATTCACGCTGAATTATACTACAGGCATCCGGGTGAAACTGAGTTTATTTTCTGTAAACGAAATATTCCAACTTGTTACCCGTATAAGGGTCGAATACGTATTCTCGCGGATATATCGCTCCTGTTTCCGTGTTCACCTTCATGTTGCCGTAATCAACACTGAAAACCAGCGCTTTGATGTTTTCCATATCGAATTCCCTGTCGAGCATCAATTCCATAGAGTATTCGTCGTAGTAATCGACTTTCAGATGTGAAATATAACCCCAGTCCAGATATACATCCCACATTCTCTGATCTCTCAGCTGGAGATGAATGATTTCGTCTTCTTCCCATTCCTGACCGTTCAACACTATGGACAGGATTTTATTCCATTCGATTTCACGTCGTATACCTTCCGGAGTTGCTTTGAAAAAAAGCGGACATTCTGAAAAATCCAGATATCTTCCGCTGGATTCGGCTTTGCCGTATATTTTGGAAAACTTTTCGACTCTGAGGTAATTGCCGTCGTTGAAGAAAATCCATCCACCCCAGTAATCTACGGAGAAAACGAGAGTCGATACAAGCAGCAAAAGAAAGATAAGAAAAATATTTTTACCCATAAACACTCCTCCTTTTTAAAATGCACAGGCTGATGAAATTCATGGAGTTAAAAATGAGTGCACTTAATAATTATAACATAAAATTCACTTTGTGTAAGATAAAAAAACCGGAACAATCCGGTGTGTTTTTTCGATATCCTTATTTATCATCTTTTAAATATTCAAAGATGACTTTTTAATTCTTCAATGGATTTAACCGTGAAAGAAGGTGCTGATTTTCTGTGGTCGAGGAAAAATGGCTGGGTTGTTTTCTTGAAAAGGGAAATTATGTTGTCTGTCCATCCTCCGGTATTTTCAAAAAACACGATTTTCTTGCCGTAAGAGTAGGCCGCGAATATCTCGATAGCGGTCCCCGACCCTCCGCCTATTGATATAACGATGTCCACATTTTTCAAAAGTACGAAGCTTCTTGTGGCGAAATCCAGTCCGGTGAATATCGGGAAATCCAGGTAATCATTGGGTACCGAATTTTCATTTCCGGGTTCCCACGGCAAAATTCCGAATATTTTTCCGTTTTTATTTTTCGCGCCCTTTGAAACTAATTCCATCACGCCATTTCTGCCGCCTGACCACAGAACATGTCCGGATTCGGCTATAGCTTCGCCTGTTTTTACACAAATATCGCTTATATCCGAGATTTTAGTATCGCAAAGATCTCCGGAATAACCTATTACCGCTACGTTCAAATTCTTCACTCTCCAAGATAATTTTCTATGACCTGTCTGTCGTTGAAAACAGTTTCCGGGTCACCGTGCGCAAGTATTTTACCTTTGTGAATTACGTACAGTCTGTCCACAATTCTTCTTATGTCGTCCACATTGTGGTCGGTAACTATAAGGCCGATTCCTTTGTTTTTCAGAACGATGCTCATGCGCTGTATGTCTTTGACTGTCATGGGGTCGATGCCGCTGAAAGGTTCGTCCAAAAGTATGAATTTTGGGCTTAAAGTCATCATCCTAGCAAGCTCAAGCCTGCGTTTTTCACCTCCGGAAAGGCTTTCGGCTTTTTGGTTCGCCAAATTATCTATGTTGAATTCACAAAGCAATTCGTTTATTTTATCGTTCATTTTTCTTCTTGAGAAATGAAGGTTTTCGAGTACCAGCCTGATGTTGTCTGAAACGGAAAGTCCACTGAACACAGAAAGTTCCTGCGGCAAATATGTTATCCCCTTCATTGCCCTGAGATGTATGGGCACATGTGTTATTTCTTCTTTGTTGATATGTATGGAGCCCTTTGAGGGAATTATTATTCCCAGCATCATACGAAAAATAGTCGTTTTGCCTGCCCCGTTGGGACCAAGCAATCCGACTATTTCTCCGGAGTTAACCTCTATGTTGGCGCCTTTCACCACTTCTCTTCTACCGAATTTCTTTCTCAGGTCCTTGCAAAAAAGTACGTTACCGTCTCTCGCAGTTAAAATGTTTTCCATTAATCCTGTCAGTACTGCGCCTGTGAATTTGCATAAACGACAAAATCTGATGTCACATCGTACACGGTGTTTATGTAAACCGCTACTTTACTCGTGAGCAGTATGTCTATTCCGTTGCTTCTCGCGTAGTCCCTTGCCATCGAAAGCAGCCTGTCGTTTATTGAAGTGAATTTGGGCTGATATTTTTTCTCTATCTGTTCCAGATATTTCTGTTTTGTAAGCTGGTATTCGTTGTACTTCAGCTGGAAAGTGTTGCTCGAATCGTCTCCTCCGTTCTTCAACCTCATTAATTCGTCTTCTATAGGCTTGAGAAGACTGTTGTAATATTCCGCATCCGCCTGATACTCTTCCATCAGAGCCTTTGTTTCCGTAAATTGCTTACCCGCCAAATCAAAATCGATGAAAGCAATTACCGGTTTTGGTGCCGAACTCACCTCTGATGCTACGAAAATTCCAACTGAGAAAACCGATAAAATCAAAAAGATGACAAAAATTCTCCTAAGATTCCCCATTCTGAATGAACCTCCTGCCTGTTTAAAATGTTATAAAATTCTTTATTGAGCCTAAAGTCTTTTCTCCTATACCCTTAACTTTTAATAAATCTTCAAAACAAGAAAAAGAACCGTTTGCGTTTCTGTATTCCATAATTGCTTTGGCTTTTACATCACCTATACCCGGCAGGGAAACAAGTTCTTCTGCCGTACAGGTATTGACGTTTAATTTATCTGCATTCTTCTCTGTATGGTCCTCTTCGGTAAATACATTATCAACTTTCAATCTGTCGCGGTTCTTTTCAAGCGTTACTTTACCTATGCCCGGTACACCCACTATATCTTCGATGGATTGAAAACTTCCGTTGTTTTCCCTGAATTCAATTATCGCTATAGCCTTCTTTTCGCCTATTCCGTCAAGTGTTTCCAGTAACTGCCTGTCCGCCGTGTTTATATCCACCACCTGACTGAAATACATATCTTTTTTCTCGTCGACAGTATTTTTCAAATCTTCATTGGAGTTAACCCTGACATTTTCTTCAGTCAAACTGACTATCATGCCTGCTATCAGCACGATAATTATTATAAAGAGAATCGCCCTCTCTTTGAGGCTCATTTTTATTCCAACGATATGTAGTAAGGGTAATGAGGCTGCCCTCCGTAATATACGGATACCTCAAGATCCTCGTATTTTTCCTCTATTTCCGATTTGAGTCTTTCCGCTTTTGCTTTGTCGATATCGTCACCATAGAATATGGTGAGTATTTCGTAATCATCCGCGACCGTTTTTTCAAGTCCTTCCATGATAACCTCATTTATTTCCTGACCATGGCTCTTAAGTGATTTGTTCGCGAAAAACAAAAATTCGCCTTCGGTTATTTTCTGGCTGTCCATTTCGGAATCTCTTACGGCATGGGTAACGGAAATGGATATCACATCCTGCATGGCTGTGGCCATGTTTTCAAAATTGTTATCCGGATTTTCCGTGTCTATGAATCCAATAAGGGCCGCTATTCCTTCCTGAACTGATTTTGATGGAATCACGCGTACCTTTTTATCTTCTTTCTCCGTCATTCTCGCAGCGCTTTCTGCGGCCAATATGACGTTGGAATTGTTTGGCAGTATGTAAACGTATTCGGCGTTTATTTCCTCCACTGCCGATGCAATATCCGCAGTGGACGGATTCATTGTCTGACCGCCTGTAACGATTTTATCCACATTCATCTCTTTAAAAACAGAACTGATACCATCACCCGGAGAAATAGATATGAAACCGTATTTCTTCTTTTCCAGGCTTGGTTTTTCTTCCTCAAAAAATACCGGCACTTCCTGAACCGGAGCTTTTGGCACCTCAACATCGATTTTGGAATCAGATTTCCCGCTTTCTTCCTGTTTCAATATAATCGCTTCATGTTGCTCTTTCATATTATCAACTTTTACCTTTATCAGTTCTCCGAGTTTAAGAGCCTCTTCGAAAACCGATCCGGGATGGTTCGTGTGTATGTGTCCTTTCAATATGCTGCCGTTATTCACGATTACCATGGAATCGCCTTCTGGTGCTATGGTTCTTTTGAGTATTTCTATATCGTGATTCTCGACTCCGCTGAACAGTTTGACCATGAATTCGGTACAATAAACGAATGTCAGTTCTTCAGCTGCAAAACCAATCATCTCATTCGGTTTCTCATAGGAAACCATCGAAATTTCTATGTCTCTTTCACCTATGGCATATTTGTAGAAGCCTTCCATTATGTATGCCAGACCTTTTGCTCCGGCATCCACCACTCCGGCCTGTTTTAGTTTCGGCATCATCTCGCGTGTCATATCCACGACTTTAAAGGCACGTTTCGTAAGCCTCTCAAGGAGGTCTTTGAAATCCGAAAAATCATTCTCATGCCTCTTGCAGTAACCGGCAAGTTCTTCGATAAGGGTGAGAATGGTACCCCTGACCGGTTTCATAACGGCACTTTTGGCAACCGTATTTGCACGCTGCATGGCTGATACAAAAACACTTATGTTTATCACGTCACTTTTGGATACGACATCGCAAAATCCCGCGAATATCTGTGACAATATTACTCCCGAATTACCCCTTGCTCCCATCAATGTGCCATTTTTAATGGCATCCGATACGGTCTTTATCGATTCGAATTCAAGCTGATCCAATTCTTTACAGGCTTCCATAACACAGGCACACATGTTGTGGCCGGTATCTCCGTCCGGAACCGGAAAAACGTTAAGCGCATTTATTTCATCTTTATGCGCCACAAGTATCTCGGTTCCCTTCTTAAACCCGTTTTTCAAGAATATCGCATCTATTGCCTTAACGCTGTCACTCATTAACTTTACACCTCTTCTATGCAAAAACCTAAATGCTTTTCCGTAGTCTAATCGAGTTTTATTCCCAATACATGCACGTTTATTCTCTGGGGTTTTACTCCAAGCATCTCCTGAAATTTGTAATCAATGTTCTCCTGAACATTCAACGCAACCTGATCGATTTTCATGCCATACGAAACCACCGGAAAAAGGTCAATGTGAATTTCTCCGCCTTCTTCGCGAATGTGAATGCCTTTGTCCTCTCCTCCGAGATATTTGCTGATAAAATTAACATCATCCATGCTCACAAGTCCGTAGCTTTCGAGAATGGATTGATAAACAAGATGTTTCATTACGTTAGAATTGATTATTATTTCACCTAACGGCGTAATAAGCTTCATAAAAATCCCCCCGCCATTTATATAAAGGAATTATATCACATACTTTTGTGCTTTTTTTCAAAGAGCAACTCCGCAACAGACTTACCTCCATACTCCGGCAACAATTCGTCAAATCCGTAAAGCTCTTCATTCTCGGCATTGGCACAACCGAGTTCCAAGAGCGCCTTCGCATCCACATCTGTTAAGACGTATTTATCCGTTTCCATATGACTTTTCAAATCACAACTTTTTTCCAGAATTACCTTTTTGGAAATATCTGCCATTTCCATAGCCTCTTGTCTGTCGATGAGTTCGAAAAAATCGGGTTTTTGTCCTGTTTTTCTGACATAATACATGTTCTTTCTTGCCTGAACGAGTACGGGGGTATTATATTCTTCAATACCCGAACTTTTTTCTATCAGGTACAAAGTGGGAACGGCAGCGATCTTCGTACCGAATATCTGTGCCAGGGTTTTGACATAACTCATGGATATCCTGAGACCGGTAAGCGATCCGGGTCCTTTGGAAGTTATGAGCAAATCCGTATTCTTTTTTTCGTAACCGGTTTTTTCAACCATTTCGTCGAGTATATGAAGAAGGTTTTCGCCTCTGAACTCTTTTGAAGGGGAGGAAAAAATTTCATATATTCCGTTTTTCCTGTCGGTTATCGAAACTATGAAACCGGAACAGCTTGCGTCTATACATATTATTTTGTTTGCTTGCATGACAATTTTCCTTTCGATTTTCAGGCTCTTTCGTCGTTGTCGGCGGATTTTTCTTCGGTGATTTCTATTTCGCTTATTCTGCTGTCGATACGAGTGCTGCCGAACATTCTGGTTATATCGAAAACCGAAATCGTGTCCACTCCGCTTGAGGCGTATCCTTCTATATTGGTAAGCGTTATATCTCCGGAATACTCTATATAAGCTTTTTTAAATCTTTCCCTGACGGCTTTGGCAATTTCAGTCACCAGTTCCGATCTGAGGTTGCTCAGCATTACCCCGTCCGCACCTTCTTTTATGGCGAGTATGCTGTCGGATAAATTGTTGCATTCCATCAGGATTTTTATGTTGGGAAGACATGATTTCCTGAGATTTTCGATTGTCGATTTCAAACCGCCCATATTCTTCCACATGTCTATGTTGACTATTCCGTCGGTAAGCGACGAAGGCCAGAACATACATCCGGAGTCTTCGACGGCTTCAAAATAAAAATCACTCATTATCGAGAATTCCGGAATTGACCTGACGACTAATTTGGTGTTGGGATTGTATCTTTTAGCGAGATCTTTGAGCCTGTATAATACGGTACTGAAATGGGTGATATGGGAAAACCACGGCAGCATTTCGTCCCTGAAGCGTAAAATATTGCCGCTGCTGCCCGTCAGACTCATTATCGTAGTTTCATTGGCAACGAAATCTCCGAAAGAATAATCGTATTGAGCATCGAGGTTAAGAATACTCTTCATATGAGAAAAGAACATATCACCTGTGAAAACAATCGGACCACGATTAACCAGGTCTATTTTCCATATGGAATCGGTAAGCATCAATTCTTCCATGGGAGGCATAGTTTTTTCATACATTTTTATTTCTCCTCCAGTTTATAGTATCGCGAACAAAATCTGTATCCGAAAAAGCATCTTATCTCTTCAAATGGGTATGGAGAGATTTCAAAATCGGAATAGACGGCGAGCATTTTTTCCATATAAGCCTGAAAATCGGCCAAATCGGAAAATGAAGTCATTTTCTCCATGCTGACATCCATTATACCCGCTCCGATCCCAAGCCCCTTCACTTCGCTTTTTGAATTCTTGATCCACATTATCAGGGAATTCGGATACATTTTAGTTAAATCAAACCAAATATTGTAAGCGGCACTTTTGTAATTTTCGGAATACAACATACTTGCCGTAATCATCTTACCAAACGGGTCGTTTATCCTTTTCAACTGTTCCGAATACCATTTGGCTTTTTCTTCCTCGCCGTTGACCAGGTGTTCTTTGGCTTTGAAAAAAACAGAAAGCGGACATGTGAAATTTTCCTCCCGACGGTCTTTGTTTTTCTCTTTGGTTATGAGCTGCAGATATTGGTTCAGACAATGATGTTTCTCTCTTTTAGACAGGTTGTCTATGTTCATGCGCAGAGAAGAAAGATCTTTCTCCATCTTGTATGGAATAAGTCTGTTTATGTTTTGAAAATCCTTGAAGGAATTTTTCCTGTACAGTATGGTGTTTATTTTCAGAGCACTCTGGAAATCCCTGTTCATAAGATGATAGAATAACATCAGATTTTCATCCTGGGACATTTTAAGGCCTATGCCTATTAATCTGGCTATGTTGGCGAATTTCTTGTTATCGGTGAGTGATATTTTTACACTCATTATGTAAGGGTAAGGTGATTTCGGGAACTTTTTTACGAACTCGAACAAGGGTTTTTCTACATTATCCCCACCGAGAAACATGGCGTCAAGAAGATTGTAGAAAAGGTAGTCTTTCGAATTTTCGGAAACCATGTTTAAATAAATTTTCCTGGCGCTTTCAAAATCGTTGTCTATAAGCGATGCCAAACCTTCGAGATTCATCTTCATGGCGTTGTCGGATACACTTTGAACATTTTTTCTTATGTATTCGACGAGTTCGTAGTTTTTTATTTCTGAATACTCTCTTTCTATGTCAATGACTGTGAATATCTTTTCCAGATCTATGTTCACCGATTTCTCGTATGTCAGCCTTTTCATAAGCTCGTCGGAAAGAGTTATTTTTTTCTTTTCAGGAGATTTTTCAACGAATTTCTTGCCTTGTTTTTTTTCTACATCTTTTTTAATCGCAGCTTTCAATTTCTGCAATTTTTCCAGATCCGGATTCTTCTCCATATGTCAAATCAACTCCTTGAAATTCTTTTTCCAGTGTAAAACTGAAAAAACATCCTTTGCCTATTATTACGTGGTCTATCAATTTTATTCCGAGTATTTCTCCGGCTTCGATGAGATTTTTTGTCACATCTCTGTCCTGAACGCTCGGAGTGGGATCGCCTGACGGGTGGTTATGAACTACGGCGATGGATGTTGCCGAATGAACGATCGCCATCCTGTATACTTCCCGCGGATGAATCAGAGAAGCATTCGTGGTTCCCGAAGTCGTATCCTCAACATTCAATATGTTTGACTTTGAATCAAGACAAATCGTTCGGACAATCTCGGTGTCCGAGAATGTCATATCCCTGCTGACTTCGAATATATCGTGCGGAGATTTTACTTTTTTTCGGGTTTGTGTGATTTCTTTATAAAATCTCACGCCTAATTCGAGTGCTGCCTTTATGGTTACCGCTTTTACATCTCCCATTCCCTTTATCGAAGATAACCTGTTCATGGAACTCTGTCTGATAGAATAAAGTGACCTGCAATGGGATTCGAAAAGCTCGTTCGACACCTTCAGCACACTTGAATTTTTGGTGCCTGTTCTTATCAGAATTGCGAGCAGTTCTTCGGTTTCAAGGCTGTGGGCTCCGTATAAGAGTAATTTTTCTCTGGGAAGCAATTCTTTTTTTAGAAATACCTCACCGGAATTCACGTCACAACACCTCGAAATCTTTCAGCAATTCCCATATCCTCCCTACAGGCAGACCCATAACGTTGTAAAAATCCCCGACAATCTGTTCGACAAGCAGCGACCCTCTTCCCTGTATTCCGTACGAACCGGCTTTATCCATAGGCTCGCCTGAATTCACATATTCGAGTAAGAAAGAATCCGGCATCTTTCTGAATTTTACCCTTGTCTTCTCCCAAAAAAGAATTTCTCTTTCCTCTTGTCCGGGAGATTTTATGAGCATGGCAACTCCGGTATACACGTCATGCCACTTGCCCTTCAGCATATTCAGCATGTCAAACGCTTCTTTTTCACAGGTCGGTTTTCCAAGCTGCCTGCTCCCAGAAAAAACTGCGGTGTCGGCCGTTATAACAGCAACTTTCTCATATCTGTCCGTAACTGTCCGCAAAGAATTCAACTTCTTTTTTGCTATATCAACCACAATTTCCTGTTCAAATTCGCATTCGGACTTTTCTTCGTCCAGCTCGGGCGAAACAGTTTCATACGGGTAATTCAATATATTCATTATTTCCCGTCTTCTCGGTGAAGTCGAACCGAGTATCAACGAATATTCAGATTTTCCATCCATTTTATTCCTCCGATTGCTATATACACATTTAAAATAGCCGCTGCAAAACCTATGACTGATACATACGGCAAATATACGAATACGAATTCCGATTTTATAAAGAACAGATACGATACCGTCAACTGGAATATGTTGTTTATAAAGGAACCGTATATACTGGTCAGTATCACCCCGTTTCTGAATTTCTTCAGAAAAACGATCATGGTTATTATCCCGGCAATTCCGCCGGTAAATCCGATGAAAAAAACCGGAGAAAAAAGTCTTCCTGCGAGCAAAGAGCCCAGGAAGCTTTTCAGTACGGCTACGGAAAAAGCTTCCTTACTGCCGAAAACGAGAAGTACTATCAGTACAATCGAATTTGAAAACCCCCATTTAAAACCTGGCAGAGGAATAGGGACCGGTACGTAAACTTCGATCACATATATTATCGAACTCATAACCACAAACATTGCCAGCAATACTATCCTGGAACCATGAGATTTCGTTCTGGAATTCAATCTGTTCTGCATACTATTTCAATTTTTCCTTCATTTGGTTATTATATCGTATTTTAAATCTTCAACAATTTTTTCGTTTTCCGAAAATCTTATAATTACCTTTTGAGGCACGCAAACTATGGCATCGAAATTCCGGGATAAATAACCGTGTTTTTCACATATTTTCAGTGGGCATGCGGAATCTCGTATATAAATGCCATTTTCTTCTATCACAAGGTTCATTAAAAAGTCATTCGCATCATTTTTCAGTGCGTATACACCTTTTGTGTTTTTATCAAACTCATAGGTTTTTTTACCGCCAATAAGTACCGTTATTTTATCTCCGGTATTATTCCCGAAAAAACTGAAAATCACAAATATTATTACGGCAAAAAATATCAAATAGGCAAGTATGTCTCGTTTTTTAAAAAATCTGTACTCCTGATCTCCGATTCTGAAATCATTTCTCATCGATATCAAAATAACTCCAACCGTCAGTCAGGTATTCCTTTTCCGCCGTGTCCATAAAAAACCCCTGCCCTCCGAGTGACGGCATTATCTGCACCGAATAACGCGGACCGAGGACAAAAGCTGCGGTTGAAAGAGCGTCCGCATCCATAGCGGTTTGGGCTATGATTGTTGAAGAAATCGTTCCTTCGGCAGGCTTTCCGGTTGCGGGGTCAAAAATGTGATGGTATCTCCTGCCGCCTGCTTCAAAATACCTTTCGTAGTCTCCGGAGGTAACGATGGCCCCCTGGTCTATCTGAACGTATCTCACGAAGTCGGTAGAAGACTCGCCCCTCGGATTTTTTACGGCAACAACCCATTTCGCACCGCCGAATTTCGGGCCTATTATACCTATGTCTCCGCCGGCATCGACGTATCCGGTACATGAAGAATCCATCTCTTTCGCAACCTGGACTGCCCTGTCTATTGCGTAGCCTTTGGCTATCGCCCCTAAATCCAATTGCACGTCGTTTTTCAGATAAATGCCTTCTTTGCTTATCTCTATGTTCTTATAACCGCAATGGGAAAGTGCCTGCAGAATTTGCCCGTCACTCGGAACAAAGGGAGTGAAATCGGGTTCTGATATCCTGTCAAATCCCCACAACTTTATAATCCTGCCCATGGCCGGATCGAAGGCCCCGTTTGTTATATCGGCTATAGCCAAAGACCTTTCTATCACGAATCTGGTTTCCTGATCTATTTCGGTGATATTTTTTCCGTTTTGGTTTATCTTTGAAATTATGCTGTCTGTAATAGTAGACGAAAACTTTTTTTCTATGCGTTTCATCTCTCTTATCATCGAGTCCATTATCGCGTTCGGGTTTTTATCGGAGCCTACTACAACTCTCACGTATGTCCCGAGTATTATCTCATCTTTCACTATATACGGTTCGGGTCTGTTAAACACGAAGAAAAATACGAATATAACGAGCACTATGGCCAGGGTTAGAATGTATATCCATGTTTTCCTGTTCAGGATCATAATATCATCTTTACTGCTGCGCGGCATTCATCGCATACTCCTTCCGAAATACCCGTCAGCTCGCTTTTAAATCCCTGCCTTTCGACAAGAACGCTTCCGCAGTTGTGGCAATAAGTATTTGTGAATTCATCTGTTTCTATATTTCCGGCGTATACGAATTTTAAATGTTTTTTCGCTATCCTGCACAATTCCATTATCTTCTCGCTATCCGTTTCCGGTTTGTTAAACCTGTACGCGGGGAAGTATTTTGATATGTGAATAGGGATGTAGGGGTCTATCGACGCCAGCCATTTTGACTGTTCTTCCATCTCCGATTCGGAATCATTTTCACCGGGGATTATCAAAGTCGTTATTTCAACGTGTACGTCTTCTTTGACTGCGGTTTCTATGTTTTTCATTATCACTTCCAGTTCGCTTCCGCATCTTTTTTTGTAAAATTTGTCGTTGAAGCCCTTGAGGTCGATGTTCATCGCCTGTATGGTCTGAGAGAGAAGTTTGAACGGAGCCTGCTCGATATATCCGTTGGTAACCATCACGTTATACAGTCCCTCTGCACTTGCCATACGTGAAGTATCCAGCACGAATTCAAACCAGGTTATCGGTTCGTTGTAGGTGTAGGCTATTCCCGGAGACATTCTGTCTACGGCAATATCTATAAGCCTTTCCGGGTACACTTTCTGTGTCTGAGGCGATTCGTGAGCAATTTCCCAGTTTTGACACCAGGGGCAAAGAAGGTTGCAACCCCATGAACCTACGGACAGTATTTTTGAGGAAGGATGGAAATGATACAACGGTTTTTTTTCAATCGGATCATTTGAAATAGAAGAAATTCTTCCGTAGTTAAGCGAATACAATACCCCTTTTTCATTTTTCCTGACTCTGCAGAAACCGGAATCTCCTTCGGCAATCACACATTTTCTCGGACATAAATTGCATTGTACCGATTTATTCTCCAGTTCTTCGTAAAAAAGTGCTTCTCTCATGATTTTTGTTCCTCCTCAAAAATACCTTTCCACAACGAATTTATAAATATCGAATTTCTCACCCGGAAAAATACCCGCTTTTCTTTTTGCGATATCGATTTGCATTTTTACTGAATCCACACCTTCTATATCCGGAAGCAGCAGCCCTCTCTTATAACCCGATTCGACTATGACTCCGTATTTTTTTACATCCAATTCATCTGCATCATCGACCGGTTCGGGTAAACCGAGAATATCGACGTTCACCACAATCCCTTCCAGTTCATATTCCTGAACCGCATTGAATCTCGGATCTCTTGTCGCCGATGCAATCGCGTTGTCCCTTATTTCCAAAGCAAGGCTGCTTTTTGTCGCTTCTATCGTTCCTATGCAGCCACGCAACATTCCGTCTGTTGTATGCAGCGACACGAAAACTCCGGCACTATATTCCAGCAAAGGTTTGAGGTATTCAATGGGTATTTCATCCGGATCGGGTTCGGCGATTTTCCCCTCTTTAACATAGCATTCTATTGCCTTTATTGCCCATTTAACGAACGGATGTTTACCTACCATAATATACCACTTCCCATGAATTGGCGATGTGAAACTGTTACACACCGCCGGTTTAAATTGTTACATACCATCGGTTTCATGAAACGGTTTGCTATCCGAAAAACAGGCTACACATCTTGTAATATTCGTATGGTACCAGTTTTTTGGTGGCAACTCCGTATTCTATGGGGACTGAGACTATCTCGTTGCCTGAAAGCGCGACCATTCTGCCATAATCTTTTGCCTTAACAAGCTCCATGGCCTTTACACCGTACCGTGTTCCCAATATCCTGTCGAAAGCCGTTGGAGTACCGCCTCTTAAAAGATGCCCCAGTATTACCGACCGGGTATCGTATTTAAGTTTTTCTTTGGTGAGTTCAGCGAGATAATGCGCGATGCCGCCGAGCCTTATGTGCCCGAACGCATCTATCTGATTTTTATCTCCGAAGGCATTTTCGAGTTCTGTCGGCTGAAATCCTTCAGCTACGGCGACAAGTGCATATCCTCCATGATCCATTCTTTTTTTGATTATGTTGAGCACTTCTTCGATTGTCATCGGATATTCCGGAATCAATACAAGGTGGGCGCCTGACGCCATGCCTGCTTCAAGTGCTATCCAGCCGGCCTCTCTTCCCATAAGCTCGACAAAAAACACCCTGTTGTGAGATTTTGCGGTCGAGTGCAATCTGTCGATAGCATCGGCTCCTACGTTTACCGCAGTGTGAAATCCGAATGTGTAATCGGTATTCGAAACATCGTTGTCTATGGTTTTCGGAACTCCTATGACCGGAAAATGGCATGAAGAAAGCTTGGCAGCGACAGAAAGCGTATCGTCACCGCCGATGGCTATAAGAGCGTCTATTTCAAGTCTCTTCAGGGTCTCGAACATCTTCTCCCTGTCCGCTTCGCTGTTGAAAGGATTTGTTCTCGATGTTCCGAGTATTGTACCTCCGAGTATGTGTATTCCCTCCACGTCATCAGGGTTCAGTTCTATGTAATCGCCTTCTATAGGCCCTCTCCAACCGTTCTTGAAACCGTATATTTCCATGTCGTCGCTTTTCGCATGCACTATACCCCTGACAACGGCATTCAATCCCGGGCAATCTCCGCCGCCCGTTAAAATACCTATTCTCATTTGCTTTGCCCCCTTTGTCATTTTATGTTTACAAAGTCATCTATCTTGGATAACTTTTTTTCTGACATCTGAACTATATCGTAAAATATTTTAGGTGTGAATCCCAATTCATTCCAAACAATTTCAGGGAGTTTTATGGATTTTTCCGATCCGTTGGAGCCCTGGTGCATTCTTTCGGCGATAAAAGTCGAAACCGATATTATGAATACCGGATCTGAGTGCAGGGTGTTTTTGACTATCTCGGCTTTGTGATGGTTGGATGCGCTGGCGATAACCACTTCCGGGAACTTCCATTTTTCAAGCAGAATTCTTGCGAAATATTCGTGAGTGGGTATCCCGATTATGTTTTCGGCTTCGAAATAAGACACTTCCAGTTTCCTTGCCATTTTTATAAGACTGTCAAACAACTTCGGAAAAAGCATCGCCTGTACGGATTTTCCAAGATCATGAAGCAATCCGCACATGAATATTTCTTCTTTGTTGGAATAGCCTATTCTTTCCGCTACAGTTTCACCTATCGTGGCAACTGCGACCGAGTGTTTCCAGAATTCCTTGAGTTCGATTTCTTCGGATTCAAATGAAAAATAATTTTCATTTGTGAATATGCTCATGGCCATATTTCTTACGGTTTTAAAGCCCAGAATCATTATGGCATCGGTAAGTTTTGAAACTTTTTTTGGAAGTCCGTAATAAGCGGAATTTGCCAATTTCAGGATTTTGGCCACGAATCCCGGGTCTTTTGAGGCAACCAAATTCAGATCCTTTGCCGAAGCCGAAGGACTGCTGGCCGTCTCCACGATCTTTTTCAGAATAAAGTCCGGAGAAGGAAGGTTTTCAATTTGCCTGATTCTGTTTTTCAAGTCCATCGATACCTACTCCAGTAAGTCAAGGGTAAAATAGAACGTTGCCCCTTCGCCCCGTCTGCTCTTCAACCAGATTTTATTGCCATGTTTGTTTATTATTTCTTTCGTTATGGCGAGGCCCATTCCGGTGCCTTCAACTTCATACGTCAGGGAATTGTTTTCTCTGAAAAATTTATCGAAAACTTTTTCAACATTCGATTCATCTATGCCGATGCCGTTGTCCTCTATGAATACCGTGACTTTTTTGTTCCCATGATCCACGTCGTATCCTATTTTTACCAGAGGGTTTTCTATTTCTTTATTCCTGTATTTTACGGAATTTTCAAACAGGTTGTTCAAAACCTGTTTCATTCTTTTCTCATCTGCGGATACGTACACGTCTTCGCCTTCCAGGAAGGAGAATTCGACATTTCCCTCTTCGAATTTCTTCGACAGGGTTTTATAAGTGTTTTCTATTGCCTCTCTGAGGTTTATCTTCTCGGGTTCAAGCTGGAGGTTGTGGTTTTCCACTCTTGAAAAATCAAGAAGCTGGTCGAGCAGAAAGCTGAGATGGTCACTCTGATCGAGCACAATTCCCATGAATTCATTTATGGTATCGCTGTCCATGGCTTCAAACGAATCTTTTACGGTTTCGGAATATGCCCTTATCGCGGCAAGCGGAGTCCTGAGTTCATGGGAGATATTCGCTATGAATTCTGTTTTCATCTGATCGATTTTTTTGAGCCGCTCAAGTTCTTTTGAATTGGTTATATCTTCAAGCCTTATGAGAATTTCGTTGGTTTCAAGCATATGAACCGCACCGAAAGAATAGAAATGTCCGCTGAATTCCTTCTCAAGCGACATTCCACTGTTGGATACGAAACTCTCCATAGCGATATTCTTTATCTCTCTTATCACTTCTTCGGACAGCGCAAGAGAAGAGTACTTATCGTTGAAAAATACCATCTCACTGTCCCTGTTCAAAACACATATTCCCTCATCCAGCGAATTGAGTATGTTCTGGAAATATTTTTTGAGTTTCTCCTGCATCTCGGCACTTTTCAAAACCTCACCGTAGAGTTGCAGATTTTCAAGGACTATTCCGGAGAAAACACCGATGAAACTCATTATGCTTTCGTATTCCTGTTTGAATTCTTCGGGTTCTTCCTTTATAAATCCAAAAAAAACCGAAATCACATTTCCGGATTTTACCGAAGGCAGTATGAGAACCCTCGATTCGTTATGCGGATAAAAGCTGTACGCTTTCCTATCCTGTGCGAGACTCAGGAATGAATCCATCTCTTCTTTGGCGATGGGGAAAGTTTCGTCACAAAATATGTTTTTCCAACCGTCTTCCGTTCTTTCCATGCCACAAATAGAATCGATTTCAAAAAAACGCTTGACCACCTTGTTTATCGCAAAAAAAACATCAATGGATTTCCTGGCCGTATTCAATTCTCTGGAAAAAGTTGCCACCGTACTTAAAAACCTGTCAATCGAAGCTCCTGTCTGCAAGATTCATCCTCCATGATCAGTTAAACATGTCAATTATATCATATATGGCCGTGAAATGCCGATAAAGAGGGGATTACGTTTCAAAGAGGCAATGTTATGAAGAATTTCGTGCCTCGGCCTATTGAACTCACACATTTAATTTCGCCGCCCATATTTCGTTTGATTAAATTGTAAACGATGTTCAATCCCATACCGGAACCTGTGGATCCTCCCTTTGTGGAAAAAAACGGATCGAAAATCCTTTTGAGATACTCTTCTTTTATTCCTATGCCGTTATCGCTATAATCTATGCTTATCGATTTATCCTCTGTTTTCACCACGATTTCGATTTTTCCCGAAGAACTCCTTTCAAATCCGTGTATTATCGAATTGGATATCAAATTCGATAATATTCTGTAATAATTTCCGGGGTAGCCTATGATTTCAATATCGTCAGGACAAACAAGAGTGATGCTTATATCCTTTTCCATCATCTGAGATTTCATAGCGATTATGGTATCTTCAAGATACTCCTTGACGTTAAAACTCCTTGCCTTTTCGTAATTCTGATCGTTTGCGATTTGTTTGAACCTGTTTACGGTTTTTATTATCTGTTTCAGATTTTCATGGAGAATCTCCAGACTTTCGCCAATTTGCTCAATTTGTCCGTCGGTATCTATCAAGTTGCCGATATTATCCGGCATGAAATCCCTGATTAAATCACTCAAAAATGTCACGATAGTAACGGAGTTCCCAAGAGGGGTATTTATCTCATGGGATATACCACCGATAAGACTTCCAAGCGCGAGGAATTTTTCGGATTCATAAAATTTTTGTTGTGTAACTTTAACTATGTTCAAAGATTCTTCCAATTCCCGTGTTCTGTCATATACTTTTTTTTCGAGTGAATCGTTTGCTTCTTTTATTTTTTCCGATTTGTCTATTCTCATTATCGTGCTAAAAATAGTTTGGCCAAGTGGTTTTATTAACTCATCCGGATAGTCATACCATTTTGCCATCTGTGTGTGAGTGAGCTTTATAAGCATAAACCCGCCGATCTCACTTCCGAAATACAAAGGATAGAGAATCAGATTGTCTTTCGGAACATCGATACCGGCAGATACGTCTTTGGGCGTAACCCTGTCGGCTATGAAATCGCATGAATTCAGCCTGAATACATTGCCTTCCTCTATTCTACCGTAAAGAACGCTCGACGGCTTTACTGAATGTTCTGCTATGAACCTGTTTTTATCGGGAGATGCGATCGTGGAATCGAATCTGCAACCGTAATTACTCTCGCCGTCCTTTGTGAAGATGAAAATATCTTCACATGTGAAGCAGGCAGAGAAATTTTTAAGAGTGTGCGTGATGTTTATGGGGAGATTGAATTCTGAGGTTTTATACAATTTATTTAAAATATACGAAACCGCTTTCTCGAGTTTGATTCTTTCTTCAAGATTTTTTCTGATTTCATCTGCAGTTTTTCCCAGGATAAGCTTTTCATCGATATTATTTCTCAACTCTTTTTCTTTAAACTGCAGTTTTTTTCTAAGAGATCTGTTGCGTACACAGGAAAGTGAAAATAGAATCGCCAAAAAAACTATCGCGGCTATGTAATATCTGTCGTCAAATATACCGGAGTTGATTTCCTGCGCTATAAACCACCTGGAATATATCTCGTCGTAAACACCCGTTTTTTTTGCGATGCTGAGGCCTTCGTTAAGTATGCTAAGCAAAGCCTCATTTCCCTTCCTCACCGCAAAACAATAATCACGCGGCAATATGGAAGGTCCTGTCGATTTAACATCGCTAAAGGCATTTTCCCTTATCAGGTATTCGCCCTGCAGCTTGGAAATCAGGGCATAGTCGGCTTTTTTTTCCTGAACATATCTCAGAGCAACTGTGGGATTTTCGACGGCGATTATGGTTACCCGCATCTCTCTTTTCTTGAGATAGTCATGCATTATGTCTCCCTGCTGCACTGCCACGGTTTTACCATCGATATCATCAAAACTAATTATTTCTTCACCGTTCCTGTTCATGAAAAGCGAATGGGTGACGGTTATAAAGGGAAAGGAAAAAGCAAAATCCTGACTTCTTTCAATCGAATAATACATGCCGGTTATCATATCGATAAGCCCATTTTCAAGGCTGTTTCTGATTTGATTCCACGGACCGGGGGTTACTTTCAGTTCAAAGCCCATTATTTTGGATATACTGTCGAGCAACTCTATATTGAAACCGGTTGCCCGGGAATCTTTCGAGAATTCATATGGAGGGTATGAATCATCGCATCCGGCTTCAATTGAAATATATCCAACTTCCTGACCTGAAATGCAGGAAACGAAAATCGAAAAAACAAATGCCATCACGGCCAGTATTCTCATCGCTTACCTCCGATCAATATCGGGTACGGCTTGCAGCCGGTTAAAACGGTTCGCGTTTATTGCAAAGTATGATTTCAAAGAAATGGTTTTCGGGACAACGTATTAAGAATACCACAAAAAATCGGTTAACGGGACAGTATCAGTTTGATTCGGTTGATTCTTCATCAGAATGCGCTGCTTTTTCCGATGATGCGTCATCAATTTCCGCGTCTTCCGGCAAAGCCGCCATTTCATGAGAAGCCGTATCGGTCACGGAATTTTTTTCACATATCATTTCACCGGATTTTACCGCAGGCTCTTCCGAATCTTTTTCTTCCTCCGAGGGCAGTTCCGAGGAGGTGTCGGTATTTTCGCCTGCCGTATCCGTAATCTCTTCGGTTTCCGCGTCGTCATCTTCAAATTCCGTATTCTTCGGTATTTCAAAATCGGCAAGATGGAAGGTCTCGTAAAAACTGTCGGTGACAAAATAAGCGTAGGGTCTGCCCGGACCTTTAATCCTTTTACGTTTTATCAAACCGGACAGCATCAGCTCCATGACCTGGTTGTCGGAACCCTTGCCTCTTACGAGCTCTATTTGAGATTTTTTCACCGGACCGTTTTTTGCTATTACCGCCAGAACTTCTATTTGACTGGATGTGAGCTTTTCAATAGGTTTTCTGACAAGCCGGGATACGCTTTCGGAATATTTCGGTTTTGTATAGAATCCGAATTTTTTGCCGACTTTCTTCAGTTCGACACCATGACCATCGGCCGAATATTTCTCTTTCAGTTCTTCTATTATGCTCAACACTTCATTTTTCGGACAAGAGGCAAAATCGGTCAGCTGATTTATTTCCAATCCTTTGTTTGCAGCAAACAACAGTGCCTCCACTATAGCCAGTTTATCCAAGTTGCTGTTTTCCATATGCATCCTCGCTGAGTTTTAAGTTGCCTGGTTAATTGATTTCACAAATATGTTTAAATGCCTTCGGCAAATATTCTATCACTTTGGAGGGGGTGAAAGTGTGTTCAGGATTTTCATCCGCATAGATTTCGGCACTCAGTCCGGCCATGAATACTCCGAGTTGCGCTGATCTGAGTGTAGAACACCCCTGTGCTATAAATCCGCCGATTATTCCGGCCAACACGTCACCGCTTCCGGCCTTGGCAAGGCCGGAATTTCCACTCACATTCAATATTGCCTCTCCCTGTGACGTGAAAATTACCGTTGTAGAAGACTTCAGAACAAGAGTGCAGCCGGTTTTTACCGCGAACTCCTTTCCGATTTGAATATAATTTCTCTCGATAATGTCGATTGGAATTTTACAGAGTCTTGAAAATTCTTTTATGTGCGGAGTCAGAACCATATTCGCCATCCTGCTTTCGGGGATTTTAACGGAAGTTTCCGAAAGTGCATACAGCCCGTCCGCGTCAAGAACCACAGGGATATCTGTGTTTTCAAGCAAATTCATCACCAGCATGCTGGTCGAGTACTGTCTGCCGAGTCCAGGTCCCAGTATCATGACGTCTTTTCCCGCTATTATCTCTGATATCTCATCAAAATTACAATACGAGAGGTATTCACCGTCATTTGCATAATTTATCACTTCGTGCCGAATGAGTTCGGGGAAGGAATATGGTTCCATTTCCTTTGAAGCGGATACGAGATTTACCATACCGCATCCGGTGGTAAAAGCAGCCTTTGCACTGAGAACGGGGGCACCTCTGTATTGTCCAGAGCCGCCGATCACGACCACTTTACCGAATGTTCCCTTATGCCCTGAAGAATTCCTTTTGGGAATCAATTTTCCGGCGGTTTTTTCGTTCATCAGAAATTTAGGTTCCCACCCGATTTTTTCGGGTGTATCATTTTTTATACCGATATATGCGATTCGTAATTTACCCACATGTTCTCGGGCGGGAAATACGAGGCTTCCTGTTTTAGGAAATGCGAAACTCACCGTCAAATCTGCCTGAAATGGGTTTTCTGCGAGTAACTGTCCGTTTTCACAGTTTATTCCCGTGGGAACGTCAACGGCTATTTTTATTGCTGGCGATTTGTTTATGGTCTCCAGAAATTCATCGATGTATTTCGGTATTTTTTTATACAGTCCCGTACCGAAAATCGAATCCACGATTATGTCATATGGCTTATCACTGAAGCAAATTCCGGATTCCTTCAGATTCGTCTCGTTGCATACCGCTATTTTGACAGGGTAATGCGACAGCAATTCCAGGTTTTTTCTGTTTCCCATAGACAACTTCGATATCCCGAGCACCATCAGGACATTAACGTGATATCCGAGGTCACTGAGTTCTCTCGCCATCACAAGCCCGTCGCCACCGTTATTACCGTTTCCGCAGAGAATTAACATATTTTTTCCGCCGGTGCGGAATTCTTCGACTATCGTTCTGACTACGGCATGACCGGCCCGTTCCATCAGGGTATTCTCATCAATTCCTTCTTTTTCTGTGGTGTATGCATCACATTTTCTCATCTCTTCAGGAGTGAGTATTTTCATCGTATCAGCCTCCCGTTTACGTAATGAATCAGTCGAAAAAACTCATCTGATGCCTGCACTGCTTGCTCTTCCTGGATGGGTTTTTCTTTATGCCGGTTATTTCTTTCTGCCCTATTACCCTAATTTTGCCATCGATTTTGTTTTTGTCGGTTATGGTGTCCAGAATTTTGTACGATCTTTCTATGACCTCGGGTGGCAATCCCGCTATTCTTGCCACTTCAATTCCGTAACTCCTGTCGGCTGCTCCGGGAACCACTTTATGCAGAAAAACGACTTCGCCTTCCTGTTCGACTACTTTGACCATCATATTCTTCATGCCGCCGTACAAAGTACTCAGTTCTGTCAGCTCGTTGTAATGGGTAGCGAATATGCAGTAGGCACCTATGTTGTTGAATATGTATTCCGAAACTACCCACGCGATACTTATGCCGTCATAGGTACTCGTACCCCGCCCGACTTCATCGAGAATAACAAGCGAATCTGCCGTGGCGTTGTTTAGTATGGTGGCCGTTTCCGACATTTCCACAAGAAAAGTGCTTTTGCCCGATGCGAGATCATCCCTCGCACCTATCCTCGTGAAAATTCTGTCCAAAAGTGGCATGTGTACGGATTTCGCGGGAACGAAAGAACCCGTTTGCGCCAGGATGGATATAAGGGCAACCTGACGAAGATATGTCGATTTTCCGGACATGTTCGGTCCTGTGAGTATTATGAAATAGGAATCGTCAGAAAGCGACAGGTCGTTCGGTATGAAAGAATCTTCAAATCTCTCAACCACGGGATGCCTGCCTTCTGTTATCTCAAACTTTCCGCTCTGGGAAAATGTCGGTCGGACATAACCGTATTTACGGGCACATTTTGACATGGATAAAAAAACATCGAGCGTGGAAAGTGCATCGGAAATTTCTTTCAATGGTGCTACGTAGGAGATCACCGTCTTAAGTATTTCGTTGAAGATGGCCTTTTCAAGTCTCTCTATCATCTCATTGGCATGGTTCATCTTTTCTTCTATGGGTTTCAGGCTATCACTTATATATCTTTCCGAGGACACGAGAGTCTGTTTTCTGACATAATCGGCGGGTACTTTTGAAGTGCTGGCCTTTGATACCTCTATATAATATCCATAAACGTTGTTTTTGCCGATTTTTAACTTCTGGATTCCGGTTCTCTCGCGCTCGTATTCCTCGAGATTTCTGAGTTTCTCACTGCTTCCGCTCAGAAGTTCGAGATATTCGTCGAATTCCCCGTTGAATCCGAATTTAACGGTTTTGCCCTCCCCCACGATACCGGAAGGTTCTTCTTCAATCGCACTTTGCAGCAGGGATTTCAGGTCTTCAAGCGGATTGAGGCGGTACAATATGTCGGAAAAATTTTCCAGCTCAGTAATCCTGACAAGTATTTCAGGTATGGCTTCGAGTGTTCTCCTGAGCGATACCAAATCCTTTGCCACCGCTTTTGAATAAGAGACTCTGGAGATTATTCTCTCAAGGTCATATACTTCTTTGAGTTTTTCCTCAAGCTCCCGTGCCAATTCCCATTTTTCAAGCAATTCTTCCACATGGTTTTGCCTGTCAGTTATCCTGCTTCTGTTTCTCAGCGGAGTGAGAATCCATTCTCTGAGCTTCCTGCTTCCCATGGCGGTTGAAGTATTGTCGATTATTTCGAGAAGTGAACGGGATTTGTTTTCTTTTCCTTTGCTTGTCAAATTCAGATTCTCTATCGTAACCGAATCGAGGAAAAGTATTTCTGAAGGATTCACAAACACGGGTCTTGAAAGATGCTCATAGGCACTCATTTTCTGATACTCAAGATATTTCAGCATGGCACCGAAAAGAGCCGTGGATTCCCGCGGCAGTTCAAGAAAATCTATGCTCCCGATTTTAAAGATGCGCTTGACGTGCTCGACGGATTCGGTTTCGTTGAAATACCAATCGGGTAAATTTTCTATATAAAGCAGCGGATTTATCTTTTTCAGCTCGCGATTTCTCTCTTTCCAGATTTTCCCCTCGGGTAAAATCAGCTGAACGATTGAGTGTTTGAGTATTATGTCGAGTACATTTTCCCAGGAATCTCTTTGAAATGCATAGGACTGTCCGGTGGATATGTCGAGTATTACGATTTCGAATATGTTTGTGCCTGAAACTGCCGCCAAAAAACTGTTTTCGGCGTATTCCAGAATCGAATCTTCGACGACGGTACCCGGAGTGACCACTCTCGTCACCTCTCTCCTGACTATGCCTTTTGCCTGGGACGGTTCCTCAACCTGGTCACATATCGCCACTTTAAATCCGGCATTTACAAGTTTTTTCAAATATCCGTCCAGCGCATGATGAGGTATTCCTGCCATGTCGTTTCCGTTTCTGGAAGTCAGTACGAGCTGAAGGGTTTTGGAGATGGTGCGGGCATCGTCAAAAAAAGCCTCGTAGAAATCCCCAAGCCTGAAAAAAAGAATCGCATCTTCAAAATTCGATTTTATATCCATGTATTGCTGCATCATCGGTGTGAGTTTTATATCTGAATCCGCCAAAAAATTACTCTCCTTTACCGGCTATTCCACAATGCTTCCGTATAATGGTCCGGCCGTAACCCTGTCTATCTTTATATTCAGCCATTTGCCTATCTTATCGCTGCCGGCTTCGAAAATTATTATCTTGTTACGTTCTGTACGGCCATACATAAGTGTGGGGTCGCTGTTAAGCTGTACTTCGCCTATTACTCTCACGATTCTATTCATGTATTCGTCATTTATCTCTCTGTTTATCTCTTTCTGCAGGTTTAACAGTATTTGCAGCCTTTTGTTCTTGATATCCGGAGGGACATCGTCGGCCATCGTTTTTGCGGCAACCGTGCCTTCACGTACCGAGTACATCGCCAGATTCAGTTTTTCATACCTTACGGTATTCACCAAATCTACAGTCTGTTCAAAATCTTCGTCGGTTTCTCCCGGAAATCCGACTATTATATCGCTACTGAGCGAAACATATGGTATTTTCGCTTTTATCCTTCCTATCAGATCGAGATATTCTTCTCTGGAATACCTTCTGTTCATTCTTTTAAGAACCTCGTTACTGCCTGCCTGAACAGGCAGGTGCACCTGAGGTGCGAATTTGGGGCTTGATGCCATTACATCTATGACTTCTTCGTCAAAGTCTGAGGGATAAGAGGTCAAAAACCAGATTCTCTCAATTCCGTCCACTTTTTCAACTGTTTTCAGGAGTTCGGCAAAAGTCACATTGTCATCTTCTATGTCTTTGCCGTAGGAGTCGACGTTTTGGCCGAGCAATGTTATTTCTTTATACCCTCTTTCAGCCAAAGATTTCACTTCGGCCGCTATATCCGTCATAGGCCTGCTCTTTTCCCTGTCACGCGTGAAAGGCACTATGCAATATGTACAGAATTTGTTGCATCCGTAGGCAATCGTAATCCAGGCATGGTGGCTGCTGTCTCTGTCACGTGGTGTATCGTGGTCGATTTCATCGATAGTGTCGGTGAAATCTTCGAATTTTATTCCTTTGAAAGCCCGTTGTGCATTTTTAACTATACTGCCGATTGCCCTCGTGCCGAAAATGAAATCCACACCTTTTCTCCTGAAAAGGTTTTTTCTCTCTTTTTCCGCAACACAACCGCAAATTCCGACTTTCAGATTGCCTTTTGTTTCCTTCAATTTGTTGAGTCTTCCTATGAATCCGTATGCTTTATCTTCGGATTTTTGCCTTACGGCGCAGGTGTTCACTATTATCAGATCGGCTTCCTCTTTAACTTCGGCTTTTTCATAACCGGCTTCACCGAGCAAGCCCGCCATTACCTCGGAATCGTTTACATTCATCTGGCATCCGAACGTTTCAATGAAAAATTTCAAAAATTTACCTCCGTATAATCGTTTTATATTTTAAGACCGTTTATCTTCATGGACATTTCGTAAAGCACTACACTTGCCGAAACGGCTACGTTCAGAGAATCACAGCTCCCCAGCATCGGGATGGAAATTTTCGTGTGATTCATATTATACCATTCCTGTGTTATGCCATATCTTTCACTGCCGGCAACGAATGCCACTTTACCTTTATAATCGTGTTCGAAATACGAAGACCGGGCGCTCGTATCCGTGAGGTATACTTTAAAACCGTTTTTTTCAAACCAGTTTACGGCCTCGGCTATTTCACATTCAACGATCGGTATTTTGAAACAGGCACCCTGACTTCCTTTCAATATTTTCGGATGTGTCAGTCTTGCCCTCCTGTTGCAGATTATAATTCCGTTCGCTCCCGCACCGTCAGCGGAACGTATTATGGTACCTATGTTTCCCGGGATTTCAACACCGTCAAGCACTACGACGATACCCTTTTCTATCGCGTGTATATCGTCCAGTTTCCAAACCGGCATTTCACCGATAACAAGTATGCCGTCAGGCTTTTCCCGTTCGCTTATCTTCAAAAACACTTTCGAAGAAACGCTGTAGCAATCGGTACCTGATTCAATAGCTTTTTCAACGATGCCCATGGCTTCCCTGCTGTGCAGGTATTCGCAGCAAAAAAACAGTGAATCTATGGTTACAGAGTTATCCACGGCCATTTCGTAAGCCCATATCCCTTCCGCAACGAACAGATTCCTCGGATTTGATTTTGTGTTCCTGATAAGCGATTGTACTTGTTTTATCTTGCCGTTCTTTATTCCGGCGACTTTTATATCTGAACCGTATTTTTCATTCAGATAAGATTCGAAATTTGTGTTTTCATCCATACTGATCATCTTCCCCGTACGCATTTATTCGACATGGCATCCGTCGATGTATGGTGAAATTACGGTATGTACTATGCTATGACCGGGGAAATATGGCACGAACCGGTAATCGGAGATATTCCAAAGTACGAGTCCGCACTTTTTGCCCACTTCTATGCTTCCCCATTCATCTGAAATATCGAGTGCGGCAGCGGCATTCAGAGTCTGTGCGGTCAGGATTTCTTCGGGAGACATTTTGAGCTGTGAGCTTGCGAGATGTGCTATGAAATGAGGGTCGTTGAATGTGCAGGAACCCGGATTGAAATCGCTCGCAACGGCAACCGCAGCTCCACTGTCTATCAATCTCCGGGCAGGTGCGAAAGGCTTCCCGAGGAAAAAGCTCGTTCCCGGAAGCATCACCGCAACGGTATCGCTTTCCGCAAGGGCGTTTATGCCCTCGGTCTCAATTGCGATGAGGTGGTCGGCCGATTTGGCACCGTGACTTGCCGCAAGCACGCTACCTCCCGTATATTCTATTTCATCCGCATGCATCTTTATTTTGAAACCCAATTCGAAAGCCTTTTCGAGATATTTTTCGCTTTGCCTTATGTCGAAAACTCCTTTTTCGCAGAATATATCGGCAAAAATATCTCCGCCGAACTCTTCGTAAACAAGCGGCAGCATGTTTTCAACTATAAATTCCATGTAGGAATCGTAGGTGTCGAATTCGGGTGCGAGTGCATGGGGGCCTAAAAAAGTCTTCACTATTTTCTGGGGAAGAAGTTTCTCCATTTCGCAGAGAACCCTGATCTGTTTTATCTCCGATTCTATATCCAGTCCGTATCCGCTTTTGCCTTCGAAAACCACGACGCCTTTTGAAAACATCTCCATGGCATATTCAAGATTTTGTCTTATAAGTTGATCTTCGCTTGCTGCCCTGACGGCCTTAGTTGTGTTTATTATGCCGCCACCTTCCTTTAAAATTTCTATATAGCTTTTTCCTTTCTGCCTGAGATAGAATTCCCTATGCCTTTCCCCTGCAAATGGAATATGTGTATGCGGATCAATGATACCGGGTGTGGCAACCAGATCCGAACAGTCGATTTCTTCGATGTTTTCCCCATTTTCTCCTTGGATATCGGGTTTGATACCGTGCCCGATTTCTTTGAATCTGCCGTTTTCTATATACACATCCACATCTTTCATAACAGTTATCTGCGACATATCTTTACCCTTTTTAAGCATACTGCCCGTCGGTGTCGCCAGTTGTTTTATCTTTTTCAGTAATATTCTCATATTTTAAATTCACCTCCGCTTAATGTATATGCCTTATGGCATGAAAGAATAAAAAACCGCACATGATCATGGCCGTTTCAAATATCGTCGATTTTTCGGGATGAGGAATACTCGGAGTTGAAATGTGAAATTTCCGAGTATATATGCTTCAAATTCGGATATATTTTTTTGTAGATTTTTTTATACAGAACTTTATACTTATGGGAATTTTCGGTATCAGGTTCGAATTTCTTACCTGTTCTCACCATTTTCTCAACAGCCTGCTCGAAGTTCCCGTAAATTCCGAGACTTACAAATCCTATTATAGCCGCGCCGAGAGAACATGCTTCGGGGTTTTCGGATTTGTAAACGGGTTTGCCGAACATGTCGGAAGTGATCTGGCAAACCTGATCGCTTGAAGCACCGCCACCGGAAACCATTATTTTTTTAATTTCGGTTCGTGTTTTCTTTTCGATTTTCTGCATTCCTTCTATCAGGGCAAAATTAATGCCTTCGATTATCGCCCTGTAGATATGCAGCCTGGTATGAACATCTCCGAATCCGATCATTGCGCCTTTGGCAAAAGGATTTTTTATTAGGGGACTCCAATAAGGCTGAATTATCAATCCCGCAGATCCCGGAGGAATTTTCTCAAGATGTCTGTCCAGTATGGATTCGACCGGCACTCCTTTTTCTCTGGCTTCCGCATTTTCTTTATCCGCGAATTCGTTTTTAAACCAGCTGATCATCCAATAGCCTCTGTAAATCTGTACTTCCGGATTGAATTTACCCGGTATGACTGACGGATACGCGGGCAGGAATTTTATCGCTTCAAGATATTTATCCGTAGTTGTCTGAATCGTGGCAGTTGTACCGAAACTCACGCTCGCACTGTCAGCACCGAGGCATCCGACTCCGAGAGTTTCACAGCCTTTGTCCGAACCACCTGCAATAACCGGAATTCCTTCGGGAATTCCGGTTTTCGAAGAAGCTTCTGCCGTTATCAAACCTAAAATTTCTCCAGGTTCTTTTATTTCGGGGAGCTTTTCCTGATCAACACCGAAGATATCCCAGTTCAGCTGATTTGGTGCAAGCCATTTTCTTCTTTTGTAGTCAAAAGGCATATGTCCTATCTGCGATGCGACCGAATCCGTGAAATTACCTGTAAGAAGAAAGTTTAAAAAGCAAGATATGAAAATGTATTTATGAGTTCTGTTCCAGATTTCCGGTTCGTTTTCTCTGAGCCAGTAAGCCTTGGAATTTATCCTTAAGAAATAAACTGTTTTGGTCATTCCCGTTAGGGTAAAAGCAAGCCTTGATTTCAAATTGACTTTTTTATCGCATTTTGCGGTTCTCTGGTCAAGCCATAAAATAACCGGTCTGAGAGGCACACCGTTTTTATCGACGCAGACATTTGTGTCCCTGAGCGTGGTGACGACAACACCCGAAATATCCCTTAATATCCCGGGAGATTTTTCGGAAAGAATTTTACACCCTTCGCACATTTTGTTCCAGTAGAGATACGGGTCTACTTCGGCCCATCCCGCACGCGATGAATAATAAGGTTCGAATTCAAGCTTTTCATGGCAAGGCATATTTCCGTATTCGTCAAAAACTGCAACTCTGACACTTTGAGTCCCGCAATCTATTGAAAGTACATATTTTCCCACCAAATCTCCTCCGAATATGTTCTCATTATGGATTGTACCATCAAATCGCGATATTTCAATTCTGAAAATTCTCGTTAAAAAACCCCTCAAGAAATTATTTGAGGGGTTCAATTAAAACTGAAATAAAAAAATATGGTATAAAGCCTCATTTATTAAGAGGTTTGCATTTCAAATGATTGTCATTTTCTTTTTCTATTGCCCAAAACTTAGAATTCATAATCTTTTGTCTGGTTTCGTCCCTTGACTGATGGCCGTCGTCTATTATAAGAATACCATCGGATTTCACCAGCCTGTTCAGTTCTTTGAGCAGTATATTTGGCTTCTCAACCATATGAAACATATCCAGTGCGTAAATCAAGTCTGCTGTATTTTCAGGGATATCAACCGAATATCCGTTCGCCTGGACGACTTTTACATTTTTCAGATTGAATTTTCTTATCTTGTCAGCAACCATCTTTATGGCGATCGGGTGTATATCCACGGCATAAACCCTTCCTTTTTTTCCGACTGCTTTTGAAGAATTTATTATATATCTTGCGGGACCACAACCGTAATCTATGACTTTCTGGCCGTTTTTTATGGCAAGTTCTCTGAACCTTTTATCCGAGTAATTACCGAAAACATCCATTAACTTCATTAAAAATGCCATTATGTAAAAGGCTGGTTTTGAAATTCTTTCGGCACCTTTGCCCATGATTTTATCCATAATTCTGTCTTTTTTCATATCGGTATAAGTCATAAAATATGCTCCCGGAATCGATTTATAGCGTATCGAGCCAATCCAGAACGGAGTCAAGGAATTTCTGGGTTTTTTTGATTACTCCGTATCCGGCATGCACTATCGGATCCAGCGTTGTGGCGAGAATGTTTCCGCTGTATTTTTTCGTATCGACATACAGAACATCTCCGTAATCTGCGTACTCCACGAGTACGTCTGCGGTTTGAGGTGCCTTGAATACACCGTGGAAATGCCATTGCAGGTCTTCAAGACTAAGATTTTTCAATATGGGATGATCCGGAGCGATCATTCTGTACGGTTCCGTGAAAAGATTTCCCTTGTCCCAATTTACTGTTTCTTTGTACTGAAATTTGGGGTATCTGTCGAGCCACACCGCATCCGGTAGCCAGGGTACCGAAATTTCACCGAAAGATACAACAGTTTTACCGGAGTTTATGAAATCCAGTATGATTTCTTTATTGGCGAGAAGTGCTTCCTGATTCGATTCTCGCGGTATTATTATGGCTTGTGTTTCGGATAATGTTTCCTGAGATATTTCGGACACATGAAGCAATCTGCCGAACCTTTCTCTGTATTTTTCCGTGTTGAATATATCGTATTGCCACTTCGTACCTGAATATATTAGAGCGTTTTTTGACATTTATAACACCTTCCTCAGTTTTGTGACTTCTTTTTTTACCCACACGAGGCAGTTGTCCAGAAGCTTTTTAGCTCCTTCAACTCCATGATAGGCATGGCACATGGCGTCCAGCTGGCTGGATATCAGCATTGTACCGGCAGTGGTGTTTCTGTCCAGGTACATCATAGTTGCGCCGGCTTCGTTTATCACGAGAACTTCGGATCCCGCGGGAGGTATTAGATGTCCGTGGCAGCACCATCCGGTAGCGCCTTTATGCCAGTGTAAATCATGATTCTCTATCCCTTCGAACAATTCGTGTTTGGTTTCTATATCGTGAAGCTTGTTTCCCGAGCTTCCTATTATATATCTGCAAATTCTGAGTGGACCGTCATCTTCGGGAGTCACTCCACCCCATTGGCTGCCTGGCAACCAGTTGCGGGGTATTTCTCCGAATGAAATAACCACTTTTTTATCGTTCAGGAATTGTTCTATTCTTTTTGAATTCTTCAAAGCAACTTCTTCATCGGTTCCGCGCGGGAAAATCAACACGTCATAATCTGTTAAATCCGTGTTTTCGAGGTTGTTGACAGGAATAACCTCCATGTTCTTTCTGTAATCGCTTTCGATTAAAATACCTCTTTGATAGCTGATACCACTGTAAACAGCGGCAATTCTGCATCCTTGTTTCATAACGCCTCCCTTTTCATCCCATAATAGGAATAACGGTTTTTGAAATACCGTTTTCATGTTTGATTTCTACAATTTTAGTTTTTAATCCGTATATTTTTTTTAAATTTCTTTCGTTTATGACTTCATCTGTTTTTCCGAAACAGCTGAAATCCTTTCCGCCCATCAGCAGGGTTTTGCATGACAGGTACATCGCATGTTCCGGTTGATGAGTGGTAAAGATGACATAAAGTTTGAATTCCTCCGCCATTTCCTTTATCATGTTCAAAGTCCTGTACTGATTGTTGAAATCCAATGCGGATGTGGGTTCATCCAGCACGAGAACCGAACATTCACTTGCAAGTGCCCTTGCTATAAGAATCAGCTGTCTTTCGCCGCCGCTTAAGGAGTTGAAGAATCTGTTTTCGAGTTTTTCAACTCCCACGGTTTTCAGCATTTTTTTTGCAATTTCGATATCTTTCTTTCCGGGGGAAGAGAAATTTCCTATAAATTTAGCCCTTCCCATCAGTACCATTTCAAGTGAAGTGTAAGGTGCGTTGAGATAATGTGACTGTGGTACGTAGCCAATCTGTTCTTTTGAATTTTCGGACAGGTGCATCTCGCCATTTCTGAATTTAAGGAACCCCAGAATACATTTGATAAACGTTGTTTTCCCCGTACCGTTCGGACCGAGTATCGAAACTATATCGCCTTTTTCAAGCCGTATGTTTATATTTTCGAACAAGTTTTCTGCGCCTTCGTAGAAGAAAGAGGCATTAGTTATTTCAAGCATTGTTCCATGCGCCTCCTTTGCTCTTTTTCAGTAAAAATCCGAAAATAACTATTCCGATTATCGCGGTAAGAATTCCAAGCGGTATTTCCGCAGAGGATACCGAACGCGAGATATCGTCTATGATTACCATGTAAACGGCACCAACCGATATCGAGCATGGTATCAGAACTTTGTGATCCGAACCCACAAGCATTCTGCATATATGCGGTATGGCAAGTCCCACCCAACCTATGATTCCGCTGACGGAAACACAAAGCGATACTATTATGGTTACCGGAACGATAACCATCCATCTGAGGATTTCGGGTTTGAGACCCAATGCCCTGACTTCCTCTTCACCGAGTGACAAAATGTTGATTCTCCATCTGAAAAAGAAAAGAAACAAAATACATGCGATAACCGGTATCGAAACGAGTGACAATTTTTCATAGCTTGTACCTGAAAAGCTCCCCATAAGCCAGAACACTATTGACGGAAGCTCATCGACGGGATCGGCTACGAATTTTACCAGCGATATCATAGCGGTAAAAAAGGATCCTACTATTACACCGGACAGTACGAGAGAAAGTGTGGTGATTTTTCTCTTTGTTCTGGCAAAATAAAAGGCTAACAGTATGGAAAGCAGTCCCGACAGGAATGAACACAGAAACACTGCCCATGAATTTTTGAAAAACAGCATGGCTATTACTCCGCCAAAGCCAGCTCCCGACGATACTCCCAGAATATGGGGACTTACAAGTGGGTTTTTGAACATTCCCTGAAATGAGGTGCCCGATACGGATAATCCGGCGCCGACCAGCATGGCCAAAATGATTCTCGGAATTCTGAGATTTATTATTACACTTCTTTCAACCGTGAAATCCTTATTATTTGCCATGAATAATTCCGAGAAGAATATCTCGAGGGTTTTGTCAATAGGAATATGGTATCTTCCTATTCCGAGAGAAATTATGAATACCACAAAAGGCCCCGCGATAAGTAAAATTTTTAACAGCCATTTTTTTCTTAAAAACATTTCAGTTTAAATCTCCCCGGTATGATTATTTTTCCTGCATGATTTTTGAAAGCTGATCTGAATTGAGTGAATAGTTATAGAAGTCTTCGTAGAATTCAACTGTTGATTTGTTGAGATCGTAATCCGCAAGTTCGGGATGCTGAATCTTAAACAGCCATTTCCACATCAGAGGCGATTCCTGGCTTGGCGGGTCCCAGCGATATACCCCTAACGGTACTTTGTATATCCTGCCCTCTTTAACTGCTTTTATCGAAGACCAATCCTGACCTTCAAATGAATTGTCCGTATAATCCTCCGGCATCTCGTCGGTGAAATTGCCTATATAAATGATATCCGGATTCCATACAAGAATCTGTTCCATCGTCACGATTTTCCAACCGGTAAGTTCACCTGCAAGATTCACCGCACCTGTCAGGTTGAAATAAAAATCGTTATACGTTTCTTTTCCCGTTGTGTATAACTGCGAGCCGTAAGGAAGGTACAATATACGGGGCTTTTTATCCTGTGGAATGCCCATCGTAAGGTTTTGCATCTCTTTTATGCTTTTTCTGTGGAAGTCGATGATATTTTGCGATTGTTTTTCATTGTCAAGAAGTTTGCCGAATATGGTAAGCCAGGTTTCCAGATCTTCCTGGTTGCCGTATTTCAGTCCGATGACCGGTATGCCTGAATTTACGAGAGGTGTGATTATTTCTTCCCCCCTGTTACACCACTGAAGAACCACATCCGGTTTTAGTTTGAGTACTTCTTCGACATTAGTTTCGAATCCGCTTTTTACAAATTCCGTTGATACGCTTAAAAGCTCAGGAGCGATTTCCGAGAGAATACTTTCCCTGACTGCCGTCATTGAAGTCGGATGCATACCGACAATTCTGTTTCCCGATAAATCAACCGAAAAAAGCAATGATGGTGAGGGCATGGGCAAAGTTACGATTCTTTCTATTTTGTCTTTGAGTATCACTTCCACTCCCCTCTGATCCACAATAATTTTTGAAAATGCCATACCGAAAGACAGAGTCAAAAACAACAACAGATTTAAAACAATTTTTTTATTCATGAAATTCCCCTTTCCATACTTAAGTATAAAAAGTATATCAGACTATAAATTAAAAAGCAATGAACATATATATTATAAATGTAAATATAACAGGTAAAAATATATTTTTGCTTTTCTTACGAAGAATGGAATTTTATTTGAGATTTATGGGTTTTTAATGAGTCGTTTTGCAAGATGAAATTATTTAAAAGCTGCAAAAAACCTCTTACTTTATAAGTCGCTGAGAACTTTTCTCAGAAAAGGAAGATTTAATATGGAGACTTTTCTGCCTTCGATTTTTATCAGATTATTTTCGCTTAACCTCTTTAACTCTCTGAACAGGGATGCCCTTGAAACGCTTAAAAATTCCGCCCAGTCTTTTTTCGGGAAAGGGAGAGTTATTTCATCACTCTGATTTTTAACGGCTTGCGAGAGAATATAGTAAGCTATTCTCTTTTCGGCTCCGTCGATTAAAAATATTTCTATGCGGGAATTTAAAAACAGAATCCTGTTTGTGCAGAATTTTATGAAATTGCTCAGCAGTTTTTTTTCTGAGTATAAAATGTCGATCAAATTATTTTGATCTATGAACATAAGCCTGCTTTCCTCCATGGTAATTATGCTTGTGGGGAAATTTCTTTTATCGTCTAAAAATGAGGAAAGACCGAACATTTCACCTGCTTTTAATCTGTTGAGCATCACGGCCTTACCTTGTGGGAAAATCTTCTGAATTGAAATTTCTCCGGCCATCACGATTCCAAGTTTTCTGAATTCGTCTTTTTCGGAAACCACAACACAATTCTTTTTATAATCGTGTATTCCGTATTTCAGTATACCGAGCGTTTTTTCAATTTCTATTTCATCCATATCATGAAACAAAGGTACTCTTTTTAGAATTTCCTTTTCCATATCCCCTCCGAAAGTCTCAAATGAGACTGTTTATTTAAATGTATAATAATATAATAGCCTATAAATTGCAAGTGAATTTATATATGCGAAGCTTTTGTATATTGTGGATGCTTGTGTATTCGATGGAGGTTTTTAAATGGATGGTAAAGAACAGAGGATTGTGATAGTTGCCGGGCCACCAGCAACGGGCAAGACATCTGTCATGATAAATGTGATTAAGGTACTTCAAAAAAGAAATTACAGAGTTTCCGCCGTTAAAATGGACTGTTTGAGTACCGAGGACGACGGCAGGTATTCGCAGCTTGACATACCGGTAACCGTCGGGCTGAGTGAGGACATCTGTCCGGATCATTTTCTGGCCGTGAATCTGGAGGAGATAACTCAGTGGTCGTCATCCAAAGGAACGGATATTCTGATAATTGAAACAGCCGGATTATGCCACAGATGCGCACCGGGTACGGAAAAAACACTTTCGGTATGTGTAGTCGACAACATATCCAGTATCAAAACTCCTGAAAAAATAGGCCCCGTGATCACTACCGCCGACATAATAATCATAACGAGGGGAGATCTGGTTTCTCAGGCCGAAAGGGAGGTTTTTGTGTACAAAATCGCCGAGTTGAATCCGAAAGCTAAAATAGTCGAGACTAACGGGTTGAGTGGTTTCGGAAGTGAATTGATTGCGGATATGATAATAGATTCAAATCCGGTTGCTTCGGTTTGTGAAGACAGGCTCAGGCATGATATGCCGACTGCGATATGTTCTTACTGCGTGGGTGAAATGAGAATAGGCAGGAAATACCAGCAGGGGATAATAAGAAAAATGGATTTCGGGAACTGAACCCGACGGATTGGAGGAATATAAGGTGTTTGATGAATTGACTGTGATATGTGGCAGGGATAAATCGGGAAACGACGAGAAGGTAAGGGAATTCAGCATAAAAAAAACGGAGATATACAGCATAGTCGGTTTTACGGGCTCCGGAAAAAGTCAGCTGATACAGGATATCGAGCTGCTTTCACAGGGAGATGGCCTTAGCCGAAGAAACGTACTGGTAGACGGTAAGGTTCCGGATATTGCCATTAGATATGACCCAAGAAAGAAGATAATCGCCCATCTGTCACAGAATATGAATTTCATGGTGGATATGAAAGTTTTTGACTTTCTTGAAATACATTCGAGATGCAGAACAAAAAGTGCTTATGAAGAAAAAGACGTGAGAGAACGTATAAACAGGATTGTGCATACTGCCAATCAGCTTACGGGTGAATCTATAAAACCGGATGATAAACTCACCAGGTTGAGTGGCGGACAGTCAAGGGCGTTGATGATTGCCGATGTCGCAATAAACGGAAATGCCCCGATTGTGTTGATCGATGAAATAGAAAACGCAGGTATTAACAGGCTGAAAGCCATGGAGATACTTGCCGGCGAAGGTAAAATAGTGCTCATAGTTACACATGATCCCGTTCTGGCACTCATAGCCAAAAAGAGGATAGTCATGAAAAACGGTGGAATAGAAGCAGTTATAACCACATCTGAAAAAGAAAAGAAGATTCTGGAAGAACTGAAGGCAATCACCGAAAGGATGTTGGTGATTCAGAGTGATCTGAGAAACGGTGAACAACTGTCATTCGGGGAAATAATGAAAGAAGTGGCGGTGTGAAAATGTCTGACAGCGTAAAGGTTTACTGGAATAACATATGCCTCATAAGCAGGCTCGAGGAGAAATACATAAAAGAAGAAGTTGGAAAAAGCGGTATGAACATACAGTTTGAGTATTTCGGGCTTGGCAGGGAAAAAAAGCTAAGTGAACAGATCAGAACAGAAAGGGATAACGGTGAAATAAACGCAGACATCATATTGACAACTGATCTTGACGTTTTCCAGGATAAACGATTGCTGTTCAACGAAATTGAGAATTTTGAGAACCTTGAACATATGGGAAGTCTCTTTCCGGTGAGGAAGGAAATAAAGGAATCTGAAATCCCTTATGAAAAAGGGTTCATATCCCCTTTCATAACGATTCCACTTGTAATAGTGGTGAATAAGGGGCTTTTAAACGGATGTGGGATACCGGAGAGTTTTGGACAATTATGTGATGAAAGGTATAGTGGGAAAGTCGTATACGGCGGTATAGATACTTCTGCCGGAAGATCTTTGCTTATGAGTATGTGGTACATGTACGGTGAAGATATGCTTAGGGATTTCATGGATAATTCCGTAGCCGCGAGTATGCCCGCCGCTGCTTTTAACATGGTTATGAAAGGACAGTTCCCGATTGCGATTGTGCCATCGATTTTTGCGTTGAGAATGGGTATTGGAAATTTGTCGGGAATATGGCCGGTTGACGGGGCCATAAGCATACCTTCATATCTGGCGGTGAAGAAAGGGACAACCCGGGAAACTTTGGAGTTTATGTCGGAAAAAATACTGTCAAAAGACAAACAGGAATTGTTGACCTCAAATGCCAATATAATCCCATCTCATCCCGAAGCTGATATTCCAGCCTGGGCGGGCGATAACGGTTGTAAACTCGTTTATCCCTCATGGAAATGGATTGAATCTCTCGATTATGAACATTTTGATGAAATATGTAAAAAAGTTCGTTTGATTTAATGTGAAAAAAGACGAATTAATAGTATAATAATCGTGTTATAAATAATAAACATATATAGCGGAGGCGATTATGAAGAAGGGTATTTTAGTGGTTAGCTTTGGAACCAGTCATGAAGACACCAGAAAAAAGACGATAGATGCCATAACCGATGATGTAAAAAGGGAATTTCCGGATTTTGAAGTCAGAACGGCTTTCACATCGAGTATAGTCATGAAAATACTCGAACAGAGGGATAATATATACGTCGATACAGTGGAAGAGGCTTTGTCCAGGATGAAAAGGGAAAAATTCGAAGAAATTGTAGTTCAGCCGCTGCATGTAATATGTGGTGAGGAATACAATAAACTGGTCTCAACGGTTAATCATTTCAGGCATTTTTTCAACAACATCAGGGTAGGGAATCCACTGCTGTCTTCCATCGAGGATTATAAAAACGTCGCATATGCCCTTATTCCCGAATTGAACGGATCCGATGAAGAAAATGCCGTCGTATTCATGGGTCACGGTACCCATCATCCTGCGGATTCGGCGTATGCTTGTATGGATTACGTGTTGAAGAATATGGGATTTTCAAACGTTCATGTTGCAACGGTTGAGGGATATCCTGAACTCGATGATGTTATTGGTAAACTTTCAAAGTCTGAAACAAAAAATGTAAAACTGCTCCCCTTGATGCTCGTTGCGGGAGAGCATGCCAAAAACGATATGGCGGGTGCAGAAGAGAATTCCTGGGAGAATGTGTTGAAAAACGAAGGGTATATTTTGAATACGGTTGTAAAAGGTCTGGGGGAAAATGAAAAAATACGTAAAATATATGTAGAACACATAAAAGAAGTCATAAATTGAACCAGACGATGTTTTCATTTGAAATAATACGGATTCCCGGAATTTTGTTCATTTAAGATTGTCAACCGTGCAAACAGTGGAATATCTCAATTGAAGCCTGCCGGAAAACTCAAATATTCTTCATCACGAACAAAACGCTTTGATTCTTTATTCCGGACTTAAATTTCTTTATTTTAAATCAGCTGAAAGAAGTCTTAATTTTTTCAGCTGATTATCCAAAAAACCTTTTTGAATGAAAAAAGAACTCTTTCCATAGCGGCCATTGCCGCAGTGTATTTTTGAGTGCAGCGGTTATTGTACCGCTTTCAATTTTTTGTCCAGGTAATCCTGTATTTTCGAAAGGATGTTTATCCTGTCCAAAAGATTTACTTCGGAACCATCGGAATATTCTATTCCATGGACTTTTTGTTTCAAATCGTTTATAAATCCGAACGATTTTCTTCTTGAAAGATAATCAAGTTTGTAATGATTTTCTCCGGTGAATATTTCGACAGTCATCGTAGAAACTTTCCCTTCGGACTCTTTCAGTTCTGTTATATCGCAGAGGTAAATACTGATGCTTTCCTTATGCCTCATCAGCAGTACCCTTTCATCCGTACACATTATCGAATATATCTTGTTTTCGAAACGCCCCTTTATTATTGAGGATATTTTTTCCTTTTCCTTCATTACCCTCGATGCCTTGTCCAATTTATCCTTTCTTGAAAAACTCTCCCTGACCTTCAGATCTTTTACCCTTTCATGAATGAGACTGGGGCTGACCTTTTCCACGAATATGCCCGTTATGTATTCGGTTATTCTGATTTCCGTATTTTTTTCTATAGCGTATTTACCGCTTTCAAGGTTGAGGATGCCAATGTCTGCCAGCGGACTCACAATATCCGAAAAATCTTTTTTGAAATCTTTGTTTTTTGCAAGTCCGAATCCCGATTCGCTCAAAATCGGGATATAACCGGAGTCGAAATTCTCCTCCAGCATTTCAATTATTTCGGTTTCCGTCATGCGACTTTTTTGGAGCAAAGAGTAAATTACATATGCCTGGAAAGTTCTCTGCCCGTATATGTGCCATTTTTTCTCGATAAAGGAACTGTATTTGGCGAAATTGATCTCTTCGCCATTGATGCTTGAAAAACTTTCCTTAAGAAGCTCGAATCCATCGAAAAAGATTCTGACTGCTATGAGTCCGCCTATTATCGAATCGGCTATTTCGACACCGAAAATTGAAAATATGGCTCCGGATATTACCGAAAGTGAAACGTAAATGTGATTTTTCGAATCAACGGATTGGGATATCAACGCAAAATTTCTGAATTTCTTTCCCACACTTCTTTGGTAAAAGGTGAGAAGCATGGCAAAAAGCAATGCTACGATTTCCACACATATGACAAGCTCCGGAGATTTCATGACTTCCGAACTGCCTTTTACGAATTTTAAAATGCCGTCAACCGAATTAATTCCTATGCTTATCGAGGTGAAAAACATCATTCCGATTATAACGAGTGTGCCAATCATTTCATTTTTGAATTTTACACTGAAATAAACTACCAGTGCGGATACGGTATCTACTGCCGCATCAGTGCCGTCGGCTATCAGGGCTATGCTTCCGCTTACGAAACCTGCGGCCAGCTTAATCAATGCTAAAAAGGCATCTATTATGACGGTATTTTTGGAAGCGGCTTCGGGAGAAATTATGTTTCTGTCTATCCAGGTCCATACCCGTTTGATTTTATGGAGGGTGTCTTCTGCTATTTCCCCGCCTTTTTCGGTTATCCGGTAAATATCATCTTCCCTGCAAAGCAGATTTCTTTCAACAAGACTTTCGCAGAGTTCTTTCGTGTCTGTTATTATACGGTGATTTTTATCTTTTTTTCGATTTTTTATTCTGTCCCTGTCACCGCCGTATCCGAACTGCGAAGCAAATTTGAAAAGATTGTTTTCGATTTCGTCTATACTCATCGGACCGTTTTTACTGATCATCATCAGGAGCATTGAGGCATGATCCTCTTTTTTTGCGTGCGGCATGGTGATTCTCCCTTCTATATTTTAAAGGCATATATACAACATTGTATATTATATCATCATACGGTGAAAAAATATGTATATGTATAAATATAAGTTGCCTAAGGTGCTATAATATATAGGTTGATATATTATTTGGGTAAATAAAAAACTGAGAAAAAGGAATGCCATGAATTTAAAATTACAATTTAATGTGAGCTACACGGCACTAAAGTACCGAGCTTCCTGCTTCGACGAGAACAGCTTTTGAGGAAACAAGACTTACACTCTCTCCACAGGCTTGAATTCCCGCAGTTCCTGCGGTATCGATGCCTATATTTCGAATATTGACAGCTGCATTGATATCTCTATCGTGGAGGGTTCCACATTCTGGACAAATCCACTGTCTGTCGGATAATTGAAGTTCTTTGTTTTTGTAGCCACAAACGGAACAGAGTTTTGATGAGGGTTCAAATCGTCCGATTTTTATGATCTGTTTACCACTCCAGTCAGCTTTGTACTGAAGGAATGTGTAAAACTTGTGCCAGGAAGATGAGGCAATTGAACGAGCCAGTCTGTGGTTTTTCAGCATTCCACTTACATTCAAGTCTTCCATGAAGATATAGCCAACGTGGCTTTTGTTGACGATTTCATGCGAGAGTTTTTGTAAGAAGTCTGTTTTGATATTATCGACTTTTTCGTATAGACGAGCCAGTCTTAAACGAGCTTTGTCACGGTTACGAGAGCTTTTCGTTTTGCGAGAAAAGTTTCGGTGCAACTTCTCGATTCGTTTATTAAATCGTTTGATATCCGGATTCTCAACTTTTGTGCCGTCTGATAGAATCGCAAAATCTTTGATACCGAGATCAATTCCGATACTGTTTGATTCAGTTGGTTCAATGGAGACGGGAGAAATTTCATCTGCTGTTTCAACAACAATCGAAATGAAATACTTATTCGATTTTGTCTTTGAAACGGTAGCGTTTTTTATCTTTCCTTCAAACGTCCTGTGGAATTTACATCTTATCCCTTCTTTGAATTTCGGAAGGAATACAAGTTTTTCATCGAAATAAACTGAAATGTTCTGCGGTACATGGAAAGATGATTTTGATTTTCCTTTCTTCTTAAACTTGGGAAATCCACTTCTTTTCTGAAACATGTTTTTAAAAGCAGAATCGAGTTGTAAGATTGATTGTTGCAACGTTTGAGAGTTTACCTCTTTTAACCAGGAAAACTCTTCAGAATTCTTGAGTGGCACAAGCATTTTTTTATATTCGTATTTATTCCACTTTTGATTATGATTTTTATACAAATCTTTATGAAGTGCAAGAAAGTAATTATATACAAAACGACAGCAACCGACATGTTTATCTATTTTGATTTTTTGAGATTCGGTTGGATATATTCTGTATTTGTATGCTTTTAGCATATTAACCTCTTGTTTTTTGGAGTTCTATATATCTTTTAATATTTTCTTCTGAAACAGAACCAATGGTTTCAATATAGAAAGAGCTGTTCCACAACTTGTTTTTCCAAAGTTTTTGTTTTATCTCAGGGAATTCAATAAACAACTTTCGAGCTGAAATTCCTTTTAACATCTTAATCATGTAAGAAGGAGATATTTTAGGATGAGCTGAAGCAAAAATATGTATATGGTCAGGCATCGTTTCAAGCGTGATAATTAAAAAATTTTTATCTTCCGCGATATCGTATACAATTTCCTTGAAACGTAATTCTATTTGATCAATGAGTATATTTTGCCGATATTTTACACTCCAAACGATATGATAATTGACATTGTAAACACAAGTTCTACCGTGAACAAGATTTTGTTTTTTCATACTTATAGTATATCACAAAAAAACATATAAATACTATAAAATGGGAAATTCGAAGATTACGTATAGTATGCGAATTGATCTCCTCATTGAAATGAGGAGGATTCTTTGCTTTTTATCCTAAAATCAATACTTTCGTTGTACATAAACATGTATCCGCCCGAATTCGATCCTTTCGTGAATCACTCCGTCATGAGTTCAAAAATATCGTACATACTCATGAAAAAAATAAATCCGAACGAGAATCTCAGAGAAGTTTTCCTGGTTGGAATGCTTCATGACATCGGATTCCTCATAAGGGAGGCAATCGTAAATTATAACGATTTTTATTCGGACATAAACGAAAGATGGGATATGGAAATGCTTATGAAGAAATTTGACGCTTCGAATGAGCATGCGGGAATATCATCATCGGTTATGAAATATCTCGGTATAAAGGATGAGATAAAGCTGAAGGCCATAGAATCCCATCACGACATGCAAATGGGCTGTATAAGCGGCGGTGGAATTTTCGGCGATGTTCTCAGAATATCAGACTTGGTTGCGGGCTGCTATTCCAGATATTTTTCTCCTGAGAAAGCCGACTTGTTTATCGAATATCTGATATCCGAAATTGATAAAAAAGAAGGTTATCATCCGATGGTTAAAAAAGCCATGATAGATTCGGTATGCGACCTGAACGATTATAATTTCGTGTTTTCGAAAAAACTCGATATTTTCGAAATACCCGAGATCAACACGGAAATACTGGATATCAGTTCCGCCGAAAAATACATAAAATTGATCGGTTTTATATTGGATATAAGAAGTCCTTTTACGCGCAACCATTCGTCACAGGTTGCATTGATATCCTCGGAGATATGCGGTAATTTACTGGGTGTATGCGATGCGAAAATAGCATTTATTTCCGGTTTGCTTCACGATATAGGCAAGATAAAAGTGCCGCTTAAAGTTCTGCACAAGCGTGGGAAACTGAATAAATATGAATATTTTTTGATGCAAAAACATGTCGTGGACACTTATTCGCTGCTGAATGAAAATGGATTCGATATAATAGATAAAATATGTGGCGCACATCATGAGAGGCTTGACGGAAGCGGTTACCCGCATAAGCTTAAGGATGAGGATATGCTTTTCATATCTAAAGCCATACAGGTGGCGGATGTTTTCAGCGCATTAACCGAAACCAGACCGTATCGGGATAAAATGGGTTACGGGGATGCTTTGGAGATAATAGAAAAAGACGTTGAAAAACACAGACTGGATAAAAACGCTTTTGAAGTGCTGAAGAGCTTGGTTAAAAACGGGTATGAAGCCGAAGGCTATAAAGATGTTTTCGGTAATCTATTCACTATTTAGAGAATAGATTTAGAAACAGCATCAGGTTACGGGTGATCGTATCATTTTAGGTTTTCAAATACAAAAAAATATTCCAGGTATTTTAAATCCACTTAAAAAAGAACTAAAAAATTAATTGCTTGCGTAAAAAGCTTTTTCTAATAGTATATATTAAACGATGTTGTTAAATATGGAACCCAAACTTATATTTTCGCGAATGATTTGATTTATTGATTTTTCGCAGTGGTTTTTAAATGCACTATATTTATTATTGAAAAATAAATATAATAAAAAAAGCATTAATTTAACACAAAAATGATACAATGGGCATTGAATCAATAGTTAATGCCGTTTTTGATAAATTTATAATTAAATATTTATTCGCATATTTACTTAATTATTATGAGTATGGTTTTGTTGTGAATGTTCAGTTTGTTAATTAATAAAAAAACATGGAGGTGTCATGAGTTGAAAAGGTTGTTATTTCAATTGTTGTCATTTTTGGTTATTTTGATTATTTTTACCGGATGTGCAAAAGCTCCGGTGATTCCTCCAGTTATCGGAGGGGAAATATCTGCCCCGAGGAATTTATCAATGTTTTTGAAGCCAGATTCCATTGATCTTAAATGGGAAGTTCCCGAAAAAAATTCCGATAAGATTCAAAAATATATTCTGAGAATTGATGTTGACGGAAATCTTCTAAACTTGGAATTGCCAGGCGACGCCAATTCATATTCACTTAACGAATTTTCAGAATTGAAAGTATACAAGTTTGATGTAAAACCCGAAGCACAGAACTATGATTCAAAAAGCGCTTCGATAACTTCAAATGATAAAAAAAATGTTTTTGTTCAAATCAAAGGCCAAATTCTTGATGGAGTAAACAATACTTTACCCGTAAATGGGGCATCAATAGAGCTGCTGGCAGGAATCGCCAAATTTGCTTCTGTTTTTTCGGGTATCAATGGGGATTTTGAAGTTTTTATAAGCAGAAATTCTGATAAAATAATACTCAATCATCCCGACTATTCTAAGACTATCATTGATTCTACTTCGTTGAATTCACAATTAACAGAATCCTATATTCCGAAAAATGATATCGTGTTTCTCATACAACCTTTAAATCTCGAGCAGGAAGTTATTGCAGAAGAAGGTGCAGTTATCGGAGATGATGATGGAATAAACGTCCAAATAGATTCAAACACCTTTGATGATGATGTCAATGTGGTATTGTCCACATCTGGCGAGGATAATAGTTCTGACTCTGTTTTAAATTCTTCGCTGAAAAATATCAATTTTGGAGTCTCTGACTCTTCCGGCAATGAAGTTCAGTTTAAAAAACCGGTTAGCATAAACATGGATTTTGCCAATTCTTCGTCTTCAATGCCTTCAAGGCTCATGCCAACTTTTGCCAGCACATCTCCAAAACTTTCTGAGGTGATAAGAGCGGTTACTGAAATTGCCGATTTAAAATTCATATTCACACAGAAAAAAAACAATGGCGAAAGGGTCAGCCTGAAGGGTGAATTTGATCCGGATACTATGAATGCAACACTGCTTGCGGATTCTGCAGGTGTTTTTTCGCTTGTACCTGATATTTATATTCCGGTTTTCATGAAGAATTCTTCCTTTGATTCACAGTCTTCTTCTCGTGACTCCGGATTGAAAGTTTCTGTTGATCTTGATATAGAAGTGTTTTCAAAAGAATTGATTGAAAAATATTATGGCGGCATATTGACTGCCAATTTTGAATTCGATGTGTTTGAAAGGGAAAATAACACGGATAAGTTAATTACATCAAAAGTCGTTCAGAGAACATATCTGGGAGTGGAAAATATAAAACCAGTTTTTGATATGGCGTATATGGCTGATGTGAAAACAGATTACAGGACAGATAATTCAGCAGAAAAAGAAACCGGTTATGAATTCTTTGTAAATGTGGACGAAGCTGCTCTCTTAAATCATTCCAGTAAAAAAATACCGGATGATGAAACCCTTGAAGATTTTTTTTCCAGCGTGGAAGATGTACAATTACTTGATAATTTTGAAAATGGTAAGGTATATATTGTAAAAATGAGATACAGGCTCGCTACACCATTCGGAAAAATAACACAGGAATTCAACATAGGCAGTTTTTCCAATGATGGAGAACAGAAGCCTCCCTTATCCAGTAAGATTTTAAATGTACAATCCACTACCGATTCAATATTTGTTGAATGGGAAGAATGTACCGAAACTAATTTCGATTATTACGAAATTCATATCAAGCAAACCGGTACTTTAAATCCTTGGGAAAAAGTTGTGGAATGTAAGTCGAACTCAGCTACTATCACTTCAGAAACATATAATATTTTCCAGAATAGTAAATATTCATTGAAAATATACACATATAACGATGCAGGACTTTTCAGCATTGGTGAGTCCACAGATACAGTCACTAAAAACAAGCCACCTGAAGTTTGCAATCTATATATATCCGGCGTAGAAAATGGTGTTACGTCGAATTCGGTACTTTTAAAATGGCAATTCAGTGATGAACCTGATTTTGACAGATATGAAATTCTCTGGGAAGAATCAAATCAGGCAAATGTACAGAGAGTTTCGGAGAATGCATCGAAAGCCATAATTTCAATAAGGACAGCGGATAATATCAGAATTGAGAACCTTACCGCCAACACAAATTACGATTTTGAATTGAGAGTTTACGATACTGCCGGAGAGAAATCAGTTTCATCTATAAATGTTACCACGGATGATTTCACTCCTCCGGTAGCACCTGAAATAAAGATAAAAAGTGTGGAAAAGAAAATAGACGGGCAATATGAATTTAAAATATACTGGAAAGATCTTTCACTTTCTGAAGAAGGATACAGGGTTTTTAAAGATGGACAGAAAATCGGTCCGGATTTACCGGCGGATTCGTATAAGTTTGTAGAAACTATGTCTGCCACACCAGGGTATTCTGTCAATTTTTCAATACAGGCATATCTCGGAGAATTTGTTGCTCAGAATGATTGCGAAATATATGTACCGGAAGAAATAGAGAAGCCCGAAAAACCCGCAATTACCGTGATTGACAAAGGCAGTGACTTCATAACCGTTCAGTGGGATAAACAGGACAATGTCATTAATTACAAAACATATATCTCCCTGGATGGAAATAACTGGATATTACGAAAATCTTCAAAAATTGAGAATTTTACCATTCTTGATGGGTTAAAATCGAATACGGAATACCTTATAAGGGTAGTTATTACAAATATTTCCGGAATTAATTCGGATGAAATAAAAGTAATTACCAATGTCCCTCCAAAATTTGTCGGCCCGGAAAATCTAAATTGCGGTGGAAAATCTTTTAATTATGTAAGCCTTGAATGGTCAGAGGTTTCGGATTCTTTGGGGTATTACGTATACAGAAAAGATGCCGGTAATTTCAACATGATCGGATATACTTCACAAATTAAAAGGGAATTCAGAGACAACAACGTTAAATCGGAAACCAATTATACTTATGAGGTAAGAGCATACAATCCTGCCAGAGGTGGCGAATCAACGGAAAATCCTACAGTTACTGTGATTACCGACAAAGCTCCCACAGTACCTGCTTCTCCTGCTATCGAAGAGATTTTCTATGATGGGGATATAGATAATCTCGGCAATATCAATCTGATATGGGACTGTAATTCGGAAGATAATATTGAAGGATATCTTGTAAATAAAAAAATAGAATCAGATGAAAAAGGAATTATAAACAAACTGATTACCACAACGGAAAAATTCCTGGTAGATTCCAATTTGATCACAGATGCCACTTTTACGTATAAGGTTAAGTCTTATAACTCAGTTGGAAGTGGTGAATGGTCAGAAGAATCCACACCAATATACGTCGGGAAAACAGATGTGCCTCCTTCGAAAGCAAATTTGATATCTCCTGAGAACAATCAGGAAGATTTGCCTGTTAATATAAAATTTGTCTGGACGGCAAGTGAAGATAAAAATGACGATTTTTCCCATTATGATCTGTATCTTTATAAAACAAATTCTGCAGAAGCGACAATAGCAAGAATTGAAGGAGAAAACAATACCTCCTATTTTGCAGAATTACTCGAATACGATACCCAGTACAGATGGAAAGTACGTGCATACGATAAATCCGGGAATTGTTCAGATAGTGAAATGAGGACTTTCAGCACGAAACCTGAAATTGTTAAAAATATATTTGGACAGCTTTCCAGTATTAGTTTGAATCCAGCCGGAACAGGGCAGGTTAATTTAATAGTTAAAGGTGCAAAAGGCCTTAAGTCTATGAAACTTAAAATTCAGTACAGTGACTTACTGGAAAGTCTCATTTTAAAATATCCGGTACAGGAATCCTCTGGAAGATTTACACTTAAAAATGGGGAATTTGATATCACACTTCCAGCTTCCATAACAACGGATGATGCCATAAAAGTTGCTGAATTTGAAGTTAAATCTTCAAATAACGCTGGGGTATGTGATCTTATTTTACATCCAACATCAGAGTTTAAAGATGTAGAAGGTAAAGTGATTCCCGCAAGTGTCCTTAAGGGAAAAGTGGAAGTAATTGCAAAGAAAAAAGGTGCAGTTACTCTTAACGCTGTGGAAAATAAAATTTCTATGGGAAAATCAATCGAATTAAATATGAATTTCAAAGATATTGATAATCCTAAGAAGGTGGAAATTAAGATTTTCAAGAAAGGAAATATCAGAGAGTATGAAAACACAGGATGGGCTGATCTGGCTGAAAATGTGCATATTGCACATGTGATTACAGCCGACTATATCAGTATAACTCTGGAATCAACAATGGGGACAGTATCCATAACGGGTGACAGAATACTTCGCTTCCTTCCCGAAGACGGTGATAAGGATTACAGATTCCTCCTTGAATCGGTAAAACTTACGGATGGAAATGGTAATGAGACTTTCGCACATGTTTTCGGAGATACAGGTGTTTCCGTATCTGGACCGAAAATGGACTTACAGCTACAGGCGATAAGATCGTTTGGCGTTGAAAAGGGACAGAAATTTGATAGTACGGTTTCGGTTTCAGGTGATTCAGAAATAAATATGCTGGAATTTGACATGAATTATGATTCAGATAAACTTGACGTAACCCCACAGATAAACTCACTGTTGGATAACGCTACAGTTACTTTTAATAAATTAGCAGATGGGTACATCAAATTTAAAATTGAATCACCGGTATTAAGCGAGATTACAGGCGATTTGGTCAAAGTGGAATACGAAGCTGTAAGTCCTGGTAATGCTTTCATTCAGATTTCAAACGTGAAAGTGAAATATTTTATCGATGAAAGTATACAGTTGAAATACATGCCACAAGGTGCAATAGATGGTGTGGCAAAGGAAATTCAGATAAATTCTGACAATCCGGAATTCATAATGCCGGATGTCAGTGTGGAAAAGGATTCAACATTCACTTATAACATAGGGCTGACCAAAATCGAAGATCTTAAATCGTTTGAAATAGTCCTGGATTACAGTCCGGTTTACTGTGAAAATCCGGTTGTGTATTTTACAGACTCGCTTGGGATTTTCAAGACAATAGTTAAAAGCATAAATGTAAATTTCGGAGAAACAGAACTCACGATAACAGGTGCCGCGAGTGAATCTGTTGACATTTTCAATGAAAATATCTTTGGTATACAGTTTGGTTCTATTAAGGAAGGTATCAGCTACATAATGATAGATCCCAAGACGAAACTATACGATTCACATGGCGACGAAATTGAGGTTAATATTGATGATACCGGCCGAATTCTCGCACAGTAGGAGGGGTAGTATATGAAAAATAAACTTCTTAAAATTATTGCCATATGCTTTTTTATAATTTTACTTAGCTTAAGTGCCTGTGTAAGCAGGCCAAAAATTGTTCCGAATCCCGTAACTGAAAAATTATTCGATAATACTAAGGTTACCTTGAAAGAGGGGGTGTTGAGTTTTTACATTTATGATAAAGATGTAAAAACTGCGGTTTTTGAAATCTCGGGATTGAATACCTCTTCAAAACAATGCAGGGCTTTTGAAGACAGGCTTGAGTTTTATTCTTTGAAAAAAGGAATATACTCTCTGTTTTCTTCAAAACGAGAAGGAGATTTTGAAAATGGGTCCTTGGTTGCCCAGCTGAAAACGAGTCTTACCACATTGGATAATTTGCGCTTAACGACTCATGTCAGCAAAAAAACAGCTGAGAAACCTGCTGTGAGTACAAATGTCAGAAATATACAGGGGAATATTCTTGGGGATTACAATAACGATTACGTAGTTGACTTGAAAGATTTTGAGACCTTTGTCGATAATTTCGGTAAGGAAAAAGGAGAATATAAAATCTTCCCTGCTACAGACAGTGATGGGGATGGAATTTATGACACGTTAGGCCAGATCAGTACGAATGTATTGAACGAAGAAGACTTTACGATTTTTGCCAACAATTACGCAATGGGAAATATGCTGGAACTGATTAAAAATGATCAGTACACTATGGCATCTGAAATAGCCAAAAAGATCATTCAGCGAAAACCGGAATACCCGCTTTCATATCTTACGTTGTTCATGGAAGAATGGAAAAATTGTGGGGGATTCGAGTTTTTTGACAGGTATGATAATACAATGGGAGTTGTTTTAAGAGAGACAGTTAATGCCGAAGAAAATGTAATTGGAGAAGCTTACGATTTCTTTATAAATACAGCCCAGTCAATGGATAAAATCCATGAGTATCTTGGAAATATACTCATGTACTGGCCAGAAAATCTTTTCGTTGATCTTGATTTATCAGGTGTGGATAGGATTCTCAATTACGGTAAAGAAGACTTCACATGGATACTCACACATTTGAATTTATTCAGAACATTTTCAAGTTTCTTCCTTTCATACGATTTATATGGAAACTACAAAGAAATAATCTCGAAATTCAACACTATAAATCCGGATACGGGAACACCTTTAGTTGATTCTGACGGAAATAAAGTGGTCACACCGGAGGAAATATACAATATATTGCCGGAGAATTTCGGAAAACTCCTGGGAGGCGGATCGGAAAATCTCGAAAAAATGCGAGTGAGTCTGGATGGGATTTCGGATTACACTACGGTTATGGCAAGTGAAGTGTTATCTGATCCGATTTATTTTGATTACGTTGCCACACCGGTTAATTTCATTCACTGGGATATACAGAAAAGATACAAACCCGAATATTTAAATTTCAAAGGCCTTATGGAATATGTATGGGGCAACAGGGAAACATTTGAAAATGATTTGAAAAACCTTGCCAATGGACAGAATGCGGTAATTAATTTCATTTTACCTTCAAATGACCAGCAAATAAGTGCAAGGGAAGTAGCTCAGGATTTAACTATAAACCTTTCAAGTTTTTTCAGCGCTCAGATAGACAACCTTAAAAAACTCATAACACCGACACTTGAATGTACGATTACATATACGGAAAATGAAGCCGTAAAATTTACAACATCCTTTGCATTTAAAGATTTGCATTTTGATACTATTTTTCCAAATGGCGATACGGAAATTCCGGGGTTTTTTACTATGGTTTCAAAATACCTGGATTACCTGGCTTCTCAGGATCCGAATCCGAATATAGTTTATAACTACAGAGTTGATCAGAGTATATGGGTGGAACCTCCTGCTGAAAGTCAGAAAGGCTACACTTTTGAAGTTTACGGAGTTGACGGTTTACCCGTTGAGGGATTTGTGATAAGTATATTTGATATAGGGATCAGAGATAATATCACCGGAGGAAGTGCAAGTTACGAAAATCTTCCGGAGGGTGAATATTCAGTATATATAGATGGCTGTTCACAAAACAAGGCCGAAATAGATGGAAAAAGATTCAATAAGAGTTTTTTCTGGGCAGACAAAGTTGATTTCACACTTGGTGAAGGAGAGAATGGAAAAACTTTTAAAATATACGCTGCGAATATCAGTAAAAATTTGAAATTCAACGTAAAAGATCTGAATGGTAATATTATCAGTCCTAATAAGGATATGAGAATAATGTTACTTGGGGATAGTGAAACTGTTTTTGATTACGTGCATCCGTTTAATGATTTCTATCATTCAGGCGAATGGGTAAAGATAAAGCTGGATAGAATAAGACTTATCGATGTGCAGGTTAAAAATGACTATCTTCAATTATTCGATGAAAACGAACATGACATTGTGAACGGATCTGATCATCAGATAGACATTTTTTCTTCGAAGAATTCGGAAATAATTTTTGAAACTGACAAACTCGGTGAAAAAGTATTTGAAACCGTATATTTCATGCCATCTCATTGGTGGTATTGGAGAGGTAGTTCCGGATTTAATTTCGAAAATTATGCAAAAATTGATTTAACCGCCAATAGGGAATACAGAATTTCTTACGCATTTATGAAGCAAAACATGAGTACGAATGAATATTATGATTATACGTGCAGAATTACTTTAGGGGATAAAGATCCGAAAGCAAAAGTATATATACCTGAAAATAAAGTTTACACAGTTGATTTTACGGATAATTGCGATATAGATTATTCGGGATTAATATCGAAAGATAATTACAACGTCGGTGAATTGTTGGAAGGCATTATATATATCAAAGATGAAAATAACAACTTTATTGATGGTATTACAAAATATGAGAAGAAAGCCGAAGCTTTGGAATCTTTAAAGAAGATCACGGTTAATAATTATGATATTGAAGGAAATCAATCCAGGAATTTCAACTGGAATGATTACGAAATGAAATATCAAGTAGATCCTGTTTTTGAAGTGCAGAACACAAATGGAATTACGATATTTTCTGCCATTGGAAAGAATATTTCTTACAGGCTGCCATACGATTTAAAACCAGGATATTATACATTGCTTTTCAGATGGGATACTGGATCTTTGGCTGGTGTTTTGCAGAAAACCAAGAGGATTTATGTTGGGGACAAAACGGGAGAATTTTCTGTGGTTCCGGAACTGTGGATAGACAGAAACGAGAACAACAGACAAGATGGATACATGATGTATGTCGTAAACATGTTCGATTTACAGAAATGGGAAGACTATGAATCGTATGTAAATGGTCCGAATATCGATAGTTCCGATCCTGCTTTTGTTGCAGGTAAAGGTTTGCAGATGGTGCCAAGGGAACATGAAGGAGAAAAGCTGTTCATTAAATATACATTTATCGACGGTAAGTGGCCCTCTGTTGGTGAAGAATACACAGTTGATTTTTATAATAATGGAAATAAAGTTGAAAGTATGAAATATACCTTGAATTTTGTTTTCAACGGCATACCACAAATCAGCACCCCACAGAACAACAGTGTATTTGATTCTTTAAAAGATATAAATCTTATTTGGAATGACCTTCCAGGTGCTGAGGAATATCAAATACGCATAATGAAAGTCAACAACGCCAATGATGAAGAACAGGTATTTGAAAAATTCACGTCTTCGAATTCTATAATACTTCCAAAAAATAATTTTGAGATGGACAAAAAATACAGATTGTATGTTAAAGCACACAGGAATGTTCAGAGCGAATGGAAAACGAATTCGAAAGCAGAGAATTATACGGAAGTAGTTTTCGGAAAAGTGGATGATTTCAAAACAACAATATCCGGATGTTTTACAGATGGAAGACGTATTGATGACGGATATTTCTGTCGGGTTGATTTCTTCAACGCGTCAAAACTTGAAAAACTTGAACATATTTGGGTAAGTGGAATAAGAGTAGAAGGCGGCCAATTCGATTTAGTCGAATTGGATTACAACGATTCTCCATCTGTTTTTGAAGCTGTAGGCCCTATGGAATATGAAGACAAACTTCAGGTTGGAGATACTTTCAGAATGACATTCGAGTACAGCGATGGCAACAGTGAATTCCAGGATATATTAGTGGTGAATGTTGATGCGAACTTCGCTAATATAGTAAATCCCGTCGATCTTCATAAATATGATTCAGTTCAGGATGTTAATGTTATCTGGAATTGCGATTCAGTATCCTCAAGTGAAAGAGGTATTGAGAAAAGATATTTCGATGTATGGGTATGGAATTCAACTGATGAAAACAGAAATTGGGATTTTACCGCACATTATGAAAATATAATGCCGAATGAAAGCAACTCGTATTCGTTGAATCTGCCTTCAAACCTTTTCAATATTAACAATAAATACTCAATAGTGGTGACTGAAAATGTGGTGTACGATAACAGTCCGAATTACATTAAAAATGTAAGTAAACAATTAGACATAATATTCGGAGATGTACAACCATACGAAGAGTATTTGGACATAAATTATTTCCCGTTTAGACAACCCAGTTATGAAATAGTCGCCGGAGTCGTACTGAAAAATTGGATTGAACCTGATTCCATAGATAAGGTTGAATTTATCGGTCCTGATATTCCTTGCGGTATCATGGGATTTTTTGAAGATTGGGGACAATGTGGCGAATACAGATTAAGTCATTTTATAGATAATCCGCAGGAAAATACTTATACGATAAAAATCTATTTTAAAAATGGCGAAGTGCATGAAATAGAAAAGAATTTATCTTTTATACCCACCGAAGCTGTCACTATAACGAGCCCCGGATACAATCAAATATTCAATTACGAAGCGGGTTTGAACATTCCGGTGACCTGGCAGGGTAATTCTCCTGACGGCAATTTTGCGATGAGAGTGATGAAAGACGGAGTACATCAATGGATTGCGCCTGTAACTTCACCTTATGATGTCGGAGAGCTGATTTATAATCTCGGCGAGGGGTATTACACGATAAGAGTGATAACTTGTTACCCTGGAGAAGAATCAGATGCGTTTGCAGAACAGGAGACAAAAATAGTCGTAGGCAATCCACCATTGTACGATCAGACATTGCTTGTCAGAAATATGATCCGTGATGGTAATGAGGAAGATGATTATTTCGATTTGATTGGTATCGCCGAATATTACATTCCGGAAATGGCAGACGATGTCAGGCAAATAAGTATGAGTGATGATAAAGGCCGATCTTCGATTTTTAATAAAGATAATCAAAACAGTCTCTCTGGTCGATATGAACTGGACGGAGGAGAAAATCCTTTTGGATTGGAAGTTCAATTCGATTACGAATATCAGAATTATCAAAACAGTTCGGATTCATACGTTGTTGATTCGATATTTGATACTCATCCGCAATTGGTTTCTCCGCTTGATAACAGTACCGTGAGCTTGGATCAGAACTTGTATGTCGAATTCCAGCAATTGGAAGGAGTTGATCGTTACGATCTGAGGCTGTGGTATATGGACGGTAATTGGAGAGTCTTTGTAGAATCTCAGAATCTGAACCACACGGAAAATTCTTATATTTTTGATTCTTCGGTATTCAGCGATTTCGGTGATGGAGTATATATGATAGAAGTCGTTGCAATAAGCAATGAAGACAGGACACAGTACAATTCATCCGAAAGGGGTACAGATTTAAACGGATATGAATATTTGACTTACAAAGATGGAGATTCCTGGAAAAAGGCGAAATTGATAGATGGAAAACCTGAAACTCCGGTTAAAATTTCAAAAGAAGATTTCGCAGAACACCTTTTCAGATTCGAAACTGTAAAAAGAGATACAGATATCATAAAAGGCAGGAAAAACTACATGAAAGAAAGTTACGCTTCGTCTTTTTTCATGGTGGGAGAAAACACAAATCCATTCAGGGTTTCCGGCAATATCAATTACAACCTGAAATACAAACCGGAATATTTTATAAGCATTTTCTTTAACACGAAGGAATTTGTAAATTCTATAACTCAGGCTTATGTGGAAGGTCCCGTGATAAATGGAAGAAGTGACTTTACAATAGCCGAAGATCAGATGGAGTCTATGCTTTCGATCCAGGGAAGTACGGATACTTTCGTGCCTGGGGATGAGTACAACGTAATTATTCAGACCGAAAATGGAATAGCCTATTCTCATAAAGTAGTGATTCCCGAATACCCTCGGGATGCGAAATTTATTGATTACCAGACAAATCTTGTCGACAACTGCCTTGAGCTCAACCAAGACCTTGCGGTTTCGTGGCGGTATTTACCTCATACAGATCACGCCAGAATCGTTATCTGGAAAGTGGATGAGGCAGGCAAGGAACATCAGATACTGTTTAGAGATTATGATGAAGGAAACAGTACGACAATAGAATCCGGATTATTTGATGATGGGCAGTATTTCATGGAAATACATATGCTTAACCATCTCAATACAGGTATGCACAATATTCTGATATTCGACAGAATTCCTTTCCTGGTAGGCGATACGAAAGACTTTAATTTCAGCATGCTTTTAATAGATCGTGGCAGTGAATTCGAAGACCGTTGGTACACGAGGCTTGAAACAATATTCTTCGGGGCGTTTTCAGCAGATGATGTGCTAAAAGTCGAATTTGACGGGCCACTTTTTGTCGAACCTAAAGTTCACAGATTCGTGTGGGAATTCGGTTTCAGTGGTGATTATCAGTCAGAAGATGGTTTATATGGACCCGATTATCAGGTTCAGAGCGGTGAAGAATATACTGCGACTATATATGCCAAACCTGGAACTCAGTTGGCAAATTGGTTTAAGATGAAAAATCCGAATAACAGTCTGACTTCAAGAGATGGTGATGAAATAGTTTATGCAACGGATTCCATACTTATCGGAACTGTTCCGGGTGAATTTGAAATAGTGAAACCCGAGGATGGAAAAGTTTATCTTGAATCGGAAGATATACAGCTTGAGTGGGAGGTGCTTCCAGGAGCCAACGGATATTACGTAAGAGTTGAACAGTACGATTATCTGATGAATAATTATCAGGGTGTTTCCTGGGAATGTTATCTGGATGGACAACAGACGAGCACCGTCATTCCAGAATACACGATGAAAAACGATCACAGTTACAGGATAAGGGTTGAGAGTTATGAAAATGTTGAAGGACCGTACAGATATATTTCATCGGATGTAATAAGTATAAAAGTGGGAGAATACATTATCAAAAAAGCCCAATTTGAATACGAACCGTACGCTCTGGGCGAAGTTGGATTGTCCGAAGTTGCGACGAAAACTATGAGAGTAGATGTTTGGTTTGCGGATGATCTGGCATATCAAAATGTGAAAGATTCTCTTTATCTGGATTTGTGCAACCTATCCGATGAACCGATAAAAGTTTCGGAAATATCTAATCAGGAATATCATGAAGAAAACGACTGCAGATTGACTTTGTGGGTTATAATACCCCTTTCCAGCCAGGTACAAAATGGTGACTGGGTGGAAATATACGGAACAACCCCTCTGGGGCACACATTCTCCGCCAGGGAAGAACTGGTAGAGAAACCGGCAATTCCTGCCATAACCAATTCATATCCATTAATTGAGAACAAAGATATTGTCGGTTGGAAAATAGAATGGGACAACGGTGAAGGTTACCTTTACGGACAGAGCATGGAAGTTCTCAATTTGAATGATGATTTTAACTATGGAGAATCGGATATTCCACAGGGTACATATCATTACGAATTTAGAAAAACAGGAGGTATAAAATCTGAAGATAAAATATCTTTCAGGCTTAAAACTCACGCACAGGGATATTCCACGGTTGAACATGTGATACAGGTTCCTGGTTTAAAAATAGAGGATAAAACCGTTTCAAAGGGAGAATACTTCGAACTGGGAATAATCGCTGAAAGGTTGGAGAATATCGGCGGAATGTCTCTGGTTTTTGAATATGATGAAAACAAAATCATACCTGATGACAGATATTCCGATATTGAGGATCTTTTAACGATAACTGCGAGCGATATCACATCCTATATGAAAATTATCAGTCTGGAAAATGGAAAACTCGTAGTTGACCTGGCGTTTGACAATGGCGTGAATTTAAATGGGGAATTTGCCAAAATAAAGTTCAAGGCCAAAGATGAAGCTGGTACTTATAATATAAGTTTTGGGTCGGATACCGATATCAGGGACAAAGATTTGAATCCGAGCTATATTGATAAATCTGATATAGGTGAAATTGAAGTTATTGACTCGGTAGCTGACAGCAGCTACCTGGAAATACAGGATAAATCGGTATCAAGATGGCAGCACTTTGATTTGAAAATATATGCAGGAAATATATCCAACGTTAACGGATTTTCTTTGAAAATAAAATACGATACGAATTATCTTATGGTTGACGACTTTAACGGAACAGATTCGATAGTCGAATTGCTATCCGAAATATCTTCCGGTTTGAAAATAGTGGATCTTACACCGGGAGAAATAACGGTGGATGTGGCTCTGGATAACCAGCAGATTTTAAACGGTCATATTATGAATCTGAAGATGAAATCAGGAGAAAACACTGGCAATACAGATGTCATTGTGGAAGCGGGTACCGAGTTTCTGGATGGAGATTTTATAACTATATCCATTGACAAAATCGAAAATGGAAATATATCCATATATTAATAATCAGGAGGACTGCCGATGAAAAAGAGAATTTTATCTTATCTGTTGTTTGTGTCGATTTTAATCACCTTAAGCAGTTGTGCCGGTTCGAAACTGAGTGTAAATAAAGGTGATATTTCGATCAAAAAGAACGATAATGGATATTCGGTAATTGCAAATGGAATTTATGAAGGAGTTGAAATTCTGTTTGATGGAATTATAGACATGGAAGAAGTCAGAACATCTTCTGATGTTCTGAAGATAGTTCAGAATTCCAACGGTAAAACATACGTCGCTGTTTGCAAAACAGACGAAGTGTTCAAATCGGGGAGTGAATTAATGCTTCTTGAAGTTGAAAACGTTCCGAATGTATTGGAAACGATTTGTGTCAGGAAATCATCTGCCAGCAATTTCAAAGTGAATTCGAGAGATGCAAATCCTATCCTTTTAGGGGACTTTGATGGCAACCAAATCGTGAATCTCATCGATTTCATGATTTTCAGGCAAAAGTATAGAACGGCAACAGGTGATGGGGTTTATGAAGAATTATATGATATATCCCCGGCTGAGGATGTTTTTGACGGTATATGGGAAGGAATATACGATACGAAGCTTCCGGATGGTGTGGTCAATATACTTGATTTCATAATATTCAAAAGGAACTACAAAAAAAATACAAGTGGTGTTGTAGAGGGGCCCGTGGTAATAGATGAAAGGCTATCGTCTGTTTGTGAAGGCATGACCATAGCTCCGAACTCTGTCATAAGGGTTGCCTGGAAAAAGATAAAAGGCAAATCTATGATGTGCAATGTGAAATTATATAAAAATGAAGAACTGGTACAGAATATAATAAATGTACCTGAAGCTGATTTTCACATTGAAGGAGAAGGAGATTATTCTATAGAAATAATTTCAGCGACTAATGACAATTACAGTACGAAGATTTCTTTCAAATCAACCAAACTGTATGAAGAGATGTACCAGTCGTCAAACGGAGTGGTATACGTTGACAGCGCGAAGGGATTGCTCTCAGGCGCGGCAACGGATGTAGATTTCAAATTCTACAAATACTCTTCCTACGTGCTTCCCGGAACGGATGAAACAATCAACGAGAGAATCAGACTGAATCTCGTGGATACGAATTCCGACGGCATATACGACGCATGGACCGAAACCACTAATGCTCAGCAGCATCCATGGCTGACAATGCCGTACGAACTCAATGCGTACTCCACAGTGTTCCACATCAAAGAATTCGTGTATTACGAAAACAAGATAGACGTAAGATTCGTAGGTATTTCAGGAGTTTACACCGGAGCGGTTCTCACCGTACATCTGGCAACAGTCGGATTCGAACTCAACGTACCCCATTCGAGATATTTCCTGTCTCAGGATGATGCCATAGATTCCTACGGCATGTTCATGCTCAGGGAAAGATACGATTCCGATACCAAGCCTGTTATCGACCTCGATCTGGATGCTCCGCTGACCTCCGGTTCCAGGGCAACCACATTCAAAGTGAAAGTCACGGCAGAAAACGTTGCGAACTTCGCGGAGATATACGACACAAAATTCATGCAGCTTGCTGTTAACTTCGACGACGACCTGGCACTCACAAAAGTCGAATTCACCAACTTCTTCGACGGAAAGAAAGAAGTATCCGCATACAAGATGAATGCCGACAACAACGCCGTAATACTTTACAAAGGCATAATGGAAGGCGAAGAACAGGCGGCACCACTGTCCACCGATTTCGCGATACTCACGTTTGAAGTGAAACCCCTGTCCGAAGCGACAAGTGCAAACATAAACCTCGTATACGAAGGATACTGGGACACATATGTAACATACCCCGACCTTCCGAACCCGACGTTCAAAGACAGTGAAAACAGAAGTGTGGACGGTTTCGTCATAGACTTCAACCCACTTACAGTAGAATGGGGAGGTAACATATAATGAAGAAAATAACCCTCATAACAATAGCCGTATTGCTTATGGCTTGTGTATCGTTCGCCAGCCTCGTTGACGAATCGGTGAACGCTTCGATGAAGATCAACGAAAACATAGAAAAAATGGGATTGAAATGGGAAGCATCCGCAAACGAAGAATTTTTCGGCAATTACCTGGAAGCAAATGTAGACTCCATATCCGATCTCATGGGACATTTAAACGGAAACCTCGAACTGAATGCCGAAACAAAAGAAATGATAAACAACTACGTAATGGCAAGCGCACAGTCGAGAATGAACACCACCGACGACCTGCTCATGTCCTCATACGTACTAGTGAATCCGGAGAATATAACAGATTCCTACTTCTACAGACTTGAACCAATAAGAGACCAGTACCTGTACGGAAGCTGCTGGACATTCTCCACACTGGGATCTTTCGAAAGTGCAATGGCAATACAGGTTGACGGAAATGCAGCCGGAAACATTGACAACCAGTACGACTTCTCCGAAAGATGGGTAGGATACCACAACATCAACTGGGATCTTTACAGATACAGAACCGGAATACTCCAGGATCTGGACAAACTCGGCGGAGGAAACGCATACTTCTCCACCTACAACAGCATCAGATACGGAGTCATGGAAGAAAAGAACGCACCCTATTCCCAGGTATACGTAACCAACGAAGAGGGAATACCGCTTCCGACATCCGCATACGGAGCACCACTTTTCAAATCCAACAAGACAATCATGATACCGTCACCGGCGGCAGTCAGAGCCATAGGCTATTCATATGCCGATTACCTCAACATGATAAAAACAGCTATGAAGAATTACGGATCACTATCCGTAAGCTTCTCCGTGCCGGACGATTTCAACGGATACGGCAGGGGAATATACTCACCAACAGTTGGATCATACGGCGGAGGACATGCCGTAACTATGGTCGGATGGGTAACAGCTGCAGAACTCACAAACGTCAGGCTTTCCGGAAAAGTCAACGGAAATCCCCAGCCGATACTCGACACACCGATAACGGAATACACGTACAACGACCCGACACTTCCTGGAAATCCTGAAATCACAACCGACCTGTTCTGGATAATCAAGAACTCCTGGGGATACACCTGGGGAGACGGCGGATATTACGTATTGCCGGCAATATCCGAAGAGCAGTTCAACGGAACCATAGGAATCGGAGACTGGATGAAGGAAAGTGGAGAAATGTTCGTCCCGATATTCGACTCCGAAAGCAAACATGTGGGAGACAATCTGGATATAAACGGAGATGGAACAGTTGACGGACTGGACTTTGCGGCAATAGTATCCAAGGTCGGATCCACCAACGCAGCCGACATCGCACTCTGCGATATCGCTTACCCGAAAGATTCCAAGATCACAAACGACGACATATCCACCTGGATTTACCTTTTCAACAAGAGATACGATTCAAATTGAAAATATGTGAATTTAATCTGGAAATTTGAGATTGTTTAAATAACCTGATTGAATATTTTAAAATGGTTTTGGATATGATTCTCCAAAACCATTTTTTTGATAAAAATCGTGTGTTAAGAAAAATGTTTGTTAATAAAAAAAACTATAAAAATAATAAAAACAGACTATTCATTTTGCTTATATGAATAAAAAACGCTTTGTAAAATAATATTCTTACCGAATATTTTAAAAATAAGACTTAATGTGATTTTATTTTGCATATAGTATGAAAATAGTATATAATATATCTGGCTTATGTAAACAATCCAGTGTGACAGCTAATTGAATATTAAGGCAGATGGTTGAATGTGAATAATTTTTTGGAAGAGAGTTCTGTAAATTCTACTAAGGTACAGAATATTTTCAAAGTTTTAGTAAGTGTGTGTTTTGAAAACGTTTCGAGTGAAAGTTTTTTTGAGAGAATCCTTGAGGAAAGTGTTCCGGCTGTCTCGGAATCTCAGCGGGGCGTTTTTCTGCATTATAATGATGGAAATTGTTATCTCGTATCCTATTTTGGATTCGGACACAAGTCCATATACAAATCCAGATCTATAATGAATTGCTGTGATTTTCTCCCAAAAGAACTCAGCGGTGTGAATTTCCGAAACATAATAGATAAAAAAACTGCCGACGCTAATTGGAAGAATTTTATCACACAGGTTGAACAAGATTCTAACAGTATTTTCGTGAATCCTTTTTTTGAAGAAGATGAATTAAAAGGTGTGCTTGTTATAAGTTGTTCTGACGAAAACTTTTTTTCGGGAGAGAGCAAGGCTATGCTCAAAGAGCTTTCGGTCACTCTGGATACTATTTACATGATTTACAAGAATTTAAACAGGGAGAAAGCTTTCAAAAAAACTCTGGTAGATCTCCTGATCCAGTTGAATGAAATGCACGAACCTTATCTTTTAGGCCATTGCAAACGTGTGTCTAAATATTGCCGGGAATTTGGCAATTATTTGGGCCTTGAGGAGAAGGATATTGAAAATTTATGTTTTTCAGCGTTGATTCATGAGAGTGGCAAGCTGTTGATAGAGGAAAAAACTTTGAACAAGCGAATAAGGCTGAATGATGTCGAGGTTAAAAAAATAAGAATGTACCCCATGATCGGGAACAACTTAATGAACAGGAAGCCTATGGATAGAGTTTTACAGATAGTGAGAAGCCATCATGAGAGATGGGACGGCACCGGGTATCCTGATAACTTAGCCGGCGAGGAAATACCTTATTTATCAAGAATACTCACAGTGGTAGATGCCTTTGATTCTATGACACATGATAGACCTTATAAAAGCAAAAAGACTTTCGAAGAAACAAAAGAGGAGATTACGATCAATTCAGGAACTCAGTTTGATCCCGAAATTGCTGCTTTTTTTGTTGAGATGATGGAAACAACCCCTGACCTTTTTATAAAATAGATAAAAATCGAAATCATAATGGAGGACGATATCTTGTCCTCTTTTGTTTTGTGGTTCTTATTTCTATTGCTTTCATTCCCATATCATGGTTAAATGATATAATTCTTTAAAAGAGTTACCGGAGGAATTTTTGAATCATATAAAATTGTTTTCTATCACAGCACCCTGTTACAACCTTTCTTATAAGTCTCAGGTGGCGAATTACCGCCGATATTTGCATGATAACATCCGGTTGTTTCCACGTGGTGTTGAAAAGATAGTTGATATTGGCTGCGGTACCGGGGCTTTTTCTTTTGTGTTGCAACAAAATGGATTTGATGTAACCGGATGTGATGCATCGGAGCTCATGTTGAAATTTGCGAAATTCAATCTGAGGAATACATCTGTCAGGTTGATATGTGCTAATATGGCTGAGAGAATGCCTTTCAAAGATAATTTTTTTGATATGGCGGTATGCGCATATTTCATACACGGTTTCAAAAAAACAGAAAGAAAGCGAATATACTCCGAAATTAAACGTGTGTGCAGTAAGGCAGTGTTATTTCACGAGTTTTTTCCGAATAAGAATATTATGGTCAGTCTCGTAGAATGGCTTGAGAGAAGTGATTACGAATATTTTTCAAAAAATGGATATGAGGAATTGTGTGAGAATTTCGAAGCAGTCCAATCAGTCAGGGTTTCACCGACCAGTGGCTGGTATTTGTGTTTGATATGATTTCAATTTACAGATTTGATGCCTGAAGATAAAATGAACATCATGTCATCGAAATCCGGATTCGCGTAATTTCTGTCGACTTTCAGGTTGCCGTATATTTAAATCCATAAAAACGATAAGGGGAATCTTCATGGAATCGGTCAATTTGTTTTATTTCATCACTTCATCGGTATTGCTCACACTCATGCCCGGACCGGATATAATATTCGTGATAACGATGAGTATAACTCAGGGTAGGAAATCGGGAATTTCCACCGCTTTGGGATTGTGTACGGGCTTGATTTTTCATACCGCTGTGGTATCACTTGGCGTTTCACTGCTTTTGCAGAGTTCGGCTGTCGCATTCAGGATTTTGAAATATTCCGGTGCCGCATACTTGATTTATCTTGCATACCTGGCTTTCAGGGAAAGAAATGAGACCATAGGTAACGGCAATTCGGTGAGTCTGAATACTAAAAGGCTTTATTTCAGAGGTATATTGATGAACATACTGAATCCCAAAGTCTCAATTTTCTTTCTGGCATTTTTACCTCAATTCGTGCCGCAGGATACGAAAAACAGCAGCGCAGTTATGGCCGTACTCGGTTTTATATTCATATGTCAGGCTTTGATTGTGTTTTTTAGCGTATCTTTTTTGTCGGGTATGCTCGGGGAAAAACTGATTGAAAACCGCAGATTTTCAAAATCGATGGCATATCTCAAAATTGCGGTTTTTATATTGCTCGGATTAAATCTCATACTGGATATATTTTAAATTTCATATTCATAAAAAGCAGAGGAAAATATTCATGTCAATGAAGATTTTCTATCACATTTTTCAGCCAGTTGCCTTTTCTGTATCTTCTTATGAGAATCGTCAGCTTAAAAAGCTCTTCGACCATTGTCAGTGAATAGACTATCGGATACGGAAGTTTAAATATCATTCCGGCAAGGAATATAAGCGGCACACCTATTCCCCACAGGCATCCGACTTCCGCCATGAATGCAAATCTCGTATCTCCGCCTGCCCTGAGCACACCGGCTATGAACAATCCGTTCATTATCTTGAAAGGCAGGAATGACATCGCGAGTATCAGAATGATACGTGCAAGTTCGTGAACCTCCGGCGTGACGTTGAAGAGTGAAAGGAATGTTCCCGAGAATATTATAACAACAGCCCCTATTATCAACGCCAAAACTATTACGAGTTTTATGCACATCATGGAGATTTTTTTTGCCATTTCGAAATTGGATCTTCCCAATTCCTGGCCTATGAGTACCGCGGAACCAGAAGAGAGAGCGAACAAAATTGAGAAGGTAAAATTCTCTATGCTTCCCATTATGCGGTTAGCGGCTATGACATTCGTTCCTATATAGCTGTATATTATAGTATACATCGTAACACCCAGCGACCAGAACAATTCGTTTCCCACTGTGGGCAAAGCGTATTTTGCGAAGCGTAATATGAATTTCTTGTTCAGCATTTTCAAGTGAGATATGTTGAATCTTCCCGGCAGGTTTTTTACGTTGATGATCAGTAAAAACAAGACTAATTCGACTATTCTCGAATAAAAAGTTCCCAATCCCGCTCCGTACACTCCCATAGGTTCCGTACCGAATTGGCCGAATATGAATATCCAGTTCAGGAAAGTGTTGGTGCCCATTGAAACCATACTCACAAGCATGGGTATAGTCGTGTGTTCCGTGTTTCTGAGGGTGAAAGAAAGAACCATTGTCACGGCGAAGGTCAGATACGTGTAGCTCGTTATTTTCATGTATTCTGCTCCAAGCCTTATGACTTCCGGGTCAGGCGAAAACAGGCTCATCGTGAACTCCGGGAAAAACAACGCCATCGAAAAGAAAACAGTCGAAAAAATAAGGGATACGACCGTCATGAATGCCGTGGTTTTGGCAATGTTGTTGAGCTCTTTCTGGCCCCAGAATTGCGCTATGAAAATCGAGCCACCCGAAACGAGTCCGAATATGATGAGGTTGTAGACAAAGAAAAACTGTCCGGAAAGACCCACTGCGGCTATGGACGTTTCTCCGAGCTGGCCTATCATCAACGTATCTATAAAATTGGCACTACTAAAAATAATCTGCTGGATTGCAATTGGTATTGCAATCTTCAAAAGTCTTTTATATTGATTCACAATCGCTATTCTACCACAAAAAGCGTTCGGGAGTTTACGGATAAAAAATCCTCATGGTACCTGAAATACCATGAGGATACATATGTTATTTTGATTTTTTTGCAAATCTCAATATTATGAGAGTGTTGATTATGAAAAGAACACTTCCGCAAGCTGCGAGCAGTGAAAATGCGAATTTAAACGAATGGTTTTCGGCTATGTTTCCGAAAAGCGGGAATACCACTATCATCATGAAGCTGAACACCATACTCGAAAAAGAAATTACGGTTGCGCGGTACTTTGACGGGAGCATTTTGTTCACGTAATCATTTGAAGAGATGAAAATAATACTCTCTATGACCGACGTGATTATGTAGAAAAACACCGAATACTCCGTAAAAGCTATTCCCCAGATACAAATCACGGCGATCAGAGGTGAGACCACCAGTGTCCCGCTTTCTTTAAGAATCTTTTCGATTCTATGCACCTGTGTTGCTATAATTGCCGTGATTCCCGACCCCAGTGCAAGGAAAAATCCTATTTGGAATTCATCAAATCCGAGATTCTTCCAGTAATTCTGCACGTAGAAAAAAACGGAAGTGCAGAATGCCATTATTGTCTGTGTAGATAATATGAGAAAACCGAGCTTTTTGTTGTTTTTTATTACTAAAAAGCTTTCCCTGGTCTGCAATACCAAACCCGAAAATGCATTTTTAAAATCGTAAGTCCCCCTCTCCGATGGGTTTTCGAGTGGAGGTTCCACGAAAGAAAAACAAAAAATCAGATTTAGTACACATATAGCCGCAGTTATGGAATATCCGAGGAAATAATCGAATGATCCTATCCATCCACCGATTACGAGTGACAATATGCTTGTCGCTTGAAATATCGCTTCCTGCTTTCCGAGTATTCTCATGTATTTGTTTTCCATCCCCACGTATTTCAGAGAGTCATAAACGAGTGCATCACCCGCACCGGATTCGAGATTGTAGGACAATGCACTGAATACGAATGCCAGTGCGAAGAGTAAAAAAGAGTTAGAATAAATCATCATTACGGCTGATGCCAGCGAAAAAAACCTTCCGGCTATTCTGCTCGCTTTCCTGCCGAATATATCGGCAACTGCACCTGTGGGCACTTCCATGCCGAAAGATGTTATATGAAATATACCTTCAAGCAACCCTATTTCGGTGAGGCTGAGTCCCCTGAATGCGAGATATATCATCCAGAAACCGCCTGTTAGAGTCATATTGGATAAAAAAGTGAAAAAGTAATTTTTTTTAACGTTGCTTATGATATTTTGCGACGACATTTTTCCTCCAAAAAATAAAACCGCATAACGCGTTTTATAACGCGTTTTAGCGGTTTTTGAGATATTTGTACATGAAAAACCATCAAAAAAACCGCACTATCAGGCGGTTTTTATATTTAAAAAATCAGTCATACGAACTAATTTATTATTTTACCGCCCAAACAGGTAGACCAAACCCACGGACGGTTTTGAAATCCGAGATCGCTTTTCCGAAAATCAAAAACAATTGCATAGGCTTAACCTCCTCGACGGTATTTTGATGTATTATATCATGAAAGAGAACGGGTAATTCTTTTTTTGGCAAAAATGGTTGTTTATAATATATAATTGACTAAAAACCGGAAGTGATAAGATGGCCAAACACGATTTCAACGAAGAAGCTGACATAAACATCACACCATTGATAGATATTCTGTTCATATTGCTGCTGTTTTTCATACTCACATCGACTTTCGATATCAAAGACGAGAAGTCAATGGACATAAAGCTGCCGGAAGTGTCCACGGGTAAAGCGGTGGAATCCAATGATTTGTTTTCAGTATCCGTGAATTCTGAAAATGAAATCTATCATAACGGAAAAATCCAATCTATGGATGATTTGAAGAAACAACTTGCGAATTATGCAAAGGACAGGGATACTAAAACCGTCAACATAGTTGCCGATGAAAACGCATCTCACGGAGTGGTGATGAAGGTTATGGATCTGATAAGGGCAGAAGGGATATTCAGCGTTAATATAGAGGTTGCACAGAAATGAGTTCAAGCGATGCCGCCGCAAAAAAAAATGCTGTGGAACCGGTACATATAATTTCCGCTCTTCTGTCTTCGACGGTAGAGGTATTTCTGATAGTCGCCCTGATATTTATAATTCGGGCAGAACCTGTCGTGGAGGTGGAGGAGAAACCTTTGAAAATGGAAATCGTGCTTTCGGAAAATTATACGAACAGTTATGATGAAAACACGGCTGCTGAGGTGAAAGAAACAGAAAATACGAAAACGGATTCCGAAATACCTGCACCTGTATTCGATCCGATATTCGAAGCTCTGAATACATTCAAAAGAGCTGATAAACTGCCCGAATCCGGAGAAACCACATCGGGTTTCAACATCGTGGAAAAACAGGTTGCAGATGTCCTTGTAGCTCCTGATACTATAATACCGATCGGAAACGTATCCGTGGGGGAGCTTACCAACAGTCGAAGTGCTAAAAAGATGAAAAAAATCTCTTCATTTACGCCTTCCGAAACCGGAGAAAGGATAAGTTTCAACAATCTGGAGCAGTATTTCCCGAATTTCTCCGTTGCACAACAGGGGCTGAATAGAGACTATAATGCGCTTTTGAATAAAATTCCGAAACCGAATCTTCAGAATTTACAGGGTATGGTTATAGCCAATATGACTTTAAAAGAAGATGGTAACGTCGATGTGGGGATAGTGTCGGCACCGTCACCGGAACTTTCGAATCTCGTTCTTAAAAATCTAAAGTTGTTGAGGACGGGCCAGAGAATAGGCGAATTATCTTTTACGGTGGAAATAAACTTTGTGGGAAGCAAATCATGATAGAATATAATATGTGAAATAATATGTAAATTTACGATCAAGGAGCTAATCTGTGAAATTAAACAGCATTGTAAAAAAAACACTTTTAATAACGCTTTTTTTGATGGGCATTTCTTTTAGTTTTTTTGCGGAAGAGTATAAAAGAAATATAAACGTGCTTCAAAGTATGAATCCGCTGTTGCCTTTTTCTTTCACGTACGAATACGGATATCCTTCCGAATGGCAGGTGGAACTCATGATGGGGGCGTCTCTGGATGTTAACAGTATGGCGCTGGGCTCTGTCGACACTTCTTCGAGTACTCCTCTGGTGAATTCCGGTGAGATCGGATTCAAATTCGGGTTGCCCGGTGATATCGTGCTTATGGCCGGTTGGCCGTGGATTGGCGGTTATTTCAGTTCTCCCGAGAGCGGTTTTTTTCCTGAATTCGATGTGGCTCTGACTGTACCGATGTCTTTTGGGATGCTTGATTCCATAAATTTCACGGAATCCGTAAATTTCAGTATTCTCATGAAAAAGAGCCTTGAACCGATTCGATTTTCAGGGGGGATAAACGTTCTTTTTTCTCCCGTTTTCAACACTTCGCAGGAAGATGAAGAAATACCCGAAGTCGGACAGACATACGTAGGATTCGGAATCGAGTGGTTTGTGAATCCGTACCTCAAACTTCTCGGGGAATACAGGTATCAGTTCAGCTCGATGCTGTACAACAACGTAAACGGAAATCCGTATAAATTCGTGGTTTTCCCGCCTTATCCCAACAACATCATCGGAATAGGCCTTGAATACATGTTCGATGCCGATGATTTCACTATGAAGACTTCGGTGGGGTATTCAGTGAATCTTATGCCACCTATCGAAGGAGTATCTCCGCCTTTCGGTACTCAGGGCATAAGTGTCGGATTCACATTCCTGTTCCCGTTCCCGATTCAATGATTTGTCAGAATTAATAAGTTATTTAAACGTCTATTTAGTGGATATTTTTACATAATCTCTTGGAGGTGATACCTTATGGAATCTAACAGTTCTGAAGTTCCCCTGCGTCCGCCGTAATTAAAAAAGGAGGTAATCAATATGGTAAAATTTTTTGAGAAAAAAAACGGAAAAGCCGTGGAGAGTTCGGGCTTTTCTCAGGATTGCATAATTTATGTAACCGATCCTACCAATGACGAAGTGCACATGCTTTCAAGCCTGCTCGGATTTACGCCGGATTTCATAACAGACTCACTGGACCTCGATGAAAGGGCAAGGATAGACTTTGACGACAACGCTACCGAAATCATAATCAAAGTACCTTACAAAGATGAAGAGGATCAGAAAATAACTTACAAAACGGTACCTTTGGGTATAATAATCGGAAAGAATTTCATAATGTTCATATCGAAATACCGTGTGGAGATCATTGAAAAGATGATACAGAGAATGGAACTCAATCCTCACAAGAGAAGCAGGATGATTTTCCAGATCTTCTACAAAAATGCCCTTCTTTTTTTAAGTTATCTGAAAGAGATAAACAAGATGTCCGACAGTGCCGAGGAAAGATTACATGAATCCATGAAAAACAGAGAATTGGAAGTTCTTATGTATCTTGAGAAAAGCCTGGTTTACTTCACGACTTCGCTCAGGTCTAACGAGATAGTCATGGAGAGAATACTCAGGGGCAACATAATAGAGATTTTTGAAGAAGACAGGGAATTGCTGGAGGATACCATCGTCGAGAACAAACAGGCTCTTGAAATGGCTCATATCTACAGTGATATTTTAACGGGAATGATGGATGCATTTGCCTCGGTAATTTCCAACAATCTCAACCTCGTGATGAAGGTTCTGACTGTTGTCACAATAATAATGCAGATACCGACCATAATTTCGAGTTTTTACGGTATGAACATAGGTCTGCCTTTTCAAAACGATTCCATGGCATATGTGTACATAATCACCTGGTCAGTAATTGGGTGTATAGTTGCGGTTTACTGGTTCAAGCGAAAAAGATGGATTTAGGTTAGGTTTCGTTGCAAACCTTTTCTTTATTGGGTGTGAACGATAGTTATAATATTTTGCATTCTAAAAAAGAAAGATGATATAATATTCGTATGTTTAGTGTAAAAATGAGTGTTCAATCAGCTTTTTACGTCAAATAATCTATGAAAGGGGGTGTCCTGAACTCCTGAAAGTAGGAGTCAGGAATCTGATGCGTGGAAAAAAACGTTTTGTTTTACCCGTTATAGGACTGATGGTCTTGCTTTTGGCCGTCACCGGGTGTTTTCCGACAGTAAATCCGGATAAGACACCACCGACCGTCGAGAGTTCTACACTTGTGCTGAGTGCAGGCACAGTACAACTTGGCAACTCTGTTGACGTTACGGTGAGTGTGACAGCAAAAGATAAGAGCAGTTATTTAAAGAATGCGCAGATTACGCTGCAAGCTAAGGGACCTACAGGCGATTATTTCGACTTGGCAGCTCCTGTTACGGTCGATTTTGAAACGAAAGTCAAAACCGGGAGCGTTTCAAATAAGTTTACGATACTCACCGGAGGAAACAGTTTGATAACTCAGAGTGGTAATTACACATTCAGAGCCAAACTCATCGTAAGCGACTCCAAAGACAACAAATCGAATGTAGTAGAAAAAACCGGAGGTCCACTCGCGGTTTCCGGCGGAAGCGGCACACATGATCCGGTAATTGGAAGCCTTCAGTTCCCGAATACATCAACATATACAGAGGGCGACATAATAGTCGTGCCCGATAAGTTCAACATCAAGGTAACCGCTACGGATGCCGACAACGATCTGACGGAAATCGAATTGATAGTAAAAGATTCCGCGCATGCTACTCTTGTACATAAAATCATGCCGGGAGCTGGTGTCGCATCACTCACAGTTGAGGAGAGCGATGTGAAGCCGGATCTGCAGGGTGCTCTAAGTACGCCGCTTTACGTGTATGTAAAAGCAACTGACGCACTCGGACACACAGCGGTAAGAGAACAGAATATGAAATCGAGCAAACAGGATATAGCCGTTATCGAAAGCATCGGTCATGTCAGAAACCCGAGCAATCCGGCTATGATATCCCATTACAGGGTTCCGACAGCTGGCGGACAAAACCCGAATATCCAGCAGCAGCCTGTTGCCGACCGGTTACCAATGCCTTTTGGTGTTTGCAAGCTTCTCGTAACTTTTGCAGATACTGCTATAATAGGTGGAGATAAGGCCAAAGTTTACGTATACACCAGTCCTACCGATGTGTTCAACGACAATCCGAACGCATGGAGAGGCGACGGAATATTGACTTCCGAGAAAAAGCTTAACATAGCTGTGACTAATTTCTGGAGACAGAATGAAGCCGACGAATCAAAATGGCTTGTCATTGTTGTAGAAAGCAGTTCTGGAATAAACAAAGCCAGATACATCTGGAATATACAGGCACTCGGAGATACTTCCGACCCGATGTTCGATATAACGGATTCTTCATATGACTTCAGAGAAGGGGCACCTCTCAGATTCGAAGCCGCTGCAACAGACGAGTTGCTTGAAGCGATTACGGATCTCGGTATAAAGGTAAACATAGGCAGAAATGGCTGGAGAGATCTGGAAGATGTTGTGAACGATCTCAACTCTTCTGCCGTTCAGCAGGATGAAAACTTCATGTTCGCAGTAAGATACCATGTTAAAATGCAGGTTCTTGAGAATGAAACCGATTATGCAAGTGGTCTCGTTGACGACGGCATTGATTACTTGGTTAGCAACGCTGCGGTGAAACACGAAGATATAAAATGGTTTGACGTTTATCACGGTGTGATTCCGGGAATGCCTACCACGGCTGCAAAAAAAGCCGAGTACTGGTGGAAAACAGACGGACTCGGAAACATAGTCGGAGAAGATGACGACGACACTATGTGGACTGCCAGCCAGACACCTAATGAAGAACCGTACAACGGAAATTCGAATTACGAAGAGCTTGATCACAGAAATCTTCCCACGACTTCTTACGTATACGAATTTACCGATTTGGATACCACAAGAGTTCAGGAAATAAAGAAAGAGGCTTTTGTTGAGAAGACAAAATTCATAGTATGGGTATATCCCGAAATAGTCAGAGCGGATAGAGACGATATAATGTCAAACGCAATAAAACCTGATGTAATAGATGTTGTAGACGTATCCATAGGTCCGGGTACCTGGAGAGACCAGCAGGTAGATTACCAGGTATACATGGAAGTTGCCGACTGGAGATGGGGCGGAGATGCGCCTGACGCTGGAAAAGTAATGGAGACAGCGAATTTCACGATAGATGAAGACGAAATTTCACCTACTGTTGAAATATCAGGTTACGATGCTTATGATCATCATAAGAGTTTCAAAAAAGTATTCAGAGACAACGATGATCTGTGGAGTCCCGCGAAACATTATCCGATAGGTATGTTCTTCACCGATACGATTGAAGTGTTCTCCGGAGCCGAAATAAACTTCAAGGCTTACGATGACATAGCACTCAACGATTTCTTAATTTATTTTGAAGACATGAGTTCTACCGATAAGACTCCTATAGCTCCATTCATAGGCAGAACGGATTCTTTTGCCAGTCCGTTGACAGGGTACGACTACGTATACGCGTCCGGCATGAAAGTGCTGCAGCTTAAGAACACCGATGCAGATAAGCTGGCAGGAAATGCGCAGCTGGTAGACATGCCTGTCGAACTTGCCGGAAAGAGCCTGAGATTGTTGGGATCCGATTTCATGATAAACGGGTCAAGCATAACGCCACTGTTCAAACTTGATGAGAATTACGAATATTACGTGAATTTCACAAATGACGATGTGATAGGGAATTCTGAAATAGCGGCGCACAATGCTTCTTTCGGTAGGGAAAATGATCTCAACAAGGCAACTTCAATGAACAGTAAGTATGAGAAGTATGCCGGTGAATACTCTTCGGTATTCTCCAAACCGAATAACAACGAAACAACTTTCAGTTTAAGGGCACCTGATGTTGAAGGAGACTACTACATATGGATAGTGGCCAGAGACAGAAGTGCACAAGATACAAAGCTGTTCGACTTCCCGTTCGATGGAAGGCATGATTTCAAGGATGAGAAATACCTTGGAGAATATGAAACTTACGCTCTCAAGAACAGACAGAGCGAAATATTCGGAACACTTCTTGACGACGGAAATCCGAATTTCGATATGGAATATTACGATGACTCTATGAGTTCCGACGATGCCGATATGGTAATTTTGCTCAAACTCAGAGTGAAGCCCCACAGTTGGGATATCATGAGAATGGATATCTACGAGCCCGATCTCGTAAGTTATCCAACTGAACTTGAGAATCATCCGGTATGGTATACACACAGTTACCATCCGTGGCAGGTTCCTGAAGAATTCAACGACAGTGATCTCAAAGTCCCCTCTTATGAATTACCGAAAGATATGTATCCTATATACAAGTATTTACAGGATTTCAAAGAGGGAGACAGAAACATATATCCATCGGGTAAAAAGGATCCGACTGGTAAGGATGCGGGAAGTTACAATCCCAACGATGTGGAAGAAGAAGGCGACCATGAATTCATGCCGATAGTTGGAGGCGATTCCGGTACGACTTTCAGGGTAAGAACGCATGAAGACCTGACAAAGGTATCTCTGTATCTGCTCGAAGGTGAATACTGGTACAACGACCAGGTTGAGGCGGCTTATGGAAACCTCGATACAGATCCTACGGTAATAGCATCTATTACGATGACTGCCGATAACGAAAAACGTAAATGGGGATTCTGGGAATGGGCACTGAATTGGCAAAACCTGAACCTTATGGATAAGGAAGCAACATATACCATAGCTGTCAGGGCATACCACAGTACCACTTTTGATACGAGAGTTTTCTACGAACAATTCCAGTGGCCTGTATTCCTCGATACTAAAGGACCTTCAATGAGTCTTTACAATGTAGACCCTGAAGATTCTGAAATACAAGGTAGCTGGTCTTACAACCCGTTAACATCCTATCTGAACATAAAAGATGAGATAGAACAGGGCAGAAATGAATGGGATCCTTATCCTGTTGGACAAATGGTTGCGATGCTTGTGAGAGATGAAGGTGCACTTCTGTTTGAGAACAGAAAAGGGTGGCTGCACAACGATTCATCTACATACGTATATCCGCCTGCAGCGGGTGCATGGAAAAACCAGATGCAGCTAATAAGGTCTGATGATCTCGTAAATCACAAACTCAGCTTCAAAGCCGGAGATACCACGACATACGAGAGATATTGGAAACAGGATCTTACCGATTTTAACGGTTCTTGGAGAATGGGTTTCCCTGGCACTCAAACCGAATCATTGGGTGTTCCTGCAGGAAATCTTGGAAACTCTCTCAAGTATCTTCTGAGTACAGTGAACGATATTGAGTATTCCTCCAGAAATATGGTTCTCAGCAACAGGGATATGCCATATATGAACAATATTTACAGCGGTGATTTGAATAAAACATACGATAAACTCAACAGCCCACTACCGGAAAGGGCATTGTTCCACAACATCAATTTTGAAGAGTATTTCTGGAGAAACATGGGTACTCCTCAGCAAGAATTCAGTCTGTCATTGGTGGATGAACTAGGTAATACAGGTACATGGAATTCTTATCTGAGAAAAACACAGGATTTTGCTGCTGATTTCGCGGCTACTTTTACCGGAAACTGCAGGACGGAAGCTTTGACGTTAGCTGTTTCTTCTACCGAGCAGAATCTTGTCTCAATCGATGTTAAAGAACTTCCAAATGATATCAAAAAAGAAGTGCTTCCCGGTGTTCATTACGGCTTTGCCCCAACTTCAAGCTGGTCTAAATCTGGTGTGAACGGAGTGATTGTGCCCTCGTTCTTCCCAACAAGACAGATAAACATGGCCGTTACCGGTGAAAGTGGATACAAATCATCCGGAGTTGTAAGCCTTGTTGCGCCTTACGCTGGATTGAGACCTGTTATAAACACCAAGATGGGACCGAATATAGTCGATCTATATACTGTATTCGACAACAACGGACAGGTTGACAGGACGGTTTTGAGACAACTTCTCAAACCGGATGAAAGGTACGCAGTGGGAGAAACTTTCAATGGTGAAAATGATCTTGGTATTTCCGTGAATTTCTTGAGTTTCGATGATAACATAGATCTATATATCGGAAACTTCAATGCCATACCAAGTCCCGGAAGTCCAAATGCACCTTATGCTTATTCAATTCCATTGAATGGTTCGACGGAAACCAATACGACGGTACCGGCCACGATAACAAAAGATTCTGAATTTGGCTATTTCACTTTTGCTGCATCTGAAATTGACTGTCCTGTAACACCTGTGAGCAGTTACGATTCCAAGAAAACAGTGAAGGTATGGTATCAGAATCCGAAGACATTTGTAGTAGAAGCAACAAGCGTGGGTCACGCTCCTGGCGGACTTGCAACGGGTGTACAGATTGAATTCCAGAGTGATGTATTCTTCATGAATGAAGATGAATTACTTGACAATATAAGTTTCTATATTGGGACTATGAAAGTGGAAATGAAAGAAGTACACCAGTACAACACAGCTACAGGTTTATACGAAAGAGTTGCGGGAATTGGAAGGAACAATAGATTTGTATTTTTATCGGAAAATCCTTTCAACGCACCTGCGGAACCTGTAATGCCATCACCGTCCGGAAAGCGTTTCTCTATCAGAAATATTGAAGGTGCTTTAGCGAGGGGAACAAACGGACTTACTCTTGAATTTGGAGATATTTTCACTTCTTCCGGAGGAAAGATATTTGACAGTTTGAATGAAAATAAGGTTTATAACAGTGAACCTTCAAAGCCTGTCAATCCAAATCCGGAAAATAACGAAATTGCTGTACAGCCTGACCAGGTTCTCTCCTGGCAGGCATGTACGGATCCTGATAATGATACTGTTGTCTATGATGTTTACATAGCCGACACGGTAAGGGATGCTACGCATCCCTTCACCGTTGCCGACAGAAAAGGTAGCGGGATAACCGCAAACAACTTTGTTGCCGCATTATTTGAAAATAAAGATTACTGGTGGAAAGTTGTTGCCAAAGATAATAACGGTGGGAAATCCGAAAGTGATATTTGGACTTTCTCGACTTCGGGAACTCATAAACCTTTGCTCGTATCTCCTGAAAATGGAACAACCGGCGCAGCTACTTTAGTTACTCTTTCTGCGGATGTGCTTTCTGTAGGACCGGGTACCGCCATGCTTACCATTACACCCGATCCGGTCGGGATAGCTTCTTCAATGAGATCAACGAACAACAAAGCCGTTCCCGCCGGTGACTCCACGATTCAATGGGATGTGACTCTTAACCCTCTTACAGCGTATACATGGAATGTGACCCTTACGGATGCTTCCGGTACCGCGAGAAGCGATAGTTGGGCTTTTATGACCAGATCCGCGGAATCGCAAAAGGATTCCGTAATACAACAGCTCATGGATGAATTCGACGATAAGAATTGGGCCACAGGCGATTTCGACGGTACCACTGACAGTGCTTCTGTTGTAATCAATACAGGTTTTTATACCGGGACTCTCAGAGCCGGGGTAATCTGGAATTGTATCGATGCTGTTTTTTCCATAGCGGGAAACGTTCAGAGAGTTTTCCCAATTACCATAAACAATATGGGTGGTTTGAACGGAACATATAAGTATTATTACTCTGCTAAGAATCCATTGTTAAGACTTCAAAGTGACGGAACAATAACCAATAACGGTGTTCCAATTACATTGAATCAGTTTGAGACTTTACCGGAAGATCCTGATTCTCTGCTGTGGAAGTTGATAAATGCAGGATATAAAGACGCCAAAATAGACGATTATACTGGTCAGAATACATCTACATGGACTTGCCAGGGCACTAATTACAGCATATCGATAGAGATCATCAACGTTATATAGTTGAGTGTCATATCAGAATAGACAAAAAGGGCGGAACGCCCTTTTTGTCTATTCTGATATGAAATATAAAAGTATGTTTTTTTTCATTATATCAATCTGAATATGCTATAATAATGCGGGTGAATGTAATTTGAATATTAAAAATATATATATTTATAAGAGGTAAAATATGGGTAATAAAGTTTACTTTGTATTAATTGTTCTTGTGTTTGTATCTGTTGTTATATTCGTCGGGTGTATATCTAAAGGGAATGATATTCCTTTCGTCCCTATGGAAACTTATCCTTCAACACCTTCATATTTACAGCCATCAAACAATTCGACAAATGTCAGTGATTGTAGTTTGGTATGGAAGCAGTGTTTTGATAAAAGTGGTCAGGAAGTAATATACGAAGTGTTTCTGGGTGAGAATCTCGATGAATTGGCTAAAATAAAAGATGATGTAAATTCTACAGTTTACAATTTGGATGATTTGGATAGAGGCAAAACTTATTTTTGGAGGATAGCATCCAAGAATGAGAAAGGTAAATACTCCTACGGTGAAGTATGGAACTTTACTACCCAGGGGAATTTGCCTCCGGAAAAACCGAAAGCTGTTTTTCCTTATAACAACATGCTTAACGTTGATTTTGCCGTTCGTTTTTTCTGGATGGATTCACTGGATCCAGAGGGTGATGAAGTTGAATATGATTTGTTCATTGGATCAAGTCCTATTGATTTGTATAAAATCCTGGAAAATTCCACAGAAACGGCATATGCCACTGATTTGACGGAAGCGAGAACATATTTCTGGAAAGTCGTAGCAAAAGATGCTTCAGGTGCCAAGTCTGAGAGTGAGTTGTATCAGTTTACAACAAGGGGAAACAATCCTCCGGAAAAACCGCAATTGGTTTATCCGCTTGATTATTCCGATAATAATGAATTATCGCTGCTACTTCAATGGAGTAAGTCAAATGATCCCGATGGTGATGATGTCGTATATGATTTGTATATGTTCGGTTCTCTGTTTCCATATACTTTAATAGCTTCCGATGTTGCAACGAATTCTTATATGCTGAACAATTTGGAATACGATTCGCTTTATTGCTGGGAGATAATGGCAAAAGACAGTCGGAATGGCTCTACACTCAGCGAAACCGGTCATTTCTACACTAAGAGCAGCGAGCCACCTTCAAAAGCTAATTTACTATATCCAAGGGATTTCGAGTTTGATGTCGCCACATCATGTGCTTTCGTATGGGAGAGATCAGTTGATGTCGATGGAACTGATGTGATATATGATTTGTTTATAGGGGATTCCTCAGAAAATATGGAGATTTTTGAAAGTGATTTGCAGGCTACTTCCACTACGGTTACGCTGGAAGGGAATCGGATTTATTACGCTATGATCAGATCGAAAAAAGAAACGGGATCTTTTATAGACAGTGATATCGTGAGATTTACAACGGAAGTGTCGTTAAGCGAAATTGATGATGCCGTGGAACGGATATTTATGAATTTTGATTCTGAATCTGCGCATGCATTTTCGGAGAATCCGCAATTCAACGGAGCCACAAACAGTGGAACTATTACCATAACTGCAAGCGATACGCGCTTGAGAAAGGTTTGGGATGTTTTTGGAAGTACTTTAAGAAATAACGAAGCCACTCTTTTCCCGTTTGAGTTGAAAGACATCGGAGAATTGTCCGGTGTGTACATACAATATGGTCCTGACTATTCTGGTGATGATGAAAATAAAGAAAAATACAAGAATGCCATCAACTGGAGACTTGGTTACGCAGGCATAATGGATGTGAGGCTTAATTCCATAGGACAGAATTCAGTTGTTTTTTCTCCTGTGATAAACGGTGTTAAATACGATATTAAATTCATATTTGAATGATAATTTGGAGGGTATTGTTTATGAAAAGAAATATTGAGAAGGTTTTGCTATGTATAATTTTAATCGGAGTCGTTTTTTTTGCCGCATCTTGTGGAGGCGGAGGATCGGTATATGTTTCTGGAATTAACTTAGTTTATCCGGCATTGAATAATGTTTTCGGTGTTCCGGTGAATGCCGTTGTAAGGTGGAATTCTCAGAATATAGTTTCAGTTGAAGTATTTCTTGGTGAAACAGAAAATGGTTTGCAAAAAAAAGCCACAATCGTGGCAAATGAATTTGATCTCTCGGCATTATCACTCTCACAGGAGAAAGCTTATTTCCTGAAATTGGTTGCAAGAGATAGTAAGGGAAATGAAAAAAACACGCCTGTTATTAAGTTCACCACTGAATCTGCAAAAGCTTCAAAGGATAATGTTCTTGAATCCATAAAGAATAGCTATAATCCGGTTACGATAGATTATATTCAGAGTTCTGAATTTAGCAATGTTACGGGTTGCGGAACCATCACGGTTCACAATGTTGGGGAACACACTGTAAAGGACATTTGGAATATAATGGGTGAAAATCTAAAAAACAACGAAGATATAGTATTCCCTGTTGAAGTAACCGGTGCCGGTAACCTATCCGGAATCTATCAATATTATGATTCGAGAGTTTACAATATAACGATAGATACAACGTATAATCAATTGGAAGCTCTTATGGCAGCCAACAACAATGTTGAGGACAATGACTCCATAATTTTCAAACTCATTTACGAGACTTTCCCGGGATTAAAGCTTAACAGTGCTATTGGACAAACTATTGTTTTGAATTTAGAATTGCAGTCTCAGCAATATAAATTATATTTTGTCATAAAACAATAGATTAAAACAAGAATTCGAGGTGATTTGAAATGCGTAAATTTTTGTTTTTTCTTGTGATAATTTTGATTTTAACTTTTTCGGGATGCGTTTCGCTTTTAGGGCCGGGTTTTGACGCCGGAGACGGTCCGGCTAAATATTTGGTGGCTGGTGATTGGGAAGTTAAAGTGCTATGTGATGCCCTTTCTGCAGATGTCATAAAAATAAACGCCGAAGTTACCCAAGATGGCAAAGTGCTCGCGGTGAAGTTCAATTTCGGTGGACAGGCATTAAGCGGTAAAGGTTATGTAAACGATCAGGAAGATATTTGGATGGGTGGAAGCCACAGTGGCGTTGCAAAAGCTGAAATGGAGGGCAAGATAATTCCTGGAAATACTTTAACAGCCGAGGGAATATTCTGGTTTCAGAAAATAGGAGACACGTCTAAGTATGGTACTTTTACCGCAAAAATGTTGCAAAAATAAAATAATGAAAATATTAACATTGGCGATATTACTAACAGTTTTGATGACTTTTACGTCTTGTTCGATATTTAAAGGCATGTTTGATAAAGTCGAAAAGGTACCGGACAATTTCAGTAAGAAAATAGATGTAAAAGCATCAGAGCTTTTGCCGGACAATTTAGCCGATATTCTTCCAGATGATTTTTTTAGGTCTATACCAGAGTCAGAAATGTGTGAAATGTTGAAAGATATTATACCTGTAAACGTAATTGAAGGAATAATAAGAAATTATTTTAATACACCAGGAAAGGGGAAAACTGGAAGAATATCCGATAATATTAAATTCAAATCGAGTATAGACAAGCATTTTTCTGAATTGGATTTACCTGAGTTTGAAAAGTTTATAGTCATAAGGAAGGTAATCGAAAAGAGTTTTTTTGAGGATATAGATAAAATATTGAAAGAAAAATCTTCGGAAATATTCCTGAATCCCGAGCTTGAGGTTAAAGGTTTGGATCTTGATATGTCGTTGAAAGTTAAGCTAACCCATCCACAGCTCAGTGGAGTTGTGTCGATAAGCACTGAACCTAAGGTTTCTAAAAACGGATACGGTGTAAATGACAGGATACTACTGAAAACTAACTTGAAAATAGATGAAGAAAAGCATATAAAAATTGACGATGACAGCGATTGGGTATTGGTATCGCTTATGAATAAACCCGGGAATATGTATCTCACAGTTCCTGCGACTTTGAATGCGGATATAGAAATAAAGGATTTCAATTTTAAAACTGATTTTGATATCGATGTGGACTTTGAGATAAGTTTTACTGTCAACGATGTGAATAATCCTATTTCGAGTGGGTATGTTTGGGAAATCAGCAATTTGAACATAAAAAAAGTTGATTTATCAAATACTGTTATTTCAGGGTTTAACGTTGATAAAAATCTTATAAATGCTGAGATTAAATTGAGTGGTAATATAACAGCAGGTTTGAAATAAGGTGAACTTATTATGAGAAGAATATTGTTGTTTTTCCTGTTTTGGGTGATCATATTTTCGCTCTCGGGCTGTTTGATAATGGATTTTTTTAAAGGTGTGGAATATATAAATCCAAAAGGCCAATCTGTTGTCAAAAGCAAGCAAATTGATCTGAAATGGAAAGTTGAAGGGAATTCACGTGTGAATATATATTTTGGCACTTCGAATCCACCTAAATTAGTGGAAGAAAAGTATGATAAAAATGTATACACCGTTACTGGTCTCGAATCAAACAAAAAATATTATTGGAAGGTCGAACCCATATCTGATACAGGTATAACAGCTATTTCTGAAATAAAAATGTTTTCAACTGGAGAAATGCCTTTAAATCCACCTTATGCACCCAATCCAGGCAATGGATTAAAAAATGTTCAAATAGATCGAAACCTTTCATGGAAGTATGAGGTTCCAAATAACGGTATCGTGAAATATGATTTGTTTTTTGGAGAAAGCGTTTCTGCAATGGTTAATGTTGCTTCAAACCTGAGTCAAACAAGTTATGATATACCGCTTTTAAAATCTTATCAGGAATACTTTTGGAAAGTCGTAGCTTATCAGGACGACAGGAAATCTGAATCGGAGATATGGAGTTTTAAAACAACATCAGAACCTCTTAAACCAACTATTGTTAAGCCTGATGCAAGTGAAAAGCTCAATCCTGAATCCGTATACTTCGAATGGTCTTCCGTGCATTCCCCACAGGAAGCGGTTATGTATGATTTGTACCTCGGAGAAGAGTCTCTTGAATTGGTGGCAGAAAATATAAATTCTGAGAATTACAGGCTTTACAATCTTAAAAGCGATTCTGAATACGATTTTAAAATATGTGCTAAATTCGGAAATGGCGGAATTTCCTGCAGTGATGTGAAAAGTTTTTGTACGGCGGAGATCCCGCCCGTTGTTTGTTGCATTTTTCCGGAAAATTTTCGTGAAAATGTCGATATTCCTTTAACTTTGGAATGGGATTATAACAGTAATATGAAAGGAGTTAGGTTTAAAGTTTTTATTTCGGAATCGCAATATCCCGAATATTTCTCATATGTTGATGGTTATAATTCGTTAAAAATTGATTCACTTAAGCATGATACGATTTATAGATGGTACATAGCAGCTGAGATCGATGGAATAAAGATAGCTGAGTCGAGTATTTATTCATTTAAAACAAAAAGTAAAGAAAATACCCCACCGTTGAATCCTTCGAATCCTATTCCGTTGAATGGTTCTTCCGAAGTTGACCTTCAACTGACTTTAAGGTGGAATTGTTCAGATCCGGATGGTGATATTTTAAGATACGATGTTTACTTTGGGGGAAGTGTTGATTCGTTAAAGAAAATTATTACAGATACGTTTTACGATTCCTTATCTTTGGACGAACTTGAAAATGATACCGAATATTTTTGGAAAATAGTGGTAAAAGATGGTAACGGTGGACAAAATGAAGGTCCGGTATGGAAGTTTAAAACCGTAGACACTGTTGAACCAGCCGACCCTGAAATAACTTATGAATATCCTTTGAACAATGCAACCGGCATGCAAAACGGTATGAAGCTGCTTTGGAATGGACGCAACTTCGAATATTTTAAAATATTCTTTGGCACGAGCAATAATCCGAGCTACATAGGAAATACCGCTTCCGCTCAGTATATACCAAATTTAGAGGAAGGGCAGACTTATTTCTGGAGGATAGTGGCTGTTGGAAATGGAAAAGAAAAGTCGGGACCGGTTTGGAGTTTTTCTACCAGTGCATCGGAAGATGATAATGATAGAGCTGCAAGAGAAATTCTGCACGCAGTTGAATTATGTAGTTATGTCAATTCCACCTCATTTGATGCCTCATTGAATAATGGAGCGATTTATTTTGCGAAAATCGATTTGTCTGGAATTACGATAAAATCTTTTTTTAATTCCATGGAAAATGTTATGAGAAAGAATGAAAAAACTATATTCCCATTGAGAATAAGAGTTGCCGGAGAATCTCTCGGTGAAAATTTTCTGATCGGTGATTTCAGCAGTATCGATGATTTAAAATCAAAACTATCTGATCCGAAAATCTCTGGAATAACTTTAAAAGATCTAATAAATAATGTTTCGAAGATAAAATTCAGATATGGCGGTATTACTTATACATTTGCAATAATATAAAAAAAGTTTTATTAAAAGTAAATTAAATAAAATTTTGGTATAATAGTCTTCGAAAAGAATCAATCGAGAGGGGAATTTATAGACATTGTTCGCAGGCAATATAAAACTGGCAGAAGCTTTAGGCTTTAGAGATCATAAAATAGACATGCATTCTCACATTCTCCCTGGGTTTGATGACGGAAGCAGAAATATCGAAGAGACCATATCTTTGTCCAGAGATATTAAAGATGGCGGTACAGATATAGTTATTTGGACACCTCATTTGAACCATCCGAGATACGGGAATATTTCTCCAGAAAGCATCTTGAGTCATTTCAACAAACACAAAGAGGCTATTGAAGCAAGCTCGGGACTTAGGCTGATATGCGGAAGTGAAGTTTATTTTAGCCCAGGTATTAAAAATGCTCTGTTGACGCTTGGGGAAACTAATTATGTGTTGGTCGAATTTGATTACAATAATGAGCCTTTGTATCTGAAAGAAACTCTTTATGATATGCAACTTTCCGGTTACGAGATAATTTTCGCTCATGTTGAGAGGTATAAATGGTTGGTGAAAGAAAAAAGGGGATTATTCAGAAAAAAATTTGATCTATCCTTGGCAGAGGATCTTAAAAACAGAAACATATTTTTTCAGATTAATTATTCACATCTCTGCAGGATGGAATCTGGTAGTGCTGCTTGTAAAATGCTGGATTCAAATATGGTAGAATTTATTGGCAGTGACAAACATAGAATAGATGATTGCAGAAAGGTAATTAACTGGTTTGATTTAGAAAAAAAATAGGGAGGTTCTACTCTTGCTGCAGAATGATGAATACAGAGAAAATAGTGATGAACTTTCATTAGAAGATATTCTTTTTATGTTCAAAAGAAGGTTTTGGTGGTTTTTTGCGGTGGTTATAATCACTGTGGTTGTGACCATAGGATATGTAATGGTCATTACACCGATTTATGAGTCATCGGTTACCATTAAAGTAGAGCCCTCATCTAAATCCACGTCTATCGAAGATATTTTTACTACAGGATCCGTAGGTAGTGCGAGAGATATTGAAACAGAAATAGAGTTGATAAAAAGTCGTACGAATCTGGAGAAAGTTGTAGATAACCTTAAATTGATGGATATTCTTATAGATAAAGACAATAAGAACATTGACAATAAAAGCGAACAGTATAAAAGAGATTTGATGGTTAAGAAATTGTCGGGTATGATTTCTGTGTCTCCTGTAAAGAATACGAAAATTGTTGAAATAACAGTGGAAAACGCTGTTCCCGATATTGCTGCCAAAATTGCCAACGAACTCGCAGTGGTTTACAACGAGCAACTTGCCGATATGTCCAAAAAGGATTTGAATGCAAAAAAAGAATTTCTCGAAATGCAGCTGCCCATAGCGGGGAAAGAACTTGATGAAGCTATATCCGATATAAGGATGTTTAAAGAAGAAAGTAATGTTTTTGAATTGTCGCAGGAGGCAAAGTACGTCCTTGAAGTGCTTACAGATTATGATAAGAGAATAAGTGAAACGAGATTGAGTATTCAGCAAAATCAGATAGCAATAAACACTTTGAAAGAAAAGCTCGACAACACCAACGCAAAACTAGTTCAATCTGAAGTGATTAGTTTGAATCCATTGGTCAGTGAATTGAGAAGTAAATTAACCAATTTGAATATAGAACTTGCAACTATGGATAAGATGTATCCATCTTCAGATCCAAGGATTATTCAAAAGAAAAAGCAAATTGAAGAAACGCAAAAAGAACTTTCACAGCAAGTTACAAATATAGTTACTTCGCAACAGAAAGTCGATAATCCTATATACAGCAGTTTATTAGCTGATTTAGTTAATAATGAAGTTACAATCCAGCTTTCACAATCTATCCTGGAAGCGTTGGCTGAAGCCAGGAAATCATACGATTTGAGACTATCAAATCTTCCATCACTTGAGCAAAAGTTACTTGAATTAAACAGAGATCTTGAAATCAAACAAGAGATATACACCTTGCTTTTTAAAAATCTCGAGGAAGTCAAGATTGCCCAGGCTGCTGTCGTTGGAAATTCTTATATTGTCGATACTGCTATAGTACCTCTGAATCCAGTTAAGCCGAATAAGAAATTGACTGTTGCGATCGGGGGCGTACTCGGAGTATTTCTCGGTATTTTGTTGGTTTTCATGATCGAATTTCTAGATAAAACCGTGAGATCTGAAGAAGAATTGGAGAGGGTTTCTCATAAAAAGGTTCCCGTACTCGGAAGAATCCCGAATTTAGAGCTTAAACAGGGCAATGAATTAGTAACCAAGATTGATATGACTTCTCCAGAGACTGAAGCATTAAAACTTGCAGCAAACAACATACTTTATTCCTCTACCGAGAGACTGAAAATACTCACTATAACAAGTGCGGGACCAAGTGAAGGAAAAACTACCTTTGCTGCTAATTTTGCCCAGATTCTCTCTCAAAATGGTGAGAAAGTTGTAGTGGTGGATTTCGATATGAGGAAACCTAGACTCGAGAAAGTATTCAACCTTCAGTCAATAAGAAATGGTATTGTTAACTATTTCACTTCAGATATTCCGATTGAACTGATAACTATATCTATTGATGATAATCTGGATATTATTCCTGTGGGTCCTATACCTCCGAATCCAACTTCCCTGCTTTCCACGAGAAAGCTAGATGTGCTTTTCGATAGATTATGCGATAGGTATGACAGGATTATAATAGATACTCCTCCGATAATGGCTGCAGCTGATGTTACCTTATTTGCATCTAAGACTGATGGTGTGATTTTAATAACATTGCTTAACAAAACAATAAAGCCATCTTTGAAGATAGCTATGACGAATCTTAACAATACCAAAGCAAAAATTCTCGGATTCATAGTGAACGGCATTTCCGAGAAGAATTCAAACTATTACTACTACTATTATTATAAAGATGGGAAAAAGTCCACAAAAAGAAAGAAACCCGAAAGCAAAAAAAAATTAATCAACATTAAATGAATTTATGAAAAGTGTCTCTGAAAGGGGCACTTTTTTTAAATTTATGCGCCTCAAAGTGTTATAATAAATACACGAGTATATTCTAATTACTGAGGTAGATATGGTAAAGATAAAATGTTTCGGAAAATTCGGTCTAATAGTGAACGATGAGTTTTTTGACATTCAATTTTTCAGGTCGCAAAAAGCACGCGAACTTTTTAAAATGCTTGTCGCATATAAAGAAAGAAAGGTCTCCAAAGAATTCATAGCCAGGAGTTTCTGGCCAGGTATGGAGTATACGAAATCCAAACAGAATATGAATTCGACCATATATTTCATCAGGGAAGGTCTTGACTCTTTCTTTGCAAAAAAAGGTCTGGGTAAGGATTTTATAAAGAGTGATTCCCAGTTTTGCTGGTTGATTCTTCCGGAAGATTTTATATGCGATGTTGATTTGCTGAAAAAGGAAATAAAATCAGCCAGTTATTACGGCGGTGAGGAAAAGTTGAATTGTCTGAGAAAAGCGGTTGAAATATACGAAGGGGACTTTATACAGGAAGAATACGATGTTGAATGGGTAAAACCTTTCAGGAAGGAATACAAGGAATTAACCGTGAACGCCATAAAAGAGCTTATAAAGCATCTTGAGAGCGGTGGCGCAGAGTTTGAGATAGGCACTTACATAGCCAAGCTTGCGGAAATAGATCCGGACGGAGAACTGGATTTTCCGGCAAATAACCGGAATAAATACGAAGAAAAAGCATACGAATCGAAAATGAATACCTTTGCCGCCGTTGTTAACGAAGGATATCCCGCAAAGGTGAATTCCGCAGATGGTTTTATATCGATCGTTCAGAAGAGCAAAGGCGCCAAATTCGTGGACAAAAAATTTTTTAAAGATGTTGTGAAGCTTGAATTGAACAGAAGAAAGAGCAGCTGTTCCATAATAAACGTGAAAAACCGCAAGGGCAATTTTACGGACATGTCTGAGGAATTTCTCGGAATTCTCGCTGAAAATCTCAGAAGCGGCGATGTGATAAGTATTTCCGAAAAAAATATATTTATTTTGCTTTCATCTGTCGATGAAAATCAATCCGTGATGATAATGGACAGATTGAAAAAGACGATAGTCAATAATTTCGATAATTACCCGGAAACCGGCACCGATTTCAGGCTGTTTAAAATAACAAACAGTAAGATTAAAAAGATAGAATTTGAGAATATAGATGTCAGAAGATGAAATAAATAAAAAACCCCGATAAATCGGGGTTTTGATCATAATAGTCTAATCGCAATGATTCTGTACCTTCAACAAAACCGACAAAAGAACCATCAGTTTTGACCATTTTACCTGGTCGGGGTTATAAGCTCACGATCAAAATGGTGGCGGCGGTCAGATTTGAACTGACGACACTACGGGTATGAACCGTATGCTCTAGCCAACTGAGCTACACCGCCAAATATGGTCGCGGGGATAGGATTTGAACCTATGGCCTTCGGGTTATGAGCCCGACGAGCTACCAGACTGCTCCACCCCGCAAACAATAAACTGCCTTGGTGCCGAGAGCGGGACTTGAACCCGCACGGTACTTAGTACCAACGGATTTTAAGTCCGTTGCGTCTGCCAATTCCGCCATCTCGGCATTCATCGTTAAAACGCCAATTAACTGGCATTTACAGACTAAAAGTCACCACAACCGAACTATCCAAAAGCGTTGATGCTGTGATAACCGTGCTCACCGCATGCCTCATCAAGGCAACTGCGTGATAATATACCATAAAGAAAAAGAATTGTCAATACGCTTACGTTTAATGTGTTTTAAGAAACCATAAACTGCATATGAAAGTCAAAAAATAGCATGATACGAAAGCAAATATCATTTGTGTTGAGGTATCGGTTTATGCTAAAGTCGAATTACAAATGCGAAGTATCCGGAGTGATATCAAATGATTTATGCCATAAGCGACATACATGGTTGTGCGGATTATTTTGAGAAAATGATCTCCGCCATAGGATTCGGGGAAGATGATGAGTTGTACGTACTCGGCGACATAATAGACCGTGGCGAATATCCTTTAAAAATGATTCGAATTGTCATGGAGACGAGAAATATCAGGATGATTCTCGGCAATCATGAAGACATGATGATTCAATATTATGAAAACAGGGGAGAAAAAGAACACGAAAGATGGATGAGAAATGGCGGAAGCATAACACAGAAACAGTTTGAATCACTTCCTGCGGTTGCCCGGCTGGATATACTGAGTTTCTTCAGATCGCTGCCGCTCCATATTTTCAAGGATGACTTTCTCATGGTCCATGCCGGAATAAAGACACCCATGGGAAATGAAGATGATATTGCTTGCCAGACGAGAAGAGATTTGATCTGGATTAGAAACGATTTTTTCGAAAATAAAACAGGGTTGAGTAAAACGACGATTTTCGGGCATACACCCACGGTTGTGATAAGGAATAAGGAAAGCGAAATCGGAAAACATTCCGGACGTTCCATGAGTATCTGGCACGATGATAAACATCACGACAAGATAGGAATAGATTGTGGAGTGGTGTATCCGGAATATGGCGGAAGGCTTGCATGTATTCGCCTCAATGATTTAAAAGAATTTTATATTTGAAGTAAAATTACGGCACTGCTTGCATAAAATGCTTTTTTCTGGTAAAATATACCTGTTTTTTCAGCCAGCGTAGCTCAGTAGGTAGAGCGGCTCACTCGTAATGAGCAGGTCGTGGGTTCGAATCCTATCGCTGGCTCCATCGGAGGAAATTTTGAAGAAGAATATGGTCAGAATAGATGAAAGGTTCCACCGGAACCTTTCTTTGTTTTTAGAAAAGGAAATACCTTCTGATTCGAGTTTCGTTCTCGCCGTTTCCGGGGGGATAGATTCTATGGTGCTTCTTGATCTGTTTTCCGGTTTCGTCACGGAGAAAGGCGTCAATGCATGTGTGGCTCATATGAATCACGGTATAAGAGCGGAATCCGATGAAGAATATGAATTTGTAGAAGCGGCCTCAAAAAAAAATGGGCTTCGTTTTTACGGGTGTAAAAAAGACATTCCGTTTCTCCTGAAAAATTCATACAGGGGCAGAAGTCCCGAAGAATGTGCGAGGGATGTACGTCGAAGTTTTCTTGAGTCCGTAAAGGACGAGTTTCATGGGGATTACATAGTAACGGCACACCACAAAGATGATTTGCTCGAAACATTTATCATGAGATTGATAAAAGGCACCGGTATAAACGGCATAACCGGAATGCGAAAGACAGACGGTCATATATTGCGTCCGCTGATGGATTTTTGGAGAAAGGATATCGAAAATTACGCTTTCCTGAAGAAAATAGAGTACCGCGAGGATAAAACGAATTATGACGTCGATTATCTGAGAAATCTCATCAGAATAAGAACTGTTCCGCATTTGCGGGAGAGTTTCGGAGACAGCGTAAAAGACGTTTTGATACGTGACTGGGATAATTTATCGGCTGCCGATGAATTCATCGATTATTACTATCTGGAAGATTTTAAAAAAAAATGCGAAATAAAACCGGACGAATGTCACGTCTTTTTTTGCGATGTAGTGAAATATCCTGCAGCCGTCCGGCGGGAATATCTGCTGAGGCTTTACCGGGATTGGAACGGCAGTGTTTTCGGTATGGACGGAAAAAAACTGGTTTCGATTTGCGAAAGAATGGAAAAACCGGGCAATTTTACCATTGACATAGATAAAAATAGTGTGTTTGAGAAATCATATGAAGATGTTTATTTCAGGCGAAGAGCGGTAGAATTTGTTTCGCGGACGGAAGAAACGGACGACCTGATAAAAATTTACGACTCGGTGGATTCGGTTTTGAAAAAACCCGTTTTTGTCATCAGGGAATACGACAGGGGTAATGTGAAAAAATTATCAGCTACCATTTTCGAGCAAGTATGCGATGGATTAAAAAAAAATAACAATGACGATGTGGCCTGTTTTGATCTGGATGAATTGGACTTCCCCATATATATCAGAAATGTGAAAGAAGGGGACCGCTTCGTACCTCTGGGTATGAACGGCAGCAAGAAAATTTCGAAATTTTTCAAAGATTCACATGTGCCAAGGGAAACAAGGAAAAGAGTTATGGTATTATTAAATTCGAAACATGATATAATTTGGTGTGTAGGTCTCAGAATTGCAGACGGCTTCAAGGTTAAAGAAGATACGAAGAGGGTTATGAGAATTGAGATTGAAAAAAAGTTATGACAACCGAAAGGAGGGAGCGGGTTTTTACCGCATAGATTTGGCAGACAAGTCGAAGATTGAAGAAAACATATTATTTGCTTCCTTTGATGATGATGAGCAGAATCCGAGAAGAGATCCGAGGTTTTCCTCGAACAATAGTAACGGAAACAAGAGGGGTCCCAGACCCAACGGATCTTTGATATTCTTACTTTCCATGATAGTTTTGGTGGTGCTCATAGCGATGGCGTATCAGGGACCAATGATGAGTTCTACGAAAACTGTGGATTACACTACTTTCATGTCCATGGTAAAAGATGGTAAAGTAAAAGAAGTCGTAGTCGAGGATACGGGTAATCTTATATTCAAGGGTGCAGGCGGTTTCCAGGAAGAAATATACGAAGTGTACGCTCCCTGGGTTTTGAGGGATGCCACTATAATGCAGGAACTTGTGGATAAAGGCGTCAGAGTTACCGGAAAACACAATTCCGGCGATTTCATATGGACAATATTGCTCAACATAGTGCCGTTGCTTCTTCTGATGTTTATATTCTTCAGCATGATGCGTTCCATGGGCGGGAAAAACAACCAGGCTTTCAGCTTCACTAAAAGCCCGGCCAAGATGATGAAGCAGGGCAAGAAGAAGATTACTTTCAACGATGTTGCCGGTGTAGATGAGGCGATAGAGGATTTGAAAGAGATGGTGACATATCTTAAAGATCCGCAGAAATTCAACAAAATGAAAGCGAGAATGCCCAAAGGCGTGCTTATGGTAGGGCCTCCGGGTACCGGTAAGACATTGCTCTCAAGAGCTGTAGCCGGAGAGGCGAATGTTCCTTTTTACCACATGAGCGGGTCTGATTTTGTCGAACTGTTCGTAGGTGTCGGAGCTGCGAGGGTCAGAGACCTTTTCAGCCAGGCAAAGGCTTCCGCTCCTTCGGTGATATTCATAGACGAAATCGATGCCGTCGGAAGACATAGAGGTGCCGGCCTGGGTGGCGGCCATGATGAGAGAGAACAGACGTTGAATCAGATTCTGGTAGAAATGGACGGCTTTGAGAACAACGAAGGCGTCATAGTTATGGCTGCTACAAACAGACCCGACATACTCGACAGGGCATTGCTGAGACCCGGAAGATTCGACAGGAAAGTAATGGTGGATCCCCCCGATGTAAAGGGTAGGGAAGCGATACTGAACATATATATGGACAAGAGGCCGAGAGCCGATGACGTTTCGATAGAAGTTCTTGCGAAAAGAACATCGGGCTTTGTCGGTGCAGATCTTGAAAATCTTGTCAACGAGGCATCATTGCTTGCGATAAGAGCTGAAAGGGATAAAATTGAGATGGATGACCTTGAAGAGGCTATCGACAGGGTTATGGCCGGACCGGAAAGAAAAAGCAGGGTTATAGGCGCCGAAGAAAGAAGGATAGTGGCATATCACGAATTGGGTCATGCTATAATACCTACAGTCCTTAAGACAAACGATCCCGTTCACAGGGTCTCAATAATTCCGAGAGGGCATGCGGCGCTCGGTTATACCCTACAACTACCCATAGAGGATAAATATCTGGTTAGTAAAACAGAATTGCTCGACAGAATCGTGGGAATACTCGGCGGAAGGGCGGCTGAAGAGATATTCTTCAACGATATAACCAGCGGAGCTTCCAACGATATTGAAAAAGCCACGAAAATGGCCAGAGCCATGGTATGTGAACTGGGAATGTCGGATATACTCGGACCGATTGCCTGGGGAAAGGATGAACAGGAAGTCTTTTTGGGCAAAGACATTTCAAGGGCTAAAATAAGCGAAGACGTTGCCGCTAAGATAGACGAAGAGGTAAAGAGTATAATCGAATCGAGCTACATCAGGGCGAAAGAAATAATAAGTGACTATAAAACGGAAATTGATAACCTCGCGGAAATACTTCTTGAAAAAGAGGTAATCGATGGCGATTACATGAGAGAGTTGCTTGAGAAAGAGATGGAAGAACATAAGGAAAAACAGAAAAAATTCGTGGAGGATTTAAAGGGAAAAGATTTGAATGAAAATAATTCCAATTAGTTTTCCGGTTGATAAAAAACTGGTTTTATCAATTTTAATTCTTTTGTTCATAGGATTTACGGCATTATCTGTGAATTTCAGTATGGGTTTCGGACTTGGCAACCTTGAAGACAGATTCACTGTATGTGCCGATATTTCTTTGTATACACAATACCTCGGAATACAGAACGATATGATTATTTTTTCCGATTTCGGGTTCTCCAATTTTTTCGATGTTTTTCTGAAGTTCGATTATCCGCTTACTCCGATAATAGGTGTGGGAACCGTATTCGGAAGCAGCTTTAACGGAGGCGGTTTTTTTGAGAAGGATGGTATATTCGTCAATACCGGCCTCGCTTATTTTTCCGATAATTACGAAGTTATTCTGAATATGAAGCAATATTTCAATTTTGAGGGAAAAATAGGGAGTTATCCATTGATTCAAATTTTGTGTAGATTTAAGATAGGGGAGTGGTGAAAGTGAGGAAAGCCTTATTAGCAGGGGTACTTGTCATTGCTTTGATGATTATTATGTCGGGTTGTATGATGATGGAAAAATCCGCGACGGTAAAAATCCAAGGCCCCACGGGTACGATTCAATTCGGTACAAGTGTGACTTTCGAGGTTAAAATTACCGCCGGGGCGTCAGGTGGTATGTCCGATGTGTTTGGAGCCGATGTCGTTGTTAAGAAAATAACCTGGACGTTTACCAATGTCGACGATTCCAAAGGGTCGTTTACTTTGGATACCACGGGTAAAGACGGCATAAAGTGCAATCCTGTTTTCAACAAAATGCCGGGGCATTACAAAGTTTCGGCTAAAGTAGTATCGGAAAAGGATCAGGTTTATAAATCAAGTAATGAACTGGAGTTTGAAGTTTCAAAAAATCAACCGGTTTTAACCGTGAAAGCATTTGACGGGGATACCGAAGTGACTGATTTGAACGAAATAAGGAAGAATCAGAAGATACAATTCAGGCTTACTCTGGCGGATGAAAACGTCAATCCCGAGCTTCTTAAGGATTACCTTGTGAAATGGGTTATCAAAAAAGACGGTGCGGCCTACTCTTCACAGGATTATTTAAAGTATTCCACGCCTCCGAATTTTGATGTTGATTTTCTTGACAAAGGCGCTTTTACCATTGACATTTACGTTATAGATGTGTTTGGAACCACATACAATTATCTTTCAAAAGTGCAGTTTGACGTGAGTACGGCTATACCCGACGCTCCGGTTCTGATAGAAAACAAATGCGGATGGGAGAATGACCGGGATTACAGGTTTGTACTCAAAGCCGGAGATGATGTTTTCTTCTACGAATTTTACAAGAATATCGAAGGCATTTATTACTTCGTGGGAAGGATATTCTCGACACAGGCAAGCAACGGAGAACTCGTATTCTATGAAAGAAATGCCGTAAAAGGTTTATACGAGTACAGAATAGTCGCGGTTGACGGTGGCGCCGTCAGTAAATCTGCCGATTATTCCGTGTTGATACCGAACAGATTACCGCCTAAGGCAAAGATAATATCGCCTAAAGGTTTTGTGAAAAACGTATCGAGCAATTTCTATATTTCCTGGACCGGCGGGAAAGACCCTGATTTGTTAGACCAGCTCAGATACCATGTCTACATCGGGGAAAATTCCAACAATCTTGAATTCGTGGGTACGACATCGGATACCGTTTACCTGCTGAGCTACAGGCTTGAATCCGGCAAAACGTATTGGGTGAGGGTTGACAGCGATGATTCCTACGACAGGGTAAAGGGTGATGTTTGCAGTTTCACTTTCGCTCCCGATCTGGGAAGTCCTTTCTTCTTATCCGTTCCGCGTGCGGACTATGTGTCAAAGGACAAATGGAATATAATAGTCAAAACGGATTACGATTTCAACAATCCTTTCGGCAACGTAGCGGGTGTGACTACCGCATATGAATTTGAATTCTCCAAGTACGCTTCTTTCCCGAATGCGAATACGTATAAAGAAGTCGTTTACAATACTACCGGAGAAAAGAATTTCCTCGTACCTAAAAACGATAAGTATTACGATGCTGATAAAAAGTTAATGTATATAAGAGTCAGAGCTGTCGTCACTCTCAACAACATGATTATAAAGAGTGACTGGTCAACTGTGTACAGATGCATTCCTTAATGTGATTTCAACATAAATAAAGGCGGATATTTCCGCCTTTATTTATGAAGTTACCGATTGATTGTATCGAAAAAATATTAAACTCGGAGATTTGGAGGTGTTATCAGATGAAGCTTAACGGTTATGTGGAATCTGTTGAGAAGGCTGTTTGCCACTTAAAAGAGAGAATTGACTTGAAACCAAAAATCGGAATAGTGCTTGGATCAGGATTGGGTGTGATTTCAGAATCACTTGAAAACCCCGTTCATATTTCTTACGATATGATACCGGGATTTCCCGTTTCAACTGCGCCGGGCCATAAAGGTGAGCTGATTTTCGGTAAAATAGGAAGTAAGGAAATAGTGCTTATGAATGGAAGGTTTCATTATTACGAAGGATACGATATGAAAACGGTGACGTTCCCCATAAGGGTGATGCAGCTTCTGGGTGTGGAATACCTTTTTCTGACAAATGCTGCGGGAGGATTAAATCCCGATTTTGAGAAGGGTATGCCTATGATAATAACCGATCACATAAACATGATAGGGGACAATCCACTGGTCGGAGAAAACATAGAAGAATGGGGGCCAAGGTTTCCCGATATGTCCGATACATACGCGGAAGAATTGAGGAAATTGACGTTGGAAGTGGCCCACGATATCGGTGAACCGATTTATGAAGGCGTTTATGTCGCCGTCAGCGGTCCGAATTTTGAGACTCCCGCCGAATTGAAAATGTTCAGGCATATGGGTGGCGATGCGATTGGCATGTCGACTATCCCGGAGGCCATATGTGCGTCTCATGGCGGAATCAAGGTACTCGGTATTTCCGCGATAACCGACAAGGCTGTCGGTGAAGATTTACAACCGCTCACGGCAGAAGAGGTAATTGAGGTTGCGAATAAGACCGGCGAGAAAATGGCGAGAATTATTCTCTCTGTTTGCGACAGACTTTAATTTGGAGTGAAATCATGGATCAATTTCTCACAGGGGTGTTGCAGGGGGCGACGGAATTTCTTCCGGTGTCGAGCTCCGGCCACTTGTTTTTAGCCAGGAATGTTTTTTCTCTGAATTTCGGTACCGAATATGTTGTCCTTCTTCATTTGGGAACTTTGATTGCGGTATTGCTTTTTTTTTGGAAAGATATAAGAGACATATTGGTAGGTCTTTTCAAAAGGGATTTTAAATACTGGAAATTGGCGTTATCTTTAATCGTGGCTACCATTCCCGCAGCGATATTCGGCCTGCTTTTCAAAGATTATATCGAGCAGCATATGACAAACAGTGTTTTTGTGGGCATATGTCTTTTTGTAACCGGTGTCGTGGTTTTTCTTACCGACAGGGTAAAAACATCGAAATTCGGAATTGAAGATATAGGGATAAAACTTGCCTTGATCATAGGCATCTTCCAGGCGATAGCGATATTGCCGGGGATTTCCAGGAGTGGATTCACACTTGCCTGTGCGTTGCTTTTGGGGATAAAGAGGGAAGACGCTTTCAAATTTTCATTTCTGCTTTCGATTCCCGTGATTCTCGGAGGATCGATATTCGAGATGAGCGGTGGTCTGCAATTTTTCGACGGAATTGTGGGTTTTTTATCTGCGGCATGTGTGGGATTTCTTGCGCTTTTTATACTCAAAAAACTTATGCAGATATCTCAGCTTAAGTATTTTTCTTTCTATTGCTGGATTATGGGATTTATAGCGATAATACTCGGCTGAAAATAATAAAAACAAAGAACCGGATGAAAATTCATCCGGTTCTTTGTTTTTATTAAAAATATATTAAAATTATTTTTTTAAGCGTATTTATAGTATAATATTGAAATATACGAAGAATTTTAAAGATAATCGACTATAAACAGCTATAATTCCTTTTATCATCTCATATCTGAATGTGAATCTTTTTTGCGAGGTTTAAAATGTATGCATTTATCTCTTGTGGATTTTTGGAAAAAATCGATGATATGTGCTTTTATAAAGAAACAGTCGTAAACGCCGGACTAACAATAGCTGCCGATTCGGGTTTGAGGCTTTTCAGGATTTTAAATTCGCCTCCACGCTATGTTATAGGTGATATGGATTCTGTTTCTCCTGATGATCTTGCCTGGGCGAAAGAAAACGGCAGCGGGATAATTCTCTGCAAAAAAGATAAAGATTATCTGGATTCGGAACTGGCGGTTTTTCTGGCGGCGTCGAACGTTTGCGGAAATATAATTGTTTCTGGGGTATGGGGTGGAAGGCCCGATCAGTCGGCTGCTTCTCTGAACCTTTTGAATTTGTGTGAAGAAATAGGTGTTGATGCCGAGATAAAAAGTGATTCGTACAGAATAGGTAAAATTTCCTCTTATGGAAAAAGAACGTTTGAAACAAAAAAAGGCAATCTCTGGTCATTCCTTACGCTGAAAGAAAAATGCAGCGGAATAAAATACACAGGACTGGAATATCCCCTCTGTGATGCGGAATTAAGTCCTTTTGAAGCAAGAGGACTGAGTAATATTGCCCGAGCGGAGAAAGTAGAAGTGGAAATATCCGAAGGGGAATTATTTTATTTTGAAATCTTTAGGAGGGATAAAGATGTCTGTGGAAGATTTGAAGGATATTAAAGTAGTACGCCTCCGGGAAATTGCAAGAGAAAACAACATTCAAGGATATTACAAAATGAGAAAAGATGAACTGATTGAGGCGATTTCCGAAGGTGGCAGCAAGAAAATAGAAAATGAAGAGATCAGCGAAATCATGGAAATCATGGAATCGGAGCCGAAAATACACGAGCTGAGAAAAATAGCCAAAAGAATGGGGATTTCCTTTCAGAGAAAGATAAAGAAAAGCGAGCTAATAATAAGAGTGAACAGGGAAATAAGTAAAAACAAATTCAGGGAGGTAGCGGAATTGAGAAACATCTCATCTAAGGGATCCGAAAATGTGGATTTGTCCAAAGAAATAATTCCGGAAAAAATACCGGATTTAAAACAGACTTACGGAAAGGATAAAATAGTGGCTTTACCGGTGAATCCGGAATGGATTTATTTTTATTGGGACTTCTCAAACCAGACAAAAAACTTACTTGAAGAAATTAACGAAAAAAAATTGAAATCGGTGCTGAGGGTTTACGATGTGACATATATAATATTCAACAGAAACAACGCACATAAATCCTGGGATTATGAGTTGAACGCGGATACCCGAAATTACTATATAAACGTACCTTTTGCCGATGCGAGTTATATTGCCGAGATCGGATACATAGACGAAAAGGGTGAATTTATACCCGTGCTCCGCAGCAACAGTGTTCACACTCCGCCAAGAAATTTTTCGTCGAGGACTGAAGAAAGATGGCTTGAACTCGACAGTGGCTATAAATTTTCACAGGCTTCCGAAGGGATATTGGCAAATGCGGATACGAAGAAAATCGGAATTTCATCGTTGGACTATGAAAATTTGAAAGAGAAAAACGTGAATATAAAATCAGGCGGCGGTTCTTTTATATTTAAAGAAGGAGGATTGGAAAAATGACTAAAGGATATATTTCCCTGGTACTTCATGCCCATCTTCCGTACGTAAGGCATCCGCAATACGAAGAATTCATGGAAGAAAGATGGCTTTTCGAAGCCATAACCGAAACTTACATACCTCTGCTGAAAGCTTTTGAAAATCTGAAAAGAGATTCCATTCCGTTCAACATAACCATGTCGTTAACTCCTCCTCTACTTGAAATGCTTGATTCGGAGGATTTGCAGCAAAAGTACGTACGCCATATGAGAAATCTCATAGAGCTTGCTGAAAAGGAATTGGGAAAGACTGCGGGTGAAAGCGCCGAAAAGCATAAAATGGCTAAATATTATCTATCGGATTTTACCGAAACACTCGAAATATTTGAAAAAAAATATGGGTGTTCGCTGGTTAAAGGGTTCAAGGAATTTCAGGAATCGGGAAATCTTGAAATAATAACCTGCAATGCCACCCATGGTTTCCTTCCTCTTATGGAAAGGTATCCTAATGCGGTCAGAGCACAGGTTAAAACCGGTGTCAGAGCTCACAGAAGACATATTGGCTGTTCACCGAAGGGAATATGGCTTGCCGAATGCGCTTATTCGAATGGTTTGGATAAATATCTTGCGGAAGAAAACATAAATTATTTTTTTGTGGATTCTCATGGAATATGGTTCGGAGATACGCCACCGAGATTCGGAGTTTACAGGCCGGTAATAACCGAAAACGGAGTTTTTGTATTCGGAAGGGATCCGGAATCGAGTGAACAGGTCTGGAGTGCCGAAATCGGATATCCCGGTGACTTCAGGTATCGTGAATTCTACAGGGATGCGGGTTTTGACAGAGAAGAAGAGTACATAAAACCTCATATGGACAGCTCCGGAATTCGACTCAACACCGGAATAAAGTATTATGCTGTTACCGGAAAGAACGTATCGCTCGGTGACAAGGAATATTACGATATAAGCAGGGCAAAAGAGGCAGCCTGGGAGCATGCTGAAGATTTTGCCATGAAAAAAATAGCACAGGTTGAAAAATTATACGAAGATTTCAAAGGTACTGTTCCGATAATCGTCGCGCCGTTCGATGCCGAGTTGTTTGGACATTGGTGGTTCGAAGGCCCGTTTTTTATAGAGAATTTTTTCAGAAAACTCTCTGAAACCGATGTGTTGAATACGATCACTCCAACAGAATTCATTGAGAATCACGTGGATTCGGTACAGATATCGACGCCTGCAGATTCAACCTGGGGGGCAAACGGGTACAACGAAGTTTGGCTCAACGGTACTAACGATTGGATTTACAGACATCTTGACGAAATGATAGAGAGAATGACGGATATGGCGAACGGACATAAAAAAGAAAAGAATTCTCTGAAATTGAGAGCGCTAAACCAGGCGGCGAGAGAGCTGCTGCTTGCGCAATCGAGTGACTGGGCATTCATAATGACCACGGGAACCACAGTTGAATATGCCGGCAACAGAACAAAACTGCATGTTGAAAGATTTATGAAAATATATTCATGGCTTAACAATTCGAAAATTGATGAAGAGAGTTTAAAAGAGATGGAATGGCTGGATTCGATTTTTCCCGATGTGGATTATCGAGATTACATAACCGAATGATTTTCGTGGTTAAATAACAAATAATTTGTTTATTAAAAGTTCTTGAAAACTTGACAACCAGCCAAAAATGTGATATATTTCATGGCGATTGAAAAGGGTTGCCCCCTTAGTTTAATGGATAGAACAGCGGATTCCTAATCCGCAAATGAAGGTTCGATTCCTTCAGGGGGTACCAGTGGTCATTATAATTGATTCAGAATAGATTAAGTGGGGACGTGGTGCAGTTGGTTAGCATGCCGGTCTGTCACACCGGTGGCCGCGAGTTCGAGTCTCGTCGTCCCCGCCATTTAATATTCGTCCTTCTGCCTGGGCAGATAGGTAATGGGGACGTGGTGCAGTTGGTTAGCATGCCGGTCTGTCACACCGGTGGCCGCGAGTTCGAGTCTCGTCGTCCCCGCCAGGAAAAAGAGAGAAAACATTTCTCTCTTTTTTGTTTTAAAGATATTTTAAGTCGTTTGTAAAATTTACTTGCTTTTTTAATTCGAATATGGGTATAATCTCTTCAGAGTGCAAATAAAATAATTCGAGGTTTTTATGTATATTCTTTTTTTGATATTCTTTTTCTGGTTTATGATTTTTAACAATTCAAAACCCGAGACTTTTGTGGTATTTATAATATTTGCCCCGTTGATTTTCTTTTTATACAAAAAACTGAAAATTGAAAGTGCTTACAGATTCGATATTCTTGTGGTGCTGTCTTTTTTTGTGAGTGCGGTGGTTTCTTTGCCCGTGGCAATTTCGCTGATAATCCCTTCCGTTAAAAGGAATATTTACCGGGGTATTTACGAACTCGAAGTCGGAGAGATGTCCGAATGGGATCTGTTTTTCATGTCCTGCAGCATAACCATTGTACCCAACACGATTTACATAGTAAGGTCAGGTAAGAGTGTTTTTGTGCATAAAATTGCATCGGATCAAAAAAAAGCCCATGAGAAAGATAAATTGATTTTCCCAAAAAAGAAAATAATCGCCGAATAAATATCTGAAAGTGATTTTTTGTGATTATTAGTGGTATAATAAATCGGGGATGCCAGGTTCGCTGCATTATTTCTTTCATTTCAATTTATTTCTTGAATAAGAAGTAATTAGAATAAAAATAAGAAATGCTTCGGGTATGTTAATTGCGGAGGGAAGTTCGGAATACAATACTTTTAATTATAAAACCGATTTCAGGAGGTTCATCATGAAGTTTTTCATAGATACTGCAAATGTTGAGAAAATCAAGATAGCTGCGGATTGGGGGATTCTTGACGGAGTTACTACCAATCCTTCTTTGATTGCAAAAGAAGAGATAGATAGTTTTGAATCGCATATAGCCAGAATATGTGAAATAGTGAAAGGCCCGGTAAGTGCGGAAGTTACGGCGATGGATTACGATAATATGGTGAAACAGGCCAGAGAGCTGGCTAAACTCAGCAAATATGTCGTTATAAAGATACCGATGACAAAAGATGGGATTAAAGCTGTGAAAACGCTCAGCGGAGAAGGCATAAAGACCAATGTCACTCTTATATTTTCTGCCTCGCAGGCTTTACTCGCCGCGAAAGCCGGTGCCACATACGTAAGTCCTTTCCTCGGGAGAATAGACGATATATCCTGGGAAAGCATGGACTTGCTTGCCGATATAATTGAAATATATGAAAATTATTCATATGATACGGAAATAATAGCTGCAAGTATAAGACATCCCATGCATGTCATCCAGGCCGCAAAGATGGGATGCGATATCGCAACTGTACCGTTTGAAAGTCTCGATAAGTTGTTTTCACACCCGTTGACCGATATCGGGATTGAGAAATTTTCAGACGATTGGGAAAAGTTTCAAAAAAGACTTGGAAAGGAATGATAGAAATTGCCGAGAAGGAAAAAAGTAGAAAACAGTGAAGAAGATTTTAACCCGAATAAAAATGGGGTGGAATCCAAGTCGACCGAAGACGTTGTCGGGAAAGACGTTTCGGTGGATGACAATACAAAAGCCGCATCTGACGTAAAGAAAAGGCGTGGCCGTCCGCGAAAGAAAACCGATGCGGAAGAGAAACAGCAGGTTTTGATCAAAGAGGCCAAACAGCCTGAAGATGAGAAACATGACTTGAGCAGAAGAGATCAGCCTGAGAAAGGTGAAGAGAAAAAAACGGGAGATAAAATCAAAAAGGAAGATACACCTTCCGCGAAGATAAATTCGGATAAGACAAATAAAGCAGGGAAAATACAGAAACCGGAGAGTAAAAAAAATACCGCGAATAAAAAAACTCACAAAGAAATAATCAACGACGAGAATATAATACCCGAAGAAAATATAGAAGACAATATCTCGATATTGATCGAGGAAGATGCCGTTGACTTGAATCTAAAAGACGAGTACAACGAAGACGACGAATTCTTCAAAAAACCTGTAATTGAAGAGGAAGAAGAGACAGAGGAAGAAATTGAAGAAGAAGTTGAAGAGGAGATAAAAGATAACAGGTACGGTAACGACAGAAAAGACAACATAAAAGAAATGGAAATCGACATAAGGAAATTGAGCTCGATGAACATTAAAGATCTGATTCTGTTGGCGAAGAAATTCAAAATTCAGGGCTATACGAGAATGAGGAAAAACGAATTGGTTTTTTCCCTCATGCAGGCACAGGCAAAAAATTTCGGTTATTTCTTCAACGAAGGGGTTCTCGATATAATACCCGGTGAAGGATACGGGTTTTTGAGGACAGGGAATTTATTGCCGGGCAACAACGATGACATATACGTTTCCCAATCCCAGATAAGGAAATTCAACCTCAATTCGGGTGACACTGTATCGGGACAGGTCAGGGCTCCGAAGGAAGGCGAGAAATATTTTGCGCTTCTCAGAATTGAGGGAATCAATTTCCAGCCACCGGAGTTCGTTTATGACAGGATAAATTTCGTAAATCTGACACCGATTTTCCCTTTGGAGAAACTCACGTTGGAATATTCACCCTCTTCACTCGGTACAAGGATAATAGACCTGTTTTCACCGATAGGCAAAGGCCAGAGAGGATTGATAGTCGCTCCGCCAAAAACCGGAAAAACCACGCTTCTTAAAGAAATAGCCAACGGAATAGCCAAAAATAACCCGGAAACGAAGAGAATAGTGTTGCTTATAGATGAAAGGCCGGAAGAAGTTACCGATATTTCCAGATCGGTCGATGCGCAGGTTATCGCGGCTCCTTTTGACATGCCGCCGGAAAAACAGATTAAAGTTGCGCAGCTCACGCTGGAAATGGCGAAAAGGCTTGCGGAATCGAAATACGATGTCGTCATTCTGCTCGATAGCATAACCAGGCTTGCGAGAGCTTATAACAACTTCGTACCGCCAAGCGGGAAATTGCTTTCGGGTGGTGTGGATCCCAAAGCCTTGTACGGACCAAAATACTTTTTCGGTGCGGCGAGAAACCTCGAAGAGGGCGGAAGTCTCACGATAATCGCCACTGCGCTTGTTGAAACCGGAAGCAAGATGGACGAAGTCATATTCGAAGAATTCAAGGGAACCGGTAATATGGAACTCGTGCTTTCGAGGAACATCTCCAATAAAAAAATCTTCCCGGCTATAAATATCAATCTCTCGGGTACCAGGAAGGAAGAGTTGCTGTATACGGAAGAGGAAATGAAAAAAGTTTGGATTCTCAGGAAGATGCTCTCATCGATGAGTGAAGAAGAAGGATTGCAATTGATAATAAGAAAACTCAAAGAAACAAATACGAATGAATTCTTTCTTAAACTTCTCGACAAAGAAAGAGGCAGAGTGTGATTTTTCGCGTGTCATTTTAAAAAGAGTGTTATCTGAAAGCTTGACAACGACGCGATTTTGATGTAAAATAAAGCTCGACGTTCTCAAAATACGTCAGAGAATGATGCGTTCCGTTTTCGTGAATTCGTTTTTGCGCCGATGGAAATTAGTTAGGTGACTTGGTCGTAGTTTTTTGTGAGCTGTGTTTACCGAGAAACGTCATTCGTTGATTGAATGCCGAGGTGGCGGAATTGGCAGACGCGCATGATTCAGGTTCATGTGGGAGTATTCCTGTGCGGGTTCAAGTCCCGCCCTCGGCACCAGAGGATAGAGCTTTATATAGACGAATTGGGATGCGTACGCAGCATCCCTTTTTTCTTCAGGAGGTAAGACAATTGCCAATTTACAGTTATAAATGTGATTCGTGTGGTAAAGTATTCAAAAAACTGCAGAGTATTAACGCCGAGCCACTCTCTAAATGTGAAGAATGTGGTGGAGTTCTTGTAAAACAGATTGGAAGAGTCGGAATCAAGTTCAGCGGAAGCGGTTATTATGTGACAGATTCCAAAAAGAGCTCGATTCAGACATCCGTGCCGGAAAAAACTGCCGCACCTTCAGAAAAAAAAGAAACCAAGGAAAGCACCGCTAAGGAAACTACGAGTACAGAAAACAGTGTGGCTTGACATAAACCATCAAAAAAGAACCCTTTAAGGGTTCTTTTTTGATGGTAAAAACAATTAGCAATCTGGAGCGGCCGACGGGGATCGAACCCGCAACCCTCAGCTTGGGAAGCTGATATTCTACCGTTGAACTACAGCCGCACATAGATCATCCCAGTTATTCTATAACAAAAAAATCCCGATGTCAAGTGACCGTTAAACATTTCACCCTGCAATTTCAGTTTTGTGTTCTTACATCAATAATTTCCTTTCCTTACCGTTCCTTTGAAAAAGGTTACGGATGACTTTTCACTGTATAAATTCACTTCAAGGAAACCGTATGCCAATATATGATCAATGAAAATCCGGGGTTAACGATTTTTCAACAAGCCCGAATTAGTATATAATCTGATTATCGAAAAACTCAACGGAAAGGCTTTTTTTAGGAATAAAAGCCGGTGAATCCAAAAGTGGTCCGAGTTTTATATAGCTAAAGTTCTCGTAGCAAATCAGATTTTATGGTTATGGGAGGAATGATATGGAAATTAAGAATTTGATTTCTCAGATGACGTTGGAAGAAAAAGCGAGTTTATGTTCGGGGAAAGATGCCTGGAATACGAAAGAAATAGGCAGGCTCAACATTCCCTCGGTTACCGTAGCCGATGGTCCGTATGGACTGCGCAAGGTGAGGATAGTCGGTGATCTGGATACTTCCGACAGCTATCCGGCAACCTGTTTCCCGACAGCTTCTGCGTTGGCATCGTCCTGGGATACAGGACTCGTTTCCGAAGTCGGTGAGGCTCTCGCCGATGAGGCTTTGAGATTGGATGTGGACGTACTGCTTGGACCGGGAATCAACATGAAAAGATCACCGCTTTGCGGCAGGAATTTCGAATATTATTCCGAATCGGAATGGCTTTCCGGGCTTATGGGAACAGCGTTCGTAAATGGTGTTCAAAAAAAAGGAGTGGGCACATCTCTTAAGCATTTTGCGTGCAACAACCAGGAATTTCACAGAATGTCGGTCAGCGCCGAAGTTGATGAAAGATCGTTGAGGGAGACATACCTGAGGGCATTCGAAATGGTTGTTAAAAACGCTTCTCCGTGGACAGTCATGTGCTCTTACAACAAGGTAAACGGTGAATATGCCTCCGAGAACGAATACCTCCTGAACAGAATACTGAGGGACGAGTGGGGTTTTTCCGGTCTGGTGGTTTCGGATTGGGGAGCTGTCGACAACAGAGTCAAAGGACTTGATGCCGGATTGGACCTGCAGATGCCTGGTCCCGCCCAATGGGATGATGAAAAAATAATCGAAGCGGTTAAAAACGGTAGTCTCAAAATGGAAAAGCTCGATGAAGCGGTGGAAAGAATTTTATACCTGGTTTTCAAGTGTAAAAATACCCGTACGGAATCGTCATGTATGCATGATGAGACGGTTCTCGAAAAACATCATACACTCGCCGTTAAAGCCGCCTCTCAATGTATGGTGCTTTTGAAAAACGAGAATAATCTGCTTCCGCTCAATGCGGGAAGCCGTGGAAATATGGGAAGTAAAAGTAAAATATCCATTATAGGTTTATTCGCGAAAAAACCGAGATATCAGGGAAAGGGAAGTTCGCAGATAAATTCCGCTTTTGAAACTAATCCGTATGACGAGATACTTAAAATAGCCGGTGACGAATGCGATATTCTCTACGCACAGGGATACGGCGAAAGAGATAATTTTATGGAGGATATGGCTGCGGAAGCTGCAGATGTCGCGTCGAAATCGGATACAGTGCTTTTCTTTGCCGGTTTGCCCGATTGGCTCGAATCCGAAGGTTATGACAGAAAGCACGCCGGTTTGCCGTCGAATCAGGTTGATTTGCTTAAGAGAATAATCAATGTAAATAAAAATTTAGTACTGATACTCTGCAATGGATCGGCTGTCACTTTCGAAGAATGGATTGATGAAATTCCGGCAATCGTGGAATCGTGGCTTGCCGGTCAGGGAAGCGGTAAAGCGGTTGCCGAAATATTGTTCGGAATTGTAAATCCGTCCGGGAAATTATCCGAAACTTTCCCGCTGAAAAATTCACATAATCCATCTTATTTGAGTTTTCCGGGAAATCACGATGTCGTCGAATACAAAGAAGGAATTTACATAGGGTATAAGTATTATCAGAAAAAACAAATCCCGGTTCGTTTTCCTTTTGGATACGGATTGTCATATACCGATTTTGAATATGAGGATATGATTCTGGAGAATTCCGAGTACAACGGTGAAGATACCCTGAAGTTCAGAGTAAAGGTAAAAAATACCGGTCCCTTGAACGGCAAAGAAACCGTGCAGATATATGTAAAACCCGAAAATTCCAGGTGTGACAGGCCGTTGAGGGAACTGAGAGCTTTTAAAAAACTGGAAATAGGTGCAGGCCAGACGGTGGAATTTCCATTTGAACTGGCGAGGGATGCTTTTGAATGCTACAACATCCATGAAGGAAAATGGATTCTGGAAAGCGGCACATATACGATTGAAGCGGGCAGTTCCTGTGAAAACATATTGCTTGAAAGGAAGCTAAGAATAAAATCCGGTGATGAATTTAAGAGCGAACTGAACGGTTTCAGTACCGTACATGAATGGTTTGGTGATGCAAAAGGCAGAGAGTGCCTGCGCAATACCATGCCGGAAATATATGAAAGATTCAAAGATATGGAAGATGACGATGAAGATGATTTTTTGAGGATGATTTACGAGGCGTCTATGATAAAAGTAATCGAATTCCTCAACAGAAATTCCGAAGTATCACCTTCATCGGTAGTTGAAATGATGATTTCGGCTTTGTGATGAAACCGACTGTTTTCATTTTTAACCGGGAGGAAGAAAATGATAAAAAATCAATGGTATGCCGTTCTTGAAAGCAGGGAAATAAATAATAACAAGCCAAAAGGAACTGTAAGATTGGGTTTGAAACTTGTGTTCTGGAGAGATAAAACCGGCAGTTTGCATTGTATTGTAGACAGATGCGCACACAGGGGCGCGGAAATTCACAGGGGAGATATCGAAGAAAATGACGTACGCTGCCCATTTCACGGGTTGACATATGATGGAAACGGTAAATGCACCCGTATACCGGCCAATGGTATCAAATCCGAAATTCCGGCGAATTTTAAAGTCAGGGCATTCGCCGTGAAGGAAAGATACGGATTCGTATGGCTTTGGTGGGGAGAAGGCGAACCATCGGTAGAAATACCCGTTATGGAAGATATCGATGATAATTTCAGCTATTCCACGTTTGTAGACCACTGGAAAGTTCATTACTCATTGTGCATAGAAAACCAGCTTGATGTTTCACACCTGCCTTTCGTACACAGAACCACTATAGGAAAAGGCAATAAAACTCTTGTCAACGGTCCGCTGGTGGAAGAAATACCATCAGGTTTCCATGTCTACGTGAACAACGTGGTTGATGAAGGCGAAAAACCGTTGAAAGCTCAGGAGATAGACAAGAAAAAAGCACACGGTCACCTGAGCATGAAATTTCCGAATCTGTGGCAAAATCATATAACGGAAAAAGTCAGAGTGGTCGCCGCATTTTCTCCTGTAGATGATGAAAACAGCGTGATATATCTGAGATTCTATCAGAAATTCGTACGCGTTCCGTTGTTGAGAGAATTTATATCGTGGATTGGTGCGAGATTCAGCGTTATAATACTGAGACAGGATAAGAGGGTGGTGGAGACGCAAATTCCAAAAAAATCCGAATTGAAAATGGGTGGACAGAACCTGTTTCAGGCGGATTATCCTATAATTTTTTACAGGAAAAAAAGGGAAGAACTCAAAAAATCATCAAATTGAGATTCTGTCGGTTGATAACTTATATCACAGAAGTATTATAATTATCTGTATGAAAAAAATCTGAAAGGGGAGATGAAAATGTTCTGTTCAAAATGCGGATCACCTAATGATGAACAAGCGAAATATTGTGCCAACTGCGGAAGTCCTCTGAAAGAAGAAAATGCAAATTCGGGAAATGGTAAAAAACAACCCGAAACGTTCAACCATTTCAACTTATCGTCCGTTACCAAGGAAAAAGAAGTAAATGTAACTTTTGCAATACTCGTGTTAGTACTGGGTTTGATAGGGATTTTCACGGCATGGGTTCCATTCGGTTTTATTATCACGATGATACTCGGATTTGCCGGCGCGGTGCTGCAGACAATAGTTATTTTCCAGTGGGCGGATGTCATAAATGCGAATGTGGAAAACACGAAAATTTTTCTGAACCAATCTATGAACGAAAATTCGGAAAAAGCTTCGGATTTTCAATCCATGCTCATGCATCTGCAGTCGATAAAGATAGACATGACGATGTTCTGGGTGTATCTCGCCATGTATGTTCTGGGGCAGATATTGTCCTTCACTTTCTGGGTCACTCCACTCGTGAACATACTTGCGTTCATTTTCCTTATGATATATCTTCAGAATACTTTTTCCCAGGAACAGAAGCTGCAATCGCTTAAAAACCGTTTTTACGGGTACATGTCTTCAAGGACAGTTCGTCTTGACCAGATAAAGAACAGAAATGTCGGTCTCTTGATACTCTTTGCGATAATTACTATAGGGATTTACTGGTGGTACCTTATAATAAAGCATTCTCAGGAAATAAACGATTTCATAGATGCCGACAATTCCAACAGGCATACGATTTCTTTATAGACTGAAAACGTATAATTCCGAAGCGGATTAAAAATCTTATTTTTCTGAATTAAAAGAAGGACAGCTTTTAAAACACGCCGTCCTTCTTTTAATATTATGTCTACGTTTTAAATTCTTTTCCGGTTCTTTCTACGCTGTTTTTTCCATATCCATATTCACCAGCCCGTCTTTTATCTCTATTATCCTGTCGGTCATCTGGGCAACGTTCCTGTCATGTGTTACTATTATGAACGTTATACCGAATTTCTTGTTGAATCTTCTCATAAGCTTGTATATTATCTCGGTATTTTCAGAATCGAGATTTCCGGTAGGTTCGTCTGCAAGAATTATACTCGGTTTGTTTAAAAGAGCCCTTACGATGGCAACTCTCTGCTGCTGACCGCCTGACAGTTTTGTTATGTTCTTGTTCATCTCGTTTTTCAGATTCACTGCATCAAGCAATTCCAGCGCGAATTGATGTGTTTCCCCGGATACTTTCGGATTGGATATTCTGTGTGGAATCAAAATATTTTCGATTGCGGAAAATTCGGGCAACAGATAATGGAATTGAAAAATGAATCCTATTTTTTTGTTACGCAGTTCTGCGAGCTGTTTTGCGTTCATCTTGTCTGTTCTCTCTCCGTCTATTTCTATGTAACCTTTGGTCGGTTTGTCGAGAGCACCTATCATATTGAGCAGCGTGCTTTTACCACTGCCTGACTGGCCTATTATCGCGTTGAAAGTACCTTTTTTTATATTTATGTCTATTCCTTTCAAAGCATGAGTTTTTATTGATGTTCCGTAAATTTTTTCAAGTGCAAAAGTATTCACGACGGAATCAACCATTCTTAATCACCTCCACCGGATCCAGTTTCGCAGCTTTTCTCGAAGGTAGAATTGAAGCGAGCGAAGCCGAAATCGTTGCTATGGCTATAGATATCGATAAAAATAGCGGGTCAAAGCTAATCGGCACAAGAGGCTGACCATCCGGTGTTTTCACGAAAGTTTCGAAAGAAACCAGAAGCGAAACCCCCAAAGCCATTCCTATTATCGACCCTGCAATTCCAAGTATCAAACCCTGAAAAAGGAATATCAAAAAAGTTTTGGAGTTGTCAATTCCCATAGCTTTCAGTATTCCTACCTGTTTATATTTATTCATGACACTTACCGCGAGAATGCTCGCTATGGTTATGGCAACAGAGGCTATTACGAAAACCTGAATCAGCAGGCTGGACACCGTCTGACCGTTCAGGGCGCTGAGCAATTCGGCATTTTTACTCTTCCAGTCACTGACTGTCAAATCGTCATTTTTTATAACATCCTTAACATCTGATGAAATTTTATCCGCCATGAAAATTTCATCCACCTGCATTTCTATTGTAGAAGCCACATCACCTTTCAAACCGATTTCGACAAGTGCGTTGTCTTTCATCAGAACCCATGTTTCATTCAGAGTGCTGTTTTTGAAATCGTATATTCCCGATACCCTGAATGTTCTCGGCAGGAATACAACAGGGGGGACTATAAGTGATATTTCCGAATTAAGATTCAAACCGTATTTATCGGAAAGGTCTTTACCGATAAGCAATTCATTTTTTTCAACCGGAAAGTTGCCGGATATGAGTTTTTCACTGAAACGATATATGCCTTCGGCTTCTTCGAAATCGAATCCTCTTAAAAAAACCGAATAGTCCGAGTTGCTGAGCCTTAAAAAAGCCGGGAACTCTATTACGTGAGAAACATTTTTAACTCCGTCAACGGTCCGTATTTCTTTCATCACTTCATCGTAATTGGCTATGTATTTACCGGTTTCGGAGGGCTTTACGGTTATTTGTGCGGAATTACCCACAGTACTTTGAACTATGTTTGCCTGAAGTCCCTGCATTAGCAAACCTATGAAAACCTGTACGGTAACTCCAACGGCAATTCCTATTATTATGAGTGCTGTCTGTTTTTTTGAAAATTTTAAAAATCTCCAGGCTATCTCAAATGCCAGTTTCATGCTGAACGCCCCCCTTTATTCCTATTACTTCCATGTATTCCGGGAGTATTTCATCGGTTATCAATTTAACGTTTTTATATTTTTCCAGTATGTTTCCCGACCCTGTAACTCCCTGTCCACCCAACACTATTTTTTGATCGGGATATTTTCCGGAAATTGCATCTACCATTTTCATGCAGAAAACCATGTTGTATTTTGTGGTAACGCTTATGGCTACGATATGCGGGGATTCATATTCTATGGCTTTCAGCATCGTTTCAAGCGGTGTGTTGTTTCCGGCATATATCACATGGTATCCGGACAACTCGAACATATCCGCAACTATTCTTATTCCCAGATCGTGTAATTCTTGCGTGGGGCAGGTTATTATCACTTTTTTACCGTTAGAGTTCTTAAAAGCATCCTTGAGAATGAAAGGATATGTAATTTCCACAAGAGTGTGCAAAATGGAACTTGCTACATGTTCTTTCCATATGCACAATTCATCGTCTTCGAAATCACAATTCCAGCTTTTCATAGGATTGATAATGAAATCTCTGTAAATTATCCCCAAATTCACAGCGCCTTCATTTAATGATTCAGTGTAAAGTTTGACAGCATTTCTCTTGTCTTCATTTTTCAGATATTGAAGAAAAGTCTTGAGTTTCAGCTCGTAACCGTTCATTTTGAACCTCCTTTTCAAATCAGAAAATATACGATGTTTCATAAAAGTAAAACACTTTGTTTTTCTTTGTGACGTAAAAAAGTATATCATAATGTTGAACAAAAATTGTTTTAATTGTAAAATTATATCTTTATCCGGGTTGAGAATTCTTTTTATTCCGGCAAGGGAAGAATAATCTGAAATGATCATCATAAAAGCAATCGGAAGGGAATTTTTTATGTAATCTTCTATTGTAAACGTGTTGTTCAGAATGTTTCACAAGGAAAAATAAGTACAAGATGAAAAACAAGAAGCTGAATCCCTTATTTTAAGACGATTTTATCAAAATACAATTATGAATAAAAATTGATTTTTTTTGCAACAGTGTTATATAATCTTCCAGTTGTAGTTTCGAGGAGACTTACCCGAATGCTTTGGATTGTTCTGATGAACGAAAAAAGGTGTTCGGGTATTTTATTGGGAAGTATTTTCGACAGATAATAAATTACGGAATAAAAATAAAATCCTTATCGTCTATATTGATAGCTGAATTATGACTAATATAAACGAGGATAATTATTATGGAGCCTGTTCAAATGGCTCTTTTTTTTATCATAAAAATTCATCGAAGTTGACAGGTCTGTAAAGAATTTTAATTCCTCTTGTGAGTTCGGGTTTGTCGCTGAAATAATCATCTCTGTCCAGAAGCAAGTAAATTTCACTGCACTCGATGTTTGAGTTAGCGATTTTTTGAAATATCTTCGACAGATTGCTTTTTGAACCGTCGGAGCAAATCAGTACCCTGGAATTCTCGAAATCGATTGGGTTCATGTTTTCAAGTACTTTTTCAATGAAAATACTTTTGCTCAAATTCATTCCTTTGCTTTCAAGTGCTTTTTCGATATATTTTTCTTCGAAGTAATCCGAATATACCAATGTGAAATTTTTCGAAATGGAGTGGCTGCATTTTTTGCGGATCTTGAGAGGCAGCAAAACTGAAAATTCCGAACCGGAATTTTCAATATTCCTTACGGTAATATTACCATTCATGTGGTTGAGAAGTTGTTTAACTATTGAAAGTCCCAGACCGGTACCTGAATACTTTGTGTTCATGTTCAACTGTCTGAAAGACTGGAATATTTCTTCGATATTTTCATCCGGAATTCCAATGCCGGTATCACGTACGACTATCTGTATGTTATCGAAATCCGAACGGCTTTCGAATTTTTCAACCGATATTTTTATGCTTCCTGATTCCGTGAACTTGTAGGAATTGCTTATCAGGTTGAACAGGATTTGACTTATTCTATCCGGGTCCCCAAAATAAGAGTCCGATAAATTCCCGTCAAATTCGTAAGCAATTTCAATTCCTTTTTCAGCGCAGGGCTTTTTAAAAGTGAGAACCGTATCGTTTACTATCGTTTTGAGTGAAAACTCTTTTTCTTCGAGAATTATTTTATTGGCTTCGATTTTGGAAAGGTCGAGTATTTCATTCAGCAATTTCAACAATCTTTCACCGGATGAAATTGCAAGATCCATGTACTCCTGCCTTTCTTCTTCTTCATTTGTCCTTTTCAACAATTTGAGCATTCCCAAAATACCGTTCATCGGAGTACGTATCTCGTGGCTCATATTGGCGAGAAATTCAGATTTGGTAAGATTTGCGTTAATTGCAGCCTCTTTTGCCTGTTTCAATTCGTCTATATTTCTTCCGACAGCCTGTATGTATGTGATGTTATTATCATCATCCCTTATGGCTGAGCAATCCCATGAAAACCATTTCGTACCGTCTTTCGATATCACCCTGTTTTCGAGATTTTTGTAATGCAGGCTGTTATGCTTATCCGCATTTGCATTTTTTAAAAGTATTCTATCCTTTTGTGCATCCTCAAAAAGCTCAAAATCGAAAATGCTTCTGCCTATCGCATTTTCTTTTTTTATGTCAAAGGTATTGCAGAATGATTCGTTCACATATGTTAAAATTCCTTTCGTATCAATCCTCACTATCAAATCGCTTTGTGATTCGAGCAGGCTTTTATATCTCAACTCGCTTTTTCTGAGTCTGTACTCCATGTTTTTCCGCAAGTCTATATCGGTCAAAGACCCGCACATTCTCAAATGTTCGCCATTTTCTCCTGAAACGGCTTTTCCCCTTATTAAAAACCATTTATAGCTGCCTTTGGAATCTTTGAGCTGTATTTCCTGTGAATAATAATCGGTTTTCCCTTTTATATGATCGTTAATCGCTCTGAATATTTCATGTGTATTTAACGGCACGGTCAATCTGTAAAAATCTTCAATCGTATCTATTTTGACATAATCGTACCCGAGAAGTTTTTTGAGCCTTGCCGAGACAGTGAGCTTTTTGTTTTTTATATCCCAATCCCATAATCCGTCGTTTGCTCCTTCAAAAGCGAGGGCATATCTCTCTTCACTTTCTTTCAGTTTTTTCTCCGATTCTATTCTCCGGGTGATATCTCTCGCAATGAGAAGGATTCTGTCCTTCTTTCCATTTATTTTCAGAAGTGTGGAACAGATTTCGAGGGAAGTTGCCTTACCGTTCTTGCCCACAAAATCGGCTTCATAGATGTTTTTTTTGTCGAAACCTTCATTTCTCAAATAAAACCTTTGGATTGCATCTTCTTTGGATATGGGAGTTAGAAAATCCGTGATTCTCATCTTTTTCATCTCATTTAACGAATATCCGCATGATTTTTGCCCTGAGGGATTGAGATATTCTATTTTTCCATCCATATCATGTATCATTATGTAGTCTTCAGCTGTTTCAACCAATATTCTGAACTGTTCCTCCGATTCCGTCAAAGCTGATTGTGTTCGCCTGAATTCGGTTACATCTCTGGCTATGCCGCACAATCCGGTTATTTTGTTATCTATGGAATATATCGGAGTATGTTTTACTTCAAAAATACTGTTTTTGTCCATATATTTTATATTTATCTCCGCCACTTTGCGGTTTCCGGTTAACACATCCTCGTTGATATGTGAAAGTTTCTCTGAATACTCTTCGGGAAAAATACTTTCTTCGGTTTTTCCTATCAGTTCTTTTTCGGTAATTTTGAAAAAATCCAGCATCGCCCTGTTGGCCCTGACGAACCTGTGGTTGAGGTCCTTTATGAATATATGGTCGCTTGCAAGTTCAAAAAGGGCGTGTATGAATTCGTCATCGGAAATCTTGTCTTTGGTAATTCTCGCATTGTTCAGATAAATAGCCATGATATCCGTCGCTATGCGTATTATGTTCAAATTTTCCCGCAGCCTGATATCCTCACTTTCGCTTATCTCAAGTACCAGATACCCGAGAATTTTGTTCTCGAAAATCAGTGGAAAAACAGCACCGGCAGAATGTTTTTTATCATATGCGCCATGCATTATGCTTTCAAAGTAATCCCTGTAAAGTCCTTCGGGAGTTTTATCGGTTTTTTCAGGCAAAAAAACTGATAAAGCATCGGTTATGCCATCATCAATTGCCGATATGATTTTGCTTCCCCCATTTCGCCATTCATACGAAGAAAATCCCGGATGCCCGTCCATATGAGATAGATAAACATTGATGCTTTCAAGGAATATGAACGCACGTATAATGTTCATGAACTCAGCTATATAATTTGATTCCTCGTCTGTTTTTTTTGATATTCCGCATACTTTGAGTAAGAAGTCATCCGGTGTAATTCGTTTTTTGCAATCAAACAATTCTTCACTGGGTTCAGCTGTTATTTCGTTGGATTCTTCAACCTCCAGCCGAGGTTCGATTTTTTTTGAATTCTGATCAAATTCTTTTTGCATAATGATCACCGTTATATTTTCAAGAGTGATTTGAATTGTAGAGCGATAAAATCAGCATCTTCATTATTCTACCATTTTTACGGAAGATAATGCTTCAAACTGCTTATTTTATAACATATTTTAAATATTTCGAATTTAAAATCATTCGGAAGATAATATGAAAAGTGATGATATAATACGAATATCAACCGAAGGAGGAAAAACAATGATTTTAACTACAACACCAAGTATTGAAGGGAAAAAAATAAATAATTACCTCGGAATAGTTACCGGAGAAGTGATAACCGGAGTGAATTTTGTCAAGGATTTTTTCGCCGGTATAAGAGATTTTGTCGGCGGACGTTCACAGTCATATGAAGAAGAACTCATAAAAGCGAAGAACGAAGCCCTTTACGAACTTGAATCAAGGGCGAGGCAGATGGGGGCTAATGCGGTTGTGGGAATAGACATCGATTACGAAGTATTGGGGCAGAACGGCAGCATGTTAATGGTAAGTGTTTCCGGGACTGCAGTTATCACAGATTGATCGAACCGGTAATTTCGGGAACTTCCGGTTTAAATTGCATAATTCTAAAAAAGCGGCTTAAATGCCGTTTTTTTAGAATTATAGAAAGTGAAAAAACGTCTAACAATCTGTACATAATAAACCATGGGAAGTGATGATATGTCTAAGAAAAATTTTATTGTCTTTATTTTAATTATGACGGTATTCGGGTTTGCCTTTGCGATTTCCGATTTTTGCGACATACAAATAGTCAACTCAAATTCCGTAACCACTCTCGGTCTTGGTGACTTGAGAAATTCGGAACTGTCAATAGTGAAGGGAAGTATTTTGAAGATAATTCTCGAAGAAAACTCATCTACCGGTTTCTCATGGGTTCTGGATGATGGATTTGAAGGGATCTTTTCCATCAGGGATGATGTCGGTATAAATATCTTCACGGATTCTGAAAACATGACCATGGTCGGTGCTCCGGGAAAGAGGGTTTTTGCTTTTCAAAGTCTGGATACAGGCGATGCGGTATTCAATTTCAAGTACATGCGTCCCTGGGATCCTAATTCCTGCGACAGGACGATATCAATAAGGGTAAGCGTTACGGAAACGCCGGAACTGCTTCCCGTTGTAAATCTAAGTGCTGTTACCGATGAGAACAGAGTAGGTTTGGAATGGGATTATTATGGAGAATATGATTATTTTAAAATATACAGAAAGAGACCTGTCGGAGAATTTAATTACAGATTTTATGCGGCAACGGACGAGAAAAAATTCTACGACACGAATTTCGCCAGGGAGGGTGAAGTGGAATATGGTGTCAGCACGGTGAAAGACGGTTATGAAAGCGACATAACATACGTCAAGGTTCTTCTTCAGTTCTGATGTGTATGTAAAATGCGGAATGTTCGGCATATGCAAAATAGCAAATCAAAATTTATTGAGTTTATTTTCATCTGTTTTAAAATATCCGAAAGAAATTATATTTAATTACTTCCAAAAGAGGTGTTTTTTAATTGAGGGAATTTGTGATAGGCAAAGGAAATCTGAAGTGCGGTCAGCTGAAGGGAAAAACCGCAATAGTGACCGGAGCAGGTGGTGGAATAGGATTTGAAGCTGCCAGATCACTTGCATGGCTGGGAGTAAAGGTGATAATTGCCGAAGTTGAGAAAGGAATTGCGTTGAATGCTGTTACCGACATAAACGGAGAATTCGGTGAGAAAATGGCGTATTTCGTACACACCGATGTCGGCAGTGAAAAAAGCATAAGCAAACTGTACAGAAAATCGTTGAAGTTTTTCGGTTCAGCCGATATAATAATAAACAACGCCACCTATGCGCCGATCGGTTATTGTGAAGAACTGGAAATTAAAGACTGGGACAGAAGCTATCGTACGAATCTTTTCGGGCCCTTTTTACTGGTGAAATATTTTCTGCCGGATATGAAAAAAAAGAATACCGGAACTTTGATATTCGTTTCTTCTTCGGGAGCTGCCCCTTTCATGGGAGGATATGAGATCTTCAAAACCTCACAGGTCGAACTTTCGAACACTCTTAGCGGCGAACTGGAGAACACCGGTGTGATAAATTTCACTATAGGTCCCGGAATAGTCAAAACGAAAACGGCGTTAAACGCGATAAAGAAACTCGCTCCCATGTACGGGAAAACCGAAGAGGAATTTTTCGGCATGAACAGAAATTTGATGATATCTGTCGAGGAAGCAGGTGCAGGATTCGCTGCGGCAGCTGCCAACCATGAAAAGTATCGTGGCTTGGAAATAGGTTCAATACAAGCCCTTATGGATGCGGGAATAGAGGTGGAAAATGATTCCGGCGCCGGAGAAATCGAAGCCGATTTGGATGTTGAGGCGTTGAGGTTTGCCCTCCTTAAAATTATGGAGACTTTTTCGGAACAGTACAACGGCTGGATGGAAAGGCCGGTTTTTGAAAGACAGTGGATTATCAGGGATTTTAAAAAACATATGAAATGCAGTCCTGATGAATATCGTGCGAAAATAAAAAATTATTTTGAGAATTTGAATCAAAGCCGGAATTTATACATGTCTAAAGATATGGAAAACCTGAAAAATTATTACCTTCATCAAATCGAGTTGCTGAAAGGCTATGAAAAAGACAGAGATAAACTTGATGAATCTAATACAATAATGAATTCATGGATTGCAGAAATCGAAAATCTTACATCTTTGCTTAACGGCCAAGAATAATATGCGAGAACTCATATAAATACCTTTGCTTGACATCAGTGTATAGTTGCTATATACTATGGACATGGAAGACAATAAAATAGAGTACAAAAAAGATAGGGAATGCGAAAAAGTGGATAAAAAGATATCCGGGACACTTCTGAGAGTCATATATTCCGTGATGGAGCTGGAGTACACCATGAGGTATTACGGTACCGATAAAATTCTTCATTACGGGGAAATACACATGATCAAGGAAATAAAAAACAACCCGGGCATACATATTTCTGCGATAGCGGAGATGAACGGAATCACCCGTGGGGCTGTGTCCCAGATGGTAAAAAAACTTGAAAAAAAGGGAATGGTAAAGAAAATTACGGATGAAAGCAACAAGTCAAGGATATTGCTGCAATTAACCGAAAAAGGCGAAATAGCTCACGGTGAGCATGAAAGGTTTCACAGGGTGTTCAACGAAATGCTTTCAAAATCACTTGAGAATTTCAATGAAGAAGAAGAAAAAGGAATAAACGACTTCCTGGACAGGGTGCTTGAGATAACCGAGTACTTTAAAATCATGACCGCAAGATGATTTTTTTTAAATTTAATGTATAGTAGCTATACGTTGATTGAGGGGGCAAAATGAAAAATAGATGTTTGAGAATGGGTTGCGGGAAGGCTATTGGGCGGGAAAATAAATTCGGCTATTCCGTTATGCTTTTTACCTACAGGATAATGGAAATCCTGAAAGTTAAAGATGGAAAGGAAGCAATGAAAATGGGTATAAAGAGGGGAATGATGGTGGCCGATTACGGATGCGGTCCCGGAATTTATACTGAGTTCATGGCAAGGGAGGTCGGTAAGGGAGGTAAAGTCTACGCCGTCGACATACAACCTGCCGCACTTGAGGTTGTTGAAAGAAGGATGAGAAAAAGAGGAATATCCAACGTTTCGGTTAAGCTCGTGAAAAACGGCAAAACGGATATCGAAAGTGGAAGTGTGGATATGGTTATCGCATTGGATATGTTCCACAACGTAGCAGATGCCGGGGCTTTCCAAACTGAGATCGCAAGGATTCTCAGAAAAGACGGGATGCTTTATCTGGAATACGGACATCAGGACAGGGAAGCTGCTTTCAAAAAGGTTGAGGGTACGGGTATCTGGAGCCTTGCAAATCGAGACGAAACGAAAATGATTTTAAAAAAATTTAAAGTAAATGTATAGCTAGTATACAAGCAGGAGGTATGAATAGATGGAAAAACGTATATTGATGATGAAAGAAGGCAAGATTCCCGTAACGCTGATAAAATTCGGAATTCCTTCAATAATAGGTTTTCTGGTTAATGCGCTTTACAATTTCGTCGATGCCATTTTTGTGGGAGGTATCGGTACCGAAGCCATGGCTGCCGCTTCGGTTGTGTTTCCGATTGCCATGCTGATAGTGGGAGTGGGACATACATTCGGCAGCGGCGGCGCATCATACGTATCGAGACTTATCGGGGCTTCGGATAAATCCGAGGCGGAAAAGGTGACTTCCACGTCGATTTTCAGTGCGGTGGTGGTTGGAGTGGCGGTGAGCGTACTTTCGGTGGTCTTTATCGATCCGATTCTGAGAGTATTCGGGGCGACCAATTCGGTAATGGCGTACGCGAAAGAATATGCCTATATATACCTTTCTTTTTCATTTTTTCCGGTACTGAGCGTGACACTCAACAACCTGGTGAGGTCGGAAGGCGCGCTTAAGCTCAGCATGTTTGCCATGGCAGGTGGTGCAGTGCTGAATACGGTTCTCGACCCGATTTTCATATACACTTTCGGATTGGGTATGAGAGGTGCGGCGCTGGCAACTGTCATATCACAGGCTTTAACAGTTTTAATACTTGTGTTGTTTTACAGATCCGGAAGAAGCTTTCTTTCTCCCGGGTTGAAAAAGTTTGCTTTCAACGGTACGGTATACCGGGAGATATTGAAAATAGGAATACCCACATTTTTATTTCAGCTTATGAGCAGCATATCCATGGGAATGCTCAACAATGCGGCCGCGGATTACGGAGATGAGGCGGTTGCGGCTATGGGGATAATCACGAGGGTACTGGCCATAGGGAGCTACATCATATTCGGTTATTCAAAAGGTTTTCAGCCTTTTGCCGGGTACAATTACGGTGCCGGGAACATATACAGGCTGAGAAAGGGGTTGAGTTTCTCACTGGTATTTACAACCATTGTAAGTAGCGTTCTGGCACTGGTCCAGATATTGTTCTCGGAACGGATTGTTTCGATTTTCAGTGAAAATGTGTCTGTGGTGGGAATCGCTTCGCGTGGCCTCGTTGCAGGCAGTATATTGTTTCCACTTATGGGATTCCAGGTAATGTATGCGACATTATTTCTCTCACTGGGAATGGCAAAACAAGGCGGAATACTTTCTCTTGCAAGACAGGGGCTGTTTTTTATCCCGTTGGTCTTGGTGCTGCCTGCCGTTTTCGGTCTTGAAGGGGTTATTTTCACGCAGACTTTTGCGGATGTGCTTACAATAGTGCTTACTGTGATTTTTGCCGTAAAAGTAAACGGAAAACTCGGGGAATTGCAAATCGACGGCGAGATTACCCCAGAAACAGTCGAATGAAAAGGGCCCCATTAAAACGGGGTCCTTTTCATATTAAAATTTCAGCATACGCGGATATTTAAAAATAACCGGCAGCGCTTATGGAAACCTTGTTCAAAATGTCTTTCTGAAGGTAGAATGGATGGTTTTCCTCGTCCGAATAATTCCAGCTAGCCGAAAGAATTACATCCACGAGATCGAGTCCCTTGTAAATCAGCCTGCCGGTTACGGAAGTACCGAACTTCCATTCGTCATTTATTTCCGTGAAAGCAATTGCTCCGAGGGCTTCGAGGTCAAAATCCCCTTTATTCACCCTCAGCGATACATCGAATCCGGGTGAATGCGTGAAAAACTCGCCGGGGAGCGAGTTAAAAAGCTCCATTCCCAGACTGAATTCGTCTTCTTCAAATATCCAACCGGTTATGTCTCCGCTGTATTCCAGGCCGAATATGAATTTCGCTATTAAATCGTCTTTAAAGACTTTTATCTTTCCCTTCTCCTCAAAAGTCTTATAGTAAAAAACAGTTTGAGTTTCTATGCTTTCCGGAATCATGAGTGAGCCCTCAAAATAATAAATCGTGGAGTCGTTTAAATTTCCCTGAAGGTCTGCCGTAATTACGTTTCTTGACGGAATAACCAATTCGGTTTCCGAGTCGTAAATTACCGAACCTGCCGGAATAACCATACCGTTTTCAAGCGTGGTATCCGTGGGTATTTGAGTGTAATTCTGCTTTAACTTCTGCGGTACCTGGAAATGAAAATGGTCTCTGTAATATGCCACTTTCCAGAGTATGTCAAACCAGGAGAAACCGAATTTTATACCGTAATTGGTGGTATGGTAATCAAGCGGGTAGTCCTGCTGGAATTCATATGTGCTGCTGACAGGGATTACGGATGTCGGCGGCACGTCGACCTGTGAGATGAAATTCGTGGCGTACGCCTGCAGGTAGAAATTCTCTTCAAGGGTTTTCAGCATCGTGTTGGAAGTGGGGAAAGACATTTTTGTAAACGGGCTGAAATAGACTTCCATATCGAAGTCGTCGAAAAAGCCTTTGAGCAGCAGTCCGTCAAAAGCTTCTTTTTCCGGTACCGCATCTGTTCCGAAAAGTGTCATGGAACTAAGCACATCGGACGGGCTGTATAAATTGCCACTCCCCTTCTGCAGTTTGAACCTTCCGAATTTCAACGCATAATCCGTGAAATCGTATTCGTAATATATTTCGTCGATGTTAATCAAAAACCTGTCCATTCCCAGAGCGAGGCTGGGATAGGACGGTAACATGCCTTCGTTTTGCTTTTCACAGGTCAGAAGGGGATTGGAAAGCAGCGAAGAAGCATTCATCGTGATTCCGTGGAAGAAAGCACCCGTGACACCGGCATAAAAATATCCGTAATCAGTCTGTGCGTCGAAAAAAATATCGGCATTTATAGCCTGAAAAAGGTTTATATCCTTTGATTCGTAATTGAAACCTAAAAGATAATCAAATTCTCCCCCCCAGGAGAATTTGATTCCAAAGAAAGACAAAAATAAAAAAAGCATGAGAATTGGCTTTTTCATAAAAATACCCCCCTGTAATACGTTGCTTTAAAGATTCAGCAAAGCCTGCCTGATTGCATCCACCTTGCCGGTAATTAGAATTTTCTCGATTTTCAAAGAACTGTCCAATATCAGGAAATATACTTTGTCATCTTCGAATGATTGGTTTAAAGAGATTTTTCCGCTCCAGTCAGCATATATTCTGATTCCCATCTGTTTCTCGTTACTTTTCAGATTTTCTTTGATGAAATGGTTAAGTATTCCCGGATATCCTCTGAAATCCACTATGTACATGAGACTGTCGATTTGATCTTTTTCTCTTATAATATCGAGTATCGAGTCCAGAGTTTTTCTGAAGTTCTCAAGAGAATTCGGGTTTCCGTATATCATATACTTTATGTTTTCGGATTTAAGGAATTCTTCCGTGATAATATTTCCGCTTGCGGATTCGCAGCTGAAAGAATTCAGGGAATCCCTTGAAAAACCGGTCACGTCTCCGAAAGACGTTGAAAACAACGCGATAAAAACTGTTAGTATAAGTGGTATCATCATCTTCCTCACAGAATCTTCCGGTGTCACCTGTATCTCAAAACCTTGCTGGTCATGTTCAACGTGCTGAAGAACTTCTTGGTTATCGGAACGTTGAATTCGGCATCCACGAGGTTCATAACAGTTTTATGGTCTTTTTCGAGATCGTGAATTTCGAGTGTGCCAAAAATATTGTATCCGTCAATATCCGTGTAGTCTGAGGCGTTCATGGTTTTAATTTTCTTGCCCCCGGCGCCGTAGAATTCGGTGCTTTCCATCAGGTATCCTTCCTTGCTCACGCTCATTATCATGTAATCGTAATCGGTATCGGAATCTTTTATATCGACTTTTATCAGATAAGATACATCGTTTTCTTCTATGAGCTGAACTTCGTTATCTTCCTTCACTTCTCCGGAAAGCAACGCAATATCCGAATATTTGAAATCCGTGTCGAGAAAATTGTCGTTTTTTGAATTGCCGGTTATTCTTTTAACCTTCTTATAGCTGGGAAGGTAAACATACTGTTCGTCATCGCTCAGCGTCATGACAGTTGTGCCTTCGAGGTTTCTTGGCTTCAGAATTCTCATCATGGTGAGGCTTTCCTTATCGCCTTTTTCATTTTCATCCACAAAAATATACGTGGACATTTCCTTTACATTTTCCACATCACCTTTGGAATTTATCAAAGTGAGCTCGTATGTCTGCATGCTTGTTTCAAAATCCTGGTTGTTCGCTTCCATTTCATCGAGAATTTCTCTGCCTGTCTTGGAAAATCCCGATGCGAAAGCCATGGATAAAATCAAGGCCAAAATTAAAAATTTTTTCATAATACACCTCCAAGCGTATTTTTTGAAAGATATATGTCTACTATTTTTGAAATCGTATCCTCGTTGCCCGCTTCCCTGCCATCCACAAGCAATCCGATTGTCGTCATAAGAAGTATTCTCGCGAGAGTCTCAGGTGGAAGCGTGAGATTTTCCGTTTTCTCGTTGTCGGATATCGAATCCGATATGATCTTTGTGAAGTAATCCATACTGGGTATTTTGATGTTGCCGATTTTATCCGAATTCCAGTCTTTGTCGTCCAGAACTATTCTTATATATCCTTTCCATATTCCGAATGCCTTCCTGGCCTGGTGGAATATGAAAATCAAAATCTTCCTTATGTTATCGGGGTAAATTCCGCCTTTAAAATCAGGATTTTCCATCATGGAACTGAAATCATTCGCGAAATTCAACAGACATTCGTTGAACAGCATCGACTTAGACGGGTAATAATTGTAGAGGGTACCCACCGCAATTCCCATCTTTTTCGCTATGTATCTCATATCCGTTTTTTCGTATCCTTTTTCCATAAAAATTTCGAGTGCAGTGATTTTTATTTTTGATGACAGGTTTTTTATAGTTTTCGGCATCTTTACCCCTTTTGTTTTAATATGAACAGCGGTTCATTTTGTATTTTATCAGTTATCTTTGTCCGCTTTCAAATATTCAGCCTTTTTGTTTCCATGCTTCAGAAAAAATCTCTCGGGTATTGCCATGAGCAATATCGGCAGCAGTGTGAAAACGAGAATTGCGGCTATCATGACGTTGAATGCGGCGATCAAACCGAATTGGCTCATCATTGATGCGCGGGCGAAACTCAACGGGAAAAAGCTGAAAAATGTGGTCAGTGCACCGGAAAAAATTCCCCTGCCTGTAGTACCGGCAGTTCGGAGTATCGCGGCTTTTTTGTCATGGGAAATATTGAGTTCTATCTTGAATCTGTTTAAAAAATGTATGATGTAATCTATGCCCAACCCTATCATAACAGAAGCTATAGTTACTGTAGCCGCATTGAGGCTGAATCCCAGACCTGCTATAAAACCGAAATTGAAAAAAAGTGTCAGAATCAGCGGAGTCATGCATATGATACCCACGAAGAAAGAACGCATCTGAATTATGAAAAGCACCAATATAATTACAATGGCTATAAACAGGCTGTTTACCTGGCTTTCAACTATTTTTCCCTGTATACCGCTGCTTATGAAAACGGAGCCGGTTAATTCCACATCAAGATGAATGCCGGATTCCGTCGATTTTATTTCCACCGGTACCTGTTCGTCGTTCACATATGAAGCCAATTCCTCTCTTTCTTTCATAGGCATTTCCGGATAGAATTTACCTGTGATTTTCAAAGCCATATCAGTTCTTATGGCGCTCTCATCCTGATATATAAACTGATCGTAATATCCGTATTCATCATTTCCATTCATATATTCAGCCAGATCCTCACGCGGTATTTCATCTTCTCCGTAATATTTCAGGAACTTGTTGAACCTTTCAAACAGTTCATCTTCACTGAGGCTGTCTATAAGAGCCGTGGTATCCGTATCCCTGAGTTTCAGGATTTCCGAAAAAAACTCATCGGAGTATGCCTGTCCCCGAGCTGTAAGAAATTGTTTGAATTGGTTTTTCCATGCCAGAATCGATGTATCATTTCCAGTATCCAATTCCGTTATCCTGTAATTGCCTATGGTATTTTCCGATATAAAATCTTTTATGGGCTGTACCAAATCGAATACGTGTTCGAGATTTTCGGTTATATCGCTTGTCAATATTGCCCTGGATTCATCTGTATCCATGGAAGTTATCTGTTTGACCGAATCGTCATCCTGTATCAGGAAAAACAGCTGTTCCATTTTGTAATTCGAACCCGGTATATGTGGATATTCGCCGAACGCACCGGAAAGCTGAGCGACAGTGTTTGAAAGACTTCGTGAAGAGGAAATTATATCAAGTCTCTCGGAAAAAGCCTGAATGTCGCGCATTGTACGGTTAAAATAAAAATCCTGATAGACTTTTTCCCCTCCGCTTCCTTTTACATAAAGATAAATCTGGTCATCCCCGCCGAAGTTTTCGGAAAGATAATCTGAGCCTTTTATGGCGATGCTGTCTTTTCCGAGGAAGTCCGCAAGACTCACCTGTGCCTTTAGATTAGGGAATTGAAATGTCATTATCAAGCTCAATATGACTATTACGGAAATCGTGAGCTTTTTATGACGCAGCACGAAAGACGTTATCCCAGTTAAGAACGTACTTTCGCCTTTGTGGTTTAATTTTGCCTTGGAATCCGGTTTGAAGAGGAGCAGAAGTGCCGGCACGAGAACTACGGAAATCAACAGAATATAGCCTATCTCAACGGATCCGAATATACCGAGCATGCTTACGGGAGGTACACTCGCCGTCAGAAGCGACATGAGACCCGCGGTGGTGGTCAGACATGCAAGCAGCATCGGTTTTCCGACATCTTTGTAAGTCTGACGTACTGCTTTTTCAGCCGAGAGTCCGAGATGTCTTTCCTCGTAATATCTCGAAATAAAATGAATGGCGTTGTCGACTCCTATTCCTATCATGATTATCGGAATCATCAGCAGAACGCTTGACATGGAATTACCAGTCGCAAGCACCGTGCCGATAGTCCATATGTCGGCAAACACAACTGTGAGCAGCGGCATGAATAATCCGGTTTTGGTTCGGAACATGAAAAGCAGAACCAGTATTATCAAAATTGCCGCCACAGGAATAAGTATGAAAGTGTCGGATCCGGATATTTCCGCAAGTTCATAACTTGTAATCGGATTTCCGGCAACGTAGAATTTTTTTCCCAACGAATTCATATAATCCAAAATACTCTGCATGGATTTATTGACATTTATATTGTCGTGGTCGTCAAGGCTTATTATGAATATCACGGCGTCATCGTTTTTCGAAAGATAGTTTTCCCTCAGCGTACTGTCTTTGTCTATGGCCGATTTGATGAGCGAAGGATCGACATTTTTCAGATCGAAATTATCGCTCAGACTTCCCACGATTATTTCCGACTCATTTGAATCTATGCTTATCGAGTTTGTGAGCGAACTTACATTTTTCACACCGTAAATAGTTTCAAGCTCTTCACTTACCGTTTCCACTCTGTAAATATCGTTCCAGTATTCCGGCCATTCAATAGCCAGTATCAATATGTTGTTGACATCGAATGTTTCATTCACCCTGTTGAATATCTCAAGGTTTTCATCGCCTTCGCTGATATACCTCGTTATATCCTCGTCCACTGATATTTTTGGAAGATAAGTGGAAAACCATATTGTCACGATTGTAAATGCTGTTACGATGAGAATCAGAAATGTCTTTTTCATATACCCCTCCGGCTGAAAAATGTTATGAATTACCTGACGTATTTATATGAACCGTTGTTCATTATAACATTTCTCAAGTTTCTCTTCCAGCAATTCGAATTTTCATGACTCTCTACCGACTGATGTGTATTCTGAAAAAGATTTGCAATTGAAGTTCCGGCCTTCATACTTCAATGATTTTTCGTTATTTCTCGAAACTGAAAATATGTTTATATTAGATTTTTGATGTATCGAACGGGGCTTTATATACAAAAATGTTGACAGAATTATAATGATTATGGTAGTATCAGAATATTAAAACTAACCAAATGGAGTTGAGAGCTGAAATGTTTCGTTTTGGATTGCTGACACAGGTTTTGAATTAGACGTGGGACAGGTCTGCCTGTTTTTCGTTGAAATATCTGTGAGAACAATCCCGAGCGTAAAAAAAGACTCTTAACCGTAAATATATAAATCGTATACAACGGGAAAAGTCATTTTTCCCGTTTGTTTTTATGAATCTTAAACTCTTTTGAAGTCTTTAAGTGTCATGGGAAATCCACATTTTTCATCGGGAAATTTAACCGACAGGTGGATCGAATTTGGCAAAAAGGCTTCTTTTTTATTTTGGAACAGGATTATGGATAATGATTCACAGGAGGAAAAAGACATGAAAGTATTGCAGCTAAAAAACATAAGAATGAGTTTCGCCGGAGATGAAGTGCTGAAAGATGTGAGCATGGGAATAGAGGCGGGAGAAAAAATAGGACTGATAGGTGATAATGGGGCGGGGAAATCCACGCTTCTGAAAATAATTACAGGTGCAACGATACCTGAAAGCGGAGAAGTCATCGTCGGAAAAAACATCGAAATAGGCTATTTGAAGCAACTTGACGGACTGAATCCCGAAAAAACAATAATTGAAGAAATGGACGGCGTTTTTGAGGAAGCCGTACGTATTGAAAAGCAGCTGAGGCAGTTGGAAGAGCAAATGGCGGTACCGGAAATATTGACGGATGAAAAAAAACTTGAAAAAATAATGAATTCGTATGCGAAAAAACAGGAATATTTCTCTTTGAAAGGAGGGTATGAGAAGGATTACCGCATAGAAAATGTTCTAAACGGGATGGGATTCGGTAATATTCCGAAAAATCTCAGAATATCAAAGCTCAGCGGAGGTCAGAAAACCAGACTTGCAATGGCAAAAATACTGCTTGAAAAACCGGATATACTGTTGCTTGACGAACCGACCAACCATCTTGACATGGATTCTCTGGAATGGTTTGAAAATTACATGTTGAAATACGACGGAACCGTCATAGTGGTATCCCATGACAGACACCTTCTCGACAGTGTTGCCGGTGCCATATACGAAATCGAGCGCGGTGTCTGCAGGCGATACGAAGGCAATTATTCCGACTACGTTATGCGGAAATCATTCAACCATGCCAATCACGAAAAAAAGTACAAAGAACAGCAAAAACAGATTGTAAAGATGCAAACGTTCATCGATAAGAACATGGCGAGGGCTTCGACCTCAAAAATGGCGAAAAGCAGGCAAAAGGCTCTGAACCGTATGGAAAAAATTGAAAAGCCCCCAAAAGACCTGAAAAAGGTAAACATGAAATTCGAATATGCCAGAAAATCCTATATGGAAGTGTTGAAAGTTAAAAACGCGTTGATTTCGGTATATGCGGAAAACGCGAAAATAGATCTCATAAGCAAGCTTAGCTTCAAAATAATGAGAAATGATAAGATAGCCATAATCGGACCAAACGGAAGTGGTAAAACCACGCTGCTCAGGACGCTCATAGGCGAAAATAAGTTATCGGAAGGAAGCATAGAGTACGGAACCGATGTGGAAATAGGGTATTACGACCAGGAGCACGGCAACTTAACTGGCGAAAACACAGTTTTCGAAGAAATGAGAAATGATTTCCCCGAAAAGGACGATACTCAGATCAGAACTGCACTCGGAAAATTTCTGTTCACCGAAGATGATGTTCAAAAACGTATATGCGACTTAAGCGGGGGTGAAAAGGCACGGGTTGCCATGTCTAAGATGATGCTCAGAAAGGTGAATTTCATGATACTCGACGAACCGACCAATCATCTTGACCTGAAAAGCAAAGAAATGCTCGAAAAAGCACTCATGAAATACGACGGTACGATACTGTTCGTTTCACATGACAGGTATTTCATAGAGAAAGTGGCGGGTAAAATAATGAGCATAAATTGTCATGGCGAGGTCGCATTTCACGATATGTACGGCAGGGCAGCCAACGGATGACCTTCATAACCTGTTTTTCCCGTGAGAATTTGTGTGTTATTCGGCGAGTCCAGATTTAAGTACACATAGGTATATAATTGATACGGTTTTTTCGTCAAAATTCCGAAAAGAGGTGCCAGATGAATGCTTATTGTACGCTTTATTGTTCCGAATGTCCGGTTTTCAATTCGAAAGAAGAAAAGTATTCTCAAAGCCAAATGGAAGAAATTGCGAAGAATTGGGGCGAAGTGCTCGGAATCGGAATAAAAGCGGATGAACTTCACTGTGATGGCTGTAAAGGCGTAAATGTATTCGTCCATTGCATAGAATGCCGGTTCCGTGACTGCTGCAAAGAAAAAGGAGTGGATTCCTGTTCCAATTGCGAAGAATTTCCTTGTGATAATCTCAGGAATTTTACTGAATGGTTTGAACTGAATAGAGAGAGTTTTCTGTGGCGAAAGAAAGGGATGAGAAATGAGTCTACCTGAAGAAATTAGTATAAAAATATCGAATTACAAATGTTTTGGAAAAGAAGAACAAGGGTTCGATAATATAAAAACTTCGAATATAATAATTGGGAAAAATAACAGTGGTAAATCGAGTTTATTGGATATGATAGAGTTGCTTGGTTTATTTAATAATAGAGAGAGTTTTTTTATAAATAAAGAAGTTAAAAATAATACATCACTGAGTTTATCTTTGAATTTTAAAGAAGAATATATTCCGACTAATTTGCAGATGGATAATCCGTATCAATCAAGTGACGCTCAAGTAGAATTTCATAATAATATCAATAAACCATTCGAGCTTTTTTATAACTTTGAAGCTGTTAACAATAAATTAGAATGTAAAGGAAATTTAAATGGTTGGGCAAAAAATAGTTTGATTCATTTTGACTTAGAATGTGAAGAGAAAATGATATTACGTTTGGTTGAAAATGATTTTTTAAAAAATCTCCTTTTCATAAGAATAAGTGCTGATAGAGATATAAAACCGGAAATGGAAAGAAACAAAACTAAAGTTTATAAAAGTGGAGAAGGTGCTACTGACATAATAAGAACGATTATAAATAGATCAGAATATAATCGAAAAATAGTACAAAAAGTACTTCTTGAAGAATTGAATAAAATATTTGAGCCCGATTCCAGTTTTAGCGAAATAGTAGTTCAACAGATTAATAAAGAAAGTGAATGGGAAATATTTTTGGAAGAAGAGAATAAAGGAACTATAGCATTATCTCAATCGGGTAGCGGATTGAAAACAATTATTCTCGTTCTTATAAATTTACTTATAATTCCGAAATATAAAGAAGCAGATTTGACTAACTGTATATTTGCATTTGAGGAACTTGAAAATAATTTACACCCATCATTACAGAGAAGATTATATAAATACATCCACGATTTTTGTGTGGAAAATAAAGCTAATGTATTTCTTACAACCCATTCCAACGTAGTAATCGACCTTTTTTCTAATGAAAAAGATGCGGAATTCTATCATATAATGAATAATAATGAAGAAGCTAAAATTGTTAAGGTAAATACGTATTCTCTTAAAAAAAATATTCTTGATGATCTTGAGATAAGAGCAAGTGATTTATTACAAACAAATGGGATTATATGGGTTGAAGGTCCCTCGGATAGAACATATTTTAATAAATGGGTTAGTCTTTTTTGTGAAGATTTGAAAGAAGGAATACATTATCAATGTATGCAATACGGAGGCAGACTTTTATCAGGTTATACAGCTGAAAGCCACTCGGAAACAAATTGCGAGGAAGATTCTATAAAAATGTTATTAATGAATAGAAATTCGATAATTATAATGGATAGTGATATTCGTGAAGAAACTGGTGAAATAAATAATACTAAAAAAAGAATAAAAGAAGAAATTGAGAAAAATGGTAGTTTGTGTTGGGTTACGGCTGGAAAAGAAGTGGAGAATTATCTTCCGAATGAAGCTATAAGTAAGTATTATGGTTTGGGAGAAATACCTCAGGTAGATAAATATAAATTATTTCCAGAGTATATAAAAAATATACATGAAAATGATACTAAGGGAGAAAAAGAATCTAAAAAATTTGAAAAAGATAAAAATGGATTTGCCAAAGGAATATCAAAATATTTCACTAAAGAAAATTTAAAGCCGATATTTGACTTAGATGAAAAGATTAATAAGTGCATAGAAATTATAAAAAAATGGAATTATTTGGATTGAACTTAATATTGTTTTGGAAGTGAATATATATGAAAAAAATAGCGGTAATTATATCGAGCAGAAAAAGTGTCAACACAGGAAATTTAATCGCCAGAATCGAAAAGGAATTTAAAAAACAGAGAACGGATGTGGAGTTTCAGTATGTCAACCTGTACGATTATGCCATAAAAACCTGTATCGGATGTGAAAACTGCATTTTGAATGACAGATGCCCGTTTGACGACGATATCGCGAAAATAAACGACGTTCTCATAAATTCCGACGGAGTGATATTATCGAGTCCGGTGTATGTCGAAAATGTCACCGGAATTTTCAAGAACTTCATCGACAGAAACTGCAAATGGTTTCACAGAAGCCCGATGCGCGGAAAACCGTTTATCACTGTTTGCACCACAAACGGCAGCGGGCTGAAAGTCACTTCGGATTACCTGAAAACCGTCGGAACCAGATGGGGAATGGCTTTTTGCGGTGGGTTGAAGAGAAACATACGCAACATAAAAGACCCGGTGGAATCGGTCTTAGTCAAAAAATTCGCGGATGCCGTATACGGCGGGAAATATCCTTCGGCAAGCACCGGCGATATCATGAGATTCCAGGTGCAGAAGGCATTGGCATGTATAATCGATGAGGATCGGGAATATTGGCAAAATACCGGAATGCTCGCTCAGGATTACTTTTATCCCGTGAAAGTAAACATTTTTAAAAAAGCAATCGGCAGAGGTTTCTACAAATTTATTTCCGGGAAATTCAACAAATCGACAAAATCAAAATAGTATCAGGATTCTGTTTCCCTCACCATTTCCCATTGCGGGAGGTTCACCACGGGTAAATTTATCTTTCTGATGAGATTGAATCCGAATTTTTCATACATTTTGACATTCGAATCTTCTGATGTTTCGAGGTACACCGGTAATTTCGAGGATTCGCTTTCTTCGATAAGACCTTCGATTATTTTTCTGCCGAATCCTTTTTTCCGGAATTCCGTACCCACACCCAAAATCACGAAATAAAGATAATGTCTGCCTTTCATATTTTCTTTCCTGTCTCTGGACAGAGGTTCGAACACACTCAATAAATCTTTCATTATTTTTCCCGTACTGAAAAAAGCCTTCAGAGTTGAAATCAGCCCCCAGCTCCTGATGGATTTTAAAATTGGCATGTCCGCGAAACCGTCGGTAGTCCATGCGCCCACTCCTTCGATATTTTCCGACGGTGCACAGGCGTTTCCGTATCTGAGGCAATATTTAACTGGCAGTTCGAAAAACCCGCATCTTTGGCTGATGTTGAAGTTTTTAAGCAATAATTTCCAGACCGGGTCGTTTTGAAACGCATCCGCCAGAATCATTCCCGCTTTATGAGTGTCTTCATGTTTCAATCTGTAAATAGAAACGGATTTGTCGTCCATGAATCCCATACCTCCCTTAAATTGTCAACGTGACTTATTATACTATGCCGGGTAATATAAAATTAAAATCGTGTGGCAACATATGAAATGGGGATCGCAATAATGATCAAAGCGGCGTAAAACAGCCCGTGGTTTTTCGGCGATAACAGCAATATCGGTCAAGATATTTTCCCGTTCTTGCAATATACTGGTAATCGAAAGCAAATTGCGGTTTTTAAACGGAGGTTTTTATGGGAAACAATCATGAAGGCAGCATATGCCTTGGGTGTGCTTATTTCGGAACAGGCATTGATTTGCCGAATTCACTCGAAATACTCGACATGTATTACGAAAGCGGCGGCAGGATTCTCGATACGGCAAACTGTTATGCCGGCTGGCTGGAAGGGGCAAAAGGAGGGGAGAGCGAAAAAGTCATCGGAGAATGGATGAAGATAAACGGAATAACGGACGTGAATGTCATGACCAAAGTCGGCTTCGAATACGGCGAAGTCGAAATGGGCTTAAACCGGGAAATTATAGAGATCGAATGCGAAAAATCGCTGAAACGGTTGGGTTCGGACAGCATCGGCACTTATTTTCTGCATCTGGACACCGGATACGAAATTTGCGGAATACTGGCGGTTTTGAACGAATTGCAGAGAAAGGGCATGATAAAAGAAATAGCCGCGAGCAACCACAGTCTTGAACGGATTGAATCCGCTGAGGAGATCTCGCTCGAAAACAACCTCAATTCTTTTTCGGCAATCGAAAATCATTACACCTATCTTGAACCCCAAAAAAGGGAATTGCTCGGCCAATTCAACTGGGAAATGTTCGACGAAGAATATCTGGATTACTGCAAAGAAAAAGGGATAAGGACATACGCGCATACCGTTATGCTGTGGGGAGTCTATTTCGGCAAATTCAAATACATATGGGAGATATACGCCTGCCGTGAAAATCTGAAAATCATGGAAAAAATGGAAGAATTATCGCTCAGATACGGCGAATCCAAAGCGGTATTGGCGGCAGGCTGGATGATGAAAAAGGGAATATACCCCATAATAGGTGCCAGTTCGGCAAACCAGATCAAAGAGATGATGAGAGCGGAGAGTTTCATGCCGGATTCGGATATCATGAGTTGTCTCGAAGCAGTCAGAAGAGGTGAATGACGATGCAAAACACTGTGAATTATTACTCGGCTCAAAGTGATTTTACGACACCGGGTAAGCACGAGGCTAAATATGCGGTCCTCCCACATGAAGTTAAACCATTGGTCGATGCCGTACAGGGTTTGCTTATACATCCTGCCGAGGCGGAATTATACGGGGTAAAACTGAACAACAGGCGAATAAATTCCGAAGAACAGCTGAGGACTGCCGAACAGATGCTGGATACGTTGTTTTCGCTCGATCCGTCGCCGATAGTAAAAAAAAGAGATCCCGAAAATAAATTGGTCGGGATATGCAGGGACCACTGTGTTCTTCTTGCATCTTTTTTAAGGTACAGGGGTATTCCTTCACGTGTCAGATCAGGTTTTGCGGGGTATTTTGACAGTGATATCCCAAACGAAACACACAACATACTTGAATATTTCGATAAAGACGAAAACAGGTGGGTTGCCGTCGATCCCCAGGTGGACGAAAAACAGGCTCAGAAACATGGAATATCGCTGAATACAATGGATATAGAGATCGGCAGGGATTTTTTAACCGGTGCACAGGCATGGAAATATGCCGTCGAGAAAAGGATAAATCCGGATGATTACGGCTACAACAAAAAATGGAAAGGCATGAAAGTATTAAAATCCTCTCTTATGCAGGATTTTAGCTGCATGAACAAGATCGAACTGCTGCCGTGGGACATATGGGGCGAGATAAATTCAAAGGGAATCGGAGATTTGAGTCGCGAAGACCGGAGTTTTCTGGATGAAACCGCATTTATAATAAATGATACCGATGATGACGTTTCAAAACTCGTTTCACATTACGATAAAAGTGTATATTCCGATGAGGTGAATTCGAAGCTGAAGCTTCTGGGAATATCGGGCAATATCACCTATGCGGATACCGGTGGGCTGTCCGGGGATATCGAGAATGAGTTGTTCGGAAAAGTCATAACCGGAAAAGAAATTGCCGGTTTTTGGGATTGTGGGGTGAAAGAAATCGGTACGGACGGGAACGTGATTTCCATAAGGGGGGCAATCCAGAACAACCTTAAAAATGTGGATGTGGATATCGAGAAAAACAAGCTCACGGTTATAACGGGAGTCAGCGGAAGCGGAAAGTCGTCGCTGGCATTCGATACCGTGTATGCCGAGGGCAGGAGGCTGTATATGCAAAGTGTTTCCTCGTATGCGAGACGTTTCATAGGCCAATCGGAGAAACCGCATGTCAGAAGGATTTCCGGCATAAGTCCCACCATTGCGATAGAGCAGAAGTCCATAGGCAGAAACCCCAGATCCACCGTGGGATCGATAACCGACATATACGATTATCTCCGAATGCTTTTCTCGGGCATAGGGATAAGGCATTGCCCTTCCTGCGGGAGATCTGTTGAGGAATTTTCTCCCGGAAGGCTATCTGGTTTACTTTCGAGGCTTGAAGAGGGTACACATTTTAAGATAGGCCCGTTCAGGGAGCTGGAATCGAAAAATTATACAGTGCCATTTACGCAGGGGATCGGAGATTTCCATCTTGAACTTGAGGAAGAAATCCGTGCGATTTATTCGGGAAACGGTGGCAAAATAAAAGTGGAAATACCGGGTAAGCTGACCCGCGTTTTCACCGACAAAAGCGTATGCCCTTATTGCGACATCAAAATACCTGAACTTAAGCAGGGCAGCTTCAATCACAACGGTCCGGATGGCGCCTGTCCGGTATGCGGAGGTCTTGGGGTTAATATGACGGTGGATCCCGAGCTGATAATAACGGACGGAAGTTTATCGCTTTTGGATGGGGCTTCGCCTTATTACGGCAATCTCAGGACGAGGGAAAAAAATGCCAACTGGATGGTGGGTGAAGTTTTCGCCGCCGCCGAAGGAATGGATGTCGATCTGGAAAAGCCATGGAATGAATTGCCTCGGGAATACAGAGATACTGTCCTTTACGGGTCAAACGGGAAAAAATACACATACACGTACGAGATGTCTAAAAGGGGAAGGCAGGGGAAGCTGCACAGAGAGGTCAGCGGTGCGGTTTTCAACATAAACCGCCTGTTTAAAAACACGAATTCGGAGGAAGGCAGGGCATTTCTCGAACAATTCATGAGAAAAGAAAAATGCGGTACCTGTGGCAGCGAGAAAATCGGACCCGAGGCGCGGTATGTGACTGTGGACGGCAAAAGATATCCCGAAATATCTTCGATGAGCGTCGGTAAGATTAGCGAATGGATAAACGCGCTGCCTGCAAGACTTTCCGTATACGATATGAAATTAGTCGGCGATATTCTGCCTGAAATAAACCAGAGATTGAATTCACTTCTTAAAGTTGGATTGCATTATCTGACACTTGACAGGGAGGCACCGACGCTGTCGGGCGGAGAGGGCCAGCGCATACGGCTTGCGACGCAGCTTGGCAGCGGGTTGTCCGGGATAATATACGTGCTGGACGAACCCTCGGCAGGATTGCACCCGGCGGATCACGAACCGCTTATCGAAACCATGCTCGAACTGCGGAACGGAATGAACACCGTAATCGTGGTTGAACATGACGAGCAAACCATGAAAAAGGCAGATGCGATAATAGATATGGGTCCCGGAGCAGGTATGACGGGCGGTGAGGTGATATCATCGGGAAGTCCGCAGGAAATAATGTCCGACCCGAATTCTTTGACGGGGAAATACCTGTCGGGGATTAAAAAGGTTGCCGTGAAAAAAACGGCCAGAAGAAAATGGAGCGGAAGTATAAGACTTTACGGTGCCTGCAAAAACAACCTGAAAAATGTGGATGTTGAAATACCCCTGGGTGTTATCACATCGGTAACGGGAGTGAGCGGCTCGGGCAAAAGCAGTCTGGTAGCCGGGACACTTTTTCCGGCGCTGTCAAATTTCATCGGAGACAACACGGAAATCCCCGCGAACCTTAAAAAGGCGGAAGGATTTGACGGTGTTGACAGGATAATAAACGTAAACCAGGCACCTATCGGCAGAAATTCGAGATCCAATCCCGCCACCTACACCGAGATATTCGACGACATAAGGAAAATCTTTGCGGGCACGGAAGCGGCAAAAAAGAAGAAATTCAAGGAAGGCTGGTTCAGTTTCAACAGCAAAAACGGACAATGCGACGAATGCGGCGGTCTTGGGGAAAAGGAAATCGAAATGCAGTTCATGCCGGATGTGAAAGTGCTGTGTCCCGAATGCAATGGAAAGAGGTACAAAAAAAAGATACTGGATATAGAGTTTAGGGGCAGAAACATAGCGGACGTATTGGATATGGAAGTGGGGGAGGCTTACGAATTGTTCCTGGATTGCCCTGCGCTTGAAAGAAAGCTGAAAACCATGTGCGACGTTGGGCTCGAATATATCAAACTCGGTCAAAGTGCCGTCACGCTCAGCGGAGGAGAGGCACAAAGGCTCAAACTCGTGAAGGAACTGGGCCGGGAGAGCGGTGGAAAGACTCTTTACATACTTGACGAACCCACCACCGGGCTGCATTTCGAGGATATAGGAAAATTGCTCGGAATTCTCGACAGACTTGCGGACAATGGCAACACCGTGCTGCTCATAGAGCATAACATGGACGTGGTGGCCTATTCCGACTGGGTAATAGACATGGGTCCAGTAGGAGGCGTGAATGGCGGATATATAGTGGGTAAGGGCACTCCGGAGGATATAGCTGGAAATACGGAAAGTGCCACGGGAAAATATCTGGAACTGTCGCTGAAAAAACATAATATTCCGTAAGTATTGCGGATAATGAACAGTTTGAAACAAATATCAGGCGGGATGAATCCCGCCTGAATGTCCGTCATTCGTTGCTGTCGGTATCGAAAGTGCCTATCTGGTTGCCGAGGCGAACCTGCAGCGCACCTGACTGATATTTTCCGGGTTCGAAAACGAGTATCACCAGAGAACCTCCGTAAAGGAAGTGTCCGAGCTCCGAGCCGCGTTTGACGGGGACAGGTTTCTGAAGATTCATGAATTCGTCTTTGAACACCACCGAGCCTACCGTGCTCAAACCGACGGGCACGGCCGCGACCAAACCATATTTTCCCGTGTCTATTATGAAATATCCCCTCTGGTAATTTTGGAAAGCGCTGAAATCCGAGCCGTAATATCCCACATTCCCATCTTTCGGCACGAAAGTCGGGAAATCCTCCATTCCGATCAGAGCTCCACGGATAATTCTCGCCTCGATAACCTCTCCGTCGACAGGGGAATGATATCTGTGGTATGTGTTGGGCATCAGTATGCAGGACAACGCGGTGCCTCCCACGAATCTTTCCCAATATGCGGAACCTTCGAGAAGCTGCTCGATGTTGAGCTGCTGTGTGCCCTTGGTGCCTATGAGTGTTTTACTGTCGGTTATCTTGACGGGTATTGAGTTCATAAGCGCATCGGTTGGGGCAGTTATGATGTAATCGCGCTCCGGCAGAGTTTGCGGGCGGCTCTCCTGCTGATCTTTAAGCGGACGGGAGAAAAATTCGTTGTAGCTCTTAAAGCCTCCGTCGGGAGCATTCGGATCCGGCAGGACGTAGTCCTGCTTCTCTATTCGTGGATCGGAAAGCCATTCGGCTACATATTTTGTGGATTCGCCACTGTCCAGAAAAACACCTCTCTCATATGCGAACTGGTTGAACAGTTCACGGCCGGGTGATGTCTGGAATGCCACACTGCCGAACGGATTGTTGTAGGCGAAAAGGTCCATTTTCTGTATATATTCCAATCCGTTATCGGAGCTTCCGACAGCTATCGGAAGAAAAGTCGCCCACTCCTCGAGCATTTTGAGCAAATCTTCGAAATTCTTTCCTATCCATGGGTTGCCGCCATCACAGTAGCCGGCCGGAACCTGCTGCATGTTTATGAAAGCCTGGTCTATGAGCATTTTAAACACTTCGTCATTTTGATATGCTTCGTTCAAAGCGTTTATGGATTTTGAACATGGGTTGTCATCGGGTACGGTGTACCCGAACGATAGAAATGAGATTGTTAAAACCAAAAACAACAACACGATTTTTCCGTAAATTTTTTTTCTCATGAATTCCTCCTTTTTAATGGTAGCGGTTGAAAAAATTAAAGAAGATCGGGGAAAATAAAAATATGTGAAAATAAAGATACGTTTTATTATATCATTTGTTTAATTTTTAGTGTTAAGATGAAAAACAATATCTTTTTATACTTCCTAAAGCCGATAAGAGGGGAATTTTGTTAAGACAAATAACTATGAAAGATAAACATGATTCTAAAAGGTTGGCACTGTTCACTATCCTTGAAGTTCGAACAGTATTTTCAGATTTCTGGGTATGGAATCGTACCAATCGTCAATTCCGAGTGCGAAAACTTTTGACTTGAGATCTTCGGGAAAACTATCGATAGGTATTCCCTCAAGCAACATATCAGTTTCCCGCTCGTCGAAAGAGATATTTTCGGTGATTCTGCCTATCTGACTTTCATTCATAGGACAGATACTCTGGCAGATCAGGCAGTCGTAAAGAGTGTGGTGAATATTCGCAGGCAGCCAGGTCGGGAATTCTCCCGGCACTTCGTTGAAATACGACAGGCATCTCTGATTGTCGATGAGAAATCTGTCTTCCCGAATCGCATTTGTAGGACAGCGCTTTATGCACAAACCGCAGTTGTTACAGATTTCCGCCGTTTTTAACCCGCCCCATGTATCCTCTTCGCATAACATGTCTGAAAAATAGGCATCATAGGAGAAATTACTTCCGAATCCGTCGACATAGGTGATGTTGTTTCTTCCGTATTCCGCCAGGCCACTGTGGACTCCCAGCCTCTTCAGCGGCAGATTATCCGCGTGAACGACAGAAAATCCGTTTTCTGAGGCAAACTTATTCAAATAATTTCCAGTTTTTTTAAAATCCGGCCGAACCAGGCAATGGAAGGTTCTCTTCTCATAATCTTTTCTTTGGAAACTCACATTTGCGTAAAAAGGATGGCCGATTGCCACGAGAATTATGGAGTTGACGCTAAAATTCTTATCGGGGATTTTGAAATCGTACAATTTGTCGACTATCCATTTCTGAAAGCCGTTGAGTGATTCGGTGTTCCTGAATTCTTTTATGATGTTTTCAAGATCGATTAAACGCTCCACAGGTATGACTTTCAGCCTGTCGTTGCTTTCAAAGGCAAGCTCTTCCAATTCTTTTTGCATGATAACCGTCCTGTATGTTATGAATTATTAAATCAATTCCGATTATATCAAATTATATGGGACTTGCCGAAAAACTTGAATATTTGTCATTCCGAGCGTCAGTGAGGAATCTCGGGTGTAAGCCCTTTTATCCAAAAGAAACTAAAAAAAGAAATCGCCTCTATTTTCGATTGGTTATTAAATAACAGGAGTTTAAGCAAATAAAACAACACCGTCAATCTTTGTTATAGAAGAGAACAGAATTATTCAGCAAATCCTATATAAAATTGACAAAAAGTCCGGCTTCATAAATGGAATCAGAAAAAATAACTTTAAAGACTGCCTGGCTGAGCGGTTTATTCTTCAGAATATAAACCGGATGATGATATAATATTCTTAGGATGAATATTAATTCATAATGCCGTATATAAATTCCATAAAACAAACGAAGCCCGCTTCTCTGAAAACTTCAACGCAGTTTCTTCATACCCGGATATGAATGATTTCGATCATCCGGAAAACACATTACGAAAAAGGATGAATGAATTCGAATTTTATCATTTCGAACGTGGTAAGAAATCTCGTTTTTTCCGTATTGAACCGAAATAACTCATATCAAAGCTGAAAGGAAAGACATGGAGAATACAAACTATTACAAAGAATTTCTGAATTCAAACAGATTGCTTCAGGCATACGATACGAAAATACCGAGGGTGAAACAATTTCTTTCAGAAGAAATCAATTTCGTCAGAAAAAGACTAACCGGCAACGAATCGGTACTCGAGCTCGGTGCCGGATACGGAAGAATAGTAAAAGAACTTGCACCATATGCGGGAAATATCTTGGGAATAGATATTTCGAACGATTCTATAGAATTCGGCAGAAAATATATTTCTGGAATCGACAATGCAAAACTCGAAGTCATGGATGCATACAATATACCTTTTGAAGAGGAATTCGATGTCACTCTTTGTATGCAGAACGGAATATCCGCGATAAAGGGAAACCAGATGCAGCTTATAGAAAATGCCCTGAAAGCCACAAAACAGAACGGAACCATATACATAAGCACTTACAGCGAGAAGTTCTGGGAATACCGACTTGAATGGTTCCAAGAACAGGTGGATAAAGGACTTTTAGGCGAAATAGATTTCGAAAAAACCGGAAACGGAGAAATACACTGCAAAGACGGATTCAAGGCAACGACTTTCAGTGAAGACGATTTCAGAGAAATAGGGGAGAAAACCGGATACAAATATGAAGTCATTGAAGTAGATCAATCCAGTTTGTTTTTGGTGGTTTGGAAAGATTAAATTCTATAAATTGAATCAAATAATGCGATAAAAATTTCCAATAAATGTAGGGGCAATTTGCAACTAAAGTTGCTCAAATTGCCCTTACAAAATAGGTTGAATAATTCATTCGAATATAAACAAATTACTTTACATGGTGCTTTTTCGTCAGATATTTTAACTCGTTTTATATAATCAGAAAGGAACAAAACATGTGTACAATACTTGCTTATAAGAACAAGGACGATAAAACAATAATAGGGCGGAATTTTGACTGGATACAAACAGGAGGGAGTGTGCATTTTGTTCCTCCTGCGAGGTCGTATGGTATCGAAACAAGCGGTATGGTTTTATTCGAGCAGATGGGTGAGTATATGCCTTATGATGGTATCAACGATAAGGGGCTTTTCGTTGGAATGGCTGCGGTTGTCGATTCTGATATAAAACCCGGTTTTAAGGATATGAACGATCTTGGGCTTATAAGGTTTATTCTTGAGCGTGCTTCTACCGCAGAGGAAGCTTTATATATCGCCAAAAAACAGGATATATATTATCTGGAGGATAGGGGTTATCCGAAAGTGCATTATATGTTTGCGGATAAGGACAACAATCTGATAATTTATGAGGAATACAGAGGCGAGAAAAAAGTACAATTGGATAATGATGCTGTAGAAGTCATAACAAACAATTCCTGTTTCGGGAATAATCCCTGTGAGAGAAAGGAGAAGGTCAGAGAATCTTTTGAAAATAATTTTCCCAACATCAGTACAAGGCAGTTGCTTGAAGAGGTGAAACAGGAAGAGCTGACTGTATATTCAATGGAATACGATTTGTCGGAAAGAAGTATAAAAGTCTGGATTGAGCAAGATTTTGAGAATGAACATCTTTTTAATGTAAAAGATGTTGAGAAGGGGAAAAAATCACTGGATTTTGGAACTTTAAAATTATTGGCTAACATGAGGCGGAATCAATAAAATAATTCAGGAAATATATTTTTACGTGGGATACGTCTCCGTATCCCACGAGTGGGGTCTAAGAAATTCCTGAAATATAAATCTTAAAAACATGATCGATTTTTACAATACAAAGAATTCGATTTTGTATATAATATTGCAGAAACTTGGATGATGAATCTGAAAAGAAAATGTTTTCAGCACGAATCATCCCATGTTTATAAAAAAATCGGGAGGGTATAAAAATGAAAATCAGCGAAAAAGCCGGGAAAATGCTTGAAGGAATAAATGAGATCATGCTTGCATCCGTAAACGAAGAGGGATATCCGCGCGTTTGTGTATTGGCGAAAACCAAAGCCGACGGAGTCAATAAGATCTGGTCATCTACCGGTCTCAATTCGGTAAAAGTCAATCACTTCAACAAGAATCCCAAATCAAGCGTGTGTTTTTATAAAGGCGGTGACAGTGTCACTCTGACCGGGAAAGTAACAGTCAGGACTGATCCAGAAATTAAAAAGGAAATGTGGTTGGACTGGTTTATAAACCATTTTCCGGGTGGGATAGAAGATCCGAATTACTGTATACTTGAGTTTTCAACAGAAGAAGCAACTTTATACATAGATCAGGAATTCGTAACTCTTAAAAAAGAAGAGTTTTAGTTAATTTGTTTTAAAGTGAAAAATGATATCAATACGGTATTTTATGAAAACGAATCGGAATTTGAATCCGATTCGTTTTTTTGGAAAAGTGCTACAGATAATAAAGTAAGAGGAAATAATCATGTTTTGATATAATGTATTGTAAAGATAACTATTTTAATCGAAAGTTCTGTTATTATCGGATATGTAATGGAATTTGGGAGGTTGCCGTATGAAAGGTTCGATTAAGAAAATGAGCATACATGGTTTTAAATCCATCAGGGATATGAATAATTTCGAGCTGAAAAACCTGAATGTAATAATTGGTGCCAATGGAGCGGGTAAGAGTAATCTTGTGCAGGTCTTTCGCATGATCATGGCTATGTCCAGAAAGAATTTCCAGAACTTTATCCTGGAAAATGGCGGTGCTGATAGTTTTCTTTACAACGGGCCAAAAATGACTTCTAAAATTGAAATAGAATTCGAGTTTGAATCAAATAGCTATTATGCGAAAGGTTCAAATTTTTATCGTTGTGAACTAACACCTACTGTAAATGAAAATTTTATTATAAATGAACATAGAAGTTATGATGATTTACCCTGGAGATCTTATGGAGGAGCTTCCGAAGAAAGTAGATTGTATGATGAGAGAAATGAAAAATCATATAATGGTATATGGAACGGAATCGGACATTTTGTTTATGATGCCATTTCCCGTTGGATGGTATACCATTTTCACGATACGAGTTCTACCGCCCCTATGAGACGTTCCGAAATAGTTGAAGACAAAGATATGCTTCGCAATAACGCTTCAAATATCGCACCGTTTTTACTTTACTTAAAAAACAGTGATGAATACAATCATTGCTATAGAGAGATCGTAAATGCGACAAGATTGGTGCTTCCTTTTTTTGACGATTTTCGTTTGGATATTGTCAGATACGGAGATGCGGAAAAGGTCAAATTGAGCTGGCAGCAAAAAGGTTCGGATTATCCTTTGCAACCATATCATTTTTCAGATGGTTCGATTCGTTTTATATGTCTTGCTACGGCTTTATTGCAACCAAATCCACCTTCCGCAATTGTTATAGACGAACCGGAACTTGGGTTGCATCCCGAAGCCATCTCTGTTTTAGCGGAACTGATTCGTGATGCGGCAAAAAGAACCCAGGTTATAGTGGCAACACAGTCACCCGGATTGCTTAATGAATTTGATATTGAAGATATCGTTGTGGTGAACAGAAAAGAAGGACAATCCACGTTTGAGAGATTGAAAAAAGTTGATTACGATAAATGGCTTGAAGAATACTCTGTTGGCGATCTATGGATGAAAAATGTCATAGAAGGAGGAACCTATCATGAGTGAATATGCCAATATTATCGTGTTGGTGGAAGGTCAAACTGAAGAGAAATTCGTTAAAGAAGTTCTTGCTCCATATTTAGCTGAGAAAAATATTTTCATGACACCGATTGTTCTCAGCAAACCCGGGGTAAAGGGTGGAGATGTCAAATTCAGCAGGGCAAAAAAAGATATAGGTTTGCATATTAAACAACGTAATGATGTCTGGATAACATTATTGATAGATTTCTATGGTATTAAAGAATGGCCCGGTCTGGAAGAAGCAAGCTCAAAAAGCTTGCATACGGATAAATCAAATTCTATAAATCGTGCTACAATGGACGAATTGAATAAATTGTATTCTGAATATCGAATTGAAGAGCGCTTTATTCCATACATCTCGATGTATGAATTTGAAGCATTACTTTTCAGTGATGCGAAAATTCTTTCAGAAAAAATGAATGTGGATATTTTCGAAATATTAAAAATAATAAATCAATGCGGTGAACCTGAAAACATTAACAATAATCCTAACACAGCTCCTTCTAAAAGATTGGAAAAGTTGTCCGACAGGTTTAAAAAAACTACGACTGGTATAGATATTGCAAAAAGTATCGGTATTCCAAAGATGCGTGAAGCTTGCACTTTATTCAATGAATGGTTAAATAGACTTGAATCTTTAACTCAATGAATTTATCCTCGATTTTAAATATAAATATATTCAGAATTAAATTGTTGGTATCCTTAATCACTCTTAATCGCTATATTTTTATAATGAAAAGTGGTTAATATGCAGAAAGGAGACAAAATGAAAATATCTGTTTTGCAATACGGTCCGAGTAGCAGTATTTCTGAAAATTATGCGAAAATAAGGAGTTATGTCGAAAGAGCGGCATCGGAAGGAGCGAGACTTTTCGTAACTCAGGAATGTGCGTTGTGCGGGTATCCACCCGTTGAAATCGTTTCTGTCGATATGATCGATTTTGCTGGGATCGATTTTTATCTGAAAGAATTTCAAAAACTTTCTCAACAACTCGGAATATACATTGCCCTGGGCGTTATAAGAAGGGAGAATGGGAAAAGGTACAATTCAATGGCTTTCATAAGTCCCGTCGATGAAAACATACGATATTACGATAAACGGGCACTCTGGGGCTGGGATTCGGATAATTATGCTCCAGGTGAGGAGAATAAAGGTGTTTTCACGGTGGATGGTGTGAAAATAGGATTCAGGATTTGTTTCGAGATAAGGTTTCCGGAATATTTCAGGGAACTGTATCTTGAAAATGTCGATGTTGCCTTTGTCGGTTTTTGTGATGTTGCAGATGAAGATGACCCCGTCAGGTATGAAATCATAAAGTCTCATCTCATAACCCGGGCAGTGGAGAATATATTTTACGTGGTTTCTTCGAACAGCATTTCAAAAAAACAGACAGCACCCACATGTGTTGTCAATCCAGATGGAATAGTCGAAAAATATGCCGAAAAAGATACCGAAACGATGATGAGTTATGAATTTCTGGAAATAAAGGATAATTTCGGACGTAAAGGTAGAAAAATCAATTCGGATAAACTGTTGAAATAGTTCTGAATACTTAAAAACGGAAAAATTCTGCGTACACGAAACACGCTGCGAAACAAGATTCTGATATTTGCAAAGTCAACAGGAATAATTTTTTCTGAGCACAATTAAAATAAAAAATGATATATAATAACGGCATACGATATATAAAAGTTATATTTTCTGAAGTATCCGTTTTCGTAACATACCCTATTCACCGAGGTTTTAAATCTCGAAAGGAGAAAGTATGAATAGAAAAAAGAAATTCGCTTGGGGAAAAAGTTCAATTGTAATTTTCCTGATGATGTTTTTAGCGTTTTCGGAATGTGTTTTTGGGGTTCAGAATACACCGCAGCCAGATTCAAAAAGCGACTTTGATGCACATGATACTGGAATAAGATTTCAATTCGACGATTCCGATATGGATTTCCATTTTGGGATGCTCGTGCTTGGTTCCGCCGTCAACCGCGGTGTGGAGATCGGAGAATCTTTTTACGTATCTTCCCGGATAAAAGACGGAGACGCCGACAGCTGGCAGGAGCAATGGTATAAAATGGCTCAGCGTGTCGAAGAAAGAGGGAAGGCTTCTTTTAGTGAAGGGCATATGGTGAGTGCGCTCGACCAGTTCCTGCGTGCCGCTTATTATTACAGGCTGTCTCTGATATCCATGCTTCCGACCGAAGCGCAGTTCAGCGAACGTGCTGAAAAAAGCAGATCGATTATGAAAGAAGCGGGACAGCTTATGAGTCCGGTTCTCGAATATATTGAGATTCCGTTTGAAGATACGGTGCTGCCGGGGTATTTCAGGAAATCTTCCGCAAGTGAAGAACCGGTGAAAACCCTGATAATGATAGGCGGCGGAGAAACATTTGCCGAGGATCTTTTTTTCTACATAGCCCCTCAGGCTTTTGAAAGGGGATACAACTTCATTACGGTGGATCTTCCCGGACAAGGTGTGCTTCCTCTGGAAGACAAGCCGTTCCGCCCCGATATGTACGTGCCGATGGAAGCGGTGGTTTCATACGCTTTGAGCCGTTCCGATGTCGATCCGGAATATCTGGCGGTATACGGATACAGTGGAGGAGGCGGATTCGCCCCACAGGCTGCAATGCACGACAAACGAATCAGGGCCGTGGCGATGAATTCCGCGGTTGTCGACGCATATCCGCTGTTTTCGACTATGCCGGCAGTAACCGCAACGGATGATGAAAAAGCGAGCTGGACAAGTTTTCATGGGAATGTGGTCAAAGTTATATGCTGGAGGTGGGGGGTGCCGATGGAAGAACCGTCGAAGCTTGCCGAAGCCAATATCGGGTTCACCTTCGATGCTTCACAGGTGGATGTTCCCGCTTTGATAATAGTCGGTGAGGGTGAATACAAGAGCGAGGAAGTTAAAAGGCAGCAGAAAATCGCATTTGATAATTTCACGAATCCCTTGAAGAAAATGGTGATAACGCCTGCGAATGAAGGTGGCACGAATCATTGCGTCATGGAAAACCGCAGCCTTGTCGGACAGGTGCTTTTCGACTGGCTGGATGAGGTATTTCAATAACGATGGGGCATTTTGTTGCGGGTTTGATGCGAGATGGAGGAAATGGATGAACTTGTATACGGAAAGATTGAATCTGGAAATTCTCGCCGAAAGCGATATGGATTTTATAGTCAGTCTGGAGAAAAAGGAAAGCACTTATTTTTTCGAGAGAATAAGCGCACCGGATGATGAATTTATTCAAAAAAAATACCGCAGATATCTTGAAGCCGGATCAAATACCGGGAATTTCTGTTTTGTTATTTCTCTGAAGGATAGAGGAGAGAAAATCGGGAAAGTCACTCTGAATCTGATGAACGAAGAAATAAACGAATGGGAAATCGGCTGGGCCCTGGATGATAAGTATCGTAAAAATGGATTTGCTTCGGAAGCGGCGAAGAGAGTTTTGGACTTTGCTTTTTCGGCTGAGGGTGCGAACAGGATAGTGGCATTCGGTAATGCGGAAAATACCGATTCGGAGAATGTGATGAAACGGATCGGTATGAAAAAAGAAGGCCGCATAAGGGAGACGAAACTTATCGGGAACCGTCTTTTCGATGAAATTGTCTATTCGGTTCTGAAAAGAGAATACGAAGGCTGAAATTCATCGCTGCACTAATTAAAATCTGAAACTAAAATACCGGCATCCTGTTTAAATGGATGCCGTTTTTACTTTCGGATGGAAAAACCTTATATCATTTATAAGCTTATTTATGATACGGCAACACTCTTTGAAAGTCAAATGATGCAAACCTTCGTGAACAAAAAAATTGAAGTTTTACGTCTATAAAATAAATAGACAAAGTGAACTAAGAAGGAGTGTGATTGACTTGAAAATCATAATATTGATAGCAGCGGCAATTGTGATATCGATGGTGTTTTATTTTGCAAATGGAATTAGAAACGGCGAAACAAAGGAGGTCGACATGTCGGGTGAGAAAGTGAGAGAAAATGTTTTAAAAAGCGTGAATAAAAATATGAATACGATATACTTCGCAGGAGGTTGCTTCTGGGGAGTGGAAGGATATTTCAAGAGGGTGAAAGGCGTTCTGGAAACTCAGACCGGTTATGCTAACGGAAATACCGAGAATCCCAGTTATGAAGAAGTAATAGGTAATTCAGGCCATGCCGAAACCGTAAAAATAATGTACGACGAGAATATAATCAGCCTGGAAGAGCTCGTACTGCATTTTTTAAGGATTGTAAATCCATATTCCGTCAACAGGCAGGGAAACGACTTCGGTATTCAGTACAGGTCGGGGATTTACTATACGACCGAGGAACAGGTACAAAGAGTTACTAAAGTTATAGAAGAGTTTGAAGAAAGAGAGAAAAGGAAAACGGTCATTGAGATTAAACCCCTGCAGGAATTTTACGATGCCGAGGAATACCATCAGGATTATCTGGACAAAAACCCTTACGGTTATTGCCACATATCGCTGAGCAGTGCGGATGATCCTTTATTTGAATTTGAAGTAATAAAAGACACCTCAAATGAAAAGCTGAAGGAAAGAATCGGCGAACTGTCGTTCAACGTCACGCAGAATGCGGCGACTGAGAGGCCTTTTACCAGTGAATATGAAGATTTTTATAAGAAGGGTATATATGTTGACATAGTGACCGGAGAACCGCTTTTCGTATCCGACGACAAATTCGATTCGGGCTGCGGCTGGCCGAGTTTTTCCAGACCTATTGAAGCGGACTCCGTTGAATATATAAAAGATGATTCACTCGGTATGCAACGTATAGAAGTCAGGAGCAAAATTGGCAATTCCCATCTCGGTCATGTTTTCAACGACGGTCCCGCCGAAACCGGAGGCCTCAGGTATTGCATAAACGGAGCCGCTTTGAAATTCATTCCCTATGAAGAAATGGATGAGAAAGGCTACGGAGATTACAAGGTATTGGTTCGGTGAATTTCTGATTCCTATTCGATTGTTACCTGAATTCATCGGATAAAACAATAATTTGATTTTCTGAACATACCGATGGTATAATTATACCATCGGTATGTTATTTTTACATTAAAAAAAGGAAGTGAATTATGTGGGTTTCCAAAAACAGGGATGAGAGGAAAGAAGAATTCATAAGAACTGCGCTTGAGCTTTTCATGAAAAAGGGGTATGAAAATACATCCCTAAACGATATTTTAAGGGTCATGAACATAACCAAAGGATCCTTTTACCATAATTTCAGTTCCAGAGAAGAGCTTCTGGAAAGCTGTGTGCGGATGATCGCGGAAGATTATTCGGCAGTGGCATCGGAAGCAGCGGGACAATCCGGTTCAAACGCATTGGATATGTTGATAAGGCTGTCTTCGGATACGATGAAATTACGGACCCGTCAGGAATGGCTGTTCGAGATATTCAAAGCTATCGAGTATGACGAAAGGAACGCGTTTCTGTACAGAAGGATAACCGAAAGAATAATTGCGGATACCGAAAAACATGTGGAAAAAATCATAGCCAAAGGCGTTCTGGAGAAAACTTTCTTCGTCGAGGAAGCCGGGATGGCGGCGGAACTGTATATAAGAATTCTGATGCTATATAAGCAACAGATTGCAAAAGCGCTGAGAGAAGAAGCCGGAAAAAATGCGACGGAGAAAAAACTGGTAATTCTTGAAGCCATGTTTTCACGCGTAATCTCAGGTTTGCTTGGACTGGACGCATCTCGAATGGATTATCTTAAGATCTATTGAAAGAGGAAGGGGTTCTATGAAAAAACAATTAGTGTTGGCTGCTGTACAGATGCACTCAAAGAAGGGTGAAAATACCGCAAATTATAAAAAGGCCGAAGGTTTCGTAAAACTTGCAGCTGAAAAAGGGGCGGAAATGGTTTTATTTCCGGAGTTGTTTTCATGCGGTTACGTGCCGAATATTGAAATCTGGAAATATGCCGAAAAAAGGGGCGGGGATACCTTTGAATTCCTGAGGGAAATGTCCGGGAAATACCGTTTATGCGTGGGTGCCGGTGTGTTGGAAAAAGAACGCGGCCATTATCTTAATTCCTACCTGCTGGTGGATAAAAACGGTGAACTGATATGCAGGGCAGTTAAGGACAAAGCAGAATCATATGTGTTCAAAAGGAACAACGATGCCGCTATTTTCGATACGGAATTCGGAAGAATAGGAATCGGAATTTGTGCCGATAACCATTTCAGCGAATTTATCAAACGCATGCAAAGAGAAAAGATCAACATTCTCCTGATGCCTCATGCCATGCCTGTTCCTTACAAAGAGACCGGGACTGCGAAAAAAGCGGATATTGATAAATTGAAAAATGACCTTATTACTTTTCCTGAACTGGTCGCGGGGTTGTTAGGCATCAGCACTGTATTTATAAATCAAACTGGAGAATTATATCCGATGGCCGGATTGCTTGGAAAATCAATGAGCACGGAGAGTTACCGTATAGGCGGCCATTCCAAAATCGTATCCGGTAGCGGCGAGGTAATCGCGGAAATGAAAGAAGAAGAGGGGATGGCTTTGGCAAGTGTGAACATCGCCGGAAAGTCTTCGGAAGCGAAAAAGGTGCCGGATTACCAGGGGTGGATACAAAAGGGCTCACCCTTTCTCAGGAGAGTGGTGTTGCCTTTGGATATCTTTCTCGGCAGGCTTTATTATAATTTAAAAAGGAAGTCTCGCTCGCAGCGGCCATGATTTTGAATTCGCAAGGTTCAAACCGGGACAGTGGCATTTAAGGCTAATCGAGATATAGCTCGGGTTGAGTGTTGAGTTATATTCTGGGAACTGAGGTACAATTCGATATCGTCTTCGGGAAATGCCGATACGAAGGCCAGAAGAGGGCAATCTACATTGCTTTCCGAAATAAGGACGCTGGAGGAAAAAGCCGTGGAAACGGCAGCGGGGATTCTTGAAATTGCCGGATCAATATGATTTGGGTTTCGTGTGTTACCTGCCTTCGAATTCGGCCAGGAAAATATCGTAAGTGTGCCTGTCTATGTTGCATAACCTGACGAGTGTGATTTTCGAATCGGTATTTTCTTCAAAGTAATCTTCGAGAGTTTCCCGGAAAATCTTTGCACACCTGTCTTTTGGGAATCCGAAAATACCGGAGCTTATTGCGGGAATCGAAACACTGTAGATGTTGTTTTCCTCGCACAGCTTGAGCGAGCTGACAATTGCCGATTTCAGTTTTGAGTCTTCATCCGCGCTACCCCATACCGGACCTACGGTGTGTATTACGTATTTTGCGATAAGATTTCCACCGGGGAGAATACACGAAGAACCTACATTCAACGTGCCATGCATTTCGATATATTCGTCGCTGTCTTTCTGTATACCGGTTCCCCCCGCTTCACTTATCGCTCTTGCCACGCCGCCGCCATGCCTGAGAAACTCGTTGGCGGGATTGACTATCGCATCGATATTTTCCTTTGTTATGTCTCCCTTTACTATGCACACTTCGTGTCCGTTGAAAAGACGGCTGTACATACGATCACCTTCTTCCGTAAATTTAGCACATACGTAAAACCGGTTGAATACCCCGTGGAAGCTGTATGCCACCACGGGTACTGCTTCAGATGAAAAGTAAAGTTATTATTTTAAAAGGTTCGAATAAAACTTCGGTTTCGCCGTTTTCAAGTAAAAGCATTTCTTTTTTGTTTTCGAGCATGTCGGTTTTCCACACCTGCGAGAAGTTTCTTCCAAAATTCAGGCCGACACGTACTTTTTTTGTGGCTCCGGATATTTCTGCCATTCGCAGTACGACGCCTCCGTTTTCACTTTGTTTTATACACAGGGGTTTTATGTTCGGCGAATCGATTTTTATGAAATCTGGATGAATATCGAGTTTTCCGTTAATTAAAATCAGCCTTTTGTTTAAAATTTCCGCCTGTCCGCATAATTTCACGGCGCTGAAAGAATCATGCGGGTATATTGAATATGAGAATTCATGTTTTCCCTCATCGGCAAAAAGCGAGGGGTTGACTGCGGATTTCAGCAACGTGACAGTCATTCTGTTCTGCTCGCATCCATAACCGTATTTCCCGTCGTTGAGTATTCCGACACCGAAGTCGGATTGAGAAAGGTCTGCCCATCTATGAGTCGGTACTTCGAATTTTGCCTCTTCCCAGGATGTGTTTCGGGTAGTTGGCCTTTCTATGAATCCCGCACTTAAATCGAAACGGGCTTTTCTTGAAAGTGCGTTGATATAAAATTTTGTTTTGAGCAGTTTTCTTCTGTGATGCCAGTCGATTTTCGTGCTGATGTCCAGCTTTTGTGAGAATTTCGAAAGTATGTATTCTTGGACTACAGTCGACTTTTCATAGTGGTAAGTCACCCTTATGATTTTTCTTACGGGACCGGATTCGATTGTTTCGATATTATCCGCTTTCAATTGTGTTGCGTATTTTTCATGGTTATGGTCTATATCCCAGGCATCCCAGTTTGTGGGGACGTCTTCACAAATCAGGAGCATGTTTGAACCGCTTTTAAAAATTTCTTTTTCATTTTGTTTGTCAAATATCATCAAAGTGCCGTCATCGTTTATGCTTACCGACAGATATTCGTTTTCCATTTTTTTACTGTCGCAATCGATGGGAAAATCTTCTTGAACGTTGCCGTTGTTGTTTTTTAATTGTTTTTTCAAATATGTTACCGAGAATGGTTTTATTTTTTCTTCGGAAATGTAAATCGTTTTTCCGTCGTGGGTTTTCTGTGAAAGAAGAACACAGCCTGAAGGTGTTGTCAAATCAAAATTCGATTCTCCGTCGGTTTCAAAACAAATACTTCTCTCTATATACGAAGAATTAAGCACGGTAACCATCTGAATATCATTCAGGATTACTTTTTCGAATTTTGATGCGGTGATTTCTTTGCAGGAATCGATAACTTCACTCAATTCGTTTTCGCTGTCTTCATAGACTTCTTTTATAGATGATCCCGGAAGAATATCGTGAAATTCGTTTCTGAGTATTTTATGCCAAAGTTTTTCTATTTTTTCGCCGGGATAATCTTTCTCACCGCCGATAAGAGTTGAAGCCATCTCGGTAAGGAATATCGCATCTTCACAGTCTTTGTGCAATTTCTTCGTCCTGGCCTGCGATGTCAGAGTTCCTCTGTGAAATTCAAAATAAAGTTCGTCATCCCATACGGGCAATTCATCAAAATATTTTTCGGATATCATGCGGAAATGATCCACAGCTTTTCGCATCTTCAATTTCGGCATTCCCGGATAGTCTTTGATTATCTCAAAGTTATCGAGCATTTCATCGGAAGGCCCGCCACCTCCGTCACCATATCCGAAACTCATCATGCCCATATCGGAAAATTCCCGGTCTTTGTATCTCTTCATATTCTCGATGACGGTCTCCGGTTCGATGATTCCGTTGTAACCGTTGGGATTGTCAAAACTGTTGTATATGACTTCACTTCCGTCCAGTCCACGCCACCGGAAGGTATCGTGGGGCATGCTGTTTTTCTCGTTCCATGTCAGTTTGGTTGTGAGAAAATAATCCACCCCGGATTCTTTGCATATTTGCGGGAGTATCCATGAAAAACCGAACACATCGGGCAGCCAGCAAACACGGTTAGTGAAACCGAATTCTTTCCTGAAAAATGTCTGCGCCGTCAGAAATTGTCTTATGAGGGATTCTGCCGCGGGTACGTTACAATCACTCTCAACCCACATACCTCCTGTCACTTCCCATTTTCCCTCTGATATTTTCTGCCTGATATTAGCGTACAGCCCCGGGTATTTTTCTTTAATATCCAGATACATCTGTGCGGAAGATTGTGTGTATATGAAATCCGGGTATTTTTCCATCATCCTGATGACGTTAGAAAATGTCCGTGCCGTTTTTCTCCTGGTTTCTTTAATGGGCCACAGCCATGCGTAATCGATATGGGCATGCCCGCAAAGTGATATTTCGGTTTTGCCGGAGAATCTTTCTTTCAGTTCTTCCAGTCCCGAGTTGAGTGATTCGTACGCTCTGACCAGAGTGTTCCTGTGTTCTTCTCCCAGACACCTTTCTTTGACATAAGGCACGTGTTCCGATTCCCATTTTCTGTATACGTGATTCCACATTCTTTGATGATCCTGAACGATTTTTGAGTACGATTCCGTATCTTTTGGGATTTTTACCATACACAGCGCATTTTCAATGATTTTGGCCAGCCTTGAGCAAAACACTTCGTCGTCGGAATGATGGAATACTTCAAGTGCCATTTTGAATGAATTTATTATTTTAACCATTTGAGTATCCATTATGTCTATACGTGCTTTTTCAAGTTTCGGAGTGCGGTTTTGATGCCCGAAAAGGAATTTTGGTACTGCCTGGACATCGACGGTATGTTTTTTCTCATCGCAAAAATCGCTTATATCGATGCTTTTGTGATAGGGATTTATTTCCCCAAATGTTGAACCGTCTATAAAAACGAGGCTTTCCCCGCCAAACCACATTTCAAGATAAGCACTTTCGCCTTGTGCGAGGGAATCCACCATAAAAGTGCTTTCAAACCAGACCGGGAACTTATTCGGATTCCATTCATATCCTATATCCACGTTTATCCAGTTTGAAACGGGTGGATAATCGGAATCCGCACAACTGAATTTCCACTTATCGATATCGCATTTCTTTTTGTAAGAGTATGGTTTGATATCATCTATCATTTCTTCGATTCTCGACTTGAAGCGCATTTTCTTTTCGTACAAGTCCAACACCTCCGTGGATTTTGAATTTCGTATCCATAATGCATTTCGTCAGGCAAATATGAAAATCCGAAATCATCATATAAAAAAAGATATACCGTTTTCGGACGGTTCATATTAATATTATAATCGATTAACTCACCAAGTGCATGAATATTACGAAGTAAGACAAGCAAAAGAAACACAATAGAAAAAGAACGAATTAAGATAAAAAAGGGTCATTGAAAAGGGAAACGGAATAAGAATAAGAAAATCGGTACTCCATGTAGTATTATATGTCGCTTAAAACCTACAATACAATAAAGGGGTACCGACATGAACATTTTATCATCAATCGCAGGAATAATCAACAGGTATTTCGGAGCTTATTTTGAAAACATACCCGCTTTTTATCTTAAAAACTTTTCTGTGCTGGTTCAGGGATTGATTTCTAACGAATACAACAGTATAAGCAAAATAGCATCTTGTCCCCTGAACAGTATGAGTCATTCCACACTGACGAGATTTCTATCTTCATATGAAGAATTCTGGAAGGAATTGGAAAAAGTGTTTCAGGAATCAGTTCAAGGCGATGATGCTCAAAACCGAATACTCATAGCGGATGACAGTCTGCTTGAGAAAAGAGGCAAGCGTATACCTTATGTATCTAAAGCATACGATCATTGCACCGGCCACTTTAAAAACGCACAGACCATACTGACTATAGGCGAATCATCGAAGGGCAGGTTTCATCCCAGAGATATTCTCTTCTCTGAGTTCACGGATAAAGACAGAGGCAAGCAGCAGAACAGCAAGAACGAAATGCTTGTGAACTGGTTCAGAGACAACAAACAAGAAAACACTATACTCGTAGCGGATAGCTGGTACACCAATTCATACCTTATCGAAGCATGCAACCTCTGGTTTGATTCCAGCTTCATAGGTATGATGAAAGGCAACCGAATACTCAAACTCTCGGAGGAAGAAGATGAAAAAAAGATAAACGAACTGGTGAACAGTGTCCCATTGCACAGGAAGACATTCGTGAGAGGACAACGCATAAAATACCACAGCTTCGAAGTACTCGCAAAATCGATACGCCATCCGGTCAAAATAGTGGTGACGGAGTTGAAAAGCGGAAATAGGGCTGCACTCGTATCCTCGAATGTGAACCTGTCTTCAGAAGACATAATCACATACTATTCCAGAAGATGGAGCATAGAAGTGTTCTTCAAATTTGCCAAACAGAACCTGGGACTGGGTAAATGCCATCTGCGTTCACAGACCGGCCAAAGACATTACATGATATTGGTTTCAATTGCCTATCTCGTTGTCAATGACCTTAAAGAATACATTCGTGATAAAGTGAAGCCAAAAGAAACATTCGATTTTTTTATATTTTTGAAACTGGCACTCTCAGTTATGATCTCAAAGAAATGCGATATGGCACTCAAGTCCTTCAACCTGCTGAATGATGATGCTTCTCAGTTTTTATGCCGTTCTCCCGATTTGTTACAGCGACCGTTACATTCGTGCACATCATGAGGATTAATTATATATTAATTCTGCCTTTGGCAAAAAATTACGAAATGTTATTTTAAATATTTCGTGAGGAATTTCTTTAATGGTTATATCGAAAGCCGGAAAATATCTGATTAAAAGCTTTTTATCGTGTTTTATCGGTTTTGACACGTGAATATGTGCCTGATATGCAAAAATCTAACCCTATTTTCTTTTTTTATCATTTTATATTGTGTTTTCCGCAGGCTGAAAGTGGCAGTTGCCCATAAATGTTTCATTTGAAAAAAATGCCTTATCATGCTATAATACAAAAACAAAAACGGGACCGTTTAAAGTGGATAATTAAATAAGGTTTAATTTCAGCCAGTACATTAAATATAGAAGTGTTTCCTCCGTAAGGATTTTGTGCGGTGATCCCGATGGACATCAAGTCCTTTTTAATACAACCCCGTAAGAGAAAGAGACCTTTCAGGGTCATGAGAAAGATCCTGAATTCGGAGTCGCCGCTTTTTTTCAAGTTTATAAATTAATAATAATTGTAAAATATCTTCATCGTTGCAGTTTTTTCGACTGTTTCGAATCTCCTTTGGTTAGAGATATTTGGCCCGTTACGGGCCGTTTTTATTTTATAGATATATATGGAACTTCTGAACTTGTTTTCGTGACTTTTCCCATAGCGGTGAAACATGTTCAGCAAGTCTGGAATATTCCCTTCACTATGCTTTCGATTTCCGGTTCATCGATCGTGAAATCCTCAATTTCGAAATGCTCAAACATAATTTTGGATATGTATGCCAACGAAACGGACTTATCAATTCTGAAATTCAACTGCATTTTCTGCATTTCCAATTCTCCCCTGAAATCGGATATTATAATCCTCTGATCTTCGCTGAGAGTTCCGTCGAAAGGTTTCAAGGTTATTTTGAGAATCCGGGGTATTTCGGTCAAATTGTTTAATTTTTCCGTACAGCCTTTGAAAACCAACTCTCCATCCGCTATTATGAGAATTTCATTGCACAGTTCTTCGATTTCTTTCAGATTATGGGTGGTCAGGAGAATGGTTTTTCCATTCGCGTTTATCTCTTTGAGAAATTCCATTATACCGTGCCTTGAAACTATGTCCAGTCCTATGGTCGGCTCGTCCAGAAAGAGTATGTCGGGATCGTGTATGAGAGATGCGCCAAGTTCGGATCTCATTCTCTGTCCGAGGCTGAGCTGCCTGACCGGACGGTTTATGAATTCTTTCAGGTCCAGTCTTTCCGTGAGTTCGGCGATTCTCTTTCTGCCGGTTTTTTTATCCACGCCGTATATTGAAATCAGAAGCTCGAAAGTGTCCACGACAGGCAAGTCCCACCAAAGTTGAGTTTTTTGACCGAAAACCACTCCGATGTTCTTTACATATTCCTTTCTGCTCTGCCAGGGGCAAAAACCGTTTACGGTAACCATGCCCGAATCCGGATGCATGATTCCTGTCAGTATTTTTATGGTGGTGGATTTTCCCGCACCGTTTGGGCCTACATAACCCAGAAATTCACCTTTCTTTATCTCAAAATCTATGTTTTTCAGGGCATGAATCTCTTTTTTTTGTCTTTTAAAAAATTTGCCTTCATATACGGTGTAAGTTTTTTTCAGATTTCTTACGCTTATGAATTCATCCATATTCGTACCTCCCGAATGGTATTTGGTTTATGATCCTGTGCCGGTGTATTTTTTCAGTCCCGTTTTCCAGAGAATCGAACATACGGGTATCATTAAAACCACCGACAGAAAAGGTGCTAAAAGAGCCGTGATGTTATCTGTCTTTCCGAGGACGAAAGATATGGGAAAATACGTAATAGTTCCCAGCGGAATTACGAAAGTCAGTATGTTTTTAAGAAAAGGGTTGAAAATGTTCAGCGGATATGATGCGGCAGTTTTGGTGGCGTAAACGGTGAGCACGAGCAAATCATCATTTTTGAGAGTCCAGAAGGCTACTGCTGCGAGAACTATGTTGATTTCGAGTATTAAAATACCGGCCAAAATTACAAGGAATATATAAAGAATGATGAAAGGAAGAGAAAAAACTCCGGAATTGATTATACCCCAGCTGCCGACTATAATTGCCTGGACGAGAATTCCGAGTCTTCTGAACTGCACGGCATGTATCATCAGATGTTTCAACGTTGAAATCGGCCTGATTAAAAGTGTGTCGAATCTTCCGGTCTGAAGAAGCTCCTGCATTCGTTCCAGACCTTCTCCGAAAGTTCTGTATATTGCCCATCCGGAATCGATTATCGAAATGAGTATCGCTACTTCATGCAGCGTCCAGCCCCCAAGCGATTTAAAATTGGTCAGTATGACAGCTATAATCAGAAAATCGCTGAAGAATATTATACCGGAAGAGAATATATCCAATATGAAGTTGAATTTATAGCCCGCCTGCGATTTCAGGCTTGCCTTGACGAGAGTCTTGAATATTTCCATAAAATCATCCTCCCTGTATCTGAACGCTTTTTTTGACGGATCTGGTGAGTATCAGGCTCAGCAAAACGAGTATGACGGCCCAGCACGACTGTACGGGTATTCCCACAAAAGGATTCATCTCACCTATGAATATTTTGGAGGGTATGTAACAAGTGCTTGCGAAGGGTGAAAAGGCTATTATAGATTTTATTGAGTCCGGGAAATAATCAGCCGGAGCAAGGCTCCCCGACAGGAGGTTGGCGAGAAAGTAGTAGATGTTCTGTGCGGCGGTGAAATTCAGGAATTTTACAGACCATATTCCCACAAAATAGTTGAGGCAGAACGAGATCACATATGCAGGTATTATGGATATGAAAAAAGGTAATATCATACCGGGTGCCGGAATTCCCGTGCCCAGAAAGAGCAATCCGAGAAGAAAAATCGGAATGCTTCTGTAGATGAAATTGTAAACCGCGCTTCCGCTTACTTCGTAAAACGACTGTAGAAACATTCCCATAGGCCTCACGAACATGAAAGCCAATGTGCCGTCGCGTACCTTCTGGAAAAGATAGGCGGACTTCGGGAGGAACATAGTCACCCATAAAAGCGCCTGGCTGACTATTACGTATGTTGCCATACGGTCGGCTTTCGGGGTGTCGCCGAGAAGAGCCCTCCATACGCATACTCCTATGTAGCCGAATATGAAACTTCCGAACATGTTTATGACATGGCCGGCCAAATAAACCCTGCTTCTGAGATAGGATATTTTTATCAGAGAAAGAGCTTTTTCCATGTTCTAACCTCCTTGAATACGTGTTGAAGCATGCGAAATTGTCCGAGAGCGGATATTGAATTTGAAAAGACTTACACTGCGTCAGTATATGTGATGGCAGACAAACCGGTTGCCGGGGCGGGTATTTCACTGAACAAAATAATCATCGGATTGAGCGATATCCGAATTTCCTTGATTCTGAGACAAAGGACGAGAATTATATCATAAAACCGGTATGGAAAAACTTATATCCGGTTGAGACAGGTAAAATTTCATATTCGAAGATGAATATAATCTGTTAATACACCGGTGTTTAAAATTTCATTGGAATTACGTTGAGTGTTAAACCGTGTATAATTCATAATAAAAACAGAAAAGGGATGAATTCATGAATCTGCAAGATATTTATTCAAATATGACAAGAAAAAGAATGGACGATCCGCAAAAAGCCTTCAGCTGGATTAGAAACGGTGCAAGACTCCAGTATTTCAGGTGGAAGAACTTTCCGGATAAAAGCATACCGCCTTCCATGAGATATTTGAACGAGATCATGTTCAAGTTCTTTCGGGATACGATGAACAATCCGGGTAACTCGGCATACGTGAATTTGTTCGCTCCCACGGAAATCCTCCATGCTTTCGGTATAAATCCGATGTTTGTTGAATCCGTTGCGACTTTTTTATCGGGACTGCATCTTGAAGATATTCTCGTGGAAGAAGCTGAAAAACTTGGAATATCGGAGACGCTATGCAGCTATCACAAGACTTTCATCGGAGCTGTGGAAAAAGAATTACTGCCTCCTCCCGCTTTTTCGGTTGCCTCATCAATAATATGCGACGCGAATACCAAAACATTTTCACATATAGATGAAAAATACGGCATACCGGGCTTCATCGTTGATGTTCCCGGAGTTTGTGACAGTTATTCGATGGATTATGTGATGGCGCAACTGTCGGAAATGATAGCTTTTATTGAAAGCACAACGGGTAAAAAACTCGATATGGGGAAACTAAGTGAGATAATCAAAATTGAAAACGAAACCAAAAAAAATATGGCGAAATACATGGAAATCGTTTCGAAAAAGAATTTTGTCAATCACGTCACACTTGAGATGTCGAAACTCATGCTGACTCATTCCGGTATGGGTAAAAATGAAACTAACGAGTATTTCGCAAAGCTTATCAGAGATATGGATGAATACATATCCGATGAAGCGATAAGAATATTCTGGATACACATCATGCCCTATTTCGACAAAACCATCAGGGAATATTTCAACTACAACCGCAAATATTTCCTGATAGGTATGGATTTGAATTATTACGATATGACTCCGCTAAACGAGGAAAAGCCTTTAGAATCTATCGCGTATAAAATGCTCAACAACATTTACAACGGGGATTTTTCAAAACGTGTTAACAGATTTGAAGAACTGATAGAAATTTTAAAGCCGGACGGCGTGATAAATTTCCTTCAATGGGGCTGTAAACAGACAATTGGCGGTGCGGGTCTTGTGAAGGAGATGGCGGTCAGAAATGGTATCCCATACCTTGCGTTCGACGGGGATGGCGGAGACCGCAGGAATAATCCGAAAGGACAGGTAAAAACCAGATTGGAAGCTTTTTTTGAGATTATAAAGGAAAGGAAGGCAATTCTTAAATGATAGGTTATGTCTGTAAATACACACCCGTTGAAATGATCGAAGCCATGGGCGGAAAAACTGTGAGAATAGAACCGGAATCCGCGGATTTCAACTGTGCGGAATGTGTCATGCATGCTAACATATGCTCTTATGCTAAGGGCGTATATGAAACGGTTAAATTAAAGAATATGAAAAAAATAGTACTTATGAACTGCTGTGACAGTATAAGGAGACTTTACGATACTCTGTTAAAATATGAAAAACTCGAATATCTTTACATGATAGACCTGCCAAAAAAAAGAGATTTGACATCTAAAAAATACTTCAGATTTCAGATCGAAAAATTTCTACACGATTATCAGAAAAAATTCGGAGCGGAATTTGAATCGGAAAATCTGAAAAAAGAGATCGCGAAAAATGTGGAAATTTCCCAGCCGGCAAAGAATTCAGGCATATCGGTGGCTGTTGCGGGTGCGAGAGTCAGCAAAGAAATAATAAGGATTTTAGCGGAGATGAAAATAGGTATAGCTCAGAATATAACCTGTACAGGAGAAAAAAGAAAATTCCATATTGACGGCGATTCCGGTATATTCGATTCGTATTGCCGACAGTTACTTGATTTGACTCCCTGCATGAGAATGCAGGACAACGCGGAGCGTATGGAGATTCTTAATAGTCCGGATATAGACGGTATAATTTTTCAGACTGTAAAATTCTGCGATTTCTACGGTTACGAATATGCAAGACTGCTCAGGGACATCTCAAAACCGATTTTGAAACTCGAGAGCGATTGCATTTCCGGATCGGCGGGACAGCTTATGACGAGGCTGAAAGCCTTCAAAGAATCGCTGAGTGTTAAAAAGGGAGTAGTGGATATGTACGGAGAAGAACCGAATCATGCGAGCAGTTTAAATTCAGGCAAAAGAAGAAAACTTAAAAAAGATAAAAAAACGGACAGGATTGTGGCGGGGATAGACATAGGTTCTACATCCGCAAATGTTGCCCTGATGGATGTTATGGGGAAATTAATCGCATATTCCATAGTCAGAACCGGTGCCAAAAGTGAAATCGGGGCGAATGATGCCATGAAGACCGCCCTTGCGAATGCGGACCTCTCATTTGAAGATGTCGATTACGTAGTCGCGACCGGATATGGCAGAGATTCAATAGATTTTGCCGACGAAAGCGTTACAGAGATAACCTGCCATGGAAAAGGGGCGGTATTCAGCAATCCCGCCGTCAGAACCGTAATAGACATAGGCGGCCAGGACAGTAAAGTCATCAAATTGGACGGAAACGGCAACGTACGGGATTTTGTGATGAATGACAAATGTGCCGCCGGTACGGGTAAATTTCTTGAAATGATGTCCCGTACGCTTGAGATAGATATCGAACATTTAGGCGGAGAAGCTTTGAAGTCGCAGAAAAACGTGAACATATCGAGTATGTGTACTGTTTTCGCTGAATCGGAAGTGATATCGCTGATAGCGGATAATACGGAGAAATCGGATATAATAAACGGGCTTTGCAATTCAATCGCCTCAAGGACATCATCGCTTCTGAACAGGGTCGGAAAAGAAGAGAAAGTTATGATGAGCGGAGGCGTGGCAAAAAACAAAGGCGTGGTAAAAAGCATGGAATCCAAATTACAGACGAAAATATTTTTACCGGAAGAACCCCAGATAATAGGGGCGATCGGTGCCGCCGTAATAGGCATTGAAAGGATAAAGAGTCTGTGAAATCCGGAAGGGGGTTGAAATCGATGGCAAATAAAAAGAGAAATGATTGGGAGAACCCGGAAGTGTTTGGTGTGAACAAAGAGGCTGCCCATGCTCTTTTAGACAGTTTCACTTCGGATGAGATGGTAAAAAACGGAGAATCCGGCTGGAAGAACAGTTTAAACGGGAAATGGTATTTTCTTTTTTCGGATGATGTGGAAGAACGGCCAACGGATTTTTTCACCGAAGACTGCGACTGTAACGGCTGGGATATGGTAGATGTTCCCGGTGTGTGGGAGATGCAGGGATACAGTAAGCCTTATTACCTCGCATTTTCCTATCCTCCGGCCGTGAGAGTTTCCAGAACCGCTATTCCGTCGATAAAAAAAGGCGAAAATCCCGTAGGATCTTACAAAAGGTATTTCAATGTTGAAAAAGAATGGATGGATAAAGAAATATACGTGGTATTCGAGGGAGTCAAATCGGCTTTTTACCTCTGGATAAACGGCAAAAACGTGGGATATTCGCAGGGATCCATGACACCCGCCGAATTCAGGATAAGCGAATACATTCTCGAAGGTGTGAATTCGATATCGGTTCAGGTGTTTAAATACTCTGACGGTACGTATCTTGAAGACCAGGACATGTGGTTTTTAGCCGGGATTTTCCGTGATGTTTACGTGTATGCCGAACCCAAGGTTCACATAAACGATGTTTTTGCGCGGTGTTCATTTGATGGTGATTATACTGACGCCTGGATCAGACTTGATGTGAAACTGAAAAACTTTACCGGTAAGAGTTTCAGTGGAAAGCTCGAAATAGAAATGAATCCGGCCGGGGATGATTTTAGGGATGGCAAACCATTAATGTTGGAAAGTGATGTGGATTTCAATTCTTCGGAAGAAAGACTGCGGCTTGAAAAAAAAGTGATAAATCCCAAAAAATGGACTCCGGAAACCCCGGATTTGTATACGGTAAAAATTAAACTCATAGACGACAGTGGGAAATTGGTTCAGATTAAGAAAATGAAATATGGATTCAGGGTCATAGAGATAAAAAACGCGTTGTTTCTTGTCAATGGAAAAGCCGTTAAATTCAAGGGAGTGAACCGGCATGATTTTTGTCCGGATAAGGGTTGGGCCATAAGCCGCGAACTCAGGGAAACCGATATAAAGATAATGAAAAGGCACAATATAAATGCGTTAAGAACGAGCCACTATCCTAACCCCGATCATCTTTACGAATTATGTGACGAATATGGACTTTTCGTGATAGACGAAGCGGATCTTGAAACCCATGGCATAAGGAAAAAGGGAATACCGGGAAGCGATTCCGTATGGGCCGGGGCGGTTATCGACAGGGGAGTCAGAATGGTTCTCAAAGACAGAAACCATCCGTGCATAATCATGTGGTCTCTGGGAAACGAAGCCGGCGATGGAGAAAATTTCTCCAGAATGAAGAAAGCGATGCTGGAAGAAGACGATACCCGTCCTTTTCATTACGAAGGCGACAGAACATGCCATGTCAGCGACGTGTTGAGTATGATGTATCCCACACCTGAAAGGGAGAGTCTTTACGGAGAAAAAAAAGATGTGAAAATAACTTTCATGGAAAACATATTAAATAGATTGTCCGCCGACAACAAGGGGTTCAAATACGAACAGTATAAAAACATGCCGGTGATGAATTGCGAATACGCACATGCTATGGAAAACAGTCTCGGCAACTTCAAGGAACATGTCGATAATTTTGAAAAATACGATAATTGGTGCGGAGGGTTCATATGGGATTTCGTGGATCAATCCATACTAAAAGGAAAAATCGACGGCAAGGATTTTTGGGCGTACGGAGGAGATTTTAGCGAAGAAAAAACGAATGGCTATTTCTGTGCGAATGGGATTATAGCGGCTGACAGATCGCTTCACCCTTCGATTCACGAAGTGAAAAAATGCTATCAGAACATTTCGTATAAATGCTTGAACGTTGAAAAAGGTGAGTTTGAAATACATAACAAGAATTTTTTCAAAGATACCGGTGATTTGAGATTTATATGGACTTTGCTTCATTCAGGTATCGGAGAAAGCAGCGGGGAATTGGAAGTGAAGACTTTGAAACCCGATGAAAGAACAGTCGTGAAGATTCCTTATGATTATTCTGCCGTTGTGGACGGCGATCAGTACCACTTGACAATAAGTTCTCAAATGAAAGATGAAACTATTTGGTGCGATAAGGGATACACGACTTCATGGGAACAGTTCGAAGTTACGCCGATAAAAAAGGATTTTCATATCGTCAAATCACGCGATGTCCTGAGGTATGAGGGGGAAGAAAATGAATCGGTGATTTACAACGACAACATATACGTCAGTTTTGGCAAGAAAAGCGGGTATGTCGAAAAAATTAAATTCGGAAATAACGGCGCTCAGATTGAGAACTTAAATTTCAACCTCACGAGGGCCTGTACGGATAACGATCTCGGCCTTTCCAATTTCAAACCGTTTTTGAAAAGATACGTAGTCGATAATTACAAATGGCGTAAAGCGATGGAAAAGATTTCCCTTACGGATTTCAACGTCGAAGATTACGATGAACATGTCAGGATCAGAACGAAATATAAAATGCCGCACGTATCCGAGCTACACTCGACTTACACGGTGCATGCTTCAGGTAAAGTGGTTGTAGACAGTTTTATAATACCTGAGATAGAATTGGTAAGATTTGGGATGACGTGTAAAATCCCCAAAAACTATAAAAAAATAAGGTGGTTCGGAAAAGGACCGCATGAAAATTACAGGGACAGAAAATACGGAGCCGTAATCGCCATACACGAATTGGAATTAGGACAATTTATACACAACTACATGCGCCCTCAGGAAAATGCCAACCGGACCGAAATTCGCTGGATTTCTTTTGAAAACGAAGAAAAATCAAGCGGCTTGATTTTCGAAACTTTCTGCAGCGGGTTTTTTGAGGCAAGTGCGTGGCCATACACACAGGAAGATCTTGAAAACGCAAAACATATTCATGAATTGCCTGAAAGGGACTTTATAACCGTCAATGTTGATTTGGGACAAAGAGGTGTTGGCGGAGATCAACCCGGCCAGTTGATCCTTATGGATAAATACAGGCTGAAGCCTTTTGAGAAATATGAGTACAGTTTTTCCATAGGTGAAAAAACTCTTTTGGAATGAAAAACATTCGAATTTTTATCTTTAAAAATGCCCTTTCCTTTTGAAAGGGCAGGATATAATATGAATATGAGATTCCAGGAGTTACATATCTGGGTTTGTCAAGAAGATTGTGTAAAATCTCTGAATCATGAAATCAAATACTTCCAATCAGAAATTTTATCTTCAAAATAAATCATGAGTTGGGAAAGGATGTTCGACCAGTCTTTAACAGGCATTCTTTTCCATTTTTCAAGGATTTTACTGATTTTCAGGTACAGGATTTTTTCCATCTTCAGATGTGAAAACTCCCTTGTTGTTTGTAATTCTCGGAATTCATCCCTTTCAATGGGATTTGTGGTGTAAATGAGATTCCTGATTTTTTCGGGATATTTGAAAAAATAAGTTGTTTCTCCAACTCTTCGATATGTACGGATAACGTCTGCGAATTCCTGCAGGTAGTTTTCGGCTAAATGTTTTTGAGGTCCGCGGCTACTTCCTTCTTTTCCTTTAGCATACCAGTCGAGAATCTTATCTGGTGTACCAGCATCTCGTACTTCCGTTCCCGGATATGCCGTTTTTATGGCATCCGCAAATCCTTTCAATCCGTCCACGGATGCTATTAATCACTCCCCTGTTTCTCAGGTTCAATACGTTCAGCCAGAAGCTCGCAGATTCGTTCTCGCACAGCCAGAAATATCCGTCCAATCCTATTCCCATTATTATGTTTATCGTCTTTTCAACGGTTTTGCCGTCATGACGCACTTTGTATCTTATTCCATCCATGTATACGATGGGATATACTTCCTCCAAATCTTGTTTGAATGATACTTCGAATCCGTATATTTCCTCTATCTGTTCGCTTATGTCTCGTGTGCTTGTTCGTACATCGACAGTATTTTGTATTCTATTTCCGGGTCAAGCTTTCTCTCTCCCTTCTCCACTACCTTCGGACTGTATTCCCCTTTCCTGTCCCTCGGTACTTTCAAATTCGCCTCTCCTGTCTGTGTCAACAGATCGTAAAGATTTGTCTTTTCTTCTTCCGTTCTCTCATTTTTTTCGTACCCGAGATGCTCTTTTATCTCTTCTCCCAGCATAAGTATGTCTCCGATTAGCTTCTTAACCGCTCCGGTCGCTCCACTTACAGAATATCGTCCATGTTTTCTTTCATCACTTTCAGGAATATTCTTTCTTCTTCATCATTTTCAAATTTTAAGTTCGGTTTGTGTATGTATTTTCCCATTCTTTTTCTCTCCAGTCTTTTCTATTTTACACTGTCACATATCTAAAATCATTTGTTCCTGTTTTTCCATTTTTCCTTTAATTTTTTGACCATTTCATTCTCGGGTTTATCCCCAAACTCATAATGAACTATTTCATCCCTGCCGTAAAATCCATTGACGATAACATCCAGCAGTCTCGTACCCCCTACTGCCGGGTAATCTGCGGTAACTTCCCAGAATATTATCCCTCCGAGGCCATTTTTTATTACGTATTCCACTTTATGGGAAAGCGAATATTCGTCTTCGAAAGAGTAAAACTCTTCTCTTTCGGCGTTGTACAGATAAGATGCTTTTGAGTAATCGTCGTGAAAAATATCGAAACCCCAATCGGGAATCATCTTTTCGACCACATAGTAGAAAGGATTTGTTCCGCTGTTTCTGCCTCCGTCCCATATGCCCCTTACAGGGCCTTGATTTGGGCAAAACAGACCCGGAAGACCTTCTATAAGTTCATCCGGCTTCACTCCACGCCAGCCTTTGGTGTAAAAAGGCGAGCCTATCACTATTTTTTCCGGAGGCATTCCTTCACCAAGGTAAATTCCGACAGCTTCATCGACTGAGATGTATTCATCGGGCATCGATTTCGCAGGCATCAGAGGATTCGGGTAGAGAGGGGAGTGATGACCGGTTACATCACTGTCAGGACCTATTATGTCATATGTCATGAGATTTATGAAATCAACGTATTTTTCGTATTCCCCCGGCTGAGTGCCTTTGATCTTGCTGATCCCGACACTTACGGCAGCTGTGAGCAGATATTCCCTGCCATCTGCCTTTTCCTGTTCGTCAAGTCCTCTTCTCAATGCCTCAAGTAGCAGTGTGAAGCTGTATTTCTCGGATTCGTCCGCTTTTGGTGTGCCTTCGTCATTCGGATTGTCCTCTTTGTCCGGCAGACGCCTGAAAGTCGGATATTCCCAGTCTATGTCTATACCGTCGAAACCGTATTCTTTCATGTAGGAAATTGCGCTCCCGACAAATTTTTCCCTTGCCTCTTCACTTGACGCGGCATCGTGAAAACCACCCGACATGGACCATCCTCCGATTGAAATCAGAGACTTTACATGAGGGTACATCTCTTTGTATTTTCTGAATCCGGCAAGCGCGCCTCTCGATAAGTCCGCTCCGGTATCGCATGAAACCACTTCGCCGTTGACTATTTTGGCAAAAGCATAGTTGACATGGGTGAGCTTGCTCCAGGGGATGTTTAAAGGGAAATAACCCCTGTGTCCACTGTATATGGCCCAATTAGGATAATAAGCAACTATTTTCCTATCCGTTTTTGAGTAGCCGGATTCGGAATTTCCAAAGAAAATACCAAAAGCCGGTAAAATGATAAATAAAAAAAACAACAGCTTCCGCATAATATTCACCTCTTTATATGGAAATCGGAAATATTATACTATAAAGTTGCGTGCATGCCGCATGCAATCTGGGGGAGCTGAAATGTTTTAATAGGCGGATCAACCTGAAAAACGTGAGAACACGTGGCACAGGGAGAAAAACGTGAGAACACGTGGCACACGTGAGTAGTACAGGAAAAAAAACGGGTAATTCCAAAACTGGTATGAATATTTTTTAAATGATATAATAACGGATATCGTGGGTATGGATATGAAAGCGGAAACCTATACGATCATGCTATGTCTGAAAGAGTATCGATTAAAATTAAAAATAAGGAGTGGTTCTGTTGAAGAAGTTTCTTTCTTTTTTGATACTTGCCGTAACAGCTATTAACATTTTTTCAATCGAAACAGATGGACGAAAGGCCGTTTTGGAAAACGGATGGATCGATAAGACGAGCATGCAGGAAGATCTATGCCAGGTTTACTCGGAAATTATTGATAAGCATCCCGATCCATTTGCGAATATATCCGAAGGAGAATTTACGGAACAGTATCACATCTGTCAGAAGGAGATAGAAGAATACGGTCCGGAAAACGAATTTGAATTTTACAGGATTCTGAAGAAATTAATCACAAAAATCGGTGACGGACATCTTGACCTTTCATTTCCCGGTTACGTTACGAGTTATATGCTTCAGTCCGAATACTTCATTCCCATACGTATTAAGTTCATTTCAGACGAGGTATTCATAAGTGACTTGATCTCTTCCGAAAATAACCTTCAGGCAGTCGGATGCAGATTGGTTTCCATAAACGGTATCGAAGCTGGTGAGATTATCGGTTCGCTTTGTGAAATAATAAGCAGTGATTCCAACGGAAAGTGGATGAAGTATTTTATCCTGGAACGGATTTTCTTTTACTATTACAATTTGATTTACGGTGGAAAATCAGAATTTGCCATCGAATATGAAAATGCGGACGGGGAAATTTGTGAGATTCAGATTGAGGGAATGAGTTACAGAGAGATTGTTTTCGAAGAAAAAACAAATACCGCAGTCGATATTTCGGAATTACCCGAGTTGAATGCTTTCATGATTAAAGTTGAATCTTTTTCATTTTACACCCCCGAAGAGCTTGAAGAATTTGAAAATGCCTTGGAAAAGTATTTTAAAAAGATAGAGGAATCGAAATACGAGAATCTGATAATAGATTTGAGGGGGAATATGGGTGGGGCACCTCATGCTTCCAATGCGCTTTTGAGATATCTGATGCCTCGGAAATACGTTTATTTCAGCGATCTGGTTCAAGGATACGGTGACTTGCGCGATGAAATAATTCCGCATGAATATACTTTCCGCGGCAACCTTTATTTAATTATTGACGGCGGGTGTTTTTCGTCAACCGGACACTTTCTGTCGATTTTAAAATACCACAATGCGGGTATTTTTATAGGTAAAACGTCGGGCGGCGGATTTTCGTGCAACGACGGAAGAACCGAAATAACGTTGGGGTATTCCCTGATGAGACTATCATTGCCGACAAGAACCTACGCCACCGACGTAAACGGACAAAAATCAGATCTTCTGATCGAACCTGATTATATTGTGGAAACTACACCCGAAGACATAAAAGCAAAAAAAGACACCGTATTTGATTTCGTAAGCGAACTGATAAATGAAAACGGTAAAATGTAAATGAGTTTTAAAACCCCATACCGATTTTTTCCGCGCAATCTTTTATCTGTTCGTCTTTTTTTGTACTTGACCAATTGATGACGAAATTTCCCATTATTCTCGAATTTTTCGAACGCAGTATTTTTTCCATCTGTTTGACCGTATGGTTTCCGCCCATCCATCTGTATTTGAAATGTTGTGTGACTATTATTCCAACTTTTTTACCCGAAACATCAGACAGGTTTTCCATGTATTTTTTCATGACTGCCGGAAGCGAGAATGCCTCCACCAAAGAACCGAATACGAACCCTTCGTAACCGGATATGTCCGGAATCGATTCGAATTTTTCGGTGTTTCCCTGTTTGATTGTTTTTAGCCGTATCAAATCAACTTCGTGCCCTTTTGATAAGAGATTTTCCTGAATTTTTTCGGCAACCGAGAAAGTGTTTCCTGTTTTAGAGTGTATGATTATTCCTATTTTCATTTTTACCTCCGTAATCGTAAAGGATAATATATAATACAATTTTATCATAAATAAAACCGTTTGAAAATGTTATTCAAAGATAAAAAAAGGGGTGCATAAAAGCACCCCTGCAGAAATTCATATTACCTGTCTGTTCCAAGTTCTATCGTTAAATCGTTATCGTGAACTCCGGTATCCGAAGCAATTGACGAAATTATCCCGGCGATCTGCCGATGTATCGGATTGAGTGAAAGGTTGAACTTCTCTATCAACGCGGCGGTAATTTCATCCGGCTGTTCGTCGCCGCTGTAGAAGTTTATCATATTATTGCTTATCACATCTATCAACGTCACACCTGGAGCGACCTGTTCTTCAGACAAGTTTTTAACCATCATATCCGCAGCTTCCGCACTCATACCTTTTCCGGTCAAAATTCCCTTGAAGAGGTTAGGGAATATTTTCTTAATCCCGGAAAAGATGAATTCTCTTGTGTATTCTCCGTATTTTCCGTTTTCTTCAAAATTCTTTACTTCTTCCACTCTCTCACTTGTGATTTTTACATTTCCGTTTTCAGCGATTTCAACGATTCTGAAAGGGATCGGATACGTTACCAGTGAGCCAGTCTGAATATCGTATATTTTATTTCCCTTTTCTGTTTCAAGTACGGAGATATCCTGTGCGTGGAAATGTCCCGTGAAAATCATGTGCATACCAAGATCGGCGAATTCTGCTGCGACTTTTTTCCAATCGTTTATGACATATTCTTCGAATAACTCATCCTGAAGATCGAAATGTTCTACTATTCCGTGATGCATCATACCAATGACTATTTTCCCCTGGTTTTTCGCTTCTATGATCTGATTCTTTATCCATTCAAGAGTATCAGCAGGGAAGAAACCACCTGTGAAAGAATGATGAGAATCATAGTTTGATCCGTAAACACAGGAGTCCATTGTGATAATTCTCAACCAGGCTGACGGTTCTACGACATAGCTCAAAGAATTCGCGTCTTTTGCAATAGCATCGGAATATCCGAAATCTTTGTAGATTTCTCTGAATTCTTCAGGACTTACCGATGGTGTTGGTATGACTTCCGAACCTGCGAATTCATATGCGGCAGGGTTGTTTATATCGTGATTGCCGTTTATAACATATACTGCCTTTCCTCCGGCAGTAAGTTCTCCAATCATTTCGGCGAATTTTTCATGACTCAGCAGTTCTCCGTCCTTCGTGAGATCACCACAAACCATTATGATATCGCAATCGGAATTTATTAATTCGGAGATGGCTTTTTCGGTAGCTTCGACACTGTATTTAAGCACTTTCCTGTCTTTTTCCAGATATTCTTCAAAAGCGGGTCCTTGTGGATTCAGTTCTTTGGCGATTATGTGTGAATCGGCAAAAACACCTATTTTGAGGGAATTATTAACGTTCATAAGTTTTCTGTTGATTTCTATTTCCCATAATTCGGTCGTGATTTCCGATGAGAAGTCGTTGTCGTTGATAAGGTATATTTTATTGCCGAGCAGTACAAGACCTTCGATTTTTTCATAAGGATATTTGAGATTTACCATATCCAGTATCTCTTCTTTGCTTGCGGATTTTATTCCGGCTTCTTCAATTTCTTCGGCGGTAAGAAGCTCAAGAGTTTTTTCTCCCTTTATCTTTCCGTCGTATTTACCGAGAATGTCGGTTGCTATCGACAAATCAGCGAGATAGATTTTCTTGTTTACCGCCTTATCTCCGGAATACTTGTCTCTTTCATCTATGAGAATATGATTTTCATCAATTGCAAAAATATCAGACACCACGAAATCTTTCTGGTTTTTCAACCCGTAATCCTTGCAGTTTTCTGCTATGTAAAGATATTCTCCGACTACTTCCGTGTTTTCGAGCGCGATTTTTATCATTCGGTGAGTTCTGGAAGAAGACGTGGCTTTACCGCCATTCATGATTGCATTTTGCAGCACGGCAAACATGTATTTACCGTCGGGCGTTATTGTCACACCTTCAAATCCTCTGTTTTGAACACGCAGTGAATAAATTTCAGGCAATATTTTTTCAAGCTTCAGGTTTGGGGAATCGAGATCGGTGTTGAATGGCACTATTCTCCTGAGTATGGTGCCGTCCATATCAACTTCAACTATGCTCGGCCTGTATTCTTCACAAATCCAGAAGTTGCCCGTGTTGATGTCGTAGGCGATTCCTTCGAGATCCAAGCCGTAAGGGTCGTATCCGTATACATTTTCGGCATCTCCATCATAAGGGAGCTCATCATTGATGCCGTTTGAGACTCCGGAAACGTATTCCGTTTTTGTGATGGGATCAGTTCCGGTGGAGAGCTTGAGAGGAATTCTTTCCAGTATTTCAATTTCCCCGTTTTCGATTCTGATTTTAAAAATAGAAGGGACAAAGTCCACTACGGGGAAAGTTCTTCTGTCGCTGCCGTCTACTTTAACCTGGCCATTGGGACCTCTGTCCGTTATAGAATAAAACACGTTTTCATCATCACCGGCGGCATGGCAAAGTCCTGAACCCATACCCATTACTACTCCTTCACCAAGAACTTCCGGGTTTTTCAGCACGAATTTATTGAGTGATTTTACCTGGGATGCCTGCGGTACTTCTCTTATTCTTCCATCTTCATAGCCCCTTACCGGACTGTGCTTTTCAAAATGCTCTCTCGTTATACGCTGCACGTCTATGTCAGTTTTTTCGAGCTTGCAGGAAGCAAACACATCTTTGTAATCTGCCGCATACATTCCCTGATAATTCGTGGTTGCGACCGTGTATACCCTTTCCATATCCAATTTTTCGAATCCTTCATTCGGATTTTCCGCATTCCTGAGAATTTCCACGTCTACGATTTTATTACCATCTTTCAGTATTCTCACACCGGAAACCTGGGAAAAATTGTCCGATCCGATTTTTTTCATGCTGACTTCGAGTAATTCCATCACCTGCGAACCTTTCATTTCATATACGTAAATAAAATTCTGATACGGGATTGCTGTTTTCAGCATTTCGTAGTTCACCGCTCCGGGTGCAATTGATGCTCTGAAACTCGAAGAAGTTGATAATGACATGTTTGAACCTACGGCTCTTCTCATGAGGTCTGTCACCAAATTGCCCAAACCGCATTCTCCGAAGCTCTGTCCATCCACAGAGATTTCCATGGCCGCTTCACCTATTTTTTCGAACAGATACGAATAAGTTTTGTCGTTTTCAAGTTCTTTCTGCATGGCCATCACTTTGGATTCGATGTTTTTATCTGCTTCGACAGTTGAATCCATTGCAACAAGACTTCCTTCAAAAGTTTTATTGCCATTTTCGTCCACATTGATCGTAACCTGGGAAACATAAGTTCCGTATTGATACGGGGAAATCATATAGGTATCTGTGCCGTCTATTTTTTCCAAATTTTGTTTGAGGTGGCTGTGGCTGCCAAGAATCAGGTCTATGCCGCCGACATTTTTTGCGAGTGCCATATCGGCTTCCGTGGTCTGGTGCCCGATCAGAATTATGAGATCCGCTCCTTCCGATTTCAATTCGGCCACAACTTTACGTGCGGCTTGGGTAGAGTCTGTAAAAACGGCTCCTTCGACGGGTCTGGCATTGGCTTTTACCAATCCGCTAAAGTCATCGCCTGCGAGCGAGAATACTCCGATTTTCAAACCGTTTCTCCGGAATATCAGGTAATCCTTGCCGTCAATTGAAAATATGGGGTTTCCGTCTTTATCACACACATTTGCACCCAAAACAGGGTATGTGATTGAGCGCACCGCTTCTTTGAAGACTTCCGGACCGTAATCCGAATCGTGGTTTCCGTAAGCCATGGCATCGAGAATGTTGTTGAACCAGGGCCATTCAGCACATTTGAACATATCGGACCATGCCGGTGTGCCGTAATTTAAGGTATCTCCGCTTGAGAATACCAGGGTGTTTTCATCCTCGGAGTAATTTTTAAGATAACCGATAATTTTTGCTATACCGCCCATATCGGATAGGCCTTCGGAATAGAAAGGAAGTGCATGCGAGTGGTAGTCGGCGATTCCGAGAATCCTTACCTGTTTTGAATCCGCGAAAAGCACGGCAGAAACCAATAAAACACAAAAAATCGAAATTAATAATCTCTTCATTTTGTCCTCCTGTGAATTTTTTTTATAAACCACGCAATTCTACAGGCGTTTTTTTTGTGTATTATTAAGCGTAATGAATTTAATTAAACAATATAATACGTTAATTAAATATATAGAGTATGAGTTATTATAAAAACCGAAGAATGATTATTCCGATTAGAAAGAGCAACGATTCCGGAAACTTCTGAGCAGTGAATCCGGAATCGTTTAACCACCGGTTCCGATTAAATTGATCAGTTAATTTTTATTTCCTTATACCACAAAATATCTCGGGGCCTTTTCGCTCGCCTTCTGTCGTTTCTCTTATTTCTGAATGTCTTCGCATATTTCTCTTCTATTTCTCCCTAGAGTATCATTCTACTCATTTTTACCCAACGATTATTAGAGTCCAGTTTTATGTTAAAGTCGTTTACAATTTCGTCGAGTTATTGCTGTTTTAAATTTCTTCCGCTGTACATTTCTAATCTCAGATGTATGACTTTTGCCTATTTTTGTCGCTTTTTTATGCATATGTTACACCATTTTTACCCTCGTATCTCCATTTTTATGAGAGTCTTGGAGTCATTCAGCAAGCCCCTAAGTATGTCTCTGATTAGCTTCTTAACCGCTCCGGTCGCTCCATTTACGGAATAGTCATCCATGTTTTCTTTCATCACTTTCAGGAATATTCTTTCTTCTTCATCATTTTCAAATTTTAAATTCGGTTTGTGTATGTATTTTCCCATTCTTTTTCTCTCCTTTTGAGTTTTTTTGAATGAGTTTTTACATAATCTATTTTACACTGTCCTTACTACCGGAGGTCTCTGAAATTTTTGTTTATTTTTTTCATTTTGTCAAAAATCCGATTTTCTCGATTTCCGACAGAAATTTGCCTCAAAAAGAATTTGCTTTACTTTTTGTTGTTAATATATCATTACTGAAATTCTGGGTTTTCTTGTTGTTCAGCAAGCCCTATGTAGCTAAGCGTTTGAAATGAAGGAAGACAGCTTAATTCACATTCTTTTATGTATTTATGATTTTCTGACAGCCACTCAGGCATTGAACGAAAACTCTTATTTGCTTCTCTTTGAGAAACAGTAATTTCAATATCTGAGAGTCTTAATATTTCTTTGGTCTTTCTTTATTGCCAGTGGTTTTTGGTATATCTTCAGCTATTTTATCCAGTATTTCAAATATTTTTTTATTCCTGTTTTTATTGTTTCCTTTTGTTTTAAAATCATATGAGGCGTTCTCCTTTTCTATCCTGGCAAGGATTTAAGTTTTCCCTCATGTTATAACATTTGGAGATCTCTTTGGAGTTCGCCTCTTTCTTTTTTATTGGCCGGGCTATGAGTTAGTTACTTTATAGTCAAATCAAAATAATTTTTTGAAATTACATTTACAGATAAATTCCTACCATTAAAATTGATTTCTAGGTTTCGTATAAAAGGAGGTGTAATTTGTGTTTCAAAAACATGGTTATTATCTACCAAAAAAACCAATTCTATTACTTCAGTAATTTCTTTTAAACTGCATTCGATAATAAACAAAACTGTGTCTTCAACGAATTGCTTACTTATTATCGAATTATTTAAGTTACATCTAACTTCAATTTTCTCGAATTCTAATTTACTATTTACTCGTACTTCTAACAATAACGATTTATATGCTTTTAGTAAATCTTCTACTTTTAGCAACTCAGGATTGAAATCTATACTATACGGAAAATCTTTTTTGTACTCAAGCAAAGATGAATATAAATCTTTTAAGATAATATAACTCAAAGTGTTGTCGTATTCAGTAATATCATTTGAGATTTTTTCTTTTATCATGGGTTGGATTTTGTTTTTTATTCTTTCATTAATTTTTTTTACAATCCATATTCTATTAATATGTTCAAATAAAACTGAATCTCTAAAATCTTCATAGTATTTCTTTTTGAATCCTTCACACGAATTGAAATCAAAATCGTTTATCTCTTCTACAAGTTTTTTTTGATACAGATTAAGCAATGAATTTAGCTGAATTTCTTTATACAGCTCAGTATTTATTTTATTATAAATGACCAATCCATCTTTTATAACCTCAATGTTCAATTTTGAAGCATTTATAACTTCTTCGTACTCCTTCACTAGTCTTATATCATTCATTCTTTCAACAGCGGTTTTATATAAAACATCATTGAATAAATATTCATGTTTATATTCTGAAGATAAAAGATTATAGAAATTGATATTTTTTTCCAACGAAACTAAATTATTTGAATTAGATAGTTCTCTTTCTATGGAGTTAATCATTTCATTCATAATTTCTTTTAAGTTATTTTCTATATTCTTTAGAAATAAATACAGCTCTTGATGATTATCCGTATATTCATAATAAGTATTCAATTTTTCATTTAAGTTTTTTTCTAATAATATTTTTTTTCTTTGAGAGTCCAGTGTTTCGGTATTCATTAGTTTAAATTTTTTTAAATCTTCTTCAATAAGTCTTTTGATATCATCCAATATGACTTTTTTGTATGTTTTTTCTAATTCGTATTTTTGGCTTAAAAAAGGTAGGATAAATTTTTTCGATTGATAGTCCTGATACACTTTTATTTTTTTTTGAATATTATCGTTATCAACTATTAAATTATTTATCTCTGCTAATTCGTTTCTTTCTTGAAAATAAATTACGATAAATGTAATTATAATGATTGTTATAAAAGAAATGAAAACTTTGATACCTAAATGTTTTTTATGACCTTTTTTTTGAAGAGTATTTCTGCATGTTTCTTTGCTATTTTGTTTGTTATTACTATTATTCATAACTCCATTTTCCTTTCTTAATATTTAGGGTTTGCTGAACAACAAGAAAACCCAGAATTTCAGTAATGATATATTAACAACAAAGGGTAAAGCAAACTCTTTTTGAGGCAAATTTCTGTCGGAAATCGAGAAAATCGGATATTTTTGACAAAATGAAAAAAATAAACAAAAATTTCAGAGACCTCCGGTAGTAAGCCATGATGTTCATGGTTAAAATGTTCATTCCTATTGACGCTTCGGAGGTTTCTCTGAGTTTCATTTTGTTCAGTTCCAATGTGTATCTTCTCTTCCCTTCTCCGAATTTGCCTTCCACCGTGTTTCTTTCGCATGTGTCCAGATATTCAAGTTTTTTGTGCTCTTTCGTCTTTTTTTCATCTTTCGGCGGTCTGCCGAGTCTGGGTCCGCTGAGCCGTATCCCGTGTTCTTTGCAATATTCCAGGTTTTTTCTGTTTCTGTACAGTTTGTCCGCCAGCACTGCCTCGGGATAATATCCGTATTTTGCCCTGTATCGTTCCACGGATTCAATAAGTCCCTGTCCCTCGTTGAAGTTGTCCCAGCTTATCTTTTCTATGCCTGTGAATCCGTCCACTACACTTATCTCCAGTTTGGCTCCGAATTCTACCGGTGATTTTTCCTTTCCCCTTACTATCGGTCTTACCCAGAACTGGCTTATGCTTACTATTCTGTCTTTTATCCGGTGTATCCTGCTTTCGTACATCTGTTTCTGTTGTGTATACAAGGTTCGGATTATCGAAACCGTTTCTGTCTGTTTGTCGTTGAGCAGGTTGTTTTCTTCCCTCTCGCTGTTTTCTTTTAACAGCTCATCCAGTATGTTCAAGTCCCTTCCCAGATACTGTAATTGGCTTTTAATTGCATTTCGTATTCCTCTGTGCCCCGGTCTTTTCGCCGTTGCCAAATATGATTTTCTCGCTTCGAGCCTGTACGTCCTGGGTTTGACTCTTCCGGTTTCTTTCAACTTTTCCCACGCTATGTCTATCATGTTCTCTATTTTTTCTCTGCCTTCGTTCAGTAACGATAAATCAGTTGGATATCTTATGTCCGCTGGTACGCAAGTGGCATCCAACATGAGTTTTCCCTGATTCCCGTCTTTTTCTTCTTTTTTTGTCTCTTCATCCGGACAGGTGTTCTGTCCGGATGTTATATCATCGTCATCATCATCGTTCTTCTTTTGAGTTTCCTCACTTCTCATCTTTTCAAGTATCATGTCGTTGATTTCCGCTATTATTTTCACACTGAATCTTTTTCTGAAATGCACCATGGTACTCGCGTCAAACGGTGCTTTCATCCTGAATTCGTTGTATCCAAGAAAATACTGTATATACGGATTTTCCTTTATCATCTGTACTGTTTCACGGTCTGTAAGTTTCAGGATTTGCTGCACCAGCAACGATCCTATTGCCACCCGGGCTCTTTTCGCACGTCTTCCGTCGTTTATCTTATTTCTGAATGTCTTAGCATATCTCTCTTCTATTTCTCCCCAGGGTATCATTCTACTCATCTTTACCCAGCGATTATCCGAGTCCAGTTTTATGTTAAAGTCGTTTACAATTCCGTCAAGTTCCTGCTGTTTTAAATTTCTTCCGCTGTACATTTCTCACCTCAGATGCATGACTTTTGCCTCTTTTTGTCACTTTTTCATGCATCTATTATACCATTTTTACCCTCGTGTTCCTCTTTTTATGAGAGTTCTGGAGTTATTCAGCAAGACCTGATTAAATCACTCGAAATTAATAAAAATGAAATACGTTTTGCCTTCTTGAGATGAAAGAATTTCAAGATTTCCAAATATCTTTTCTGTATATAAAGGAATGTCTTTTTTTTCGTGGATAAAACTTAAGCTGTTTCTATATTCTTCATTAACATCGTTTTCTTCAAAATCTAAACGACAATAAAAAAAAGGATTTTTTTTATAAGAATACTCGTTAACGGTAATATTTTTTTCAAAAAAAATTACTGAGTATTCCGAATTTTCTTTTAAGGGAACTTCCCCTGTGTCGATTGCTTTTAATATATCATAAATTTCATTTTTAGAAAGAGAGTGGAAATGATCGTCTAAATAAAAACCTGCTTTTAATAAGCCCTTTTTTAAAACAAATGAATTTAACTTTTTGGAATAATTTATTTTATTCTCATCTGTACTTTCTTTTGGTAGCTCGTTTTTTTGTGACATTTTATCTGATAAATTCTTACTTTCTTTGTCGAGCTTTGTTAATAATTGTGGTATAGCAATAGTACTGATAACAATCAATATAAAAACCATAGTAATCATCATTAAGTAAACTCTTTTACTTTTTTTTGTTCGTTCATTCATATTTGTTTTTTGCTTATTATTTATTTTTGTCAAATGTTTATTTTCGTCCTCTGAAACATTTAAGCATTTCAATTGAAAATTAACATCATTTGGATTAAAATTCATATCTTTCAATAGTTTAAGAATATAATAGAATAAACTTCTTACTTCGTTTAAAATCTTTTCATTGGCAGAATCACAGAGAAAAACGATTTTCGTATAATAATCTCGATGGTAATTATCCTTTCCACCTATAAAATAAGCATAAATAATAATATAATTTCTTTCATTTAAAATAGACAAAACCATATTATCATTTCTACACAAGGACAAGCTTTTTAAAGTATTATTCGCTGCGGAATCAAAATTGTAAGAATAATAAAAATCGTATTCTTTTTGGTTAAATTTAGTTTCGATGTAAAGCTTAATAGCCATTATTGACAGGAATCTCAAACAAAGACTTATTTATTTCAAGCTTGATCTGTCTTGATTCTTCGTTATCAATAAAGTTTTTATATGTATTTAAATCAGCAAAATTAAATGTAACTCTATCTTTCAAAGATTCTCCAATAAACGGGCCAAAAGGATCTCTATAAATTTCTATTTCAAAATTAGACCAAGGAGAAATATTCATATTTATTGTGCCAACGCTTGCAGGAACTTTAGTATTCAATGATTTCTTTAAAGTGACGTTCTGAGAATCACATTTTAAAATAATTTTAAAAGAGTTATTGGCAATGCCTAAACCATACTGACCATATATTATAACATCTAATATGACATCAGCAATCGAGTTTTTTATTTCCTGTGCTTTTAAATATGTTTTTTCTATCCAACTTTTTGATGAAAAGCCTTTCTCTGAATAATCTTTACATAAATTAATAATTAGATCTATCTGATTTTTTATTGATTCAATATTGCTTGAATTTTGATAAAGTAAGTCATTATAAATATGTACATTTTCATTAATCTTGTTTACCATGTCTTGTTCGTTCATAAAATTTATCTTCGAATTTATTAGTTTTACTTCGTTAATATAATCCTTGAAATCATTCGTATAAAGATATCTATCAACTAATTCACGCATCAATTCCCTATCTTGTCTTTGCTCTGCTATTTTAATCTCTTCATATAACTTCTTTTCCGCTTTTAATAGATAACTTTCAGCTTGCGCATTTACTTCTTCATAATTATCTATATCGTGGTATCTGCTAAGAAAATTTTTAATTTCTTGATACTTGCTATAATCACTGTCAATATATTGTATTGTATCCATCAAGTTGAAATATGCTTGATCTACATCTAATTTGCTTTCAATTCTTATCAATTCATTTTTTAAATTTATAGATAAATAATGATCCGGAAATTCATTAATAAATGCTTCTATCTCTTCTTTTTTACTTTTACTATCTTTCAGATTTAAAATTATTTGATACTTTTGTTTCACTTCCTCGTTGAAAATGTCCTCTTTTATTTTAGATAGAGCAACTTGATATTCTGTTTCCGTACCAAAAATATATAAAAAGTCCTCAATAGCTTTTTTTCTTAAGCTCAAAGAATCCATGTTTTCAATAATTTTAAATGTGATCTTTTTTTGTTGTTCCTTTAAATTATCATAATTCTTTTTTAAATCATTAATTCTTTTAGAATTAGTTATTTCGAGTAAAAAATCTTCCTCAATGTTATTCATGATTATACTTTTTTCATAAATATCCACAGAATTAATATAATCTTTTTCTAATTTATTATACTTGTTATTTCCAATAACTTTTAAAGATATTCCAAGTAATAGTATGAATATTATAGTTGTGGTAATTGTAATTAAATTTCTTTTTTTTCTTTTAGTTTTCCTTTTTTTTTCTATTTCTTCCAAAAGTTTTCCTTTTATATCATTATCTCCGATATTATGGTTAACAAATTCTTTTATCAATGTTAGTTCTTTTGCTGAAATAGAATAATCAAGAATACACTCTATTTCACTCATATAGAATTGATCGTACATATTTGAAAACCAAATAAGGGGTTTAAAAATAAACTTTGGATTAATTGATTCCGGTGGTAGCTCTTCTCCCAACTCTGATCGTTTACTCCCTCCAAATGAGGAAATTGGAAATATTTCCAGCTCTTTGCTTGCGAAGTTTTTTACCTGATTTAGTATTTTTTTATACTGAGGATCTTCTTCGAGAGTCTTTTTTACTTTTTCCAACTGAGAAACAAATTCTGAATCAACAGGTGAATGATGATCACATTTCGTTATTATGATTGCGATAGGAATACTCGAACCAGTTTTATTGTTAATCTTTTTATTCTTTTCAATAGCATTTAATAAATCGCTTATATTTTGAACAATTTGTTCCTTTCTTGCCACATCTTCTGTAAATTCCAAAAAAATCATAATACTCTTGCATTTTTTGAAAAAATCATATAATTCACTTTGTTTCTTTTCGAATTCTACTTTTCTAAATATATCTTCACTATTCACTTCTCTTTCTTCTATCTCTTTATCCATGCGGTTTTTTGTTAACTCACCGGAATAATCATATGTAACCATTTGATATTCAATATTTCGATAGGAGTAATTTAATTGAAGTTTCTTCTCATTATCAATACCTGTTGAAGGTATATTCTGTCCCCTTGAAAGATATTTCAAATAATTCTCTCTTAAGTAAAGTTCGGATTTATTTAATTCTTGATTTTCAAAATCGGAATTTGTTAATCTCACCTCTCCGTTTTCTGATGCTTTCTGATGATAAAGAACAGTAAAATAAACTGTTTTACCTGCGCCGGCATCTCCAAAAATACCTACCGGTTTTTTTGAAAATGCTTCCAATTGATTTAATATATCTGTTATAGTCTTCTTTTTCATTTTATCACCTTTTTTCATAATGAAAAATTTTTGGGGTTATCATGATGTTCGTTGTTGTCCTCTTTTTCAATTTTTAAATTTCTTTTTTTCTTTTTCTGAGTTTCTTTTTTAATAAAAGAAAAAAAACACATTGTTTTTTTTAAACACAAACGAAAAAAATATACGTGTTTGTTTAATACGCATAAGAAAAATAAAGACAAAACTACAAAAAATAATGAAACTTAGGGGATTAGTCATGATTTTTTCTGCAAAATTCTTTGCTGTATGAGTAGCGGCAGCAGTTATACTTTTTGAAAACTCATCTGTCAAATAGATCCCTGCATCTGAAATTTGCTTTAACCCATGTTCGGTAATGTCTCCCATTACGGTTGCAAACTGCTTTGGGGCAATAAGAAAAGCAGTTAAGAGCCCAGAGCTAATCCAAAGCTTTTCTTTTCCCTTTATATATGATTCGTAAAACTTCACTATCCCTGCCCCAGATTTTCTTGCTGTATCTGCGTACTTAATTGCGTAATTGTTCCCATGCATTGCTAATGAAACTATTTGATCTGTGAATGAATCTCCATATCGTATGGCAAGATAAATTTGATCTTCTCCAAGTGTCTTTAATATCTTTTGAGATTCGGAAGCTGGATATCTATTTTGAATTTCAGAGATTTTTTTTGATTTAATCAAAATATCATCAAGCTCAAACTTATTCATTTTTGCTATTGGAACCTTTGTGATTTTTTCTATGTTGGGGAAAATGTCTTTTACCGTTTTTCTTAATTTTACCAAATCACTGTCCACAAACTTTAGATAAGAATTATCTATATCTATTTTTCTTGTCATATCCAAAAAATCAGAATTCTCCGCTACCTTTCTTGTCATGTCTGCAAATTCATCAAAACTCTTAAAAATTTTGAATGAAGCGAGGTGCGTTGAAAACAAAAAAAGCAAAAAAACAAAAAAAACTAATTTTACATTATTTGCTAATCCCATGTATTTACCCCTTTTATAACAATATTAGTAACTAAGTAATCATTTAGCTCTATACTTTTTCCAATCATAAATGGCATCATTGTTTCATCAACTAAGAATCCACTCGCACTAAATTTAATTTCAAGACCATTTCTCATAATCGACCGGGCGTCAAATTTCCCCCCTGATAAAAATATTTTTTTTTGTACAGGTTTTAAAAATTTAAATTTTGAAGAAAGTTTCTTCGATGTTTTAAAACATATTTCAAAAAAATTAGTAACATCTATTTTTCCTATATTCTTGATAGTCCGATAATAACTTGCAATTTGACCTTTTGAGCTAATAATAAATTTACTGCTTATCACTTTTTTTAAGAGAGGTAGTAAATCAGGGGCTTTTTTTATAGTTTTTTCTATGATTTCTTCTGATCCTTCTTTGATAGAATTTTTTAGTATTTGATTTGAAGCTTGTTTCATACTTGTTGAAAAAAATTTTGAACCACCTAAAGTAAAAATTGTTAATGCTATATCAGCGATATCAAATCCTGCTCCAATATAATCCCAGGAATCCAAAACATATCCATCGGAAGCCTTATAAATTAGATTGAACAAATCATAACCAGGTACAAAATCCAAAATTGTGAGAGAATTGCTTGAATATTTTTCTGTAAATATTTGTTTAATTGGCGCATTTAGATAGAATAAAATTTTATCATTCATTAGTTTAGTTCCATTGGAATTTTGATGTATGATTAAGTCATTCAGAATTTTTGAGATTAAGTAGGTACCACCATATTCTTCATGATAATCAGTTTCTTCCATCAATTCGACGAGGCCTAAATTTCCTCTGTTCTGTGAATAGAAATACACAGCACTAAACCCAAGATCTTCAATGGTATATCGGAATGAATTGATGACTTGTTCGTTTTTTGAATAATATTCATATAGTTCTTTTGTAATATATGGGCTTTTTATCAATATCTCAACACCGTTATCCCACAATAAAATCCGAAAAAGGATATCTGTATAAGGGTAAATCTCTTCCATTTCAGTTTTAGTTAATCTTTGAAGAGAATATAATTTACTTTTCAACTTTTCAATCGGTATATTTTCCCGTTTCACAAGCTTTTCGATGTCTTCCTGATTCATGTAGATTAAGTTAATCGCAGTTTCTTCGTCAAAAGTTTTATAAATTTCGTAGTAGAAATCTATTATTTTGAAATCTTCTTCCGTAGAAGGATAGAAGAATTCCATTGCATAGGGACCAAAACCTTCTTCATTGTAAACATCATGATATTTATAAATTGATTTGGAAAGTCTTTCTAAATCTGTGATTTCATTCTCCAATGATAAAAAAAATAATGTTCTTTTTGCTATATCAGGATATTTTTCCAAAACCATTTTTGTATAGATTGTGGAGGAATTTACCTCAGAAAATAAAAAAGTTGAGAAATTTTCTGGTGAATAAAGAAAATTTTCTCTTTGTTTTTTTGTTAATGTCTTTATTTTGAAAAGAAGATAATTTAGTACTTTTTCATTTTCTACAGCTTCGTATAAAAAATACTCGTAATTAATTAAAAGAGCTTTAGCGATTTCACCATCTTTATTCATAACATCAATAATTTTTTCAAATAGATCTTTTTTATATAAGAAAAAAATAGGTTCCTTTATCCCTTAAAATTATCTCTAGCAGAAGTCCGTTTTCACCAAATTCTTCATAAATATTTGGTGATTCTATAGAAAAACCATTCATGATCATTAATTATTTCTGCTGAAGCAAAGAGCATAGAAAAGAAAAAAAATACATAAACTAGGATAAATTTCATAAAAAAATCTAACACATCCACTTCCTCCTATTGATAGATGTATAGGTTCTTCGAAAATAACTAAAAACAACTGTTATAACTAAAAACGATGTAAAAAATATCTTTAGGAACCTCCAATTGAAATTATAATTAGCTGTATTCGACGCAACTGATGTATAAAGCAAAAGAAGGTAACTTATGTATCAAACATACTTCGATTTCGTTCATGATTCTTTCAAGGGTAGGGCTTTTATTTCAAAAAAGTCTTTCTCCCTTTCTGCTAAATCTCCTACCGGTAAATACGATTCGGTTTTGAAAGTTCACTCCACATATCTCGAGAAGAAAAGGAATATACCGAAAACCAGGTTCGTTTGTTCCCTTTTCAATTCAAAATCCACTTCGGATAATTGTCCTTTCAATGACGATTTATCGGTTTTCTTCTTATTGCTGGTTATATGAATCTCACCACCGGGAAATACAGGGATATTACCGATAATTCTTCTACCAATTTCAAAAAAGTTTACCGCTTCAGGCTCAATGTCGAAAATCTATTTTCAATCGCTTCCGAATTTTTCTCTTTTGTCTAACTTTTTTTCTTTCTTTGACTGCAATCTATTTTGGGGTTGAATATGTATTTTTACTCATTTCTCACTTTTTTCTTTTCCAAAGACCCTATAAATGTAATATCATCATCCAATAACTTTTAAATCATGATATAAAAATTATAGAAAATAAAAAAAGGAAAAACAAAATCTTAGAGGTTTTTTTTTTGAATATTGAAAGGTGAATTCCTCTAAAACGACCTTTTCCTTTTTATTTAGTTAGATACTATTAAAAACAAATATATTCAGTGAGTATTATAACATATGGAAAATATAAAAATGAGAAATGACACTTGAATTTTAATAAATACGTGATGGAACTTTATTATGTGAAATTATAATAGAACAAGACAGCTTGATTTAAAAATACCTGAACAACAGTGAATTTTATATGAAATGGAAGTGTGCTTGAAGTGTATAAAAAAGTCATCCGTACGGATGACTTTTTAAGTAAATTCTATTCTTTCTCCAAGTGAATTTTCAGATAATTTATAGCCGAAATCGAATCCGGGAATATGGTGTTGTTCGAATGTATGAATTCTTTCAATTCCTGGTTTTTAAGCAGTCGCTTTTTTACATCAGGCTTCATGCAGGTCAGGTATACTTTTTTTCCGGTTTTGCTTCTTTTGTGTATGAATTCAAGAAGGCGGAATGCCGCAGTCGAGTCCACGAACGGCACGTCTTCCATGTCTATTATTATGTGCGGCATGGTTGTGTCTATCTGCTCGCTGACTTTGGAATCGAATACGTTCATGGCGCCGAAGAAGAACGGACCCTGAAGTATGTATATGGCGACATTTTTATTGAGTGTTTTATCGTTTTGTATTGTCTGGGAGAGATGTATTTTTGAATGTGAGCTGTCTATATCCTCATGATGCGTAACCTGTATCATGTTTATCAATCTTATGAAAACGAGAATGACTGCAAAAACGAATCCGACTTCCACAGCGAAAACCAAATCGGTGAGCACCGTAAGCGATAGAGTTATCAGGAGTCCGAGTGTTTCGGATTTGCTCAGATGCAGAATTGTCCATATTTCCCTCACGTTTATCATTTTTAGTGAAACGAACATCAGCATCCCCGCTAAAAAGGATTTTGGTATGTACTGGGCCACGGGTGCGAAGAACAGAATGGTAAGCAATAGTATTACCGCATGTATCATTCCTGCAATTCTCGTTCTGGCGCCTTCCCTTATGTTAACGGCAGTGCGTGCAACGGCTGCCGTGGCGGGTATGCCGCCGAAAAACGGAACTATCATGTTCACTATCCCCTGTGCTATAAGCTCTCTGTTGCTGTTATGGCGCGTGCCTGTCATGCCATCGCTTACGACTGCGCACATCAGGGCTTCTATGGAGCCAAGCAGAGCAATTGTGAAAGAAGCGGGCAGTATATCCTTCACGAGTTGCCAGTCAAAGTTAACGGGTTTGAATGAAGGCAGGCTCGACGGTATTTCACCTACGGTAGGTATACCGGTTTTGGATGCATAGAAATATGCAAATACGGTTGTCAATATTAATGCGATTATAGAAGCGGGTACGGCTTTCAGAAATTTTATGCGCGAAAAAAATTTCGGCAGCAGCATGAGTATGGCGAAAGTCAGCAATGTTATTAAGACTGCCGTCATGTTGGTGGATGAAATACTGCCGGCTATTTCTTTGAAGGTGTCGCCGACGAATTCATGCGATTGGATTTTTATCCCGAGAGAATTAGGTATCTGTCCGATGAAGATCAGCACTCCTATCCCTGCAGTGAATCCTGATATTATCGGAAGGGGTATGAATTTTACGAATTTTCCAACTTTAACCACTCCAAGCAGGAATTGCATGATACCTGCCAAAAGTCCCGCAAGCAAGATTCCCTCTATTCCGTATTTATTCAGCGTGGAGAGTATGAGAACAGTCATAGCACCAGTGGGACCGGTTATGGAGAATTTGGAACCGCCGATCAGAGAACCCAGAAATCCGGCTATTACTGCCGTATATAATCCCATGACCGGATGTACCCCGCTGGCGATGGCGAAGCCGATAGCCAGCGGCAGGGCCACTACTGCGGTTATGAACCCGGCTTTTAAGTCGGATGTGAAATCTTTTGCAAAGTAATTTTTTAGCGATAATCCATGTTTCATGTTTTTCTCCTCAAGAAAATATTTTTGAACTTAACATGTTGTTCTGTCAGTATATGAGAAATATTCCCCGGGGGATGGAAGCAGAAAGTGTTGCTGAATTTATCATCTTTTAGGTGTATGAAGAAAAAATACGTAAAAATTATCCCTCTCATTACAAGAATTCTTCGACCAAAAACCAGACGATTATACATTAAAAAAGTTTATTTTATATCCATGGCTTTAATATTTAACTTGATACTCATTCAAAAAGTTCACTGACAAAGTATGTCAGAGTTTCGGAAGTGAATTTCTTCTGCCCGAAATCAAATTTCTTATAGGCCATATATACCGATTCCGGCTTGAAACCGCCTTCCGGAAGCTGCTTTTGCCTTATTGATTCAAGCAATTCGGAGAACACGGGATTGTTTTTTGCATAGTCGAAGCGATTCAGCACCCTGCATACGTTAAGTATATCAAACCAAATATCGGGGTACTTCAGTTTTCCGAAATCCGTACCGATTCCGAACATGTAGTATTTCTTTTCTTTTCGATTTAACCAATGTGAAAAGAATGAATCTATGGAGTTTTTTATGAATTTCATATCGTGATACTCTTTAATGAAGGAGAAAACCCTGAGTGATATTATGTTCGCATACGGGCAGTATTCCTCTTTTTTCCCCGGACCCCTGAATCCGGCAACATCTCCCTTACATCTCCAGCCGTTGCTGTCGGCAAGTTTTTCGAGATTGCATACCGCCTTTTTTACTCTGAGATCATCGGCATATCCGCCTTTTTGAAGACAATAAATCAACGTTGGAAAATCACATAGTATCCATGAATCGAATGTTCCGAACTTCTTTTTACTGAATGCTTCCGGTATGCTCAACAGTATCGTGAAATAACCTTTTTCGTCAGTTTTTACAAGAATATCGTTCAGAATCCTGTCCATGCGAGGATAATTTTTATCGAAACCGAAATCCAGTAGCAGTGAAAGTTTATGAATCGGATGTGCAGCGTCGTTGTGTCTTTTCAAAGGAGTTGAATGGAATTTTTCGCATGTCTCGAATATTTCATTTATTCTCTCATCCATTATCATTTCAGAAAAATAAATATCCGAATCTTTCCTGTTTTCCGATTTTTTTGCGGTTAGATATTTTGTCCAGGGTTGTGACGGATTTTTTAGAATATTCATGGTCGAATCTTCAAGTTTCGTATCATCACCCCTTTTCATATTTCAATTATACCTCACCATGATATTTTTCAATCATTTCTTAACGAGTATCATTCCCCAGTTGGGATATATTTCATAATTCAGTCTCCCGTTTTCACATTTGAACTCTCTCATACCGTTCAGAATATCGAAATACATTCCGTCAGCCATTGAATTGAGGCATCCGCGATGCGTCATATCTTCAGAATTTATCCCGATTATAATTCTGTCACCGTAGAATTCCCTTTCGAATAAGAAATGCTTGTGGTCAACATGAAGTTGTTTGTAGCATCCTTTTTTCAATGGGGTATAAGATTTTCTGATTTCGATTAGTTTTTTTACCGTTGAGACGATCGCTCGCTTTTCCGCACTCAGATTTCCGGTTATAAGGCGGAGTTCCGGTCTTAGATTCCAGTCGCTGCCGGAGTTTTTCCGAGCTTCATAACCGTATTCGCTTCCGTAGTAAACGGAAGGCGTTCCCGGCATAGTGAAAAGCAGGACGTACAGTGGATGTATGTCGGTTTTATCGTTCAGCAGGCTGTAAATCCTCGATACGTCATGGTTATCCACAAAATTGTAAAGCTGCAGATTTTCGTATAACCCGCCGCGGCCAAATTGTCTGTTGAGAGCGTAGGAGATTTCAAAGAAATTGGAATCGTTGAAACTCGAATAAAGTCCTTTATAGCATTCGTAATTCGTAACCGAATGCAGGGTGCCGCCATTCGCCCAATTGCTGTAATCACCGTGTATCACTTCTCCCATGAGCCAAAAGTCGTTTTTTGATTTATCGGTGAGAATTCTCAACTCTTTCATGAACTCAAAATCAAGGCAGTCTGCCGCATCGAGTCTTATTCCGTCAATGTCAAATTCGTCTATCCAGAATTTGACTGCCTCGAAAAGGTACGCCTTGACATTTTTGTTTCTGAGATTCAGTTTGGGCAACTCCCGGTGACCGTTCCAGCAACCGTATGTAAAAGGCATTCCGTGAGCTGAATGATCGTGGCTGATATCACAATACCAGCTTTCAAATTCTCCGTATCCCCCGCAATTTACGAGTTCTCTGAATGCGAAAAAATCCTGTCCGGTGTGGTTGAACACGCCATCCAGTATGACCCTTATGTCAAGCTCATGACATGATTTTATGAATTCTTTCATATCGCCGTTGCTTCCAAGTCTCGCGTCCACCTTGAAATAATCAGATGTATCGTATCCGTGATTTTCGGATTGGAACACTGGTCCAAGGTATATGGCGTTAAAGCCCATGTCTTTCAATTCGGTGAGGTTTTCCGAAATCCTCGACAAATTGTTTCGGCTGAAATTCCCGTCATAGTCGCCGGAAACGCAATATCCCAGAGGATAAATGTGATAGAAAACCGATTCTGATACCCAATCAGGTGAGTTTTTAACCATAATTTTTCTCCTTTTATACCGTTCGGTATAGTGATATTAAAAAAATTAAGAGTATATTCCGTGCATGAATTGGTGTGAAGCCGAAAAGACGAGATCTTCGTCCAATTCCCTGAAGTTGTTGAGCCACATGCTTATGTACGTGTTTATATGTCCTATGAAAGTAACCGCCAAAGATGTGTGTTTGTTTTTCATGTTGCCGTGATCCGCCGCGGCTGATTTGAAAAGCTTTTCAATTATTTCGTACTGGTTAAGCATCAATTTATGAGAAACACGGTATAAATCGCTGTTTACGGGAGCGCAAAAAGAGCAGAGCATTATTCGGTAGAAACCGGGATTGTTTTTTGCGAAATTAAAATACGATCTTACCGTTTTGTTTACGGCAAGCGGAAGGTCTCCCGAGTATTCGGCGGACGAGATGATGGCATTCCTCAGTTTTTTATGATTCTCAAGCATTATCTCTTCAAGCAATCCGCTTTTACTTCCGAAATAATGGTAAAGAGTGGGTTTTGTTATGGACGAATTGTCGCATATTTCCTGTATCCCTACGTTGTCGTATCCGCTCTTTGAAAACAATTCCAAAGATTCGAGCATTATCTTTTCCCTGTTATCCATGTTACACCTCATGTGTATTATACCAATCGGTATAGTGGAAGTCAAGTGTTATAAAGATCAATTCAATTCAAATTCGATGTATAATATGTAAACTCTATTTCAGGTGAAAAAATGGCCATAGTAAAAGACAGACAGTTTTATAAATTCGCCGCGTACGGTTTTCTCAAGAATCTAAGATTTTTCGATCCTTTCATGATTTTGTTTTTCAGACAGCTCGGTTTTTCATTTCTTGAGATCGGCTGGCTTTTTTCGGTAAGGGAAATCAGCACCAACATAATGGAAATACCGACCGGAATAATAGCCGATCTTTTTGGCAGACGTCTATCCATGGTATTGTCAATGATAGCCTACATGGCGTCTTTTCTGGTTTTCTTCTTCTTTCCGAATTTTGGGGTTTACGTTGTGGCAATGCTGTTGTTTTCGGTGGGCGAAGCGTTCAGGACCGGAACGCATAAGGCATTGATACTCGAATATCTCAGGATAAAAGGACTCACCGACAGAAAAACGGAATACTACGGAGCGACGCGTGCGTCTTCTCAGCTCGGGTCGGCTTTGAATTCGGTTATTGCGGCTGCTTTGGTGTTTTTCACCGGAGATTACAGGATAATATTCATATTCTCCATAATACCTTATGCCATAAACCTTATAAATCTGTACACTTATCCGAAAGAATTGGATGGCGATGAAAAGAATGCCAAAAAATCTGAGACCATAAAAGATTTCATTTCAATATTCAAAGATAAAAAAGTGTTGAATTATCTTTTCAGTGCATCTATTTTCTCCGGCTTTTTTAAAAATACCAAAAATTATGTGCAGCCTGTTTTGAAATATCTGGCATTAACCATTCCTCTGTCAATAATTGCGGATGAACAGAAAAAGGTATCGTTGATAGTCGGTGCGGTGTACTTTTTCTTTTACCTCGCAACAGCTTTGGCCTCCAAAAAATCTTCCGAAATTCAGTCGATGTTCGGCGAGAAACGTGTTGCGATAAACATCTCTTTCATTTTGGGAATCATATCGATGATACTTTGCGGAATGTTTATCAACGGTGGATTCATGTTCGTTGCCGTGTTGATGCTTTTCGTTTTGTTTGTCTTGGAAAATCTCAGAAGACCGATGATGGTGTCGGGAATAAGTGACCAGATTAAGCATAAGAACATGGCTTCGGGTCTTTCCGTGGAATCACAGTTGCAGACGCTCACACTTGCCGTGGCAGCACCGGTAACCGGTTATATTGCGGATAGAATGGGAGTTGGGAATGCTTTAATTATAATGGGTTTGGTGATGACTGGCACTTTATTTGTTACTTATATAAGAAAAAAAGGTTAAATGAATCCGATTTGTGATATCATATGCATATAATGAAGAAAATTGAGGGTGGCGAGAAAATGTTCAAAAATACGTTGGTGAATAGAATAAATTAATATTTTTTTAAACGACGTATTTTAATATAACGGTTTTTGGAAGGCTCCGTACGTCGGAGCCTTTTTTATTGCCCACACAAAATGCGTGTGGGTTTTTATATTTATAGGGGTGATTCATATGCTTAATGTAAAAAATCTTTCAAAAATATTCGTCGAGAATGTTGTTCTCGATAACATGAATATAAATATTTCCAGAGGACAGGCCAAGGCCGTAGTCGGCCCTAACGGATGCGGGAAGTCTACTTTCGTGAAATGTATAACTGGTGAGCTGATTCCCACCGACGGTACCGTTAATTTTGATCCGGAAACTGAAATTTGTGTTATGAATCAGGAATTTGAGGAAAGGGAAATAACGGCGATGAATTATTTACTCGGAGCTGATGAGGCCGTACAGGAAATATACGGGAAGTTGGTTTCGACAGAGCCGGACGATCCCGTATATTCCGAGCTGATAGATGAATATTGCTGGAAGAACGGATACGAGTTTGAGAGCAAGATAATAAATTTCATGAATAGATACGAATATGATGAAAAAATGCTTGAGAAGAGAGTTTCTGAATTTTCGCAGGGGCAGAAACGGTTTTTGGAAATCGCCAAAATGCAGCTGTCGAATTCCAACTTTTTCATAATGGATGAACCGACCAATCATCTTGATATTTCTATGAGAATTTACCTTGAGAATATCATCACAGAGGGGAAGAAACAGGGAAAAAGCTATCTCATAATAAGTCATGACAGGCAATTCATAGACAACATAGCGGATTCCACGGTATATATCGACAGGGGAAACAGTGTTGAAGTCTCAGGCGGGTATTCAAATCTCATAGATTTTCTCGAATGGGATTTTGAAACCCGTAAGAAAAATGCAGAGGATATCGGAAAGAAAATTAAACGGCTTGAAGCGGAGGTGGTAAGGCGGCGCAACTGGTCGAACAGCAGAGAAAAAGAGAAATTCGGTGTGGGTACGAAAGGAGCTGACAGGGGTCATATCGGAGCACAGGCCGCTAAAATGATGAAAAGAGCTTTAAGCGCCCAGCACAGGAAAGAGAAGGAGGTGGAGAAACTCAGAGATACCAAGCCTTTTGTCGAGAAGAAGCTGAACCTTGCTTTTCCAAAATACGAAGTTGTTGACAGAAATATGGTGATGGTACGCGATATTAGTTTTAGCTACGGAGAAAAAAAGATAATTGAAGATGCGAGTTTTGAGCTCAGGACTAAGGACAGAGTAGCTCTAATCGGCCCTAACGGTTCGGGAAAAACGACTTTTATGAGATGTATTCTCGATGATTTGAAGGTGGAAAAAGGCACTGTGAGCTTGAACGGTGACATAAAATATCTCTATATACCACAGACAGTGTCCGAATTATTCACATATGAAATACTGATCGACAATTTCGGTTTTGAAGATACTGACGAGACAACTGTCAGACAATTTCTCGGTGCCGCTAAACTGAGAAGAGAAACGGTTATGAGGAAAATATCGGAATTAAGCCGCGGTGAGCTTATGAGAGCAGCAATAGTGAAAGCCATCCTGAGCAAGGTCGAATTCCTGTTCATGGATGAGCCCACCAATCATCTCGATATTGAATCACTGGAAGTGCTGGACGAACTTCTCGAAAACTTCCCGGGTGGTTTTTTCTTCATAAGTCATGACAGGAGTTTCATAGCGAACAATTCCGATGAAATATTCAGCATTGCAGATGGAAAACTTGATGTGTTCAACTTCTGAAATATGCCGCAGATATACAGCGGCATATTTCAGTTCGAAGGCTTTTTTTCTTCGTACGAAGCTTTTTTCTTCGTACGAAGCTGTTTGATATGAGGACCGGATGATATTTTATTATTTGGAATTATCCAAAGGTTCTACGTGAATAGAAATATTCGTGGATTGACCGAAAAGCTGTTTTATATTTTTTTCTGCCTGGTCTGCAAGTTTATGGGCTTCTTCCACACGCATTTTGGGGAGAACGTTCACATGCATCTCTATAGAAATATCGTTTCCTATTTTTCTTGTTTTTAAATTGTGTGGAGAATGAATTCCTTCGATTTTTTCCACTATCTCGATTATCTTCTTTTTGTCATCCGCAGGCAGAGAATATTCGAGAAATTGCGACATGCTTTCACGGACCAGCTCGATTCCGGCTTTAAGTATGAATATGCAGACTAAAAGGGCTGCTATAGGGTCAAGTATTATGAAATCATCGCCCAAAAAATATGCGAATCCTATACCGATAAGTGCGCATATGGAAGACATGGCATCCGTTCTGTGATGCCATGCGTTGGCAATCACGGCCGAGCTGTTTATTTTTTTTCCGATTTTCACGGTTTTTCTGTATATCATTTCCTTCGATATTATCGATACCAGTGCAGCTATCACTGCTATCAATTCAGGAGCTTCGGTTTTTTCACCGTTGAAAATCCCGATGATTTTTACGATTCCCTCATATCCGATGCCTGCACCTACCAACAAAAGTGTCAGACTTATTATAAACGTAGCGAGTGTCTCGAATTTCCCGTGTCCGTAATCGTGTGATTCATCGGCAGGTTTACCCGCAACCCTCAGACTAACCATAACAACTATGTCGGATGCGAAATCCGAAAGCGAGTGAACCGCATCCGCAACCATAGCGCTGCTTTTTCCGAATATTCCGGCAAACAACTTGAACAACGAAAGGAACAGGTTTACAAAAAAACCGATAAGGGTAATTCTCAATGCTTCTTTTTCTCTGTTCATGAAACACCTCACGGATAATTAGTTAGTAACAACTAACCAAAATGATAAACGACGTACACCAATAAAAATAAGAAATTTTAAAATTTAAGTTTTGATGAGAACTTTAGAAATCAAGCGAATCAGTTGATTCGTTTCTTCTTCGCTCAACCTGTCTTTTATTTCATCGCAAATTATATGGTGAGCCCTGTCGTGTTTTTTTGTAATCTCCAATCCTTTTTCGGTGAGTTTGAGTATCACTCTCCGCCTGTCTTCTGCGGAAGTGTCTTTCATCACATAACCGTTGCTTATGAGTTTGTTCACGGCGACGGAAGCGGTGGGTTTCGAGATTTCAAGAATTTCGGCAAGTTTGCTCAGGGATATAGAGGAATTTTTCTTCAAAGTGTCGATATAACTCATCTGCCTCGAAGTGATTTTCGATAAATCAGAAGAGTTCATGACTCCTTCTTCGATTTCCGCTATAAACGATGTAACTTTTTCAACTGTTTCAAGTAATATGTTTTCCATAAGTAATTCCTTTTGGATATTTAGTTTGTACTACCTAATTATATCACTTCTGAAATATTAAATCAACCCTTAGCCGCCATTTCAGTCTGAAAGCAGGCTTCAATTAAATTCTTGACGTATAAAGGTTAATTCAAAAATGGCGACGGCCTTTTAAAACCCCGAATGCCATTGCGGCGACGCTTTGTCATATAGCCAATAGACATCTTGCGCAGGAAGAGAAAAGGCTCTTCATCCATTTCCGTAGAATCAAAATAGTTCTGTTTTTCAAAAAATGTAAATAAGTATTATAATAATGTGAAATTCAATTTATTTTTGGCGGTGATTTTATGTATAAGGCTAAGATTTTATTTATTCTGTTTTCGATGGGATTATTCTGTTCTCTTCTTACGGCCTCGGGTATAGAAATCGGTACCGGTATGTTCGACAGGGTTAAATATTCGAATTATATTCTCGAAGAGAGGTTTGAGGGTATAACGAATTCATTGAGAATCATTTCAGACGTACTTGAAAATGAGGGCGAACTGGTCTGGGAAAAGGCAAAACCGCTTTTGTCGAAGATTGAGAATCAATATAGGGGCCTTTCTCTGCTGATACTTCCCAATGGAGATTATTATTCCGGAACGAGAAATTATACGGGACTGAACCTGCGAAGCAGAGAATATTATGATGATATCATGAGCGGAAATGAAATACTCGGATTTCCGGTGTTCAGCAAATCCACGGGAAAAAAGTCACTTGTTTTTGCGATACCTGTATTTATAGATGGCAAAGTGGCGGGTGCCGTCGGATTCACATGCTATCTTGACACCTTAAATTCCTGGATAATGGAACGTGCTATTATTCCGCAAGCGTGTGAATTTTACGTACTCGATTCGAACGGAAAGGTATTGATGAGTAACGATTACAGCTATCTTTACGAGGATATGGATTTCCTGGTAAAAGGTGTGAACGATGAGATGGAAATATTCAGAGGCTCAAACGGGTTCTACGCTTTCGTCGATGAAAATGGTGAAAGGATAGTCGCTTATTCGGTTTCCGACAAATTCGGATTGATTTCCGTGATAGTTTTAAAAGAATCATCAGATGCTTGTGCAGACTATTTTATGTTGAAAATCCAGCGGCAGATAGGGGATATACTGATAGATCTCGACTGGCAACTGGAGAATGCATCGAGCCATATTGACGAATATTCAACGGAAGAAGATATTGTTGAGATTCTTATGAAACTGCAAAATCACAGTGAATACGTTGTGGATACTTCTTTTATAGACGATGAAGGATATATGAAATACGTGGTACCTTCGGAATATTCAGAATACGAGGGGAAATATATAGGCAACCAGGAACAGATTCTGAAATTGAAATCTGAAAAGTATCCGGTGATGAGCGGGATTTTCTATTCGGTGGAAGGGTTCGATGCTATTGATATGGAATGGCCGGTTTTCAGTACGAATGGTGAACTCATCGGCTCGCTGAGCTATCTGATAAGACCCGGGATATTCCTTTCGGATATTTTCTCGTCACTTGATGAAAACGAATACGAACTGTGGATGCTGGATGCCAATGGAACCATAGTATATGACAGGGATGAATACGAAATAGGCAAAAATCTCTTTGAAGACGGTATATATTCTGAGTTCGAAGAACTTGTAAACCTCGGGAAAATCATGGTTGAGCAAAGATACGGAAAGGGTAAGTATAGATTCTACCTTGAAGGAACGGATAAAATAGCATGCAAAAATGTCATATGGACTACTGTAGGATTGCATGGGACACAATTCAGACTGCTGCTCGGAAAGAAATCAGATTGACTGTATGAGCGTAAATAACTCCTCTCCGAAAAAACGGAGAGGAGTTATTTTTATTTTGACTTTCTTAAAATCTGACACAAAGCCCTGGCATCCGAATCCTCAACATAATTCAGAAATATTTCGTTGCCGGAGATAATCTCACCGAAAGTATAGCCGTCATCATGTTCGGCTATGTACAGATTCTTGCCGTCGTAAGATATGGTTCCCGAGAAATACTCTTTGACAATTCCTCTGATCGAAGTTGTTATTTCTTTATAACCGGTGAATACATGGTCATTCTGCTCGGTTATAAAATAAATACCGGTAGTTCCTGCCGAGAATCTGTTTCCGTCTTCGTGATGTGACGCCAAGTGTCTCCGATTCCCATTTACCTGTTAAGTTCGGGATGGTTGTTTCCCTGATCAGATGTAAGTATATGGCCTGAGGGTCTGTTTTGGATTCGAGATAGTACATGAAAATTCCATTTTCAGTAACTATATCGCCGAAAATATAGCCGTCTTCGTGCTCGGCAATATAGAGTTTGGTATTATCGGCATTCAGACTTCCACTGAAATTTTCTTTTTTTACCATGCTGTCTGTGGTATCAAGATATTCCTTATATCCTCTGAATACTTTTCCATTTTGTTCGGAAATTACGAACCTTATCTTTCCGAAAGCGGTTTCAGTGAATCCGTTTTCTGATGAAATCCTTTCTGCAGAAGCGCTCCAGGTCCCTAAAAGATTCGGGATTGCGGAGAAGAGGTAAAATGACGTAAACAACAGCATCAAAACGGTAAAAATCGTTTTTTTCATGTGTATTCCTCCTCAAATTTGTTTTGCAATGAAATTGATATTGCGTTTAATTATATCATTATGACCGTATGAATTTTGAGGAAATTCAATGATCGAATAAACGCTTTATTGTTAAATCTTCTTTGAATTGTTTCATCATGATGAATGAAATCAGTGCATTCACACAGTAAAAAACGGTGCTGATCGCAAAAAGTGTCGTGTAACCGCTTATTGAAGAACCGACTATGTAGCCGAAAAGAACTGCGGCGATGGATCTTATAGTGTTGTTTATCAGCGAATTTATACCCGTAATCGTGGATATTTTGTCGGAAGGTATATACGAATTGACTATTGAATTAGTAATCGGTGTGGCTATGTTCATGAACACGAATCTTGTCGCATAGAGTATTGTGAAAAGCACTGGATTTCTTACCACTGCAAGAGATATTATGAGCGGGATCACCATCAGCTGTGATATGAATCTGAACTGAAGGGGTCCGAATTTCTTTCCGAATTTTTTTGCGAGAGTGCCTCCGACTGCCGTACCAAATTCTGCGATCGATAAAGCTATTCCTATCGAAGCGGTGGACATGTCGAACAGATCCTTGAAAATCAAATTACCGAAATGAATGAACAATCCCGCACCGAAACCCACCGCAAGAGTTGAGCTGTAATGAAGTGCGAGCAACTTTTTCTGCGAACTGCCGAATCCCGAAAAATCGAATATATTTTTCATCGTTTTTCTCCCGTCTTTGACTCTGACATAGCTCAAGGGAATCAATGCGAATGCATACAGCACCATTGCCATCACCATAGTCATGTTCAAGCCCAGGCTTTCTCCGAGAATTCCACCCGCTAAATTTCCGAAAACACCGCTGCCCATATTTAAGCCAAAATTCAGCCCGAAGTATTTTACCCGTTCACCTTCGGCCGTCGTTGAAACAAGAAGTGACATCACCACTGTGAAATTTATAACTTGGAAACCGCCTCTTATGAAGGACAGCAACCATATCAGGTTGAAATCCCTCACGTAAAGCAGCAGTATACTTACAACAGGATATATAAGTGTGGACACCAACGCGACTTTCTTCCTGCCTATCATATCGGCCATGGTGCTTACTATAAGCCCAAGAAAAGCCGCTCCGAGTAAATTTGCCGATGTGATATTTCCTATTACGGAATTAGGTATCCCGGTTTCTCTCAGATAAAGGTTGAAGACTACTTTGAATATGCTTTGCATGATCCCGGTGAGCATTGTGAAGATTAACAGCGCATGTATTTCTTTTTGATTTTCTTTGATGAGCATTTTATCCCTCGATATAGTTAGTTTTACTAACCGTATTTTAGCACAAAAACAAAGACGTATCTATTCGTAATAAAAGTCAAAAATTAATATTCCGCAAACAATAGTAGTCAATTTGGTGTCACTATTATCTGTTAAAATACATTATGCATTCTAAATAACTTGTTTATTTTCGAGGAATGGTGGGTTATGAAACGGATAAAAATTTTAATCGCTGAGGATGAACCTGTAAACCTGAAATTGATGAGAATGATGCTCGAAGAAATCGGGTATGAAGTTTTCGCGGCGAAAGACGGAGAAGAAGCCCTAACACTCATGAAATCGAATATTCCCGATCTTGTGATACTTGACATAATGATGCCGAAAATAAACGGTCTCGAAGTCTGCAGGATAATCAAAGACAACAGGGATATCTCTTTCACACCCGTGATGATAGTTTCCGCACTGGATGATCAGGAATCGAAGAAAATCGGTATGGAAAACGGTGCCGATGAATTCCTGAGTAAACCGGTAGATAAATTTGAGTTACAGACGAGAATAAAAACCCTGCTTAAAATAAAGAAACTGTACGATAATTTGAAGTCAAGTCAGATATTTCTGCGGCAAATAATAGATAATCTGCCGCATATGATATTCGTACAGGACGAAAACAGCAAACCTCGTAATGGTCAACAAATCGATGGCAGAATCTTTCGGGAAGACTGTGGAACAATGTCTCGGCAAGAAAATATCTGAAATTTACGATACCGGTATGGAAAAACCACCGGAGAAAGTTCTCGAATTTGTCGAATCTTCAAACAGTATGATTCTCGAAAAGGGGAAAAGGCTGTTTCTTTCCGATTTTCCTTTCATTGATATTAAAGGCAGAAAAAAATCCCTTCAGATAACTAAACTCCCCATATCGATGTCGGAATCCAAAAGGGGTGTTCTTGGAGTTACCGTGGATATTACCAAATTAAAATCAATACAGGAGAAATTGGAAAAAGCGAATAAAATGCTTGAAATACAGGCAATTACGGATAGTCTTACGGGTTTGCTGAATCACAGGGCTATTTACGAAAAACTCGAAGATGAAACAAACCGGGCCAGACGTTACAATTCACAATTATCTGTGATAATGATGGATATAGATGATTTTAAAGAAGTCAACGATAGATGGGGTCATCAGATGGGTGACAGAGTCCTCAAAGAAATTTCAAAAATTATAAAAAAAAATATCAGAGAGATGGATAATGCGGGCAGATACGGTGGAGAAGAATTTTTAGTTATTCTTCCGTTTACGGATATAAATGGTGCCGTAACTCTCGCGAACAGGATAAGAGAGGAGGTTTCCTCTACAAAATACAGCAGTGGTATTCATCTGACCATAAGTGGCGGTATAAGCGTATTTAAAGACGAAAACACACTTTTGCTGGTTGAGAAAGCCGATGTGAATTTGTACAAGGCGAAGAAATTGGGCAAAAATAAAATAGTGAGTTAAGCGAACAGCAGGCCCCGGATTTTAACCATTTTTAACCTATGAAGTAAAGTCAGGTGCTTGACAGCGAGTACTCCCCCTGTAATAAAATCAGGCAGTATTTCATATATTACTGATAAAAAAAGAAAAACAAGATCATGAGGAGGTTTTATGAGAGAATTCGTATTTGACAATTCCACAAGGATAATTTTCGGTCCGGAATCTGAAAAGCAACTCGGCTCCGAAATATCCCGGTTTTCGAAAAAAGTACTCCTTCACTATGGCGGAGGAAGTATAAAAAAGTTTGGCGTGTACGATAAAGTTATGGGAAATCTTAATAAATCGGGGATTGAAGTTTTCGAGCTTGGGGGTGTGAAACCGAATCCCACATTGGATAAGGTTTATGATGGAATAGAGCTTTGCCGGAAAAATGGTATAGATTTCATTCTCGCCGTCGGCGGGGGGAGTGTAATAGATTCGGCAAAAGCTATTGCGATGGGTGTTGAATATGAAGGCGATTTCTGGGATTTTTACGAGAAGGGAGTGCCGGTAAAAAAAGCGCTGCCGATAGGTGTTGTGCTCACCATACCTGCTGCGGGAAGCGAAGCCAGTACGGCTTCGGTACTGACCAATGAAAGCAATAAGCTTAAAATCAGCGCATCCTCGTTGCTTATAAGACCTAAGTTTGCGGTAATGAATCCGACATTTACATTTTCGCTTCCGCCGTATCAGACGGCAGCGGGAATTGTTGATATGATGGCACATATAATGGAAAGGTATTTCACCCAGGACAGAAATGTGGATTTCACCGACAAACTCAGTGAAGCGGCGTTGAGAAGTATAATTAAAAATGCAGGTAAAGTAATGGAAAATCCGGAAGATTACGATGCCAGAGCGGAAATCATGTGGGCGGGTACCATGGCGCATAATGACATACTTGGCGTAGGCCGGAGAAGTGACTGGGCAACACATGCGATAGAACACCAGTTGAGCTCACTCTATGATATGACTCACGGAGCGGGTCTTGCGGTAATATTTCCGGCCTGGATAAGATATGTGAAAGATGCATATATTGAGAAAATAATGCAGTTTTTCCATGAGGTGTTCGATGTTGAAGCGGTTTTTGAAAATCCCGATTACGTTGTTGGGGAAGGCATATCGAGATTAAAGAGGTTTTACAAATCCATAGGTATGCCGACCAGTCTTGAGGAAGCCGGCATAACCGATAACAGGTTTGAAGAAATGGCGGAGTTATGTACAAGGTGCGGTTACGTTGGGAGTTTCAAGAAGCTTGGCAAAGATGACGTGGTCGAAATATACAAGCTTGCCGGAAAATGATTTTTATACGGAAAGATTAAACGATAAACCATATATTGTTTTTTAGACTTTGCGTTAATTTGGATACTTTCACTAACGACAGACATATAATTTATCTTAAAGTCTGTCGTTTTTAATTCGTTTAGCATGAAACCTGTTAATAAGTTTTATTTGCGTTTTTTGTTAACGATTATTTTAGTATAAATGTATATTCTATTTGTTTAATAAATTAAGCCGAAAAAGTATGATAAAATAGAAAATGTTATCCCGTTGTAACTATTAATCATTTAGCGTGCAAAGATTAAAGAATATTTAATATCCACAAAATCACTTTATAGAAAAAGGAGAAAAAACATGTCGAAAAAGAACGGATTTCTGCTGATCGTGTTGTTGGTGTTGTTGGCATTCATGGTTACCTCCTGTTTCAGGACGAACATACCGGAGAAGGTAAAGACGCCTGGTATAGTAAGTCCATCGAACGGGGAACTGGTGGAAGAGAACAACATATACCTGAGATGGACAACATCGTTCGAAGAGGGAAAAGAGGGTGAATACCGTGTGTATTACTCACAGGAAGCGGAGAACATGGAAGATTACTTCACTGTGGACACTAACCACTTTCCGACGCTGAACCTTAAAGCGGGAGTATGGTATTGGAAAGTGGAAGCGGTTGGAAACGGCGGAGTGAAAGTGGCGTCACCGGTATGGAGCTTCACGGTGGACGGGGCTAACCTGCCGCAGATAGCGCCTGACGAGATACCGCCAGTGGACCCGTCACTCATAGTGAGCGAAATAGAAGACACGAGTTTCACACTGGCATGGACGAAATACGAAGACTTGCAGAATCCGGATAAGGAAATAGAATACACGGTATACCTGTACAAACAGAACGGGAGTGCACCGCGGAGCGCGGAAGAGATGATGAGAGGCAATCCCGACTACACGGTTAACACGACGGACACGTCGCACAGATTTGAAAACATGGGAAGCCGAACGAGGTACAACTTCACGATAATAGCGCAGAACAGCGTGGGAAACACGGCTGAAGTGGGAACATCCGACGTGGTTACGGGAAACAGGGCACCGGGGGCATTCGACATAATAACACCTGAAGAAGGTGCGGGTGAAGTGGCGACAGACACTGCACTGACATGGGAAGCAAGCGTGGATCCGGACGGAGACGCGGTTAGATACTACGTATACCTGGACACGGTGAAAGACACGAACAGGATGGTAGGACCCACGGAGGGAATAAGCGAAACACAATACGCACCGGCGATACTGGAAAAGGGAAAGACGTATTACTGGACGATAGTGGCCAAAGACAGCAACGGAGCTGCGACGCAGACGTACCAGCACACGTTCAGAACCGTGAGCGAGGGAGTGAGCTACCCGGCGACACCGACACCTGCTGACGGCATGCAGAACGCGGACATGGAAAACGGACTGACGCTGAGCTGGGAATGCGCGGAAGAAGACGCGGTATACGACGTGTACCTGGGAAGCAAGAGAAACGAAATGGGTAAAATAGCGGGAAACACGCTGCAGAAAGAGTACACGGTAAACAGCGGACTGACCGCGGCTAAAACGTATTACTGGAAAGTGGTGGCGAAGAAGAACGGAGAAAGTGCGGAAAGCGAAACCTGGAGCTTCAAAACGGCAGAGTTGACGAAAGCGAACATAACATCCGCGAAGACGAACACGGACGGAACGGAAATAGAGATGGGATTCGACAAACTCATGGCTGACCCGACTGGGAAACACGGACTGTTCAGAGTGGAGAGACAGGACACGCGGAACAGCGAAGTGAGAAGCCTTGAAATAGAAACGACTGCGATAGGAATGAAACGGGAGACGGAAAGTCGTACATACTGACGCTGGGAAGCGAAATAGCCAATGGGGAGAACGTATTCGTGACATACGCCTCTGACGAAATAAAGGGAGCCAACGGAGGAAAACTGAACGGATTCGAAGACTACCCGGTGGTGAACAGGGTACCTGGGGAAAAACCGGTATGCGTAGCGGCGACAACTACGGAAGACATGAAACACATAGAGATAAGATTCGACAAAGAGATGGAAGATCCTGCGGGAAAGAAAGAACAGTTTGGAGTACTGGTGAACGGATACGTGAACGAAGTAGAAAACGTGGAGATGAAAACGGGATCGGCATCGAAGACATACGTATTAACATTGAAAGAACCAATTGGAAAGAACAACCTGGTACACGTGAGCTACACGAGGGGAGACGTAAAGGCGGTAAACGGTGCGGAACTCGAGACATTCGTGAACAGGCCCGTCGTTAACACGGCAACCGTGCTTGTGGTTAACAAAAACGTATCGTGGAATTACGTCACCATAAGTTCGGCGATAAACGCAGCTGTTGACGGAGATACCATAACGGTGTACCCGGGAACGTATAAAGAAAGCTTCGCATTCGGAGGCAAGGCGATAACGTTAACGAGCACCGATCCGGTGAGCAAAACCGTAGTGGAAAGCACGATAATAGATGCGGAAAACAACGGGCCGGTAATAGGATTCATGAACGGGGAAGACAGGGACTCGATGCTCATGGGATTCACTATAACCAACGGAAACACCATACGTGATAGCGCTGCCCAAAGAGCTTATAACACATACGGCGGGGGAATAACCGTAATAGAAGCGAGCCCGACGATAGCCTTTAACATAATAAAAAACAACACATCCGTTAACGGCGGGGGAATACTGGTAATTGGAGGAAGCCCCCTCATAGGCAAGAACGAAATAGCGGACAACACGGCAACCCAACCGGAATACAGCGGAGAAAGAGACTTCGACGGGGCATACGGCGGCGGGATATGCTTCATGGAATACCACGACGACAGCGTGGCGAGAAAGACGATGGAATACAGCCCGACAGTGTTCGGCAACCTGCTTAAGGAAAACGAAGCGGAATACGGAGCGGGAATATACGTGGGTGAAGGATACCAGGTACTCGGCCTCCTCGAAAACGAATGGAAACATTTCAACTCGCCGTATTCGAGTGTGGAATACGTTGAAAACGGAACGGGATTTGACATATACCAAGACAACGTACTGACTAATGTGAGAAGAATTGCGGAGAATACAGACGGAAGGGACATAGCGTATTATGCCAAAACGACACCGACCGGAATACTGGACCTGAGACCGGCAAGCGGAACGGAAAAAGACGACATAATAATGAACATAGACTACGTTGCCGGATGCGATTTCGACAACGCGAGCATTACATTCGTGATACCATCGGGATTCACGGTATCCACGGACGCGAAAGTTAAAATAGGCACACAGGAACAGAGAAACCTGACCGCAGCGGAAATATCCGGACAGAGCGTGACGGTGAAAGACATAGACCTCACTGAAGATTCCACGGTTACGCTGACGCTTGAAGAACAGAAAACACCGACGGGATTGGAAGAATCTGATACCAGAGACCTGGGATACACGTTCAAAGCGAAGAGTGACGCGGACGGAAACGGCATGGCATGGGAAAAATCGGAAGAGATAAATGACGATTTCACATCAAAGAACCTGTCGATATGCACGGATTTCAGGATAAATACGGGAAATGAGACATATCTGAAACTGCTTACCGAAAGTGCCACGAGCGTGAAAGTCGCGTCCGAGACGACGGTGGAAAAGGTAATAAAAGCACTTGAATCCACGGACGGATCGACACAGACATACGAGATAAAAGACGTAAGCGGAAAACTGGACGACAGCCACGAACTGACGGGGCCGGCGACACTCACGGTAACTGCGGCGCACGGCAACAGCAAAGAATACGCGATGAGCATAAACCCGACACTTTTCGTGAGACTGGAAAAGAACATGATACCGACGTCGGGCACGAGGAACGGAATTACTAACAGCGTGAGCTGGCACGACAGCATACAGGAAGCCATAGACAATTCGACAGACGGATCGACGGTAACGGCATGGCCATCCACATATGGAGAAAACATAACATTCGGAGGCAAGGCGATAACGTTAACGAGCACAGACCCGGCGAGTGAAACGGTTGTGGCAAGTACGGTTATAGACGGAGGGAACACGGTTTCCGTAGTCACATTCAACAACGGGGAAGGCAGAGACTCCGTAATCAACGGATTCACTATAACCAACGGAAATGGAACTCCTGCATACGCGTCCGGAGCAAGACCGGTGGCCCGTACATACGGCGGAGGAATCAGTATAACCAGCGCGAGCCCGACGATACTGAACAACGTTATAAAAAACAACACATCCGTTAACGGTGGTGGCATACTGGTAGCGGGAGGAAGCCCTCTCATAGCCTACAACGAGATAAGAGACAACACGGCTGAGGAGCCTGAATACGATGCCTCAGCGAGAACAGACTGGGGAGGACGCGGAGGCGGAATATACCTCGAAAACGGAGGTAGGAAGAGTTCGGAAAGAAGCTCACCGCCAACTCCTGTAGCCATACAGTACGCAGTCATATACTCCAACGTGATAGAAACCAACACTGCCAATTACGGCGCGGGAATATACGTGGGAAGCGGATATGTGGTACTGAACGCCGATGAAACCGGATGGAAACACTTCAACTCACCGGAATGCGATGTGGAATTCGTTGAGAACACGGCAAACGCCAACAACGAATACTACGGAAACATACTCGAAGAAATCGAATTAAGCGGCGCCCGGACGAGAGAAGCGCCGGCCAGGACCGACGGCAGGGACATAGGCTGGTACAGGGCAGAGACACCGGAGGGTACGCTCACACTCAGACCGGCAACCGGCACCGAAAGAGAAAACGTTACAATTAACATGGATTACGAAATAGGCGGCGATTACCATAACGGGAAAGTACTGTTCTGCGTGCCTGACGCATTCACGCTCAGCACAGCTGCGAAGGTGAAAATAGGTGACGCGGTAGCGAGAAACATAACGCAGGACGAAATAGACGAATCGGAGGACAAGACGGTCGGCATAGGTGGAATAACTGAGGCAACCGGAACCACGGTAACATTGACGCTGGAAGATCAGGAAATACCCACGGGACTCGCGGAAGTGTCGTCTTCCAGAGATGCCTCACCCAGAAATATAGATTACACGTTCAAAACATATGGAAATGCCGACGGGGAAGGAGATGCCTGGTACAACTCCAACGAAAACGAGGCAACATTCACATCCGTGAATCTGTCGATATGCACGGATTTCAGGATAAAGACGGGAAATGGAACATATCTGAAACTGCTTACCGAAAGTGCCACGAGCGTGAAAGTCGCATCCGAGACGACGGTGGAAAAGGTAATAAAAGCACTTGAATCTACGGACGGATCGACACAGACATACGAGATAAAAGACGTAAGCGGAAAACTGAACGACAGCCACGAACTGACGGGACCGGCGACACTCACGGTAACTGCGGCACGCGGCAACAGTAAAGAATACGCGATGAGCATAAACCCGACACTTTTCGTGAGATTGGAAAAAAACATGATACCCACGTCGGGCACGAGAAACGGAATTACTAACAGCGTGAGCTGGCACGACAGCATAGGCGAAGCTATAACCGAATCCATTGACGGATCGACGGTAACGGCATGGCCCAGTGTATATGGAGAAAACATAACATTCGGCGGAAAGGCGATAACTCTTACCAGCACCGATCCAGCGAGTGAAACGGTTGTGGCAAGTACGGTGATAGACGGAGGGAACACGGTTTCCGTAGTCACATTCAACAACGGGGAAGGCAGAGACTCCGTAATCAACGGATTCACTATAACCAACGGAAATGGAACTCCTGCATACGCGTCCGGAGCAAGACCGGTGGCCCGTACATACGGCGGAGGAATCAGTATAACCAGCGCGAGTCCGACGATACTGAACAACGTTATAAAAAACAACACATCCGTCAACGGCGGTGGCATACTGGTAGCGGGAGGAAGCCCTCTCATAGCCTACAACGAGATAAGAGACAACACGGCTGAGGAGCCTGAATACGATGCCTCAGCGAGAATAGACTGGGGAGGACGCGGAGGCGGAATATACCTCGAAAATGGAGCCAGAGTGAGTTCGGAAAGAAGCTCACCGCCAACTCCTGCAGCCATACAGTACGCAGTCATATACTCCAACGTGATAGAAGAAAACACTGCCCGGTACGGCGCGGGAATATACGTGGGAAGCGGATATGTGGTACTGAACGCCGATGAAACCGGATGGAAACACTTCAACTCACCGGAATGCGACGTGGAATTCGTTGAGAACACGGCAAACTCCAACAACGAATACTACGGAAACATACTCGAAGAAGGAGAACCCGAACTGGGCAGCGCCCGAACGAGGGAAGCAATGGCCAGTACCGACGGCAGGGACATAGGTTGGTACAGTATAGCGACACCGGAGGGTACACTCACGCTCAGACCTGCAACCGGAACCGAAAGAGAAAACGTGATAATGAACATGGATTACGAAATAGGCGGCGATTACCGCAACGGGAAAGTATTTTTCCGCATACCATACCAATTCAAGCTCAGCACCGCTGCGAAGGTAAAAATAGGTGACGCGGTAGCGAGAAACATAACCCAGGATGAAATACTCGGAACGTTAGTAAAGGCAGTCGCCATAGGTGGAATAACTGAGGCAACCGGAACCACGGTCACACTGACGCTGGAAGATCAGGAAATACCCACGGGACTCGCGGAAGTGTCGTCTTCCAGAGATGCCTCACCCAGAAATATAGATTACACGTTCAAAACATATGGAAATGCCGACTGTGAAGGAGATGCCTGGTACAACTCCAACGAAATCGAGGCGACATTCACATCCGTGAACCTGTCGATATGCACCGATTTCAGTATAAAAACCGGATTCGACTACCTGACGCTTATAACAGGTTCCGCAACGCGAGTCCAGTTTGACCGGGAAACTGCCGGTCAGACTACAGCGGCATCCATAACGAGCGCCCTCACTTCAAAAGACGGAAGCGTTCAGGAATACGCGATTTACAAAGCGGACGAAGCCGCCACAGTTGCTGTGAACGGAACCGACATCATGCCGGATGAAGCCACTCTGACGGTCACATCCACAAGAGGCGATAAAAAAGAATACAGAATATACAAGCCTGTTTTTAAATTGACGGAAGAAGGTGGACAGATATCTTTCCACGAAACTATAGCAGCTGCAATAGATAAAATTTCAAGCGGAGAAAAAGGAACGATAGAAATAGCTACGGATAAGATTTCTGAAGTATCTAAAATAACAATACTTGGGAAGAACGTATTAATAAAACCCGCAACAGGAATTTCAGCGGTAACTTTTGACGGAAAAAATTCCCACAGAGTATTCGAAATATCAAACGGTGCATCGGTCACTCTGAACAAGGCGATCGTAACAAACGGCCTCGAAGATGGTACTTGGGCAGGGGGTATTTTCATACAAGGTAACAGCACCCTTACTCTCAATGATTCGACGGTTACCAACAACAGCGTTATTAACTGTGGGGGTGCTACTAACGGTGGTGGTATAGATATTTTTGATAATTCAACTCTGTATGCCTACAACACGATCATAACAGGCAATGCCTTGACTAATGACTCTTTCGACTATGGTAATGGAGGTGGAATAGGAATTCTTTACGGATGCAGTGCTTTTCTTGAAAATTGCACGGTAACCAACAATACCGCTCAATCAAACGGCGGTGGAATATATATACTTGGTGGTACTTTAAACATTTCGAACACTTCGATTACGGATAATATAGCTTTTGATGGTGGCGGAGTATATATGAATGATGTCAGCACGTTTAATTTCAACAGCGGTAAAATCTCCGACAATACCGCTACCGCAAATGGTGGTGGAATATTTCGAAACAGTGGGTATCTGAAGACCAATGATAATGCCTGGAATCCGGAATTAGGAAGTTATGAAAATGATTTTTCCGTAGACGGATCGGGAAATATTACCCAGCCATTAAACAGCGATCACCCAGTCAGCGTAAGTGGTAATACCGCCGGAACAGCTGCGACTAACCAGATGTCAAGATAAAGTGTTTTATTATATACTTCAAATATACAAAAGTTAAATGAATAGATATTCATTTAACTCGGAATCAGGTAATCAAATTAGAATAGAACATTACACTCCTGGTATATTATTTGGTATGGTTATTCAGAATTTTTATCTATAAAACATAGATGAAGATTTAAAAGAATTATTCATTAGGATTGTACTTTTATTTCAGAAAAAGCGGAAGGTTTTCATTATGAGCCCTTCCGCTTTTTCTGTGGATTGCATTTTCAAGAAAGAAATCTAAATTGCTTAATCCAGGGCTTGCTGAAAAACTTAAAAATTTGTCATTCCTCGCTAACGTGCGAGGAATCTCGGACTTAAGTCCCTTTATTTAAAAGGAACTGAAAAAAAGAAATTACCATTGTTTTCTACAGATTATCCGACATTAGGATTTTAGATGCAAGGTTTTTGAGCATAATACACAAAAAACTTGCATTAAGAGCAAACAAAACAACACTGTCAATCTTTTTATTATAAAGGACTACAGAATTATTCAGCAAACTCTAATCTATGGTCATATACAGATTTTGATTTTCATTATTCGACATCGCATAATTATTTGTGGAAATGTTTTCTTTTTTTTGCATATAAAATATTCTAAATATTTGAAAAAATCAATATTTCTAAAATTATGGGAGAATTCTTCCAATAAACAGGTATAATTCTCGAAAAACGGATTTGACAAAAAATATTTTAAAATATATCATTGTAAAGTTGGGAACGTTCCCAATATGGAGGTTGTATGGCAAAAATAACCATAATAGATGTTGCTAAGCATGCAGGTGTATCGAAGTCAACAGTTTCGAGGGTGATAAGGGGAGAGTTTAACTCTGTCAATCCGAATACGCGAGATGCCGTTTTAAAAGCCATAAAGCAGCTTGGCTACGAAAAAAACGAGATAGCCGGCAGTTTGAGGACAAACGAAACCAAGATGATAATGCTTATAATACCGGATATAGTCAACCCTTTCTGGCCCGAAGTTGCCAGGGGAGTTCAGGATGCTCTTGAACTCAAAGGATACACTATGGTGCTTGCCTGCAGCGATTGGGAAAGAAACAGGGAGCAAAGGCTGCTCGGTAAAGCCAGGAGCAGCAGGTTTGACGGAATAATAATAAATCCGGCGGCAGTGAATGAAACTGAGCTTGAACGATGTGGCATACCTTCGGTGATTCTGGGATATCACGATGATTTTCCCAACACGGATATGGTTGGAAATGACACCGGAAAGGGCACGGATATGATTTTAAACCATCTTTATTCTCTCGGGCATAGAAATATCGGATTCATATGCGGTATTTCCATGAGTTCCACCTCAAGTTCGAGAATAAACGGGTATATCAATTTCTTTAAAGAGAAGAATATAAAAATAGACAGGAACAGGATAATAGAATGTCATTACGGGCAGGAACAGGGCTTTGACGCCATGAAAGCGCTGATGAATTTATCCGTGCCACCGAGTGCAGTTTATGCAGGCAACGATATTCTTGCCATAGGTGCCATGAAGGCTGCGAAAGAGATGGGGATAAGCATTCCCGAAGATGTGTCCATAGCAGGAATGGACGATATATATCCGGCTTCGGTAACGTCTCCTTCGCTCACCACAGTATCGAAGGAAAAATACAAAGTAGGATGGCATGCTGCCAATTTTATTCTCGAAAGAATTCAAAAAAAAGATACCACGGTTCCAAGAAAGATGATATTTCCCCCTGTGTTGATCTCAAGAGAATCCACGGCTATGATTTGACTTTTCTTCCAAAAAACTTTTTTGTTTTTTGGTTTATACAATTGGGAACGTTCCCTTAACTGTTTTTGAGTAATCGGAATTCATCTAATTCGGAGGTGTAAAAATGAAGTTTGGAAAAAAGTTTCTCATCGTTTTGCTCGCATCGATTTTTATTTTTGCCGGAATTGGAATGGCAAAGCAGTACACACTCACCCTGCTTCAACAGGACGTATCTCCCTACAATCAGGAAGATGTGGATTTTCTGAACTATCTCACTACGGAATTCAAGGCTGAAACCGGTATAGATCTGAAAATAGAAATCATACCGGTTCCTGCGGGTAATTATTCTGAAAAAGTAAATCTGCTTCTCGCAGGAGGTACTTACCCGGATATAATCTGGTGGAGAGATGATGCGGAGCTTCCCTATATCGAACAGGGATTGCTGCTTGACTTGACAAGGTATGTAGAAGATTCCGACGTTTTTTACAGAAATATGCCCGACTGGAACAAACTGAGATTCGGCAATTTCCCGTATCTTGTGGCGATAACCCCGCTTAGTCTCAGAATAGGTGTTACGAGAATGGAATGGCTTGAAGAATCGGGAATAGACCCCGTAACTGTGGAAGATTATTACAACCTTTTTAAATTCTACAAGCAGAACAAATCAAAGTACGGAATAACCATTACGGGAGATCTCAGCAGACTCGATTGGATATTCGATGCCGCATTTGGTGTCAACCAGATGTGGGTAAAAGATGATTCGGGAAAATGGGTATTTTCCAAAGTAACGGATATGGAAAAGGAAAAACTGGCTTTTTATGCAAAACTGTATAAAGAAGGGCTTTTGGATCCTGAATTCGTAACGACAAACTGGCAGGGAATGGAAGATAAATTCTACTCCGGACAGGTAGGCATGGTTGTCGGAACGGCGGGAACCGTTATGGATCTTTATCAGAAGAGATTCATAGACAGAGGTATAAACACAGAACTAATACCGCTCAGACCTCCGTTGGGAATATCCGGAAAGGCAGGTTTCACCGCGGCAAATCTTGATAAAGAACCGAGAGGATTCTGTATCACGGCAACATGTAAAAATCCCGACATAGCTTTCAAATTCCTCGAATTCATGGCCAGTGACAAGGGCCAGTATCTCGACAGACTCGGAATGCCTGGTAGAGAATACAACATCGAAGATGGTGAAATAGTGTTGACGGACAGGGGAAAAGGCTGGTGGCCGAGATTTTTCGAAAATCCCAACTGGGAAGCTCCGATTGAAATATACGGAAAACCGGGTTTCGATTCTCTTCAAATTGTTAACGCCATGTTCGAAAGTGACAATTATTTCCTGATGCCGCAGAAATACGCGACAAAATGGGATGAAATGAGCAATCTCTACAAAGAGTACTCTCTGAAAATAGTATTGGGAGAATACCAGATAGATAAGTTCGATGAAATGGTTGATAAATGGTACAAAGCCGGAGGCGACATATACACCAGTCTCGCCAACGAATATTTCGAAAACTGATAGTTTCCCGTCCCGGATTTCCGGGACGGGGTTGTATTTGTTTTTCATTGTGGAAGTCAAGATTTTCAAAATAAAGAACAAATACAGTATTCCTAGAAAAAGAAAGTGGTGAAAATATGAGAGATAAAATCAGAGGCTCGTTAATAGGAGTTGCTCTTGGGGATGCCTGGGGTGCACCCGTTGAGAAACTAACCCCGGAAAAAATAAGGGAAATATATGGGGTGATAGATTCGCTCGATTTTGAACATTACAGGGCAAAATCACTCACTCATGGTAAGGGCTATGGTAGAGTGACGGACGATACACTTATGACTATTTTACTTTGCGAAGTTTATTCCGAACAAAAAAGGCATCTGGATGCTTATTCCATATTCCCGATGGTGAAGAAAATTTATTTTGACGAAATCTGGGTTCCGGAATTCCAGAAAAATATGCCGCTCATTGAAAGATTGTTTTATCCCGAGAAATACATATTTCTGAGCAATTATCTTGCTTCGCGTGATCCGAGAAGCGGTGGTGTCGGAAATATGGTGAATTGCGGTGCGGCGATGTATATGACTCCGATAGGTCTTGTCAATGCCTGTGATCCTGCAGCTGCCTATAATGAGGCTATAAGTTTTGCCAGCGCTCATCAGACGAGTTACGGACTCGAAGCGGCCGGAGTGTTCGCGGCATGTGTGGCTCAGGCAATGGTTCCGGATACGAAAGTCGAAGATATAATAGATGTTGCCATCGATCTGGCCAAAGACGGAACGAAAATGGCCATAAAAGAAATTAAGGATGCGGTGTCGTGTATAGAAGACAAAAACGATAGTGCATCCGTATTTCACAACATAATTGGCAGGTACAGTCCTTTGGGGGACGATTTGTTCAGAGACCCGGATGCTGTCGGGAAGCCAACGGAAAATTATACTCCTTCAAGGCTTAAATCAATAGAGGAATTGCCCATAGCCCTTGGATACATATTGCTGCACCAGGGTGATCTTAAGAAATCACTTATAGGCGGTGTGAATTCGGGAAGAGATACCGATTCAATAGGGGTTATGATAGGTTCGATAATAGGTGCCATGAAGGGAATTGATGCCATTGATGCTTCTCTGGTGGAAAAACTCAACGAGGCCAATGGGTGTGATTTTTTGAAAATCGGTGATGATTTCTATGAAACTGTCGTTAAAATACAGCAAGATGATGAAAGTAAAAACATCGGCATAATGAACCTGAGAAAGAAATTGAGGGGATAAAGATGAATTTTAATTACGAGTATCTTGAAAAAGTCTACGCCGGACTTTTGGGGAAAATAATCGGAGTGAGACTGGGAGCGCCTATAGAACCACTTTTCTGGACAAGCGAAAAAATCAGGGAAGTTTTCGGTGAAATAGACGGTTATGTAAAGAATTACAGGAATTTTGCGGCAGATGATGATGTAAACGGTCCGGTGATATTCATAAGGGCCATTGAAGATGCCTACGCGAAAAAAGGCGAAATAACCGCCGTGGATATCGGTAATGCCTGGCTTAACTACACGGCAGAGGGACACGGCATGTTCTGGTGGGGAGGGTTCGGCACTTCCACCGAGCATACGGCTTACGATCATCTTTCAAATGGAATAAAACCGCCGGAATCCGGAAGTGCTTCGCTCAACGGCAGTACGGTTGCCGAACAAATTGGCGGTCAGATATTCATAGACACATGGGGATTGATTTGTCCGGGAAATCCCGGTGAAGCCGCGAGACTTGCCGGAATGGCCGCAAGCGTTTCACATGATCTCAACGGGGTTTACGGAGCTTCTTATATAGCAGCCTGTATCGCTATGGCATTTGAAGAAAAAAATGTTGAAAAAATAGTGCTTGAATGCAGAAAATATATACCAAAAGATTGCGAATACAGAAAAATGATAGATGACGTGTACGATTTTTACAAAGCAAATCCTGATGATTGGAGAAAAGCACTCGAATACGTCGATTTGAAATACACCAAAGAAAGATACCCGGGAGTTGTCCACATCATACCGAATTCGGCATATATAATAATCTCTTTACTTTACGGAGCGGGAGATTTCTCAAATACACTCAGAATTTCTGTGATGTGCGGATGGGATACCGATTGCAATGCCGGGAACGTCGGAGTCATATTGGGTGTGGCTAACGGTATAGATGGCATAGATATGTACTGGAGAAATGCATTCTCCGATTTTATCGTGACATCGAGTGTGGTGGGGTCACTCAACATAAACGACGTACCCACGCTCGCAAAGAGAATTGCCGGATACGGTGCGGTGTATAACGGCAAACAGCTGCCGTCCGAATTTGCGGAAAAAGACCACATATTTTACGATTTCGGATTGCCGGGGTCCACTCATGCCATGAGAGGATATCCCGAAAACATAACCACGATATCCAACACGAATGTAAGCGGGAAAGGAAACACTTCCGGAATGCTGCAGATGGCGGTTAACTTCATGCGTCGGAATACCGAAATCAGGCTGTACATGAAACCTTTTTACAGAAGAAGGGATTTCGATGATGAGAGGTACATACCCAACTTCTCTCCCGTGGCCTTTCCGGGACAGACTATGAAATGCAGGGTTATGACAAAAGATATAGCCGGAATTCAGGAGATAATTGTTAAACCTTATATTCAGGATACCGAAGGTAAACAGTGGACCGGAGAAAATACGTATATACTTCGCAACGGAGAATGGGCCGATATCGAGTACAGAATTCCTTCACCGCTGGAAGGAGTGGCGGTTGAGGAAATAGGAGTGAAGATAATAAACTGTGGCAGAGATTCTTTTTACGGAGCGATCTGTATGGATTATTTCGAAATATATGGGAAGGCGAATTACACCATTGATTCTTCAAGACAGCATAAGGAATTCGGAACGATAACTCCGTTCACATATCATAAAGGATTCTGGAGCCTTGAAAACGGAAAAATTCAGGGAATTTGCGATGATGAAGCAAACATTTACACCGGAGACATTAAATGGGAAGATTATGAACTCACCGGAAAGCTGTCACTTGAATACGGAAAAAACGCGTATATGATTTTCAGGGCAACCGGTAACCTTAAATACTATCTTTTCGGTTTTGAAAACGGTGAAATCGTTTTTAAAAGAATAGATAATTCTCTCGAATCGGAGGAAAAAGAAACAGTTATTTCCCGAAAGCAATTTGAAATTGAAAATGGCAGGGAATACGAACTCAGAGTCAGTTGTGAAAAAGATAATTTCAAATGTTTCGTGGATGGGAAAAGGTTTTTCGATGAAATCGACGGAGAATATTCGAACGGATTTTACGGATACAGAATTGAAAAATCATCCAGAGTTTTCATAGGAAATACCGAATTCAGGGAGTATTAATATGGAGTGCGGAAACGAGAGAAAATCAGATGTGATGATAAGCGTTGAAAAAAACGAATCGGGTACGAACAGAATAGAAATCGAATCAAAACATGGCGACATGTTCTATAAAAGCATCAGAGAATTGATAGAAAAACATATGAACGAAAGAAATTTTTCCGGTTTCGATATAAGAGTGAAGGATTTTGGGGCATGGGATTACGCGATAACGGCAAGACTTGAAGCTTGCCTTGCTGAAATGGAGGCGTATACGCATGATGCCTGACAGATACTGGAGAAGTGTGCTGTACGTTCCGGGCGACAATCCTTCCATGATACAGAAATCTTTCGTTTACGGTGCCGATGCTGTTACCCTCGATCTGGAGGATGCCGTGGGAATGACGAAAAAACATCAGGCGAGATACCTTGTGAAAAACGCGATCGAATATCTTGATTTTGAAAATACGGATGTTTTTGTAAGGGTGAATTCCATAGCTTCCGAAATGTGGAAAAAAGATCTGGAGTTACTGAACCTGTCTAAAATAACCGCAATACGGCTACCGAAAGCCGAAGCAGGCCATGAAATTTTTGAAATCTCGGATTACCTTGCGGAAAGGGAAAAAGAATTGAATATGAAAAACGGAAGTGTTTTTTTGATACCGGGTATAGAAACGGCAAAGGGATATCTTAATCTTGAAAAAATACTGAATTCAAGCGAAAGAGTTATCGGAGTCGGTCTTGGCAGTGAGGATTTTATAACGGATACCGGCATATCCAGAAAAAAACTTGAAACCGTTAAAGTGGGCATGGTGTTGACGGCAAGGGCTTATGGGAAATTCGTTCTTGACAGCGTGTATCCTGATTTCAGCGATGAACGGGGATTTGAAAACGAATGCGTTATGGCGCATGAATGCGGGATGGATGGCAAATCACTTATACATCCTTCACAGATAGAAACCGCCAACAGGGTATTTTCACCCTCTTTAAAAGAACTGGAAACGGCACGGGAGATACTCGGACTCAATAGAAAAAATTCCACCGGCGATGCCTTCAATTACAAAGGACAGATGGTTGATAAGCCCATAATAGAAAGGTGCGAAAGAATCGTAAAATACGGTGAAAAGAATGGCTGAAATTTATCGGGATATAAAAAAGCTGATTGAAAAAATTAACATAAAAAACGGGCAGACAATTTCATTCCATCATCATCTGCGTGAAGGGGATATGGTGATGGGAATAGTTATTAAAGCGGCTCATGAGCTCGGTATTAAAAATCTGAGAGTCTGTTCGAGTTCGATAATGAAATGCCATGATTTTCTCACGGAATACATAGATAACGGCACGGTAGAAAGGATAGAAACATCCGGCTTGAGAGAGAAACTCGGTGAATACGTTTTGGCGGGTAAAATGGACGAACCTGTGATTATAAGATCGCATGGCGGAAGGGCAAGGGCCGTAGGCTGCGGAGAAACCGAAATAGATGTTGCCTTTTTAGCGGCTTCTAGCGCCGATAGTTTCGGAAATGCAACGGGAATTACCGGAAAAAATGCTTTTGGCTCCATGGGATACGGAATCTGGGAATCAAAAAATGCCGCAAAAACAGTCATCGTTACGGATGACTTAAGTGACGATATGCTCGAGATAAAAAGCGTTTGCCAGTCGAATGTCGATGCCGTTCTCGTGGTGGATGAAATAGGAGACACTCAGAAGATAAAAGCCGGTTCGCTCAGAATTAAAAAAGATCCTTTGACTGGGAGAGTTGCGCAGAACACCGCGGAATTTCTTATGAAAAGCGGGATTAAACTGAACAATGCCGGCATACAGATGGGCAGCGGAGGTATAAGCCTTCAGACCGTAAAATATCTTGAAAAATACATGGCGGAAAACGAGATGAAATTCAGTTTCGCAATCGGTGGAATTACCGGGATGCTCGTGGATATGCTTAATTGCGGAATAGTTAAATCACTTGCCGATGTTCAGAGTTTTGACAGTTGTTGTGCCGGGTCGATGTATAAGAACAGGAATCATCATGAAATAGATGTTAACACATATGCCAATCCATTGAACAAAAACAACATGGTCAACTCACTCGATATCGCGATTCTTAGTGCGCTTGAAATAGACACGGAATGGAATGTAAACGTGATCACGGGATCAAACGGGAAGTTCATGGGAGCCGTTGGCGGTCATCAGGATGTTGCCGAAGGCTGCGGGTTCACGATTATAGTCTCGCCGCTTATCAGGGGCAGAATACCCGTACTCACCGACAGAGTCAACACACTGGTCACAAAGGGTGAGTTTATCGATGCGTTTATCTGTGAATACGGAGTTTGTGTAAAACCGGAGCATGAAGAGATAATAGAAAAGCTGAACGGAAATGGAATTAAAAATCTCACTTTAAGAGAACTGTACGATAAAACCCTGAAATATGTCGGTAAACCCGAAAAACCGGTATACGGTGATAAAACCGTGGCGATAGTTCAGGACAGATATGGAAACACTTTGTCAGAAATCAAAAACCTCGTGAAGTGAAGAAGGGTGGAAAAATAATGGCCAGTTTAAAATCCATTGGTAAAAAAATTTATAAAAGCAGGAAATACTATTATTTACTGATTCCCGCAACCATATATTTCATAATTTTTCATTATATCCCGATATGGGGTGTTACACTCTCATTCCAGAAAATAAGACTTTTCGGGGGAAACCAATGGGTCGGGTTTCAATATTTCGAAGAATTGTTCACCTCCCCCACTTTTTACAGATCACTTCAAAACACACTTATCATAAGCGGTCTGAAGGTTCTGATAGGTTTTCCCATACCTGTGATTCTTGCCGTTATGATGAACTCACTCAGGAGCAAAGGTTATAAGAAATACATAAGATCGGTTATATACATGCCCCATTTTTTGTCTTGGGTTGTTATAACGGGTGTCTTCGCGGCAATACTTTCACCGGTCAATGGAATGGTGAACGAGATAATAAAACTTCTGGGGATGGATCCGGTACCCTTTATGACATCGAGCCAGCATTTCAAAGGAGTGCTCGTTGTTTCGGAAATATGGAGAAGTTCGGGTTGGGATTCGATTCTCTACACTGCGGCGTTGATGAACATAGATCCGCAATTGTACGAAGCGGCGAGTATTGACGGTGCTTCACCATGGCAGCAGACTATTAAAATAACCGTACCCGAACTCTTCAGAACCATGGTGACCGTATTCATACTGAACATAGGCTTCTTCATGAATGCTGGATTCGATCAGGTGTTTAACATGATGAACGATTCCGTTATAAGCGTTGCGGATATAATCGATACATACGCCTACAGGATAGGATTGATAAACAACAACATGAGCTATGCCACGGCAGTGGGGCTTTTCCAGGGTCTTATCGGATTGATACTGATAATAGTAACCAATAAAATCGCCCGGAAACTCGAAGCCGGCAGTTTGTGGTAGGAGGAGATGCCGATGAAGAAAAAAATAAGCGCATGGCAGATAATAAATGCCATAATATTGCTTTTTGTGACGGTTACGACACTTTATCCTTTTTTGAACCTTTTGGCGGTGTCGCTTACAGATGTCAAATACGTTTCCGAAATGTCGGGAATAGCCATAATACCGAGATCACCCACGCTTAAATATTATGAAGTGTTGCTAAGTGCGCCGGTAATACAAAAATCATTTTTCAACAGTGTGTTCATAACCGTTGTGGCAACGGCCATAAACATGTTTTTGACCATAATAACGGCATATGTACTTGCACGCGGCGATTTTTGGGGGAAGAAGGCATACATAATTTTTCTTATAATTCCGATGCTTTTCAATCCCGGAATAGTGCCGAATTTCCTACTGATAAAGAATCTGAATCTGATAAATTCTTATTGGTCGGTCATACTCCCCGGAGCTATAAACGTATACTACCTCATGCTTCTCAGAAATGTTTTCAACGGAATACCGAGAAGCATATTTGAAGCCGCTGAAATAGACGGTGCAGGGCATATGACCATGATTTGGAAAATGGCAGTACCTCTCGCCAAACCCGGTGTCATAACCATATCACTGTTTTATGCCATATACCACTGGAACGATTATTTCAGACCGCTGATATATATAAATGATCCGGCAAAATGGCCACTGCAGGTAGTACTCAGACAGTTCATAGTGGATGCGGATAAGGCGTCGCTTTTTGGGCCGCTTCAGTCGATACTGTATTCCGAAGGAAATTCCGCACTGCCTTTCAGAGGATTACAATCGTCAATAATATTGATAACGGTAATCCCGATATTGTGCCTGTATCCGATCCTGCTCAGGTATTTCTCAGGCGGTATAATGTCAGGGGCAAACAAGGGATAGAGTCAATTCGGAGGCCAAATAAAAAAGCAGACTTTTTTGTCTGCTTTTTTATTTGGCCTGTATATAAAGATTTCGGGAATTTGACCGTTAAAATCATTACCGTTTTTTCCGTTAATATATTACCATTTTCACTTGTGGTTAAGGTGTTATGTTATATAATATATCCATAAAAAAACATCTTTTCTCATCTTCCTGTTAGTTTAATCAAAAAAATTTACCGAGGCGGTGTAAAAATGAATGAAAAAGTTTTGAGAGAACTCTATGAATCGAGGAAATATGGCGATGAAATTACAGAAAATGCCGTTGATATTGTGAAGAAGCTCGAAAACTTTCTTGAAGAAAAATACGGTTCCAGCCTTGAAAAATGTGATAGGGAACAGGTTAGAAAATATGTGGAAAAGATGGTAAGTGAGCGTTTCAACGATTTGAACAATTTTATGGCACTTGCGAGGTATTTTTATCTGACAGACCGCAAGGATATCTACATTTTCTTCACATCGGTACTTGGAGGTATAGGAGTCATAGAAAATATACAAAAGAGAACCGAAAATTTCGAAGGTAAAGAGAAATTGGAAGAAATATTCGATGGTCTGGAAAAACCACCGCTCGGGACAACTCCCGAAGATTTTCCGGAATACACCGAAGAACTCATGAAGAGACTTGGAAATTGCCTTCCAAAGGATAAGTACAGAAAAATTCTTGCCGGAAATAATCACGGAGTGCCCGAAACGGCTTTTTCCGAAGAGAAGGAATTATTCGAAGCTTCGGAAAGTCTTGAGAAATATCTCAAGGAAAGGCATGATAGAAAAGTTGCTGAGCTGCAGAAACATTGTGATGAAGAAAAAGTTTGGTATGAACAGATAATAACCCAGGAAATAGTGGACTATGTTAAAAGCAATCAGGAAATCCTTTCGGCAGTCGTCGATGGTTCCGTAATGCTGAACACAAAAATCCCTTATGCCACAAAAGAGTTTATGGAAGCCGAAGACCCGAAAATGAAGAGGTACTACACCTGCCACTGTCCTTTTGCGAGAGAGGCTATAATTAAAGGTGACACCGACATTCCGCTGGATTGGTGCTATTGCAGCGGCGGATTCCAGAAATTTGGCTACGATGTTATTTTTGGAGAGGAAACGGAAGTGGAAGTTCTTGAATCCGTACTTACCGGTGATGAGAGATGCCGTTTTGCGATAAAGATTCCCGATAGAATAATGAAAAAGTATATGTGAAGTACTTTGTGATATTCATATAAATTCAGTCGTGTAATTTCTTGTATAACGAGAATACCGGAACATGATTCCGGTTTATTGGCAGGCAGAGGAAACTGGTGACGGAAAATTTCGGTACGGAACCGGACAAAACAGGCTTTTGTGATTTTATAATGAAAGTTTGAATTGTATTTATATTTCGTATTTTCCGAAAGACACCCTGTTCCTGCCGTCGGATTTGGATTCGTATAGGAGTTTGTCTATATATGCAAATGCTTTTTTAAACTCTATTCCGTCATGCTTATCTATATGGGCGGCTCCTATACTTATAGTGATGCTTATCTTTTCTCCGGAATAGTCAAAAGATTTTTTTTCGACATTTTGCCTTATCCTTTCGGCTATATCTCTTGTTTCTTCGGAAGAGGTATCCGGTAGCAATATCGCAAATTCTTCTCCACCGATTCTGCCTATTTTATCAGCATCTCTTATGCTTTCCTCTATATGCATTACTATTCCTTTTAAAACATGGTCTCCGTATATATGCCCGAATTTGTCGTTGATTTGTTTGAAATGATCGATATCTATCATCAGTATCCCGTATCCTCTGTCCGTTTTTCCGGCGGTAACGGATCTGAAAATGTTTATGAATGCGTTTCTGTTCAAAATTCCCGTCAATCCGTCCGTATGCGCTTTGATTTCAAGCTCTTCGCTTTTTCTCTTGTGTTCCGTTATTTCCCTGATTAAAGATATGGTTCCGATTATGTTTTTTTCGTTTTTGCTTTTTATGGGATAAACATGTATTTCAAAATCACGACTTTTTCCCTCGATTTCAATTTTAAATTCAGAGATATTTTCATTCATGTTTTCTACGTTATCGAACCATTGCTCAAATTCTTTTCTGGCATATTCTTTTAAATAAGCACCGCCGTCGACTCCGATTCCGAAATTACCGGACAAAACCTTCGCCGCCCTGTTGTAATCAACTATTCTCCCGTCAGGGGTACAGATGACAATTCCATCTTTAACCATGTCGAATATTTTATTCCTGGCAATCGGTGAAATGGAAAGGAAATCATATTTGTAAACCCCGTAAAGTATTATGAGACTTCCGGGGAAAAAAGATGTCGACATGGGTATTAAAGGGTATATAAGGGAAGGCAGAGTTGTTTTCAGCCACAGGAACAGGAAGGGAATAAGTGATCCCCAAAAAACTATGAAAACTTGATTTTTACTCACTCCCGAGGTGTTTTTCATGAACAGCAAAAGTCTTATAAATCCATAAATAGCTATGATAGGATGCAATGATACCGCAAAGGTTCCCAAAGGCGAAGAGCTTATTTTTAAAATTTCAAATTCGCCTATCGAAATTATTTTTATGGTTGTTCTCATCATATGAGTGTATTCATCTGTAAAAATAAGAATCAGGAATATCGACTGTATAAAATAAAGCAAAAATATAAGCCTTTTAGTATTCCCGGTATTGACGCCGGTGTATGCTGTTGAAAAATCCAGAAAAGCTACTGGGAGCAAAAAAGACCCTATTTGTGTTGTGTTACGCCAAAACAGCATACTGCTGTATCCTGAAACCAATGTTTCGAAAAAAGAACTAAGTGCCCAGATAGTCATCACCGATATCAATGTGACGAATTGTGACCCGCCTCTGACATGTTTCCTTTTACAAGTAATCAATATCATCATTATCATGGCGGATATCGACAATGAATTCAAAAACAGACTCAAATACGTTTCTGACATCGGTATGCTCCTGTTTTTACAGAGATATTTAAAAATCCCGGATTTTTGCGATTATACGTTACAACATCTCAGATTTCGTATTTTTGAAACGATACGGAATTTCTTCCGCGATTTTTCGATAGATAAAGGAGTCTGTCAACATATGCAAAGGCGCTTTTAAATTCCACTTTTACCGGATCGGCTATATGTGAGGCTCCTATGCTTATAGTTACACGTATTTTTTTACCCGAGGTATTAAAAACGATATTTTCCACGTTTTTTCTGACTCTTTCGGAAATTTCTTCAGTGGCATTTGCCGGAGTGTTGGGAAGGACAATTGCGAATTCTTCCCCGCCGATTCTCCCAACATAGTCGGTGTCGCGTATCGTGTTTTCCATACATTTTACAATTCCTTTAAGCACTTCGTCTCCGCAGATATGGCCGTGTTCGTCGTTTACTTTTTTGAAATGGTCGATATCTATGAGTATCATTCCGATACCGTTTTTCTGGGGCTGATTCATCAATGAATTGTAAACTCCTATGAAGGCATTCCTGTTCAAAATTCCCGTCAATCCGTCCGTGTAAGCTCTTGCTTTCAACTCTTCGCTCTGCTTCTTTATTTCCGTTATTTCCCTTATCAGGGATATGGTGCCGAGAACGACATGGTCTTTTTTATCCTTTATGGCAAATACCTGGGATTCATAGTCTTTATAACCGGTCTCCGTGCTCAGCCTGAATTCGGAAACACTTTCGTTATAATCTATCACGTTATGAAACCATTTCGTGAGTTCAGGCCTGCCGTAATCGTTTATATTGCGGTTGTCGAGTTTGATATTCGCCTTTTCGAATATCTTCGACGCGGCTATGTTGAAATCGATGATTCTGCCGTTGGAAGTGCATACTATAATCCCGTCTTTTACCATATCGAATATTTTGTTTCGGGCTATCGGAGATATCGACATAAAATCGTATTTGAATATACCCCATAAAATGAATAAGCATCCCGGTGTGAAAGCGGCGGATATCGGAATTATTGTATCAAGACTTAACGGCAGCGCGGATTTCAACCAACCGAACAAGAAAGGAATGAGGGAACCGGCGATTATGACAATGGACTGGTTTCTGACCATTCCGGAGGTGTTTCTCGAGAAAATCACCAATCTGATCAGAGAATAGAATATTATTATGTAATTCAACCCCACGGCGAAAGTGCCGAAAACGGTGGAACTGACTTTTAATACAGCTAAATTGCCTATCATTTCAACCACAACTGTTTTTCTCATTATATGCGTATATTGGTCGGTGAAAATCAAAATTATCGCAATGAGCTGAAAAATCAATATGAAATACATGTTTCTTTTCGCTTTTATATTCATCGTGTCTGTGTAAGTCACCGTAAAATAGAGATATGCGATTGGAGTCAGAAATATTCCTATCTGGGTAATATTTCTCCAGAAAAGTAAAGAGGAAAAATCCATGAAAACATTTTCCATAAACGATCCGATTGACCACACGCACAGAAAAGAGTTCAAAATGGCATATTGAATACCGCCTTTCACGTGCTTTTTACTGATCGATATCGCTATCATCATTACTATTGCTATTATTGACAAAGAATTCAGAAATAAATTCACGTAAATGGATGACATTTGTACTCCCCGTGTTTATGATATTTTGCAATGACAATTATACATTTTTATCCTTTCAAATCAAAAGAATACGATGGCTTTGAAGTGTTGTTATCAACATTATTAAGTGATATAATAAGTTTTGTTTCCTAATTATAATTGAGAGGAGAAGTTTTTTTGAGAAGAATCAACGTTATCAACGAACCTATGACACCTGCTCTGCTTAAGCTTGCATGGCCTTCCGTGGTTTCGATGCTCGTCCAGACCATATACAACATGATAGATGCGTTTTGGCTTGGGAAGCTCGGGAAAATAGCCATTTCGGCACCGACTATCGCATGGAATATCATATTTTTATTCATATCCATCGGATCGGGACTCTCTGTTGCCGGACTCGCACTTGTTTCACAGCATTCCGGTGCGTCTAACAATGAAAAGGCCTCTTTTGTCGGAGGACAGGTGATTTCGTTCACTTTCGTGCTTTCGCTAATCATAGGTGCGGTTGGAGGGTTCGGCAGCGGATGGATGCTTAACGTTCTGAACATACCCGCCGAGATGGTTCCGGCCACCGAAGTTTATATGAGGACCATACTTTTCGGTATGCCGTTCACGTATTTGATGTTTGCCTTCAATTCCCTGTTCTCAGGCTGGGGAGATACTTTCACCCCTATGGTTCTTTCCGTAATATCGGTAACCATGAATGCGGTTCTCGACCCTCTGATGATTTTTGGAATAGGTTTTCCGAGAATGGAGGTCTTTGGTGCGGCGCTTGCCACTGTGATATCAAGAGGCGTAATCGTCGTTGTTGCCTTATTCCTGATTTTCAGGGGAAAGACTACTTTTAAAATAAAGATTAAGTATTTAATTCCCGATTTCAAAGAAATCAGAAAGATAATTAAAATAGGATTGCCTTCTTCTTTCGGACAATCGGTTACCTCATTCGCTTTCGTTATTATCACATCCATGATAGCTGGATTCGGCCCTGTGGCCACTTCGGCATTCGGTGTCGGAAACAGAATCATATCGCTTGCAACGATGTTTTCTTTTGGGATAGCCCAGGCAACTTCGACTATGGTCGGACAGTATCTGGGTGCCAGGATGCGTTCGGATGCTTACAAAGTGGTATGGAAATCAGTGGCTTTGAATATGATAGTGGTTGGGGCAATCTGTACTTTAACGTTTTTCTTTGGAAAAGAACTGACAGCCTTCTTCATAAACGATCCCGAGGTACTCGTTGAAGGCCAGCGGTATTTTTCGATAGTTTCGTTTTCCATTCCGTTCTTCGCAAGCTTCAGCATATTCGATTCTGCCCTCAGAGGTTCGGGTCACACTATGAAATCTATGGTTATGAACATATTCCGGTTGTGGGGAATAAGGCTCCCGGTAATATATCTGCTTGGTGAATCCATGGGTACGGTAGGCCTTTGGTATGCCATGCTGGCGAGTAATCTGATTGTATGTGTGATGGCCGGAATAGTAATAATGAGAAAGAAATGGTTGCGAAGCGTAATCTGATAATCGATTATATGGAAAAATCAACGGAATTTAACAATCGGCATTTCCTCCCACGAAGTCGTGAATTTTTTAGACATCATTCCCCTTTTTTCGTGCCATCTGTCACCGGTGCCCATCGCACCGAGCTTTATGGCTGTGGGTTTTATCTCTCTGTTTAAATGGTCGACAACGGCCATTATTTTTTCGGAGTTTACCGTGTTTTTATCCGGTTCGATCGGAAGTTGAACCCGGTTAAGGGGCATCAGATCCGTGAGCATCACTCCGGCTTTTCTATACGGTATACCCTTTCTGTATATATTTTTGAGGCAGGCGCAGGCGTTTTCGACTATCCTGACTCCGTCGTTCGTCGCATATCCCAATTCCATTTTATAGTTCGCCGAATGTGCCTGATCGTCGAACCGGGAGGTTCTTATGTTTACCGATATGAATCGTGCGTAAAGTTTTTTTTCACGCAGTTTTTCGGAAGCTCTGAATGCGTGGTTGGCTATGGCATTTTCAATCGTTTCATAGTCAAAGATCTTATCCGCGAAAGAACGCGAACGTATGATACTTTTCTGACTGCAGAAATCCTCACTTTCAATACAGGATTCCCCATTCAGTTCGGCTTTTATTCTCAATCCGTTAATCCCCATGTTTTTTGATATCCATTTTTCTTCGGTATCCATAAAATCGGATACACTGCCGATGTCATTTCTTTCAAGCCTTTTTGCCATTTTTCTTCCTATTCCCCAGATTTCAGCGGGGGGATACGAATCGAAATAATATCCCAGATCGTCCTCGTCGTAAGTGGAATAAACTCTCTGGTATTCGGGATTTTTTTTTGCTATATGACTTGAAAACTTTGCAAGCGTTTTTGTCGGCGCAATTCCTATTGAAACTGGAATTCCTGTCCATTTGCGTATTTTGTTTTTTATGTCCATGCCGTATTGTTTTAAGTTATCGATTTTTAATCCGCGAAGATCGAGAAAAGATTCATCTATGGAATATATCTCTATATTCGGTGTGAATTCCATCAGTGAATTCATGACTCTCTTCGACATGTCGGCATACAGAGTGTAGTTTGAGGAAAGTGTTATTACCGAGTGTTTTTTCACCAACCCGCTTATTTTGAAAAACGGCACGGCCATGCCTATGCCGAGATCTTTCGCCTCCTGTGAGCGCGATACCACGCAACCGTCGTTATTGGAGAGAACAATCACGGGTTTGCTTTCCAAACAGGGGTTAAAAACCCTCTCACAGGAAACGTAAAAATTATTGCAATCCACCAGTGCGTAAACTTTGTCCGCCATATCAGACACTGTGTATTACGTTCGTCACCACACCCCATATCAGGAAATCGGAATCCTCGGTGACGATTATCGGTTGGTATTTTGGATTTTCAGGCATCAGAATGAGTTTTCCGGCCTTTTTTATGAGTCTTTTCACTACCAGTTCTCCGTCAATGACCGCTATTACTATTCTTCCACCGGTCACTTCGAGTGATCTGTCTACTATGAGTACATCACCGTCGTATATTCCCGTATCCGTCATGGAGTCACCGGTAACCCTCACAAAAAAAGTCGCGGCAGGGTTTTTTACCAATTCCCTGTTTAGATCAATGGACATCTCCATATAATCATCGGCAGGGGATGGAAATCCCGCAGAAATTTTAGAACCGGCCATAGGTACTCTGCAGTCGAATGACAAATCAGGGTAAAATATATCGGTTACACGCATAAATCACACCTTCTTCAAATTATCGTTTATGACTTTGAAGAAGAGATTTTCATCTATGGGTTTGGAAATATATCCATCCATGCCCTTTTCAAAACATTTATCCTTTTCCCCAGGAAGAGTATAAGCCGTCACGGCAATTATAGGAACGTGTTTGAAAGTACCTTTTTCTTTTTCTCTTATTATCTCGGTTGCCCGGTATCCGTCTAAAACCGGCATTTTTATGTCCATCAGTATCAGATCGAAATCGCGTTGTTCTATCTGTTTGATAACCTCCAAACCATTCTCTGCAATTGTAACATTCCAATCTTTCGTTTTTAAAAACATCTCGGTAACGTATTGGTTTATTTTATCGTCTTCTGCAACCAAAACATTTATCCTTCTGTTTACAAGGCTTGTGTGAAGATCCTCGGCGACATATGTTCTTTTATCGAACTCGAGCATGAATTCGAAAACACTTCCTTTACCCGATTCGCTTGATACTTCAATTTCTCCTCCGAGTAATTTTATCAATTTGCTCGACAGAGATAAACCCAATCCCGTTCCGCCATAGTCCCTCGTTATTGAATCGTTTGCCTGGGTAAAAGACTTGAAAATTTTCTTCATATCTTCTTTTCGAATTCCGATTCCCGAATCGGCAACGGCAAAGTTTATGACTATTTTCGCTTCGGTTTCCGTTATCTTCCTGGCCGTGATTCTCACGAATCCGGAGTTGGTGAATTTGACGGCATTCGACACGAGATTTCCCATTATATCGTTCAGTTTTATCACATCGCCTATGAGATGTTTTGGTATATCCGAATCGAAATCCACTATGAATTCAAGACCTTTTGCCTTTGCCTCCACACTCGCATTTCTTTTCAGTTCCTGTATGAATTCAGGGAAATTGAATTCAACTTTATTTATCCTCCCGTCTCCGGTTTCCATTTGTGCGTAATCTATAATCCTGTTCAGTACGCTCATCAAAGATTTTGCCGATACATCGAGTGTTTCCACGAAAAAGGATTGTTTCTCGTTTATCCGGGTCTTTTTCAACAGATTTATCATTCCGATTATCCCATTCATGGGAGTTCTTATCTCGTGAGTCATGTTCATGAAAAACTTTGACTTGGATTCAGCGGCTTCTTTTTCCATCTTAATTATTTCCAGATAATTTTCCTGTATCTGTTTTTCATATGTTATATCCCTGGCTGCGGCGAATATCAATTCCTCGTATTTTGAAGGTATGGCATTCCATGAAAGCCATTTGTATTTCCCGCTTTTAGTTCTGTATCTGTTCTCGAAGCTGAAAATCCTTTCTCCTTTTGCTATCCTTTTGAACAAGTTATCGGTTTTCTGAAAGTCATCCGGATGAATGAATTCCATCAGATGCTTGTTTAAAATTTCATCCTTTTCGAAACCAAGCACATCTACCCATGAATTGCTTATCTTGACCATTTCTCCGTTAAATTTGAATATGCACAGAAGATCGAGAGTCAGTTCGAAAAACCTTTCGGCGATGGCATGGGCTTTTTTCAGTTCGGAAATATCTTCGGATATTCTCAGTACATGGGAGACGCTTCCATTTTCATTTCTTATAACGGACAGGCTCGTGTTCTCCCAGAATAAGTCACCGTTTTTCTTCCTGGACAGCACTTCCCCTTTCCACTCGTCGTTTTTATGGAGTTCTTCTTTTATGGTTTTGTAAATACGGTTATCATGCGAATAAGGTCTGAATTCCTTGAAACTCTTTCCCATGACTTCGTGTTCGGAATAGCCGGTTTTTTCGTAGAATTTCGGGTTGACATATTCGACTAAATTGTTCTCATCGCATATCATTATGGATGAAGAACTCTTTTCAAGCGCCAGGGATAATTCTTCCAATTTCTCCCTGCTTTTTTTCTTCTCATCTATATCCGCGAATATACCGGTTACCCTCGAAGGCTTCATATCATCACTGTATTCGGTTATTTTCCCCCTATCCAATATCCACAGCATTTTTCCCGAAGAATTCATTATCCTGTATTCGATTTCGAATTCTTTCAGTTCGCCTTCCAAATAGGAACTGAAAGTTTTTTTCAAAACCGGCAGGTCATGGGGATGTACTATACTTCTCCAGAATTCTAAAGAGTTTTTTTCATCTACCGTATCATAGCCGAGTGATTCGAGCCATACGGGACTTATATGCATGGACATATCACTTGGATTAAGATCCCATAAGCCTATTCCGGCGGCTTTTTCGGCCATGGAAAATCTTTCAGATGCTTTATTGTATTCCTCCGGCGAATCCGCGGCGTTTATATGGACAAACAGTTTACCGGCGGAAGAACCGATATCCATAGAATACTTCCGTCCGTACTTTCTGTCGAACATTTCTCTTGCTTTCAACTTTTTCGAGCTGATGTAATATTCGATATTCTCCGTGATCCAGACATATCTTTCATCGTCGGCTGAAAAGTTTTCCGAAAAGGAACAGCCTCGCTTTAAATTTTTTAAAAATACCAGTGAAGAATCGTTAAAATCTTCGACTATGAATTTTTTTTCCTCATCGTTCTTCAAAACAAAAAAGCATCCGCAAAATAAAAGCTCTTCAGATTCTGTCATGTTTGGAATCACTTCCAATCTTCAATTTTTTGGTGAAATATTTTTGCCCTTTGTAATTATATCAAAAAAACGGATTAATATATAATGGAAACATAATGAAACTAAAATCTTTCGGTTTTACTTTAAAAAGATACTTTGAAGATGGAAACCGCATGATAAAACAGAAAAACAGCGCTGATTTATTGTCAGATCAACGCTGTTTGAAATATTCTTTTTATGAATGATTCTCTACAATTTGAATTGCGAAACCAGATCCGTTAATTTCTGTGCCAACATACTAAGTTCCTCGGCAGTTTTAGAGGATTCCAAGGCACCTTCGTTCTGCTCTTTTGTCGCGAAACTGATCTGATTCATCTGATCCGCGGCATCCGCTATCATCTTAGTGGTGCTATCCATTGTACCTGCGATTTCTTCGGCAGAAGCGCTCTGCTCCTGTGCGGAACCGGCGACATCTTCGACATTGGCTCTGATGTTCTCGACTTTTTCAAGTATGTTTCCGAATTGCAGTAATATGTCATCCAGCCGCTTGCTTATCGTCAATATAGATTTGGTGGTCTGTTCGGTGTATTTGTTGCTTTCCTGGGCGTTAATATCGATTATTTTCAATATCTGCGCTATGTTCGACGTAGCCGTTTTGCTTTCTTCCGCAAGCTTTCTGATCTCGTCGGCGACAACTGCAAACCCTTTGCCGGCTTCCCCTGCACGTGCAGCTTCTATTGCTGCGTTCAATGCGAGGAGATTTGTCTGCTCGGCAATTGCCGATATGGTCTCCACTATTTCCTGAACATTTCCGGCCTGCTTCGCAAGTTCTCCGACTTTTAAAGCCGTTTCCTGAGTTTGTGTCGCGGCGGAGCTCATCATTTTTCCGACTTCGTTGAGGGAATTTTGACCTTCTTTTGCGGATGAAGAAGTGTTTTCGGCGTTTTGGGTCAGATCCTGCGATACCCTTGAGACATTCTGGGCTCCTATGGAAACTTCCTCGACACTCGCGTTGACTTCTTCCACCGACGCGGATATGTCCTGGAAGTTACTGTTTACGCTTTCTGTCTGTGAGGAAATTTCTTCCACTGAAGCCGTTTGCTGCTGCACTACCGCTGCGAGCGTGGCTGCGGATTTCGTGAGGTCTTCGGCGACAGAAAATATCTCGTTCATATTACGCCTCAACGTGCTCGTCATTTTATCGAGTGAGTCGGAAATCTGTGCGATCTCATCCCTACCCTGTGTGGTAAACTCGACCCTCAAATCTTTTTCGGCGAAATCCTTTATCCTCGCCGTGAGTTTTTTAACCCTCACCGATATGCTCCTGCCGAATAAATAAGCCATTAGAACCGCTGATGCGACTATTATTATCAGAATTATCAATATAAACGTTCCGGTACTGTAAATTTCGGTGTTGACATCATCGACGTAAATTCCCGTACCTATTATCCAACCCCAGGGTTTGAACATTTTAACAAAAGATACTTTGGGAACCGGTTCATCGAATCCGGGTTTAGGCCAGAAATAATCGACAGACCCTTCGCCCGTGCTTTTCACGACATTCGCAAATTCTCGGAATATGTACACTCCGTTCGGATCTTTTATGCCTCCGATATCCGTGCCGTTTAATTCTTTGTTAACAGGATGGAATATCATATACGGTCTTGAATCGTTTATCCAGAAATAATTGTCCTTGTCATACCGGATTTTATCAAAAAATTCCGTGGCATTTTTCTGGGCGTCCGCCTGCGACATTTCACCTGATTTCACCTTCTGATCGAGAGTCTCGAGAATTCCGTAAACACTCTCAGTCAGATTTTTGGTTTGGTTGAGCTTCTCATCCATGAGGGAAGAGTATGTGCTGAAAAAATAAATAAGCAAAAAAGCAATTCCAGAAGCAATTATCAATATCGTACTGAATAGAATTATTTTCCCACCGAGAGTTTTCAACATAATATTGCCTCCAATCAAAATAGTTTTTTCTTATAAATGTCAGCAGCTGTTAATCGTAAAAAAAATATACATTACTATTATAGCATAATATGATTAGCTTGTGTTGAAAAACAGGATAAAACTTCCCTGAGGTTGAAAAAAATATTTCATTGTTATATAATCATTGAAATATATTTTCTTCTTTTCTATATAAAGGTGGTCTAATCATGATAATCGAAAAGATACTCGGACTTTTACCGAAAATGTCTCCTGTAAACAAATCCATTGCCCAGTTTGTCGTGGAAAATAAATCGGAAATAGGATTCATGTCCATAGATCAACTGAGCGAAGACATAGGTGTCAGTAAAGCATCCGTGGTAAGGTTCGCAAAACTTCTCGGATTTACCGGATACAACGAGTTCAAGAAATCCGTTCAGAAAGAAATCAGGATTAAACTGAGACCTTATGAGAAAATCGTGCTGACGGAACTCGATATTCTTCCAAAAGAAAAACAGTACAAGAAACTTGCCGAAAACGAGATAAACAATCTGAAAGAAAGTCTGTCCTCAATTAAGATAAAAGAAATGATAAAGATGATAGAGGGGATAAGAAATTCGAGAAAAATATTTCTGTCGGGTTTCGGAGCCAGTACTTTTCTTATAGGGATACTGAGATACAACCTTTTCGGAATAATAGAAAAACCCTATTATACTTTGAACGGATCGATATCGGATTTTTCCATGAAAATAAAAGAGCTTGGAGAAGGCGATGTAAATTTTCTGGTGACTTTCCCGCCCTATTCGAGAGAAGGGGAGTTCGTTGCCGAATATACCAAGAAAAAAGGCGGAAAGCTCTTCCTTTTTACGGATTCTATAGCATGTCCGGTATTTCCGAGTGCCGATGCCGCGGTTTTGTGCGAAAATAATTCGCTGCTTCTCTACAATTCGTACACTTCTCCGGTTGCCATGATGCAGATACTGCTCAACATGCTTCTTCTGGACGAAAAGGAAAACGGATTGCAGAAGGTCAGGAAGGTAATGGATGTTGAGGTCGAAGGGTATAAAAAATTAGAAGAATAAAATAGCACTTCCAAATAAAAATAAAAATATGGAGGGATATTGATGCATCTTTTTAAAGATGTAACTCTTTTTGTTCCTGAAAATATGGGGAAAAAAGACTTACTTATCGGATTCGGAAAAGTGTTGGGGATATTTGAAAGTTCGCAGGAGATTAAAATCGAAGGTTTGGAATTTGAGATAACCGAATGCGGAGGCAAGACAATCGTTCCGGGTTTTTTCGATTCTCATGTTCACATAACCGGTGGAGGAGGTGAAGGCGGATATACCACACGCATAAGGGAAGGAAATCTTCACGAATTCATATCAGCAGGAACCACATCTTTGCTGGGAGTACTTGGAACCGACGGATTTTCGCGCAGCCACAAAGCCTTGCTTGCCAAAGTCAGGGAATTGAACGAATTGGGAATGAACGCCTTCATGATGACCGGATCTTACAGGTTTCCACCTATTACAATTACCGGGGATATTCTGGAGGATATCGTGCTGGTTCCGGAGATAATAGGCAGTGGTGAATTCGCCGTATCCGACCACAGGGGATCAGCCATAACGGTGAATGAACTTGAAAGACTATGCCTTGACAGCCATGTGGCGGGTATGATAACTAAAAAAAGCGGAAAAGTGATAGTACATATGGGTGAGGCCGAACAGGGCATGGGAATACTCAGAGAAGTTGTGGAAAAAGGCGTCGTACCGGTTACACAGATGATCCCGACACATGTGAGCAGATGTCCGCGCCTGTTGGAGGAAGCGAAAGAATGGGTGGGAAAATACGGAGGGTATATCGATTTAACCGCCAAAAATCAGACAGCGGAGATTATACGGGATATGGTATCCGAAAATGTCGATTTGACAAGAGTGACCGTGACGAGTGACGGACTCGGAAGCTGGCCCTGTTTCAACGAAAGAGGGGAAGTGGTATCCACGATGGCTTCACCCGTGAATACTTTGCTGCTGACTTTCAGAAAACTGGTTTTGGAACAAGGGTTTGAAATCGAAAAGGCGTTGCTGCCATTTACAAAAAATCCAGCCGTTTTTTTTTGAACTGGCACGACATGGTGTGGGAGTTCTTGAAAAAGGACTGAATGCCGATTTTGTAGTTTTTGATGAAAATCTTGAGATATACTCTGTCTACTTAAAGGGTAAGAAGATGTTTTAAAATATGACATGAAAATCATGAAACTCTCAGAAATAATTTCAGCCTTTATGAGAGAAGATATTGATAACAGGTTAAAGAAACGCTTCTGTATGGAATAAATATATGAAAATTACGCATTTTTACTGATTAGTGAATTGAAATATCCGTTTATGGTGATTTATTGTAATGAAAAAAAAGTTTCTGTGTAAAATCATTCAATGATTTATTAATGTAAAACTTGAAGAAAAAAAGTTTATTAACCCTTAAGAATTATACAAAATAAAAGAACGGATAATAATGATATAATTTCGGAACCAACTCGAATCAGAGCTTAGCAGGCTCAAAACAGAAGAGAAGAAAAAAGATAGGATATAAGCGAAAGAGTACCCGTGTTGAATTAGGTCTATTGAGAACGGTTCGTTTTTTTGTAAGTGTTCACGGATTTTTTTTATAAAACTCTCAACCTAAAATTTCGGAGGTGTACAGAATGAAGAAAATAACACTGTTATTGGTAGTCGTTATTCTCATGTCTTTGTTTACTGCGGCTTTTTCACAGATATCCGCTGATGATGCCGTGCCGGTTATTGAAAGAAAAGGAATTCTTTCAAACGTAAACGAAGATGCGCTTACCTATGATGAATTTCACGCGGCAATAGCGAAAGCCTTTCCCGGCAAAGAATCCTTAATAAAAACGGGTAGCGGGGAAGTTCTCAGGCTTGATTTCATAACTGACATGGTTGCGGTTCTCGGCTTGGAAGAAGAAGCCGCAGGATATGAAGAAGCATACGCCATGTCCATGGATATCAAGGATATCCCACAAGAGTCCGTTGGTGTAGTTTCCGTTGCCTACAGAAGCAACCATCAGCTTCTCGACAATTTGTACGGAGGATTCATAGCTCCGTTCAAACCCATCAGCAAGATAAACGCGGCAAGATCCATTTATCAGGCGATGTATCCGCCAAAACGCGGCGGAACAGTTGTTACAGCTGTTGGCGCCGATCCTGCCGGATTCAACACTCTTTTCACATCCGCCGGTCTGACGTGGACCATAGGCAATATAATCGGCGACGGGCTGACCACAACGGATGAAAACGGGTTCTACACTCCAAGGCTGGTAAAAGAAATGCCGAGTATCGAAAACGGACTCATAAAGATGAATGAAGACGGTACAGTGGATATGAAATTCGAACTCAGAAAGGGAATAAAATGGCATGACGGAGAGGAAGTTACGGCTCATGACGTCAAATTCCAGTGGGAAGTTATGATTTCCGAAGCTCCCGTCACATCGAATTACTACGAAAAATCGGTATCCGATGTTGAGATAATAGACGATTACACTTACGTTCTTCATTTCAACCAGCCCGCAGCCGGTATGGAATACGGTTCTTCAGAGTATGCATATTATTTCGGCTGGTTCCAGCTTCCCGAACATGTTTTCAGAGCCGATTTCGAGAAGGCTAAAGAGACAGGCAACTGGGAAGAATTCTCAGGCAAAGTCACTAACAATCCGGTTATGTGCGGAGCTTTCAAGTTGAAAGAATACATCGAAGGCCAGCGAGTGGTGTTCGAAGCATTCGACGGTTATTTCATGGGCAGACCGAATATAGATGAAATAGTCATGAGAGTTATACCCGATTCCGATTCGATATTCGCTTCCACGCTCAACGGGGAAATAGACGTGGGAAGATACACGCTCGACCTCAAGCAGAGTATACAGCTGATGAAACAGAAATCCGACATCTACCAGGTTTACCTCACACCCAACGTGGCTTACCAGTGTATAAACCTCAACTTCAGAGATCCCGAAGACCTGAGCAAACCCAATCAGTTCTTCGGCGACAACAGAGTGAGGCAGGCCGTACTTTACGGTATAAACAGAGATCAGTTGAACAAGATAGTGTTCTTCGGAAAAGCCGAAGTTGTGGATACCTGGATTACCGAAAACCACATGATGAGGGAAGCTCTTTCCGACCCGAGGATAAAGCATTATGAATACAATCCTCAGAAAGCCATACAGCTTCTCAACGAAGCCGGATGGAAAAAAGGCCCGAGCGGTTTCATGGAAAAAGACGGAAAGGTATTCGAATTCGATCTCATTATCGGTGCGGGAAGCAGCGATGCCGAACTCATGGGGCAGATACTCCAGGGTATGCTCAAAGGGATTGGCCTCAAGGTGAAAATCGATCAGAAACCTTCACTCGTAATGTGGACTGAAATCAATCCTTACGGGAAATTCGATGCCGTTCTCACCGGCTGGGGCTATGGAGTAAACGGAGAAGCACTTAATTTCTGGGGAACGGACAGCATTCCTTCCGAAGCCAACGGATTCGGTGGAACAAACTACACCGGCTGGTCCAATTCCAAGAACGACGAAATACTGAAAGAAATGGCCGTTACAATAGAATACGACAGAAAACTCGAGCTTTACACCGAACATTTCGCACTCTGGACTGAAGATCTCGCCACGATACCTCTGGTATCGGATCCCACGCCTCATTTCGGTAAAAAATACATAAAGAGCTTCAGCTCCACTTACAACGGAGGACTCGGCTGGGCCGAATATTACTGGTACATTGACAAAGACCAGCATTGAAAACCGGAAAATAACATAAAATAAATGCCTTTAAACGAACGGATCGCCACAAAGGCGGTCCGTTCGGTATATTATCCAATTACGGGAGGATTAAGATGAGATTTGAAGATTTGATAAAAGACATACCTGATTACAAGAGATTTTACAAAGTGGACGAGATGGACGAACATTCCCGGCAACTTGCCGAAAAATATCCGGATAAAGTGAGGATGTACGAGGCCGGAAAATCAAGAAAAGGCTATCCCATAAATGTTCTCGAGATAGGAAACGGATCGAAGAACGCACTGCTTTTCGGTTGTCCGCATCCGAACGAACCGATAGGCGCCATGATGCTCGAATATTTTTCCGAAAGGCTCGCCACGGACGACGAACTTCTGAATTACTTCGATTACACCTGGCACATAATAAAGGTAATAGATATAGACGGCACCAAATTAAACGAAGGCTGGTTTGACGACAGTTCTTCTATAAGAAATTACGCCCAGGGATTTTACAGGCCCCCGGGATTCGAACAGGTTGAATGGACTTTCCCGGTTGATTACAAAACACTTCACTTCGATTCACCGATGCCTGAAACACAAGTTTTGATGAAACTGATGGAGGATAAGAAACCGGATTTTATGTTCTCGCTGCATAACGCGGGATTCGGTGGAGTCTATTATTACATAACCGAAGATTCCCCGGCCATGTATCCGATTTTCGACAGACTGCCAAAACTGGTTAACCTGCCTTTGTCTTTGGGTGAACCGGAAGCCCCTTATCTCAAGACGCTTCATCCTGCGGTATATGAACTCTCTCCCATAACGGCCGATTACGATTACATAGATGCCAACAGCGACAAGGATCCGGCGTCTATTATCAAATCCGGCGCATGTTCGGATGAATATGCCGGAAGAGTAGCCGATACCTACTCCATAGTATGCGAAATGCCTTATTATTACGATCCCAGAATAGAAGACCTGTCCGATTCCGACATAACGAGGCGTGAGGCAAGGTTATTCTCAAACGATAAAGCGTTCGAACATCATAAATTTCTCACCGAAATGCTCGATGAAATAAGAGAAGATGCCGACAAATCTTCTCCCTTCTATTCCGCGATAAACAATTTTGTGGAAACAAGTGGAGGTTATCTGGAAGCGGAAAGAAAGGAAATAGAAACGAATCCGGAAATGGACAGGCCCGCCACGGTGGCAGAAGTGTTTGACAACAAATTGGTTGCACAGTTTTATCAGAGTCTCATGCTTGGCATGTTGAACAGGCTTATAGACGGAAGTCTGAAGCTGAAAGATTCGCAAGCTCTGTCAAACGCCAAAGAAAAAGCGAAGAAGGCTTTTGAAGACAAGATAAGCTATCTGGAGGAAAATCTTAATTATAAGACCATTCCGATAAAGGACCTTGTTACCGTGCAGCTTATGGCGGGGTTGTACACTGCAGATTTCGTGCAGAAAGGCAGAAAGTAGGCAAATGTGAGAATGAAGGCCAGATTGAAGACAGCTAAAAAAACAGAGAAGGGATAATCATGAAAGGATACTTTTTAAAGAGATTTTTAGAACTGATTCCCATATTTTTCCTGATTTCTATAATAATATTCGTGATATTGAACGCAATGCCAGGGGATCCGCTTCTACAAATGAGAATGGAAAACCCAAGAGCGGTTAACGATCCGCAGAAAATGGCCGAATTGAGGGAATACTATCATCTGGATGATCCGGTGTATATAAAATATTTTGATTGGCTGAAAAATTTTATAACCGGTGATCTGGGATATTCGAGCCAGTACAAAAAACCCGTCATCGGACTTATTCTGGGAAGACTTCCCAACACGCTGATACTGACAGTCACAGCATGGATTATCGGGTTGGTGATTGCGCTACCGATTGGTATTTATTCCGCCGTAAAAAAATATTCCTTATTTGATTATTCAACTACCATTTTTGCTTTTGTCGGAATATCGCTGCCCTCTTTCTGGTTTGCACTAATGGCTATCATCATTTTCGGAGTGGTGCTGCAGTGGCTTCCGATATCGGGTGTGGAAACATATGGTATAACCGGTTTCTGGGAAGTGCTTGTCGACAGGATTAAACACCTTATAATGCCGGCGCTGGTTCTCGGACTCGTACAGGTTGCCTATTGGGTTCGATATATCAGAACATCGCTTCTTGAAGTTCTCGATCAGGACTACATAAGAACGGCATATGCGAAAGGCGGAAAAGAAAAGCGTGTAATATTCAAACACGCCCTCAGAAATGCGATGATACCGATAATAACCATTATCGCACTTGATATTCCGTATTTCTTCGGAGGCTCGCTTATAATCGAAACTATTTTCGCATGGCCCGGTATGGGAAGATTGATGTACCAATCGGTACTGGCAAGTGATTACAACCTGGCTATAAACTGCCTGATGTTCATTGCCGTTATAACGTTGCTATCAAACCTTGTTGCCGACGTCCTTTACGTGGTTGTCGATCCGCGTATAAGGATGAGCGGAAAAGGAGCCAGGTGATTTTATATGGGTATATTTACTTACAAGAAAAAAATCGAACAGATAGAAGAAAGCGTATCTGCGGTTCCTATAGGTTCTTACGGGGAACTCGTATGGAAGAAATTCAAGCATCACAAACTTGCCATGATGGCAGCTGTAATACTGATATTTCTTTTTGTTTTCTCTTTCATCGGGCCGTTTTTCACAGAAGTTCAATATGATGATATGGATTTCATGTCGATGTTTGCTGAGCCTTTTTCCGAAAACCATTTTCTCGGTTCGGACGAACTTGGGCATGATGTGCTTGTGAGACTCATGTATGGCGGTCGTGTTTCGCTTTTTGTGGGATTGGCATCTTCATTGCTCACGACACTTATCGGTACGGTTGTAGGACTCTTCTCGGGATATTTCGGCGGAATGCTGGATAAACTACTGATGAGATTTGTGGATATAATGCTTTCAATTCCGATGTTTCCGATACTGCTCATATTGAGCCTCGCCTTTGGTTCGGGAGTTATGAACATAGTCATGATTCTCGTCACTTTCGGATGGATGGGGCCGTCAAGACTCATAAGAGGTCTGACGCTTACGATAAGGGAATCCGAATATGTTATGGCTGCAAAGGCTATGGGAGTAAAAAATGTACAGATTATATTCAAGCATGTATTTCCGAACGTATTCCCGTTAATGATAGTTTCGGCCACTTTGAACATATCGATGGCGATACTCGCGGAATCCTCGTTAAGCTATCTGGGTATGGGCATACAGCCACCAATGCCGTCATGGGGGAACATGCTGCAGGGTTCGATGACATACATTCTCGGAACAGGTATGGGAGTCACACCCTGGTGGCTGATATTTTTCCCGGGATTATTCATATTCCTGACAGTTTTAAACATTAACTTCCTGGGCGACGGTTTGAGAGATGCACTCGATCCGAAATTCGTCAGTGAATCGTGAGGTGCTTGTGATGGATAAAGATAAAATACTCGAAGTAAAAAACTTATCCGTGGGTTTTAAAACCGAATTGGGATTTGTCAAACCCGTCACGGGGGTCTCATTTCATTTGAACAAAAACGAAACGCTCGGAATAGTCGGAGAATCCGGATGCGGTAAAAGTGTCACAGCTTATTCCGTAATACAGTTACTTCCGGGGAATGCCGTTATAGACAGAGACTCTTCGATTGATTTCAACGGCAGAGATATACTCAAACTCAGCAAAGATGAGCTGACAGACATAAGAGGGAATAAAATATCCATGATATTCCAGGAGCCCATGACTTCGCTCAACCCGGTTTACACGATAGGATGGCAACTCTCGGAAGCCTTCCAGCTTCATATGGATATTTCCGATGAAGAGGCTCTTGAGAGATCGGTTCAGTTGCTGAAACAGGTCAGAATTCCGGAACCCCAGAAAAGAGTTCATGAATTCCCGCATCAGTTGAGCGGCGGGATGAGGCAGAGAGTTATGATTGCCATGGCGCTCGCATGCAATCCGTCACTGCTGATTGCGGACGAGCCAACGACGGCGCTTGATGTTACAACTCAGGCTCAAATCCTGGAGCTCATGAACAATCTGAAAAAAGAAATAGACACATCCATAATAATGATAACCCACGATCTCGGCGTGATAGCGGAGATGTGCGACAGAGTGTTAATTATGTATGCGGGGCAGATAATAGAAGAAGGGGACGTATTTGAGATATTTGACCATCCGAAGCACCCCTATACCAAAGGGTTGCTGAAATCAATACCAAACATAGAGATCAGCAAATCGGAACAGGAAAAGCTCGAAACAATAGAAGGATTTGTTCCGCATCCTGCGAGATTTCCCAAAGGTTGCCGGTTCAGTCCGCGATGCGGACAGTCATTTGAGAAATGTGAAAAAGATTGTCCGGATATGATAGAACTTGGCAACAACCATAAAGCGCGCTGCTGGCTTTACGTAGATGCTGAGAAGGGAGGGATGAACGGATGAGCAAAGGACAGACTCTGTGCAGAATTGAGAATCTGACGAAATGGTTCAAGCTGAAAAAACCTCTCTTAGAAAAACATCAATCTTATCTTAAAGCCGTTGATGATGTTTCTTTTGAGATAAAAAAAGGTGAAACACTCGGACTTGTGGGTGAATCGGGATGTGGAAAAACTACACTTGGAAGAACTCTGATAAGGCTTTATGAGAATACGAACGGGAAATTCTACTATCGTTCCGACAAGTACGAGGAATTGACTGCTAAATCAACGGATTCGAAAGATAACAAAAAGAAGGGCAAAGAAGTACCAGCGGGAATGATCGATGTTTTCAAACTTTCGGAAAGTAAGATGAGAAACATAAGAAGCGAAATCCAGATGATATTCCAGGACCCGTACGGTTCTCTCAACCCGAGGATGACCGTGGAAAAGATAATTACCGAAGGCATGAAAGTACATGGAGTAGGCAACTCCAAAGCGGAAAGAAAGGAAAAAATAGGAGAAGTGCTCGAAAAAGTCGGGTTGAGGGCAGAATATATGAACAGATATCCCCATGAATTTTCAGGGGGACAAAGACAGAGAATCGGAATAGCGAGATCACTTGTCGTAAACCCCGGATTTATAATTTGCGACGAGCCGGTATCGGCACTCGACGTATCCGTACAGGCACAGGTCATAAACATACTCGCCGATCTCAGGGATACATTCGATCTGACTTACCTTTTCATAGCCCACGACCTGTCTGTTGTGAAACATATTTCCGACAGAATAGCGGTTATGTACCTCGGGAAGGTTGTCGAACTTACCGGAACCGACGAGCTTTTCAAAAATCCACTGCATCCGTACACGCAGGGACTTCTCGATTCAATTCCGGTTCCGAATCCGCACATGCGGAAAAAAGACAAATTGCTGCTCGAAGGTGACGTGCCTTCGCCGATAGATCCTCCGGAAGCATGCAGATTCGCCACCAGATGTAAACATGTTATGGAAAGATGCAAAAAAGAAATACCGGAGTTGAAAGAAACGGGAAACGGGCATATGGTATCTTGTTTTTTATACGATAAGTAACTTTAAAAGCGGGAATTAATTCCCGCTTTTTATATGGTACCGGAATAGAAATCTACCAGATCATTTTCAATGGACAGGGGTACAAATCCTCTTATGCTTTTATGCTGGGAAATTCGCTCTCTTATCATGGTGGAAGAAATGTCGATTATCGGCATCTTCGGGAACAGAACTCTTGAAAGGTCCAGTCCTTCATTCAGCAGGGCATCCTTGTCGTAAGTTATGCCGTGCCGTGGATAAACGCCGATAAAAGTACTTGAATTTATATGTTTCCAATTCTTCCATTTCGTGAAAGAGCCGAAACTGTCTTCTCCTATCAGAACCAGCGGATATTCACCGAGTTTTTCACGCAGAATACCGAGAGTCAGATATGTGTATGAAATATCGCTCTCCATGAGCCATTCAACATCCGATATTTTGAAACCCTTCAAATCCTGGAAAGATTTCCTCAGCCAGTTAAACCTCTGTTCAAATGAAGCTGAATATTTTTCATCGGTTTTAAAAGGTGAGACCTTTGTGGGTACTATTAAAAGGGTTTCCACATTCAGCTGCTCCTTGAGTAACTGGGCAATCATAACATGTCCGTTGTGAACTGGGTTGAAACTTCCTCCGAAAATGGCGAATTTGAAATTGAGATTATCCATAAAACACTCCTTAACTTTTAGATCATTATATCATTCATATAACGAACCTTTCAAGTTGTTGACCTTTTAAAAGTTCTATGTTATAATACTTCGCACTGGAGGGGCCGTAGCTCAGCTGGGAGAGCGCTGCCTTCGCAAGGCAGAGGCCGTGGGTTCGAATCCCATCGGCTCCACCAAGATATAAAAATGCCGGCCGAGATGGCGGAATCGGCAGACGCACCGGTCTCAAAAACCGGCGAGGATGAAACCTCATGCGGGTTCAAGTCCCGCTCTCGGCACCATTAGGTAGGATGCATTTGGTGGGTTTGTGTCGCACCGCTACCAATTAAAATATATAAACCGGAGAAATCCGGTTTTTTGTTAGTTAATCAATTTTTTTAAAGGCTCCTCGCCTAAGCGAGAAGGTCTACATAAAAAATAGAGTTAAACTTTTTCGGACGTGGATTCGATTCCCGCCGCCTCCACCACACGTAAAGCCACTGTACGGAATTAAAATCTCGAAGAAATTTGGGATTTTTTTATTGTTGTTTTGAACTTGAGGCAAATCAAAAGAATATTTCACCCAAAATAAAAAGCATATCTGAAAACAAGATATGCTTTTTATTGTCATCCCTTATAGGTACGATATAAACTGGTTGAAACTGAATGGAAAGCAACACCGAATTTTCTTTGGTTTCAATCCCTTATAGGTACGATATAAACTTGCAGACATTAGTTGGTTAATAAAAACATTTGATAGTTTCAATCCCTTATAGGTACGATATAAACCAAAGAGAAACATGGATGTAAAGCATGTTTTTTTCAGTTTCAATCCCTTACAGGTACGATATAAACACTATACCGTCCAAAAGGACGTAAAAAAGGAGAGTGGTTTCAATCCCTTATAGGTACGATATAAACCATTGAATTACCGATCAAAAGCACAGTTAACCATTTTGTAATCTGCAACGTTTTCCGTCAGTTATACAACGTTAAAATATACTATCACTCTTTTCATCAGTTGTCAAGTACTTTTCTCATTCCTGTCGATCCCCCGGGATTTTCCGCTCACCGGAGGTCGACGGAAATTAAATCACAGATTCAAAATAAAAAATAGCCCTCCCACCGAAGTGAGAGGGCCATCTCGCAATTTCTTTTGTTCTGTTTACCAGAATCTTATCGTGATTTCAAAATCACCTCCGATCGTTATGAATTGCGGGGATAAGAAATATCCGAATATCTGCTCCAGATAATATCTGAGAGCATCAGTATCCTTTCTTGACAAGCCATTGAATGGCTTTATCCACAGCCTTGAACTTCCCGAAGGTACAAATCTGTACCAACGTGGAAGCAAGGACTATGAAAATACTGAAAGGTATATAGCCGTATTTCTTTATTAATGCAAAAGCATTTATAATCCGGAGAATTAAGTTTTTCATTTTCCCTCCTAAAATTTGGCCGATGCTCCGATTCCGATTTTGAAGTTTCCGAATTCTTTCTGAGCGATATCTTTCCATTCCCAGAACGGGCCGACATGTACCTCGAAAGATTTCATAGCAACCGGAGGAGTCCAGCCGACGGTACCGCCGACATGCTTAAACGAGCTTCCTATGTTTATGGAGAAAATATTTTCTTTCTCGAATATTTCTTTGAGAAGAATTACATCGACTTCAGTGCCGTTTTTATTCGCCAGTATGAAAGGCACCGGTTTTATCTTCAACTCCCTGAAATTCCGTAACAGGGAGGTAAGTAACTGTAGGTTCTTCTTTTTCTTTTCCGGATTTGAGAAACGTACAGACGAATCTGAAAGCCTGCCTTGCAAGCGCTTCAGTTAAGCTGTCTATCTCAACTCCTTTCGTTAAAGCGACTTCTTTCATAATTTTTACGGCTTCGGTTTCAAGGTATTCCGCATATTGTTCCGGATTGTCCGGATTCAAATCTTTTTCTTTCATAGTTTTTTCTATCGAGGCTTTGCTCGATTCGACCTTGAGCCACGCATAGGCTATTGTGTCCAGAACGTCCATGAACTTCTTTTTTTGTTCCGGATCTTTTATGAACCAATCCGCAAACAATTTCACGAGCGAAATCACATGCGAAATTATAGATGGGATGTTTTTATTTACTTTGAATTTTATCAACAGGAAAAGTACCAATCCCAAAGCCACTATTCCACCAATTGCACCCGCAAACGCTATTATTCCTTCCATAGTCATCCTCCTTTACTCATCAAGTAAGTTATGATTGCCAATAACACTCCGTTCGGAGCCACCACGCGTATCATGAAATCCCAGAATTTATTAATCCTTTGGGTTTTTTCACTTTCTCTTGTTGTTTTGTTCTTCCCCATTTCTTTTATTACCGAAGTCAGTTCAAGAGCAATCCTTTTTGAAAGGCCGTTATCCATATGGTCGGTGAGATTTTTTTCAATCTCGGACAAACCGCCTTTTAAGAGCTCTACCTTCGCATTCAATTCCTGTATGGATCCGTCCTGAATATCATTCTTTTCTATTTGCTTCAGCACGGAACCGTTGAGTATCAACAGCTGATTTTTGATATCTGAAAGAGACCTTGAAATTTCGCTTTTCTCTTGGAGATAGTTGCAGTCTTTTTCAGCCAATATCTCACCTCCCAATAAAAAAGCACCCGTCAGGGTGCCAGTTTTATTATCCACTTCTTGCCGTCGTAAGGAGTTACGCTCGGCCGTCCACCGATTCCGTCACAAAACGCCCAGCCCGGAGGAGCCGTGCTGTAATTCCATAGCACGATCATGCCCGGATAAAACATCCCGAAAAGCTTTGTAAGTGCTTCCTGAACGGAAGGCGGAGAGAATCCAGGTATTGGAGAGTAAGAAATTTCCGAAGCACCGGAGATTTCTCCGGAAAGAAGTTTCTGCAGCATATCTTCCGTAAGAGTTTCGGACTCTCTCCGGGGTCCTGTGCGACCCACGATTTCATACACCCCCTGCCCTCCGATTTTTTCAAGTCGAACTAAATCCCCAATTGAAAAAGTTTCTCCAGTTTTGCTTCTGATTCTTTTCGCATAATTATAGTGGCCTTCTATCTCAATATCGTAGGTACCGTCTGTGTTTATAACGGTTATAGTACCTACCTTAACCGCATTATTCTCTGCAGTACGGTTGGCCATATCTACAAAATTATTGAATATTCCATCTACCAAATTAAACCTCCTTTTCCAGCCATGCGTATTTTTCAATCCGGCAGACTTTTCGTGCCTGAATATTCCAATAGTTGAACCAGATTTCACCGGTTCTCCAATCCACGTACACTTGCCCCTCGAGCAGAGTTCTTTCCGGGATTCTGTCAGGATGAAGCGGGTTGACCGGAATTTCGGCTTCGACTCCATCGAGATATACTTTTCCTATCGGGGCATAATTGCTAAGTGTTTTCAGTCTTCCGAAACGCGGATCCGAAATACATGAAAGTGGGAGCGGACTATCCGTAACCGTGAAAGTTTCATTTTCGACGATGTGTTCACCGTCGATAACCTCTTCTTTCGGTTTCACCATCCACTTTCCCTTTCCTGTGGGAGTTTTATCCATTGTGAATTTCCCCACCTTCCATCCTTGCAACGTGGTGAGAATAGACTGGCCAGCTCGCCAAGAATGGCGAACGCTGCTTAACAGAAGTTTTATCTCATTTCCGAATTTAAGGTGTTTAAATAAAATGGTTTGACCAGGTAAATAGTCCAGAAAAGAGTTGAGTTTAACCGAGTAAGATACACGCTTCCAGTTTTCGAGTGTCATATAATTCATGGCAACGTTGAGAGCTTGCTCATAGTCAGGTATCAAAAAGTTGTTTATCTTCTTTTCAATCCTTCCTCCGAACTTATGTTCGAGCTCACTGTCAAAATATATGACCTCAAACCCTGCGTCACCCTCTTTCACTTCCCGGCCGGAAAGAGAAAAATTATAATGGCCACCGCCTGCGACAGGGTATATGTAGATTTCGGCATAGTTCCCCCGGTTTATAACCCTCGTTTTCGATATATTTTCGTGTCCTTCCAGAGGATCTATTTTCGGGTTGGATAACATAAGCTGTTTGTCGGCAGAATAATATATTTCGAGTTTAACGACCTCTGTTATATCTGCCTGGTAAGTACCCACTTCCTTATCCTCACCAAGAGAAACAGCATCTTCTTTGGGCTGCAAGGCTACTCTCACGCAGGTAATGGGCTTCGATTTTCCATAACTTGGCCGGATATCCGCAATAAGGGTCTGTGGAATTTTCAAGGCGACGTTATCAGTTACTATTGGGAATACACGGAATAATCCAGCACCATCTATACATCCCCCAGCTATTTCTGCTTGCAGAAGCAGATTTATAACATTCTGATAATTCTCATCCACGAATTGGATGTTATTGAGAGTTAAGCCTCCTTCCGGAGAAAAACCCCGTGGAATCCCAGCCTGCAGAAGAACATCTCCGAGAACTACTCTGCTCCCGGCGTTTTGGTATAATTCCGACATGAATTTGATATATGGCAGATGGTTCATTTTGTCGGATAGCCTGAAGGTTACCGTTTCGTCACCAGCGCCGGAATATCCGGACGGGTCTATGTAATCTATGATTCCCGTCAGGAGTTCTTTCTTTCCACGATACAGAAGCTCATTCCCGGATACGTCGTATTGCATTGCATGGATGTACCCGGAGGCGTCAGTCTGCACCCATTCTTCACAATCCGGATTATCCGGGTCGAATTCTCCACGTGTGGAATCCAGCACGACGGAAGCATTCGCTGGTGAGCCGAGAGAACGTGTGATATCGAAGCTTTTTATGGGGTCTATAACACTTCGGGATGGAGTTACGAGGGCGATTTTATGTATTTGTTTCATACTCCAACCTCCACAAACTCAATTACAACTTTTCTGTACTCACGGAAGTACAGAAGAGGCTCATGCTCGATTTGGATAAGACAATTCTTGTTATATCCTTCATATTTTATGCATACGGGAAGAAAATCATCTTCTATTTTCCGGAGTTTCTCGAAATCCTCTTCTTTCAATCCGTTGAATTCCATCTTCCCTTTGCCATTAAAAAAGGAGGACTCCGAAAAGGATTGTCCTCCCTGTGTTTCCTGTACCTTATAGTCAAGATTTTCATTCGGTGGTTCCCATTTGCTGGGATTCACGAACACGTATTCGCCTATACGAATCATTATTGCGGCCTCTGCAACCAGACATACTTCATTTCCGTGATCACTTTCCCGGTGTCGGCCGAGTTGAATTTCAAGAGACCGGAAGCGTAATCCACGAATATCTGCCCGGCTGCCGGATCTCCCGTGGTGATTATGGTTGCGTCTGTTCCTGCGATTTTCGCAGATAGACCTATGCTGCTATCTACCCTCATGAAGCCAGTCTGAGATTGTCCGGCAGCATACATTTCGGTTGAAGAAATCGTGAATGTTTCATCAATCACTTGATTTGTAGGTACTACATGCATGCTTAATGAAGAAAATGCTGTCTGCATATTGTCTTTTACAAATCCTTCTCCTACTAAAAAGGAAAAATATTCATCTTTAGCAAAGTGTGGTGTTGAAGTTCCATCCTGGAATTGCAGATGTATTCCATCTTCTATTTCAACATCGTCACCAGTAAGCTGCCCGTCAATTTTATATGTCACGGTAATACTTGTTGTAGGTGCGGAATTAAGAATGATGGTTTTTGTAGCATAATCCACGGTACCGGTATCCGAAAGAACACCGTTCTCGTCGTCCGTTATAGGCGTTGCGCTACCATCCACGGTAATGGATATCGTACCGGGTTCTATTGGATTGTCCAGAACATAGACCTTGTTTGTGGAATCGATTGCTCCCGTAGGAACTTCATCCGTTACATCTTCTTCCACCCATGTCGTACCGTTCCATGCTTTCCATTTCTTCGTTTCACCTTTGTTCTGTCGCCACAGAGATATATCATCCGGATGAAATGGAATTATTCCCCAAAGAGCTTGATATGAAAAATAATCATGACCAAAACTTGCATACTGCCATCCTGCTATTATAGCTCCATATATAGTTTTGAAAATAGTGTGTCGTTCTCCTATATATACTTTGTTTTCAAACAAGATATTCCCATCTAAATCATATATAGTCAAATAAATGTAAAGGCTGCTGCTTACATAGCCAGTTCTGATATAGGATCTTATATTCCAACATACAATACCTGGTAAAACAGCACCAAGAGAGGGATTTGGAGAAAAAGATATTTTCTGATTTCCATTGAAATACACATTGTTATAAGCATCAAACCCGATACCGTTGTAATTTTTAGCTTCGAGATTGAATCCTACATCTTCATAAATTGTGAAGGAATCATCTACGGAACTTAAAACAAGGATCTTGCCATCTGATGTCCCAGCGTATACTTTACCTTGCGAATGATCTGCCATTATTCCCTTATGTGTTCCGGATAACTGGCATCCGGAGATAGGATTGCAAACACCCGTGGTTTGATCAACAATGTATATCTGCTGATCTTCTCCGAGAGCATATATTTTCCCATTTGCGAAAGTGAAAGATTGTATTGCAACTGATAAGGCCAACTCTTTAAGCACCGTATCAAAATCCTCATCCAAAATTTGAAGTTTCTGCGAATTCACCAGAAGGAGAATTATAGATGTGTTATCTGATTTTATACGGGTTTCAAAATGTATTCCTGGGAGTGTCTTAGTTTCGAACCCAATTGAATAGCCACCAGATATTTCCGCTGCTGGAATTATTTCTGAAAAAGGAATCGTAACACCTTCAAAACTATGTTTTTTATTAAATAGAAACGAATCCATCACCGTTGGCATATTTATATATGGCCATTTTGTCACTTTGAATTTTGCAGTATCTTTCGTGCCATCTTTTATTATTTTAACGAGATACGTCAAACCTTTTGCTCCAAGTTTATTTTTATTGTATGTCCATTCCAATGGGATAGTCGGAATGACTTTCCCATTACTTCCACCCATTAATCCGGTGGAAAAAAATACATTGTTATCTATTGGTAATGTGGAACGGTTGTATACCCTTGAAATGGAGACTCCATCTATGGTATTCCCAAAAAAACTTGAACCTGAGTAATTATAGAATCCTGGATAAGCGCTTGCATCTAAATTCGCAGATACCGTAGATGAAAGATTAACTGAATTATTGCTTACCGACAAAAATGGAGGAAATACTTGCATCATAAATCTTTTTGATTTTTTATCCCCAACAATCGACAATAATAGTGATCGTGGTGCTTGGTCATACTGTTTATAAAAAATAGCAAGAGAATTTTGACTTCCAAATATCTTACTGTTTATTTTTGGAAAAAGATCATATTTCATCCTTTCACCTCTATACCAAAGATAATGTATATATCAGTTCCATATACATTTCTGGGGTTTGAATAATCGGAGAACTAAGTTTCTTGTAACACAAAAGAGTAGTGCCGTAAGTCATTCCTATAACGTTAATAGTTCTTTCTGCTACCGGAGGTGCAAAATTACTGCTTGGATACAAGCACTGGTATTGTCTTGATTTTGGTTCATCCGGAACAGCTGTAGCCGGCACTTCTTTATATCCAAAATTATCCCCTATATCGGAATATTGAAGCTTGGGATCACCTTCTGGTACAGTCGAGTCTCCGGATATGAAAACCCTTAACGGCGAAAGTCCTACCCCACCTCCACTTAAAAAGGCCTTATAAATGTTATCCACGACGATATTCTTTATTTTCCCATCCTTAATTATATTTCCTTCTTTATCTTTCAAAAAGTATTGTATATACCCGTTCAAGAAACGCTCACCTCGCTTTTTCCTGTGTATGTAAATTCATCAGTAGTTTTGATAACATCACAAACTCCATTTTTCATCACTTCATAATCTTTAACCGCCTTGAATTCTTTTTGTGCTTCGTACCTATCAGAAACACATACAAAATCAGACACCTGGTATTTTTCTATTGTGTAATTCTTAATCGTATTTGATTTGTTATATACTCCGAATTCAGTCCGGAACGAGTCAAAAAGTTTGATTATTCCCTCTTTCTTTTTCACGATATTAAAAGTTCCTCTCTGTCCAAAATTCATAGTTCCTATTCGCAAGCTATCACCTCTTTATCTTCACAGAATAGAAGCCTTCTGTGGCATCATTCAACGCTTTTATGCTGAACACGTTGAACCGGGTGGGTGAAAACTCGTCAATATAAGGACTTTTCTCTGGAACAAGAATTCCGGCTGATTCTTCACTATCCAGAAAAACCATGACATCTTTCTTTGCGTATACGTATATTTGCAAAGTCAGATTGTGTATATCATCACCGGCTTCTGCAAGTGTTTTGAGAATATTCTCAAGATTGACAGTTTCCTTGGCGTTCAACGCCAAACTGAAAGTACCGGAAGAGATGATACTTTTCGGTATGGGGGAATTCGATATTTTCTGAAGACTTCCATGATAGAGAAAAAACGGAATGCTTTTTGACTCACCCGGATAAATGGATATTCCGTTTTCTGCGATAATTGCATCACTATTATTGCGATACTCAGGCATTTAATCCCTCCTCATATGTAATGGATTGATTCATCACCAATTTTGTAACTACCAAAAAAGGAAAAGTCTTGGGATGAAATTAAATTTTCTTCGAATTTCTGTTTTTTCACTTCGTAATTCGTTTTTAATTGAAAAATTGAATTTCCTGAAGCTTCAGCAGAATTGAAGGTATCAGACAAACTTAGCTTATTGACTTCATAATTATTAATAGTTGTAATTTTTGAAAAATGTGGAAAAACACTGCTGAATAAGAAGCTATCTGAAAACATATTGAATCTGAAATTCATTTGTTCCACATCTTTCTCATACAGAAAATCCGGAGACTTTCCATATGAATTTTCTGCATATGGATGAATGCTGAATTTCGTACTATCGTTATTTATTTCGATGCTTATGCTGCTCCCATCTGTGTATTCAGAAACATTCTGACCGGGAAGTATCATCCCGGAGAATCCGTATCCGACTTTCAAATCATCCGGCTGAGGATATTCCGAATCTATGGAAAAATTGAATGTCGCGAGAATCCCGCGAGTTCCATCTGAATGCCATCCCCAGTCCTGAATTATTTCTATTTCTGGCTCAGGAGGAGTAAGCAAAAAGCTTTTTATCACTCTGTGTTTTTGATATGCGGGGCTTATTGCTAGTCGATAGACATCCGCAATATTCATCGTTCCCGAGATACTTGCCGGGGTTACCTCAAACCGTATCCCTTTCTTTTTCGGAACTCTGGAAAAATATTGAGTTTCGAGTTTTTCATACGGTACTATTCCCTCGAATTCTGCGGGCTCGTCCGGCGGGTCGTACTGAACACGGTACCTGACCTGTCCGCTCCAGACAAACCCGAAATCGTAAAACTCGTTTGTGCATCTGTCCGATGCCTGCACATAATGGGCTCCGTAATCCGTGGAACGGTATACCCTGAAAGCAGGAACATGCACAATTTTGACTGATACCTTCCAGTATTCCGTTCCTCTGTGCGGTTCTGCCTTAACTTCTACGATTCTGGCCAGAATGTTTTTAAATTCTCTGTACTGGGCTATAACGTAACTCCTGGACAGGAAAGCGAATTTGAGAAGTTCTAAATCTCTCTTATGGAGAGCTTTCCAAGAAATAGAAAGAGGCTCGTATACCAGAGCCCCTTGCGTATAGATAGTTCCGTAGTATCCTTTGTTTTTGATTAATTCTCTTTTCCGAACACCACCCCGAAGGGTAGAAGGAAAAGCGTCGACTTTGGATGAATCAGTACCTCCGGACACATCCCATTTTATGTATCCTACTTCTCCCTTCTGGGCGTAGTGCAATCCAGAGATATGAAGCGAATTCACTATTTCAATCATGGTTTCACCTCAGAGTATCTCCTTGCTGAATCCGACAATCCGGTTGCTAATTTTTCCATGACTTTTTCAGCGACGGCTTCAGGATCTGTGTTTCCTCCGACAACTCTTATTGCTCCCTCGGCGATTGAAACTGTTATCTGCGAGCTGTTTGAGGTACTATTGTTCGATATATTCGGGATATCCTGCCCGAATATCTTTCCGGTAGCTATGCGGGGAACGACCATTTCTCCCGTGTGCAGATATGCAAGACCGTCGGAAGTAATAAGACCACCATCCGCAAATGCTTTATATGTTGGACGACTGGATGAACTCGAAGAACTTCCGGATGCTGACGCCGCTTGCGCCTGTCGGACTGCCTGCATTGCTTCCTGTGCCTGTGAAATAACAGCCCGGATATTCCCAAGAAGGGCCTGCATGACAGACTGTATTGTCCCGGCAGTTCTCTGGGCATATCCTTCGATTGCGGAGTACACGGAATTGACCATGTTGGATAATTCCGTGCCGGTTTCGTTTGCTAAAAGTTTGTATCTGTTCATACTTTCTGTCTGTTTCTGCAGCCTCATGGCTGAATATTCATCCGTTTTGATGTTTATAGCGTCAATGAGCATGGAGAATTCCGTTTCCATATCCGTGGTGAGTGTATCTATATCTACGCCGGAATCCGTGATTGACTGTCCCAGTACTTCGTTGAAATAACCCAACTGTCCATCTATGGTTTGTTTTGAGATATCCAAAAGCTGTGCAAGCGTTTCGCTCTCAAGCATCCCGAGGTTTTCTCCCATTGTTTCCTGTACGGTCCCGGCCATATTAGCTTTGAATTCTTCCAGAATGGCCATTTTATTCGCTGCCATTTCGGTTATTTCTGTTAATCCATCCGGTATCGTTCCGTCCGGGTTTATAGCAGCGTACATATTCCCGAGTTCGGTAACCACTCCGCCGGTTATCTCGCTCACGACTCCCGGTAGAGTTTCAAGACCGCTCTTCAATTCCTGCGTCGCCTGGTCTGTTTGGTTCTTTACCTCTTCGGGGATATCTCCTATGGAATCCGCTATGGTTGCCCCGGTATCCACAAGAGCCTCGTCCACGATTTTCGGGATTTCTTTGACTTTTTCCGTGGTTTCGTCCACGATTTGCTGCGTTTGTTCTCCAACTTGTTCAGGTATTCTACCGAGTTCGGTGTTCAATTCGTCTGCCAAGGATTGCCCAGTATCCGCTATTTTATCTTTTGCCTCATCCCCGATCTCTTCCACTCCGGAAAGAGTATCTGAAATGATTTGCTGAATTTCTTCGGAAGATGTCTGTATTTCGTTGTCCAATCCCGTCCAGGTCTCGGCAACCACACTTGCCATTTCGGAAGCCACTGCCTGCATATCTCCCATCATGGTTTTCATTGCATCCATCTCACCTTGAGATAGACCATCCTTCATAGCTGCCGCGATGAATGCAGAAAGCTGTTGAATTTGTCCCTGTATCGCGGCTTCAGCCATAAGAGATTCTAAAAGAGAATCGAGTATGGCTTTTTTCAGGGTTTCATCAAGACTTTGCTTGAATTTATCGTACTTGAATTCTTCTATGAGAGCGGTTTGTCCCGCTTTCCCCATTTCAGAGAAAGCCGTGGCAAAATCTTCAGAGCTTTCGTATACTGCACCTTTCGTTCTTTCAACGAATGCCTGAAGGTCTCCCATCATGGAATCATCGAATTCAAACGTTATGTAATTTTCAAGGGCCCCACTCAGTCCGGATGAAATTGTGTTTTTCACACCTTCAAATGTCGAATAGAATCGCTCGGCTTCCGAGCTTAATTCTCCTATTTTTTCAAGGAAGGTGTTGAGGTCTATCTCTCCGTTTTCGAGTGCGGTTCGTAATTCCTGAAATTCTTCGGTGAACCTCTGCCCTATGGTGATATCCGTTCCATCGAATGCTGAATTGATTTTCCCGATTGATTCATCAAATCGGTTGAAAGCCGTTACAACAGTTTCGGCCTTGTCTTTCAACATGTCTAACCCGGCCATGAACTGTTCTTCAGATATCGCTCCGGAGTCGAAACTATCCACAAGTTCGTTGAACTTTTCGGCCAGAACTTCCACTGGGACCCCTACCTTCTGAACCGCTTCCCGGATGATTTCATACGAACCGGCTATTTTTTCGGATTTCACACCGAGTTCTTCGAGAGATTTCAGGTATTCACTTTCCGATTTTTCCCCGTCAGTGAACGCCTTGTCAAGCTCATTCAATTGCTCTTTCAGGAATACTGAAGCCTTTCCGGATTTAGAAATCGCCTCATCCACTTTCTTATGGGTAGCCGAAAGTATTTCTATTTTGTCCGAGAGGGTTTCTATACTTTGTATATATTCTTCCTGTGTGATTTTCCCGTCCAAGTACGCCTGGTTGAGGTTGTTGATTTCTTCCGAGTATTTCCCGGAAGCCAGACCAAGATGAGAAAGATTTTCCGCTACCTTCTGAAGGCTCGGCCCAACTGTTTCGAGAAGTGCCTTGAAATTCTCCGCTTTCTCTGCAATAGGGCCGAAGTCGAGGCCTTTTTCCATTGCCTCGGTTGCTTCTTTCGCCATTTCTTCCAACGCAGAGGCGAATGCAGAATCCTCAAGGCCATGCTTTCCAAGTTCGTCGTATGCGCCTTTCATGGAGTCCGTGAAAGTGGAAAGATCTTCTATTTGTTTTTGAATTTCTTCTATTTCTTGTCCGGCTTTTTTTGCGACCCCATAACCGGTGTTGAAAGTTGTATCCGTATTTTTGATTATTTTATCCTGAAGAGTTTCGATCTTATCCGCGTATGTAGACAGTTTCTCGGATGCTTTCACGTAATATTCGGCCAAATTGTCCATGCCGGATTCTTTTGCCTCTTCACCGAGCTTGGAGTATTCCTCACTCATTTTTCTTGTATCTTCAATGAGTGGTTTCACCTGTTCGTCCAATGTGGTTTTTATTACGTCAATCCATCTCTGCTGCGCAGCTGAAGGGTTGAAAAAATGGAGATTGTCCCAAAAATCAAAATTGGCTTCTTTGGCAAAAGAATCAAAATCCAAAACCTCCGAAAGACTCTTACCTTTTGCCCATTTCTTATCTTTCTTAGATTCTTCTTCGGAGTTGAGCATGTTGTTCCACGCTCCTTGAAGATTTAGAAGTCCGATTACGATATCTCCGATTCCGCTCACAGCTCCGGCAAAATTACCGGAACCAATACCGGTAATTGTCTTTATGGCACCACCGACAAGATTTCCCGTAACATCTGCCATATCCGCCAGGCCATCCATCATATCCCCGAATTCTCCACCTGATTTTGCGGCTTCCCGGAATACTCTTGCCATGTTTTCAAGTACGACCTGAGATTTTTCAAGGCCTTCAAGAGCATTTTCCACATTTGCAGTTATCTCTATAGGGGTGTTTTCGATTTTCCCCTTTATGTCGTAATATGTCTCGGAAATCTGTTCCATACCAAGTAAGTATTCGGTATCATCTATTTCTCCCAGATTTTTAAGGCTGTTTAAATTGTCTTCCATAGCCAATTTAAATTCTTCAGGAGACGGGAATTTCATTTTGAATGCAAGAACAGCCTCTTTCTGCTGAAAAATGTCCATATCTTCAAAGTTATCGAACATACTCGTATATCCGGATATATATTCCTCAAAGAATCCGGAAGTGGATTCTTTCCTTTCCTGGTACAGTTTTTCCAATTGTTCCGAAAGCCATTCTTCGGATTTTTGGTACGCAGAGGCATATTTCTTTATCATTTCTTCCCGTTTATCAAAAGTATCGCGTAAATTCTTAAGTCCACTGTTAATAGCTGCGACATCTCCGCCCATCGCTTCAAGGTAGTTATCGGATATTCCTTCCAAGAGGTCTTTTTCCTTTTCTGCTGCATCTCTCAATATGTTCTGTCGGAGTTCGTATATTCTTTCAAGATCGTATAATCCTGTTTCTTCAACTTCTTTTAAAAAGGCAAGCTTTTCCCGGGTATTTTCTTTCAGAATATCGATGGGAGACCTGTCGCTGTACTCATCTTCAATACTTTCAAATGCATCTTTGATAGATTGTGTCGATTCTTCGATTGCTTCAGCAACATTCTCGATGATTGACGCATATTCATCTGGTTTGAGCAGATTGTTTTTAAAATCTTCTTCGTATTTTTTCTTAAGTTCTTTCAAAGATTTCAAAGTTTCGGTTACCGAGCCTTTTGTTGCTTTTTTTATCGCATCGATTTGTTCTTTAGCGGAGTTTACCGTTATCTTCGTTATTTCGTTTTGTTCTTTCTGTATTTTTGATTTTATTTCGTTAAGCTTCTCCTGAATCTCTTTATCCTCAATCGGGAGAGTAATCGTAATTTCAGATACTTCTTTCAGAAGCTCTATTTTTTCTTTTATAAGTTCAAGTTTTTTATCTGCATCTGTTTCGGCATCGATTTCAAGGTCGATTTCCGATATTTCTTGCTGCAGCTTCTCTATTTCCTCAAAAGGTTCCTTGAGTTTTTCCAATTCCTTTCTTGCCAGATTTGATTCATCTGCCAGATTATTGAAAGCTTCCTTTTGAGTGCTGTCCATATCTTCAAAATCTTCGGATAATTCTTTTACAGCTGTAGATAGAATTTCGTATTTCTTCTCTGCTTTTTCAAGAGCATTACCTTCGAAACTCTCGTTCAACTCTTTCAGTTTCTTTGAAAGTTCATCCGTAGATTTTGAAAAATTTTCGTTAATTTTTTCAGATTTTTCTTTTTGTCTTGTATAGCTTTCAAGAGCTCTTTCGGTTTCATTCAGTGCGGAGGTCACTTCGCCAAGCTTTTTAGCTTCTTCTTCCGTAAGATCTCTCGAAGCTGCGAGCTTAACAAGTTCATCCTGAGTGTTCTTATAGGCCGTTACTTTGTTTTTTAAATATTCTTCATATGTACTGGTTTCAAGTTCAAATGCTTTTTCATTTTCCACAAGAGACTTATTCAAAGAGTCATTTATTGAAGCAAAAGCCTGCTTAGCCTCTTCGGCTTTTTTTAGTGCTTCTTCCTGTTTTTCCAGTTCCTCCGTAAGTTCTTTGTACAACCTCTTTTCTTCTTCGAGTTTTGCTTCTTCGGTTGCATTTAATCCTGATTGAGCTTTTTTGTCTATAAGAGATTCAATCGCTTTTTTATGGGCTTCAATATCGTCTCTCATCTTCTGGAACGAATCTCCCCAGACTTCAAAAGAGATTCTGCTTTTTTCGAGGTCAAGGTTAAGTGTACTTACAATCCCTGAAAAAAGATCCGAATTTTCGGATAAATTCTCGAAATCCACACCGAGTTTCTCTATTGACAAGCCGGTTGCTTCTATTGCTGTTTTCAAAGCTTTGACTCTTTCACTGTCAAAAGAATCGGTCCCCTGAAGTTTTTCGATTTCTTCAAGTTCTTTTTTATAACCTTGTAGTTTATCCACAAGTTGGCTATATTGTTCCTTAAGTTTTTCACCTTCGGCAACATATCCGGCATTTGAACCTGAGAAATTGGATATGGATTCTCCAATTACTTCAAGGGTCTTCAACTGCTCCTCATAAGCTTTAGAAGTTTCCTCAATGGATTTTTTCTGTTCTTCGAGAACCTTTGCATGTTCCCTTTGCTGATTCGCTACATCTTCAAGCTTCCTTTTCAGATTCTCAAGAATTTCAAGTTCTTCAGCAGTGGCAGCTCCCATTTCCTCTTTCAATTCAAGGGCTTTTTTGAGAGTATCGGTATATACTTCCTGCTTTATTTTGGCTTCATCAACCTCATCGTTTTCAAGTCTGGCCAGTTCGATTCTGTTTTTTATTTCTTCATCCATACCGGCTATCAATTCGCTGAATTCTTTTCTTGCATCTGACTGTTTTTCAAGAGTTTCTGTCAAGCCTTCTTCGATTTCTTTCTGCTTTTCGACTTGTTTCTGATGTTCTTCTAATGCTGCTGAATTCTTTTGGTATTCCTCAGACAAATTCCCGATTGACTCGAGATATTCTTCCTGTGTAATCTTACCTTCAACATATTTAGAAGCCAATTCCTCAAGAGTTTTCTTTTGAACCTCTACTTTCTGCTCGAGAACATCCCATTCAGAGGTGCCGAATATTTCTGCTTGAGTATCGATTGTATTCATTGCCTGGTCATAGTTTTCCATAGCTTCTTTGTACGCCTGGGAAGCTTTTTTGACGTTCTCCGATGCTTCGGCTACTTGTTCGGAGGATTCTTTGGAGTTTGCACCTAATTCGTTCAGAATTTTATTTAATTCCTGTGCTTTTTGCGAATTCTCAGGGATAGTTTCTTTGAATTTCTCGATTTCTTCTACGAAGGATTTTATTTCCTCAGGAGATTGAATTTTTCCTGAATTGAATTTATCTATTAATGCCTGATAATTTTTATTAAGTTCTTCGATACTACCTTGAGCTGCTTCGCCTTCTATAACCATTTCTTTTAAAAATTCAGTGGTTGTTCTTATACCTGCAGCGTTATTACCGAATTTAGCCTGTAAATCTTTATCTGACATCGAATCGACTACTTTTATTACTTCTTCCATTTCTTTCTTTACATTTGCCCAATCCTCTCCAATTATAGAAGTATCGAAACTATTTCTTCTCAGTTTTTCGATTTTCATGAAAAACGTATCCATATTCTGCATATTTTCAGTGGTCTTTTTCGACCAATCCTCTACCATATTGGCTTTCAATATGTCCCCGATTACCGGGATTTTGTGGTACCATTGTTCCATTTTCTCAAGTGCACCACCGGATACTTCATTTATTTCATTGAAAAGTTTCGTGGCCTGATCATGAGCATTTGCCAATTCTATTCCACATTTAACTATTACAGCGGTAAGAGCGACAATTCCGCCTATTACAGATGCTTTCCCCAAACCGGTTAGATTGTTCGAAAAACTTTTTATTTTTGATGATATACCGCCAATAGCAGGCCCGAATTCCGCGACAGATTTCTGCATTTTTGAAAAGTCTGCACCTACTTTTAAAAGATCTGTGTTTACCATCGCGGAAGATAACGCTTTGAAAGCTTTGGTGGTGTTGCTTATGATATGCAGTTTACTTATAGCACTACCGAAGCTCATAACACTTGCTATAAGTTTCCCAAATCCCCCTACAAGAAGAGTTATCGGGCCACCTATTCCTATGAGTTTAGCTATGAACTGCTGGGTTTCCGGAGACAACTGCTGCATCCATTTAGAGAAATCTCCCAACATTTTTACGAATTCTTTTATGGAAGGAATCAAGAATTCTCCGAGTTTAGCAGCAAGATTCTCGAAATTGTTCTTTAATATGGAAAGCTGTGACATGAGAGTTGCTTCCCTGTATGCAGCCATTTCATAGGCATCGGCATTTTCTGTTATCTTCTTTTTCTGCTCATCGAGAAGATCGAGATTAGCCAGTATTATTTCCCCATGGCTTTTCATCTCTTCACCGAAGAGCTTCACCATTGCCTGGGCTCTTTCGGTTGAAGAACCATAGCTATCCATCTCTACTTTTATGTCACGGAAAATATCGGTAAGTTCTCTCATTTTCCCGGAAGAATCAAATACCTCGATACCAAACTCTTCAGCGCGTGTCTGAAGCCTGTTTATAATATTTCTGAGTCCGGTACCAGCTTCACTGTAATCCTTACCGTTTGTAATCAGTAAGCCAAGGGCCGTGTTCAATTCCTGGAAAGAAATTCCGGCCTGTGCAGCATCGCCGGCCACCTTCGAAAAAGCTTCACGGAGACCCGGCAGAGTAACTTTAAACTCCTGTACGGTACCCGCGAAAGTATTTATGATCGTAGTCGTTTTTTCATCAAGAGTCATACCTTCGAAAGCATCATTATACAGATTCATGGAATCGGTGAAAATGTCCACGGCATCTTTCATGGCACTGTTCATATCCTGAAGAGGTTGTGCAGTAGCTATTGCCAGAATACCCACATCATCCAATGTTTCAAGGGTTTCTTTATATTCCAGGCCTGCAGAAATCATGTCATAATATGAGTTTGTCATAGCATCGGATGATATTTTGTGGTTGTTGGAAAAATCAACCGCCACTTTATTTAATGCCTGGATTTGATCGGATGTAAGTTTCAATACTGATTGCAAATCACCGAATCCCTGTTCCCATTCCGCGGCATTTTTAACCAAAAGCCCACCTAATCCGGTAATTCCGCCGCCTAAAAGCATTAGTTTATTGGACATGGAATCAATGGTGTTTCTTACATCCAGAAAGTTTTTTTTTGTTTTTTCAGTGATAGCAGTAGCTTTCTTCATTGCAGCGGTAAAATCCGAATCATCCGCTTTCAAATATGCGACTAAAGTACCAAGATTGGTTATTCCACCCATATTATCACTCCGATTCCTTGATTACGCGTGTGGAAATACCGAATTCTTCATCCGGAATTTCTTCTGTTTCATCGTTTTCATTTTTATTTTTTGGATTATTTAAATAAGAGTACCTTTCACTTATAAGATCAACAAATAACCTCAATTGAGAAAATGTCTCACAGCCTATTTCCCATCTTCGCCAACCGTATTCCTTTGAGAGAATTTCAAAGAATTTGCCAAATCCTTTTCTTGCTGTTTCGCCGTCGTCCTGCTCAGAGTCGATATTTTGAACGCCGTTGTCTGAAGAACTCCAAACAGGTTTCGTGCTAAAAAATCGGAAAGGTTGTTCATCTCATAAAATACTTTGTTCGCATTATCGATATGGTCTTGGGGAGCGAATTGAATTATTTTCATGCTTTTTTCTATTTCTTTCTCAAAGTCTATTTCGTTCTTGTTCTTATCCGGGTGAGAAATCGCTATCGCAAGGATTTTATTATTCAAATCCATATTATTTTTCAACTGATTGAACTGTTCCTGTCCTATTTCTTCGGACTTTTCCATAGCTTCTTTTACGACATCGGTAATTCTTAGCATCTGCCAGGCAGTGATTTCTTTAATGGCTACTTTTCTTTCAATTTCGCATTCTTCATCCTCATAACCCAAAGGCAACAATACGATTTTAGGAAGAAGAATATTTTCGGAATTTTTCTTATCATCCGCTTTGTTTTTTATATTATTCATGCTTACCTCCAATAAAAAAGGGGCGATTTTCGCCCCTTAATATGTTTATTCTGCTGCCGGTGTTTCGTACATAATCAAAGCCGCAAAATTGTGTCCTGTTCCCGTAGAAAAACCAAAAGGCTTGATATCTTTCACCGTTTTTTCAGCTGCCGTAATGGCAGTAATCGTCTGTGTTATCTTTTCTTCCAAACCATTTTCCGTTTTAGAATTTACTACTTTCACTTCCAATTAACTCACCACCTTTTTTTTATACATAATCTGTTATTTCCAACATCTGTTCGCCTTCAGGTCTGGTTTCATCGGCGAGTATTTCAAATTCAATTGGTAACTCGTGGAAGTCGGATTCCTTAAGCTGATAATCGAAAGTGTTCTTGATCTTAGCCCTGAAGAACTGGAATTCTCTCTTCTTGCCACCTTTTTTCTTGTGTACGAGAAGAAGCTCGTGCTCGGGAGATTCTTCGGTAGAACCGCCAAACGGAATTTTAAAGGCTTCATAAGTTTTGTATGTATAGGAAATGAAATAAGTTGAATCAACATCTATTCCGCCGGCCGGTTTCGGTATCAATCCTCCGTTATATTCATCCACTTTGTAATCGGTATCTTCTACAAGTGAGGCAGGTGCCGGAGTGAAAATTATTCTCAGTGCCCCTTCGATATCCACAGCATCGGCACTTGTACCATTCCCAACAAAAAACTGAAGATTTCCGTTCGTGGCTCCGGCAGTGGTAACAATTTCAACCGATTTAACCCCGCTTTCTACCGCAGCGCTGCCAACGGCTTTAACCGTATATATCTCGCCATTCACAGTTACTGAAGACACATCGGCTATGTTATCTATCGGCCAAATGAGTTTAAATTCTCCGGATACTGCTCCGAGATTTCCATATGCAAAATCTTCCTGAATCTGCTGAGTAGAAGGTGCATTTTTTATTACCACGGAAGAGACTTCTTTGTTGAGAAGATAGAGCGTTTTATTCAAATCCTTGAAGACCAACTGTTCATCGGTTACATTATCCGTACCTTCATTTACGGGAATCAACTTCGTACCGAGAAGCAATGCCAGATTATACGGAGATATTTCCGAAGAAGTAGACTTCACAGTCATTTTTTCGCTGATTTTTCTGGAATCAATGACTTTGGAAGGGAACCCGTGCTCAAGTGTCTTGGATTCAATTTCTGCGTTCAGAGAAACGTCGCGTAACAGACCGATTTTTCTTTTCTCTCTGCCCAGATATACATCACAATTACCTATATCTGTGTGTTTTTCTTTTCTATCGATTGACATAAATCATCCTCCTATAAAATGTATTTTGTTTCGAGTTTGAATTTTTTACTCCAGAACCTTTGTTCGCCACGTGTCGTGGAGAACAAATCAACGTCCGATATTTCCTTAACTTTCAACGGAATCGTATATATTTCATATTCGGGAGTATCAAAATTCATGTTCCGTAAACTGTCCAAAACAGATGCAAATTTGGTATCGATATTAGCGGGTTTCAATGTCGAATAGTGGACAATAATCTCCATAGTTCCAGCATCGTCTATTTCCGGGAAAGGATATACTTCAAAATATATTCTGTCTTTTTCTTCAGTGAGTTCTTCGAATTGCCCGGAAAGTCTTATTTCCAGTTGAGGGAATTTCTCTTCAAGATATTTTTTAAGCGCTTTCTTCATTGCCACAGACGCGTCCATTTAATCACCCCTGTCCAGAGACAAAACCGAGTATTCGTTCACGTTCGATACCCTTAAAACCATATATTTCTGTGAATCGTTCACGATTCTGTCGTGTTTTTTTATGATAGTTTCTTTTATGCAGATGTAATTGACTTCTTCACGATCATTTTTCACTCCACTTTCGTTTGTCGAAAGCCACACACCCGCAGGTTTTTTCAATAGAATCTTTTCTTTGCCCACAAAAGAAAAATCCGAATCTTCATATCCCAGTATCCCGGAATTTGACTCGGATTTTCTATAAACGCTGAATTCAACACCGAATTTATCAATCATGCTTCTTACGGATATTTTTATCATCTCCTTTATTTAATGATTTTTACAAGCTCATTTATCAACTCCTTTTTCATGACTTTTTCTATATTCTCCATTTTTAATTCTTTTTCGAGAGCATCCGCAAGAAAAGGCCTTCCTTCGGTTCCCTCTTCGGCAATCTTTTTTTGAATAAATACGGTAACTTTTTTGGCTTCGGGGTCTTCAAGACGAAGTTTCTGCTTTACCCACAGGAATATCGGTTTAAACGGAGGATAATGCGGTTTCGTTCCTTCATGAACAAATACGCCATATTTCTCGGTAACACCTACCGCATGAACCCCCGGAGAAATTTTTTTGCTCAGAATTGATTTTGCAAGATCTCCTTTATTGGATATTACCTGTTTTTTTCCATTCCAATTCCTGGAATGCATCACATTCTTTTTAGCTTCGCGCTGAACATTCAAACTTAATTTACCAAAAGCTTTATCTGCCCAGTTACTCGTATACAGCTTTTTCAAATTCGGAGTAAGACTGTCAAAATCATCTTTCATGCCAGACCACCTCTTATTTTTCCTCGTATCACTTTTTTTCTGTAAAGAGGATCGTATCTGAAAATAATCCTGTCAATTTCCTCAATTCCATAATATTCCGGTACCTTGCTTTCTTTTTTGTCCCAGGAATAGCCCTCCAACTTCTCGGATTTTATAGACATTTCTTTTTTTATTTCGGGATGAAGTTCATAATAGGCTATGAGTCTGCATGCTTTATTCAACGGATGTGATATCGGTAATGATGTTTCGTAGGAAGTAAGGGTAAATTTCGTAATAAGAACCGAAGCGAATTTGATCTCATTTTCAACTCGGACTCTGTTTTCGGGGGAGTCTTCAGGGCTTTGAAAATAGGTAAAATAATCATCGGTAGTACATATCATTATTACCACCTCTTTTTAAATTAAATTTTTTCCAAATACCTGCTACATTTCTCATAGTCTTCGTGAGAAATCTCAAATTCATCATTTTTGAAATGTTTTTCCCCATTTCCGATAATCAAAGTATTGGCATTGGTAAGTTTGACTTTTATCTTCTTTGATTTCAGTGCTGTGCTCTTTTGCTTTTCTGCGTTTTCACTTGAGTTATCGGGAGAATCCTGGATGTTATTTCCGGTAGTTTCGTTTTTTTCTGCTTCATCTTGCTTATTATTAGCGTTTGCAGCCATAATTTCAACCTCCTTTAGCCTATTTTTCCGAATACCGCACCCTTAAGATTAGCAATCTGGGTACCGACGTACGCGGTTATGGTGTATTCATCCGCTCTTTTTCTGGCTTTTCTCTCACTTTCTATTTTGATATCTTTATTATGTATGCCGAAAGCAAGATTCTCCGGAGGTGTAAGGATTATATTTCCCGAAGGCATGGATGGAACTCCTTCAATCGGAATACCGGCGTAAGTAAGCCTGCTCATACCTTCCAGTAAGGCTTTATCCGAATTTATAGTTCCACGATCAAAATAGGCATATTCGTATTCTTCGAGAATTTCTTCATCACAGTAGTATACGAGTCCTTTTTTATTACCTTTGAACTTCTTCGGCAATGCTGCAAGAAGACTCTTGAATACTTTCTTCCATCCGTCGGTTTCGCTGTAGTTCATCATAACGATATTTGCATCGGAGTCTTCAGAAAGAATTTTTACCCAACCGTTGATAATACTCAAAAAATCGATTTCGCCATCGGTAACATCAAAGTAGCTATCTCCGGAAGAATTCGTATTCTGTGCATTTTTATCAGCATTTAATGCCAGATCCTCAAGGTCATTGGAGAACTGTTTTGTGAAAAGTCTAAGTATTTTGTCTTCGATACTTTCTCCCTCAACATTTTCGAGCTTAAACCTATCTGTTATGTCGATTGGCAAGATAACTTCTTCAAGCTCGATCATTCTTTTACTCGTGGTGATTGCAGGAATGTTATCCGGTTCCGTTCCTTCAATACCTTTTCTCAGGAGTCTTTTCCCTATACCGATTTCGTATGTCTCTGCTTTGAAATTATTCATTCTCCTGAATTGAATATTCTTAAAAATCTTGGTTTCATCCACTACGTAATCGATGAACGTCTTTGCCTGTTCAGGGAATAACTGGCCGCCTGTTGCAAGCATTCCCGAGCTAATGGCTTTTGTAATTATTTCTTCATTTGTCGGCATCAATATCCCTCCTTTATATTCCTCTTATGAAGCCTTTAAAACTGACATCTTTTTTCTCTTCATTCTGACCAATTCCCTGGGCTTTGGATATGATCACATTCGAGAACACGTCGATGGTCTTTTCAAGCTTTTCGATTCTATTTTCCAAAGTTTCTTTAGGTTCATCTTTCTTGGAATCTTTCTGAAATTTCTCGTCTTTTTCGGTGTCCTTGTCTTTTTCTTTCGTTTCGTCATCCTTCTCCAAGTTTTCTTTATCCGGTTCGGGTTGAGGATTTGAAACGGATTTACTGATTTTCTCAACCGTATCCGAGATTTTTTTGATATCCCCGGAAAGACTTTCAGTAACTGCCTTCGTCACATTTTTTTCTATTTCTTCGGATTTCTTTGTTAAAGTGTCGTCTATCATTTTCTGCACTTCTTCTTTATCCATTTTATTCACCTCTTTTATAAATGTATTTTTTAACCATTTGATGAAACCTTTTTCACTGCTATCCGATTTATCCATGTACTCAACATGTGCTCTCCCCGCCATGCTCAATCCGTTTATTTCGCCTTTCTTTACCTTCGCCCATGTATCGTCATCTTCAACCTTTATAGCCACAGCCCACGCACCCGGAGTGTCAAAAAGAGGATCCTTTTCTTTAACTATCCATGATTCTGCAACATATCCATACTTCCAGCCTTCATAATCATGCATTCTGTCGACATTCCTGGTCAATTGCTGCTTCATGAACCTGTACGCCGCCTTTTCAATAACGTCGGCAGCTGCAGTATCTCCATCCGTATCGACTTCATCCGGAGCATATACGATTCCATAAACCAGATGCTTTTCATCATCATATTTTTTAATCTCAATACTCAGATTGAAATCGGCCCCTTTTTCCGGATCATCGCTCTTGTATATGATTGTCTTTTTATTTGCAGCTTTGTCTACCAAGCTTATGTACATAACTTCAATGTCTTTGAGTTTCCTTTTGGCATTCGGCATCTTTTAATCACCTCCCTCTGTTGAATTTTATTATTTCTTCGGAAATGTATTTCAATTGCGTTTTTATGTTTTCCGTTATCCTGTCAACTTCTTTTTGAGCCTTTGTAAGGTCAGATTCGCAGTTACTTGCTTCAATGCATAGGAAAGATTCTTCGATATAAGCTTCAGTTGTCCACAGAATACCTCTCGATGGACTACACCTTAAGATATCCGAATTTCCGGTTATCGGTATCTTTAATTTCAGAGCATCTACTTCGTATTCTTTTCCGTGTATGGCTCGATATCTTTTAGGAAAGTGTTTCCCATCTATAGCTGTTTTAATGAGCTCGGTTGTCGTCTCTTCAAAATCTAAAATATCGGTGTTTTGCTGTTCTGCCTCTTTCAGATAATCCGATAGTTCTATTTCGTTGAAAATGAAAAACTTTTTCATATCATTCCTCCAATAAAAAAGGGAGCCTAAGCTCCCTAAAGGTGTTATGAGAAGTTATTTAATCGTGTAAATTTTGTTTTCTTCATTCCATGTGACTTTTATTTCACCGGATTTTATCTTGTCGAAATGCCACCACCATCTTTTCATGGATTGGTTATCCAAACAATCATAGGCAAATTCAAGGCATTCCCGTGTAAAAGCCGGATTTCTAAGAAGCATTTCGTCAATAGCTTTTATTTCTGCAATTTCCGAATCTGAAAAATCCGAGTAGTTATTATTTATCTCATCTCTGGTATACATAACCGTTATGGTGTCATATGGAGGTATCAATCTTCCATCCGGAAGTTTCTCCCAATATTTTTCCTTATTCAGACATGAAGTTACGTTTGCTTTGTACCAATTTATGGTTCTTTTTGTATCCATAATCACTTTTCTTCCTTTTTTATTGAATTTCAATATTTTTCCTGATCTAATCTTATAGACGAATTCTTTACTCTTTTTAAATTTGGAAGAAAACTCATCGAAAGCGTGTGTCGTAGCTATTTGAGAACCTTTAACATTCAGTACCGTGAAAATATTCTTCCCATTTACTTCTTTTATCGCATAGATTACGGGATATCCTGCCCTTGAATCTATTATACCCCATAATTCTCCATCTGTTAGGACTTTATAGGATAATTTCCTATACTCTTCTACGGAATTTATATCCGGAAATTCATCCATGTGGTTTATATAATGTTCCTCAAGTTTTGAATTACTCAACCAGTTTGATTTCTTTATAAACCTGTTCATATCCATTAAAGGGATTTTCTCTTTTCGTGCGATTCTCAAAATCATTTTTGCTTCGTCATAATTTGCAGATTTCCAGGATATCTTTTCCTGATTATTGGTTATCAGTAGCAAGTCCTCGGGCAGTTTCTTGGCATAATCCTCGTCATTAAGCAGCATTTGAACTTCTTCTTCAAACGAGAATTCTCTATGAATAACATCACACCTGCATTCAAAATGGAAATCCGGAAGGGAATGTGACAAATCGAGTTCCGAAGTCGGTTTATCTATCTCTTTATACGACTTTATCCATGGGAGTTTTGTTTTCACCTCATCCGGTGTTTTCAGGGTATTGAATTTATCGAAGAACTGTTGTGCCCGTTTTACTTTGAAGATTCTCCCGTGCATGGCCCTACATATAGCACAAATTCTTCCATCTTCGGTACCGATTATTTCGTACTCGTCAACACCGTTCTCTACGAAAGTCTGAACTTTGGAACTCATTCTCGATCGTGTCAGAGCATTTCTGGCCAATCCTTCCCAGTACCGGTCCGGAGGCATGACATTCGGCGGAACGTATTTGCCCGTTAACAAATCTCCTATTTTCTTTCCGATATCTTTGGTGGAAAATCTTTCTTTCAATCCCTCTCTTATTATTCCTGTTATTTCTTTGCCTACATGTTCATCGTAATAATTTTTTATCCACCAGTTGGTGTGTTCTTCCAGATATTTGATCGATTTATAATCTGTTGGAGTGAAAACTCCCAGTATATGTCCCTTTGAATATTTATAGGTGTTTAAGATTGCTTTTGATACGGACTCCTCTATTTCAAGTGGAAACTCTACCGACATCTTATTCCTGTACAGTTCATGAATTTCATCGCCCGAAGGTGTCTCAAGGGTACGTAGTACTTCATATCCTTCCTTAGCTTTCCCCTTCCATCTGTTCCATATTGCGGTGATGAGATCTGTATATATGGATTCGATTCTCTTATTCGCCCCCTTTTCTATGTTGATGAGGTATTCAAGTTCATATTTGAGATTCTCCACGTTTTCTCATCTCCCGGAGATTTTCTGTGAGTATTTCTTGCAAAGAGTTTTTCATGTTCTTCTGCAGCGGCAGGGAACTCGATACCATTCTCAAAGGTTTATTCGTCCATTCTTCGTTTATCTCTATTTTATCAAGGCCAAAGTTCTCGGATACGAATTGCTGCACCTGATTAAATGTGAGATTTTCGATAAACGGTGAAATGGCCTGTGAGTTATCCAATACACTTTTCAAATTCGGAGATTTTAAGCGAAATTCCCAGAATTTAATCTGCATATCGTTGACTATTTTTCTGTTTATCATCTTACTTACTTTTTTGCGAAGCGGTATGAATACCTGTTCGTTTCCTATTCTCTCGGCAGCTTCGGCGGTTGCCCGGTTATAATCTTCCGACTCTCCGGTGAAAATGGGTGGCAAACGAAAAGCAGACCTGATTTTATTACGATTTTTCATGTCATATTCAACGAATAATGCATCTTTTTGCAGAATCTCCGTAAGCGGTTCGAGTCGGATTTTTATCGGATTCTTCTTTTCTTCTTCTATGATACCCTCATCGTCTTCCTCAACTACCTGAGTGCTTTCCAGAATCAGTACTTTGTGCGCATTTTCGACACCGGAAGCATCTTTAAGATATTCTTTTATGTTTTCCAATGAACCTTCCGTCAATACCCCGCCTTCAACGATTACGGCCAATGGAACATGCTTGCCGTTTTCAAAATAATAGTAATTGAGCTCCTCGGCTTTTCGGCTTCCAAGTATAGACAGGAGATTTCCCATATACCTCGGGATTCCGTATGGCGTCCTCGATGAAGGTATTTTCAGGTGTATTACTTCATTTGCTCTTACATCGTAGTCATAGTTTCCATATTCACCGGTTAAAGAATTCATTTCATTTGGATCTCCGAAGGCTTTAAAATATACTTTTTTATTTAAACTGCCTATCTGTACGAACCGATAAAAGTTTTTGTTTATTATGAAAGACTTTTCCCCGTACTGGGTATAGACATTTTTTCTGTATATGTTTGAGTTATTCAAAGGTGAAAGAAGTCTCACGGTAGATACGGGAATATGATTCAGAGCTACGATTTCTCCCATTGGATTTCTGATTACTTCCAGATATCCGTTCCCGGTTATCTCCATTTCGTTTACTGCTTTACTCACTTCTTCAATCATATCGTCATCGAGGGATCCGTACGAGAAAAGAATATCCATTCTTTCGAATTCTTTTTTTGCTTCGGCAGATTCAGCTGCTTTCTCATCCAGACCTTTTCTTAAAACTATTTCCCAACCGTAATCGAATATATTCGTTTTATACGCTTCTATACATTGCTGCAGTATATTCGATTGTTCCACGAATCTTATCAGCAGGTTTGGATCGTATGGGGGAGAAATAATCCCCGAAATCTTCGATAAAGTGTCCCCGATGGATTTCGCTGAAATGGAAGTGCTTTCATTTTTTATAATCCTGGCTTCTATTTTTTTCATATTACCCCTCTTATAATTTATTTCCCTTCGCTCTTTTTCTTCGCTTGGGCCGTCTGACCTTAGAATGGGTATAAAGAGCGTATCTTATGGCATCCATGGCGTGGTCCTTGAATTTTACGGGCATATCCAGAACGTTTCCGTCTTTATCTTCTTTGTATTTATATCCCTGGATTTCACCTATGGTGTTTATGCATTTGTGGAAGATTTTGAGTTTCTTCCTTTTTACGAAGTCCAGTCCATCTTCTACCGATTTATCAGCCGGGTAGATGAGATACCTGCTTTTGGATATTTCTTCTATTCGATCGGGTTCGGCGTTATCCGCATATATAGGCTGTTGCTTCTTATCCTCGACATATTCGGGTAATCTTGATATGAGGTCCTCATTTGTCAGTCTTGTTTCATAGAGCTCGTTAATTATCCATGGGACCTCATCTTTTATGCCTATCTGTATAAGTGCCGATGGATTGTTGAACCCGAAATCCAGTCCATAAATGATTTCATCGAATGATTGTGGAAGTTTTCTGACGACCTCGTAATTCGTATATATGAGATTGCCTATAACGCCCCAGTTCCCGAGGGCGTATATTTGGTACATAATCTCATCTTCATCTTTCAATTCTTCCATGACCTGTATGTATTCTTCGTCCAGAAACTTGTTATCCAGATACGTAGTTTTGAGTATCGAATAATTTTCTTTCGGGTTATCGAAGAAATGTTTTTTCAGCCAGCTGTTTATAGATACTGGGTTGAATGAAAGTGTTATTTGTTTAGGGTTTTTAGTTTTTCCTCTTAAACGTAAATCGAGCTGTTTGAAGTCAGAATATGTGATTTCTGAAGCTTCTTCTATCCATATATCCGTTATTCCTGCAATGGATTTGAGCTTCTCCACGTCATCTAGTCCCGCGAAGATTATCCTGTTGCCGTTTATACAGGATATTTCCATATCCGATTCTTTTATCTTAAATAGTTTTTTCAAGTCCCATTCGGATATGAGTGAGCTTAACAAACTGAACGTCGAATGTCTGTTGGTCCGTGCTACTTTTCTCACGACGAGAGTTTTGTGACCAAACTCGTTAAGATGTCTCACGAGCATTCTTTGGGCAATGAAAACAGACTTCCCGGATCCGGCTCCGCCGTAGAATATTTCGTATCTTTTTTTGTTTTTTAATGATGAGAGGTAGATTTTGTTGAAGACTCGAGAATGAATCTTGACTGATAATTTTTGGTTATTCATCTATTATGTCAACTTCTATTTCTATATTTCCGGAAATTTCATAATCTACTTTATCTCGCCATTCTTTTGGTTTTCTGTTCTTAAGCCAAAAGATCTGGGCGGTTGTATCTGGAATTACGAATTTGATAGTTTTTTCCTCTCGATGAGAAATAACACCGTCTTTGTTTTCTTCAACGACTTTTGTCTCTTCATAATCATAACCTAAGGCTCGCTTTAAGAGTGCGTTTTCAACTTGTATGTCAATTACTTCTTTTCCTCTTTTTAAGGCCTCTGAAAACTCTGGATATTTATTTTTCCAGACATATAATGTACTTGGTGAAATACCTATATTTTTAGCGATTTGTTCGTCTATTAATCCATCTCTTGCCCAAGCTTCAAGTCTCAGTAATCCTTCTTCAGACAGCCAGTCCTTATATCTTCCCTTTGCCATTTATATCACCTCGATCACCTCTCAGGATTTTTGCAATAAAAAACCGCCCTTTCGGACGGTATGTATTTAATTCGTTGATTTTAAAAAGGATTAAGAAGCATGCCTCGAGTCATTTGACAATTTGTATAAAATGTACTGGTTAAGACTTACACCTTCAAGCTTTGCGTTAGCAATGAGATTGGCATGAAGCGATTTGGGTATCCTGAGGAGAATCTTACCTGAATAAGTATCATCCACTTTGAGTGGCATCGGAATCATCATTCCTTCATCTATCGCCGATTCAAAATAAAGCTCCATAGCTTCCTTCAGATTTTCTCTCGCTTCTTCTTCGGTTTCTCCGTCGCTGTGGCATCCGGTCAATTCCAGTACGGATGCGTAATAATACGTTCCGGATTCGTCATCTATTTTCTCTATGTTTATGTTGTACGGAAGTTCCATATATTCCTTTACCGTCATTTTTATCACTCCGAATCGTTCGACATTTTGATTATTTGCTTTATATAGACTGTTTTTAAAGGATTTTTACGGGGTAATATAAAAATACAGCCTTCATCATTTTTAAACCTATGGTGTGAGCCCTTCACTCCGGCAACCTTAAAACCATAATATTCGAGGACTCTTATGGCATCGTCAAAACTTATGTTATTTGGTTGTCTGTTCATCTTATCTATAATCTTTTTTATATCGCCCATGATAATCTCCTATATATAAATGATATCATATCTGATATTACGTGTCAAATCCTCAATAAAAAAACCGCCATAATTGGCGGTTTATATTGATGTCTTAGACTTATCCATGTGTATTATACACCCGTTTTCGTGGGGGTTGTATATGTAAATTTTTTGTTAACATTATCCCATCCGCTGCAAATGTACTCTCTGACAGTTGTTTTATCCGCATTCATCCTCTTGCCGATTGCCGTATACATTGGGATAACCTCCCACCCGGTGCCTTCTTCGAACATTCCCTGGACATATGCGTAGAAGAAAGCCTCTTTCTGTCTTGGTGAAAGGCAATCGAGTATTTTCTCGGCCTGGATAATTCCGTTGTTCGCTTCGAGATCAACGTCTCCTATGTATTTAGTCCCGTGCACTTCTATTCCTCTCTCATCTATCGGGACCACTCCCGTAGTATCGATTTTTATGTTCGATTTTTTCGAGTCCCATGACAAGCAAACAGACCCGCCACGAACGCGGGTCCAGTTTCTCCGGTAATTTATTAAGCAATACATGATTTCCTTTTCACCTCTCACAGAATCACCTCATCAATTCTGTTGTATACTATTCATATCAATCAATTTCCTATCGCCGGTTTATCCGGCTTTTTTTATAATTCATCAATTCTTTTCAAGATACTTGTAGTTTTTCTATCAATATCTGCATCTAATTCAAAGAAATATCTGTCGGATCTTTTTAATATTTTTTTAATTCTATGATCGAGATATTTTAAGTTACATATCATTTTTCTGCCTCAATCAGTTTCATCTCAATATTTCCGAGATGACAATAATGGGGATTATTATCCGTACATACCCATATTTCGACTTTTCCGGAAATTGTAGACTCAACAGCCTTATAATTAAAACCCCACAATTTCATTGTTTCAGCAAGAATTCTCATATCAAAGGATTTCCCTTTTTTCTTTAATGCGTTTTTCATGTTATTAAGAATTCTCAAATAAACTCTTTTCTCAGATTCTTTCAACATGTTTTTCTCCTTTATATTTTCAATCCTCCCAGGAAGGTGCTGGGGTATGGTTTTTTCTCGTTTCATTGTAATAGATTAGTATTTATATATAAAACATATACTATCGTTATACGGTCATTTAAACACTTCCTGGAGGGAGGTGATAATTTGTCTTACTTCATCGACACTTGTGACTATTTTTGCTTCCGCTCCAGATTCAATCCATTGCTCTAACTGTATCTCCTGCAATCTAGTCACTTTGCCGACTTTCGGACGTTTTACTTCAAGGGCCAGAAATCTTCCATTGTATGATGCCAAGATATCCGGAGTACCTCTGTTACCATATGCTCCACCATGAAATTTCACTGCTTTGCAACCTTCAAGGGAATTTAAATACTTCATGATTTTCGATTGAATTGTAGATTCTTTGACTTCCACCATCATACCCCCTTCCATCTGACATGGCATGAATCTTTTGGTTTACAGAGCTTCAATTCTTCTCTTGCTCTTGTCATCCCGACATAAAATGTTCTGATAATTGAATCTCTGCCCCTTTGAGATTGCCAATTTTTTGCAGCAAGCCTTGAAAGATCTGGAAAAAGATATACCACATCAGCTTCACCACCCTTAACACTATGAATGGTTCCGATGATAATCGAAGGTATTTCAAATAGAGAACTTTTTCCCCGCATTTTCGCTATCTGAATCGGGTATTCGTAACTTTTAATTTTCGAAGGAATGATTGCTTCTTTGTATTTGTCCAGATCTTTTGTGTAAAGTATTTCCTGGCCTTTTTCGTTCAGATAAGTCCCATATGAATATTCATCGAAAATACAATTTTCATCTAATCTACCCTCATGTAATTTCTTTTTCATACCGGTTTTAAAGAGCTCTTTTGCTTTCCAATGCTCGGTAATTATCCTTACGTCGTAAAAAGAATAATAACCATCTTCGTTAGGGTATAAAAGAGTTTTCACTCTTTGAAGAGTAGATACTCCATTTCTGGAAACAGGATTCCAATCACCTCTGCTTATTCTGTATGGATTGTAGTACAAAAACCCGGATTTTCTTAAAAATTCCATTACCGGAATAAGCATATACCCGCACGTCGTCAAAAACATAATCTTTTTTCCATGCTCCAGATAACTCTCAATTTCCTCCTGCAACCGGGAAATAGTAGATAAATTCACATCGATTTTTTTTACAGCCCCGCTATCTCCTTCTTTTGGTAAATAGTCAATCTTTTCCCTGCCCGCAATTTGTTCAATCCAGTTTTTTGCAACATCGTGAATAATTTTTGGTATTCTGTAAGATTGGCTCAATATCCTTCGATTACTTTCATTTACCCATTCCTGCTTGAATAAATCCGGATCCGCTCCTCTCCATTCATAAAGAAGCTGATCAGAATCTCCAGCGATGATGAATTTCTCCATATTTTCTGCTTCTCCCCATTTTCTTAAAAGAGCCATTTCCAGTCGGGAATAATCTTGTACCTCATCTGCAATTAAAACTTTCTTATCCGGAGCAGGAAGATTTCTGAGTCCTTCTTCTATCAAATCGGTAAAATCATAAAAACCTGATTTATTTTTCCAGGCCTTCCACCTTACGAAAAATTCTCGTTCACTCCTCAACCATCTTTCTTCAGGAATCATATATGCCCTTTTAATGTTTATGCTTTGAAATATTCTATCTCTTGAATTATCGCTGCCGGAGCTTCCCATAAGATCATCACCATTCTCGCTAATTTCAGATAAACGGATATCGGGATTGTCTCTGTTCCATCCTCCGATATATTTCTCCGCGATATCCGGGTATCCGAGTTCACGAAAACAAAAAGAGTGTAAAGTTCCGACATTTGAGTCCGGTATGGGAATATCCTTACTTGCTATTTCTGCGGCAGCGGTTCTGGTCAAAGATGTGACGATGACATTTTCGTAACCAAATTCCTCCACACTATGTGAGATCTGTTTTGAAAGAAACGTAGTTTTACCGGTGCCCGGAGGTCCTATAATTTGAAATTCTTTCATGTTTTCCTCCACAAAATCCCTTATATATAAGAAGATATTTTTTACTACTACTATAACTAGTTGATTTTGAAAAAAAGGGGGTCGGGACTTTTTACCTATAGTTACTAAGTTACTAGTTACTAAAAATATATTTTTTTTAACTAGTACAAGTAGTAGTTTTTTTTCTTCCTATATATATATAGGGAATTTTTTAACCATGTTTTGAAAATGCTTTTTTTATTGTAAATCCTCAATTATACCAATCCTTTTATTCATAAGGGATACAGCGTTTTAAGTTACTAAGTTACGAAAATAAAATTTTTCTCAACTACTCCCACTAGTTACGAATGTCAGTATTTCAGTCTCAATTGTATAAAGAAAGTTCGTAACTAATTTATTCATCAAAATTCGAAGAACTCCTGTGGTAACCAGCATGTATGGAGAGTTTTGGCCTTTGGTTTGATTCTTGCATGTCCCCCTCCTGCGGTTACGAAAATTACTCCCAGTTTTTGGGAAGTTATAGAAATTCTTTCGACTTTGAAAAGCCATTCTCTAAAATCCTTTATAAAAAAATAAATTCTGTTATCTTTGATTCTTGGATTGCTATCAAGGGCATCTTCAGAGAAAAAATCAATTGCGGGATTGTCATCCAAATAGTCCACAAGCCAACTGCGAAGCTGTCCGGTTTCATGATTCTCTTCGCCAAGATCGACCTCTTCTCTTGAGTTTATAAGGCCTTGTACGACCTCTTCCCATGGATCATAATCTTTCTTCTTTCTGAGTTTGTTTACAAGTACATTTGTACTTTCCAATACTTTTTCTCTGAATATTGCCTGATTAAGCAAAGATCGGGTTTCAGCTATGTTTACCTCCCCTTTTTTTGTAACGAGTTTATACGATGGAGGGTCACAGGTAAATTTTATAAAATTCGTAACTTCAATACCCAACAGTTCCGAAACTCTTTTTAAGATATCCTCGTTTTTATTCCCTGCTTTAATCTGATTTACATTTTCTCTGATTCTTTCCTCTTCAAATTTTTTTGTACTCTCCATTTCATAACCCTCTCGAGCCTTTTTAATAGTTCGTTTTAAGTAGTCATTCATATCGTGTTTCTTGAATGAATCTGGAAAAAACAATAAACGATTTTGCAGCAAAAGGCTACCGATTTCTCCGTCAGCCCATTCTGCCTGAACGGCAAAAGTGGCCAAAGAAAGATCGTAACTCGATTGACTTTGATCATGAAAACACCTTTTATGAAACCAAGTCTTGTTAAAGTCCTTATTATTTTCAAGTAATGCATTAAACCTGTCTAGAGGTATCGGTTCTATGTCGTCTGCTGGTATCAAGAGCTTATCTTGTGCTGTTATCCTGAGCATGTCGTCTGCTGGTATCGGGAGCTTGTCCTGTGCTGGTATCCTGAGCGTGTCGTTTGCTGGTATCGGGAGCTTGTCCTGTGCTGGTATCCTGAGCGTGTCGTTTGCTGGTATCGAGAGCTTATCTTGTGCTGTTATCCTGAGCGTATCGTCTGCTGGTATCGGGAGCTTATCTTGTGCTGTTATCCTGAGCGTGCCGTCTGCTGGTATCGGGAGCTTGTCTTGTGCTGTTATCCTGAGCGCATTTTCCAATTGCTGAACCGAATACTTCACTTCACTTGAATAAATAATTTTGACAGGTACGTTTTTCCCGGTTTTCATGTTAAAGGTACCGGGTAACCTCAACACACGAGTAAAATCGTGTGTGGAATCAAGAGACCATCCTCTTGACTTGAATTCCCTCCTAATTCTTTTTTGCCATGAATGAATCAGATCTTTTGCCTTATCTCTGTTTTCATCAGTAATTTCAAGCAACTTATCGAATAACCAGTAAACATGGAGGCCTCTTCCGCTGTTTACGATAATCGACGGTTTCTCAAATTTATCCAACACTTCTAAAACTTCATCTATATTTTCCGGAAGATCCGGCTTGGTATGACCCGGGCCCTTCAGGTCAATATCAAGCCAAATTCCGGGTATTGCAACAACATCATTTATAGTTCCTCTACTTCTCGTTCCCAAGTTCCTTTTTAAAAGACCACACCCGAAATACACATCCTTATTCTGCAATCTCTCTGCATACGAATAAGCGGAACGGGTATCTCTAAACCAAGCCGATCGTTTATCCGGGAGGGTCCAAATTAAAAGAAAATAGCCTTTTAAATCCGGAAACAATAAATCTAAAAAATCCATCCAAACCCTCCTTTCCTGAAGAATACTTCCCGTGCCGGCGGCGGGAAAAAATCAATATTATCCTTCAGTTGGAGATTCCGGATATATTATCGGCTGCTTTGTAAGTACGGGCTTTAAATAATCATGAAATGCCTGTACCTTACTTTTCTGCTGATCCGTCAACTTCTCTGCCATTCTTGGAATCACAAGTGAAAATTCTTTACCATTTGATTTTTCTTTTTGCAGCGTAAATGCAGTAATTATTGAATAATATGCGATTCCTTTCGAAGAAAGCTTCATGAGATACTTTTTCATATATTTCAGACTGGTAGGTGGAATACTTACCACTACCGGCAGGAAATCTTCTTTCATTATGAGAAAAAGAATCAACTTCTTCTGACATGCCTGCCCTTTACCACCTTTCGGATCCGATCCCCATTCTGCAAAGGGACAGGTGTAACAACTGCCTCCGGGATTACCGTGTCCGATTTCAGCATTATCTGAGTAACAATCGGGTGCAACTTCCTCCCCGCCATCATCCAGAGATTTCTCCCAGTAAGATCTGGTGTGTTTCTGGAAAATTATTATTCCTTGAATTTCCTTGGTTTCCTGTAATCCTTCAAGTGTTGACATAACCCAGGTGCTTCCATCCACTTCCACTTTTTCCAGATCATATACGTTTATACCTTCAGGTCCATGATTAACCTGAATTGATTCTTTCAAAGACTCATTATCCGAATGAAAAATCGAATAGTCATTGTTATCATTTACCGGTTGCATTGTGTTATTTTCATCTTTCACAATAATATCGGTCATGTCATTCCCTCCTATGATTTTCTTATACCCAGTTCCCACTTACTGGATATTTTTATTAGGTTCAAGATGTCTTCGGGTATCTCTTCTTTATTTTCCAGTTTTTCTTTTATATATGCCGTGAATGATGATGTGTTGTAATCTTCCTTTACTATTTCCCTTAAAGTTTCGTCAGCCTTTATTATTTCCAGAAGTATCGTTTTTCCTTCTTCGGTTGGATTTACGAATATCCTCTCTTTTGGAAAAACCGTTTTACCGTGTAACGATATTTTTTGAATCTCATTTTCTATAAGCATATCCGTAACTTCATTTTCGAATTTATCACGCTCGCTCTTAAGATCTTTTAGTTTCTGTTCTACCTCTTTTATCTCCTCATCTTTCTGAATGTACTGTTTAACGACCTCTATATTCATAATTACCTCCTGTTTTCCATTATCAGATTAATTACTTCCTTCTTCTGTTCAAGTGCTTCATAAATTTTCTGGTCAATGGTACCTTTCGTAACTAAGTGAATGTAAAACACCTTATTCTCCTGTCCTGGTCTGTGACATCTGGCCAGAGACTGCTCATAATCACCGAGGTTGTAAGGAACCGAATAATAAATACAATATCTTGCCTTTGAAAGGTCTATTCCGGCCCCTCCTGCAGATATCTGAACCCCTAAAAGATCAATATCATCCGGGAAAGTTGCCTTGTCCGTTAGATCCTTTCTATGTCCGGATACTTCCCCGTATTTTCTGTCACTACTCTCCGCAACCTCCTTGACCATTTTCAGATCATTTGTGAATTTACTGAATACAACTACTTTTTCGTTTTTGGGAATATCCTGGAGAATATCGTTAAGGACTGACTTTTTAGGATTGTCCAGTTGAAGCTCTTTACCTCCGTCTTCCTTAACAAATCCATTTGCCATCTGCTGAAGCCTGAGTAATCTTGTAAGGACATTAGTCGTCGTCACCTCATCCCCACTTTCAAGGAAAAGGTAAAAATCATCTTCCATTTCTCTGTACATTTTCATTCCCTTTGTGGAGAGCTCACAATCTCTTACTTCATGAACCGCGGGTGGTAGGTCGAGAATGTCTTTAGTTACCCTGAAAGCTATTGAATAAATTTTTTCTGTGAGTTCTTTCGGATTCTTTGTCCACGATAAGTTGAAATTATCCAGAGGAATAGCGTATCTTGCTTTGAAGAGAGTATGGTTCGAACCGAATACTTCCGGATCCAGGAAACGATATTGAGCATAGATATCATCCGGATTGTTCGGCATTGGGGTCCCGGTTAAACACATTTTATGTTTTGCCCGTTTACCAAAATTCTTAAAAAACCATGAAACCTTGCTGGCTGGAGATTTTATCCTATGAGATTCATCACAAATTATCGAATCCCATTGCTCCTTTAAAAGAAAATTCTTAAATTCCTCTCTCCATACGGAATCATAATTAATAACAATTACGGCTGCCCCTTTGTTGAAACTGGCGTACTTAATATGTTTTGTAGCCATTTCAACTTTTTTCTTCATGGTCCACTTATCCGACATAGGTAACACATAATATTTTCTGGTACCGTGTTTTTCAAATTCCCTGCTCCACACTCCCACAACACTTAAAGGACAAACAATTAGAATCTTATCGAACGGTTTATTGTTGAGAATATCCACAGTTACCTTGGACTTGCCGGTGCCCATGTCCATAAATAATCCGACGGCAGGTTTATCTATTGCGAACCAGAAAGCTTCCTTCTGATGATTCCAGGGTTTGAATTTGACATTCGGTACATCCGGTAATTCTTTCATTTTTTCTTCCTGTTTTGTTGATTTTCTGATATCTGTTATGATTTTTTTAAAATTATCGTCCGCAGTATAATCCTGTCCGAATCTCTCATCCAGTAAAACTGCCGTTTCAGGTTTGTTATTGTACATCCATTTTTTCTCAAACGGATTCCATTCGGCGCCTCTTATGGATTTACAGATTTCTTTCAACCGGTAGTGTGTGGAAACAAAGATTCTGTCATCTTTAACTGTTATCTGAGTTACACTGTTCAAATCCGTTCACCTCTGTAAACACTTCCTCCAAGCATCGGTGTATATTCGGTCCATCCTTCATCTATTCCTTTGAGATTGCTAAAAGAATCCACCTGGGCTTCAAGAACATCCGCGTGATGAACTACAATAGCCTCAAGGGTCTTGGGTTCTATCGGCGAACCCCATTCCTTCTTTCCGTGATGGGAAGCAATGATATGTACAATCTCGTCTGTAAATTCCGGAGCAAGATTATATTTTTCAGCCAGTTTCTGAAACCTTTGAATACCGAGAACTATATGATCGAACATTTTACCTTTATGAGTCATCGAAAAAGAATAATTATCCGACTTGTAGGTATCCAGCTTTCCTATATCGTGAAGTAATGCTCCTGCAATTGCAATATCTTTGTTCATATCTCCGAGTATATGAAGATTACTCAACCATTCCACTATTTGAGCTACGTTCACCGAATGTTCCAGCAAACCTCCGATTCTCACATGATGATGCCTGACGGCTGCGGGTGTTTTGCGATATTCAGGGAGCAAATCCTTGAATACCTGACTTAAAAACAACTTCAAACTACTATCGTTTATTAGATCAATCAGACCTTCAAATATATTTTCAGATAACCACAAATCGGACATAGGTAAAAGTTTCATTCCGATATCCTGGTGCTCAGAAAAATATTCAGTCGAATTACTGTTAAAATATGCTGTCATCTTTAATCCGATTCCATATTCATCTGAATATTCATAATGTGCTAAAGCAACGCACCCTGATACTGGAGGCTCGGCTGCCCATGACCATATTCTTACTTTTTCCCTGCAATCTTTGTCCATAACCATTGCTTCATAGTATATCTTTCCTCTTTTCGTAGACTTGGGTACTACATTCGTGAACAGAAAAATACCGGGTTCTCCATTCACAAAATCCATTCCTTCACAATCCTTATTTGAAATAGTATCCAGTATCTCACCTATTGTCGGTACTTCCTTGCTTTTAACTATCACCATCAGTAATCACCTCCTCGAAATCTGTTGGATCCAAACCAGAAACGGATCCGTTTGCCACACAGCATCCAAAATCATGTAATATACGGGCGTTAATGTTATATTTTCTTCTGTTCTGTTTATGCATCATTTTGATCGCCTACTGTGCTATAATCATTTGTGTGTGTATTTATATCAATTGATATGGGCTCTTCGGAGCCTTTTTCTTTTGACATTTTTTCCAGTTCCAATTCCATGAAAGATATGTTCTTCGCATGGTTGGATGTTCCATGTTTTCTCAGTCTTGCCATTGCTTCGTAGTAAAGGGCATATCCGTATTTTCTGCGTAGTCTGTCATAATCATTTTCTTCCCTCACGTTTCTCATGCTCCGCCTCCTATGTCCATCTCCCTTTTGACCGGGCCGAAATAAACCTTTCCCATATGGAGAAAAATCTGTTTCTTCTGTGTCCTGATCTTTCTTTTCAACTGTTTTTCTATATCTATATGCCTGAGTGTGTCGTACTTCTTCAGCCTTCCGTTCGATGCCTGGTTCTCGATGAGGACTATTTTGATATTCTCCCGTATGGAATCCATGAGCAAGTCCTGTGATATGTCTATAGCCTCAATCTCCTTGCGTATCCTGAGCAGAATGTTGAAAAACCTGTCGTTCGTGCAAAACCGGATCTCGTTGTCGATGTATTTCTTGAGCTCGTCTTCACGTCTTTCGAGTTCCTCGTATTCGTACATCTTCTGAATGCTTTCCTTCGACAACCCGATACTCGCGATGTTCTCTCCGAGCTGCAGGAAAAAATCTCTCGTATTGATTGGAATTTTCTTCCCATTCACTGTTTCACCTCCTTTCACAGGTAGGCCTGTATTTCGGGGATTCCGTTGCGGATGCAGAGGGTATGGATCATATGGCCGAGAGAGCCGGCTCTTTTCGCATCTTCCGTGTTTCTGATGACAAAATCGTTGTCGTCCACGAATTTCCTTATTTCACCCAGCCGCATTTCAATTCCTCCTTTTTTAAGGGGATGGGGTCGATCACACCTGTTCCGATATAATGGCCGACGATATCGAGCAATCTCCCCCAGTTTGCGGAAACTCCCCGTTTCTCAAATTCTTTGTACAGTTTTTTCACGAAACCGGCGCTTTTCAGATCGGAATCGATATCCGTAAGTTCCCTGACAAAATCACGTATCATCTGTGCTCCGTATCCTTCATCTTTGAGGAAACTCTCGAAACCCTTCAGATCGTATACATCGCCGTATTCCTCTTCCCGTTTGTAATCCAGAAAATCCTCGTATCTTCTCCGTGAAAGCCTGAAAGCGTTCGAATCCGCATCCTGCCTCTTGAGTCCGTTCACGTAACGTGTGACAGTTGATTTCTTGTAATGCCTGCGAAGGTATTTTTCAAAGCCGGTAAAGTCATAGTCATCCATACGGCTTACCTACGCGGATCTCTTTTTGTGTGCTTTCTCGAAATTCGATTTGATTTTCTTCTTGTATTCGTTCATGGATATTCCTTCCTTATCGGCATCATTGACACATTCTCCAAAGAGCCAATGAGTTACCTGAATTTCGTATTTACCCATATGATCACCTTCCTTCATCCCGGTTACTTTCCGAAAGTAACGGCGTTATACTCTTCAATAGAGATACCCTGCCTATCGGCGTTTCTCCTGTACTGATGTGCGAAAACCATACCTATCTTTTCCGCAGTTTCTTTGAGCATTTACTCATCTCCTTTCTTTGTTCCGGATTGAAAAATACCCCACCGCCGGGGGAAATGACGGCGGAGCAAAAGGGGAAATTTCTATTTGAAGGAGGTATTAAATCCAAAGCCCTGCTGCCAGGGGTTAATTTTGGGGACCAACAGCAGGGTGCGTGGAAAATATCCTTATTTTCAATGACCGGAACGAAATTGATTATTCGGTTTATACTGCTTTCTGTGAATTGTTAGGAAATAGATTATCGACGGATGTATTCAAGGCTTCGGCTAATTTTCTGGCGGTTCTCAATGCCGGATACCTTTTTCCATTTTCAATTAAAGAAATTGTACTTTGAGATAATCCAGCGATTTTTGCCAAATCATCCATCGAATACTTTTTCTTTTTCCGATACAAAGATAGGTTGTTAATATTTGTCATAGAATCACCTCTGATATTACATAAGTAATTTTAACAGAAAATATTACAAATGTCAAGTGGTATATAAAACAATAACTATTGCAAACCGGAAAGGGGTTGACAATTGTAATGGAAAAAAATATACTCATTACTGACATGACTGATTTTGCAGAGAGACTTAATGAATTACTAAAAATTTCATCTCAAAAGGAAATATCCGAGAGTACCGGTATTTCACAGGCCTCTATTTCTCTTTATCTATCTAAAAAGAGGAAGCCAGCTTCAGATGCAATTATAAAAATCGCAGATTTTTTTAATGTGACAACAGATTATTTACTGGGTTTAAGCAATAACCCGAATAAATCCGGTGATTTACCGGAGGATTATCTCGAACTAAAAGAAAAAGCTGAAAAATTTGAAGAACTTAAAGATTCCCTTTTGAAAATAACGAAGAAGCTAAGATGACATGAGATTCAGCGATAGATTAAAGGAATTAAGAAAAGAATTGGGACTATCGCAAAGAACTCTTGCTGAGAATCTCGACATATCTTCGACAAGTATTCATTTCTATGAGCTTGGAGATAAATTACCATCCATTGAGGTTCTCTATAAGATGGTGGGGTATTTTAATGTTTCGGCAGATTATCTGATAGGTATTTCCAATGATCCAAAAGGAAACATTTCTGAGGATACCCGCAATAAGATAGATGCTCTTGAAAAACTGGAAGAAGAAAACAAGACTTTGAAAAATGTAATTTCGGCAATTCGAAATACCATCGAAGAAATTGATTGTTGATAATCATGAAATTTAATCCAAAGCTTTTAGGCGAAAGAATCAACGAACAACGTAGAAAAATGGATATCTCACAAGAGGAACTAGCCGAGCTCATTGGGAAAAGTGTTCCTATGATTTCCTATTACGGATCCGGGAAAAGAGTTCCGCCTCCCGATATTCTTTTCAAGTTGTCCGAGATATTCAAGGTTTCAGCCGATTATCTTCTTGGCTTGACCGATAGCGTCCACGGAGACATACCGGCTGAACTGAAAGAAAAGCTCTCCAGACTTGAAGATATCGAAGAACAAAACCAGGAATTGAAATCCATTCTTGCTTTAATCTCTGATAGCCTAAAGAGAATGGATGTAAGTACAGAAAAAAGATAAATTGATAGAAATGAAAAAGGTTTCCTGTAAACGAAATTTCTTTTCCTAAAATAATCACTGCTCGGTTACTTACAATATATGCCGCTATTCAATGGAAATAGTCAGTTCTTTAGTGTCTTTGTTGTAGTGTAGTTCCTTGAATTCAAACCCATACTGATTTGCGATAGGAAGTACCCATCTTTCAAGGACTTGAACATTTTTTATTGTTTCTAATTCTATGTTTTGGAGTTTGAATTCAAAAGACAATGTCGCTTTTCTCTTTTGTAATACTGGTTGAAATGGAAAGAAAGATAAAGGTACGAACGAATCTTCCTTTATAATTTCTGTTTCACAGAGATCTTCAGGAAAATTATCCATGAGGTCTGTTATAACTCGAAGCAAAGCGGTTTCTAACGAAGGACTTTTGTCCCTTAGTCTAAAAGAGTTGATTTCCATATGTTCCTCCTTATTTTAATTTTGAGGTGATTTTATGGGTTACAAAAAATCAGAAATAAAATATCAAATGGATCAGATAGAAAAACTATTTTCTGAAAAATCAGAAGTAAATGGAAGAGTTTCTGCTATTTCATTTATGAAAAATGTACTTTATACTCTTCAAAATGAAAGTATTATCAAAAATAATGTTGTTAATTATTCTGCTAATAGTGCAATTCGTCAAAAGTGTTTTGATGATTTCAAATCAGATGAATTTGATTTACCAGAAGAAATAGAAAATAGATATATATATTTATGCACATCTTTTGAAATTCTTATTAATGATTTCAGCGAAATGCGAGCTCTTATAGGAATTTTAAATTCTCCAATGAAAATTGATCTGCAGTTCACTGAGTTTATTCGAACGTATACAATAGAAATAAAAAAATATATCACTGAAAAATTATGTGACCTTTTAAGCACTGCAGAAGATGATCTTACCAATAAAAATTTCGATATTAGTGGTGGAAGTAACCAGATAAATTTTGGGAATAATCTGAGCGGTAATTCTTCAATAAATCAGATTATAAACCACAACGAAATAGATGAGCTTTTCAAAAAACTTCGAGAAGAATTGTCTAAAATCCAGGATGAGGATTTTAGAGATGATATTGAATCCCGTATAGATACTCTCGAAGCCATGAAGGAAAAACCGGATAAAAGTAAACTTGAGAAAATCAAAGGATTCTTCAGCAAACATTCGGATAAAATATCTGTCTTATTGTTTAACCTTGGTATGCAGGCAATAAATAATATGAATCGTGGGTGATTTATGGCTGTGAAGAAAATAGCTTTTCCTTTGATACTTTTATTCTCCTCAATAATATCTTTTTCTGATCCGATAACCTTTAACTTCAATATTAATAACGCGACGAGAACTTCCGAAGTTGCCACTGTTGTTGTGGCAAACTTGAATAATGGAAATAATATTTGCACTGACTGGGCATTTTGGAGCACTTTAGGATCGTTTATACTAATAATTTTTACAATATGCTTCTCAAGAAAACAGTACAAGTTAATCAGAGAGCAAATGGACGATAATAAAAAGCAATTGGAAATTGCAAACACTCAGCTGGATATCACAGAAAAGCAGCTTAAAGACAGTCAAAAGCAATTGGATATGTACGAAATAAGTTTTATGAGTTCTTATGATGCGATTTTGGATATTGATCTTGATACAGATAATAATGAAGGATATTGGCCAAAGTTTTTTAAAAATATTAAAATCCAAAATAAATTTATACTTTCTAATAATGGTATGAATAAAGCCAAGGAGATAGAAATAAAAATATCGTTTTCTAATACTGATGATACTTTCAATTATGTTACTATTAATAATATAGATAGAATATATTTTAAATTATCTGAATCTTTTTTTGATGGTATTCGTAATGAATTCAATGTAAATTATGATGACTTGGAGAGTAGGCCTCTTTATGAAAAAGTATTTGAAAATATTCTCAATACAGATAAAATGAAGTTCTCTATAGAGTATCAAGATTTCTTGAATCGAAATTATTCATGCAAAATTGTTTACTCATTTTCAAAGTATCATGAAATATCAGATAAATATAAATTAGAAAAAACTTTCTACGAATTGGAAAGAGATGGAAAAACCTTAATTCCAAACCATTTCTGAGTTTTCTGTTTTTATGTGCGTATAAAGTTACGCTAATAAAACCATATCCACTTGTCAAAGACCGGAACGAAAAATCGATAGAGGGTTAAACTTTATTGGATTGGTTGCTGGTACATTTATCAGAAACTAAGCGGTCAATCGATATACCAAGTGTTTCAGACAATTTTTTCAACACAGAAAAGGAAGGGTGCCGTTTGCCGATTTCATACATCGAAATCGAACTTTTCTTAACTCCGATTTTTCCGGCTAATTCAGCCTGTGTCATTCCTTTATCTTTTCTGCATTTTCTTAGATTGGGGATCATAATTTCACTTCTCCTGTTATATGTTACCTTTTGTTACCTGTGATAATATACCACTATTTGTGTACTTTGTCAAATACAAAAGGTAACAGAATTTAGAAAGTAACATTTCGTGTTGTTGAATAAAGTTCACTAAAGGTGGTAAAATAAAACATGAGAGAAAAAAACTTCGGTAAAAATTTAAGATTGGCAAGAGTGAATAAAGGATATACGCAGGAACAGCTTGCGAACATGATAGGGCTTTCAAAACAAGCTATAACCATGTATGAAACTAATAAACGAACTCCTAAAAATTCAGCGTTAAGGAAAATCGCGAGCATTTTGGAAGTGTCTTTGGATTTCTTGTTAGATAATGCTGAGAAAACATCGCCAAAGTTGCAGGAATTGTCGAGCGAGTTACCTATGGAAACACTAACCTCTGAGGAAAATGAAAAAGCAAACAATGCTATAGAATTTGTTGAGTTATTCAATAGTTTGTTTTCTCCAGAGGAATTGAGAATTTTGATCGAAAAGTTTACCAAATTAGCCGATTTTCTAGAAGGGAAAATATGAGTATTTTAGTAGAGCGTCTTAGTGAAATAATGAATAAATTGATCCAAAAAAGATCTTAACAATAAAATCTTTTAATTATGAAAATGCTGTTTTCTGAACGATTAAAAGAAGTAAGGGAAAAAAACAAAATATCAATGAGAAAACTCGCTGAGGATATGGGAATATCAGTATCCAATATTTCTTTTTATGAATCCGGGAAGAGCGTGCCTTCCATTGAAGTTTTATTCAATTTTGCGAGATACTTCCAGATATCCACCGATTACCTGCTCGGTCTAACGGATGAACCTCTGGGTAATACGCCGGATGATGTGAAGCAGAAACTTTTAAACCTGCAGAACCTCGAAAACGAAAATCTTAAACTAAGGGAAGCCATAGAAAAAGCAAAAGATAATCTGAATGTATGAATATTCTTAGGTTATGACTCAATACGCGATATTATAAATTCTTGAATGAAATCGAGACTTTTTTACGTAAATCCTACTAATACCGAATATAATAAATCATATTATCCATCTTTCAATACTGAAATTCTCCCATTTCAGCAAAAGGTAAAACTTTAGTTAACGTCCGTAAAGGTGCGTTGCGGATGCGTGATATAATTTGAGTTAGTTATTTGCAAATTTATTTGAAGGGGAATAGAATGTATAAAATTATTTTGTGTATTTTTATAATCATCTTTTCTTCTTTTGCGGTTTTTTTAGGATTTGATATTAATTTAATAGAGTCTTTTAATAATTATCAAGGATTCTGGGCAATGATTCTTTCTATTGTATCTACTACGGGAATTATTATGACTCTGATTTTTCTATTTTACCAAACACAACAAACTAATAAACAAATTTATTATCTTAAAGAATCATTTGAAGAGCAAAGCAACGCTTTAATTTATCCAAAAGAGATTAGAGTGGGTTACAAATTGCATAGAGACGGCAGGGAAGAAAATAGCGAATTTATTTTTGATAAATATGATACAGACCATATTAAATATAATGTATTTAATGAAAATATTCGCATCCCAGTAGAAAATATAGGTAAAGATTTTGCATTTGATGTCGAATTTGTTCAAAATTTTTCAAGATATAAAAAACATAGCAATTGTAAAAAGGATTTTAGTTTCCTGAAATCGAAAGCTACTTTAAAACCGGGTGAGATGTTAGATATATTAGCTTATAACTGTTATGCATACGATAAGTCGTTACCTTTTAAAATAGAGAAAGCTATTGATTGGAATTTATACGATGAAATTTATAATTTAGATAAAAATATTGATTGTGAAGTTTCTGAAAAATTTAGAAGCATAAAAAATATGGAAGATATTAATAGTCTCTTATCAGATCCAAATCATTTTGAACAAATCGAATCAATGATAACAGAATACAAACATGTATTAGAGTCACATGCTAAAGCAAAAACTTTAAATATTGACAAATTTATTTTTGATTATAACGAATTTAAAAATGATACCAAACTAAATATTATGAGTTTTTTTTCTTCGGAATTTTTTTTAAAGATACAATCACATACATATTTACATCTAATAGTTAATAATATGGTTTATAATTGTATAACTGTTTTTGACAGCGAATTAGAAATTTCTTATAAAAATAAAGTGAATAATCATTTTAAAGCTAAATTTAACTTAGAAAACAAAATATCAGGTGTCTATTTAAAAAAGGATTTTTTTGAATTTGAGATTATTATTTCCCCAAAAAAAGTTTTTTATAAAAAAGATGATAAAGACATATTTGAGTAAATTTACCTAAGCAGGTGCCAAATGAAAAAACTACTAACCCTTACAATTTTAATAACGATGATTTTCTCAATTTCCTTCGCACTGACAGCGACGATAGCTTAAAAATAATTAGTTATTTCACTATATGCAACTTTATGTATTTTTAATATATAATAGATTGTTTATAGGGAGGACCGTATGAATATAAAGAGTGAATTGCTTAAAATATTGGAAGAATCTCATACTGCACCGTTTTTGTTTGTTGGCACAGGTGTTTCAAGACGATATCTTAATTTACCTGATTGGGGTAGTCTTTTAAAGGAAATATGTAAAGTAGCGTCCGATAATGAATATTACTATAATTCTTTAGTACAAGATGCAAAAACTCACTTTGAAAATGAAATTGACTATATGAGTGAAGATTATCTATTCCCGAAAATTGCACAACTACTACAAAAACAAGTGAATTCAAATTTCTATAAAGATGAAAGATACAAAAAATATATAGAGAAATACAATAATCATTTAATGAATGACCCTAATTTCTCGCCATTTAAATTAATAATAAAACATTTACTTGACAAATTATCTTTACCTACATCAGATGAAAGAGCTCTTGAAGAAATAAAGTTATTAGAATCACTTAGTAAGAAAGGTGTTCATGGAATTATAACCACAAACTATGATTCTTTTATGGATGACATCTTTAAGAATTTTAGAGTCTATAAAGGACAAAAAGAACTTTTATTATCAAATATCCAAAATATTGGAGAGATATATAAAATACACGGTTGTTTGACTGAATATAATAATTTAATAATCACTTTAGATGATTACAAAAACTTCGAAAAGAAATATGCTTATTTAGCTGCAAAATTATTGACTATATTTGTTGAACATCCGATAATTTTTCTTGGCTACTCTATAAGTGATCCAAATATAAAAAGTATTCTTAAATCAATTTCAGAATGTATTGGTGATGAAAATGCTACTAATAGATTTATAAAAAAATTGATTTTCATAGAATGGAAGGAAAACTTGGATGAACCAGAAATTTCAACCCATTCTATCAACTTTGGGGAATCAAAACAAATAAATATTAAAAAATTCACTGTGAAATATTATCACGAAATATTCGAAGCTATTATGGAAAAGAAAAGAATGTTTCCGACTTATTATCTACAAATGATTAAAAATGATTTATATAAAATAGCAACCGAAATAAATATGGATAATCTGGAGAAAGTTAAAATTCTAGATCCATTCGACGAGGAAAAAACAGAATTTGTTATGGGAGTCTCGATCGAACAGAAAGTTAAGTATTTCTTACCAACTTTAGAAGAAGTCTATATAGACATCATATTTAATAATATGAAATTTCCTATAGATGATATGGTCGAAAAGGCTTTGCCATATCTTTTAAAACATCATGCATTTAGTGTTCCTTTTCATAAGTATTTGTCAAAATATGTAAAAAAAGAAATACCAGATATTTATTTACATAAATCAATAACCAAATCCTATAGAGAGTTTATCCCTCCAATGCTAAAAACAAATAGTTTTAAATTGATTGAATTATATAAAAACTATACAGTAAAAGATTTTTTTAAAAATGAATATAAAAAACCAATTAGTGATCTAAAAAAATTTATGTATCTAAATGAGGAAAATATAAATTTAGATGATTTGTTAGAAATAATTAGAAATTTATTCTTTGCTCTTGATAATCCATTAGAACATAAGAATATTACAATACGATCAGATTATAGAAAGTTAGTTAAAATTTATGATTTTCTTAAATACAAAAAAAACTGATACTTTCACGGAAAGAACCTGCTTTGGTGGGCAGAAAAAATCCTTCGCAGTACCAGTTTTTCATAACATATATTCATCCGAATGATACCACTGTTAGTGATTATTTGTCAACTAAATCTATGTAAATATTTCTTTTATGCAACAGTGGAAATCGGCTTTTATTCTCAGTATATTGATCATTGATATAATTATGAGAGTCACGTTATATTAATCATAAATTTACGTTTGTAGTTTTGCTTTCGACAGAGGATTTTAAAATAACCTATAATCCGGGTTCCCACCCACGGGAACGCTCCGTGTTTTTCAGAGATCGGTTGGTTGGAATCAGAATGTGACCTGGGAACGAAACTCTGATGTTGTTGTAGAATTAAGTCGTGGATTTAAGTGACACATTTTTTACCAAGTCATCAAGTGTCACTCCGAATATTTCTGAAATCTTTATCAATTTGTTTATAGGTGGTGAGATTTTTCCGCTTTCATACCCTGAAACAGTTCTCTGAGTAACGTGTAGTTTTTGCGCTAAGTCCACTTGTTTCATCTCATTCGTAAGTCGGTAGTATTTGATAGGATTCATATTTCCACCTCGTGTGTGCTAATTTCACTTCTATTATATACCCATTATGTAAAGAAGTCAAATTTCCTTAGAAGTGTTTTTTAGTGGAAATATCACGTATATTATGATAATGTTTAGTTTATACGAATAAGAGGAGAATATATGTCAGACTTAAACGAAATAGCTAAAAGATTGAAGATGCTTCGTATAGAAAAAGGCTTGACTCAGGAGCAATTAGCGGAAGCCGTGGAGATTTCGCAGAAGTCCGTTTCTTTATACGAAAGGGCAGCGAATAATATGTCAATCAACACGGCAAAGAAAATAGCTGACTTTCTCGATGTGTCTTATTTGTATTTGCTGGGCGAAAGTAGCAAGAAATACAATGATCCTGTCGGATTTAAAGATGTTTTCAGAGTCGAAGATTTCTTCAAGAAAACCATACCGGTATATGCGGCTGCGGGTGCCGGAGGATCGAAGATAGCCGAGCAGGAAATAATGGGTATGATTGCTGCGAATGTCGGTGATTATGCGGTTATAATCAAAGGCGATTCCATGTCCCCTATTGTACCGAATAATTCCGTAGTCCTTGTCGAGAAAGTAAATTCTATAAACGAACTTGAAAGAGGTCAAATGGTTCTGGTAAGGGTCAACGGGGATGAAGCCATGCTGAAATACTGGGATGTGGATATGGAAAGCAAGGCTGTCATTTTGAAATCCGAGAACAGAAACTATAGTCCGAAGTTTTACCCTTTAAAGCTCTGGGAAATAGGAGAATGCCAGGTACTTGGCAAGGTAGTGGAAATTCGGATTACGGATGTTCAGAACTATTATAAATGACAAAATCAAAGTACTCATAGTTACCATCCATCAACTTACGTAGAAATAATTCCTTCAAAAACATGCACCCACTGATTAAAACCATCATATCAGGAGGGAATATGTATGCCTTTTAAAAAACCTAAGAAAGAAGAATTGAGTGAGCTAAAGAAGCGGGTAGTTCCATTTGTTTCTATTCTTGAAAAAAGTCTATCCCAAAAAGTAAATGAAGCGGATACTCGTACTATAATTAATGATTTACTTGCCGAAATCTTTGGGTACAACAAGTATTTTGACATTACCGCTGAATTCATGATTAAGAACTCTTATGCCGACTATGTAATTATAATTAATGATAAGAAGCATATGGTAATCGAAGCCAAACCAATTACAACCAAACTAAACAATAATCATGTGAAACAGGCCGTTGATTATGCCGCACACGAGGGAATCAAATGGGCTATTCTTACAAATGCCATTGATTGGAAAGTTTACCGTGTGACTCTCGGTAATAAAATTGAGTATGATTTATTTTTTGAATTTTCATTGAATGATCTTTCGGAAAGAGAAATCACTGATATGTATTTTCTCACAAAGAATTCCATAGAAAAAGAAATGCTCGAGGATTATTGGAAATATCGTCAAGCTTTAAACCCGCCCACATTACTTCAAATACTCCTTTCAGACGATATAATCAATCGGATGAGAAAGGAACTCAGAACAAAATCAGGTTATAACGTCACTTCTGATGAAGTAATGGAACTTCTTATAACCCAAATAATCAGGCCCGAATTTGTAAGAAAATCTATCGAAAGAAATGAAGTGAATGAAACGAATGAAGAATTTGTTCTTCCGGATTTTGATAAACTCACGCCTATGGTAAAAGACGCGATATCATACATGATAAAAGTAAATTCTCCTGTTTCTTCAAAAGAAATCAAATCACACCTTTTATCTTTAGGACATGATTTTAACAGTTTATCTCCCGTGATAGGTTCTTTAAATAGCAAATTCAGCAATCATTTTATTAAAGGGAAAGATAGCAAATATTATTTCAGTGATGAGGCTTATAATGAGCTTTCTAAATGTTTTAAAAAATAATAATGCAAATATTTAAAAGTAATACATGCCGCCTTCTTATTCAAAAAAATATGTAATTAAAAATAAAAAAACGGAGGGATTTATTATGAAAAAAGTTTTGATTGTATTGCTGGTGTTCAGCCTTATTATCACTGGATATGCAAGTGATATAGGTAAATGGAAAGTAGAAGTTAAAGAAGACGCATTATTTGGAAGTACAAGCATTTTTATTAATTTGGTTGACTCAGAAATTAAAAAAGGTCTTTCGATAAGAACAAAAGATAACGAAGTTGATGTGGTTATAGTATGGGATGATTATTTAGGGTCTAAAAATTTAGCAGTTTTATACAAGTTTGACGATGGAGAGGTACAAACAGAAAATTGGGTGATATCGACTAACGGAAAAGCAGTTTTCCTACCTTCCAGTATTTGGGATGAAAATTATAATTTTATAGATAGGCCTCCACAAGAATTTATAAAACAACTTATGAATGCAGATAGATTAGTAGTAGGACTCACCCCTTATCGCGAAGCAAGGCAGGTCGCTATATTTGATGTGCAAGGTCTAGCGAACGCTATAGAACCATACAAAAAAGAATTTGGATTAGAATAAAACCGGCATTTCGCCGGTTTTTGAGTAAAAGCAAAATTCCGATATTGTTGAGTGATGCTATTGCGAAGGGATATGAGCCTTGTTCTGTGTGTAAGCCGTGATGGACTTATAAGCTGATCCGACGGATGCGAAAGAAATTTGAAGTTGTTTCCTTCATTATATTGAAAGGAAAATTTTACGATTGACAGTATAACATGTACGTTATATAATACGTCTATAGGGTTGGAGGTATTTATTATAGTTATTAAGTATTACCCGGATTACGATGAAAATAATAATGAAAATCGTATAAAAAATGATATAGAAAAAAATTTAAAGAAAAATGATTTCCAGTTATGGAAAAAGGTAATACATACTATGAATAAATATAAGAGAATGTCTGAAGATGAATTTGTACAAGAAATTATGATAAATCTGAATTTGGCAGATGATAGTAAAAAAATTAAACTTTTAACTAAAAAAAATATGAGAATATATGAATTCAGGATACCTCCGGTAAGGACTAAAGGCGTTTTAAGAATATATTTTAAGTATTATCAAAAATATATTTTTATATTAGATTCAGAAATAAAGACCGATGATCCTAAAAAGATAGATTCAGCTTTCGATAGATATAAAATATTAAAGAAAAATATGAAAGGAGTTATATAATTACTTTCCTTTTTAAGAAGGGGTGGAAATATATGAGCAAAGATGAGGAAATGAAAATTCAAAAGTTTATTGATAGTTTAGACGAATTCGATATAAAAAAAGAGGATCACCCTGATGATGAATCCCAATTTTTTCTTACTCTAAGTAACTTTATTTTAGACATAATAGATTTAAGAAGAAAAAATAATATTTCTCAGAAAGAAGTAGCTGAAAGAATGGGGACTAAACAGGCGTCAATTTCGAGGTTTGAAAATTTTAATACTAATCCAAAAATTGAGTATCTTTATAAAATATCTAAAGCTGTTGGCGGAAATATGTATTTAACTCCTTATGGAGAGTTGACTTATACAATTCCGGAAAAATACCGAAATGAAGTCGTGGAAGCCGCGGGGAAAAAAGGTGTTGAGGTAGAAGAATTTATTAGACGTATTTTTAATAAAATTATTGAATTTTCTATCAAAATTGATTTTGATAGAGTGTTAATGAATATAGAAGCGATGATGCAATTTAATATCGAAAGTGAAAAGATGGAAAATAAATATTTAGTTGAAAGCCTGAATTTATATAAAAGCAGCGATATGTTTTCTCTTGGGTATAAACCATTAAAAGGGGAAAATGAATATGTTTTAGGAGAATTTAAAAAATGAAAAGAAGAGAATTTGAAAATAAACTTCTTTCCAATTACCGCTTAGAAGGTATTTGGAAAAAAGAGTGTTTGCTTAAAACAGAACCGGATATTTTATCTGCTCTTAATCAAAAAACAAAAGTGAATATTGAAAATGTATTATTGAATATTATCGATGAAGGGGATAAATATGTTTTTGAATATTCAGGCAGAGTATTCATTGGAGAAAAAGGGGAAGAAAAATTAATTATTCATTGTATTTATAATGTTGTATATGTGCAGAATGAAAAAGAGAAAATGGAAAAAACTGAAATGGAAGAAAATGCTAAATATCTTGAGTCACATTGCAAATATCTTGTTTGGCCGTATTTCAGAAAAGATGTATATTCATTTACTGTTGAAGCAAATTTGCCGCCATTGACCCTTCCGGTTCTACAAGTAAGTTTTTCCGAAGAAAAAGAATAACACCGGAACAACTTTCTAAAACACCGCTATAATCATAATGGGAATTTAGGGGAGAAAGGCAAAGGAGGCCATTATGAAAAGAGCGGCAGCTTATGCAAGGATAAGCTCTGATAAACAGAATCAGACATCGCTTGATGCCCAGTTCGACGAGATTCAAAACTTCGCTGATCGTGTTGGATTACAGATAATCGATAAGTTTCACGATATAATTACCGCTTCGGGTGCAAAAGAGCGTCCGGAGTTTTCTCGTATGATCGAAAACGCCATGGATCGAAAATATGATGCAATCATAGTTTTCAAACTCGATAGGTGGGAACGTGACGATATCGAGGATATGATCATTACCCGGCAGCTTGAGAGTAACGGAATATTCGTTTTTTCAACTTCTGAAGGTTTTGATCCGACTACTCCGTCCGGTAGATTCATACGGAATGTTATTTCTGCCAATAACCGGTTTTATATTGAAAACCTCAAACACGAAACTTATAAGAAAACGACTGCTTCGGCAAAACAAGGATTTTTCCAGGGAGGTTATCCGCCTTATGGTTACAGACTTGTTAAAAGGTATGATGAGGTATATAAACGCGAAAGAACGTATTATGAAATAAATCCGGAAGAGGCTCCGTTCGTAAAAAAAGCGTTGGAGATGTATGCGGAGGGTACTCCAAATAAAGAGATTGTTGAGTGGTTGAATAATTCAGGAGCGCCATTGAGACGCGCTAAAAGTTGGAATGTTACAATATTAAGCGAGTGGGCGAGAAATGAAAAATATACCGGCACTTTTGTTTATAGGAAAGGATTTAAACGTAATCTAAGGAAAGAACGTGATGATACTATTAAGGTTTCTGGGGCTATGCCTGCGATAATAGATATGGAAACCTGGGAAAAAATTCAAGAAAGAAGACAAAAAAACAATCATTTTTCTAAAAATTATTCCACCAAAGAATGCATTTTAAAGGGAATGGTTTATTGCGGGGATTGTGCTTCGATAATGACACATTCTGGGGGATCGACAGCCCGATATTACTGTTCGAGAGCGAAAAATAAAAAGGATGTTCCATGGGTATCAATCAGAAGGGATAAAGCGAATAAAATAGTACTTGATTATATTAAAACTAAAATACTTGATAAAGTAACGGATTTTGAAGCTATGGCTAAAGAATATAATAGGCTATCCCAAGAAAAAGAAAAAGGAACCTCTGAAAGAGTTATAAATTTAGTAAGGAGAAAAGAAGAAATTCAAACAAAGATAGAAAATGCTACAAATGCGATTCTTGAAGGATTAGCGATCGATGGAGCTCTGAAAGAGAGAATAAAAAAGATGAAAGAAGAAATTGATACCGTAGATAATGAAATTGCCTATCTTTCGGAAAATAAAGAGACTTACTTAACGCCAGAGATGATAGAAGAAGAATATAAAAGAAGATGTGAGATGCTTGAGGGTGATTATGAAAGTCAACGAGCTTTAATTTTAGAAATGATACAAAAAGTGATTATCCATCCTAATGGTTGGGTGGAAATTATAGAGCGATCCTAACCCATCTTTTGTAACCAGGTAAGTGCCCCGCTCTCGGCACCAAGCTGTAATTAGCGTTATGCTATGACCGGGGTCGATACCCCTCGACATAGAATGAGATTGAAACCGGAGAAATCCGGTTTTTTATTTGTCAAACAAATCTTATTTCAATTTTCTTTCCCAAACCCTTTGCTATTTTTTGAAGAAATTTAAGACTTGGGTTGTAGTTTCCGGATTCAAGTCTGCTGATATTGCTTTGCTTTACTCCAACTAATTTAGCAAGATCTGCTTGCGTTAAATCATTTTTATCTCTTATAGTTATCAGTTCTTCAATTATTTGATAAATAGGTTCGAGATCATCGTACATCTGTTTTAATTCCGCATCTTTTTCAAAAGCTTCTTTTTTATATTCTTCGAAGGTGTATTCTTTATTCATTTTCCTTCCTCCTTAAATAATCATCTCTGTATTTTTCTGCCGTTTCAATAACATTTTTCGGTGTTTTTGTGATTTTTTAAGTAACCCATTCGCTAAAACAATCTTTTTTTCAACAAAGAAAAAGTAAAATATCCTGGTTGTGTTTCCGGATTGAATGATTCTGAGTTCAAAGATTCCATTTCCAATATTCTTTGAATAAGGTTCGCGTATTTTATTTCCTTTATTTGCTAATGCTTGAATATCGCGAATTGCTTTGGATTTTAAGTTATTTGGGAGAGTATCGAGAAATTCTTTCACAGGTATTTGTCCACTTTCTGTTTTATAAAATAGTACCTTCCATATGTTTTCACCTCATTATAATTATATCATATACGGTATATATTTATTAAAATAAAAAAAGCCCTCCCACCGAAGCGGGAGAACCATCTCGCAGTTTCTTATTATTTTATTTTTACCAGAATCTTATTACTATACTGAAATTACCTCTGATTTTTATTAATTGCGGGGTTTGTAGAATACATATGAGGGATTGGAGTTTTCTGCAAGAAATATTCCTGGGATAAAAATCGTTTTTTATTTTTATCATGAAACTGAAGCAAGCTGTGAGTAAGAAAAACAAATCCGAGATATTTAAAGATATTCTCAACTCATTTACGAAGGATACAAATGTGAAAAAAGGGCAATTCGTGAATTGCCGCTACAATGTGATTATTCCGATTAAAAAGAGAGCAACGATTCCGGATACTACTGAGTAATGAATCCGGAATCGTTTAATGTAAATAGAGATGATTTCTTTTTTTCGGTTCCTTTTAAATAAAGGAACTTAAGCCCGAAATTCTGAATAAAAACCAAAAACGTGTTTTTATTTCTGGAGTATTGGCTTTCGGTCAAACTCAATAGTTATCGGAATGACAAGCATTTGAGTTTTTCAGCAGGATTTGTTTATATGAACAGGTTTACATTTGAGTCTTCCGCATCCGCAAGGTAGGTTGCGACTCCGCCTATTTCAACTCCGGGAATGAGCTCTTCTTCTTTTATTCCCATCATATCCATGGACATCTGGCAGGCGATTAGTTTTACCCCGTTTTCCATAGCCGATTTCATCATTTTTTCAAGCGGATCTATATTTTTATCTTTCATGACTCCTTTTATCATTTTGGTTCCCATTCCCATCATGTTCATTTTTGAGAGTTTCAGTTTTCCGGCGCCGCGTGGCATCATTTTTCCGAACACTTTTTCCATGAATGTTTTCTGAATCTGAACCGTATCGGATCTTCTGAGTACGTTCAGTCCCCAGAATGTGAAGAACATGGTGACTTTCTTGCCCATGGCCGCAGCACCGTTTGCTATTACGAATGAAGCGAGCGCTTTGTCGAGATCTCCGCTGAAAACCACAATTGTTTTGTTGTCTCCTGTGTTTACGGATTTTTCCTCCATCTGGATTTCATCGGTGCCTTTCTGTATTTTGGCCGTTATAAGTCCTTTTTCCTGTCTTACGTCTAGTACCCTGTTGCCGGTTTTTTCTGCCCACTTGACTATATCTTTTTTGAATCCGGGATCTGTTGCCTTTATTTCGAGAATTTCTCCCCTTTCGAGAGAGTTCATCTTTTTGTACGTTTCCATTATGGGGCCGGGACATTGAAGCCCTGTTGCGTCTAAAACCGATATGTTATCGGTGTTGAAGAAGCAATTCGGTCTCGTTTTTTCTCCAACTGTTTTTATGGCTTTCGGATTTTCGATTTTCTTGGTTGCACAGTTGTATACTTTGTAGCCGCCACTGAGGTTCCGGACGTCAAAACCGTTCTGTTTCAATATGTTGTAGGCGTAATACCCTCTCTGTCCGACCTGGCAGAATATCACTATGATTTTGCTTTTGTCGATTTCTCCGATTCTTTCTCTGACGGATCCAAGCGGAATGCGCAGCATGTTGGGTTTGTTTATGGTTCCCAGCTCCACTTCTTCTTTTTCCCTGACATCGAGCAGGAGATGCTCATCACCGAGCCCGTCAATTTCATCCCATTGAACGACTTTCATGTCCCCTTTTATTATGTTGTTTGCGACATACCCGGCTATGTTTACCGGATCCTTCGCTGAGCCGTAAGGCGGGGCGTAGGACAGTTCAAGTTCTTCAAGCTGTTCAACGGTCAGGCCCATTTTTATGGCGGCCGCAAGTACGTCCATTCTCTTGTCCACGCCGTTCAGTCCGGCGGCCTGCGCACCGTATATCTTACCTTCGGGTGAGAACAGGAGTTTTATGGTTATAGGCACCGCCCCGGGATAATATCCCGCATGGTCGCTTCTGATGACGAATGATTTTATGTATTGCATGTCGTTTCTTTTCAGAGTTTTTTCGTTGAGTCCCGTCGATGCCGCCGTAAGGTCGAATATCTTTGCTATCGATGTGCCGATGGCACCTTCATACTTTTTCACATTTCCCTTTACCATGTTGTCCGCGACTATTCTTCCCTGTCTGTTAGCGGGTCCGGCCAGCGGCACTCCCATTTTTACTCCCAGAAGCTGGTTTTCTATTTCAACCGCATCTCCCACTGCGTATATATTTTCATCGTTCGTACACAGATATTCATTGACTTTTATTCCTCTATTCCCCAGTTCGAGACCGGCATTCTGTGCAAGTGTGGTTTCGGGTTTCACACCTGCTGACATTATCACCATATCGGTTTCGAGCTGAGTTCCGTCTTTTAAGCTGACAACGGTTTCTCTGGCCTTTTTTTCTATGGATACGAGTGAATTGTTGAGATGCAGCGTTATCCCGTTGTCCGTGAGTTCCGTGTGAATCATGGCTGCCATGTCATAGTCCATATTTATCATTACCTGGTCGGCAAGCTCGACAAGTGAAACATCGAGGCCCCTGTGCCTGAGGTTTTCGACCATTTCCAGACCGATGAATCCGCCACCGACAACAACGGCTCTGTTTACTTCGTGATTGCCAAGCCAGGAAATTATAGTATCCATATCTTTCATGTTCCTCAAAGTGAAAACATTTTCGTTGTCTATACCGGGTAGATTTAATCTAAGGGGAGCCGCTCCGGGTGAGAGCAGAAGCTTATCGTATTTCTCAATATATTCTTCTCCCGTGTTGAGGTTTTTCATTGTTACGGTTCTGTTTTTTCTGTCTATTGACTGAGCTTCGGTTCTTATCCTGACATCTACGTTGAACTTCTCTTTGAATGATTTTGGATCGGATACGAGCAGTCTTTCCCTGTCGGATATTATTCCTCCGATATGATACGGGAGTCCGCAATTAGCAAAACTTACGTATTCTCCACGTTCGACCATGATTATTTCCGATTTTTCGTCGATTCTTCTGAGCCTTGCGGCCGCAGTTGCACCACCTGCGACTCCACCTATTATTATTATTTTCATACTGTTTCCCCACTCCTTTCGGAATTATCTATATATTTTTTTATTGAGTTTCTTACACATTCAAGTTTTCCGAGAAAGCACCTGAGCGTATCCATATCTTTCCAGTCCATATCTCCGAGCGATTCGAGCATTTCGCGCATTCCGTATTTGAATTCTCCGGGCACACTGTCACAGTCACAGTTTATAACCAGCCTCAGTTTTCCGACCGTGTGGAGAACGTCGCTGGATTCCTGCCTGATCGTTTCTATTTCATTTTTACCCGATTCTGTAAGGGTGTAGATCTTTTTTCTCCCTTGCTCTTTTGATTCGATGAGACCGTCACGCGTCATGTTTTTCAGCTGCGGGTAAACACTTCCCGGAGAAATGCTTATTTCATTTTCCCTGCAGTGTTTTAAAAGATCGTACCCAGTCATTTCTCCGTTTTTTTCAAGAAATTTCAATATCGTATTCTTTATTATTGGTATTTTAGGAATTTCGATCACCTTCTATATCGTTATCGTTATATCGTTGTCGATATAATACACGATTTATATAGAATGAAATATAATTAAATGTAAAAATCAGGGGAATGATTTCACAAACATTGGAATGATTTCACAATCTGAATGTTCGATTATCATAAAACAGGTTTTTAAAGTAGTCTTGCTGCTGTGAAGGTTATAAGAAAGTTTTATGGGGGATATGTGGGAAAATGAATAAAAAAGAAATAGGATTTCCGAATTCAACTGAAGATTTCCGTTGCGGGTTTTCTGCGATAGTAGAAATTATGATGGCGGGTTAAAACCGGATTAAGGCTCATTACAATTGGAAATGCGAATGAGCTGCATAGAAATCGATCAAGGCTATCATACTCCCTTGATTTCATTGAAGCAGTGCCTTCTGCAGGTCCCGCCACTTCTTTCTAATTTTAGCCATGATGAAAAATACCGTTATAACTACCGCGAAACCTGTAAGCATGATTATTCTCTTCATAGTACACCTCTGATATATGAAAAATATGTACTAAATAAATATATATATATTTCATATTTTATCAGAAACTATTTACAAAATCAAATTTATGTATTATATTAGTGTATATATTTCATATTTGGAAGGTGAGGGAATGAACGGTTTCGAAAAGAGACGCATGGCGAAAAGAAATTCGATAATCGAAGCGGCGATAGACTTGTTCACAAAACATGGATTTAAAAAGGTCAGCGTATCCGAAATCGCAGTAAAGGCGAAAGTCTCCCAGGTTACTATTTACAATCTTTTTGAGAGTAAGGACAAGCTTAAGGAAGTGTCCGTGAAGGTTCTTTTTGATAGAATGTTCGACGCCTACGAGGAAATACTCGAAGGCGAGGAGAGTTTCATGGAAAAGATCGAATCCATGTTTTCACTGAAAATGGTCGCACTTGAAAACCAGATAGTTAACATAGCCGGAGATCTCATGAATCCGAACAGTTCCATGGCGAATATAATGGATGAATGCTATCATGAGAGCGTTGAGAGGTTTTTTAAGATAATAGATATGGGAAAAGAGGAAGGGTGTATAAGGAAAGACATTTCAAATGAGACCATCGGCGTTTATTTCGACATGATAAAATCGTATTATTACAATCCCGAGAAAACCTCTCTGATACACGATAAAAAGATAATGGAGGAAATGTACAAGGTGTTTTGGTACGGACTAGTGGATACTAAAACCACGGAAAACCGGTAATTCCGGAATTTTCGGCCGCTGGAAGAATAAAAATGGCATATGGCTTCATGTTGTGTTATCATATTCTATAATTTGATTATGGAGAGAGACTTATGACTGGAAAACTGATAATTATCGAGGGAATAGACGGTTCCGGTAAGAATACGCAGGCGGTAAAGGTTACGGAAAAGCTCAACGAGATGGGAGTGAAGTCGGTTCAGATACAGTTTCCTTCTTACAATAAAACCTTTTTCGGCAAGATGGCGGGAAATTATCTGGATGGAAAATACGGAAAAATAGACGAATTGCCACCGGAGCTTGTGGCGATACTATATGCGGGGGACAGGTTTGAAAAGAAAGGCGAAATAGTGGATTATTTGAGAGATGGATACGTTATAATTTGCGACAGGTACACACCGTCAAACATAGCCCATCACGGCGGCAAAATCTCGGATCCCGTGAAACGCAAAGAATTCATAAAATGGCTCGAGGAGCTTGAATACGAGGTTTTTAAGATACCCCGTCCCGACAACGTCGTATATCTTGACATCACACCGGAAATCAGCCAGGAGCTGGTGATGAAAAAAGCGGCAAGGGAATACACCGATAAGAAGAAAGATATTCACGAGGAAAACAAAGATTATCTGTACAACGTGTACGACTGCTATAAGGATTTATGCAAGGACAGGAACTGGATACACATATCCTGTCTCGATGGAAACAGCGAGTTGAGAGACGTTGAGGATATAACAAAAGACATACTTGCCGAAATCGAAAAAATATTATAAGGATAAAATCGTACACAAAAAAGCCACTCATCCGAGTGGCTTTTTTAATTTCCTTTCCATTCGGAATACACTTTATTTAAAAATCCTATGAATTCGCCGGTGGCCTTCAGGTTGCCCGCCCTCGACGGATGGTCGTCCCCACCGCTGCTGGGATATTCGAGTACGTTCGGATTGGCGTCGTTGTCCCCGTCGGTTTTGTGCTGAATGATTCCGTTTATAACCCTGTGATGGTTTCCGGTCACGGCTCCGAGGTCATTGATGTTGGAATTGCCTCCGTTTGTTGTGAGCACGTTGTAGAAATCGAACACGTAAACGTTACCTTGAGTGTATCCGTCGAGCCAGTCGTTGACCAGCCAGTTGTTGAAATGCCGCGCGTTCGATGAGTACTGGGGATCCTGAAGAGGCGGGGCGGTTATCACTATGAAAAGCTTGTCGCTGTGTGCCGAAAAGTAGTTCAACAGGTCGATGTATATTCCCTTGGCGTTGGATACCGTGTGTGCATCGCTGTAGCAGTCGACTCCTCTGAGCGGATTGTTTGAAATGGACGGGACCGGATCGGCCGTACTGCCCTTAAGTGCGGAATTAGGGAAGCATGATTTGAACATTATTATCACGTTTTCTCCGCCCGGATTTGCCGCCAGCCTCGAATAATCGCAAGTCCTTGTGTTGGAGTTGAACAGTTCGTTCAGGTATGTTCCGCTGTCGGGTCCTCTGAACCATTCCCACCAGTTTCCTATATCCGTTCTGTCGCCTATCGAATCGTCTCCCCAACCGTAATTGGTGTCACTGACATAGTAACTGTTGTTTTTCAATGCTATGCCGAGTCCGCCGTCACCATCCGACAGCCAGTTTTCACCTGTGGAATGATGGATGAATATCAATTTTACGGGAGAATCCGGTAAAGTGCCGTTTCCTCCGGTATTCACGGCAACCGTTTTGCAGGAAGTGAAAAAAGATACGGTTATCAGCAGTAATATTATGTTCGCCAACGAGTTTATTTTCATTTTTTGCCTCCTTTTTTCTTCATGGATTCATTACAATGATATTTTACTCTTTCAGGATTTAATTCCGGTATTTTAAAAAATATCAAGTCATTCAAGCGTAATCAATTTTATTCGGAAATAATTCCCGATAAACGTTCGTATTTGGATTTTGTTATTCGGGATTCGAACTATATAATGTTTGAGAAAAGGTTTTCTTAATTTAATATAGGGGATGATAGCGATTTTAATTCTTGCACATCGCGGAACTGGAAAGGGGAAAAATGAGAATTCCCTTAATGCTTTTATTCGTGGATTGGACAGAGGCGCAAAAGGCATTGAATTGGATATAAGGAAGACGAAAGACGATTATCCGGTTTGTGTCCATGATGAAAGCCTGCTTCGGGTTTTTGACAGGGATATTCGGATACAGGATCTGACACTGGAAGATTTGAAAAGCCAAAATCTCCTGAACGAAGACGATATAACGACTTTGGAAGATGTTTTCAAAAATGTCGGCACCGGGATTTATTACGACATAGAGATAAAAGATCCAGCGGTACTCGAAGAATTTCACAAGCTTGTAGAGAAGTACCGGCCTGCGGATCTTATGGTTTCTTCATTCAGGCATCATTGTCTGAATGATGTGCGCAGAATTATTCCGAATGCGCTGATAGCACCTCTGATAGATTTCAGGGGAGTAGAAGATTATAAAACGTATATTCGTGAAATAGTAAGTGAGTACGAACCGGATTTTCTTAATCTGGATGTCAGATTTTTCAACGAGTCAAATGAAGAAAAGATCGAATGGTTTTCAAAATTAAAACAGGAACACAAGGTAAATCTGGCATTCTGGACGGTAAACGATTTGGAGAGTTACGGTTTGATCAAGAATATTTGTGATGTTCTCATAACCGATGTTCCACACATATTTTTCAAGCAATTATGATCATTTTTGAATTAACAGATAAATTAAGAATTGTTTTTTTCACTGGATACTGGCTTAATGTTTGAACTTTAATATTGCTCCTGTGAATGTGAGAAAAGGTTTTCACAAATGTACTGTTTCCGAAAGGAGTGTGGATATCATGGATAAGAAACCGAGTTTGCTTGAAGTTGCGAAAGAAGCGAGAGTCTCCCCTGCAACCGTTTCGCGGGTTTTCAACGACAACCCCAAAGTTAATGAAGAAATGCGCGCAAGAGTAATAGAAGCGGCCGAAAGACTTGGATATAAGACCAATATATACGCCAAGGCATTGATAGAAGGCAGGACGAATTTCATAGGGATGTTGCTTACGAGATTTGAAATCAGGCATTACAGCAGCATAATTTATGGTATCGAAACGGTTGTGAACAAAGCCGGATACAGGTTTTTTGTCACCAGTAGCAGATATTCCAAGGAAAAGGAGGAAGAAAAGATCAACCTTTTCTATGATCTGAATTTTGCGGGTGTGATCATCATATCGGTTGGAATGTCGGACAGCGAGATTGTCGGTATGGCGGATAATAATGTTCCGATGCTCGTTTTCGACAGAAAAGTCGAAGGATACGAGAAGAATTGCGTGTATTTCGATTATCACAAATTCCAGAAAGATATTGTCGAATTGCTTATAAGAAATGGTCACAGGAAAATACTCCATATTACCGGCCCTACTGACTTACAGGTATACGATGAAAAACTTTCGGGATATCTATCTGCCCTTGATGAAAACGGTTTGAGGGAAAATGAAAATGTATTTATTTGCGATAATGCTTCAAATGAAATGGGATATGAAGGCGCGAAGGAAAAACTTGCAAATAGTGAATTCACGGCTATCGCATGCCAGAATGACCAATTGGCTTTCGGTGCAATGTGTGCGGTGAGAGAAGCCGGACTGTCTATTCCCGAAGACATTTCAGTTACCGGTTTTGGAGATGTACCCGAAGCAAAATACGCCACACCTTCCCTGACAACAGTGAATTTCGACCATTATTCCATAGGTAAATATGTCGGAAGGAAAATGCTCAGCATTATAAGCAAAAAGGAATTAACGGAAAAAGTACCTGAGTTCACGATAGTGGAGAGGAATTCTATTAAGGATATACGGAGGTAGCAAATGAAAAGAAAATTACGGGACACTATGACAGGCTGGGGAGTTATACTGCCCGCATTGTCCACCCAGATAATATTCATTTACCTTCCTTTGGGCTGGGCTATTTTCAACAGTTTTTTCAAGTGGAACATGATTCGTCCCATGAAATTCATAGGGTTTGCCAATTACGAAAAGATGTTCACGAGTTCGGAGTTCTGGGATTCTCTTTGGACAACTTTTATCTATGTTCTGGGTACAGTACCCGCCTCGATTTTCATCGGGCTTGGACTCGCACTTATTATGAACATGGAATGGCTTAAACTCAAGGGTTTCTTCAGGACGGGATTTTACATCCCTGTTATAACGGCCATGGCTGCTGCTGCGGTAATCTGGGGCTGGATATTCGAACCGAGTTACGGGCTGCTGAACTGGTTTTTATCCCTTTTCGGATTGGAAAAAATCGGTTGGCTGAGTGATCCGAATTATTCACTGCCCTCTCTTATGATAGTCGGCGTCTGGAAACGTGTGGGATACAACATGGTACTTTTCCTCGCCGGATTGCAGGTTATTCCGAAATCGCTTTACGAAGCCGCGGATATTGACGGTGCATCTTCGTTTACCAAATTCAGGAATATAACCTGGCCGCTGCTGTCACCAACAACGCTTTTCGTGGTTATACTGCAATTTATAGCTTCTTTCAGGGTATTCGTCTCGGTAAGCGTACTTACCAAAGGCGGTCCGCTTGACAGTACGCGTGTCATAACCTATTACCTTTATGAACAGGCATTTGGGAACATGAAATTCGGTTATTCATCTGCTGTTGCGGTGTTCATGTTTGCCCTCATGCTGGTTTTCACCATTCTGCAATTCAAAATCAGCAAAAGGAGGACATTCTACGCATGAGAAGAAAACCAAAACTTCATATAAGGGTAATAGTGTATATAGTGTTGTTCGTGATACTCATTGTGATAAATCTTCCTTTCATATGGATGGTTATAACTTCCTTCAAGACCGAAGAAGAGGTGTTTTCGTGGCCGCCGAAGTTCTATCCGACTCTCTTCAGTTTTAAAAACTACGAAGGCGCATTCGGATTGCTTCCGCTTGGAAGACTCATGCTCAATTCGCTGTTCGTATCCGGTATGGTAACTCTGTCCCAATTGGTTCTGAACAGCCTTGCCGCTTACGGTTTGTCCCGTTTCAAGTTCAAAGGCAGGGACATCATATTTGTAATATTGGTCGGTACTTTGATGATTCCGGGAGAGGTAATCATTATACCGTTGTATGTAATCATTAAAAACATGGGTTTGCTCAATACTTATGCTTCGCTCATTGTCCCCAACGTTTCAAGCGCTTTCGGTATTTTTCTCCTGAGGCAATTTTTCATGGGAATACCCGAAGAGCTTGAAGATGCCGCATTGATAGACGGTGCGGGAAGAATGAAGATTTTCTGGAAAATAATATTGCCGCTTTCAACGCCTGCATTGTGGACCACTGCGATATTTTCCTTCCTGGGAAGCTGGAATTCCTATTTATGGCCTCTTGTCGCTATAAACGATTCCAAAAAACAGATGATACAGGTCGGACTGTCACAGTTTTCCGGGGATTGGATGACGCAATGGACGTGGAAAATGGCAGCATCTACTGTTGCAGTCATACCCATTATCATATTCTTTTTCTTCATTCAGAAACAGTATGTAGAGGGGATAAGAGGCACAGGTATTAAAGGTTGATCCAAACAATTCGGGAGGTAGAATTATGAGAAAAGCATTCTTGGTAGTACTGTTATCATTACTCACAGTTTTAGTATGTTTTGCAGCACCTACGAAGGTCACGGTCTGGTATTCTCAGACCGGAATTTATTCTCAGACATTGCTCGATATCATAAGTGAATTCAACACGCTTCACGAGGGCGAAATCGAAGTTGAAGCAGTCTACACCGGTTCATATTCCGATACCCTGACAAAATTGCTTGCAGCTCTTGTGGCAAACGATCTGCCTACAATTTCTCAGATCGAACAGAGCAGAATAGGCCAGTTCATAGACGGAATGGCTTTCGAGAGTTTTTCGAAGTATGTAGACAAAGATCCGGAGTTCAAAGCAGGCATGTCGGATTTCTTCGAAGCTTTCATAGAATCACAAACTTACAATGGACAGCTTTACGGATTCCCGCTTAACCCGAGCACTCCGTTGCTTTACGTCAACAGGGACCTGTTCAGACAGGCCGGCCTCGATCCCGACGAACCTCTCAACACCTGGTATGACGTTTACGAAGCATCAAAGGCAATAGCTGCTCTGGGAGAAGGGTATTACGGATTGAGATTCAGTACATCCGACTGGATTATGGAACAGTACCTTTGGTCATGGGGCGGAGAGATTATATCCGAAGATGGCGAAACCATGCTGATATATTCTCCGGAAAATGTCAAAGCACTCGAATTCCTGCAGAAAGCGATTGCAGACGGAGTTTGGACATGGGTTGCAAGCGGCGGAAGCGCACTTGACCTGACAGGAAAAATTGGCCTTACACAGAGATCCACAGGAAGCCTTACATATCTGCAGGATACCGCTGAATGGGAAGTCGGCGCTTTTGCAATGCCGCAGCAGCAGGGTAAAAAAGTTCCGATAGGCGGAGCAAACATATACATGTTCAAAGACAATCCCGAACCTGAAAAACAAGCTGCATGGGAATTCATAAAACACCTTACTTCAACAAAAAACACCTTGCTTTGGGCTATGAATACCGGTTATATGTGCAGCAGAAAATCGGCGTACGAATCCGAAGAGATGCAGTCGGAAATAAAGGCAAACCCTCTGAAGAACGTCACTTACGAACAGCTTATGACAAGAGCGGTAAGAAGACCATGGTACGGTCCGTACATAGAAATCATGACAACTTATACAAAAGCTTTCGAGAGAGTCATTACCGATCTTGAAGCCGATTGCGACCAGGTTTTAAAAGAAACTCAGGAAAAATGCCAGGAAATTCTGGACGAATATTATTGGTAACAGTTTTAAGAAAGCCGGGATTTTCCCGGCTTTTTCTCGGGAGGTAATATGAAAAAATTTGTATTTGCCGTGATAATTACCATATTGAGTATTACATGCTTTTCAGCCGACTTAATAACACAGCAGGTAGTGGTAAAAACAGGAGAAAACAATAAATTTAAAGAATATAATGAATACTCGGAAATCAGTGAAAAGTTCGCAATCATACCCGGACTGAAAGAGGGTTTTGTTCCGCAGGGACTGGCGTATATGGAAAATGAAGACCGTTTCGTAATTTCTGCCTACAAAGACGGAAATCACAGTATTTTATCGTTTATTGACGCCGAAAACGGCAAAATGGTCAAATCCCTTATTATCTGCAACGAAGACGGATCATATTACACGGGTCATGCGGGCGGAGTAGCCGTGAGCGATAGCAATATTTGGGTTTCTTCAGGTTCAAAGATAAGAAAGATACCCCTGATAAGTGTTGACGAAGCCAAAGACGAAGAAAAGGTTTTTATAACCGAAGAATTCGATGCTTATACGAACGCTTCTTTTACCGCCTATGACAAAGGTGTGTTGTGGGTTGGGGAATTCTATCATTCAAACGATTACCCGACGGATAAAAACCATTATTTTAAGACAGAAAACGGGTATGCGAATCATTCCTGGATGGCCGGTTTTAAGCTTGGTGGCGTACCGGAAGAAAGGCCTTCCGCTATTCCCGATTATATAATCTCGATTCCGGATATAGTTCAGGGTGTTGCTTTTTCCCAGGATGCGGGTATAGTGTTAAGCACGTCTTACGGAAGGGGAAACGATTCCAAACTTCTGATATTCGGATATGTGCTGGACGAAATCCCCGAAACCAGTGTCGAAATCAACGGTAAGAGCGTACCGATGTGGGTTTTGCACCACGAAAAACTTTCAGCAGAAATAGTCGGGTATCCGATGTCAGAAGGAATAATTCTTGAAAAGGGATTTTTATTCACACTTTACGAATCTGCGGCGAAAAAATACTTGATGACTACCAAACATGCGACCGAATACATTTGGAAAACCAACCTGAATTCTGTTGATGGCAAGTAATTCTCGTTGCCGAAAGCGAGGGATACGTACTATGAAAAAGATATTTTTGTTTTTTGCTATTTTAATTTTCTGTTTTACTTTCTGTTTTTCTGAGGGGATGAACCATTATTTCGGGAATATGCACTCGCATACTTCCTATTCGGACGGAACCGCAGATCCCGAAACTGCATATGAACATGCGAAAAACAAGAGTACTCTGGATATACTTACCGTGACCGATCATGCCAGGGCCATAAGTTTCACTTCCGACGGTGAAAGCGAATGGATGAAAACTGAAGAGATGGCGAAAAAATTCAGCGATGATAAATTTCTCGGAACGAGAGGATTTGAATGGACCATAACCGGTCCGGGACATATAACGGTTTATGATACGGAATATTTCGCTTCATCCGCCGAAGTCAGTTTTGATGGAATTTACAAGTGGATAATACTCAACGGAGGCATAGGCAATTTCTGTCATCCGAAGACATATTGGGGAACTTTTGATGATTTCAGATATTACCCCATGGCAGACGGATACATGACTATGTTCGAAATTATAAACACGAGTGCCGAAATACAGCCCGTGTATTTCGATAACTACATAAAGGCTCTGAACAAAGGATGGCATATCGCGCCGACAGCCAATCAGGATAACCATAAACCAAACTGGGGCAGTGCCAACAGATCGAGGACAGTCTTCATTATGGACGAGTTGACGGAAGAAAATCTTTACAAGGCAATGAGAAACCGTAATCTATATGCAAGTGAAGATGAAAATGCTAAAGTGGATTTTTATACCGATTACGGCATGATGGGCAGCATACTTTATGATTTGCCTGAAATCGAAATGAACCTCGAATATGAAGATATGGGAGAAAAGATAGACCGGATTTATCTTTATTCTTCACACGGAGTCGAAGAACTTGATGCCAAAGGCGATGCGTTCAAAATATCTTTCACGAGGAAAATAGATGAAAGGTATGAATGGTTTTTTATAAGGCTTGTACAGAGGGATAACGATGACATAGTCACCGCGCCTATCTGGGTTCAGAGTGGTGAAAAAACATATCTGAAGTACGCGGAATTGGATAATCCGAATCCCGTGAAAGGTTCCGAATACGCTGTCAATTTCAGCATGGTAAATATGAATTTCAAAAACAAAAAATTCGTTCTGGATATTGTGAATAAAAACGGCGAAACTCTTTACTCAGAGGACGTATACGTCGAACCGGTCAGCAATTATGAAAGATACATAACTTTGAGCGATGAATCGGGAGAATTGAGTTTCATGCTCAACGGTGTTTGTGAGCTTAAATTACCGGTTAAATTCAAAGAATCATCGGTGAAAATCGATATCAGTCACGAGAACAATTTCAACAAATTGAACAACATGGTGAAAAAATATGTTGAACAGCAAAATGGTGTCTTTGAAAAGCTCAGAAGTCTCGGTACTGAAAGCATCGGTGAAAACTGCGTATTGGTTATGCCGTTTCCGGATTCGGAATCTTTTATGCCCAAATACGGGATTTTGAGTGAAGAACAGCTTGAAATACTGAACAAGTTAATCGAAGAGAATAAGATAAAATTGTTGTTGATTTTCGATACGAAAAAGGGTACTCTATCCGAAGCGGCGCAATCTTTTAATTCGCTGCTTAAAATGAACGAAACCGGAACCACTCTTTCGGAAGACGGGAAGTCGTTGATTTTTGATGAAAGCCCGAAAAATTACCGTGTCAGAATTTTGGAAACCGAGGATTATGGCGATGAACGCATAATTGAAGAAATAATAAGATTGTTGGGAGAATAAATTGGAATTAAAAGTCAAACTCACAGAGGAAAACAGGAAGAAAATCGTAGTTATGGAATTTGAAGTGCCGGAAAGATGCAGAAAGATAAAGTTTGTGAAAAAGATTGATTATTCGGTTCAGGATGCTTTCAGAAATAAAATCGACGTTTCTTTTTTTGATGAAAACGGTAAAGCTTACGGAAGATTCGACAGGTACGGGAATTATTTTGAAATTTCTTCCGCATCCCATACTTCCAAAAGCATATCACCGGGTAAATGGAATGCCTGTTTTGAAGTTTTCCAGATTTATGAGGATATAGATTTGGAACTGGAAGTCGAATTCGAATGCGCCGAAACTTATAAGACCTTCAAAGGCGAATTTCACACACATACCGATATAACCGACGGTAAATTACCGCCGTTGAAAATGGCAGAGTATTTGAAGGAGAAAAGATATGATTTCTTCTTCATGACGGATCATAATTCCGTCGATGCGTGGGATTGTTTGAAAGATGTAGAAGGTATCGGTTTTTTCAGAGGCCTTGAGCTGACGACTTTTTACGGCCATATACTGTTGCTCGGGGTACAGGATTATGTAAGATGGTACAAGAAAAACGGAGAACTCAGAGAATTGGACAAAATCAGGAAAGATGTGAAGAATAAAAAAGGGTTGATGGGGCTTGCACATCCCTTTGCCTGTGGTGGGCCGTTTTGCGCCGGATGCAGATGGGAAACCGATATTAATCCGGAGTTTTTTGATTTCATAGAGGTGTGGAATTCCAAGCTTGAGAATTATAAAAACAACTGGGAAGCGGTAGATCTCTGGATTGAAATGCTGAAAAAAGATATTCGGATTTTCTGCTCGTGCGGCGCGGATTTCCACAAGACGGAAGATATGGAAAATGTGCTGAAGGCAAATGTGCTGTCCGTTGAAAATACGGAAGACAACATAACGGATGCGATAAGGAACGGAAGATTCTACATATCAAAAAATACCGAAGTGAAATTCTCCTTAAACGGCAGGACATTCGGTCAGACAGCGGGAAAAAGCGATTCTATCAAAATCGACATGGAAATCCGGGGTTTAAGTGAAGGGACAAATCTGTACTATTTCACCAAAAACGGTATGAAGCCTTTCAACTATGGCGGTGAATTGGGCATTAATGAAGCTTCTCTTTACGAAAAGGATTTTGTAGTACTCATGGGTGTCAATTCCGACAGGCAGCTTGAATTTCTGACCAATCCCGTTTTTGTAGAATAAATTTGTTTTAATAAAAGAAACCTGTTCCGAGTTTTTTAACTATTTTCAGTTCTTCGTTTATTAAAAACGGATCGAACAGGTTTCTGTGTTTTTCCGATATTTCGATTTTTTCAACACCCATTATCGATGCGGGATTTTTTGAGAAGAAATAAATTCTATCTGCAAAGGAAAGAGCTTCGCGTATGCTGTGAGTAACCATTATGCATGCGAATCCCGGATTCTTGCTCAGACGGTATACATCCTGAAGCAATTGTATTTTTATTTCGAAATCAAGACTTTGGAATGGTTCGTCAAAAAAAATTATCTTCGGTTTTTTTGCCAGCGCACGCGCGATGTTCACTCTTTGCTTCATACCTCCGCTCAGATCGTTAGGCATGTAGTCTTCGCAGCCTGACAGGCCGACCAGACTTAGGGTATCGCTGATTTCATGCTCCTGTGCTCCTATAAAAAGCAGGTTTTGTCTGACTGTCGCCCAGGGTATAAGCCTGTCTTCCTGAAAAACGAATCCCATGTTTTTTTCTTCGACGTGTATTTTTTCTTTTTCCACAGAATCCGTGAGTCCGGAAATTACCCTTAGAAAAGTGGTTTTGCCGCAGCCTGACGGGCCTATTATAGCCACATTTTCATTATCAAACACATCGAAATCGATTCTTTCGAGTATTTTCTTTTTACCGAAAGAAAAGCTGAAATCCGATATTTCTATTATCTTTTTCATATTCCCAGTCCTTTTAATTTACTTCTTGCAATCAAGTGGTCGAATGAGTACTCCAGCAGCAAACCGCATACAACCGCCACCATAGTGAACGCGAAAACTCTTGGAGTTTCCAGATAGAATTTCGCATCGGATATCTTTATCCCCATACCCGAATCTCCCGCGATATACTCGCCAACTATGGCGACTTTCCACATGGTGCCGATGCTGACCTTGATGGCGGATAGGAGAAATGGAACGAGGGAACCTATATATATGTTCTTTATTATTTTCGTTTTGGGTACACCGTATATTTTAGCCATCTCGAGCAATTTGACGTCGACTGTTTTAACACCCTGAGATACGTTGAATAGAATATGAGGTATCAATGATACCACCACAATGAAAACCGGAGCCTGCCATCCTATTCCCCATATCACGAGTATGCTCGACAGCCAGGAAATTATCGGGACAGACCTTATGAACATGGTTCCGGGCCTCAACAGTTCTTCGAATGATTTCGATATTCCCATAAAAAAACCCAGTGGCAATCCTATTGCCAGCGAAATCAGAAGACCCGCTACCGCTTTTGAAAAAGTCGACAGCAGCGCAGTAAAAAGATTGCCTTCTTTTATTATATCCATAAGACTCGTAATTACCGAATACGGTGAAGGAACAACCAATTCGGAATTCACAGCCAGGGATATGAGCCACCACAACCCTATCAATATTAAAATCCCCAGGAAGAGTTTCCCCGGGGATTTTTTTACAGCTTTATTTCGCAAAGAATTCTTCTCCCGGAATTTCGGGCATAGCATTGAATTCTATTTTCTGAACTTCCTTGAGATACTCAGTTATTTCTTCTTCAACAAGGTTCGCCGGTACGTATTCATATTCGGATCTCTGCATGGATTGCATTAAAACAGCTTCAGGCATGCCGTTGAAATATGTAGTGGTAAGTTTTACAGCCAATTCGGTATTTTCCGAACAAAATTTCACGGATTCTTCCAATGAAGCAAGCGCCTGCTCTATTTGCTGCGGTTTTTCTTTTAAAGAATCTTTTCTCACGAAAATACCCGTGATCGGAATTCTCTCGTAACCCGTAAGTTCTCCCCATTCTTTTTGGAAGTCGACGAGTATCTCCGCCTTGGCTTTTATTATTGCGAGTGATACGAAAGGTTCGGGAATTGCGGCGAGTTTGACTTTTCCCTGAGACATGAGACCTACAATCTCAGGAGCGGTTGCGTATTTTATACTGACGTTTTTTTCAGATTCAAAGCCGATTTTCTTCAGGTAGTTTCGGACGAGAACATCACCCGTCTGACCCTTTCCCTGGGGTGTGTATACTTCCGGATTTTTCATATCCGCGATCTCATCTATCGATATGTCTTTGCCGACCATGAAAAATCCCTTCCACAAAGTCACCGCAGCCAGCTCTATCTGTATGTCTTTGTTGAAAAGAGCCGCTCCGGTTGTCACAGGCAGTATTATTATGTCCGATGATCCGGTGACTATCGATGCGGTTATCTGGTCGAAGCTCTTCCAGTAATCCACATTTATTTCAGTCGGTAAGTCCACTTTTTTCTCGAGAATTCCGACTAAAGAAACGAGAGTCGGTCCTACCGGGGACAGAATATTTACCGATGCCATCGATATGACAGACATTAAAAATACTGCTATAAACAGGCTTAATACTTTTTTCATTGCTGCACCTCCATATAAGTTATCTTTGCCTAATTCTACCATAAAATTCTGGAAAACCGATAAATGTTGTATTTTATGAAACATGTAAACTCTAAGGCATTTCTAAGAAGTTGAAGTTAAAATATAGTTGTTAATAAAACTAACGGAGGTGTATCATGAAAAAAACAGTGATTATTTTAGGAGTTCTTATTCTGATGAGTTCGGTTTTTATGGCGGCCGGGAATATGGGAAAACAGGCTGATGTTCAAAATTCACGTTTTACAAATTCAAACCGTTTTATGAACAGTCAGAGATTTGCAGAAAATGAAACAATTGTAAGAGGATTCGTCAGAAATAACGGTTCAACCGTACAGAGTACAAGCACTTTGTGCGACGGAAGCTGTGAAGAGCAGGGACAATCATTGCAGGACGGAACCGGGAACATGTACGGAAAAGGGAATATGAGAAATGTGTCAGGAATGAACGGAATGAAACAGGGAAACGGAAACGCGGTATGCGATGGAAGTTGTGAAGAACAGGGACAATCATTGCAGAGGGGAAACAGAAGTGCCGGAGGAAATGATTCGGGAATGAACGGAAACAGAATTAATCAAAGATTTTCGGGGAATAGAGCTCCGAAGGGAATGAGAAAGTAAAAAAAGTCCCGATTTGTAATGCACCCCTGAAGTTGGAAAACAACATTTGGAGGTGCATTTCATAAAGGGCTTTTTTTACCGGAAAGGTATAAAATAATATATACTGTTTCGGAGGTGATTTCGTTGGACAAAATAAAGGTGCTGGTGGCAGAAGATGATTATAAAATTTCAAGATTGATTCAACTCGAGCTCGAACATTCGGGTTATTCTGTGGAAATAGCGGCTGATGGTTCGGAAGCACTTGGAAAATATGAGGATTTCAGACCCGATGTTATTTTGCTCGATGTTATGATGCCGGAAATAGACGGTGTGGAAGTTGCCAAGTCCATAAGGGAATTCGATACCGATGTGGGAATTATAATGATAACCGCAATGGACAGGACAATTGATAAGGTTCAGGGACTTAATTCAGGGGCAGATGATTATATAACAAAGCCGTTTGAGCTTGAGGAAGTCCATGCGAGGATCAACGCCGTGCTGAGGCGCAGGGGAAATGATATGGACAGGGATTATTCTCTCGGTTTTTTGAGGATAAACGAAGAATCGAGACGTGTTTTCGAAAAGGAAGAAGAAATATTTCTTTCGAGGACGGAATTCGATCTGCTGCTTTACCTTATGAAAGAAAAGGGTAAGGCCGTTTCAAAAGAGAAATTGCTCGAGGAAGTCTGGGGAATAGATTTTGATGCAAATCCAAACATGGTTGAGGTTTATGTGAATTATTTAAGAAAGAAGCTTTCTTTATCCGGAAAATATATTACGACAGTCAGGGGAATAGGCTATTCTCTGAGGGAAAATCAGTGATTCTGCTATGAAATTGTACAGTAAAATCAGCCTGGTAAATCTTCTGATTTTCGGTTCTATCGTATTCCTCTCGATAGCACTTTTTTATTTTTCTTCAAGGTATATTTTAATAGATGAACAAAAAAAAGATCTGACAGATCTTGCAATACATTATTTTAAACCCTCGGCGGGTAAGAGTTCGATGGGAAACAGCATTAATCAGTTCAGAATGATGAAACAGGGACTGACCGAGACCGTTTACGTGGCAAAATCAGTTTCCGAAGGGAATTTACAGGTAATTCAGGATCCTTATGGAATCGGTGATCTGGCAGAAATAGGACTGTTCAGACTCGAAGAATACGATTTTCTCGGTATGGAATTCGTGGATTCCGGGACACATTACGTTTTCGTCCGGGAAGTTTCTTCCATCATAAAGTCTTTAAACTCTATGAGCAACGGTTTTCTGATCCTTTCGGCCGTACTCATAGCCATTGCGGGTTTTTTTGCCACCATAAGCGCGAAGTATTCTCTGAGACCTCTGTTGAAACTCATCAAAAACATAAGTACTATAAACACTTCGAAGTTAAAAACACGTTTTGAAATTTCTAAAAGTCTGGATGAAATCGATGAACTTAAAAGTTCTCTGAATCAAATGCTGTTAAAACTCGACGAGGGGTTTGAATTGCAAAAACGTTTTAATTCCGATGTGTCGCATGAATTGAGAACTCCGATTACCAGCATAAAAGGCTATGCCCAGTTGTTGAGGAAATGGGGCATGGAAAACAGAAATATAGCGGAAGAATCCGTGGATGCGATAATAACGACTTCTTTTGAGATGGAAATGCTCATCGAACAACTTCTTACCCTCGGCAGAATGGAGGAAATGATTCCCGAAGTTGAGCCGGTTAATTCAGCGGAATTCGTCGTGAATTTAAAAGACAGAATCGAAAGGAAGTTCCCTGCCGGAAAATTCGAATGGGATTCGGGAGATGTTTACGAAACTTATGAATGCAATTCTGAATATTTAATTATCCTTGCAGAGATTTTTATAGACAACGCGGTCAAATATTCCGATGAGGATAGCCTTATAGAGATTTGTTTTTTTAAAAATCGCATCACCATAACGGATCACGGTATAGGAATACCCGAAGATGAGGTCGAAAGAATTTTCAACAGATTTTACAGAACCGATAATTCGCGGTCCAGGAATCGTGATGTCATTTCCCATGGTATCGGACTTTCCATCGCACAGACGATAGCGGAAAAATTAAAAATAAAAATCGAAGTTAAAAGCGAATTGAAAAAAGGAACCGAAATAACTCTGACGATCCCTGAATATTCGGTTCCGAAGTCCGGCTAATATATCAACCAAGGATTGACTCTGTGAAGTATGAGTAAAATCCACAGCACTGCGTCCATTGACCGGTGCAGAAAAATCCATTTCCTGTATCCCTTTTTTTTCAAAATCAAGGTCAGCGGCATCAATATGCAGGCAATCCAGACAAGTGTTCCGGTATGCAACGAAAAACCTCCCAAAGCCAAAAAGCCATGAGTAAATCCGAATACTATCAGAAGAAAACCGGTAAAAGGATGGATTTTTCTCGTTGTTTTTATAATCATGGCGAGCTTCTTCTTCACTGAAGCGGTCGATGCGTTTCCCGATTTTCTGCCGATGAACCTTATGAAGAATAAAAAAAGATTGAATGCGGCTAAAGAAACGTTTATCCATGCGAAAAGCTTAAACAATTCCATATGATTCTCTCCTTTGATTATTCCGTTATAACTGCCACTGGCTCTTCCAGACGCTTATCATAGATTCTTCCGTTTTTTGAATAGTAATTCTTATTTTCAGAAATCATCTTTAACGCCTCTGATTCGGAAAGGCAGAGTATTCCTGTCGGAACGGACGTTGAGAGTTTTCTGACACCATGGGGGGATAGTTTTTTCAGATCATATGTAAGCTCCTGTGCATATTCATGCCTGTTCATATGTCTGCCGCCACTCCACAGCCTGAAAGCGGAAAGATCGTATATCATCGAATTTACCGATACGAGGAATTTTTCGGAGTTTTCCATATCCGGGAAATTAAATCCCAAAAAACCCGCGGCAAATGCCGAATCCAACTTATCCTGCGGATTAACTGCGGAGTTTTTCGATTCATATGTGTAATCCTGTCCGGATATGAATTTTCCGGCACTGAACCTATCCCGCCATTCCGGTATATGAGAAACATCGTATACTATCGATTTGTATGAAATATATATTCTATCCCCCTCTCTCATGTCTTCCTGAAACATCAGAAGAAAGCCAATTGGTTCGAGTGTGTTTAAAATATCCTGAAGTTCACCGCCATTTTGAAGTGAGGCTGTTATATCCTTTCCGATGTAATTTTTTAAGACATCTGATTTGGAAGCTTCGAACACGTATCCTGCGTATGCAACAAGTTCTCGCTCTTTCAGAGAATCCAAAGTGAAAAAATCTGAATTCAGAATATCCGGAATGTTTAATTCAGAAATATCGACAGGGAAAGAAAAGGAAGTTACCGCAAGAATAAAAAGAAAAAAAGCCAGAATTATATTTACTTTTCTCATGAAGCCACCACCTTTGATTTATTTAAAATATTATATCATACTGTAAAAAACAACATAACACCAAATTAAAAAAGCAGGGTTAAAAACCCCGCTTTTTTAATTTGGAATGCCTGAATATGATATGTGAGTTTACTTTTTTCCCTTGCCGGAACTGCCGTTTCCGGAGCCGTTGCTTCCTCCCTGGCCGTTATCCTGTCCCTGGTTGTTGTTTGAATCGTTATTTCCATTCTGGTTTTGATTCATGTTCTGGTCCTGGTCGCAGTCTGTGCAATCTCCGTTCTGTGATTGATTCTGCGATTGAACCGTGTTTCTGTTCTGATTTTCATTCATGTTTTTATTGTTCGAAGGTATTTTTTCACCGTTTACCGCGGCCATGTATTGCTCCTGAGAGATGAATTGAAACTGATATTCCACCGAGTATTTTTCTGCCTGTGCGAAAAATGCACCCATGTGATTTACGGAACCGGACTGCAGGTTTTTGTACACATTCTCGATAGTGGGGTTATCTGTGGAATCGATAAGATCCTGCAAATCGTAAATATCAAGATCTTCTATCGTGAGACCGACTTCCACGGCCCCCTGTATGCTCGACAGCCCTTTTTCGAGTAATTCGTAATAAAGGTTCTGCAGTTGTTCTGAACTGAACACACCGGGAATATCGTTTTTCACGGGGTCGTCGAGGTTGAAATAGTCGATAAGCTCGTTCCCCACCGAATCGAAATGTTTCTGTTCGCTTTGAGCTATGTTGTAAAAACTGTTTATACCCCATTTTTCGTACAATGCAAGGTAAACATCCCTCGCGAGTTTCTCTTCTTCACGCATAAGTATTATTCCCTGAATTTCTTCATCGGACAGATTTACCGCAAATAAGGGTATCGAAATTACCAGTGAAAGCAATATAAACACAATGGCTTTTTTCATTCTAATCACTCCTTCTAATTTTTTTGATATTCGTTTATACCATTCATTCCTTAGAGTTTTCTTTGAAATTTTTTCTAAGGTGTTTATAAGGAAAATTATATAAGATATGAATGAATATAAAACAAGCAGGTGATTTATATGAAACACAATAAGATTATACTCTTTTTAATTATCATTATAACAATTTATTCCACTGTTCTTTCCGAAAGTAATCCGTTTTCGTCCGGTTTCTCTCCACCTGACGAATCGGAATTCATAATGAGCTCCGAAGTATCCGGAACCGATCAGGAAGTCTATGAAAATGGAGAAAAGTCTGGTAAAGGCGGAGGGGATATATACAGGGAAGAATTCTGGTACCATGATCTTGACTTGAAAATATTGGTTCTCGTTATTTTTTCGATCACTTCCGTTGCCTTTATATTGATGAAAAAGAAAACGGTAAGGTACAGGAAACTGATATTGGTTTCATCGGTGGTGGTTTTGGGCTTCTTGATGGGCGGATTTCTGTGTCCGGTATCTGCCGTTCAGAATATAATATTCAAAGCCGGGAGTGCGTATCTGATTTTATTTTCGATTCCTCTGTTACTGTCGTTGTTTTTCGGGAGGGTTTATTGCGGTTACATATGCCCGTTCGGCGCATTGAGCGAATTGGTGCATGTGAAGAAGCTTAGAATCAAAGTGGGTAAAAAGGCGGACAGAATATTGTCTCTTGTAAAATATTTCGTGCTGGTTTTTCTGCTGTTAAGACTCATCTTTTCAGGCGAAATAGTCGATGGGTTCTCACCTTTTAAAGATATATTCGATTGGGGAGGTATCACTTTCAACCTCATTTTAAGCGTTGTTTTTATACTGCTTTCAGTTTTCTTCTACAGGCCGTTTTGCAAATATATATGTCCTTATGGGGCGCTGCAGTCCGTCATATCCAAATTCAGCATATTTCGAATATCTGCGAAGGAGAACTGTGTTTCCTGCAAGCTTTGTGTTAAGTCGTGTCCGATGAACGCGATAGATGACAAGATAGAGATAAACGGAGAATGCCTTCTTTGTGGTGAATGTTCGTCGGTATGCAAAAAGGAGAGCATTTGCATAAATTTGCCTGTAAAGACAGGCAACAAAAAAATCTTTGAAAATACGGATAGGGAGGAAATTTTATGAAGAAAATTGTATTGACGGCTTTTGTTTTTTTTATCACCATCTCTTATTTTTTTTCCTGCAACTTCTACATGGAAGCGGAAAATACCGAAGTCAGTTCCGGACAGGAATTCTATGTTCGTGTGATAGTGCAGAAAACACATGGAGCGAAGTGTTTCCTGGATGATATGGATGAGGATTACAATTTCACTGCGGAAGGATTTGACATATTGGGCAAAACGTCGTGGAAAGAAATACAGCCTTATGTGTTCGAAACATGGTTGAAAGTAGTCGCAAATGATACCGATGAAGGTTATGTGAAAATCTGGAAAGATTGCCCCAAAGAAGGCTACGAAGAGAAGAAAATAGAATTCACTGTCAGTTGATTTTGAAACGTCTGTATGGCCGGAGTGTGAGTGTATTTTACGGCGATGAGTTCGTTCTTTTAAGATAAAGTACAAGATTATATTTATTTTCTTTTTCAGTATATAATATTAGAAAGAAATATGAGGTGCTTATCTTATGAATGATTTTATCGCCGTCAAAGTGAGATTCGATCCGGTTTCGTCTAATTTCAATTCAATAGGGTATTTCTTTTTCAAAAACAACAACAGGATTGATTTCAAGTTCGTATGTTATGGGCCGCAGCATTCCAGGAAAATAGACTTCGGGATTGACGACGACTTTCTGCACTATAAAGAAAAACTTAAAGAGCTTCAATCTTTCATATTCGGTACGGATAATGAGAATAAGAATCAAACCGAAGTGTTCAACCGTTATATTAACCTCCAGGTTAAAAATTACGGAGGTACTTCGGTATTCGTTAAGAGGATAACCGAGCTCGTTAAAACCGGAAACGAAGGCGATATACCTTCCGAACTTTCGGATTTTATGGGTGAATGGAAAGGGAATTTCATAATAAGAGTTAAAGTTCAGGAACTTGATTTTCACGAAATAACCGTGACTATGGCGGAAAGTGTTTCCAAAGAAGATTTTGACGACTTTTTCTCTTCCAGGAAAGATCTTCTCGATATTCCGGATATTTATCCCGCTATCGACCCGCTTGAGGGAAAGGAAATAAACGAGTTCAACCTGGGTGATATGTTTTATTGCATAATAATAAATGCCGATAAAAAAAGCCTGAATGATATTAAAACCGCTTTTCCAAAGTATTTTGAAGGAGACATTAACGCTTTGCCCATACCTTGCCAGTTGCTTTCAAAAGAATTTCTAAACCAGGATAAGGATATGATACTCGTCAAGACACTCATAAACGGAGTGTTCAACTCGAAAGGGTTTATCTCCCGTTTTTCAAAAGTTTTGTACGATCCCGAGAGATATTACAAAAGATTTCAGCGGCAGTTGTCCGAAAACGAAATTATAGATGAGAATTTCGAGCGTTTGGTCAATGAAAACGGAATCAAAAAAAACGATAAGAAAAACATTTCTATCATCAAAGAAAAGACCAAAGACTTCATAGTTTTTTTTCTCATAACTTTTATGATGCTTGCGATAATACTCGTTTTCATACTCTTATTCCTTTTCTGAACCACTACACGTTCTTAGCTTCTATTATTTTTTTTATTTCTTCGATATTATCTCTGACAACATTCATTACAGACTGATCCGAAGGCATTTCGCCTATTATTTTCACCGCATCCTCTACATCGTATACCGTATTCCTGTAGTTTCTCCTTCTCGTGAGAATTTCAATCAAATGTGCAATGCCGGCGATACGGCTCAAAATATTGATATCCTCGCCTTTCAATCCATCCGGAAATCCCGTGCCGTCCCATTTTTCGTTGATTGACCTCGAAATCTCACCGCAATTTTTAAAACATTCAAAAGAGTTTATTATCATTTCGGAATATTCGGGGAAAACTTTAATATAATCCCAGTCACGTGAATCAAGAAGCTCGCTTCTTTCTATCTTTTCTGTCGGTATCGCAAGCAAACCTATTTCATGCAGATAAGCCGCGATGTACATGTTTTCAAGGTCGGTTTTTTTGAGTTTCATCTTCTTCCCTATCAAATAGGAAATATCAGCCACGGCGCGTGAATGACCTTCGCTGTATTTAATACGCTTTTCAGCAAGAAATACGAGGGTATCGAGTTGATGGAGCATTTTAAATTTGCCGAAATATCTGTTTTCGAAGAGGAATACGAAAAAGTAACCCATTATCGCCACCGCCGCTATCGTTATTATCTGGAGAACGGTAAATGGCATGGATGAATCCGTATATGTAATCCCGAATATGAATTCCCCTTCATAGTCCGAACCGAAAGAGAACTTATCGGTAGCCTTTATCGAATCGAGTATGGATATATAATCGAATTCGACTCTCGCAATTTTATCCTGTAAAAAAACCGTACCTTCGGAGTTGAATATTTTGAAATAACCGTAAAGCTTGTTTTTTTCGAACCGGATTTCGTACCAGGTATCGAAATTCACATCTCCGTTGATAATTTCGACCGTAGATATATGCGAGTAATAATCGAGAATTTCGTTTTCCCATTTCTCGAAAGACTTGACATCGTCGCTCTCTATGGATTGCTTGAAATCGGACCATTGGAAATAACCCGTGGAAATTCCGTTCGAATCAAGCTTAACGAATTCCTGAAAAGAGTTTCTGTAGCTGTCCAGTATGTCCACGTTGGACTTGGCATTCATGAAGAAAAAGAATAGTATAAAATAAACGGCCAATACGGCTGAAACCATGAATCTGGTCATGAGTATTCTGTTGAATTTCATGTTAGCCCCCCTTTCAAGGGTATAGAACAAAGTATAGCATATGGGGGTTTTTCATTCAACATGAAAATATAATAAAATACTTTCATAAAATATATGCCATAACGATTTTTATTTTGTCTGAATCCCCCTCTAAATGGTATTATAGATCCATTAGAATTCTGCGTTTTTACATTATTATTCGGAGGTAATTTATGAAAAAGAGCTATGTTGTAGTTTTTTTGACTGTTTTGCTGGTTTTTCTAAACGCGGATCAGATGGTGATGTCGCCTAATATCGGTGCCATTGAAAAGGAATTTTTCGTAGACGATGCCCAGATCGGAATAGTGGCTTCAACATTTTCTATACTTGGAGCAGCGATAAGTCTGATTTGGGGTTTTCTGACCGATAAATTCAACCGTAAAAGACTGTTGATACTCTCCATACTGGTTGGGGAGATTCCCTGCATGATGTCCGCATTCGCGGGTTCTTTTTCCGAACTATTCTTTTGGAGGGCCCTGACCGGAATCGGTGTCGGAGCATCCTTCCCGATAGCCTATTCCATTGTCGGAGACATGTTCGACCATAAAAAGAGGGGGAAAGTTTCCGCCGTTTTGGGTGTGGCCGTTTCACTCGGTTCGATTGTCGGAATGGTTATAGGCGGTTTCGTCGGAGGCGCTTACGGATGGAGGCTGCCTTTCCTGATAGTATCCATACCCAACATAGCTCTCGGGTTGCTCGCTTTCGCCATTCTTAAAGAACCAAAGAGAGGTGCGATGGAAGAAGGAATAGGTGAACTCGTGCGTGAGGGATATTCTTATCCGGGAAAGATCAAATGGAGTGATTATTTCAACCTTTTCAAGGTCAAGACCAATCTTTTTCTGTTTTTACAGGGAATAGCCGGAACGATACCGTGGGGTGCCATACCGTATTTCCTAGTGGAATTTCTGAAACGCGAAAGAGGAATGGATGCCAATATGGCCACTATAGTGTTCATAATTTTCGGCTTGGGGAATATTATCGGTGCGATTGCCGGAGGTATTTTCGGAGAATGGCTTTACAAGAAAAATCCCAAAAACGTCCCGGTGCTTTGCGGTATAACGACAGCCATAGGTGCGGCAATAACCGTTTTGGTTTTTGTGGTTGTTCCGGACAAATCGTTAGGCGGGATAGCTTTGCTGTCCACAATCGGGTTCTTCGCCGCTCTGTTTGATTCCATAACCGGTCCTAATATGAAGATGATGCTTCTCAATGTCAACAAACCCCAGGATAGGGGAAGGATTTTCTCGGTTTTCAATCTGACGGATTCACTTGGATCCGGATTCGGTAAGTTCATAGGAGGAATGCTGTCTATTTCACTGGGCAGTCTGGGAGCCGCTATGCAGGTTTCCTCTTATTTCTGGTTCATATGTGCGTTCCTGCTTTTCATACTCACCGCTTTCTTTAAAAAAGATATCTCATCCCTTCAAACTGAAATGATTGAAATGCGGAAAGTGGCGGAAAATTCGAAGGCATGATGAGGAAATCGTTTGATTTTTTTTGATAGATAATAAAAAGAAATAAAAAAAGCTATTCTTCGTCATAAGTGTTGGCATTAAAACAGGGAACCTTTTCATAAAATTCTTCCAAAAAAAGAGTGCTTTATAAGCACTCTTTTCCTTGTTATTTCAATAACAACATTTCCATCTCCAGGCATGCCTCAGTGGTGATATGATACAGAACACGACAGTTATCATATGTGTTCGCAGTATTCCGTCATGTAAGCATGCAACAATTCAAGTTCTTCGGAAAGTTCGGAAAATATTTCTGCGGAACCGCTAAGTTCGGAATTTCTGCCTTTTTTTTCAAGAACATAACAGAGATCACAGGCCTTTTTCGCACGAAAATTGGCCAAGCTGCCCTTTAATTTATGCGCATATTTTTCGAGAGACAGAGAATCGGAATCTTCTATTGCATCTTTGATGTTATGCGCCTGTTCGGAATAGTATTTGAGGAATTCCTTTATCAGCTGGCACAGATCTTCGTTGCTTCCGTTTAAAAGTTTTAAAAGTCCTGTGAAATCCGCCGGGAAATACTTGTTTCCGTTTTTATTGATGCTGAATTTTTCGTGAATGGATAAGATTTTTTTGTAGAGTTCTTCTTCGTCTATCGGTTTGGAAATATATTCGTCCATTCCAGCCTCCATACATTTTTCCATATCACCTTTCATAGCATGTGCCGTAAGCGCTATTATCGGTATATGCTCACCGGTAAGCCTTTCGTTTTCGCGGATTTGCCGGGTTGCTTCAAAGCCGTCCATAAGAGGCATCTGTATATCCATCAAGATTATGTCAAACTTCTTTTCCTGCAACAGCGGAAACACCCTGTCTCCGGAGAAAACGGCTTCGATTTCCCATCCTTTCCTCTTTATCAGAAGAACGGCAAGCTTCTGACTTATCAAATCATCTTCGGCAAGAAGTACCCTCAAGAATATGTCTTCCGAGTTTTTCTCCATAATCCTCTCCAAATTCTGGTATTTACTGTTAATTATACCACTAAATTCTCTTGTTGTTAATAAAAAATGCAAATAACTAACATTTTAGTATTATTGATCGGTTACTTTATGGTAACTGTATTGCTCGGTTCAGTTTACTTTCAAAACAGGTATCTTTAAAATAAAAACAGTTCCGTATCCGAACTTGCTTTGAATTTCTATTTTTCCATTCAATATATCTGTTATATATTTTACTATGGACAATCCAAGCCCGATACCACCGTAAATACGGGAATAATCATTTTTAACCTGCGTGAAACAGTTGAAAATTTCCCGGAGTTTGCCTTCCGGGATTCCTATTCCGGTATCGCTAATGGAAAAAACGAATTCTTTTTCCGAATTGCTTTTTTGATCAGCTGTTTTTTTACCGGAGTGATCGGTTAAGAAAGATTTGATTTTTATCTCTCCGGTTTCGGTAAACTTTACGGCATTGTTTATCAGATTTAAAATGGCTTTTTTTATAAGGTGCCTGTCAGAATAAACCGTGGAGTAGCATGAGAGAGCTATTTCATAATTGAATATGAGACCTTTTTTTGAAGATGCAAGAACGCCTATTTCTTTTATTTCATCTAATAATTCTATGAGGGAGAAATTTTCTTCCTGGATGGCCTTGGTTTTTTCAAATTCCAATCTCGTGAAATCGAGTATGCTGTCGATTATTTTCAACAGAGAGAATCCGGATGTTTTAACCATATCGAGATAATTTCTCTGTACATCATCAAGCTCTGTTTTGAGCGCAAGTTCAGTCATCCCTATTATGCCGTTGAGCGGCGTTCTGAGCTCATGACTCATGTTGGCAAGAAAAACCGATTTGGCGTTGTTCGCGGCATCGGCTTCTTCTTTGGCTATTCGCAGCTGCTTTTCCATCTTTGTCCTGTCGGATATGTCGACGGCCATTCCACCGATGAATGGACCGCTTTCTTTTCTTTCAAGCAAAAATTTAATCGTATGGTAAGATTTTATATTTCCGTGTATATCGGTGAATTTTTCTTCGTATTCGATCGCGCCGGCTTCGATCGTTTTTTTATCGGAGTCTTTTATCTTTTCCGCTTCATCGGGTTCGTATATTTCATCCGGCATTTTACCGATCCAGTTTCCTATTTCAAAATTATCCCTCATGTACTTGTTCATAAAGACAAATCTTTCTTTATCGTCTTTTATGAAAGCCGAACCGGGAAACCTGTCCATATATTCTTTGAATTGGGTCTGGCTTTCCATCAATTGCTCTTTGTATCTGTTTTTTGTGATCACATGCGGACGGACCCCCTAAAAATTGCAGTTTAAATAAGCGAAAAAGAACAAATCACACGTATACTTTCAATTCCTTCGAAATGCCCGGATTTTCAAAGAACTCCATTCTGAAATCGAACGGTGTTTTGTTTCCCAGAGAACCATGCGGTCTCAAACAATGATAATAGTGTATATAGGCATTTAATTTGTTCTTCAAATCCGCTTTGTCAAATGCCAGTACATGTGTTTCGAACTCTCTGTGACAGCTGGAATGAAATGATTCTATGTATGCCTGTGAGTTCGGGTTGTGTTTAATACCGAATTCGTGCTCTATATCCAGATCTTTTTCATGCTTTAATAAATTCTTCGCTTTGAATTGAGAACCGTTGTCCGATCGTACTATCAACTGCGTGGAATCTGTTCCCCTGTATTTGATCGCCTGATTCAATGTCCGTTTCACATCGTAATACGTACAATGCTTTCCAATGTACAGTCCGCAGATGCATTTGTCATACACATCTATGAAGCTTAATACCTGTAAGAGTCCCTGTGTTCGCGTCCTGTACATTTTTATATCCACCTGCCAGAGCCTGTCGGGTCTCCATACCAGATGTTCTTTCGATGTGTTGTACATATGTTTTCTCGTGGTGTACGTTCTCATCCATCCGGATTCTTTTCTCATTCGATCCAGTTTTTTGTGATTTATTATGATGCTCTTTTCTCGCCTCAGATATACACTGAGTTTTTTCGACCCCATTGTTTTCACATAGTAATGAGGATCATCCCGGTTCTCGTTTCCATATATCTTCAGAAGTATCTCTCCGACTCCTTCGTCTGTTATGAATCCGCTTTCACTGTTCAAATCTTGAAAGTCCGCCACTTCGCTGTATCTTTTACAGGGCCTTCCGCCTGATTTCTTTTTCTTCTCTGTCTGTGGGTTTCTTTTCCTGTGATAATAGGTTCTTTCTTTCAGTTCAAGTACCCTGATTATACGGTGTGCCGCATATCCTGCCTTTTCAAGTTCATATCCAATTCCATAATCATCTATTGTTCCATCTTTTTTTTTATCTTTTCTCTCAGTATCTGTATTTCTATCTCTTTCTCCGCCACCAGATTCTTCAATCTCTGGTTCTGTTCTTCCAGCTTCCTGTCATTTGACTTCAGCGGATAAGCCCTGTCTATCTCTGTCAGTATTTCAGGCATCTTCCCGGTGTTTCTTGTTTTTCTCGGCTGTTTCTCAAATCCGGCTTCTCCATGTTCTCTGTATATCCTTACCCATTTTGACAATGTCGATGTGTTTAATTTTTCATGCCCGGATTTTCAAAGAACTCCATTGAAATCGAATGTTCCATAGTATCTGTATTTCTATCTCTTTCTCCGCCACCAGATTCTTCAATCTCTGGTTCTGTTCTTCCAGCTTCCTGTCATTTGACTTCAAGCCCTGTCTATCTCTGTCCTTGTTTTTCTCGGCTGTTTCTCAAAGTATATCCTTACCCATTTTGAGACCCCTTTTTATTTTACTTTTTCTTTCTTCCACTGCAATCGAATATGATCTCATACTTTCCTGACAGTTCTTCGTATGTCATATCGCTGTTTATATAATCTTCACATGCCTAACTTTGAATTCTCCGCTGAATTGTTTTTTCGTCATTTTCTTCACCCCTTTTTATTTTACTTTTTTCTTTCTTCCACTGCAATCTATTTAGGGGGTGAATATGCATGGCCTATGTTGTTCGCTATTGACTTTACCGTGGATTTGTCGAGATTGCTCCATTCCCGTATCTTCTCGCAGTCGTCGATTCCAAGTATACCCCAAAAGAAATTTTTCATGATTATAGGAACCAGGAGAATGGATTTAATACCAAGTACATCCAGAAATGTGTATTTTAAACGTGTTTCCGAATCGTAATGAATGCTGAACGTATTTCCGCTACGCAATCTTTCGTAAACCAGCGGATAGTTCTTCAAATCAACTTTCGACAAAAAATCCATATCCGGTTTGTCATTTTCTCTTTTTATCCAGTTGTAATTTCTGCTGAATTCCATGTTCTCTTCGTCATCTTTTGCTTTTTTCTCGAAAATATACACCCTGCTGACCGAAAAAACATCCGCGATAATTTTAAAGGAAGATATCAGCGAATCGTAAAAGTCATCCACGGTAAGCAGTATTCTTGATATTTTTGAGGAAGCTTCGAATATTCTGTTCTGCCGGATAAGTTTTTTCTGTATTTCGTTTTTTTCGATTATTTTTTCCGTAAGTTCATTGGTTCTCTTCTTAATCTGTTCTTCGAGATGTTTCCTGTAATGAATCAATTCTTTCTCGTCTTTTATTCTTTTAAGCGTTTTGTCTATTGTTATGGGGATGTTTTTCAGGTGGGAACCGTTTCGTGACTTGACAAGATAATCATATGCACCGTTTTTCATAGCCTCGGAGGCAATATCCTGATCCGCTGTTCCGGTGACTATTATTACAGGGAGTGGTTTGAGGCTTTCCACAACTTCAATACCGTTGCCGTCGGGGAGCGAGTAATCACTTACCGCTATATCGTAATAGTTTGCCCTGGATTTAGCGGCAGCCTCTTTCAGAGACGTCGCTATTTCGTATTGATAATTATCGTTGGAAGAAGAAAAGGTGTCCATAAAACGTTTGAAGGCAATAACATCGATCTCGTCGTCTTCTACGAATAATATTCTGATCAAAAAGTTCACCTTCTGACAAATTATATTTTTAGAAATAACGGAGATTTACAGTATATAAATTATCTGCGTTTTAAGAGCGGATACATGTTATCCATGCCTATCATATCGCTCATCTTTATAAATGCCTCCGCAGTTGCAATGACATCCCCAAGAGCTCTGTGCCTTGAATTGCGGGGGATGGTTATATTCAGCCTTTCCATTATGGCATCGAGGTTGTGTTTCCCTTTGAACAGTTTTCGTGACATATGAATGGTGTCTATGTAATAGTTTCTGATTATATCCAGATTGCAGCAATTGCAGAAATAATCGAGAAACCTTAAATCAAAACCGGCATTCTGGATGACGAGTATTCTATCGCCTATGAAATTTAAAAACTCAGGCAACACCTCATGGAATTTGGGTTTGCCAAAAACCATCTCATCCGTTATTCCGGTTATTTTTGTTATGTGGTACGGAATACCGCATTCCGGATCTATTAACGTGCTGAAACTTGAATCATGCCTTATTTTTCCGTCTTCTATCACTATTCCTGCAATTTCGGTCAATCTTGCCCCTCTTTCGGGACTGAGGCCTGTTGTTTCCGTATCGAGTACCACAAATTCCATCGCTGTCTCCCAATTTAATATAAAATTTTTGCAGACAATTATAGCATGTACGAGGCTGATACATCAGGACGACTGAGATTTTTCATCAATTATAATCGATTTTTACCGCGTTCTTTCCGTTTTTCTTCACATGGTACATCAATTCATCCGCCCTTTTTACGATACTCTGGACCGAATCGTTCTGAACGCATACTGTTCCGCCGATGGATACGGTGACCGATATTTCACCGTCGGCAGTTTTCTTCGAAGAATTTTCCACCAGAACCCTTATTTTCTCCGCAACTTTTTCGAGTTTATGATGCGAACAGTTCGGCAATAAAACAACGAATTCCTCTCCGCCCCACCGGCCTATCATATCTTCCGCCCTTATATTGGATTTTATGGTCGAAGATACCATCCTGAGTATTTCATCACCCATATCATGACCGTATACGTCGTTTATTTTTTTAAAATCGTCTATGTCTATGAAAATGAGGGAAAACGTTATGTTTTCCCTCTCAAATTCACTTATTTTTGAATTTATAGATGAAATCAGATATCTGCGATTGGCAATTTGTGTAAGCGGATCTATCAAAGCGAGTTTTTCGAGTTCTTTTATTTTTTCGGAAATACTGCCGACTGTATCGGTGAAAATTTCTATGGCACCCACGGATTCACCCGATCCGTCGAACAACGGTATTGCCTTTACCCTGACGGGGACCCTGTGCCCGTCTTTGTGGTGAAGAAATACACTGTCTTCTTTTTTTGTTCTGTCTTTCATGGCTCTGACAAGAGGACAGTATTCAAAACAAAGATGTCTGCCCTTCTCGTCGATGTGGTTTAAAATGTTGTCATAGCAATGTTTGCCGATCATCTCCGATTTATCGTATCCGGTGAGTGATTTAGCTGAATCGTTCCAACAGAGTATTTTCCTTTCCTTATCTACTATGTATATTCCTTCATCTATGTCCTCGAAAATCATTCGGAATTTTTTCAGATCGCTTACTATGTCGTAAGATTCTTTATTTTCCATACCTCACCTCAATTTTAACGAAGAAACGATTCGGACTGTTTCAGATTCTGCTCTTAATGTCCACGTACTTTTCATCACCATCGGATGATTTCAGTCTCAGTGTTTTTTTATGTATATCGTGATATGTGATTATCTTCCTCACGGTTGAACTGCTTGTCCTCATTGCCAGAGATTCGGTAATCACCTTGCCTTTTATGAACCTTATTCCCTGAAGGAAATCACCACCGGTAACTCCCGTTGCCGCAAATATGACGTGCTGACCGCCGACAAGGTCTTCGGTGTGGTACACCCTGTCAAGATCCCAACCTTTGTCGATAACCATTTGTTTCTCATCGTCATCCCTGGGCCACAACTTTAGCTGCATCTCTCCGTCAAGTGTCCTGAGCGCAGCTGCCGCCAATACCGCTTCGGGCGATCCGCCTATTCCGAAACATATGTCTACTCCCGAATCATGCGTGCTTGTGGCGATAGCACCCGCGATATCTCCGTCACTTATGAGTTTTATTCGTGCGCCTACGGCACGGATTTCTTCTATCATCTTCCAGTGTCTGTCACGGTTAAGTATGGTCACGGTTATCTCACTGGTTTCCACTCCCAAAGTCGCCGCCGCAACTTTTATGTTTTCGCGAATCGGGGCATTTATATCCAGCTTTCCCTTCAATTCAGGCCCTACAGCCAATTTCAAAGAATAAAATGTGGGAAGAGGCACTATTTTTCCCGTTTCTGCCGCCGCCATTACGGAAATCGCATTTGGGAGGCCGTAAGCTACGAGTCTGGTACCGTCGATGGGATCGACGGCGATATCCATCTCTATTCCGTCATTTTCCCAATTCCCGACTTTTTCACCTATATAAAGCATAGGCGCTTCGTCTTTTTCACCTTCTCCAATCACCACGGTTCCTTTTATGTCTATGTAGTCGAGCATGCCACGCATCGCATCCACTGCGGCTCCGTCGACCATTTCTTTGTTACCAAACCCTAAATACCTGCTGCTCATAAGTGCTGCCGATTCGGTTACTCTCACCAAATCGAGTGAAAATTCAGGATAGGCTTCTTTTGTCATATTTCCCCCTTAAATATTGTTGTGATTGTTAAGTTAATTTGATTATACCATCACGTATTCGGAAAGACAAATAAAAAAACACCCCCGAAAACAAAAGTGTTTTGGGGGTATTCATTATGATGTGATTTTACTCAGATATCCTGAATTTGTAATGAATCTATGTGTTTGTTCAATGTGCGCATCTCCCTGAAAAAGAAATAGGCTGTCAGTATAACCGACAGAAAGTCGGATACCGGAAAGGAAACCCATACTCCCATCAGGTTGAAGAAATTCGGAAGTATTATCACCATTGGAATAAGGAATATTATCTGTCTTGACATCGACAGTATCAAAGCGGGAACTGCCTTGCCTATGGACTGGAAAAGGCTTGCGCCTATTACCTGGAATCCTATCAGAGGCAGCATTATCAGAACTATTCTCAAAACCATAACTGTCTGGCTTATCAGTTCCGCGTCCGTAGTGAACATTTTGGCAAGGGGTTCTGCAAATATGATGACTACGAAAAAGCCTATGACAGATAAAACCGTTGAGTAAATCAGTCCGTATTTTATGGATTCTTTGGTTCTGTCAAACCGCTTTGAACCGTAGCTGAAACCGGCTATTGGCTGAAAACCCTGTGCTACACCGAAAAGCGGCATGAATGCGAACATTATTATTCTGTTGACCATTCCGAAAGTCGCTATGGAGTTGTCCCCACCGTAATTTTTCAGAACGTTGTTTACCACAATCGTGAATATGCTTCCGGCCACCTGTCTCATAAAAGCGGATGAACCGATCGCGAAGATTTCGGCGATTATTTTAAAATTCAGGATTAAATTTTTAAGCCGTACTTTCAGCATGCTTTTGCCGTTGATGAAATAATATAATATGTAGACAAGTGTTGATGCCTGGGATATAACTGTTGCAAGAGCGGCACCTCTGATACCCATGTTGAAAACGAATATGAATATTGGGTCGAGTACTATGTTCAGACTTGCGGAAATAAGCATGGTAAGCATGGCGACTTTGGCATTTCCCTCCGCCCTTATTACGTTGTTCAATGCCATTGAAAGGGCAAACACTATAGTGCCGAAAAGAATCGTCTGGAGGTAATCTGCCGCATAATTCAGGAGGGTATCGGTGGAACCGAAAAGAATCAGCAGAGGATTCAGGAAAATCAGTCCGAAAATCGATATGAGTACGGAGATTATTATTGTGAGAGAGAACACGTTACCGGTAGTTTTTTCCGCGGTGGAAAAATCTCCTTCACCGAGTTTTCTTGAAATTATCGAAGCACCGCCAATTCCTATCATCTGTGCGACTGCCATTACTATCATCTGAACGGGAAATCCTATTGATACTGCCGCAATTCCCTGAGGTCCGACTCCCCTGCCTATGAATACGGCATCGACAAAATTGTACAGGGCCTGAACCATCATGCCTATCATTGCCGGAACAGATAATTTCAGGAGAAGCTTAGAAACTTTTTCATCGGCCAGCATCTTTCTTCTTTTGTCCATTACACACCATCCTTTACCGTGATTTGAATACAGATATCGATCGATGAGTGCCTTTCATCGACGTATGAAAAATAAAGTGATATTTCGGAAAAAATATCACTCTTAGTGGGGCAATACGATTATATTAACGAATATCAGCGGGTTTTAATTCTCTTTTGAAGCAGATCTCCGAGGTCGGTCTCAAGATAGTTTTTTTCTATACTCCAGCTGTTTTTCAAGGATAAAAACCGTTCTGTCGAGCCGTTCTGCGTTTCACCATCATAAACCGCCCTTATGAGCAGGTTTTTAGGTGTGTGCTCCATGTCTATGAATTCCATTATGGTGACTTTATATCCCATTATTTCGAGTATTTCCGCCCTGATCGCATCGGTTATCATCGCCGATAACCTTTCTTTGAGAATTCCGTGTCTCGTGACCGCTTTCATATCATCGTTGCTGATGATTTCGAAAAGTTCGTGCTGACAACAGGGAACGGACAATATAAGTTTGCTTTGCCACTGTACTGCCTTCGATATCGCCATATCGGTGGCTATATCGCATGCGTGAAGGGAGATTACCATATCTACATTTTTTGAGGGGCTGTAATCTTTTATATCCATGTTTAAAAATGAAAGATCGTCCATTTTAAGCTTGCACGCGATCTCGTTGCATTCCTGCACCACTTTGGATTTCAGATCAAGTCCGGTTATTTCGACGTCGTAGCTCAGGATATCGCTCAGATAATACTTAAGTGCGAAGGTTAAATAGGATTTTCCGCATCCGAAATCAACGATGCTTATTTTATCGTTTTTTTCGAATGTTTTCATACTGCTTTCGACTATCTCCAAAAATTTGTTTATTTGCTTGAATTTGTCGTATTTGGATTTGAATACTTTTCCGCGTTTATCCATCACACCGATTTCAACTAAAAAAGGATATGCGACGCCTTCACTGAGAATGTAATTTTTGGTTTTATCGTGAGACAGGTCTCTGCGACTTTTAGTAGGAGGATTTGATGAAATAGAAATCTTTCCCTTCTTACCGAGTTTGATATGATAATCCTTTTCATATGTGAATATGACTATTTGTTTGAAGTCCTCCTCAAGCAGTTTGGAAATAGTGTTGATTCCTTCACTCAATTCAAAGTTTTCATGAATTTGCTTCTGCTTGAAATGCCGTGTTAACTGAAGATGAAAAGTGTTTTTAATCTCAACCGGTTTAATAGTTATTTTGGATACCTCGTTTTTCTTTTTTCGGGTATCGCTGACTGCGGCATATATAAAATTGCTTTCCTGAATCAGCTGAAACAGTGTGTCGTTAATATTCGCGGATTCTTTCAAAAGGGCATCTCCCGTCATTTCTTTTTATTCATAGTGGTGAACAGAAGATAAATTCCCACTCCTATGAACACGAACGCCACCGCATATGTGAAAAACGGAATTGTAATGAGGCTTATCATGAGGAATATGGCACTTATCGCCGTCAGAATACCGCAAGCCATCAAAACACCTTTGTCTTTTTCGCCGAAGAAATACAGCTGGAACAATCCGATCGCCGGTGCAAGTATGAAAATCGGCCAGAGGTATTGCATTGGTTTGAAATCGAATATCGAGTTTAAAAGCAACAAACAGCCTATCGTTGTCAAAACGCCACCGGGGACGAGTATACCCGGATCGGGTCTGAATCCTTTGCTCTTTTTCGTGAAATAGGCGAGCTCGAACGAAATTCCCGGTATGATTATGAAAAACGGCCAGAAAAATTTCCAGGATAATTCGACGATGTTAGCCACTCCCAGAATGGAAAGCAAACCTATGACTATGAAAAAGACCCCGATAAGTACTTTTGGTAAATTCTGCATATAATTCCCTCCTTAAATATAGCATAACCGAAAGCGAAAATTTGGAGCAAGAGAAGAAGAGTAAATAAAACATACTTCGCAATATTCTATAATAACTTACCCTATTTGTCAAAACATTTTATGGAATTCGTATAGTATAATGCGTTTAGTATTTGATACTGACAATAAAATTGTAGAGGTGTTTTATGAACAGAGATGAAATAAAGGAATTTGTAATCGTAAAGCCCGGGGTAATCGAAGATTTTCCTTTTGGCGATGACGTATCGGTTTTCAAAGTCGGGGACAAAATGTTTTTACTTATGTCGCTCGAAAATATCGAAAATCCGGAAAAGGAAGGGGGAATATGCTTCAGAATAACTCTCAAGGCAAAACCGGAGGATGTAGATTTCTACACGGATAATTTTGATTTTATCACACGCGGATACTACACCAACAAAAGGCACTGGGTCACTATAACCGTCGGAGAGGAATCTGACAGGGAATTTCTCATGAAGTTGATGGGAGAGTCATATGATCTGGTTTTCAATTCGCTCACGAAGAAGAAAAAAGAGGAAATCTCCCGTTAAAATTGTCTTCGTCGTCCTACTGATAAAAAATATGCGTGGTTTTTACTGCAACTGTTTTTTTACATCTTCTCCGGGATAAAGCCGCCGTATATCTTTCTTGCTCCCGTTCTGCCGTTTTCGTGAGTGCAAAGAGGTAAAATAGTTTTCCCAAAAAGAACTGAAAAAACTCATATGATAGGATGTTTGTGTTTATAAAACCAACTAGATTCCTGATAAAAATGTCAACCGCACAGGGATATTGTCGATGATCAAAAACAGGCAGAAGCTTCTGGAATATGCAGGGAAGGATTTATCGGGGAAAGAGTTCATAAACAGATGCATAGGCGAAGAGAACGGTTTTTACAGGGGAAGGTCTGAGCTTTTCGATAAAATCGTAGAAATTTTGTGTAAGGAAGAGAATTTAGAAAGAATGATATCATTGTATTCCGCATTAAAATCGGACGGGGAAATAGAACTTATAAACAGGTATTTCAGGGAATATGCGAGATATTCTACGACCGAATGGGATTTCGATGCCGAAAAGGTTCTTGAAAAAAGGTTTACCGATCCCAATTACTGTAAAATCGCCGCATTCTGCGAAAGATCAAACATGTCGGAACTGCACGGATATCTGTGCACCTGGTTTTTTGAAGAGAATGATAGATATGCACTGCTGAATATATTCCTGCGGAATTCATAAAATATTGTGAATTTGATAAAAGAACAATTTTATCAGAATAGATGATTTTATAGAGGTTAAGGTGTTTTTTTAATTAATATCTATATGCCTTATTATACGTGTAACATGTGTAGGTTTCGTTTCGCATCAATTATAGCAAAATAAATCTGATCAATCATATGGCAAAATGAAAGCGATCATTAGTTTAAATGCATTATCAATATAATTCCTTTTTTCTGAATGCTTAAAGTAAAAAATACCACATACAGATTCATGCCGGGTGTACGATACCCCCCCATTTTTTTGTTTTATTCCTTTCTCCAATCTATTTTTTTTAGCGCGATAAAGAGAAAAACGGTTGTGAAGCAGAGCAATATGATGATATCGGCATACAGCGATCCGCCGATATCTCCGTTCAGAGCTTTCCTGAAAGAGCTTGCGGAATACGTCGTGGGAAACAGTTTTGAAATATATCTCAGAATATCCGGTAAATTACTTTCTTTGACCAAAACAGGCGACATAAAAGTAATCAGCGCCGTTATGAGTAAATTTAAAATATTGGCATGATGAATGCTTTTTGAATTCACTCCTATCATTACCCCCAATCCAACCATTGATAAGGCAGATATCAGCATTATCATCAATACGAATAAATTAAACTCCATCGGGAATCCGAACCATAATTTACCTAAAAACAGAGTGATCAGCATTCCCGGGAAAGTGAAAACAGTACTTACGGTTGTGTATGCTAAAATCAACTGTAACTTCGAAATGGGCAATAGAGCCAAAAAATCGAAATCACGTCTTTCTTTATTCAAAGCCAAATCGTTTGAAATTGATTGCATTGGCCCGATTATCAATGTCATAATTGTATTTCCGGCAGTTATGTACAAAGCTTCTGCCGGAGACCGCACCGCGCCGGTAAGCTTGAGGAAAACCATCAGACCTATGGGAATCAACGGTGTCATCAGGAAATGAAAATACCATTCGTTCCTTATATTTGCCCATCTTATAAAAACCAGGTGGAAATAATTACTGAACCAGATTTTAATTTTTTCATAAAAACCTCTTTTTATACTATTATTCGATATGTAGTCTTGCATTCAAACACCCACTTTCCCGAACAGATTAATATATGCGTCTTCCAATGTAGGATACCCCAAATCGAATTTTTCAATCGTCTTAAATCCGCCCTCATGGAAAATAATATCCATAAGTTTTCGAAGCTCTTGTTCTTCTTTGATAAAAACACAACATTTGTATTCGTCTGAAAAAGAATATTTTAAACCTGAATCCGAAAACAAAATTTTCTTGCTTTCAAAATCCTTGGAAAATTCAATTGTGACTTTCAATTCGTGTGAAACCATCTCTTTGAATTCTTTGACAGAACCACTGAATTTAATACTTCCTTTGTCTATCACCGCAACTTTTTCAAGAACTCTTTCGGCTTCCATGACATTATGCGTAACAAGCACAACCGTGGTTTTTTGAGTTTTGTTTATATAGCTTATCTTATCCCAGATAATTTTTCTGGTTACAGGATCTATGTCATTTGTCGGCTCATCCAAAAAGATGATTTTCGGTTCGCCTATCAGACAAGTGCAAAAAGCCACCAATCTGCTTTGTCCTCCTGACAGATTTTTCAGCAATGAATTTTCCGCTTTTTTTAAATTCAGTTCATCCATGAGAAGGGGGATGCTTTTATTCAACGATTTGCTGTCGCAACCCTTCAACTTACCGGTTATAATTAAAGCTTCCCTGACGGTTAAGTCTCTTAGCGCCCCTATTTTTTGCGGCATATACCCGATGAAACCTGTTATTTTTCCCGGTTCTTTCACGACATCTATATCATAAAACCGAATTTTCCCCTTATCCGGCTTTAACAAGCCAATCATTTGTTTTATCAAGGTGGTTTTTCCGGCCCCGTTCGGTCCTAAGAAGCCGAATATTTCCCCTTCCCTGATTTCAAGACATATGTCGTTGTTGGCTACTATATTTCCTTTATTAAAGCTTTTGCACACTTTGTCTATATAGTACATACTCGCCCCCGATTTTTGTTTTTCATTATGGAAGTATGCCGATATCTGCGGAATTATTTAAAAGTGAATTTCTGACGGGAATCTATAAATTCGAGTTTTTCTGCCAAAACGATAAAAACGAAAAATAAAAACTTCCTGTACAATAAAAAACAACATTGTATATTATGAGGCCCATTGCGATATGAATTTGATTTTTAAACTGATATCGTTTGCTTCTCAAATCAATCCTTTAACGATAGTTCAATCAATCTGCCGTCCCGGATTTTATAAATCCTGTTGCAAAGCTTGAAAATATCTTCATCATGAGAAATTACAAGGAATGTTTTTTCAGAGAACTCGGATTCGAGAAAATTTAGAAACTCTTTTTTCTTCTCAGTATCTACATAAGCTAACGGCTCGTCAAAAAGATATAGTTCGCCTTTTTGGTTGAGCCTTTCGTTGATTTGCAGAAGTTTTTTTTCACCACCGCTTCTATTGGAATTCTTACCGCCGTTATCTTTATTAAAATCACTGAAAACATAGAGTTCCTGAGGTATGAAAATGACCTTTTTTCGTAACTCGTGAGAGTTAATATTCTCATAGGCAATATTGTTGTATGAAATATCTCCCTGATACGTTGTATATATCTTGGTTACGGACGGACCCCCTAAAAATTGCAGTTTAAATAAGCGAAAAAGAACAAATCACACGTATACTTTCAATTCCTTCGAAATGCCCGGATTTTCAAAGAACTCCATTCTGAAATCGAACGGTGTTTTGTTTCCCAGAGAACCATGCGGTCTCAAACAATGATAATAGTTTATATAGGCATTTAATTTGTTCTTCAAATCCGCTTTGTCAAATGCCAGTACATGTGTTTCGAACTCTCTGTGACAGCTGGAATGAAATGATTCTATGTATGCCTGTGAGTTCGGGTTGTGTTTAATACCGAATTCGTGCTCTATATCCAGATCTTTTTCATGCTTTAATAAATTCTTCGCTTTGAATTGAGAACCGTTGTCCGATCGTATTATCAACTGCGTGGAATCTGTTCCCCTATATTTGATCGCCTGATTCAACGTTCGTTTCACATCGTAATACGTGCAATGCTTTCCAATGTACAGTCCGCAGATGCATTTGTCATACACATCTATGAAGCTTAATACCTGTAAGAGTCCCTGTGTTCGCGTCCTGTACATTTTTATATCCACCTGCCAGAGCCTGTCGGGTCTCCATACCAGATGTTCTTTCGATGTGTTGTACATATGTTTTCTCGTGGTGTATGTTCTCATCCATCCGGATTCTTTTCTCATTCGATCCAGTTTTTTGTGATTTATTATGATGCTCTTTTCTCGCCTCAGATATACACTGAGTTTTTTCGACCCCATTGTTTTCACATAGTAATGAGGATCATCCCGGTTCTCGTTTCCATATATCTTCAGAAGTATCTCTCCGACTCCTTCGTCTGTTATGAATCCGCTTTCACTGTTCAAATCTTGAAAGTCCGCCACTTCGCTGTATCTTTTACAGGGCCTTCCGCCTGATTTCTTTTTCTTCTCTGTCTGTGGGTTTCTTTTCCTGTGATAATAGGTTCTTTCTTTCAGTTCAAGTACCCTGATTATACGGTGTGCCGCATATCCTGCCTTTTCAAGTTCATATCCAATTCCATAATCATCTATTGTTCCATCTTTTTTTTTATCTTTTCTCTCAGTATCTGTATTTCTATCTCTTTCTCCGCCACCAGATTCTTCAATCTCTGGTTCTGTTCTTCCAGCTTCCTGTCATTTGACTTCAGCGGATAAGCCCTGTCTATCTCTGTCAGTATTTCAGGCATCTTCCCGGTGTTTCTCGTTTTTCTCGGCTGTTTCTCAAATCCGGCTTCTCCATGTTCTCTGTATATCCTTACCCATTTTGACAATGTCGACGTGTTTATCTCATACTTTCCCGACAGTTCTTCGTATGTCATATCGCTGTTTATATAATCTTCACATGCTCTAACTTTGAATTCTCCGCTGAATTGTTTTTTCGTCATTTTCTTCACCCCTTTTTATTTTACTTTTTTCTTTCTTCCACTGCAATCTATTTAGGGGGTGAATATGGTTAATAAGTTCATTAATGTCGTCTTGCCACTTCCATTATCTCCGATGATGCCTATCTTGTCACCTTTTTTGATTTTTAGTGATAAGTTGTCGAATATTTTCTTTTCACCGTGAGTAAAGGAAAGATTTCTGATCGTGATGTCTTCGAACGGGTTTGATAAAGATCGGGATGAAGCAATATTATCACCAGTATCCGGTTCATCAAGCAAATTTCTTATTCGATTTAGAGATATTTCTTCTTCTTTGATTTTTTTGGGGAAATCCATAAAAAATTCTATCGGGGACCAAAGCCTTGAAAAATAGAGGGAGATTGCCGTTAAGCTTCCAAATGTCATAACATCAGAAAAGACAAGATAACCGCCAAGCCAATAAATTAAAACATGAGACAAATTCATAATTCCGGTCACAAGAAAAAAATCATACCTTATTTCATATCGTATTTTCTTTAGGACAGTTTTATAGATCTCTTTCAGTTTTAATTCTGATTTTCTGTTGAAATGTGAATCCAAATTGGAAACACGTATAAAATAGTTGGCATTTATATTTTCATTAAAATGGGAATTAAGTTCCTCTTCCTGTTCCATTATCATTTCGTTGACTTTTTTGATTTTTGGGATAAAATATTTCGAAACGAAAAGAAATAATGGAAACAGCAGCACTAAAATCAGAGAAATCAGAAAATTAATATCGAACATGAGAAATATGATTGAGCAAGCGTATACAATATTGATTAAAAACATAGACATGTCCGATATGATTAATCCGGTTAGGCGTTCCGTATCACGGTTGATTCTCTGAACAAAGTAACCAGGTTCTTTATTTAGAAAATCCGTATAAGGAATCGAAAATGTTTTTTTGCCAATGGCATATTTAATATCATTAGTAACTTCTGCCTCTAATTTGGATTGAAAATAATACCTTAGAGATAAGAATAAAATAGATAAAAGACTCAAACCTAAAAATGCAAACCCGAATTTTGAAAAAGTTTCAAAGTCGTTTTTTTGTGCGGCAAAATCCAAAAGCTGCTTAGTCACTAATGGAATGAGCAAAATAGTAATTTTTTGTAATATTTGAAATAGAACCGTCAGAGTTGAATCCATTTTATATTGCTTATAATAAGGATAGAAAAATTTTAGTATTATGAGCAACTAATCACACCTCGATTTCCATTAGAGCAATTCCGTATTTTTCAACAAAAGTATTACTTGATTTTCCATTATATGATTTCGTAATCAACCCAAATGATAAATTCGTCTTCTCAATGTCAATCATACCGCTCCCTTCCAGAATTCTTCATGCGAAGACAGAAATCTCGTCAGTGTGGGATGACTCATATTGTCCAAGGGACATAATGCTATTTTGCTTATACTGTCGTATTCATTGGAAATCAATCCCTGAACCAGGACAGAAAAGTTTTTAAGATAAAAAGCGGGTATGTTTTCAAAATAAGCTCCGAAATACCTATTGATTATTCCTGCGATTGATGATAAAATGTTCGTGCTGGTACACCTTTGCTGTATTGTAGGTTTTGAGCGACATATAATACTACTTGGAGTACCGATTTTCTTATTCTTATCCCGTTTCCCTTTTCAATGACCCTTTTTTATCTTAATTCGTTCTTTTTCTATTGTGTTTCTTTATCTTGTCTTAATTCGTAATATTCATGCACATGATGAGTTACTAGCAAAGAATATCTTCAAATTCTTTTCTGAAAATTTCGCCATCTTTAATTTCGTAAATCTCATCGTACAATTCAATATTATCTCTATAAATATTATGACTTACGTTTATAAAAGTAAAATCGCTTTCGAGTATGATTTTTTCTATCTCCTTACCCGTTTGCTCATCTAAAGCTGAAGTTATTTCATCTGCAAGTATTAAGTCCGAATTCTTTATCATAGCTCTGGCAATTGAAATCCTTTGCATCTCACCACCCGAAAGAGTTTGGCCGCCTTCACCTATTATCGTTCTGATTCCATTGGGTAAGTTATTAATCAATTTATCTAGTTTGCATTTTTTTAAAATCTCTTCCATGTTATTCATATTCTTTTCTTCATACATAAGAATGTTGTTGTAAATACTGTCGCTGAACAGAAAAACATTCTGACTTATATACGAAAGCATTGAAAAATAATCATTTCTTTTGATGTTTTCTATAAGCACTGAATTTAAAGATATAGTCCCAGAATATTTTCCTATTGGATGTTGTAATATTAGTTTTATCAAAGTACTTTTACCGCAACCGCTTTCTCCTATTATTAAATATTTCCTGTTTTTTTGAAAAGATAGATCAATGCTATTAAAAATATTCTTTTCATTATCATAAGAAAAAGATAAGTTAGATAAATGTATATTTTTGAAATTCTTTATACTGCATGTACCATCAGGATATTTTTTATTTATTGAGCTATCTAAATCTGAAATGAGCTTTTTTACGGAGAACATGTTCGACCTGTAAATTGGTATATTCATTATCGGGTTTAAAACATAATTTAGTACCTGTAATACTGCCATAACTGAGCCAATGGATATAATTCCCTTTATACCAAGATATCCGGAAAATAAGACTATAAGAATAAAGGAACCTATACTTAAAGTTATAGAAATACTTTCTTGAACACTAGCGAGATTATTGTAATTATATTTTGATTTTTCCAATTCTGTATTTTTTAGGTCAAATAACTTTTTTATTTGATTCTTGGCATTAAATCCATTTATTATTTCATATCCACCATGAATATCATTTATTTTTGCTATTAATTCTTCTGTGTTATTTATCAAAATGTTGTTACGTTTTTGAATTTTCTTGTTGAGTAAAAAAGGAACTAAAACTGGTATCCATATAATTGTTATAGTAAGCAGGAATATCTGCCAATTTATTATGAATATTGTTAATAAGGCACCGAATAACAATATGGAATCTTTCAGTAATCTGAAAATCATTTCTATATAACGCCTTTCAACTTTTTCCATCACATTTACAGAATCATTAACCAGCTTGGAGTTTGTAATATTTACTCCGGAATCAATATAAGAGTGTATGTATTTCTTTCTGTATTCTTCTATGCATGAAAACAAGAATCTGTTTTTAAATACTTTAAACGATACATCCGAAACGAAAAGCAAAATGATAAAAGATATGGAGGCAATAATCACTTGAATTATCGTATAAGTATTATCACCTGAAATTTTATCAAATACGATTTTGAACAATGCCGCCTGTCCTATTTCCGTAGCACACATAAAAGCAATTAGAACTATTGAGATGAAAATTTTAAATTTGTATTTCATCAGAATATTTTTCATGTTTTCACCTTATTTATCTATAAAAAATAAGTCACGTAACTTTAAGTATCTTTTTCATTCATACATTTTATTTTCACTACTATATTTTTTTGTAGTTTTCTGAAAACTCGTTTATTTTACCACTAGATATTAATTCTGTAAGTTTTAGAATAACAGTTTCTGATAATTCTCTGTAATATTCGCATAAAGAACTATCAGAAATGTGTTTGTTATTGTCGTTATTTAAAATAGCGGTACATATTTGGCACCAGAAGTTAGCTACGCAATTTTTACAAGCAATTGTGCTTTTATTCATTAGTCGTTTCTCTATAATATTCATATTATAACTTAATTCAGCTTCTTTATCCAAGGTATTACCAATTAAGTATTCTTCTTTAACATACATGGGACACGGATAAATATCACCATTGACGTCAATGGTTAATTGAGAAAATCCGGCAGAACATAAATTTTCATTTGCCTCTCCTGAAAAAACACAATTCAATATTTCTTTTATTGGGACAATGTGATTGTTTTTTCCGTTGATAATATCTTCAAAAAAAACTGAAACTTTACGATTAACTTCTTCTTTTTTATATTCAAAGTTATACAAATCCGTTTCATTAATATCTTTGCTTATAACGATATTTGATATACCATATCTTTTAATCATGTTATTCTTCAATAAAAAAATCTCTTTTTTAGAAGCATTTTCTCCACTCAAAGTGGCTTGTAAATACTTCACATTTTGTCTATCTGAATTGAAAAGAAAAATATTTCTATCTATTAAATCATAACTTCCACTGCCGTCAAAAAATATTCTATTTTCATCATGAATTTCTTTTTCACAATCCAAACTTACTGTCATAGTTATATTGTGTTTTTCAATTATTTTTTTAATTTTTTCGTTGTAAATTGTACCATTTGTTTGTACTAAAAAATCTATATCTTTTTTAAAATAATTGCAAAAGAATTCTAGAACATCAATGTTCATAAAAGGTTCTCCACCAAAAAATAACATTTGGTTAAAATTCGGAAGATTATTTTTAATAAAAAGAGCAATTTGATTAGCTTTTTCCAGACTCATTAAAGACTTATCCTTACCATAATTACCTTTATTAGCATAACAATATTTACAATATAAATTACAGTCATTCGAAATCAAAAGTTTGATGGTTTCAATGTTTTTTAAATTATAATATTTATTGGTTTTAATTTCATTTGTTTTATACTCATCAATATATCTATTTATAATTAGTTCATTTATTTTATCATCACTTAATTTATAAAAGCTAATATCTTTAGTGTTGAAAATTAAATTCCTTTCTTTATTGATTATATATTCGTTTATTATCAATATAATTCTCCTCCTTGAAGATATTAGACCATCTCCTTATTTTAGAGGAGACGGCCTAATATCTATATTATTTATGTTTCTTCCTTACCATGGCCACAAGCGCCACCACCGCACCAATGTGATTTTTTAATTTCTGGGATCGTGATTTTTTCCATTGTTTTCACCTCCTTTATTTAAAATGAGATTTGGTCTTCAGAAATACCTAAAACCCACTATAAAAAAATGAAAATAATTTTAAATATTTTTAAAACCTTCAATTTAAGTCATAATTAGGATTCTATAGAAATTTAGTATTAGATTAATTATGTTTAAAACCTCTTTATTCCAATTGCTTTAAATATTTAAAATTTATTAACGTATGGATTCTCACAACATTCTCACTAACATTTACTGAACAATCATTAGAAATTATAGGAAGAATAAATTCTTTACCATTATGTGCATCATCATCAGGATCTGCAAACAAAGATAAGGACAAAAAAATAAGCAATATTAATAAAAGCAATCTTTTCAAAATAAATGCCTCCTTTAGTTAATGCATTATGCTATAATCTTAGGTGATGTTATCTTTTAAGTTAATTCATTATATTAATATACTAAATTAGTTTATATGACAATCAAGTGTCTTAATAAAAGTCGAAAACACTATGAATAAAGGTTTATATTTATTTTTTTTTCATTGATTTAATATGTGTGAGACAAAAGAACTCGAATTCCTCTGTAAAAGCCGGATATAGCAGAATATATAGCATTAACAACTGTTATGTAAAATATCGCGAATAATATTTTGCTTTAGGCGGTGGTTATAATAAATCTAGAGTCAATTTTAAAAATAGTTAATTATGGTAAATATTCAAAACCTTTTATAAATTATCTTACTAAATATGCTCAGAATAGGTATTTAAAGAGATATTTGAAAATATTAAAAATAAAAAGAGTAGTTAAAAATCATGAACTTATAGAAAAGGTAGATGAAGAGCTAAAAAAGTGTAAAAATACGGGAATCAAATACCTGCTGCTGGATATAAAATTAAATATTGCATGGGTATCGAAAGATACGGAATTAGACAGAAAATTATATCTGAAGCTCAAAAAAGAATTCGGTAAAATACCCGTTTCATGCAGAAATATGATAGGTAAAAGCCTGAAGATGGATAATGCGTACAATTGCGAAAGGGCGAGTAAGGATTTCAGGACATGGAGCAAAGAGCATGTGAAAGATGATCTGGATGTAGCCCTGGAATTGAATGTTACTGCCATAAAATATTCACGAAAGAAAGAATACGAAAAGGCATCGAAAATTTATTATTGTGTGTATAAAAATGCGCTTAAGCATCCGCACCCGACCTACATAACTGTCGGACTTAACAATTCCGCCTGGTACAGGAAATACACCGACACTGAAAAGGCCTCAGAAATATCAAACGAGCTTGCTTATTATCTCGGATATTATCTGGAATATGTACATTCAGTTATCGGGTATCTCGATACTATACTCAACATCGCAAGGATGAGAAATGATTATGTTTCGTATTACGATGCTGCGGAGATATTTGTCTTTTATTATGGAACTTTTGCACGGAGCATACCCGAGCTCGGAGAAAAATACAGGCAAACCATGAACGATGTGAAAAAATACTGTCTTATTGAAAAAATAAAGGTTGTGAAAAAAGATGAGGTTCCAAACAGCAGCCGGCTTCAGAAATTTCTTAAATGCAGAATAGAAAAACCGAGATCCTTTGCGGCGGAAAAGGGATTGTCGCATGCTTCGCTTTACAGGATAATGAACGGTGAGAAAAAAACGGTCAAGATTAAAACGCTTGTTCGGATATCCCGTGCATTGGAGCTTGGAGTGTCTTTTGAAAATCCAAATGCCTTGAATTATGCCATTTTACTGATGAGAGAAGACGAACTTTTTGAAGAGAACCTTGAAAAACTGTATCAATGTTCTGCGTTTGATCTGAAATTCCTTGTTTTAAGAGGTGTCTTTGTTCAGCTGCCAAATGAAAGCGTGGATTATATAAAGCTGTTTTCGTTTGCGGGAGATACGGAGAAATTCATAAGTTATGTGAGTAAAGATTATTCAATGAAGAAATTCGTCAATTCTTGCTTTAAATCAGAATATCCCTATTACACGGGGAGGTATATGCTTTTTAAAATTCTTACGGAAAATATCGGTGATAAAAATGCGCTGTCAAAGCTCGTGGAGCTGTATACATCAGTCGGTAAAAATGAAGATTTCGAGATGCTTAATGTTTATTTCAGGGAATACGCGAGATATTCTACGACCGATTGGGATTTCGATGCCGAAAAGGTACTTGAAAAAAGGTTTACCGATCCTAATTACGGTAAAATCGCCGCGTTCTGTGAGAGACTAAACATGTCGGAACTGTACGGCTATATATGCACCTGGTTTTTTGAAGGTAAAGACAGGCGAGCCCTGCTGAATATATTGTCAGTGGGTTCATGAAACATGATGCCGTAAGAAAATATGTATACAATTTTCTTTGTCGTTAAAAGGGATTATATATTTTCCTGGAGGCTGTTATTTTTTTAGCTGTATCTTTATCCTGATTTCTATTTTACCAAAAGCAATTATACTTGGGTGAGGAATTGGAGGACAAGGATGAAATTCCGGGCAGATTCGGGTATCTGATGACAAATATATCGTTCGGAATTATTTTTTGAATAAGAGAGGTAGTGTTATGGGGATAAATCGAAGTTCAAAAAGGCCTGATAAAATCGTTAGTTTTTCTCCGGGTGGAGGCTTAAATATTGAGGCCATAGGCGCGGTCAATTTACATATACCTTTATTGGTAAATCACCTGGATTTTTTCACAGCGGCTTTCAGGTTTGAATTTGGAGAGAAAATATTATATATAGATCCCGTAAAAGTCGATATACCGCTAAAGGCCGATTATATTTTGATAACGCATAAGCATCAGGATCATTTTTCGCCGGACGACATAGAAAAACTGCTGAAACCGGAATCGGTAATTATTTGCCCGCAAAAGGTTTATTCGAAGCTGCTGAAAAGGATAAAGGGTATAGAATTAAATCGAATAAAACCCGGCGATAAAATAGTTTACGATGAAATTTCAATTGAGGCGGTACCGGCTTATAATGATAAAAAGGGTCTGATTATCCCGCATCCGAAATCTCATGCCAATGTCGGTTATGTGATAGAATCCAACGGGGGCAGGATATTTCATGCGGGAGATACCGATTATGTAAAAGAAATTAATGAGATTAAAGATATCAAGGTTGCATTTGTTCCTGTTGACGGTGATGGTTTGACTATGTCAACCGAAAAGGCCGCCGAACTCATAAACGATTTGAATCCTGAATTCGCAGTTCCCATGCATTACGGGCTTGGGACTCCGGAACTGAGTAAATTCAGAAAGCTCGTTAATGGAAATGTTAGTGTAATAATTATGGATGGACAACAGGAGTTATAATGTACATCAAATTCAAGACACGAAATAAAAAATCTAAGTTTAACTCCCTCCGTGAATTTTTAAGCAACGGTCTCAGAGAATCCGAAAATAAAACATCGGCAGCTTTTTTGCAGGCGAAGACTGTTCGGAAATTTACAGAAGCCAAAATACATTAAGGAAAAGGCGGATGGAAAGTCTTAAAAGTACTTCCACAGACCGTATGCTATAATTAACCGTATAATATACGATTGCTGCGTTTTCGCAGTTCCCGCCAAACCGGATCTCAGTTTTTGATTTTGCAAATATGTGTGCGACGGGAATCTAAAAGGAATCGTCAAATATTTAGTATCCTGAGTGCAGAAAGGGGGGAGGTTGCATTCGTTACCATCTTAAACAAACGGCCATTTGCCGCAGATAGCAGAGGCTATTTGCGATGAATCGCTGAATTCAAATAGCCTTTGCTTTTTCCTTAGAAATATTATGAACTTGGAGGAGGCAAATGAGTTATCTGAATGGAAAATCGGTGCTGCCCGAGAACTTGCTGTTGGAAATTCAGGAATTTGTTGATGGTGAGTACATTTATATTCCGCGTAAAGAATTCAACAGAAAACCCTGGGGTTCTGCCGGTAAAAGTAAACAATACACATTTGAGCGAAATGAAGAAATTTTTAAAAAGTATATTTCCGGCATTTCTGCGGAGATTCTCGCTGAAGAGTATTTTTTGTCTGTGAAGACAATTTACGGCATATTGTCCAAAATGAGAAGATGAAGAATAAGAACGCCTGTGCTCGGTGCATTTGGCGTTCTTATTCTTTTTTATTAAAAAAGTTATAGGTTTACATATTTAAAAGAGAACTGTACAATAAAATCGATTAAATTAATAGGGAGGAAAATATTTTGAATTTTACCAGAAGCGATAAATACGACAAGCAATTCGTGAAAGAAAATCTCATGGGGCCGAATTGTCTGAAAATGGTTGAGGAGCTGACAATGACATTGGATTTGCGTCCGGGGATGAGGATCATGGATTTGGGTTGCGGAAAAGGATTGACCTCGATTTTCCTTGCCAAGGAATTCGGAGTCAGTGTTTTTGCCGTGGATCTCTGGATAGGCGCTACCGAGAATTATAAACGTTTCAGACAGATGGGTCTTGACGGTTCTGTGATTCCCGTTCATGCGGATGCAGTCGATTTGCCGTTCGCGGAGGAGTTTTTCGATGCTGTAATCAGCGTTGATTCGTATTATTACTTCGGAATGGATTCGAACTTCATGGATGATAAATTGGCACCTTTGGTGAAACCCGGCGGACAGATCGCGTTGGCTTTTCCCGGTTTTAAGAAAGATATTCACGATAATTTGCCGCCAGAGTTTTTGCTATCATGGAAAGCGGAAGATTTGGAGACATTCCATAGCTGTGAATGGTGGAACAACCTTCTTTCAAATTCAAAAAAAATAAATATTAAGAGTATTGGAGAAATGGAGTGTATGGAAACTTCATGGAATGATTGGCTTGAAAGTGATCATGAATACGCTGTGAATGACAGAAAATCGATGTTGGCAGGAGCCGGGAAATACATGAATACAATTTCCGTACATGCTTTGAAAAACAAGTGATTATGGTATCTTGAAAAGATTTGCTGAGAAAATACGCTGAAATCTTCGAACTGCCTGAAAAGTTTTCCGTAGAAAGTGATATGTAAGAAAAGAACAATAAACCAATAATTGAAATTTGCTGAAAAATTTGATAATGCCTTAAATAAAAAATATGAATCACTATAATTTAAAACACAGGGCTTATTCAACGAATTTTATGAAAAAGCCCTGTGTTTTAATTATATTTTCCTTTATTTATGTGACGGAGCTACTGATAACCCGTGTTTTAAAATATCAATCATCATTTGTGACACAGTATTCTTTTCCGGAAAAGGCACCGATGAGCAGAAAATCTTCGGGTGCACCAATTCTCTGGAATCTGTACACCGGTTCCGTTATAATTCCGGTTTCTCTTAATTCCAAAGGAAGTGTCAATTCGATAAAAGCTAAGTCTCCCAGCCAGTTCTGGAAATCGCTATTCCAAGCTCTTTCAATTGCCTCATCCAGGTCTATTGAAACATGTACCGGTAAATTAAATAAAACAGATCCTGTCGGTGCAAGACTGCTGTTGATGTATGGCTCACTCCAAGTGCCGTTTTCGTAATCGATTTCGACGACAACCGGTACTTCTGTTTCACGATTGCCGTAGCTGTATAAAAGCACCCAGGTCGAAATATCATCCGGACTTAACGGATTGTTAACGTGTCTTTCTGAAACATTTTGATGGTCAACCGTTCCGACAACGCTCAAAAAGCATAATTCTTTTTCGTTGAAAGTGTTCATAACGAGCTCGAGTCCGCGATCCATCAAATTGTTCATCCAGAGTGTGTTTTGCTTAATCCGTGTTCCGACACATGAGGTCAGCAACAATAAAGAACATACTACCGCAAACAAAATAACCTTCTTCATCAATAACACCTCTTTTATATAATTTTAAGTCAGGAAAATTATAGCATCTCAATACATGCATTGATATTACGAAAATATTGCATGTCAAAGAAAAACAACATTAAATTAGCAAAGCGTAGAAAGAAATGACATCAAAAAAATAATATCCCCGTATGCTCGAAGGTGGACTTGTAATCGGAAGACGTAACAGTACTCTGTTCCGGAAGACTGAGCACAGAAGCGTTATTCGGATTCTCCGGACGGAATCCGGGATCCGGAAAAATGCCATCATCGTTCACTTGCTATTGGTTTCAGTCGACTGTCTGGCTGTCGGAAATCTGAAAGCTTACGTATGTTCAAAGACGCAAGCAAAGAAAAATTAATCGGTTTTGCGGCGTTGAAAGCGGCATTTTCAGCTATGGTCTCAACGAAATTCGATAAAGCGGTCAAGTTCTTCAACCTGTCGAATGACGATGATTTCGATTTTTATACCGTTCTCCCGATTTGTTACGGTGCCTGTTATTTTCGCGTCATGAATAAAATTTTAATTATAAATGGACATGCGAATTTATGAATAAAATATAATATACAGTTGAATATGATATAATAATTGAACATGCGTCGTGTTCTCTTCTTATGTATGTGAGGTGTGAATTTGTTTAAATATCTGTTTCCGTTAATTCTGATTGTTTTATTGTGTCTGCTCCTGATTTCGGGTTCGTGTGGTACATCACAGGTTTCCTTATTGCCGGATTTCGGCAACCCTGATGTGATTGACGAAACCGTGCTTTTTCCAGACTTTCCGCAGGCTGTCCCAAGCCGGTATACGAGTAATGCTGCCCCTCTGGTACTGGCTTCGGATACCAAAATTCTGAAAATGGAATTGAAACCTTACGATAAAATATCCTATGCGGTGGAATTTAACGGAACCGCGGTGAACGGAAATTCCGTATTTACTTATGACATGAATTTGGAGACTTTGGAAAACGGAATTTATGAAATAAGAGTTCTTGCGTACGACAACTTCACCACAGTCAAGAGGGGACAATCCCGATTCTCTTTATGGATACGTCTATCTTCGGGAAATTCAGCTCCGTACAAAGCTTATTCTCCTTTTCCGGCAAACGGTTCTACGGATGTGCCGACGGATGTGAAACTTTCATGGATCGGATTTGATTCCGATTTTGATGAATTATATTACGATATCTGGTTTGCTACGGATACGTATGATATGGTGAAAATCGGTGATTTGACTACTGCGACCGAAGTTTCCGCTCCGTATCTGTTCGGTAATTGTTCCTACAACTGGCAAGTAAATACCTATGATATGTTTGAAGATGCGCAGAGAAGTCTGACCGTTGGAGACATCTGGAATTTTTCCACGGTTGAGACTGGAATTTCCACATCTTCGGACAGGAGGATTATGCCGGGGGATTTAGAATATCTCGGGGCATTCCTGACACCCGAACCCGAAATCGGGTTCGAGGATACCCACATGTGGGAATACGGTGGGATGGCCATGGCGTATTATCCGAATGGCGATGCGGGCGGAATTGACGACGACTATCCGGGTTCACTGTTTGGCGCAGGATACGATGTACTGCATCTGGTATCTGAAATCTCAATACCTGTTCCGGTGATTTCCGCGGCAAAAAATCCGGATGAACTTAACACAGCGGAAACCATACAGGGGTTTTCCAATTTGAAAATCGGTTTGTTTGACGGAATAGTTGAAATGCCTCGCATGGGTATGGAATATCTTCCCGCACAGGGATCGCAAGCTTCGGAGAAACTTTATCTGTGCTGGGGGGCACATATGCAGGATGATGCCGGGGTTGACAGGATTCCGTCGCATATGTGGTGTGAAACGGTACTTGATTCACCCGATGCCCATGGTGCGTGGTGGGTCGGAAATTACAATCTGTACAGTATTAACGATTATCTTTTTGAGATTCCGTCGGAATGGTCGGAATCAAATACTCCCGGTATGCGCCTGGCAACCGGCAGATATCGTGACGGCGGATGGTCGGGTTTCGGGCCGACACTCGTCGCTATCGGACCATGGCTGGACGGGAACCCTCCCGCAAACGGCAGTGTGTTAAGCGATGTTCCGTTGATAAGGTATTCCGACAATTATGAAGGTGAACCCAGTCCAAGCTATCAGATGGACGGATACGCACATTCCGACGAATGGTCGGGAGGTGCCTGGCTTACCTCCGGAGAAAAGTCGGCGGTGATATTCGTCGGGACGAAGGGAATAGGCGATACCTGGTATGGAAATCAGGATGGACCATGCCTGTCCTGCGACAACAGAGGCTGGTGGAGTGAAGAGTTTCGTGGGCAGATCATATTCTACGATGCAGAAGAAATCGCAATGGTTGCCAGAGGCGAAAAACAGCCGTACGAACCGCAACCTTATGCGGTAATGGAAATCGATGAAATTCTGTACAACGTCAAATCCGAACAGGAATGGTTTCACCTCGGAGCTTGTTCGTATGACAGAAACAACCGTCTGCTTTATGTATTCGAACCTGGACGGGCCGAAGGAGAACGCACTCTCATTCACGTATGGGAAATATCGGAATAGACTGTTATGAAATTTTTATACTTTTACGCCCACATGTATCAAATGTTCCGAAGCGCCCAAAATCGAGGGTTCTGTCGAAATTGCGTATATGAAATCAACCCATTTTTCATAGGCTTCCTCATCCAATTCGTATAGCTTCGATTCACAGAGACACGCGATACTCTCTACGGCGGAAAATCTGATTGTCTTAACTCCGCAGCTTTCCATGAGTTTTTTTGATTCATCAGAGGTGCTGAAGTATGCGTGAGTGAAACCGGGATTTTCTTCAGAAGGTATGTTATCCCCTTTGTCGGTTACGTATATGAGACTTTCCTCCTGTTCCAGAATGGCCTGCGGATAGTTTTTCAGATAATCGCATGTTGGTGCGAAGCGTGATATGAAAGTGGAAATTATTATTCCTCCGGTTTTTAATTTCCTGAGAACCTCTTTTACGGCATTTTCTCTGTCGGTTTGTTCGAGCAGATGGTAAAGGGGTCCCATGAGAAGGCATGCATCATAGCAGTTGTCTTCCAAAATATCGAGATCCAACACATTTGCGCAAAAAACTCCGTCAAGTGCGATTCCCATTTCCTCGGATTTTTGAATGGCAAGACAAATGTTCTCACACGATAAATCGACAAGTGTCACATCATGCCCTTTCCCTGCAAGGTGCAGAGAATACCTGCCCGGGCCTCCCCCGATATCGGCTATTTTGAGTCCGTTTTCAGAATCCTTGCCGATGTGGTTGTCCAGGATTTTCTTCGTTATATCAAATTCCAGTCTGTGCCTTTCAAGTCTTTCCCATTCTTTTAAAGCATTTTCATTGTAATAATTCTTGACTTCCTCCATATAACCACCCTCATCATTATTTGACAAGCCTTTAAGGCTGCCTTTTCGAATTTAATGTTATAATCGCAGAATATATTTTTTTGTCAGGGAGAAATGAAATGAAAAATACTGTTACAGTGCTTATTTTGATCGTGTTATCCGTGTTATTCGTTTCCTGTGATACGAAACCGCAAATAAAAAATCCGATGGAAAAAGAAATTGACGGCGGGATGCAAATTAGGACTGTCACACTTAAATACGCACTTCTCGATTCATTGTACGAAATATACCAGGCAAATGTCCTCTCTGTGGATAATTACGGACTTTACTATTCAAATGGTACACAAAGAGAACTCGATCATTACGATTGGTTGATTAAAACATACGGATCTTTTACCTTGCAAAATCGAGCGGATTTGAACACGATTTTCGATGAAATACACATCTGGAAACTTCTTGATATAATGACGCTGACCGCCGATAACACACAAATCCAGGAACTTATGACTGTAATCGAAACCAGCGGGGAAATACCCCAAAAAGCCAAAAATGCTCTTTTAAAAATCGTTCCTGAATTTTACGATTTATTCCTAAAAGATTATTTAAACAATAATACTGATTATTATAATACAAAATCATCGGAATTCAATATAAAATTGAAGAATTATCCCAATCCGTTCAAAATACTCGAATCTCAAACCAAAATAAATCTCGGCGATTACTCACCGCTGTTTTACCTTACTTTCAGAAAAGTCGGCGCATACGGTTTCACTTACGGAAATTTAAAGATTTCCACAATACAGGGGAACGTTGAGAAAGTCGAACACATAATGTCCACGGCGCTGCACGAATTCTCACATGGTTTTTTTCAAAAATTCACCAAAGAGGCGGAATTCAAAAAGCTATCCGACAGACTGAAAACGGTAGATGAATTTTACAACTATTGGAATTCACAGCCTTCGCTTTTGAATTCTTATTCGTGGACCGCTTTCTGTGAAGAGAATCTTGTGGAAGGTTTCGCAAAATTTCTCGGATATAAATTCTACAATATTGAATATCGTGCTGAAACCTATATTTACGATATTGATTTCTTTGAATATCTTTTATCCATAGATTACTCTCCCGAAAAAGATGATTTCAAGGGAGTGTCATTTGATTTTTACGAAACACTTCTCGAAGAATACGGAATCTGAAAACGCTGTTATTCCCACTGAGAAAAAACGGTATGGCAATATCTTCATATTGAATGGAAATCAGGTTATTAAGTTGATTTAACCTCCGGCTTATTCCGTATGATGCGATAAACTTTTCGAAGGTTTTCACGAAAAATCGAATTTGTTTAGCTATTAAAATGTTCGTATGCTAAAAATATTGAGATATGTTGTATAATTGTAAATAAAAAACAGGGTGGTTTGGTTGAATAAAAAAGAAAAGAAAATTGAAGAGATTTTCATATCCTATATCGACATGCCTAAGAAAACAAAGAAAATATTTCAGGATCACTTCGATTTTTGCGGCAAAAACATCACCTTACAACAGGCGAGGTTGCTTCAGCTTATAGTTATGAATGAAAACATGACTCACACCGATATAAGCAGGGAAATGCACATAAAAAACAGTACCGTATCGGGCATAGTCGATTCACTTGCCAGAAAGGGACTTGTCAAACGCAAAAGATCTGATGTGGACAGAAGGAAAATTTATCTGATAGTTTCCGAAGAACTGAAAAAGCAATTTGAATATTTTGGAGACAAGGCGAGAGAAAAATTTTCTTCGGTTTTGAAAAGAGCTTCCGATGAAGAGCTCGATACCATACTCGCCGGGTTCCGAACACTGAGCAAAATCATGAATTCCGCTGCCGAAGAAAAAAAAGATGATGATTTGTAATAAAAATTTCTTTACGATAAATCAATGTGGGAATAGGGAGGAGAATTATGCCGGATACACAAAATATAACAAGGCTTGAGGAGTTGTTTTTAAACACCTGGCCTTCGATCGAAACGAAGATGTTTGACGGATGGATAATGAGATTTGCCGAAGGATATACGAAAAGATCGAATTCCGTAAGTCCGCTTTATCCAAATATGATTCCGATTGACGAAAAAATCGAATTGTGCGAAAAATCATACGCATCGAAGAATCTTCCGCTGATATTCAAAATGACAGAGGCTTCTCAGCCTTCGGATCTCGATGAATACCTTGAAAGTTCGGGGTATGGGAAAATAGATGTCACATCCGTGATGAGTATCGATTTGAATGAATATGATTTCGGAATTTCCGAAAATGTCCTGTTTTCAAGGAATATAACGGTAAAATGGATGGACGCTTTCTGCGCTTTTACAGGATTGAGTGAAAAGCAGCGCAGAGTGTTCGGTACGTTGATGCAGATGAATGGGGAAAACAACCTTTATACTCTGATATACGATAACGACGATATAGCCGGATGCGGTCTCGGAATACTCAAAGAAAGCATTTCGGGCATTTTCAACGTAATCGTAAGAGACGATCTCCGCGGAAACGGATTCGGTAAATCTCTCGTGTCCTCTATGCTTTCGAAGGTAAAGTCTTCGGGTTGCGACAAAACTTTTTTGCAGGTTCTTGACGCGAACGAGTCCGCAAAAAAACTCTACAGCGGAATCGGATTCGAAGAAATTTACAAATACTGGTACAGAAAAAAATAGATTGCCTGTGCTGATTGTCTTTTTAGAAGCGTTCCGGTATCCGGAACGCTTCTTTCTTTGTTACGGGACGTTTTGGCATACGGTACAGACGAAATTAACGTGTTGACAATAATGCTTTTTTGTGATATAGTTAATCACCTAAGTAATTAACCACTTAGCCACTGAAGGAGGTGTTGTTTTGAAGTTAGATCTTAACGGTGAAAAAGCGATATATTTACAGATAGCTTCTTCGATAGAGGATGATATTCTAAAAAATATTTTCGAAGAAGAACAGCAGGTAATGTCCACAACCGAAATTTCGGTTAATTTCAAAATAAATCCCGCCACTGCCGCGAAGGGAATCAATCTGTTGGTAAACGAGGGGATACTTTACAAAAAAAGAGGTGTGGGAATGTTTGTTGCACAAGGAGCGAAAAATAAGATTTTGATCAAGAGAAAGGAAGAGTTTTATCATACCTATATAATTTCTTTGATAGAAGAGGCCAACAAATTGGGAATATCCAAAGAAGAAATCATGAACATGATAGAAAGGAGCAAAGTGAAATGAAAAGCATAAAAATCGAAAATCTCACAAAATACTATGGCAACACACAGGCATTGAACGATGTTAGCCTTGATATAGAAACCGGAAAGATTTACGGTCTTCTTGGCAGGAACGGAGCGGGGAAAACTACACTTATAAACCTGGTTACCGACAAGATATTCCCGACATCCGGCAAGGTGCTGATAGACGGGGAAGACGTGTCGGGAAACGACAAAGTTTTGGGCCGAATATATTACATGATGGAAAAAAATCTTTTTCCCGACTATATGAAGGTTAAGGAGAGTTTTAAATGGACTCATGAGTTTTATCCCGGATTTGATATGGAATATGCCCACGTGCTTTCGAAGAAATTCGGACTTTCCATCGATAAGAAGATAAAATCACTTTCAACAGGTTATTGCACTATTTTCAAAGCGGTAACGGCACTTGCCTCCAACGCACCCCTTATGATTTTTGACGAACCGGTACTCGGATTGGATGCGAATCACAGAGATTTATTCTATAAAGAGCTTCTCGCGAACTATACGAAAGAGGCAAAGACCATGATACTGTCCACACATTTGATAGAGGAGGTCGCCGATGTTCTCGAAGAGGCGATAATAATAAAGGATGGCAGAATCATACTCAAAAAGAGTGTTGAAGATCTTCTTGAGGGTGCGTACACGGTTTCCGGCGAAATTACGAAAGTCGATGAATACGTCTCTTCAAGAAAATATACAGGCGCGGAAATCATGGGGAAGTTCAAATCGGTGACCGTTCTTGAGGAAGTGAAGAAGAGGGATATGGCCTCGATTAACGAATTGGGACTTGACACCGGAAAAGTGGAATTGCAAAAGCTCTTTATAGCACTTACGAATGTCTGACGGAGGGATGAAAATGAAAAAAATGTTGAAAATAATCAGATATCAGTTATCCGATACAAAAAAAGCCATCATAATATATTATTCGATTTTAATATGTATAGTACTCATGTTTGCTTATTTACGAAATTCAGGAACTGTTTCTTTCGGAAAAGGAGATGGTAATAGGGATTTCATTGGATTTTCAATATCGACGATGATATTTCTTTTTGTATCAGGGTTGAACAGTTTTAAAGTGAATTTCAAATTCCTGCAGGCACATGGAATAAGCAGAACCACTCAGTACAAGTCATCGATATTGACATTTGCTTTGCTTACTGCTTTTATGGCATGCGTTTCTCTGATTTCGGTGAACATAATCAATCTTTTGATACCGTATCAAACATTACACAACTCTATTTTTCCCGAAGGAACCCTTATACAGAATTTTGTATGGACATTTTCGGCATATTTTTTCTGTGTCACCATCGGCTGGTTCATAACGATGCTGTATTACAGATGCGGCAAGCTAATGAAAACACTGATTTCTCTTCTGCCCGTATTCATAATTATACTTCTTTCTGTTGCGAATAATTTAACTGACGGCAGGAGTTCGGTTGAGATTCTCGACTTGATGAGAACCGGTATGGGGTTAAAAGACGGCAATTCCATGACAGGTGCTTTGAGTTTCTTCATGCTGTCGGCGGTTTCCCTGTTTTTCAGTTACCTGCTCATAAGAAAGGCTCCGCTTAAAGATTGATGGAATGGCGGTTATTCGCTCAGAGAAACGGTGATAATTAATTAATGCTGGCGATACCAATTGTGGATTCACAGAAAATTGTTTTGCTCTAAACTATTTATTTACAAATCGATTTCGATGCAAGTGATTACTTTATGTTATAATCGCGTACCGTCGAAATCGATTCGTGCATGTGTGTCCCATGCATGATCGTAATGAAGAAAAGAAACCAGTGAAAATTGGATTCTGTTTTTTTATGTCGTTTGTTGACATGAAGCGTTGAAAATGCTAAAATACGCAGGAATAAGAAAAGGAGGCAAAATAAATGCCAAACCGTAAATCAACAAAAGCAAGAGTTAAGAGATCGGAGAGAGAGAATCTTCAAAACAAAATTTATAAAAGCACATATAAAAACCTGGTGAAGAAGATTTCCAAGGCTATCGAAGCGGGAGACAAGGAAACAGCAGCTGCTCTTCTTCCGGAAACTTTTTCTGCAATCGACAAGACTGCAAAGGTAGGGGCTTTTCATAAGAATCAGGCTGCAAGAAGAAAGTCCAGACTCAGCAAAAAAGTCGCTTTTCTGATGAATTCGTAAGAACGTAAAATTGTTTATTTATTGTTATGTTTAAATATTGAAAATGCCGGGTGGAAAGCCCGGTTTTTTCTTTTGTGAAACAGGATAAAATCTGTTTTATGGTATACTAATATCAACTTTAAAAATCGTTTTTACGCCCAGGAGGTGCGAGGATGGGAACCGTGAAAAAAGGGAAGATTGTCAGTATAATTGGCCCCGTCGTGGACGTTAAGTTTGAAGAGGGAAGCCTTCCCGAAATATTTAATGCACTTGAAGTGACAGACCCGGATACAAAGAGAAAACTGGTTTTGGAAGTTGAACAGCTCATCGGCGATAACACCGTGAGAACGGTCGCACTCGATTCCACAGATGGATTCATAAGAGAGCTCGAAGTGACGGACACCGGAGCTCCGATTTCCGTGCCTGTCGGACCGGAAGCCATGGGCAGAATGTTCAACCTTTTAGGTGATGTGATTGATGGAAAAGAACCTATATCGACATCGGAAAAATGGCCGATTCACCGCGATCCACCTGCGTTAAAGGATCAGACAACTGAAATTGAAATCCTCGAAACGGGAATAAAGGTAATTGACCTGATAGCACCATTTCCAAAAGGCGGTAAGGTCGGTTTGTTCGGCGGTGCCGGAGTAGGAAAGACAGTTCTCATACTTGAACTGATAAGAAGTATTGCCATAGAGAAACAGGGTTTTTCAATGTTCGCAGGAGTTGGAGAGAGAACGAGAGAGGGAAACGATCTTTATCTCGAAATGCAGGAATCGGGAGTTCTCGAAAATACGGTTCTCGTTTTCGGACAGATGAACGAACCGCCGGGAGCCCGTTTCAGAATAGCACTCACAGCTCTGACTATGGCGGAATACTACAGAGATGTCGAAGGCAAAGACGTCCTTCTGTTCATCGACAATATTTTCAGATTCGTACAGGCGGGTTCTGAAGTTTCCGCACTTCTCGGAAGGATGCCGAGTGCTGTCGGTTACCAGCCTACCCTTTCCACTGATATGGGAGAGCTGCAGGAAAGAATCGCGTCAACCAGTAAAGGGTCCATAACGTCCGTACAGGCGGTTTACGTGCCTGCGGATGACATAACCGACCCGGCTCCGGCCACCACATTTACGCATCTCGATGCTTCTATAGTTCTTTCGAGGAAAATTTCGGAACTCGGTATTTATCCGGCGGTTGACCCGCTTGATTCGAACTCGAAAATTCTCGATCCGAATGTTGTGGGAAGCGACCACTACGATACGGCCAGAAGGGTGCAGGAAATACTGCAGAGATACAAAGAATTGCAGGACATCATAGCCATTCTCGGAATGGAAGAATTGTCCGAAGACGACAAGTTGACCGTACAGAGAGCAAGAAAAATACAAAAATTCCTCAGCCAGCCGTTCTTCGTTGCGGAAAGATTTTCAGGGATGAAAGGCGCTTTCATCCCTCTTTCCGAAACGATAAGAAGCTTCCAGGGCATACTCGATGGTAAATACGACCATCTGCCCGAACAGGCCTTTTACATGGTAGGTACTGTCGAACAAGCCGAGGAGAAAGCCGTTAGCCTGAAGGCTGGTGAATGACATGTCCGTATTTTCGGTTGAAATCGTAGCTCCTGATAAAAAAGTATGGGAAGGAAACGCCAGACTCGTTTCTTTTCGCACATTAGAAGGATCCATGGGTGTTCTCGATAAGAGAGCACCCATTTTAGTTGCTCTCGATATCGCCCCGTTGGTTGTGGAAACCGAAAAGGGTAAAATCGAATTCGCCGTGCATGGCGGTATGCTGAAGATGGATGGGGAAAAGCTGATCATACTCACGGATGCCGCCGAAAAAGCCGACGATATTGATTTATACCGTGCGGAAGCTGCAAAAAAAAGGGCTCTGAACAGGTTGGAGAAAGCAAAAAACGACATGGAAAAACTGAAAGCTAACATATCCATACAGAAAAACATGCTGAGACTTGATATCGGTAAGAAAAATTGATAGTTTTTAGTAGGTATCGCTACCGGAAAGGGGTATTTTGATGTTTTATTTTTCAGAACCTATTTTCGATTCAAGGCCATGGGGCGGAGAGGATTTACTGGAATTCTACCCGACGGCGAGAAAAAAAGACATAGGAGAAGTTTGGCTGCTTTCGGGATTGCCCGGAATGGAAACCAAGATTTTTTCTCCCGATGGTAAAGAATCTTTTCCTTCAAAAAAGATAGAAGAGATAACTGGAATTAATCTGAAAAGATTCCCATTTCTGGTTAAAGTTTTAAAGGCTAAACAGTGGTTGTCAGTGCAGGTTCATCCGGATGATGAATATGCTCAAAGCGAAGAAGGCGAACCGTGGGGCAAAAACGAATTGTGGTATGTACTCGATTCGGAGAATGACGCGAAGCTTGTTGACGGAATCGTGGATGTTAAGTCTCCCGAAGATGTCAGGAATCTTCTTGACAGTGGTTCAATAGAAAATCATCTGCACAGGAAAAGTGTCGGCTGCGGTGATCTGATAGACTTAAAAGCCGGAAAGGTTCATGCTCTCGGTCCGGATGCACTGATATTTGAAGTGCAGCAAACATCCGACATGACTTACCGTCTTTTTGACTGGGGAAGACCCAGAGAGTTGCATGCACAGAAAGGCTCGCAGGTCATAGATTACGAGAATCCTGTTTCTGAAAGCTTTCCCAATCCACGGAAATACGAAAATAAATATTTCTCCCTCGATATACGGAATGAAAGCGAAGAGGAAATCATATACGGCTTTTCCGTCGTATTTTCGCTTAAAGATATTTTCATCGGAGGATTCCATATGAAACAGTATTTCACCGCCATCGTGCCCGAAAACGAGCAAGTCATAGTTAAAGGGCCGCATATCTCTATAAGAATGGGAAAGGAATGGTATGCCTATGCCAGATAAAATTCTCGAGACAGAGAAAACTTTTGTTTTCCTCAAACCGAATGCGGTTCGCAGGGGCTTGGTCGGTGAGATAATAAAGAGATTCGAGCAACGCGGTTTGAAAATATGTTCTCTCAAAATGCATAAAATGACAGTTGAACAGGCAAATGACCTTTATGCGGAACACAAAGGCAAGAGTTTTTTTGACAAATTGATAGATTTCGCCACCGGAGGTCCATGTGTATTCATGGTTGTGGAAGGTCCGAGAGCAGTTCAGCTGACCCGGCATCTTATAGGTGCTACAGATCCTCTCAAGGCCGATCCGGGAACGATAAGAGCGGATTTTTCCGTATCCGTAACTAAAAACCTGATACATGCCTCCGATTCTCCGGAAAGTTTTTACAGGGAACACGAAATATTTTTCGATGAAGAGGATATTTTAAGTTACAAATTAGATGTGCAGGATGATTTATAATCACATAGAGACCGAGGAGGTAAACAATGCCATACGTACCAACAAAAGAAATTTTGGATGACGCCAATAAAAAATATTACGGTGTCGGAGCTTTTAACATCAACAACCTCGAATTTCTTCAGGCAATCGTTCAGGCTGCCGAAGAAGAAAATTCTCCCGTAATCATAGAAACAAGCGAAGGAGCAATAAAATATGCGGGGAACGGCAGTATAGAAAGAGGAGTCAGATTTTTCTACGAATCGGTGAAAAATTATGCCGATTCTGTGAAAGTTCCCGTGAGTCTTCACCTTGACCACGGAAAAAAACTCAATTACGTTTTTCAATGCATAAAGGGCGGATACGGTTCCGTTATGATAGATGCTTCGGATCAGGAATTCGAAGGGAACATGAACACGACTAAAAAAGTCGTCGAATTCGCACATGCCGTCGGTGTGGGTGTGGAAGCCGAATTAGGTACTTTGAAGGGAATTGAGGACAACGTCGTTGCTGCCGAATCCATACTTGTGGATCCGGAAGAAGCACGTAAATTTGTCGAATACACCGGAATCGATTTCCTTGCCCCCGCCATCGGAACGAGTCACGGTGCGTTTAAGTTCGCTGGAGAGGCAAAACTCGATTTTGACAGGCTTCAGAAAGTAAAAAAATACACTTCCATACCTCTCGTGCTTCACGGGGCTTCGAGTGTTCCGCAGGAATGGGTCGAGGAAGCCAATAAATACGGCGGAGACATAAAAGGTGCAAAAGGGGTGCCGTTTGCAGTACTCGAAGAGAGTATAAAATACGGTATAAACAAGATAAACACCGATACTGACCTGCGAATAACATTCATAGCGGTTATGCGTAGAATACTCAGTGAAAAGAAAGGTGAAATCGACCCGCGAAAGATTTTCGGGCCGGCTATAGAAGAAGTTAAGGAACTTATTAAAGCCAGAATGAAATGTCTTGGTTCTTCAAACAAAGCCTAAAAATATAAAACCCCGGGGGTGAAATTCAGAATGAAAGTTCTTGTTATTAATTCCGGCAGTTCTTCTATCAAATACCAACTGCTGGATATGGAGGATGAAAGAGTTCTTTCCAAAGGATTGGTGGAGAGGATAGGAATACCTGGTTCTATTCTGAAGCACAAGAAAGGTAAAGAAAAGTTCAACATTGAGAAACCGATCGCAAATCACGACGAAGGTTTGAAACTCGTGCTCGAAGCTCTTGTCGATTCCAACACCGGAGTCATCTCAACTTTCGATGAAATTGATGCCATCGGTCACAGGGTTGTGCACGGCGGAGAAGAGTTTACGGCGTCTTCTCTGGTAAACGATGAAGTGATAAAAGCGTTGGAAGAACATGCTTATCTGGCTCCTTTGCACAACCCACCCAACATAATGGGTATCAAATCCGCAATGAAATTGCTTCCGGGAATACCGAACGTAGTGGTATTCGATACTTCGTTCCACATGACTATGCCTGATTACGCATACCTTTACGCAATCCCGATGGAATATTACAGAAAGTACAAAATCAGAAGATACGGTTTCCATGGAACATCCCACAGATTCGTATCGAAAAAAGCGGCGGAACTGTTGGGCAAGAACATTGAGGATCTTAAGATAATATCCTGCCATCTCGGTAACGGCGCTTCCATAGCCGCAGTGAACAAAGGCAAATCGGTCGATACGAGCATGGGATTCACCCCGCTCGAAGGCCTTGTGATGGGAACGAGATCGGGTGACCTTGACCCGTTCATTCAGGTTTTCCTGCAGGAGAAAGAAGACCTCACCGCGGAAGAGGTATACAACATACTGAACAAAAAAAGCGGTATACTCGGATTGTCCGACGGATTCAGCAGTGATATGAGGGATATAGAAGATAAGGCTATGGAAAACGAACCCGTATGCAGAAAGGCCCTGAACGTCTACGAGTACAGAATCGCAAAGTACATAGGAGCTTATGCCGCTGCCATGAACGGTGTCGATGTGATCCTTTTCACGGCAGGTGTGGGTGAGAATTCGCCAATACTCAGAGAAGAAATCGTGAACAATTACCTGACATTCCTCGGCGCTTCCGTCGATACCGGCATAAACGATTTCAAGGGAGAACTCAGAGATATATCCGGTCCCGATTCGAGAGTGAAAGTTCTCGTGGTTCCGACCGATGAAGAACTTCTTATAGCAAGGGATACTGTAGAAATAGTCGGAAAATAATTTTCAGACGGGAAAGATAATATTCTTTCCCGCTTTTTGTTTTTTATTTTTGGCAATAAAAAAGCGGACTCTCTATAGTCCGCTGTAATGTGGGGGGTATATTTTTTTCTCAAGGGGGATAGGGGGGTACCTATCGACTTACTTCCTTTTATGTTATTTTGACTAATACAAGCTATAAAAAGTTCAAATTCAGACTTCTTAATATAACTTATCGTAATGCGCTGATTTTGCAGGTTGAATTGTTAATATCTTTGTCAGGAGGGTAACATTATGAATAAGAATACTTATACATACGGTTTTCGAAATGTTCTTTTTTATATATTTCTAATTGTTACCGTTCTGACTGTTATTTTTTACGCATATCCGAGAATGGAATACGATCAGAAATCCTCAAAAGTATCCGTGGGTTTTGAAGAGGGGTATTCTGCCGAAATAATAGATTTCTATATGGTAAGGGATATAGACCAGATCGGTCTTGCGGGGGATAGGGTGGTTTTTGTCTACGATTTTTCAAGGATACCGGAGTCGAAATTCGAGGAATACCTCAAAATGAGACAGGGTATGAAAGTGATTTTCTACGAGAAACCGTATGAAGGACTTACCCCCAACGATTTTGCGGAGAAGCTCGACCGGCATGACATAGAAGTGGGATTTCTTGAGCTGAACCCCGTTACGGAATTGCTGAAGGAAGCCATATTGCGCAGGGTTTCCGACAAGCAGGACAAACTCTTCCGTGTCCATACCATAAAGACCGCTGAAATAGAGAAACTCGATCTCGATTACCAGATGGTTATAAGAAGATGGCTTAGAGCCTGGAAAGAGCGCAGCATCGATTTCTTCTGGGTTCAGCAGCTGCCTGGATACATGGATAAGTCCTACACGGAATACGGGCTTGACATAATCAGCATAATAGATGTTTCTAAGGATATTGAAATATTCAAACCGTTCGATATGGGATATTTCACCGGAATTTTAATAATCGCGTGTTTTTTGCTGATAGTTTTCTATTCACCGCTCATGGCGGCAATTTCCGGAGTTTTCCTTTTGGTGGTATTTCTCACGCAGGGATTCAACGAATTCATACTGTATCTGTCGGGCTTGACGGCAACCTTCGGCATAACCGCGATATACAGGGAATTCCGTTCTTCCGAATATTCCGGTGCCATGAAGTATTTTTCCATAATAGCTTTCGCGTTCACGTTGGGAATTATGATAAATGCACTCACTTTCAATTTTCTGACCGTCAACCAGATATTGTTGCCGCATGGGGTAAAGCTGCTGCTGTTTTATCTGCCTGCGCTCGTATTTTTGAAAGAATTCGCACTTTACGGAGCCAAAGATCTAAGAAACAAATTGCATTGGACTGATCTGCTCATCATAATATTCCTGGTGCTTTTCAGCGCGTATTACATAACCAGAAGCGGAAACAGTGCGCTCGTACTGGGATTTGAACGTAAGTTCAGGGATTGGCTGGAATTGTTGTTCGGTGTGAGGCCGAGATTCAAGGAAATATTCGGGTTGCCTGCGCTTTGGATTTACTTCAACCGAAAACACCGTGCGTTCGGCAGATATTCGTTTTTACTGCCCGTTGCCGGCGTAATGGGATTGTGTTCTGTCGTAAACTCTTTTCAGCATGTGCATACTCCACTCATGACGGTTATTTTGAGGGAAGTAATAGGTACGGGCATAGGAATAGCATTGGGTATTTTGATCGGCTTCTTTATAAAATCCCCCGACACCTCGGCCACTGAGCCTTGAGCGGTAAATAATCTTCGATTACTTAAACCATTCGTCGGTGAAATTGCATAATGAGAATTAAAATTCGGGATATGTTAAAATATTATGGTTTTATCGGTTACACATCTCATGTATACTATTTTTGACTTAGCAAAATATTTAAAATCGAATTCTTCCATGCGAATCAGGAGTTGAAAGATGTTTTGAAGGAAAATATAAAGCACACAAAGAATGAAATTGAGAAAAAACTCAACAGTACGGGTATGCTGTACCAAGTGGCCAAGCCGTCGAGGTATATCGGCGGAGAGTACAATTCGACAGTTAAGAATCACGAGAATGTTCCCATGAAATTCCTGCTGGTCTTTCCGGACATATACGATATTGGAATGTCTCATCTCGGGTTGAAGATTTTGTACGGAATAATCAATAAAAGGGAAGATATGCTTGCAGAAAGGGGCTACCTGCCTTTTTTCGATATGAGAGAGAAGATGATTGAACACGGTATACCGTGTTACGGCCTTGAAACCAAGACGCCTGCGGCATCTTTCGACGTTCTGGCTTTCACACTGCAATACGAATTGTCTTTTCCGGGTGTGGTTGAATATTTAAGGCTTTCGAATATTCCGGTCAGATCCGCGGACAGGGATGGGAATTATCCCATAGTTATAGCCGGAGGACCTTGCGCATACAATCCCGAACCTGTTGCGGACTTCATAGACGCATTTTTAATCGGCGACGGCGAAAAAGCAATACTGGAAATTGGTGAATGCCTTAAAAACACGAAAGGACAGGATAAGACGCGGCGATTGCTCGAACTTTCAAAAATAGAAGGTGTGTACGTACCTTCATTTTACGAGCAGCGTGGGTCGGGAATAATTCCAAAACCGGAATTTTCGGGGAAAGTACCCGAAAAGATCAAAAAAAGAAAAGAATCGCTGAAAATAGATGACGCACCTGTAAACCAGATAGTGCCTTTCCTTTCGATAGTACACGACAGAGCGGTTGTGGAAGTGCTGAGAGGCTGCACGAGAGGTTGCCGTTTCTGTCATGCCGGAATGGTGTACAGGCCGGTGAGAGAAAGAAGCAGGGAAGACATAAGTAAACTTGTGGAAGAGACATTGAAATCAACTGGATATGAAGAATTGTCACTGCTTTCGCTTAGCACTCTGGACCATTCCCAGATCAAGGATATCGTGGACGACATACTTCCCTTCATGAAAGAAAATACGATATCCATATCCATACCTTCGACGAGGGTTGACAGATTTGGCATAGATATGGGGGATAAAATTTCCTCGGTCAGGAAAACAGGTCTTACATTCGCTCCCGAAGCCGGTACCCAGAGGATGCGGGATATAATAAACAAAAACGTGTGCGAAGAAGAGATTCTTAACACTGCCGAATCGGCAAGGAAAAAAGGCTGGTCGAGAATCAAGCTTTATTTCATGGCCGGGTTGCCGGGGGAGACGAAAGAAGATCTCGAGGAAATAATGGTGATAGTCAAGAAGATCCGAAAACTCGGCATCAAAAATGTTTCCGTGAGTGTGGCGGGTTTCGTACCTAAACCGCATACGCCTTTCCAGTTCTGTAAACAAGCGACGATAGATGAACTTCATGGTGATATAAGGACTCTGGCGGTACTTAAAAAATTCGCGCAGTTCGAGTTCCATAAACCTGAAATTACTCATATAGAAGGAATAATAGCCAGAGGCGACAGAAAACTCGCTCCGGTTATAGAAAGGATTTCCGGTGAGAAAGGATATTTGCAGGGGTGGAAAGAGGGATTCGAATACTCCAAATGGCTTGAACAATTCGAACAAGAGGGTATAGAAAGCGGCGAATACACCCGTGAAAGGGCTTTGGACGAAGTTATGCCGTGGGATCACATTGACAGCGGTTTGTCCAGGGAATTTCTGATCGACGAATATAAAAAAAGCGAACAGGGAAAATTGACACCGGATTGCAGATGGGCCGAATGCTCGGCATGCGGTGTTTGCTTCGATAAATAACAGGAGGTAATCACTTTGATTTCAAGACCGAAAGGAACTTACGATATTTACGGTGAAGACATGCTTTACTGGCATTTCTTTGAAGAAGCCGCCCATGAAGCTGCCAGAGTATTCGGATTCACCGAACTCAGAACTCCGATATTCGAGAGGACTGAATTGTTCGTCAGAAGTGTCGGAGACGGTACGGACATAGTACAGAAAGAAATGTACACATTTCTCGACAAAGGCAACAGAAGCATTTCGCTAAGGCCCGAGGGTACCGCGGCGATAATAAGGGCATATGTGGAAAACTCGATAGCCAATGAAGGACTGCCGCAGAAATTCTACTACATGGGACCCATGTTCAGATATGAGCGGCCACAGGCCGGCAGAACAAGGCAGTTTGAACAATTCGGCGCCGAAATAATAGGATCGGGGACGCCTTCCGCCGATGTGGAAACCATATGGCTTTCGCTATACCTTCTCGAAAAATTGCATCTGAACAATTATGAACTGCATATAAATTATCTCGGCAATTCGGAAGACCGGGAAAATTACAAAAATGCACTGAAGGAATATTATTCCGGTCATTTGGATGAGTTATGCCCCGACTGTAAGAACAGATTCGAGAAAAACGTTCTTAGATTGCTGGATTGCAAACTTGATGTGGAACTGAAAAAGGAGGCACCGGTGATAACCGATTACCTTTGTGCCGAAAGTTCCGAGCATTTCAACAAGGTGAAACAGCAGCTCGAAAGACTAAGGATACCGTATACACATAACACGAACCTCGTCAGGGGACTTGACTATTACACCGGTACGGTTTTCGAGGTCAAACATCCTTTCAAAGACACGGTTTTTGATGTTCTGGGAGGCGGCAGGTATGATGGCGTAGTCAGGGAACTCGGAGGGAAACAGACTCCAGCTGTCGGATTTGCCTGTGGAATAGGAAGAATAGTCGAAATCATGAAGGCGGAAGAAGTCGATCTTGAATTGAAGCCCGTATGCCAGATTTACATTCTCTCGATGGGTGACGAGGCGGAAGAGGAAGCGGAAAAAATAGCCTCTTTCCTGAGGCAGAGGGGAATAAGCGTCGAAAGGGATCTTATGAACAGGAATATGAAATCACAGTTGAAATACGCTTCTAAATGTGGGGCCAAATTGGTTATAATAATAGGCGAAGAAGAGCTTGACAAAGAAGTATATATGGTGAAGGATATGGAAACCGGAAATCAAACGTCGGTTGACAAGTCCTGGATTGAGAATTACATACTGGATAAAATGGGCGATTGATAATCGCTGAAAATGGGGAGATTTTTTGAGATTTTCTAAGGTGATATTTTTTGTCACCATATTGCTTATTCTATCGATAGGAATTGCAGTGTATATGTCTTTTTCATTGACGGTCGATATGAATAAGATGACTTTGTTTTCGTTGCAGACGAATAGAATGTGGTCAAAGATTCCATACATAGTATTCAACATGGAAAAAGGCGTTCGTTTGGATTTCTGGATGGTAAGGGGGTTGGTGAAAAATCTGGAAGAGTTCAACACCAATACCAGTTTTTCCATGAGTTTTCTCCATGATCCCCAAAATGAAATCAAAACAGCTTCGAATGAACTTTATCTTGTTGTAGATAGTTTTTATAAAAAGATAAGCGACCAGTACAACAAGATGATAATCGATTCTTACGAAGAAGTGCGGATATCTCTGGAATACGGAATAGACAAACTCGAAAATTCGATAAGCGAATCCGTGAAAAGAATACAATTTTGGTTTATAATCCTGATGCTGTTGATTTTCTTTTTCACTATAATTTCGGTCGTTTTGATTTTTTACCCCATTTACAGGGATTTTCGCTGTTTGGAAACCGGCAAGAAAAACATGGTAAAGATAAAGGAATTAAAAACAATAAAATTAAAGAAGAGCGGAGAGTGAATCAATGAACAGTAAAAAGCTTATGTGGGTTATGTTGGCGGTTTTAATAGGTTTTGCGATTTTCAACGTGGTCAGCAGTTTCATGGGAAACCAGAAAAATTACAATGTCGTATCCTATACGGACACGTACACATTTTCCAGAGACGTTCAAACAAAGATAGAAACCAAAGCCAAATTGGCGTTTGATAAAACCGAAGATATGGAAAAGGCGATTGAGCAATTCAACCAGCAGAGCCAGCAGGAGCAGGCAAATGCTCATGCGGAATTACTCACGAAGTATTCCGAAGGCATGGCAGAACCTGTGAAATTGGTGGATTACACGTCGGGACTCGAAACACTTGACGGATTTTTGAACATACAGAACATCGTGATAGTCACGGGCCTGTCCACCAACACCGGGAGCGAATGGGTAACCGGATTCGGTAAAAATCAGCTTCAGCTGAAAGACAATTCCAAGCTCGTGTTCGTATTCCCGGAAGATGCTAAAATAATGAATGCTGACCCTATGCCGGATGAAACAAACGGAAATGTTCTGACATGGTTCAACCGCGACCAGATGAATTTCCCGGTGGTAAGATACCAATAATCTCAGTCAGTACCGCAAGGATGGTGATTCTCCTATGAAAAAGTTTTCTTTGTTGCTTGTCTTGTTTTTGTGCGGGATAAGTCTTTTTTCAGTGCCAATAAAAATATTCACCAATCCGGGGAACGTTTCCGTTTATCTGGACGGAAATCTGCTTGGGATTTCCGACAGACAGGGTGTGTTCTCCGAAATGTTTTTCATTAACGAGGGAAATTACACTTTTAAAGGGGAAAAACCCGGTTTCAATTCATACGAGATAAATACCGAAATAGAAGAATCCACCACCGTAACACTCAAACTTATACCTTCGGGAATGCTCGCGGTAAACACTGTTCCGCAGGAAGCGAAAATAAGCGTGAACGGCAACGAAACAGGCAACGGCAGTATAAAGATCAGCCTTCCCGTCGGCAAGCATCTTGTCAACGTCGATATGGAAGGGTATACGTCAAGATCGTTTTATGTAGACATAAAGCAATATTTCACGAAAACCCTCGATGTCGAGCTGACGAGGGAAGGAAGGACCAAAATAGTCACGAATCCTTCCGACGTCGACATATCCGTTGACGGAATGTATCTGGGCAGAAGCCCGATAGAAACCAATTTAAAACCGGGTAACCACATAGTGACTTTCAACAGGAAATGGTATTATCCGGAAACTCAGACTGTGAATATCAAACCGGAAGGAACTACGGAATTTTTTCAGGAATTGAGGGCATATTCACATCTCGAAATCAAAACCGAACCAGAGGAAGTTAGAATTTTCCTTGACGGCACGGAAAAAGGCATGACTCCTTTGAAACTCATGGAACTCACACCGGGGAAGCATACGCTGAGATATGAATCATCCGAATTCAAACCGGTTACGGAAGAGATATTCCTGAATCCCGGCGAAAACATCATAAACAGAAAACTTTTTCTCAAAGAATATGAGATAACTTTCGAATCCACACCGGCCGCCATAGTTATGGTGGATTCCGTGGAATCCGGAATGACTCCCATGAAGAAAAGTTTCACGCACGGCAGTCATGAAATATATTTCAGGTCGGGGGAACTCGAATGGAAAACCACTATCGAGATAACCGGCCCGCAGAAAGTATCCGCAAACCTCTACGAGGACAGTTGTGTCAGTTTTTACGTCATACCCGAAGGTGATGCGCTTGTAATGCATAACGGCATGGAGTATTATCCGAGAGAGGTTATAAACACCAAATCCGGAATACAGACTTTCGACATAGTACGCGGCGGATATCCGGTGAGAAGAAGGGTGTATAAACTCGCCCCCGGAACCATATACGATTATGAGATAAATCTCCAGGGCGAAGCTTCGCTGTTTGTCGTGACCGATCCGACAGATGCCCAGGTGTATTGGATGGGGGAATTCATAGGTAATACCCCTCTGAGGGATACCCGTGTACGGCCCGGTACCGGCATGCTCAAAATAGTCTGGACCGGAGGAGAACTCGAGGACAGGCAGACGTTGCTGGATGGCCAGACTTACACCATATTCAGAAGAATACCCGGGAGGACTATGCTTTACGTGGATTCTTTCCCGTCAGGACTCGAAATCAGACTTGACGGTGAATCGCTTGGCCCGACGCCCATAGCCGTTGAGGTAAGTGCCGGACCACACGATATAGAATGTATAGGTCCCGAAGGTTTTTCGAAATTACAGCAGATAAAACTGACAGGCGAAACACAGCGAAAGATAAATTTCGTATTCTGACACAGAGGCTAATTTAAAAATTCTTGTAAACAGCAATCATAAATGGGGTGAAACCGTTGAAGAAGAATCATATTTTGTTTATCTTGTTTATCACCGTACTATTGACGTCGAGTTTCTTCGCAGATTTTCCGCGTGATGTCTCTCCGCAGCTTGACGTGTACGATCAGGTAAAATCCATAATTGACCTTGGCGTAATGAACGTCGATGCCAACGGTAATTTCAACGGGACGAACATTGTAAACAGATACGATTTAGCATCTACGCTTTTCGTCCTGAGGGACAGTATTCTCGGAAGCGGTGTTTTCAAAGAAACCGCGGCGTTGTCGGGAAGGGTCGGAACTCTGGAACAGACCGCGAACAACATGAAGACATCGATAGACACCCTAAGAAGAAGGATAGATGTGCTCGAAGTATCACTCAGCACGAGCGAGCTTGATGCCATGGAAAGGCGATTGCTCTCAATGAAAGACGAAGTGATGGTACAGATGCAGGAAATCGAAAGCAAAACCAGTTTCATAAGCGGATACAGTGATTTTCTTGTCGCGGTTGAACAGGAATTGCAGAATATATACGACGACGTAAAGCAGCAGGAAAGCCGGTTGGTAGCCAACGAGGCAAATGTCGGCAGACTGCTCGAGTATCTCAGGAAATATGAAAAACTCGACACGTGGATGGGTATTGTCGATGAAAATCAAAAAAAATCCGAAAACACGGATTCCAGAATATTCGGCGAACTTGATGCGATAGATAAAAGGGTAACTGATCTCGAAGCTATGGGTGATAAACTCAACACCATTCAAAGGGAGATTCTCAACATGAAGCCTACAGTGGAAAACGCCGCAATGGTGCCGGCTATGAACGCAAGAATCGAAGAGATGGATTTGCGCCTCGTAAACGTTGAAAATATGAATTCAAAAGTCATACAGCTGCAGCAGGATGTCGACTACATGAAAATCGAGCATGACAGGCTGAAAAACGAACTTGAAGAAACCAAGAAACAATTCTGGTATGCAATGGGTTTATCCGTAGCTGGATGCCTTATCGGCGCGGGGGCAATATTCTACGCATATTCGATTTCGGGGTCGATACAACAGTGAAAATAGATTTATTCGACTATGAACTTCCTCAGAAACTGATAGCGCAGACACCCGTATATCCAAGAGACCATTCCAGACTCATGGTTATAAACAGAAAAACCAGAACGCTCGAACACAGGCACTTTTACGATATTTTGGACTATCTTCTCCCCGGAGACATGATAGTGATAAACGACACGAGAGTCATACCGGCAAGACTTCTGGGCAGAAAGGAAACCGGCGCACAGATAGAGATTTTTTTGTTGGATACGCTGAAAGAAAATGATTTCTCCGAATGGAATACGCTTGTGAAGCCAGGGAAAAGGGTAAAAGAAGGCAATGTGGTTGAATTCGGCGAGAATACGCTCGGAGAAAGGTTATGGTGCGAATGTATTTCGAGGCTTGACGACGGCAGCAGGAACATCAGATTCCATACGGATTCGGGCAGGAGTATTCTGCAGGTTCTCAAAACTTTCGGGAATATACCCCTGCCGCCTTATATAACGGAAAAGCTGGAAGAACCGGAGAGATACCAGACCGTATTTTCCGAAAACGAAGGGGCTGTGGCTGCCCCGACTGCGGGACTGCATTTTACCCCGGAACTCATGGAAAAAGTAACCGAATCCGGAGTCGAATTCGCAAAAGTGACACTTCATGTGGGACTTGGTACTTTCAGACCGGTCGAGTGTGAAAACCTTGAAGATCACCACATGCACAGCGAGAAGTTTTTCATCAGAAGCGAAGAGGCAAAGAAAATCAGAAAAGCCAAATCGGAAGGGCGGCGCATCATAGCTCTCGGAACAACTTCAGTCAGGGTTCTCGAATGTCTTCCCGGACTCGAAGCCGACGAAAACGGAAATTATAAGGGTGAAACCGATATATTCATATACCCGCCGTATGAGTTCAAAATGACAGATGCATTGATTACGAATTTCCATTTGCCGAAATCCACTTTGCTCGTACTCATATCGGCTTTCGCGGACAGAGGACTCGTGCTTGAAGCGTATAAATCGGCGGTGGAAAACAATTACCGTTTTTTCTCCTTCGGAGATGCGTGCCTGTTCATATGAATTTAAAAAGATAAAATGGTGAGTGTTTTGAAAATAAGAGATATTTCAGCTGCCGGTGTATTCACCGGTTTGACGGTAGTGATACTGACTGTGGCAAGCCTTACCCCGGTTTCAAAACTCGCCTTTTGTGCCGTGGCTTCGCTGGTTATTGAATTCGTATTCCTTGAATACGGCAAAAAGACCGCATGTATAAGTTTTACCGCAGTTTCGCTGATTTCCGTTTTACTTTTACCGCAAAAATCCATAGGCATCATTTTTATAAGTGTTTTTGGCGGTTATGTAACAATAAGGAATTTACTCGTTTTCAAAAAAAAAGCGATATCTTATTTCGTGAAATTGTTATACCTGAATTTGTCTGTTTATCTGCTTTACATTCTTGGATTGCTTGTGGTCGAAGGACTTGCGGAAAAAGTAAAAATAACGGATTTGCCGTCATGGCAGATTGTCGTCGGAATTTTCGTCATACAATTGGTGTTCATAGCATACGATTATGCTTTGACTCTGGGCGGCAGAGTGCTCACCGAATATTACGGAAAGATAAAAGGAGAAAAATAAAAACTTTTAATTTTGGGAGGTAATCGTTTTGAAGAAGTTATTTAGTTTATTACTGGTTGCAATGATCTTTTCCACAGCCTTCTTTGCCCTTTCAGGTTCGGATTATGCAGTTAAGATTTTTGCCGACGGTGAAGATACCGGGTACGGTGTGGTTTTTGCCGATTTGAACAACGAATACAATTACATGCTTCAGTATTACGCAAGCCAGGATGGTTTCGATCCGATTTTTGACGGCTTGTTCTTGAAATACGATGTTGCCGGGTATAAAGCGCAGAGAACGCTTTTTGATTATTATGCTTTTAAAGAAAACATAACCGCCAATCAATTGAAAATAGAAGAAGAAGCAAATCAGGTGGTACAGACACTGCTTTCGCAGGAAGGCCAGGAAGCAGCCATAATAAGCCAGTACGGCAGCGTGGAAAATTTCTATAAATTCGTCATATCCGTATACAGAAAAGAGATGACAAGAGAAGAAGTCATAAATAAAATCGCTTCCGTCACCAATGCCGATCTCGAACAGTATTTCGAACAGAACAAAGAATTGATAAACGAAAGTCTTGAAACCGTATCCGCAAAGCATATACTCGTGGACACAGTGGAAAAGGCAAATGAAATAAAGACTATGATTTTAAACGGTGAGAAAACCTTTGAAGACGCCGCGAAAGAATTTTCAACATGTTCTACAAAAGACGACGGCGGAGATCTGAAATCTTTCGGTAGAAAACAGATGATCGAGGAATTTGAAGCCGCTGCTTTCTCAGCTCCGCTCAACGAAATCATGGGGCCGGTTAAGACTGAATTCGGTTACCACCTTATAAAAGTATACGAACACAATTCAATAGATACATTCGAAGATTTCCAGAATACGGAAGAATTCGAACAGCTCAAGGAAAATATGAAAACCAATAAGATGCAGACATGGATACAGGATTATATGTTTAAGAACAACATCACGTTCAAATTTTACGGAATACTTTCCGATATAGAGAACTTCTCACTCCTCTACAAAGACGCATTGTCAACCCAGAGTCTCGACGAACTGGTTGAGTTCATGAGAACATACGTTCCGGACGGAGAAGACGGACATGTATTCGTAGAAGTATCGCTTGAAAGTCTGCTTTCACTCTCGCAGCAGGCACCGGATTTACTCGACGAAGCCACGGTCGCGTAAGATGAAAGAACTCAGAATGAAAAATCTCGAAGCGCTTTCCGCATATGAAGACGCATCCCTGGCGGCACTCAGCAGACTCTACGGCATGGACCCGACAAACCCGAGAATAGGAGTTAAATTCTTCGGTAAGTACATAGACCAGGCAATAACAATATCTATAGAAGACAAGGATTTCTTCGACCAGAACAAAGCCGCTATTGTGAGCCAGCTGAAACAGGCTATTCCGGAGCTTGAAAAAATCGCCACCGATAATTCGGCGGATAACAGGGACAGAGTCATCGCCTACATGTACCTCATAAGAATAAACAACCTTGCCGACGAAAAGGAAGGAAACCAGGCAATCGCTGACAAGATACTCGAACTCGATCCTGAAAATTCCGAAGTACTCGAATTGGTAAAATAAAATTACTTGAGAAATCACCATAAAAAAGGCCGGATAATATTTCCGGCCTTTTTAAATTGAACGGATAATTTTATCTGAAAGAGACGTATTTACCGCCGAGCATGGCAACAGCCACTATCATTTTGTAAACCTTTCTGAAATCGGAACTGAGGTATTTGACCGTTCTCCCGTCCATCCTCACCAAATCCGGAATGATCGAAACCGCATCCGCAGCGACCGTGTTCACAAGATCTATCTGCAATTCGATTTCTCCCTCTATTTTTTTTATATACCTGTCTTTTTCCCCGGAAAGAATTTTCAGCATTCTGTCGACTTCCCGCGAATACGATTTCTTAATCCTGTCTGGATGAAACATTTTACCCGAAAAACGTCCTATACCTTCTTTGGTCAGAACGTAGGGGAATCCGTTGCCGTAAAACCCTTTTATCTGTTCCGCAAGCACGTCGTCTCCCGTAACGAGACATACGGGCACATCGTAGAATCCGGCGAGATAGGCGTTGATTTCGACTTCGCCGACCGCTTCTCCGTTTATTCTCACGTTGTAAATGCACGAAGAAGAATATGAGTGATCCATGAGTCCCCTGAAAGATCCGATACGCGCATGATAACCCACGAGCATAACCGCAGCATACGACTCGTCAAGACCCTGCATCATGTAGAATTCCCGGGGATATCCACGTATAAGTGTCACCCTGTCATTCGCGATTTTGCCATATGGCACGTTTTCTCCCCTGGAATGCGAATCGCATATGGTTATCTCTTCCACTTCGGGGTTAATGGAACTGGATTCGATGCATTCGGTTATAAATCTAAGTTCTTCGTTTATGGCGTCGTTGACTGCCCTGCCGTTGACGGAAAGATCCATCTCATTCCATGAAGAAACACCCATAACACCTTCCATATCCGTAGAAATGAACAGTTTCGTACTCATCACCTACCCGTTTCAATTGAATTTTGGCGGAAAAACATGACTTATAGAATATAGCATCAAAAGTTCGGTTTTTCAACACAAAAGTAATTTTATATCGACAAATAAAAAAGGGAGTATCCATAACGGATGCTCCCGTAAAATTAGAACCCCTTCATTTGCCCCCATATATCCCTTGAGATAATAATCAACAATTTGAAATCATATCAATTATATCATCCTTTTACCGATCCCGCCATAAGTCCTCTTATGAAATATTTTCCGAGGAATATATAAACCAGCAAAGTCGGCAGTGCGGCAACCAGAGCACCTGCCATCTGCATGTTCCACTGCACTACCTGGCTTCCGGCGAGATTCACCAAAGCGACCGTTATTGGTTGTTTTTGAGGATCGCTCGTGATCGTAACCGCGAACAGGAATTCGTTCCAGATATTCGTGAATTGCCATATGATGGCAACGACGAATCCCGGTATCGACAACGGGAAAAGTATTTTGGTATATGTTTTAAACATTCCCGCACCGTCTATTTTGGCAGCCTCTATCATCTCATCGGGAACTTCCATATAATAATTGCGGAATATAAGCGTCGTTATGGGCAGTCCGTATACCACATGGGCTACAATCAACCCGCCTATGCTGCCGTACAGCCCCACCTGCTGCAAAAACTGAATCAGAGGAAAAAGAATACTCTGATAGGGGATGAACATCCCGAATAGAATCAATATGAATATCAGGTTGATACCTTTGAATCTTATTTTTGAAAATATGAATCCGTTTATAGATCCGAGGAAACACGATATGAGCGTTGCGGGTATAACGAGCAGGAAGCTGTTTTTTATATTGGGGCCGAGTTTTTTAAAAGCTTCCTGAAATCCCTCGAGAGAGAACTGGTTCGGAAGATTCCACATCGTGGACATCCCTATCTCGCTCAGTGGTTTGAAACTGGTGGCTATTACCATGTAAACGGGCAACAGGAAAAAAGCTGCGAAAATACATAAAACTATATAAGTGCCTATGTTTTTATTTTTAGCCATCATCCATCACGCCCCTTTCCTGAAAGTGGAAAGCAGGTACGGGACTATTACCACGGCAACCATCAAAAGCATTATGATTGAAATACCCGAACCAAGTGCATATCTGTTCGACCTGAATGTCAGCTCGAACATGTAAACGGCGGGCATGTCGGTTACATTGTTCGGACCGCTGCCGGTCATCGCATAAACCAGGTCGAATATTTTCAGGGATATGTGTCCCAATATTATCATGGCACTCAATGTGATTGGCTTAAGCAAAGGCATTTTTATTTTCCAGAATATCTGGGCGGATGTTGCGCCGTCCACTCTCGCCGCTTCCGTAAGTGTTGTGGGAATACTTTTCAATCCGGCGAGGTACATGGCCATAGTATATCCTGCCATTTGCCACACGGCCGCAATGATAACCGGAATCAACGCGAGGTTGAAATGGCCTATGCTGTCGGTAACGGTAAACCACCCCCACTGAAGAGCGTCGAGTCCGAGACTATGCAGCAACATGTTCAGTCCGGCCGGATCGTCGGGTATTAATCCGGGTGCGAAAAACCAATTCCATATAGTACCTGTTACTACGAATGAAAGCGCCATCGGAAAGAGAAATATATTCTGGAAAACACGGCCGCCTTTTATCTTTTTGTCGAGCAGGCTTGCGAGCAATATGCCCAACACCAGACATCCGAAAAGAAAAAAAGCCGTGAAAAAAAGTGTGTTCCAAAGATCTGTCTGAAATCTCCAGTCTGAAAAAAGCCTCTGGTAATTTTTAAATCCGACATTCGTGAACTCTCCGGCCAAAAGTGTTTTATAGCTGTTCCAGCTTGAAAAAGATGTTCTCACGGTCCAGGAGATGAAACCGTAAACGAAAATAGCTATGGCGACTATTGTTGGGCTTATGACAAGAAAACCGAATATTTTATTTTTTTTCTTCATCTTGCCTCCTGTCTATTTTCCGGATAGTCATCGTCTCTTATAAAACGGAGATTTTTTATAAGAAACGAAAACAAAAAAGATAAGGCCGGGAATATTCCCGGCCTCGAGTTGTTTTTTTATTCTACGTTGTAACCTTCGTCCTCCGCGGCAAATATTATTCCATCCATTGCCTCGTCGATGTTTTTCGTGGTTACGAAACGGTTTATAACATCATTAAGCGCAGTTCCGAATCCTTCGGGAGCCGCAGATCCGTGTGCGATTGACGGACACAGAGCTTTGGTTCCGAAATCGTTCATGGCCCACTGCAGATATATGTCGTATTTAGATTTATCGGCATCCACTCTTGCCGGTATGGAACCCTTAATAGGGTTGAAAGCATCCTGAGCCGGGACACTTGCTATGAATTCGAGCCATTTAAGTGCGTTTTCGCTGTTCGGCGCACCTTTGGGCAATCCGAAGGTATCGGAAACTATCATGAATGCCACATCGGTTTCGGGAACTGCAAACCATCCGAAATTTTCTCCGGGAACCCATCCGAGTTCCTTGAAATAACCCTCGGCCCAGTCTCCCATGACGTTGAACAGAGCCTTTTTCTCGAACACGAGTCTCGAAGCGTTCTGCCAGTCAAGCGCCGCATGATCCTTGTTGAAGTAATCTGTCAATTCCGCCATAATTTCAAGAGATTCCTCCATGGCCATGTAATTGAAAGATGCTTCACCGTTCCAAAGCTGGTTGTATTTGTATGGACCGTACTGGCTGAGCATTATGTCTTCAAACAGATGGGTGGCCGTCCACTTGTTCTTATCTCCAAGCGATATACCGATGTATCCGGCTTCTTCAGCCTTGTCCATCCAATGGAAAAATTCATTCCACGTTTTCGGAGCTTTGTCCATTCCTATTTCCTTCGCGATTTCCATGTTGTAGAAAACGACGTTTCCCCTGTGAACATTTACGGGTATCGAGTAGACTTCGCCTTCGTAAGAACAGATATCCATTATGTCCTGCGGGAACTTGTCATATACTCCCCAGGCTTTGAGATAATCCGTCAGCGCTTCCATTTTTCCGGGAATAACGTACGTATCGGTAAGTTCCATTCCGGCGTGAACCTGGAAAGAATCCGGGGGATTTCCTCCGAGCATTCTGGTTTTCAGAACTGCTTTTGCATTCGTACCGGCTCCACCGGCCACTGTGGCATTGATTACATTTACATCCGGGTATTTTTCGTTGAATAGACCTATTATTGCAAGAAGTCCGGCTTCTTCTCCGCCGCCTGTCCACCAACTGAAAATCTCTACTTCACTGGCGAAAGCGCCGACTGCTAACAAACAAATCATGAGCAACACGAAAAGCTTTTTCATACTGAAGAACCTCCTTATTTTATGTTATAAGCCCCTTATGGGAAGCAAATTCCATTGGAATCCGTACAAAAATATCAGGAGTATCTGTCTTGCAGTATATATTTGAACATTTCGCAAACAATATATAATACAGCTTGAAAAAAAATATTCCAAAACATTTCATTTCCGTTTATTGACTAATATCGTATAAATACTCCCGTATGTTATGTTTTATTACTTGTTTCGCACAAATGCGCATGTTTGACACGAAAAGGCGTTGTTGTAGGGTATTTGTACTTGTGGGTAGCGTATGGCTATAAAAAAACGGATCAGAAACAATCCGTTTTTCAAAATCATTTTTTAATTCGGCGGAATAAAATGAAACCGGGGGATCGTTATTTCAGTAATATCAATTTTTCTTCCTCATCATATAACATGTGGTGAGCAATTTCTCTTCGAACAAATTGTCGTTTTCCAGAATTATATTCTCAATGTCGGAATAAAGCCTTTCCTGTGTGGATAGATCGAGCAATGCATTCGGCGAATGAGTTTTGAGAAGAGAAATATAATCTTTGCTCGTATGGGGGATTTTTCTGACGTAATTTTTAACGAAAATATCCCTGTACAGACCGGTGGCGCTTATCTCATCACATCTTCGGTCTATCATTTCATCGACGGTAGATTCCGAAGAATCCGCGGTAAAAGTCCTTATATGCGGAGCATGTCTGATAAATGTCTGCCTTATGGCCTCATATCTGTAACTTCCGTCGTTCACGCTCATATTCCAAAAAATCGCCAGTACTCCATTTTCAAGAAGCATGTTGTGTATTTTCGTGTAGGCTATTTCCGGTTTCAAGAAATGAAAAGCCGTGGCGCAAAAAGCCAGCTTGTACTTTGAAGGCTCGATATCTATTTTTTCAAAATCCCCATTAATTATGTTGAGCGAATCAACATGGAGGAACTTGTTTTTTGTAAATTCGGCCAACTTATCTCCGAATTCCACACAGGTTAAATTTTTAAAGCCAAGATTTATGAAGCCCTGAGTGGCTTTACCGGTGCCGCAACCTATTTCGAAAATTTCATCGCCGGATTTCAAAGAAGAGTATTCCACGATATCGTCGAACATTTCTTTCGGATAATCCGGCCTGTATCTGTCGTATTCTTCCGAGAAATTGTTGAAAATCTTTTTTCTTTCTTCGAGCATAGTCGATCACCTCATATACTTATCGTACAAAATTTTATATATTTTAACTCAAAAGAGATTATTATATCCAATAAAATTAATAACGGTAAAATAAAACTTTTCATTATAGCGGATTTTTGCGAATTTCTTGAACAAAACCGTAAATACGAAAGCATATGGATTCGAAAATAGATTTTTAACCTTTCCACATATCCAAAAGATACAATTGCAGCTTAAAACGTAAATATAATATATAAGACACAACATTTAAACATGATATAATTATATTATAAAACTTATCATCACTGTATAGAGAGAAGGAGGTAATAAAATGCAGTATTATCCTAAAAGACCGATATCGGTATCAATTGCGGTGGTATTGGGCAGCATCGGAGTGTTCATAGTATTTTTCTCGACAATAACGACTTTTATTGCCTCGGCTGAAATCAAAGAACTGGCGCAATCCGGTTTGTTCGTATTGCTGTTCAGCCTCATTCAGCTGTACATACTCATGGGTATGTGGCATATGAAGAAAATGGCACTCATAGTCTACACAGCACTGTACATATCGATATTGCTGTTCGGAGTCAACCACTGGTATTCGCTTATAATGCCGATTTTCGTAATCGCTTTCGGGTATTTGCATTATAGGGATATGAAATGATCACCGGGTACAAAAGTTTTTTAAAATGAAGATACGACGTTGAATTAAAATCGCATACGAAAAAAACGCTCCTCCCGAAAAGGGGAGTGTTTTTTTGAGGTAAACGGTTTTTAAAATGATATCGTCAAAATTTTCTCATGTGGCTATAAATTGGTGAACAGCACTTCGCTTTCCAGTATCGCATCCCAATTCCAGTTCTTCATCCTGTCGGTAAAGATGGACTGGTCAAAAACCTGATCGAAATTACCGATATCTATCCACTGGTATCCGTCGTGCTCGTCCGAGACCGTCAATTCTCCGCCCAGTACTTCGCAATGATAAATCACTCCGACTACCCGGAATCCGTCTTCACTTTCGTGTTTCCAGGTATCTATGAGTTTTATCGGTTTTATATCGAGAGATATTTCCTCTTTAATTTCGCGCCTGAGTGTTTCCTCGGGCATTTCACCGTATTCCATGCGTCCACCCGGCATATCCCATTTCTTTTTGCCGTTTCTTATCATGTACATTGCCAGAAATTTATTGTCCTTTATTATCAGCGCTTTTGTCGAAAAAAAGAACTTGCCTTCCATCTTATTCACCTGCTTTTTATTTATGAATTTAAAGTGTTTCGATTTTAAATGTCTCAGAATAAATCATTTATACCGACAAAAATGGTATTTTCGTCCCGGTATTTTTCCAATTCGGTTTTAAAACCGTTTTTTGAAAAGAACAGATAATAAACGTTTTCACAACTGTGATTCACATACCTGCTTCTTTCTTTTAACAGGGCGTATTCTTCTATACCCGTTTTTTTGCCGGTCCACTTGCATTCGATGAATACAATGTTATTTTCATCGTACGCTATCAAATCAATATCGTAAGATCTGTTTTTAATACCCGGAATCCTGCCCCAATTTTTTCCGATTTTTTCGGGAACAAACGGGAGGATTTTCGGATTTTGAAGTATGTAATCACGACAAAATTCCTCAAAACATCCGCCATAATGATTCGGGAACAAATCGTATTTTTTTTCGTAAGTCGTACTTTTGTCAAATTCAAATTCCGAAAAATACCTGTCGACTATGTTGAAATAGAATCTGTACAACTCGTCGTCGATTATATACCTGCTGTTTCTCTTCGCGGCTGAAAGTATGGAACTGCTTTTTCTCACTATCTCATATTCCTCTTCGAGTTCCGACAGGAATTTTGACAGCGAATTACTGACTATACCCGTGTAATCGGCCAGTTCGTTGATCGACAGATTCTTATTTGATAATGCCTTAAGTATGGAAAAATATGATTTATGTTTGCTTCCGAATTCCTGGATCAAAATGTTTACAGCTTCTTCCTTAAACGGTGCGAAATCATCTATGAACAAGTCGTATATTTTTTCTTTTAAGGGTTTGTATCTCTCGAAAGCCAAAAGGTATTTCGGGACGCCTCCGATTAAAAAGTATATTTCAAATGATTCCTCCGTGTTGTAACCGAAAGATTTCAACATTTCGATCGAATCGTTAATCGGAAATTCCCCGAGTTTTATAATGTTGTCATTTCTCCCGAAAAGCGGGAGCTTACTATCTGTGAAGAGTTTTTTCATCATACCGACGTATGATCCCAAAACTATCAGTTTACAATCGCTTTCGGTATCATCCCAGGCGTGTTGCAAGGCTGAAAAAATCTGGGGATTAACCTGTGTGAAATTCTGGAATTCATCCAAAACCACATATTTTCTTGAAGCGAAAAGATCGGTAAACAAATCGTACCATCTAATGTAAATGGCTTTCGAAAAAGATTCGCTTAACTCCTTCATAAGTGTTTCTTCCCTTATGACCTCAACGAAAAAATACAGAAAATCATCTTCGGATTCAAAGACTTTTTTCATGAGAGCCGTCTTGCCTATCCTTCTCCTGCCGTAAAGAACTATCAGTTTTTTACCTTGCGACTGCTTAAGCTTTTCGAAAAAATCAATTTCTTTTTTTCTGTTGTAGAACTTCATCGACAATCACCTCAACAGTATACTGTTCAGTAATATACTATGCAGTATACTACTGGCAGGTATATTTGTCAAATGAAAATATCCCGCAATAAATATTGACAAAGACAATAAAAAAGAGTACAATATAATTGACCTGGTCAATAAACGAAAAGAGAGTGCTCATTTGATAGGACTTGAATACATTCTGAGCCTGTACAACGTTCAGCATGTCGAACTTGCACAAAGACTCGGAATAAGAAAGCAAAACATAAACATGTGGATAAAGGGAAAACAGAATATCCCGAAAAAGTACCTGCCTGTTCTCGAAGAAATATTCGGGACGGAGAAGTCTTATTTTGCGAAAGAACTCACGGACATAGAAAAACTCGAAATTCAGAAGGAAAAACTCAAGAAAGACCTGAAACCGGTGATAAGAGAGTATGATTACTCATACTCGGGCGAAGAAATCCCAGAAATAAAAGAAAGACCGTTGTACGATAAAGAGGAGATAAACACGATAGAGAGGGAAATTGAAAAAGCCAAACTCGTATCGAGATTCAAAAATTCATTGGATATAACGGACAAAACCCCTTACATGGACACATACCGGCTGATAATCGAATTACTCGAAAAATCACAGCATGAAATCATATTCCACAAAACAATCGAAGCACTTTCACATTACCTCGAAATATTGCCCGGAAAGATATCCAGTGATAAAGAACAGGAAGAATTCGAAACGGAAATATTCGAAGTTTTCGACAACAACAATTACTGAACAAATTAATAATAAACTGGGGGTAAAAATGGCTACCACGGCAAACATAGGATTTGAAGAAACACTCTGGAAAGCGGCCGATAAACTCAGGGGAAGCATGGATGCGAGCGAGTACAAATATGTGGTGCTCGGATTGATATTCCTGAAATACATATCCGACAAGTTCGAAACGAAGCACAGCCAGCTGCTTGAAGAAGGCGAAGGCTTCGAGGAAGACAGGGACGAGTACGAAGCCGACAACATATTCTGGGTGCCTTTTGAGGCAAGATGGGGATTCATAATGGACAGTGCGAAAGACCCGAAAATCGGACAATACATAGACGATGCCATGATTCTGATCGAAAAGGAAAACCCTTCGCTGAAAGGCGTACTCGATAAAAGATATGGCAGGCCCGAAATAGACAAAAGAAGGCTCGGAGAACTGATAGACCTGATATCGACTATAAAGCTGCATGACAACGAAGAAAAAGACCTGCTGGGGAGGGTGTATGAATACTTTCTCGGACAATTCGCGAGTGCCGAAGGCAAAGGGGGAGGGGAATTCTACACGCCGACAAGCGTGGTCAAAACTCTCGTCGAAATGATAGAACCCTTTCAGGGCAGAATATACGATCCCTGCTGCGGATCGGGGGGGATGTTCGTACAGAGTGAAAAATTCGTCGAGGAACATAAGGGGAAAATCGAAAACCTCTCGATATACGGGCAAGAACTGAACACCACAACCTGGAAGCTTTGCAAGATGAACCTTGCCATAAGGGGACTCGACGCGAATCTTGGAATCCACCATGCCGATACCTTTCACAACGATTTGCACAAAACGCTCAAAGCGGATTACATACTCGCAAATCCCCCATTCAACATAAGTGACTGGGGAGGCGAGCAGCTGGTGGACGACGTGAGATGGAAATACGGGATACCGCCTGCGGGAAATGCCAATTACGCATGGCTTCAGCACATGATATACCATCTCTCACCAAACGGATGCGCGGGAATAGTTCTCGCAAACGGCTCTCTCAGCTCAAACACGTCAAACGAAGGGGTGATAAGGAAAAATCTGGTGGAAGAAGACCTTGTCGATGTGATAATCGCATTGCCGGATAAACTATTCTATTCGACAGGCATACCTGTTTCGTTGTGGATACTCAACAGGAACAAATCGAACAACCCATCATACCGTAACAGAAAAAACGAAATACTCTTCATAGATGCGCGAAAGCTCGGCGAATTAAAAGACAGAAGGCACAGAGAACTAAGCGGTGAAGACATAAAAAAGATTTCCGAAACCTATCACAGCTGGAGAAAAAGCGAAAAAGAAAATGAAGAAAAATATCAGGATATAACCGGATTTTGCAAATCCGTAAACATAGAAGAGATAAAAGAGCACGAATACGTGCTGACACCCGGAAGATACGTCGGTATCGAAGAAGAGGAAGACGACGGAATACCTTTCGAGGAAAAAATGGAGAACATGACATCCGAACTGGCGGAACTGTTTTCCAAGTCCCACCATCTTGAAGATGAGATAAGGGAAAACCTTAAAAGACTCGGTTTTGAGTTTTAGTTATCTGGTGTTTTTGCAATAATCACAGAAACGAATGTCATTCGGAGGCTCGCTTAATGAGCCGAAGAATCTAATTGCCTCGTCGCAGGCGTCCTCGCCTGTGACGCTTAGTAATAAACGATTAACCTATGTTCGTTGGATTAGATGGTATGCGTCCTGCACGGGGACGTACAGGACGAGAGGGATTAGCGGCTTCGTGCGAAGGTGATATACGGGATTAATGTTAGAGAAAACGGAATGACAGGAAAAGATGTGCGCCATTACAGAAATGGATGTCATTCGGAGGCTCGCTTAATGAGCCGAAGAATCTCAAGTTTTAAAAAGAATTCTTAACATATCGAAACGAAAGAAATGAAGTCTTGCCTCGTCGCAATCGTCCTCGCCTGTGACGTTTAGTAAAAAACGATTAGTCAATATTCATTTACCAGTATTCGTTGGATTAGATGGTATGCGTCCTGCACGGGGACGTACAGGACGAGAGGGATTAGCGACTTCGTGCAAAGAGGATATACGGGATTAATGCGAGAGAAAACGGAATGACAAAGGAAAAGATGTCTGCCATTACAGAAACGAAAGTCATTCGAAGGCTCGCTTAATGAGCCGAAGAATCTAATTGCCTCGTCGCAGGCGTCCTCGCCTGTGACGTTTAGTAAAAAACGATTAGTCAATATTCATTTACCAGTATTCGTTGGATTAGATGGTATGCGTCCTGCACGGGGACGTACAGGACGAGAGGGACAGGCAGGATAAGGCACGAATGCAGTTTGAACGGATATACGTCAATCGGGGTATTCCTGGTGAGGTGCAAAATGGAAGAAAAAGAAAACCGTATAATAATGTATCAGACACAAGACGGTCAGACTAAAATAGAAGTGAATATGGATGAACAAACCGTATGGCTTACGCAGGCTCAGATGTGTGAGCTATTTCAAAAAGGCAAATCAACTATCAGCGAACATATATCGAACGTATTTAAAGAAGGGGAATTATCCGAAAATTCAGTTGTTCGGTATTTCCGAACAACTGCCGGCGACGGAAAACAATACAACACAAAATATTATAACCTCGATGTCATAATCTCGGTAGGATACAGGGTGAAATCACACAGGGGTACGCAATTCAGAATATGGGCCACGGAAAGGCTTCGTGAATACATAATAAAAGGCTTTGCGATGAATGACGACTTGCTGAAAAAATCGGGTGGCGGAAACTATTTCTCCGAACTTCTCGAAAGAATAAGGGATATAAGATCGAGTGAAAAAGTATTTTACAGGCAAATACTCGATATATACGCGACGAGTATCGACTACGACCCGAATTCCGAAATAACCCAGAAATTCTTCAAAGTTGTACAGAACAAAATGCACTTCGCCGCACACGGCAACACTGCCGCTGAAATAATTTTCCTGCGGGCGGATGCGGATAATGAATTTATGGGATTGACTAATTTTGAGGGGGAAAAACCAAAAAAATCGGAAGTAAAATATGCAAAAAATTATCTGAAAAAAGAAGAAATAGAAATACTAAACAGAATAGTGTCGGCATACCTCGAATTCGCCGAATTGCAGGCAATCAGAAAACAGCCCATGTACATGAAAGACTGGGTGGAAAGGCTTGACAATTTCATAAAAATGACCGGAAGTGAATTGCTCGAAAATGCGGGAAACATAAGCCATGAAAAGGCGATTGAAAAAGCCGGACTTGAATACGAAAAATACAGAAAGAAACACGAAGACGAATTGACAAAAGTGGAAAGAGATTTTCTCGAAAATATAAAAAACACACAGAAAAAACTTGAAGGGAAGAAAACATATGGCAATTGACGGTTGGAGAGAGGATTTACTTGAAAAATGTACAGAAAGAATATTTAGTGGAGGTACTCCCTCGACAAAAGTAAAAGAATTTTGGATAGGGAAAAATAATTGGTTATCCTCTGGGGAAACTAAAAATACGTTTATTACTAAAACTGAAAAATTTATTTCCGATGAAGCTGTAAAGAATTCGTCAACTAAATTAGCACTGATAGGAGATATAGTTATTGCCTCTGCTGGTCAAGGCAATACAAGAGGTCAAACATCTTTGTGTAAAATAAATACTTATATAAATCAATCTCTAATTTCATTAAGGAGTTTAAAAAATAAAATTTATTATTATTATTTGTTTTATAATTTAAAAAACAGATATTCTGAGTTACGAAAAATATCTGATGGGCATAGTATAAGAGGAAGTTTAACTATCAAATCAATCGGAAAAATGAAGATAATTTTTCCCCCACTTAACGAACAAAAAGCGATTGCAAAAATATTGTCGGATCTGGATGAGAAGATAGAAGTCAACAACAGGATAAACGAAATACTCGAAAACATGGCACAAGAGATCTTCAAACGATGGTTTGTCGATTTTGAATTTCCTAATGAAAACGGCGAACCTTATAAATCGAGCGGTGGTGAGATGGTCGATTCCGAATTCGGCTTGATTCCTAAAGGGTGGAATATTACAGAATTAGGAGAAATAGTAAAATTGAATTATGGTAAATCCTTGACAAGTAAAAAAAGAGTAAAAGGAAATGTAGATGTATATGGTTCTGCGGGAAAAATCGGAACTCATAACAAATCTCTTACTGATGAACATTGTATAATAGTAGGTAGAAAAGGAAGTATCGGAACCATTTATTACTCAAAAAAACCATCTTTTTGTATAGACACTACTTATTTTTTCTCTCAAAAAGACTGCGAAATCCCACTTTTTATAGCATATATGTTATTGAGATCATTAAATTTACATAAATATAATTCTGATAGTGCAGTTCCTGGGTTAAATAGAGATGCTGTATATTCTATAAAAATAATTTTACCGGAACAAAATGTACTCAAAGAATTGGACAATATAGTAAAAAAAATTTACGATATTATTTTTAGTAATTCAAAACAAACAGAAATACTCACAAAACTAAGAGACACACTACTACCAAAACTAATGTCGGGAGAAATCAGAGTGCCTTTGGATGATTGACATTCAAAAAGCCTTAAAGGAGGTTCGCCATGAAAAAGAAGTTTATTTCCATAACCGGGACCAATTTTTATTCCGGGACTAAAGTATTCAAAGTCGGTCAGATTTTGAAATTGAAAAAAGAACCGAAAAACAAACATGACGGTGACGCCATAAAGGTCATGCTGAAAAATACCGGGCAGGTCGGTTATGTGGCGAACAGCTGCCATACCGTGGCAAAAGGTACTATGAGCGCAAGCGAGATTCACTGTTTCTTCGATAAAAAATGCAAGTGCAAGGTGCGGTTTATTTCCGGATATTCCATAATCGCCGAAGTTCTCATCAAAAAAACCGATACTATTATCATGATAGAAGATGGAATTTCCGTGAAATTAAGTCAGCTTAAAAGAAAGACAATATGATTGCTTTGCCGGGGGTAATGATATGGGGATATTGAAAAATTTCAGCGAAGAAAATCTCGAGGAAGCTGCGATTGAGATATTGAAGGAGTTGGGATACGATTATGTTTTCGCCCCGGATATTTCATGCGACGGCGAATATCCGGAAAGGCACGATTACCGGGAGGTTATTTTAAGAACGAGGGTGAAGGAGGCGCTTCTCAGAATAAACGGCGATTTGCCGCATGATGCCATAGAAGAAATATACAGGCAGATAATCACCTTCAACAGCCCAATGCCCGAGGAAAACAACAGGTATTTCCACGGGAAAATGGTTGAAGGTTTTGATTTTACGATAAAAGAAGGGAATATTTTCAGGACGAAAAAAGCCCATATAATAGATTTTGAAAATCCGTTAAACAACGAATTTCTCGTGGTAAACCAGTTTACGGTAATCGAGAATGAAGAGAGAAGACCCGATCTCGTCATTTTCGTGAACGGCATTCCGCTTGTAGTTGTCGAGCTGAAATCCGCAAGCGATGAAAATGTCGGTATTAACAGCGCGTTCAACCAGATCCAGACATACAAAAGGGATATTCCGTCGCTTTTCAACTACAACGCCTTCTGTATTCTGTCGGACGGTATAAACGCTAAGGCGGGAACCATAACTTCAAACGAGGAACGTTTCATGAATTGGAGAAGTGTTGACGGAAAGACTGTCGAACCTCTGTACGTTCCGCAATATGAAGTGCTTTTTAAGGGTATGCTCCATAAAGAGAGATTTTTGGATATTATTCGAAATTTCATTCTCTTTCAGGAATCCACGGAAGATGAAAAAACATCCGGTGATTTGAAAAAGCTCGGAAGTAAAAAGACCATAATAAAAATTCTCGCCGCATATCACCAGTATTTCGCCGTTAAAAAGGCCGTGGAGAAGACAAAAGAGGCTTCGAGGGAAAACGGCGACAGAAAAATAGGCGTTATATGGCATACGCAGGGATCGGGCAAAAGTTATTCGATGGTTTTCTACACGGCGAGTCTCGTGAGGGAGCTGAACAATCCCACCATAGTCGTTATAACCGACAGGAACGATCTGGACAACCAGCTTTTCCTGACTTTTTCGAAATCAAAAGATATTTTAAGGCAGACACCCCGTCAGGCCGATGTCAGGAAGTTGACTCCGGAACAGGTTTCGCAGCAGAATTCGGATAATTCGAGGGAGTTGAACGGCCTTTTTGATTTGCTGAACGACAGGGAGTCGGGGGGAATAATATTCACAACCATTCAGAAATTCAAGCCGGAATCCGGGGAAATGCCGGTGCTGACCGACAGGGAAAATGTGATAATCATTGCCGATGAAGCACACAGAAGCCAGTACGGGCTTGAAGCCGAAACGGATTTGAAAACCGGAAAGGTGAAATACGGGTATGCGAAATATCTGCGTGACGCGCTTCCGAACGCCTCTTTCATAGGATTCACAGGTACCCCGATAGACCTTGAGGACAGATCGACCACCGCCGTTTTCGGTCACTGCATAGATACTTACGATATGACCATGGCCGTCGAAGACAAGGCAACGGTGAGAATATACTATGAAAATAGAATTATCAAGCTCGATACCGACGACGAGGAATTGTTGAAAATAGACGATGAATTCGAGGAAATAACCGAAAATCAGGAAGAATACGAAAGGGAGAAAAACAGAAAAAAATGGTCGAGGCTTGAAGCAGTGGTCGGTTCGCCCAACAGGCTTAAAAAACTTGCAGAAGATATTGTCGGCCATTTTGAGGAGAAGACGAAAACCATCGACGGTAAAGCCATGGTAGTCTGCATGAGCAGGAGAATATGCGCCGAACTTTACGATGAAATAGTAAAACTGCGGCCCGAATGGCACAGTGACGATGTTGATAAGGGAAAAATAAAGGTCGTGATGACCGGAAGCGCGGCGGACAACGAAAAGTTGCAGAAACATGCCGGAGGCAAACAGAGAAGGGATGCTCTTTCCAAGAGAATTAAGGACAACGGTGACGAATTGAAGATAGTCATTGTCAGGGATATGTGGCTTACGGGATTCGATGTTCCTTCAATGCACACCATGTACATAGACAAGCCGATGAAGGGACACAATCTCATGCAGGCAATAGCCAGGGTGAACAGGGTATTCAGGGAAAAACCCGGTGGGGTTGTCGTTGATTACATCGGAATACTCGAAAGTCTCAAAAATGCGCTTAGGCAGTATACCGACAGTGACAGGGGAATTACCGGAGTGGATTACTCGGTTGCGATAGGCGTTATGGTTGAAAAGCTCGAAATAATGCGTGATATGATGCATGGTTTCGATTATTCGAAGTACATGGGTAATTCCCAGGTAGACAGAATCAGAGCCATAGCGGGCGGCATGGATTTCATTCTCGGAAAACCGGAATCACAGCAGAAGGATTTCAAAAAAACAGCCGTCGAACTTGCAAAATCTCATTCGTTGTGTGCTGCATCCGAAGAGGGAAAAGAGCATGCTCTCGAAATCAGTTTTTTCAAAGCGGTCAAAGCAAGCCTCAAGAAATTGCAGGAGAGAGAGGCCGAGGTTTTATCCAAAGCGGAAATCGAAATGCGGATTCATCAGATGCTCGAAAGGTCTATAATTTCCGAAGATGTGATAGATGTGTTCGATGTGACGGGAATACAAAGGCCCGATTTTTCAATATTTTCCGAAGAATTTCTCGAAGAGGTCAGAGGAATGGAGCATAAAAACCTCGCTTTTGAGATGCTGAAAAAGCTGCTTGAGGGCAGTATCAAGGACATGGAGAGAAAGAATCTCGTCAAATCCGAAAAATTTTCCGAAAAACTTAAAAATGCGGTCAACAAATACAGAAACCAGGCGATTACCAATGTGGAAGTTATCGAAGAACTGATAAAAATGGCTAATGAAGTCACAAAATCCGTTGAAGAGGATAGTTCGCTCGGTCTTTCGGATGATGAAATAGCCTTTTATTATGCGCTCACCAAAGACGAAATAGTCAGAGAGCTGATGAACGACGAGATTCTGAAAACCATAGCGGTAGAGCTTACAAAAGCGATAAGGAGCAATCTGACAATAGACTGGAGCAGGAGAAAAAGTGCGCAAGCCGGAATGAGGAGAATTATAAAACGGCTTCTGAAAAAATACGATTATCCCCCGAAACAGGCGGAGAAAGCGCTGTCAACGGTGATGGAGCAGGCGGAAAAAATGTGCGGAAACATAACCGTTGAGGAATTGCAATCGCGGAAAGTCGCCGAAGATATTGACAGGGAATATAAAGAGCGTGAGAAATGCGAATGAAAAAACTCCGCCTCGTCACAATCGTATCCACCTGTGACCTTAGTAATAAACGATTAGCCAATATTCGTTTAACAGTATTCGTTGGATTTTATGGTATGCGTCCTGCACGAGGACGTACAGGACGAGAGGGATTAGTGGCTTCGTGCGAAGGTGGCATACGGAACTAACGCGATAGGAAATGAAACGATAGGAAAAGATGTTCACCATTGCAGAAACGAAAGTCATTCGGTGGCGAATGTAATAAGCCGAAGAATCTCAAGTTTTAAAAAGAATTCTTAACATATCGAAACGAAAGAAATGAAGTCTTGCCTCGTCGCAGGCGTCCTCGCCTGTGACGTTTAGTAATAAAAGATTAACCTGTGTTCGTTGGATTAGATGATATGCGTCCTGCACGGGGACGTACAGGACGAGAGGGATTAGTGGCTTCTTGCGAAGGTGACATACGGAACTAGCTCGATAGGAAAAGAAACGACAGGAAAAGATGTGCGCCATTACAAAAATGGATGTCATTAGGAAGCGAAAAAAGTGAGGCCTCGTCGCAACCGTCCTCGCCTGTGACGCTTAGTAATAAACGATTAACCTATGTTCTGGATTTTATGGTATGAGTCCTGCACGGGGACGTACAGGACGAGAGGGGTTAGTGTTTTCTTGCGAAGGTGATATACGGAATTAATGCGAGAGACAACGAAACAACAGGAAAAGATGTGCGCCATTACAGAAATGGATGTCATTCGGAGGCTCGCTTAATGAGCCGAAGAATCTAAATTGCCTCGTCGCAATCGTCTTCGCCTGTGACGCTTAGTAATAAATGATTAGCCAATATTCGTTTGCCAGTATTCGTTGGATTTGGTGACGTGCGTCCTGCACGGGGACGTACAGGACGAGAGGGGTTAGTGTTTTCTTGCGAAGGTGATATACGGAATTAATGCGAGAGGAAAAGAAACGACAGGGAAAGATATCCGCCATTGCAGAAACGAAAGTCATTCGAAGGCTCGCTTAATGAGCCGAAGAATCTAATTGCCTCGTCGCAATCGTCCTCGCCTGTGACGTTTAGTAATAAATAATTTACCTGTGTTCGTTGGATTAGATGGTGTGCGTCCTGCACGGGGACGTACAGGACGAGAGGGGATAGTGGCTTCTTGCGAAGGAATGGAGAACGAGGGTAATGTTGGTGGTGTTTCGTCAGGATTCAGGATATAATGGTTATAAAATTGGGATATTGAAGGAGGAAAATAAATATGGTTTCGTTCAGAGAGGTGGAAAGTGGCGATAAGAAGTCGCTGAATAAGTTTCTGAATTCCAATCAATTCGATTTGGAGCGTATGCCCGACGTAAAGAGCGATTTTATATGTCTTGCCTTTGACGGCAATAAAATCATGGGAATTTGCAACATATGGGATAATTTTTTCCATCCATACAGGAAATATGTGAACGTATTCGTGGAGAAAAAGTACAGGAGAAAAGGCGTGGGAAAAGGTCTGTACGAGTTTTCAATGAAGGGGCAGAAAGGCAGTTCGCTTCAGGCGAATGTGTATTCCGACAACAAACCTGGAATGAAATTTCTGGCTTCTCTCGGGTTCAGATGTGTCAGAAAATCTTTCGATTACGAAGCTATAGAAGAAGACCTGCTTTTTGGGAAAGAAGCCATCAATCTCAACATTGTCCCGTTTTCTGATTTGAGTGAAGACGAATACCTGAGCGTGTTACGCATGAATTATGATGATTACCGGAAAACACACAGCACGGTGAATCCGCTGAACGAGGAAATCGATTTGAACGGGTGGAGGGAATATGTGGAGCAGGATCTTTGTATGAAAAGCAGCCATGCGTATTTTGAAAATGGACTTCCCGCGTGTTATGCCATGCTTACTGCTTCAGAAGACGAGGAAATCGAAATGATGTATTTCGGTGCGGCTGAAAATATTCCCGTTAAAGTTCAGAAGAGTTTTTACCATAACTTGTTTCTGAAATGCTTCAAGGAAAACGAATCTGTGGTATTCGAGGTGGACGACATTGATAAAAACGGCATGGTGATAACCGAAATCCTGGAAGAAAAGCCGCCTTTCAGCTGGGATACGTATGTTCTTTAAACGGCATGCCCACAGATGATTTCGAATTCAACTACCATAAGGTCATGGCTTATTTCTCCAGATGAGTTGCAGCTATTTCTCCAGATGAGTTGCAGCTATTTCTCCAGATGAGTTAGCAGCTATTTCTCCAGATGAGTTAGCAGCTATTTCTCCAGATGAGTTAGCAGCTATTTTTCCAGATGAGTTATCACGGCTTTCGCAAGTGCGTGAGAAAGCTGGGTAAAATCGTATTCTTCGAGGTTTGACAGCACTATAACCACGATATCATCGTCCGTGTATCTCGAAATTCTCGTCGAGGTGCCGGCGGTGTCCCCGTCGTGGTATATCAGCCTGTGGTATTTGCCGTTGATTAAAACTTCAACAGAGAAAACGCCATATCCCGCCCCCATCATGGTATCGGAAGGTGTTTCCATTGTTCTGCGCGTTTCTTCCGTTATCAGCAGGTTTTCGTTCAATGCACGATGCCATTTGTAGATATCGTAAACGGTAGAGTACAATCCTCCGGCTCCGTTCGGTATTTCCCTGTTTACCCAGGGAGCGAGTTCAACTATATCCGGATCGTATGAAATTCTTTTGCAGGGAATTGCCCATGACGAATCGTATTCGTTGGTATCATAGCCGCTGGAAGTCATGCCCAAAGGAATCAATATGTTTTCGTTCACGAATTGCGCATATGTCAGGCCGCTGACTTTTTCGATTATGGCACCCAGCAGTATATACGCCGAGTTGCTGTAGAAGAATTTTTCTCCGGGTTTAAAACGTGCAGCTTTTTTTCTTATGTAATTCAAAGTTTTTTCCAGTATGCCGCTGCCGTTTTCTTTCATGATTTTAAAATACAAATCTTCTGAATTTATTATGGTATCCAAACCGGATGTGTGGTTCATCAGTTGTTTTACGGAAATTTCAGCTCCGTTTGGAAAGCCGTCGAAAAATTCCTCGAGTTTGTCATCCAGGCTTATTTTTTTTCTTTCCACCAGCATGAGAATACTTGCCGCCGTAAACTGTTTGGTAATGGAGGCAATACGGAATTTATGATCGGGTTGCAAAGCGACGTTTCTATCGGGGTCGGTGTAGCCGAATGCCGTATCCAAAAGGATTTCATCACCCTTCGCAACCAGTACCGCACCCCAGAATTGCCTGAAGTCAAATTCCTCTTCGCAGATTCTCAGCAATGTGGGCTCGATTTCACTTCTGATTCCGGACGTATTGGAATACGATGCCGAAGGCGAAATAGAGAATAAAACGAAAATCAGAATCATGAGCTTGAACGTATTTTTCATTTAATTTTCCCACCTTTTCGGTAAAATCCTTTTTTGTGTTCAAAATCATTTCAAATCAGGTTTATCATGAATTTCTTCAGCATGGCCTTCAACAAGAGCAGCATGATCACACCCGAAATCACCGTGAAAACGACTTTCAGGTTGAATCCGTCCATAACCAGTCCCAGCGCCATGCCGGCAGCCGGAGGATGTTCCATGTCCAATATCACCATGACGAAAAACGAAAATCCGACGGCAAGCCCTATGAATATTATAAGGTTGCTTCCGGTAAAAACAAGCGCAATTTTGTGGAAGAGATAACCTGAAACTACCCCTGTGATATATCCGCCGAGTACTTTTTTGACCGAAGAGGCCGGCGATTTCGGCAGTGAAAACACTATGAAAGCGGTGGCTCCGAATGAAGAAACTATTGCGCCTTCAGCCATGAAATTCATGGTCGACAACACGGCAAGTATGCATGATGTCGATAAAACAGTTTGAAAAAGATATTTTCCTTTGCATTTCAGAAATTTATCGTCAATTATGTTTCTTACGGACAAATCAACCACCTCTTCCGTTGTTCCCCGGACAGTAACCGGTCAATCATCAGTGTCCTTTTTTCCTGGACTTTTTCTTGAGCTGTTTCAGCAGGTATTTCTCCCTTTCGTTTTCCTCATGCTTCAATCTGCTTTCTTTTTTATTAATTTTTTTGTTTTCTTTGTATTGCTCTTTCAGGAGATTCTGAGATTTTGTACCTATTCCTTTTTTTATCTCTTTTGAAATAAGTCTTTGCAATCTTTTCGGATTTACCGTGATTTCATCATGTTTTTTCAGAGTATCCTGAACACCGGCCGAAAAACGCAAGTCGAAAAAGTATTTCTTTATTTTCTCATAGACCTCATAATCTTTCGGCTCGCTGCCGAATGTTATCTTTCCGACATAATAAAAATCGTCGTCGTATCTCTCAAATACTCCGACCCAAAAAGGATTTTCGAAGAAAACCGTAAGTTTGATATTCATTTTTCCCCCTTTATAACTTTAGTATGTTCGGAAAACGGACAACCCAAAGGGGGGCAGGTTACTGACGATTTCTTTTTTACGGATACCGATGACATGTTCTCCGGTCAAAAAAGAAAACGCGCCCGGACTACCAACCGGGCAGTGTTTTTATTTCCGGATATATTTTAGCATATCCGGTGCATTTTGTGTTTTATTTTAAAATCTGATGGAGGGAGTTATATTTCTTATCAGGTTTATGTAGAAATCGGACACAGCGGGCATGATCCGCTTTATACTTAAAGTTATCTCTTCCATTCCCATTTCCCTCATGTCGAAAAGGTAATTTCCGGTTCCGCTTTGGTTATAGACGGCTATATTACCGTTTGCCACACCACCGACCGCTATTTCTCCGGCAGAGGCATATCCCCCGAGAGCGAAATACCCCGATTGAGCATATCCGCCTATTGCGGAATATCCGGACAAGGCGAATCCGCCGATAGCCCAAAGCAACGAAAGCGCAAATCCTCCGGCCGCGAACAGACCGCCGACGGCACCGCCGCCAAATGCGGCAATAAGGCCTAACCCAAGTCCGCCGAACGATAGAACACCGAAAGCTATTCCCCCGAGGGAAATCACGCCGAACGATATGCTGCCTATGGCCACAATGCCTTTCGCGACTCCGAGGGGTTTGTTGTTTATATGCACCAGTGGTATTCCGAATATTTTTCTTTCCGATATATATTCGGTGTACGGGTAATTTCTCATCCTGCTTTTTCCGCACCAAAAGGCTGTCGGTCCGTCTTCTGAACTTTCATTAGTTATTCCGAGATTCTCCATGAATTCTTCGGCTATTTTTTCAGGCTCGCCCATAAGCAGAACCGGATCTTCTATGCCCGTTTCGGCATGCTTTTCGAGCAGAGTGTCGTACAAATCCGTTTCTATCTTTTTTTTCAGGGATACCGGACAGTTTATAAGATTTGTCACACTTTTTATGTATTTTCTGTAATTGTTATCCATTTGCCTTCCCTCCAAAAAGAATATTGTCTACTTTTTCAGAAAATTCTTTCCAAGTATTCTGATATGTGTCAAGTTTGCTTTTACCCGTTTCGGTTATCGTGTAATACTTTCTCCGTGCGCCCCTTTTCGAAGTGTCCTCTCCCCAGCTGCCCGTAATTAATTTCTCGTCTTCAAGCCGGTACAGCACCGGATATAGCGTACCTTCCTTCAAATCAAAATAGCCGTTGCTTTCTTCGCTTATTTTCTTCATGATTTCATATCCGTACAATTTCTTCTTTGAAACTGTTTTCAGCAGTATTATCCCCAACACACCTTTTCTAAGTTCTTTTTCAATGGGTAACAGAGCAATCACCTCGACATAATACTTTGTAATACTAAGTATATTATAGCATAAAATACTTTTGAGTCAATACTCAAGTGAAATTCTGCGAAATAGCCATTGAGGAGTGGATATATATTAAGAAATATTAATATACATTAATTACGACGTTTTTTGAAGATTTAGTATGGGTTTGAATTGTGGTATCATATTGTAATCTCACATTTCAAACGTATAACATGTTATTCTTTTAAATATAAGATGATTTCCTGAATATTAAACAGTATTTTTTTTATTTAAAGCGTGGATAAAAAAATAATGGTATTTTTCCAGGACCGGAAGGTTCAATTAAAAATAGGAGGGAAACTTATGAAAAAAGTATTTCTTGTTGTCCTGCTGATAACTGTTCTCGTTTTATTCGGATTTTCAAAGACAAAAGTGCAGTTTTGGCATGCGATGAGCGGTTGGAGAATCGAGCTGCTCAACACAATGGCCCAGAAGTTCATGGATCAGAATCCCGATATTGAGGTTGAGGTCCAATATACGGGAAGCTACAACGATACGCTGAACAAGATGATAGCCGCTATAAAAGGCGGAACACCGCCTCATGTGGTGCAGGTTTACGAAATAGGGACACAATCTATTATCGATGGAGAAATAGCGGTTCCGATGCAGGACTTGATAGATAAAGATCCTGATTTTGACATGGGTAAATTCCTCCCTCAGGTTTTAAATTATTACAAAGTAAACGGCAAACTCTATTCAATGCCTTTCAATTCCTCGAACCCGATAATGTTCTACAACAAATCCATGTTTGAAGATGCCGGGCTCGATCCGAACAACCCGCCTAAAACTTACGACGAATTAATAGAGGCCTGCAAAGCGCTCACAGAAAAAGATGCGAACGGAAACATTCTGCAATCGGGAATTACCTGGAACCTTCACAGCTGGTTCTTCGAGGAATACCTTGCAATTCAGAATTACCCGCTTGTGGACAACAACAACGGTAGAACCGCGAGACCAACGAAGGCCGTTTTCAACAACGAAGCGGGCTTGAGGTTCCTCACGCTTTGGAATGACCTTTCCAAAAACGGGTATATGATAAACACGAAGAAGGAAGACTGGACCGGAGCGAGAAAACTGTTTCTGTCGGGAAAAACCGCAATGCTTATCACCTCGACATCCGATGTCGCAGCTATGATGGATGGAGCCAGGGAAAACGGATTCGAACTCGGCGCGGCATTCCTTCCAAGACCGGCGGATGCGAAAGTCGGCGGAGTCGTAATCGGCGGAGGAAGCCTGTGGATTATAGATGGCAGTCCGAAAGAGGAAATAGACGCTGCATGGCAATTCGTGAAGTTCATGTCCCAGCCCGAGCAGCAAATCGCATGGCATGAAGGCACAGGTTATTTCCCCGTCAGAAGGGATGCTGTCGAACAGCTTCTGACAAGCGGATATTACAAAGACTATCCGGAACACATGGTTGCCCTTATGCAGCTGCTCATGTCCGAACAGACATATAACACAAACGGAGCCATAATGGGTGTGTTCCCCGAATTCAGAAATGAGCTTGAGACAAATGTTGAGAAAATGCTCAACGGCAATTTAACTCCGCAGCAGGTGCTGGACGAGACCGAAAAAGCGGCAAATAAGGCATTGGCAGAATACAACGAACTTTTTGAATGATATTTCTATGAATAACGATGGGGCGATTTTTCGCCCCGTTATTTTTAAAAATCGGATTGCGTTTGATATTCGTTCCGATTTTTAGTCCGATAATCGTTTTCCGTTTGGTTTTTAAATTTCGTTTACAATTTCTCGCAGGGTTTCGGAGGTGTCGTCTTGAAAAGATTTTTACCTTATATATTGCTTATACCCACATTGGCCATAATAGTGATTTTTATATATCTGCCTGCGGCAGATTCCTTTAATATGAGCATGTACAGAGAAAATAAATTCGGTACGAAGGTCATATTCGTAGGAGAAAAAAATTATCTGAATATCTTCTCGGACCAGGAATATTTAAAAGTTGTCGGTTTTACGGTATTTTATGTCGGAACCACCGTTGTTCTGACAATTTTTATTTCATTTTTTCTCGCATTGCTCTTGAATCAGAATGTTCCCGGTACTTATATTTACAGGGCTCTGATTTTCATCCCCTATGCGGTTTCCCCCGCTATTTCGGGTACTCTGTGGACTTTTTTGCTCGATCCGGTAGCGGGACATGTGAATTACGTATTCATGCAATTGTTCGGTGTGCAGGTCGCGTGGCTGACAACCGAACCATATGCGCTCATAGCGCTCTTATTCGCATCGGTATGGAAGATGATGCCTTTCGATATCATTTTCTTCATCGCGGGATTGCAAAGCGTGCCGGATGAATTGCTTGAATCGGCAACACTTGACGGAGCCGGTGCATTGAAAAAAATATGGAAGATCAAATTCCCTCTGGTTTCTCCGGTAACGTTTTATCTGGTGATCATGAACATCATATCCGCCATGTTCTCTTCGTTCGCGATTATAGATGTGATGACGGGAGGTGGTCCCGGAGGATCAACTACCACGATGATGTACAATGTATACCTTGACGCGTTCAAATACCAGAAAACGGGTCCGGCATCCGCGCAAAGCGTGATAATGTTCGGTATAATGGCTGTCGTTACGATAATATACTTCGTTTTCGGACAGAAAAAAGTACATTATCAATGAGGGGGCGAAGTATATGAGAAAATCTACCAGAAAAAAATTGAATTTATTTCTTATAGAGGCAACGCTTATTTTGGTTTCTTTTATAGTTTTTATGCCTTTCATACTTGCGATTACCATGAGTTTCCAACCTCCCGAAAGCGTTTTTGCTTTCCCGCCGAAACTCTTTCCCACTTCTTTTCACTGGATGAATTACGTCGACGCTTTCAACGCCATCCCATTTGGAAGATTGTTTTTCAACAGTGCCATCATAGCTGTTTTCACTACTTTCGGCAAGATATTGACCGGTATTCTCGCGGGATATGCCTTTTCGAATTTCAAATTTGCGGGAAAGAATCTGATTTTCGGTTTTCTTTTTGCGACTCTATTTCTGCCGGCGGAAACAATAATGATTGTGCCCCTGTTTAAAATAGTGAAGACTTTCGGGTGGGTAAACACCTACTGGGCATTGATAATACCGTTCACCGCAAGTGCCACAAATGCTTTCCTTTTCAGGCAGCATTTCAGAACGATACCGGGTGAACTGGAAGATGCCGCTAAAATAGACGGAGCCAGTCCTATGAAATTTTTTGTGAAAATCCTGCTTCCACTTTCGAAATCCATGATAGGCGGTGCGGCGATCATAAATTTCGTATACTCATGGAATATGTATTTGTGGCCTATGATAGTGTCCATGGAGGATAAAATGAAAACAGTACAGGTTGGAGTTAAAATGCTGATTTCCGGTGAGGGCACCAATAATTGGGGTGTGATAATGGCCGGTACGCTCATGGCACTTCTGCCTACTGTGATAATTTTCCTGTCACTTCAGAATGTTTTCGTTAAAAGTCTTGTGAGGTCTGGTGTGAAAGGATAAAAACCATTTATATCATGCTATTCCTGTTTTTACTGATTGTTAAAAATAAGATGGACAGTTGATTTTCCCGTCATCCGTATGGGATAATCAAACGTATTCACATTTTTTGGGGAGGTCATTTATGACAAAGAAACTTGCGGTTGTAGCTATTGGTGGCAATGCCGTAAACAAACCGGGAGAAAAAGCCACTTCCGGCAACATGCTGAGAAATATCGCCGAAACGACGGAATTTTTGGTGGATATGGTAGATGGTGATTATGAGCTGGTAATAACCCATGGAAACGGTCCACAGGTGGGTAATCTTCTCATACAACAGGATATGGCCAAGGAGAAAATTCCACCATTTCCAATAGATGTAAACGATGCACAGACACAGGGCAGCCTCGGATTCATGATCGCGCAGTCCCTGCGCAACTCGTTTGTTAAAAGGGGTTTGAATAGGGAAGTGTGCGCGGTGGTAACTCAAATAGTAGTCGATCCTGAAGACCAGGCTTTCGCCAACCCGACAAAACCGGTTGGGCCATTTTATTCCGAGGAAGAAGGAAAGAGAATAGCCGCGGAAAAAGGATGGCATTTCGTGGAAGATTCCGGTCGTGGCTGGAGAAGGGTAGTTCCTTCACCTATGCCTTTGGATATTGTCGAAAAAAAATCTATTATCAAGCTGCTTGAAGCGGATGTGATAACTATCGCAGCCGGCGGAGGCGGCATACCCGTGGAAAAAACCGGGAGCGGAATGCTGGAAGGCGTCGAAGCGGTTATAGACAAAGACAGGGCTTCGGCACTGCTCGCAAGGGAGATAAACGCAACCGAACTTATAATCCTGACGGGAGTTGACGTGGTGTATCTGAACTACGGTAAACCCGAAGAAAAGATTCTCAGAGAGATAAAGGTTTCCGAAGCGAAGGAATATTTAATCGGCGGACAATTTCCCAAAGGAAGCATGGGACCAAAAATAGAAGCAGCCGTTTCTTTCGTCGAAGAAACCGGAAGAAAATGTTTAATAACTTCTATGGAAAAACTCAGCTCCGCATTGAAGGGAGAAACGGGAACTCTTATAATCCCCGATTAAATGTGGTTATCGCTGATTTTTATAAAAGGGGATTTTCGTAAATCCCCAAGTATGCAGAGGAATTTCATTTGTTAAAAGTTTTTATTGACAGCGGGCTGAACGAAATCAGTTCGACTTATCTGGAAAAGTACAAACGTAAAGTCGTATTTTCAGGGAAAGATGACGATTGCTTTTCCGAATCCTGGGATATCATGGTGTTTTACGGGTCTTTCCCTTTTAAATACGAAGGGCTGGCGGGGCTTTTTGATAAGTTCCCCTTCTGTTCCCTGTTTGTAATTCCGAATACCCTCGTTTCGCCCGACATCCATGAAGAACGTATTATGGTGTATTCGAATCCTTCATATATGTTCGGGGCTTTTTCGAAAATACTGGACAGGATAATGGAACTTGATAATAAAGAAAGGATCTTGGAGAACCTGCGTTCTCAAAAAGATCCTTTTTTTAAAGGCAGAGAAATTTCCGATTTTCTCATGTCCAGCAGAAAATCGGCATATTCCGGCAAGAATTTGCTGATATTGTCCGAATATGGTATAGAAAGATTTCAAATAGCGGACTGTCTTTTCCCTGGATTTCACATGATTAAAGCCGTATATAGAGGTAAAATATACGAGGATTTGATATATTTTCTCGAAAACGGGTTTTTGAACAACGATAAAATCGGCGTTTTTGTAGACGGGTTGATGCCACTTGCAAGAAAAGAGCAGATGCACATTTTGAATTTGATGAATCGAATGAACGAAGAAAACAACGGCCGATTTATCCTGGGACTCGAAAAGACGGAGACAGAATGTATAAATTTTATCGCAGACCTGTTTGAAATAATCGAAATTCCGTCAATAAGGAACAGAAAAACGGATATCGCCCCGCTGATAGTTGAGCTATATTTTTTAAAAGCCAAAGAGCACGGCTTAAAAGCAGAAATACCGAGTGCCAGACTGCTGCAGTTTTGTGAAAATTACTGCTGGCCGGGAAATCATCTTCAGATATGCGAATTCGTGAACACCCTGATATTTCAGGGTGAGATCGAAGCACTCAAAAAGATATCGATAGATTTTGAATATGATTTTTTAAACGGTGATGGAATCGATTTGAACGAAATAGTCAGAAATTATAAAAACACTTTTGAAGAATTATGGATTCGAAAAACTCTTTCCAAATTCAAAAATAACAGGAAAATGGCGGCTTCGGCACTGGGAATATCATACAAATCATTATGCTATAAGTTGAAAGAATACAATTCCGAAGCGATACCGGAGATGGAAAAATGATTATGAGATATTTGATTTCGGGATACGTTCAGGGAGTCGGCTTCAGGTGGTATGTGAACAAGAAAGCCGGTATACTCGGTTTGAAGGGTATTGTGAGAAATATAGGGAATGGTGATGTCGAGGTTATAGCCGTAGGTGATGAAAACACCCTGAATCAGTTGGAAAGTCTGCTGAGGGACGGACCGGCTTTTTCGTCGGTGGCGGATTTGAAAAAGGAAAGGCTTGAAGAAACCGAAAATAAATATTTTGACTTCTCCATAGTGAGATGAAAAGATAAAATGAAAAGAAAATCGGGAGGCAATGAATTTTTATGAGAAAAATAGAGTTTATGGATACCACGCTGAGAGATGCTCATCAGTCTCTTCTTGCGACAAGGGTATCTACGGAAGAAATGCTGCCAATCTTGGATACCATTGACAAAGCCGGGTATTACTCTCTTGAAGTTTGGGGTGGAGCGACTTTCGATGCTTGTCTGAGATTTTTGAACGAAGACCCGTGGGAACGTCTGCGTACGATAAGAAGAAAGATCAGGAATTCGAAATTGCAGATGCTTCTCAGGGGACAGAACATACTCGGATACAAGCATTATCCGGATGACATTCTGGAGCTCTTCGTGAAAAAGGCAGTCGAAAACGGAATTGACATCATAAGGACTTTCGACGCACTGAACGACGTCAGAAATCTCCGGAAATCTATAGAATTCGGTAAAAAATACGGAGCGCATGTGCAAGGTGCCATATCGTACACTGTCAGTCCATTTCATACAACCGATTATTTCCTGAACCTGACGGGGGAATTTATGGAAATGGGTGTGGATTCGATTTGTGTAAAGGACATGGCCGGTTTACTGACACCGAAGATGGCATACGAAATGGTGAAAAAGATTAAACAGAAATACGATGTTTCCGTCCAGATGCACACTCATTGCACGGTGGGAACCGGACAGCTTGCGTATTTCGCAGCTATGGAAGCGGGAGCCGATATTTTCGATACCGCTACGGCATCACTTTCGGGCGCATCCTCCCAGCCACCTGTGGAAACCATGTATTATTCCTTTAAAGAGTATTCCGATGTGCAGATGAATCTGAAACCCGAATATTTTATACCGATATCCGATTACTTCGAAGATATCAGGGCAAAACACAAGAAAGTCGATGCCGGGATAAAACATATAAATCTCAGGGTGCTTTCTTCGCAGGTACCAGGGGGAATGCTGTCAAATCTCATGAATCAGTTGAGGGAGCAGGGCAAACTGAGCAAACTCAACGAAGTTCTCGAAGAAATCCCGACGGTCAGAAAAGATCTCGGATATCCCCCGCTTGTGACTCCCACAAGCCAAATAGTGGGGGTTCAGGCCGTACTTAACGTGCTGATGGGCAGATACAAAAAAATAACCCGTGAAGTCAAAGCCTATATTCACGGGTATTACGGAAAATCTCCGGCACCTTTGAATCCGGAACTCGTTGAAAAAGCATCCGACGGCGAAGAATTCATAACATGCAGACCGGCCGATCTCATTCCGCCGCAGGTTGAAGAACTCAGAAAAAATGCCGCAAACATCGCGAGCACGGACGAAGATTTGCTGAGCTATGCGTTGTTTGGTGAGGTTGCGGCGAAGAGGCTGAAAGACATATATTTCGCTTCCATCAACCTCGATAAAGACATTCTGGACGAACTGGAGGAAATCGGGGGAGGTATTTATCCCGTAGGGTAAATCAGCCGGCAGCCCGGCGGCAAATAATAATTTAGGAAATATTGGTTCCGATTGTGAATAATAATATTGGATACGTATGGCTTGATACGGATATCAAGCCATATTTGTATCGGATTGTATATGGAACGGTAAAACCAAAATCGGCGGGAAGTACCGAAAAAGAATTTATGGTATAATTTAGCGCTTAAACTTTCTATTTATGCCATTACTGATGATATTACAGGAGTGATTAAACTGAATTTAAAAGACAAACCTTTACTCAAGAAGTTCTACGATGTGCTTGCGGAAAAAGATGCGGAGAAGATTCTGATTCTTGATATGGCGAAGACATCCATGCCCACCGATTATTTCTTCATCTGCACGGGCAATTCTTTTACGCATGTCGGAGCTTTGAGGGACAGTGTAATAGAAGCACTGGGTGATACCGATCTTAAAATCATATACTACGATAAAGGTAAAGATTATGACTGGCTCGTGGTTGATGCGGGCGAGATGGTATTTCATTTTTTCACCCGTAAGGGAAGGGAATTCTTTGCCCTTGAAAATCTGTGGATTGAGGCGGAGAGGTTGGAACCGTAATCTGATGCTGATTTAGGATGTAATACTGAGATAAATGGAGGTCCTGAATGGACTTTTTAAAAAAGATACTGGATTGGTTCAAATCTTTTCCCGATGATTATTGGAAAAAGTTTACAAATTCTCAAAAGATACTTTTCGGCGGAACCGCCGTAGCTATAATCGTTGCAATGGTGCTTATGATATCCGTTGCAGCTAATCCGAATTATCAATTACTCGTGCGCGGACTGGGAGAGGCCGAGTCGGGGAAGGTCATTCAACAGCTTGAAGAGCAGGGCGTGCCTTATAAGACCGACAGCAGCGGAGCGATTTACGTACCGGGTGCTTATGATCCGCAGGCACTCAGGATGAAATTTTTCACCGCCGGTGTGCTCGGAACCACGACTCGGGGATTCGAAATCCTCGAAAACCAACCGCTTGGTTCCACAAGTTTCGACAAGCAGGTCAGGTATCAGACGGCTTTAAGTGGTGAGCTCGAAAGGTCTATCATGTCTATTGACGGTATAGAATATGCGAAAGTCATAGCCACCGTCGATAAGTTCACTTACTATGCCAGAGGTGATATGGACAATCCTACGGCTTCGGTCATGCTGACACTTGCACCCGGGTATTCCCCTAAGCCCGAAAACATAAAGGCGATAATGCTTCTTGTAGCCGGCGCTGTTGAAGGCCTTGACTATACGGACGTAAGGGTAGTGGACAATCATTCGAGGATATTGAGTGAAACCGTGATTTCAGGCGACGATATGGGGCTTGCGTCTTCGAGGATGGAATTGCAGAGGATGACCGAAGAATATTACGCATCCAAGGTTCGTGGCAATCTTGAAAAGGTTTTCGGTATAGGCAGGGTTGTCGTGATTTCCGAGGTGCTTCTGAACTGGGAAACAATTGAAAAAGAGGAGAAAACGTATTCTCCGGTGAGCAGAACCGGAGGGATAGTCACGAGCCAGGAAACCGAGAAGGAAAAATCGACTACCGGCACTGTCGGAGCACCGGTCGGAGTGGATTCGAATGTGCCGCCGACTTATGAATCTACCACTACCGGATCTGCTACCGGATACGAGAAAGAACGAAGCACTACTAATTACAACGTGAACGAAGCATATGAGAAAGTGATGAAGAACAATCAGGGAGAAATACTTGCAAAAAACGTTTCTGTAATGATAGATTCCACAGACCTCGCAACCAGTGTAACTAAAGACTTTGTTGCCACGTTTGTAGCCAATGCGATAAACGCCACAACTACAGATATAGAAATCGCCTTCATCCCATTTAACAGATCGGAAGAAGAACTTATGAAATCCGAGATGGAATCTATCAGAGCGAAAGACAAATTCACCCAGTTGATGGTCGGAGTTGCATTGCTTGCTTTGTCCATGCTCCTGATGATGTATTTGCTCATAGGAAGAATGAAGATGAAGAAGAAACGCGAAAAGATAATCGAGAGAAGAAAGCAGTTTGAAAAAGAGCTGAAGGAAGTTCCGCTGGAGGAATCTCTGAGCGAGGAAGAACGAGAATTGGTGGGAATGATAGAAATGCTTTACAATGCGGTCGACCAGAGACCCGAAGAAGTCGCACTCGTGTTGAAAGTGTGGATGAACGAGTAATAACCGAAGTGATATTTATCCGAAATTTGGAGGGGAACTTTTTTGATTGATCGTAAGTTTGTCAGAAATATAAGTATAATTGCCCATATCGATCATGGTAAGACGACTTTGACCGACAGGATACTCGAGTTGACCAAATCCGTCGACCAGAGGGACATGCAGGATCAATATCTTGACAGTATGGATCTGGAAAGGGAACGTGGCATAACCATAAAGGCTCATCCCGTAACCGTTTTATACCATGCCAACGACGGCAACGAATATCAGATAAACATAATAGACACTCCCGGACACGTCGATTTCACATACGAAGTATCACGTTCCCTTGCTGCCTGCGAAGGTGCCGTGCTGCTTGTGGACGCTTCTCAGGGTGTGGAAGCGCAAACTGTTGCGAATACGTATCTTGCACTGGAAAACGATCTGGAAATAATTCCTGTCATAAATAAAATAGACATGCCCAGTGCGAATATATCCGAAACAAAAAGGGAAATTGAAGATCTCATAGGACTTTCCGGTGACGAATGCATGCTTACGAGCGGGAAAACCGGAGAGGGCGTGCAGGAACTGCTCGAAGAGATAATAAAGAAAATACCGGCACCGAAGGACGAAGAACACGAGGTGCTGAAAGGCCTGATTTTCGACGCGCATTTTGACAAATACCGCGGAGCAATAATACATGTCAGGATATTCGGCGGAGGTGTAAAAAGCGGCGACAAGGTGCTTTTCAAACACTCGGAAGAAAAGTTTGAAGTTTCCGAAGTCGGTGTTTTCTCACCCAAGATGAAGCCCTGTGAGGAGCTCAGTGCAGGTGATGTCGGATATATAATAGCCGGAATAAAAGAAGTGGCCCAGGCGAGAGTCGGAGATACCGTTACATTTGCGGCCAATCCGGTTGAAAAACCTCTGGCCGGTTATAAGGAAGCAAAGCCGATGGTGTTTGCCGGACTTTATCCGGGGACTCCCGAATATTTCGAGGAATTGAGAAAGGCACTCGATAAACTTAAATTGAACGATGCGGCTTTGATATACGAACCGGATAATTCCCCCGCACTCGGATTTGGTTTCAGATGCGGTTTTCTCGGGTTGCTGCACATGGATGTGGTCAAAGAAAGGCTGGAAAGGGAATTCGATATGACCGTAATCCTGACGGCTCCTAACGTGGTATTAAAGGTGAAAGACAAAAACGGTGATGAAGAAGAAGTCACGAATCCTTCAAAGTTTCCCGAAAACAACCTCGAGGTTCAGGAACCTTTCGTGAAGCTGTCAGTTATATGTCCCAACGAATATATGGGAAACCTGATGGGGTTCATACAGCAGGAAAAACGCGGAGAATTCGACAATATGGAGAATGCGGGAGCGGACAGAATTCTGCTTCATTATCATATACCGCTTTCGGAGATAATATTCGATTTTTTCGATAAATTGAAGGCCAAAACCAGAGGGTTCGGGTCGATGGATTATGAATTTTGTGAATACCGGGTATCGGATATGGTCAAGTTAAACATATTGCTGAACCGTGATCAGGTGGATGCGCTCGCTCTGGTAGTCCATGAAAGCAAAAAAGAATACTATGCGAGAGAATTGTCAAAGAAATTGAAAGACCTTATACCCAAACACCAATTCGAAATACCCGTTCAGGTCAAGAGCGGAAGCAAAATAATAGCGCGGGAAACAATCAAAGCATTACGAAAGGATGTTTTGGCAAAGTGTTACGGCGGTGACGTAACCAGGAAGATGAAGCTCCTTGAGAAGCAGAAAGAGGGAAAAAAGAAAATGAGAAATATCGGCAGTGTCACCGTGCCCCAGGAGGCTTTCCTCGCTATTCTCAGAGTTGGAGAAGAAGAATGAGAAGAGTCATGGCTAAAGTGGCCTACGACGGGACAGCCTTTTTCGGATATCAGATTCAGATAAACCAGGAAAGCCGTACCGTTCAGGGTGAGATTGAAAAGGCGTTGGAAAGGATTTTCAAGGAGCCCGTTGAAACTTACGGAGCCGGCAGAACCGACACGGGCGTACATGCAACCGGACAGGTAGTGACTTTCAGGGTCAAATATGATACCATGTACGATGGGGATGTGAAGAATGCCCTGAATGCCAATTTACCAAATGACATATACGTGTCGGAAGTCAAAACCGTCGAAGATAACTTTAATCCGAGGTTTGGTGCCACCCGGAGGATTTATCATTATTTCATACAGAACACCGTCGAGCCGGATATTTTTTCGAGGAACAAATACTGGTGGTTTCCGTATTCGCTTGACATAGAGGCCATGAGAAAAGGTGCCGCGTATATGGAGGGTGTTCACGATTTTACGACTTTCATGAAGAGGACCAAAGGAGTTGACAAAGACCCCGTGAGGGTTATCTACAGGGTCAGGATATTCGAGCTGAAGAGGAAGCTGATTCTCGTCAGAGTGGAAGGGCATTCGTATTTGAGGAGAATGGTGAGAAACATAGTAGGCGCACTTGTCAGAGTCGGCACAAAACAATGGGAGCCCGAAATGATAAAGCAGGTCATCGCCATGCGCGACAGGTCTTCTTCTTCAACCTGTGCTCCGCCTGACGGTCTTTACCTGTACAGTGTTGAATTTGAACCGGTGGATGAGACGAAGTACATAAATATGGCTCTTTGGAGTGAGAATGAATTGATGGAGGGAAAAACATGGGTCAAAGCGGATTGATAATGTTCTTGGTAGTGGCAGGGATCATAGTGTTTCTCCTGTTCTCTTCCTGGAGAAAAAAGAGTGTAGAAAAGAAAAATATCCAGAATTTTAAAGATACGGTTTACGAGTACATACACCAGCAGAAAATATTGAATCAGTTTGTCATATACAACGATATTGAGTCGTCTGGCAAAATACCGCGGGAAATACTCAGAAAACTCAACGCTTTTGATTACATTGACGACGAAGTAAAAAAAGCGAAAGCTGAAAAGAGGGATAAGTCTGGCAGCCTATAAAGAACTTCACGATCTTAAAGTTACTCCGAAAGAAGCTGTTGAAATACAGAGAAAACTTTCCGGTGATTTGAGATTCAGTTTCATAGGACGCATGCCGAGGCTGATCGCCGGGGTCGATTCATCTTTTATAAAAAAAGACGGGCAGGAATACATATTGACCGTAATAGTGGTTTTGTCTTTTCCCGAGCTTGAAGTGGTTGAGAAAAAGTATTTGACGAACAAAGTTTCTTTCCCGTATGTTCCCGGACTTTTGTCTTTCAGGGAAGGACCTTCTTTTATAAAAACCTGGAAAAGGTTGAATTGCGAACCCGAAGTCGTGTTTTTCGACGGACAGGGAATAGCCCATCCGAGAGGACTGGGTTTTGCTTCGCATATGGGGCTTTGGATAGACAGACCCACCATAGGTGTCGCCAAAACCAGACTTTACGGCACCGAAGAAGAAATTCCCCTGAAAAAGAACGAATGGAAATACCTCAGACATCCTGAAAATTCGGGTGAGATAATAGGTGCGGTGCTTCTCACAAAAGAAGGAACCAATCCGCTTTATATTTCTCCGGGAAATCTGATAACGCTCGACGATTCCATAAGGCTAACCCTTTCGTGCGTCGGAAATTACCGTCTGCCGGAGCCTACGAGAATAGCACATTCACTAACGCAGAGCATAAAAAAAGAGAAAGAAAAAGTGGAATAAACCCGCAGGTTTTTTACCGTATCGGATAGATTTTGAACGTGTTCGTCTACTTTGTATTTCAACCGAATAAAAAAAGGCCTTACTCGTAAATAAGACCTTTTTACCCGGGACAATATTCCGGAATATCAGTATTCTAATTTCACATTAGCTATTTCTTTCAGTAAATGCAGTATTTCATTCCATCTTTTCCAACCGATTTTGCTGTCGAGTGCCAAAACCATTCTGCCGGTTTTCTCCATTTCAAATCCTTTTTTTAGCAGTGAGTCTATTATGTTTTCTTTGGAATTATCTCTGAGTACTTCGAGTATCTTTTCGGGTATGCAAATCAGGTCATTGTACGGTGTCGCTATCGAATGCGTGTATGTCTGCGGGAAAAGTTCGAACAACGTTTCACCGTCTCCTCTCTCTACTGCAATTCCCACATCGTGATCGAGACTTATGGAAAGATCGAAAGAAAACTCCACCATGTTTATGACTTCTCTGAAGAACTTTCTGTTAACCGGATTTGCCTCTTTAAGAACTTCTTCGAGTGTTCTCGGAGATGATTTTATGGTCGTTGAAAAAGCCGGCATTCCATTTTCCACGATTAAATACACGGGAATTGATTTCAGCGTATCTATGCCGGATTCTGTGAACAGTTTGCTCAGACCTTTTTTCTCGACACTTTCAAAATACATTCCGTAGAGCTTCTCGAGACCGTCATACCATCTCGTATCCCCTATGAAATCCATCGCGTCGCTTTCCGTGTACTCCATCTTTTTTCTCAGATACATTCTGGCAACCCACTGGTAGTCAAAAGGATTACCGGACGGAATTCCGGATTCCGAAGAAATTACATAGAGGTTTCTGAAAGCGAATGCCAGGGAAAGATCCTTTATGAGCTTTTTAATCGCTTCGTTCGGCAACGGTAATTTTTTACTCTTGTCATCGTTGTTGCATTCGTATATTCTCCAAATATTGCTTTCGACAACATGTTCAAAATAAGCGACCAGCAGATTGGACCAGAATACCGTCATAAGGGCATCCGTAATTATCTCGCACTGTTCGCGCTCATCGCTGAATTCTTTTTTTATGTATTCTTTTAAAATGGCGGCCTCTTCCAGCAATTTATTCTGATCGAATTCAATTCCGAATTTGGAAATGTTTTCTGTAAAAGAATTGTAGGTGAATGGGAAGTCTTTCGGGAAATTTTCGTTTTTTTCAAGGGAATCAACAAATTTTATAACCGGTTCGCCTAAAGTCAAGTATTCCGTCCTTGCCTGAAAAACTCTTTTTGGTCCTGTTATAGTCCTGAATTCTTCCTCAAATGGATCTTCTACGCCGGTGAAAATTTTCTTGGTAACACTTGTAAAAGGGTTTTTTATGGGCAATTTAATCACTCCTTATGATTTTTTATCGGAAAAATTATTTTCCATTTTTAATATATAATGTCCGATTATGAATCCGCAGGAAATACATATCAGCGATGCGATAAAAGACGCCGTTTCCATTTTAATATCTTTGGCGGGCCAAATGGTGTATATCGATGCCAGAATCAATCCCAGAATGAAGCTGTACAAACCGTTCGAATGTCTTTTCAACATGAAATTTATCGTTTTCGATACCAGCATAATTCCCACCACAACTCCTAAAGCGACGAATATCAGGGAAATTATATCAAAATCCGAAACCGCTTTGACCATAGGGGAGTACAACCCAAAAACAACCAGAAGCATAGATCCGCTTATACCCGGTAAAATCATCGCTATGGCACCGAAAATACCCCCCGCGAAGAACACGATTTTCTGAAGCGCATTATCTCCTTCGGATATCGTACCGAATAAACCGGTCTGCTGGGAAGAATTCAAGTTACTTGCCGCTATTGATATTCCGAGCATCAGCGCCATTCCCAGAATTATCGGTATATAACTCGTCTTTCTCCTGAAATCCACTTTTTCCGTAATTATGTCTATTGATCCGATTATGAGGCCTATTATGAAAAAGTAAGTGGGTATGCTGTGATTGTCTATCAGATAATTCATCAATTTAGATGTGGAAAAAACGCCTGTCAAAATTCCGATAGCCATTATAAAAAGGAAAAGTAAATTTTCTCTCTTAAAAAAATCCCTGTTTTTCCCTCCGAACAAAGAAACGGAATTCACAAGCCTCTCATACAAACCCATTATCAGAAGCATGGTTCCACCGCTTACCCCGGGGATTATATTGGCAACACCCATCACAAAACCCCCGAACAATTCCCAAATAATGAACATCAAATTTACCTCCCCCGATATTTGGAAACGATCTTTCTGATCTATATGCACCTATTATACCATTTAGCCGGTGAGTATGTCTTTTTTCGGCTTTGATAATAGTTTCTGACGACTGTGTGGAATTCTGCAACGCAATGTGCGCCGCGATGAAAATCATCATCCGAATACAGATTCGGTCACGAATCAATCCGGTAACGGGTAAAGAAGTTACTTAAGTAATAAAAAGCCAATTTGAAATCCGGGAAAAACATGATAAAATGTGTATTATAACACATTCATGATTTTCCGGAAATGAAAATTTATTTGCCTTTGTATTATCTTGTGTCCTTGACGAAAAGAAAATATGCTATAATTAATTATTCAATTCCTACACATCATCCTCCAAATTGGGGGAAAATCCGAAAGGGGGCAATTCTTTATGGCAAAAAGATTCTTTTTGTTATTTCTTGTTTGTTTAGTTTCTCTTGTGGGGTTTTCCGCAATAAAAAATCCCGATACAATCATCACGGCAACTTACGGTTCTCCTGAGACATTCGACCCTCAGGCAATGTGGGATACTTCCAGTGGTGAAGTCTGTATAGCCCTTTATGATAATCTTATCATGTATGATGGCGACACAATCAACTTCCTTCCGCTGATTTCCACCGAAGTTCCGACAATTGAAAACGGACTTCTTACTCCCGACGGTAAAAAATACACCTTCCCTATCAGGAAAGGCGTAAAGTTCCACACCGGTACATCCTTACCCCGGAAGATGTAGAGTACACATTCGAAAGAGGATTCCTCGGGGATAACTCTTCGGGTGCATGGACACTCATCGTTGAAGCAGTTTCCGGCGGACAGTATTTCTCCATCTCCGACTGGTTCGAAGACTGGGCAGGAATGGCATATTCCGATGCCGTCGTCGAAAAAGAACCCGTTTCTGCAGAAGCAAAAGAAAAATTGATAGCATTCTACAACGAAGTCATAGATCCTCTCTTTGTGGTAGACGGAGACAACTTCGTGGTGAACATGAAAGGCTCATTCGGTCCTTTCCTCTTCACAATAGTCAGATACGCAGGCTGGGCGGGAATACTCGACAGCGCATACATGAAAGAACTCGGCGCATGGGACGGAAATGCCGACGGCTGGTGGAAATGGCATGACCTTCAGCCCGAAGAATCCCCGATACACATGAGCGATGCCGGTTCCGGACCGTTCAAAGTAAACGTATGGGATCAGGAAAACCAGCAGGTTGTTCTCGACAGGTTCGACGAATACTGGCAGGGTCCTGCGAAGATAAAACAGGTAATACTCAGAGACGTTCAGGAATACTCCACAAGAAAAGCACTTCTGGAAGCCGGAGACGTGGACTGTATAGCAGTCGATCCGATTTACAGAGGCGTTTTCGACGATAATCCCGACCTCAACGTAATCGAAGGATTCCCAAGGGCACAGGTTACTTCCCTTCACATGACATGGGGAGTCGATCCTAACAGCGAATACCTCGGAAGCGGCAAGCTCGACGGAAATGGTATACCTGCGGACTTCTTCAACGATATCAACGCCAGAAAAGCAATACTCACCGCATTCAATTACGATGCACTGATAGAAGACCTCGTGAACGGTTTGGGAGAAAGAGTTCCTACAGACCTTCCGAAAGGTTTCTTCGGATACGACGACACACTTCCGATGTACGAATTCGATCTCGATGCAGCTGAACAGGCATGGAAAGAAGCATGGGACGGACAGGTATGGGAAAATGGTTTCAAAATCATCGCCATGTACAATTCCGGAAACGAAATCAGACAGACTTGCTGTGAAATGGTAAAAGTTTACACGGAAAGCCTCAACCCGAAATTCAAAGTGGAAGTACTCGGTGCACAGTGGCCGACATATCTGAAAGCCACCAGAGAAGAACTCTGCCCGCTTTATTCCATCGGCTGGGTTGCAGACTACCCCGACGCACACAACTTCTTCTCCACATATTATCATTCCAAAGGTTATTACGGTAAGAGACACGGCGGAGATTATCCCGAACTCGCAGCAACTCTCGGTATAGACGATCTCGTAACAAGAGGCGCAACGGAACCTGATCCTAAAGTCAGAACACAACTTTACAGACAGCTTCAGGAAATCGTTATCGAGAATTACATAGCAACTCCGCTTTACATGCCGCAGGGTCTGTATGTCGGCAGAGAATGGCTGAAAGGCTATTTCCCACATCCTCTAAGATCAAACGGAGACACGACACCTGATTACTACTACGCTTGGAAAGCCGAATAAGTCGAACTAAGTAATACAAATAAATTTCACAGAGGGCGGGAAATTCCCGCCCTTCTATGGTAGATAATGAAGAGGTGAGGTATAAATTGACAGCTTACATAATTAGAAGGCTTCTGATTCTTCCTCTGATCCTTTTAGGAGTAACTTTCATGATATTCGCAATGATATGGTCACTCGGACCTGAGAGGCTTATAGGCACTTATGTCAAAAGTCCCGAAGCTTTAAAATCGGAAAGTGCCGAACAGAGAATCATAGAAAAATACGGACTGGACCAGCCTTTGCCGGTACAATACGCAAAATGGCTCGGGAATGTCTTCCAGGGGGATTTTGGATATTCGAACGTCGGACGAACAGGTGTAAGGGAAGCCATAACATCGCGCCTCCCGTATACGGCTGAATTGGCAATGTATTCGATCATTCCGGTCATAATAGTCGGCATATGGCTTGGAGTTATTGCGGGCAAGAACCACAACAGATGGAAGGATCACAGCATAAGAATTTTCGCCATAATCGGCTGGTCTCTTCCGGATTACGTTTTCGGATTGCTCGTGTTGCTGGTTTTCTACAGCTGGCTTGGCTGGTTTCCGCCGGGATATCTTTCTCAGGACGGTCTGGCTGCATTGAGAAGCGAAACATGGAATTCGGTTACGAAATTCGCTACAATCGACTCGATAATAAACTGGAGATGGGATATTTTTGTCGACGCCATAAGGCATCTTGTCGGCCCCATAATCACAATATCTTATTTGTGGTGGGCATTCCTTCTTCGTATCACAAGATCAAGCATGCTTGAAGTAATGAGGAAAGATTATGTCAGAACTGCGAGGGCAAAAGGCCTTTCTGAGAAAGTTGTAATAAACAAACATGTTAAGAGAAATGCCATGATTCCGGTTGTAACTGTTGCCGGCGGTATGATAGTACAGCTTCTGGCGGGTACTGTTATTGTCGAAACTATATTCAGCAGACCGGGACTCGGGAATTTCACGGCAATGGCCGCCGTGCAGCTCGATTATTTTTCCATAATAGGTTCTGCGCTGTTTTTCAGTACCATATTGATTGTGGCCAACCTCTTGGTAGACATATCTTACGCACTGATCGATCCGCGTATCAGACTTTCTTAAGGGGTGAATGCATATGAAACAGAAAAACAACACAGAATTCAAGAGGGTAATGAGAAAGATATTGAAAAATCCCAGCGCCATGCTCGGATTCTTTTTACTGATATTTTTTGTGATAATCGCCATATTCGCCCCGTTGCTCGCACCGGTGGAAGGTGATGACAATCCGTATCAGATGAAACCCACAAAATACAACGGGAAAATGCTCTGGAAAAGTACTCCGATTGCTCCGGATCCCGAACATCCTTTCGGAATAATCGGTAAATACGATGTCTGGTATGGTGTGGTCTGGGGAACCAGAAGCGCATTTAAAATTGGCCTGATAGTATCTATAATTTCTTCTTTCATCGGAATATTGATAGGATCGATAGCCGGATATTTCGGAGGCATGATAGATGAAATTCTGATGAGGATAACCGATGTGTTCATGTCCATTCCTTTTCTCGTAGCGGCGATGATAATGACCACAATATTGGGGAAGGGGCTTGACAAGGTTACAATTGCCCTCATCATTTTCGGATGGATGCAGGTCGCGAGACTTATCAGGGGGAACATACTGCAGGCAAAGGAAGAACAATATGTACTCGCAGCCAAGGCGCTCGGAATCAACAGTACCAAGATTATAGTCAAACATCTGCTGCCGAATACGATTTTCCCAGTAGTCGTTCAAATGTCCATGAGGATGGGATCTCTCGTTATCACTGCCGCGGCACTCAGCTTTCTGGGAGTGGGAGCCGAAATGGGTTATGCGGATTGGGGAACGATTTTGAGTTATTCAAGAAATTACATGCTGGAACTAAATCGTTCATGGTTTGCTGTTGTATTTCCTGGTATCGCTATGGTATTATTCGTACTGGCCTGGAATTTGGTCGGTGATGCGTTGAGAGATATATTCGATCCGAAAATGAGAGCATAGGGTGTGAGTAAATATGTCAAATAAAAAACCATTTTTAGAAGTAAAGGGACTTAAAACATATTTTTTTACTGAAGACGGTGTTGTGAAAGCGGTTGACGGAGTTGACTACGAAGTATATCCCGGAGAGACGCTTGGAATAGTTGGTGAAAGCGGTTGTGGAAAAAGTGTGAATGCTCTGTCCATAATGAGACTGCTGGATGAAAAAGGGAAAATAATGGGTGGGGAGATACTCTTCGACGGAGTAAACGTCCCTGATATTCCTGAAAATGAAATGAGAAAAATAAGAGGTAACGAAATAGCCATGATATTTCAGGAGCCGATGACTGCTCTCAATCCGGTTTTCACTATCGGTGACCAGATTATGGAAGCGATCATGCTGCATCAGAGAAAGGGTAAAGATGAAGCACACAAGATGTCCGTTGATATATTGAGGAAAGTCGGTATACCTGAGCCGGAAAAAAGAGTGGACGAATATCCCCATGAATTATCCGGCGGAATGAGGCAGAGGGCCATGATTGCCATGGCGCTGTCCTGTAATCCGAAACTGCTGATTGCCGACGAACCCACGACGGCTCTCGATGTGACCATTCAGGCCCAGATTCTGGAGCTTATGATAGGACTGCAGAAAGAATACGGTATGGCCATAGTCATGATCACTCACGATCTTGGCGTAATAGCCGAGATGGCGCAGAGAGTACTCGTAATGTATGCGGGAAAAGTCGTTGAATACACCGATGCGAAGAGGCTGTTCAAAGACCCTAAACACCCGTACACATGGGGTTTGATGAATGCGATTCCCAGACTTGATATCGAACAGGAAGAATTGTATAACATCCCCGGAGTAGTTCCGGATCCGCTCCATTTTCCCGACGGGTGCAAGTTCAACACACGTTGTCCGTTTGTATCCGAAAAATGCAGGGAAGAGGAGCCGGAACTCAAAGAAATCGATAAGGGTCATTTTGTGAGATGTTATTATTATAACAAGGTAGAAGAAGCCAAAAGAAAATCGAAGGCAGGTGAAAACGTGTGACGGGCAAAAAAAATGTGATACTGGATGTTAAAAATATGGTTAAATACTTTCCGATACGTGCGGGTGTGTTTAAGAGAGTCGTAGGATATGTTCAGGCCGTCGACGATATAAGTTTTCACGTGTATGAAGGTGAGACTTTTGGCCTGGTCGGCGAATCGGGCTGCGGAAAGACGACAGCAGGTATGACTTTGCTCAGGCTTTACAACGCGACATCCGGTTCGGCCACACTGAACAACGTCGCTCTGGATGAAACCGGGGATAATGACAGCGCTGAGCGTTCGGAAAAATTCGAAAGCGGCCAGTTCGATGTCGATCTTCTTCAACTGAAAGGCTCCAAACTCAGGAAACTGAGAAAGCATGTGCAGATGATATTCCAGGATCCGTACAGCTCTCTGAACCCGAGGATGAGGGTAAAAAATATCATAGCCGAGGGTATGAGAACACACGGACTCGTACACGGCAGAAACGATGAAATAGAAAAAGTAGGAGAGATAATGAAGAAAGTCGGATTGTCTGTCGATCACATGTACAGATTTCCGCATGAATTTTCGGGCGGACAGCGTCAGAGAATAGGTATTGCCCGTGCTCTGGCTGTCGAACCGAAGCTTGTGGTATGCGACGAAGCGGTTTCCGCCCTCGACGTATCCATACAGGCACAGGTTGTAAATTTGCTGAAAAACCTGCAGAATGAGATGAAACTGACTTATATATTCATCGCCCATGATCTTGCGGTTGTGAAGCATATTAGCGATAGAATAGGCGTTATGTACCTCGGAAAAATCGTAGAGATGACGGATAAGAACAGTCTTTTCGACAGACCGCTTCACCCGTATACGAGAGCTTTGATCTCAGCGATACCCATACCCGACCCGGAACATAATAAAAAGAGGATTATACTTGAGGGAGACGTTCCCAGCCCGATTAATCCTCCTTCTGGCTGCAGATTCCATACCAGATGCCCCGTAGCACAGAGCATATGTTCCGAAGAAGAACCGGTGTTCGAAGAGAAAGCGCCAGGACATTTCGCCGCATGTCATTTTACCGATAAATAGGAGGAACACAATGGAAAAGAAACAAGATCTCCACGATCATGAATGCTGTGGAGGATACGGAAACAACGAAGAATGCTGTAACAACGAACACGATGGCGAATGCTGCTGTTCGCACGAACATGACGATGAACTCTACGAAGCACCTGTTTTCAGCCTTGAGGACGAAGAGGGAAACGAAGTGTTTTTCGCCTATCTTGATGAAGTCGAGCTGGACGGCAAGAAATACTGGGTATGCCAGAAAGTCGACGTAGATCAGAATGAAGAAGTCGTTCAGTCTCTGGAAGACGATCAGATGGATATCTTCGTTTTCGAAGCGGAAGATGAAGATGACGGAGAAGGAGTCAGTTTATCCGATATCGAAGACGAGCAGGAACTTCAGAAAGTCGTGGATTATTGGGAATCGACTCTGGAACAGGAACACGAATAAGGATTAAACCGGCCTGATTCATACATCTGGGACATCCACAATATTCCCGTTTATTTGCAGAAAACCATTTGTTTGTTGTATAATCGGGTAAATGGTTATTAAAAATGATGAATGGGGGGGTAACAGTGAAAAAAATTCTATTGGTAACATTTTTGTGTTTTTTGAGCGTTGCGGCTTTTTCACAGATTGGTACGGATATTTTCGGTGGATTTGGATGGGGAATAGGTCTCACTCCGACGGGTACTGCCGTATTCCATACTGCACCTGCGTCTGATTCCAAATTGAATCTTATCGATCTTGGTTTGCTCGTCGATTATGAAATTGCCAACGGTTTCAAAATTGGCGGTGGAATAGGCGGAGCATATCCAATGGCAACGGGTTCTGCGTTTTCACTCAACGACAAGGATGGAAATGAGAAGAAAATAGGCTTCATGATAGACGGATTGGTAGGGGTCAGTTATTCGTATCCTCTCGAACCGGTTGTGCTGAAAGCCAATATAGTCGGCGGTATTTCTTTCCTCGATATGACTCACATGGGATTTTTAGTGAAGGCGAAATTCGGACTGGGTTATGCCGTGAACAATTTCGTGATTTCCGTCGGTGCGGGATATGAGATGAGAAATTATTCCATAACCGTAGGGGAAGACAAAGGTTCGCTCAACATAACTTCCATTCCGATAGAACTTGGAATATCCGTTAAGTTTTAAAAATATAATTGACGCATTCATATGACGGCCTTTTTGAAGGCCGTTTTTTTGTTTGAAAATTTATTGTACATGTAAGCTATTCCGTATTTTAGGGATCTTTCAATGCCGGCAGTCTTAAAATATTCTGAAAGAAAAAATTTGTTCATATCTCAAACGGAGGTTACCATGAGAAAAACAATTGTCGGATTATTCATTCTGGTACTATTTTTTACATCGTTGAGTTTTGCGGATAAAGCGGTTATTTTCAGCGAACTGGGCCCGTATAATGGTTACCCAATAGGTGTGTTGATACCAATGAGCGGAACTTTGGGACCGAAAGGCGAAGCTGTGCTCGATTCACTTGGACTTGCTTTAAGTGATATAAACAAATATCTTGAGGAAATAAAAAATCATTCAAGGCTAAAACTTGTGGTGTGCGATTCCGGGAGTGATCCGGAGATATCCATGCAATCTGTCAGAAAGATGAATGATGCTGGAATAAAGCTTGTAATAGGTCCTTTGGATAGTGAAAGTGCGAAATACATACTCGATTATGCGAATGACAACGACATGATTTTATTAAGTCCGACAACTTCTTCACCGGAGTTATCAATACCCGGTGACAATCTCATGAGAATGGTTCCCGATGATGTGATGCATGCGAAAGCACTCGCAAGATTGATCTATGAACAGGGTAAAAGGGTATGCGTTTCGGTTTTTCGTGAAGATGAGTGGGGTAATGAGTTCTATACCGCTTTTGAAAAAGCCTTTGGCGATTTAGGCGGCGTAATCGCCGCGAAAATCGGCTACTCCGCACAAAATTCGGATTTTTCCGTTACTATCAATACTTTGGAAGAAAAAGTGGAAGAAATAATTTTCCAATACCCCATTGATCTTATTGCGGTGCAATTAAGCGCATATCTTGAAGGAATTCCCTTGCTGGCCGAAGCCGGAAACAGTAAGTTGCTTTCACGTATCAGCTGGTACAGCCAGGAAATCCTCGCGAATGAACCCGAACTTCTTGTCAACGAAAAAGCCGCCAAATTTGCCGTCGATTCAAAACTGACCTGTTCGGTTTTCTCGCAGGATCCCGATATACTCACAACTCCGCGTATGGTCTTACAGGATATGGTCATAAGGGATTCAATATGTAAATACACTAAAAATGCCGGCGATCAATGGACTTTGCCTGCATGGGATGCGCTGTGGCTTTATACGCTTGCGCTTGTCGATAAAGGTTTTTCAGCCAATTCTGTTGATTTGAGGGATTTCATACTCGAAAGTGCGAAAAAGTATATCGGTGTTAGCGCACATTTGCGACTGAATGAAAACGGAGATAGAAAATACGGAGATTATGCTTTTTACAAGGTCGCAGAATCCGACTCGGGAAAATACTCCTGGAATTTAATCGCGGCGTATAACAACGTTTTTGGCGAAGAATATTTCAGATATATCGACAAGGACAAAAAGGAAGAATATGTAAATTCTTCGGAAACTTTGAAAATAGGAATTCTGATACCACTTAGCGGCGAAGGGGCCACAAGTGGAAAATCAGTTTATGCGGGTATTCAGGCTGCCTTCGAGGATATGACGAATTCCGGTTATCTAAAAGAAAATGGTAAAAACCTTGAGTTGTACGTAGAAGATACATATTCGAAAGGTGAAATCGCACTTGAAAAACTCAAGATAATGAATCAATCGGGAATAAAAATCGTAATAGGCCCGTGTCTGAGCCAGGTTATAGAAACCGTAAAAGATTTTGCACAAGAACACGGTATGACACTTATCAGTCCGGCAAGCGATGCACCGTCACTGGCTTTGGAAGAAGATGTTCTGTTCCGTTTTGTTCCAAACGCTTTCCATCAGGGAAATATTCTCTCGGAGATGATATTGAATAAAGGCATGAATACCGTTATACCGATATGGCGAAATGATATTTGGGGCAGTGAATTGAAGGATGCCATATCCGGGAGAATTAAAGAATCCGGAGGTAATGTTTTAAAGGGTGTTGCGTACGATACGGACACATCGGATTACAAGGGTATCCTCAGGGAAATATCAAAACAGATTTCTCAAAATCCCGGACAAAAAATAGCGGTAGTGCTGCTCTCGTTTGACGAGGGTTTGAAAATACTTGAAGAGGCAGCGGATTTCCCAGAATTTGAAAATACTTGCTGGTACGGTTCGGAATCGCTTTGCCAAAATACTTCGATGCTCGAAGACTCTGAACTGTCTTCTTTCGCTTTGGAAAGGGAATTCACCTGTCCGTCTTATGCGCTGGAAATATTCGGGAATTCCGATTCGATACCGTTATCAATACCGCGTATCGCACTTTCTACGAGGATATTCGATAAACTTGGCGGAAATCCCGTTGTATACGCCTATACCGCCTGGGACAGTTTATGGACTGCCTTCATGGCATGGAATTCGTATGATGCAAAATCTAATGCGGATTTCGGAGAATCACTTTCAAAAACCGCGGGTAATCTTATCGGAATATCGAATTTTCTCGGTTTGGATAAAGCCGGTGACAGAAGCAATGCCAATTATGATTTTTATGTTTTCACGAAATCTTCCGATGATGACGGTAAATACCAGTGGAAGAAAACTGCGACATATTTCTCGAACCCTTTTAAAAAACAACCAATCTGGTTTTATTATTGATAATACGCATAAAAATAAATGAAAAGAGCTTGCATATGCAAGCTCTTTCTTCAGGGATGAAGTAATTTTATCAGTTAGAAATATTTTTTTATAGCCATTGACGAAGCTATTGCCCCGTCTGCTGCTGCGTTGACTATCTGTCTGATTTCTTTTTCGATGACATCGCCTGCAGCGAATATTCCAGGAATAGATGTTTCCAGCGTATCTTTATCCACGATTATAAATCCTTCATGGGTGAGCTGAATCATGTTTTTAAACAAATCTGTCTGGGGTTTCAGCCCGATATAGATGAAAACTCCGTCTACGTCCAATTTGCTTTTTATGCCGGTTTTCAGGTTTTCAACGGACAAAGAAGATACTCTGTTTCCGCCTTCTATTTCCGATATTACAGAATCCCATACAAACTCAATTTTCGGATTTGCAAAAGCCCTGTCCTGAATTATCTTATCGGCTCTCAGCTTATCACGCCTGTGAACAACGGTGACTTTTGAGACCATCTGGGACAGGTATAAAGCTTCTTCGATTGCCGAATTTCCTCCACCGATAACGGCGACGTGCCTGTCTCTGAAAAAAGCGCCATCGCAGATAGCACAATAAGAAACACCCCTGCCGTTAAGTCTGGTTTCCCCGGGCACACCAAGCTTTTTATGGGAAGCGCCCGTAGCTATGATTATAACATTAGTTTTTATCTTTTTTTCATCATCTAAAATTACAAATTTATTATCGCAACACACATCAACATTCCTGACTTCGGCGGAAATTATGTCGCAACCAAAATGCCGGGCTTGTTTCGAAAATCTCTGTGATAGATCGTTTCCCGTTATCTTCAGAAAACCGGGATAATTTTCGACTTCTTCCGTAAGGACGACCTGTCCGCCTTCACTCGCTTTTTCAATTATAAGAGTTTTCAAGCCGCCTCTTGCCGAATAAACCCCTGCTGTCATACCGGCAGGACCCCCACCTATTATAACCACATCGTATGATTCTTCAATTTCCTTTTTTTTACCCGTGTCTATGCTTGATCCCAAATCAAAAAAAACCATAGGAAATCATTGCCCCCTTTTATTTTCCAAGTGTTTTCATTATTTCTTCATAGAAATTTTCAGGAGGATACGCTCCGACAAAAATACCCGCTCCATCGTTTATTACCACTTGAGGAACTGCTGAAACCCCATACTTCGCCGATAGTTCGGGGAATTCCGAAGCCTCTACCATTTCGGATTTTATGTTCGGGTTAATCATGGCAAAAAAATGTGAAGTCAGAACTGCCTGCGGACAATGCGGGCATGTTGGTGTGACAAATGCCTGCAATTTTACCGGTTCTTTTATCTCTTTTATTTTTTTGATGACGGAATCCGGAACCGGTGTTTCATAACCGTTTGAAACCACCAATATTATCTCCAGCAGTGTGGCGAATTCGTGACCGAAGGGAGCTCCGTGGAATACCACATTTCTGTTGTCCCCGTTTTTATCAAGGATTGTGAATCCGGGTACGTATTCAACACCGTATTTTTCAGCCAGCGCTTTATTTTCCGACATCAAAAAGGTTTCCGTGGCTATTTTGCCTTCGGAAAGATTGGCCACTTCTTCGATGACTTCCTTGGTCAGGTTGCAGTAATGGCAGTCTTCCTGCTTATCGGATACGAAAAGAACTATTTTTATCGGATCTTTCATTCCTTCCGCCAATCTGTTTTTCACTATTGTCTGCTCGTTTTTTTTCAATAAACCCATTTTAATAACCTCCTGTATACCCATTAGGGGTATTTGCTTTTAAAAAAGACGAAACTATACATCCTTTTATTACACCGGGAAATGCAATACGTATTTCAATTAAGTTGCATGGTTCTGTTATGCATTTTCAGTGTTGTTTTTGAACATCTCCCCGATCGCCGCAAGGCTTCCCAGTATTCCACTGGTTTCCATTGGCAGGAATATTTTTGTGGCCTTACCGTTGGATATCTCTTTGAGTGCTTCGAGATATCTTATGGTGACCACATCCTGGGTCGGATTTCCCTTATGGATGGATTCGAAAACACGGACAATAGCCTCCGCCTGTCCTGTGGCCTCGGCTATCAACTTGTATTTCTCGGCATCCGCAACCAGTTTCATCGATTCTGACTGGCCTTCAGCTTCAAGTATTCTGGATTGTCTCTCGCCTTCCGCTCTGAGAATCTGTGCCTGCTTTATTCCGTCGGCTTCGAGAATGGCGGCCCTTTTGGTTCTTTCAGCTTTCATCTGCCTGCTCATGGCTTCCATTATGTCGTTGGGAGGATCTATTTTTTTGAGTTCCACGCGCGTTACTTTGACTCCCCATTTATCTGTGGCATCATCGAGAACTTCCCTGAGTCTCGTGTTTATCCTCTCTCTTGAGGTCAGAGATTCATCCAGTTCCATTTCGCCAATAACGTTTCTCAAATTCGTCTGGGCGAGCTTTACCGCAGCCACTTCGAAGTTGTTTATGTTGTATAAAACCATATAAACGTCAGTTATTTCATAGTATATTATCGCGTCGACCGCGACTACGACATTGTCTTTGGTTATGACTTCCTGTGGCGGAACGTCTATTACTTTCTCCCTGACATCGAATTTCTTCATTCTCTCAAAAAATGGAATTATGAATTGCAAACCCGACTCCGCAGTCCGGCTGTATTTTCCGAGCCTTTCTACCAGACCTTTTTCAAAAGGTCTGATGAGTTTGATTCCGGTGAATCCCAACACAATAGCAAGCAGTGCAACTACCGAAAGAGTAATTACCGTAGCAGTCATAACATCATTCCTCCTTATTGATTGGATTTAAAGCTTCCACTGTAAGTTTTACGCCTTTCAGGCTCACAACCTTCACTCTCGATCCTTCCGGTATGAAAGTGGAGTTTGCGGATAAAGCCCTCCATTCTTCACCCGATATCCTCACTATGCCTTCCGAACCGTCTGAAAGAATATCTTTCACCACATACGCTTCTTTTCCGATTATTTCATCCTGGTTGATGTTTCTGGAGGGTTTTCCCGAAATGCGGTTTGCTATTTTTCTTGTCAGCACTACCAATATCAATGAAGTTACCACGAATACCGTAAACTGCAATATCAAATTATCCTCGGCGAAAAGTCCTATCAGTGATGCTGCGAATGAACCGATGGCAAACCACATAACAAAAAATGACGGGGTGGCTATTTCCACTATTATTAAAATAACTCCGAGTATGAACCAAAACAGTGCTGGTGCCATGTTATCACCTCTTTTCGAGTATTAAATTGACAGCATTTTCAAAAGATGTCATTATATCTTTTTCATCCATCATTATGGATTTTCCGTCTTTCATGAAGATTTTTCCCGAAGTGATCAGAGTGTCTACCGTACAATACCTGTCCAGAGCGAATACGGTGTTCTCGGCAATGTATTCTCTTGAGAAAGGAAAGTTAATCGGATAATTCAAAAGAAGCAAATCGGCCCTCATCTGCGGTTGGATTCTGCCGCCGTTCGATTCGTCGGAAAAATATATCTCCGAGAATATCCTGGCGTTGTTCATGAAAGCCGGCCTCGTGGCGAATCTGTATGCCGAATAATCATCGTATCCGTCGGAGAGGCATACGAAATAAGACACGCGCATGTCTTCCAGCACATTCGGTACGAGACCGAATGTGCCTATTCCTATCGTGATGCCCCTGCCCATAGCCTGGTGTATGAAATTCAGAGTGTATCCGTTCCTGAAAGTCTCTCTTATACCGGTGACTATTTTAACTCCGTCGGTGGCGAGAACGTCGAGAGACTGTTCTTTCAGTTCAAAAGGATTAACCAATATTGATTTTTTATTGAATATCCCGTATTGCCTGAGATACCCCACACTGTCCAATCCGTGCAATGACTCGGCTTTTTTTGCCTCTTCTTTGGAATAGAGTATTTTCAGGAAATATGTTTTATCGTTGTTTTCAAGATATTTAGCCAATTTTATAAGGTATAAATCGTCAAGCAGATGCAGGTTTTTAAAGGTGAATGTGTAATTCGTATCTTTTAGGAGTTTGAGTGTTTTCAGCTGCTCTTCCCTTCCGAGTGAAAAATCGATGGGAACGGTAATTATGAGATGAATACCGATTTTTTCGGCCAGCTGTTTTATGGTGTCAAGTTCCGATATGTCCGGGTTTGCCAGCGGGTATTCGAAAACCATACCGTTAATGGCGTTCTTCATAGATTCGTAGAATAAATTCCCGATAAGTCCCAATATTTTCGAATCCACTCCCTTCATGGAATGGAGCTGAGGAAATAGTCTCTGGAAAAAACCGTGTATTTCCGTGTAAAGGGAAGTCATTGCGGGGAAGCACAATTTGTTTTCGGCATCGATTACCTCGCACTCTTCGCCGGTTGCCTGAATTTCGCAGCCCGTACCGATTTCGATAATTCTGTCATTTTTTATGAGAAGAGACCCTCTTTCAATATACTCTTCGGGGTCGGTGGAGAATATTCTGCAATTCTTGATAAGCATGAATTACGCTCCTTTCATCGATTAGAATGTTTTGCAGTCAACACTTTAAAAATAAATTTAATTATCTGGAATATGACTCTGAACTTCTTTTTCGGATTTTGCAGAATTCTGTAAAGCCACTCAAGATTTGCATTTTGAATGAATTTGGGAGCCCTTTTTGCTTCTCCCGCATATATATCTATGGAACCTCCCACACCTATTGCAACCTTTGCTCCCGTGTTTTCAAAGTTTTCCCTGAGCCATTCTTCCTGATAAGGTGCTCCAAAACCCACGAATAGAATATCCGCTCCGGAATCTTTAATCTGCCTGCATACTTGTGAATTGTTTTCCGAACTCTTCTCGAAATAACCGTGCATATATCCGGCAATATCCGCGGAGGTCTGTAATTTCAGGTTTTCTGCGGCTTTCTTGGCGACACCTTTTTTTGCACCGAGCAAAAACACTTTGTATTCGTTTTCCTTTGATGCCTTACATATGTCGTACACCAATTCAACACCGGGATACCTGTCTATTTTCTCGTTTTTCAGATACCTCAAAGCCCACGATAAACCGATTCCGTCGGGAATTACCATGGAATCTTCAATGGCTTTGGCGTATCCTTCCCTGTATATGAGATAGTAAGCAATTTGCGCATTCATAGTGGTAACTCTCTTTTTACTTCCGCTTTTAACAGTTTGTATGAGAGAATCAAGTATTTCATGTTTTTTAGATGTGCATATCCTAACTCCGAAAAAATCCGTATAATCGTTATCATTCATGAATATATTGTATCAGATTTCATGAATTAACTAAAATTTTATGTTTTTAAAAAGGTTTATAAAAACCTCGAATATCATTCGGTAATTCTGATAATAAAAAAGAAGAAGATCTGAGGAAAATCTTCTTCTTTATTCAAAGTACCGGTTATTAACGAAAAAGGATCAGAAAACTTTGGAGTTCAGTAAATCCAGTTTTTTACGGAATCTGCTGTTTTTTCAATATTTTTTTCCGCTGATTTTCTGCTTTGTCCAAAAACCGCCGTCACGAGCAATTCAAGCATGTATAACTGAGCCACTTTTGAACGCAGTGCTCCTGATTCAAAAGGTGCCTCCCTTGTGGGTGTCAGTAGAACTTCATCCGAAAATTTCTCGAGAGGGGATCTCGAATATCCGGTAATCGCTATCACCTTCGCTCCGGATTCTTTCGATATTTTGGCAATATCCACTATTTCGAGAGTGCTTCCGCTTTGTGAAATTGCCAGCAAGAGATCCTTTTTCGTCAGTTGGGCAGCCATCATAGCGAGTATATGGGGATCTGATGAGGTTTTACAGTTAATGCCCATTCTCATGAATTTATAGAAGGCATCCTGTGCGGTATTCCCGGAAGCTCCGACACCTGATATTAAGATGGTTTTCGAACCGAGTATTATTTCGACGCATGTTTTAAGGGATTCTGAATTAACCATGTCGCAGGTATCCCTTATAACATCGATATGCTTTCTCGCCAGAAAATCTTTCAGTGAGTCGAAATCCGCAGAATCGAATTCTTCTTCCGAAGAACGGTTTTCGCTTTCCAAAGAAACTATGGAGGCAAGAAGTATTTTAAAAGGGTGAAATCCTTTCAGGTCGAGTTTCTGGCAGAACCTCACTATGGAACCTTCACTTACCGAAAGCTGATCCGATAATTCGGTCAGAGACATATATATCACTTTTTGATGGTTTTCGATTACGAAATCGGCTATTTTCTTCTCGGTTTTCGTGAAGGAAGGCAGGAGAGTTTCTATTTTTGCCAGTATATTTTTATTCATCATTCACCCCTCGTATAGCATTCAAATTTTGGTCTGATAAGTTTAGATTCTGACGATTGTTATTATACAAGAAAAAATTCGTAAAGCAAAAGTATTGAGAAGCCCATTTGAGCTTCTCAACAATGTTATTTCAACTTTATGGTTTTTTCCCCGTTTTCACACCAGCATTCTCTGATGAAATCCCTGCCGCGGAAAACTACTTTATCTACGTAAACTTCAACCAAAAGTGTCTGGCCCGTATTTTCCAGTATAGTCTGATCGTGGTTGCCGGATTCCGAAGTACTCGCGGTTCTGGCTACCGAAGCGGAATCCACACAGGTGTATCCGCTGTCATCCTGATAATAATTCCCCCCGGTGTAAAAAGTTTCGTGTGAATGTGATGATATGTAGAACATATTCGGATATTCCTGAAGTACTTTTTTGATACCCGAATCCTTGTCCACGTTTCCCCTGTAATATTTTGAAAAATACACCGTGTTGTCCAGAGGCTGATGCAGAAAGACAAAAGTCGGCCTGCCATATCCGCTGTATTCCTTAACCTGCGTTTTGAACCACTCAAGCTGTTCATCGGATATTTTGGCGGATACGGTGCTCGGGTTGTCGTATTTGTTGTAAGTAACTTCAGACCCCAGAGATATGAATCCAATTCCGTTCATACCGAAAACATTCCAGAATGTTTCCCTGTTTGAATATTCCAAATATCTTCCCTGAAGTATGTCCGTATACTTTCTGCCATGCGGGCCGGTTCCGTATGAATAATAGTATTCGTGGTTTCCTATGTTGAATTCGATTTTTTCCGGTACAGTTTTCGAGTCTTTTGCCCGGTTTAAGACTTCAAAAACTTTGTCATAATCTTCGATCTGCCCGAGATCGACGACATCACCGTTGAGTATGAGGGCATCATATCCGGGTGTGGTATTCCAGGCATCATTTAAAGCGAGCTCGAATTCACGTGCGTAGCTGTGAATATCGCTGAAAACCCAGAATTTCATAACAGGTGCTTCTTCCGAAGCAAAAAAGACTGTCGAAGTTATCAGCATAGTTATCAGTAATATGAATTTCTTCATAGTTCCTCCCGTTAATCGATTTTAATTGCGAGTTCAAAGGATCTGTGCCATGGAAAATATATTTCAAAATTATCCACATCGAGTTTCAAGGCATTGGATATGGTATCCGAAAAAGGTTTCAAAAGATCACCGGTGAATTCCAAAGCCCATCTTTCAATAGCCATGACAGACCACGGTTTTGATTTTTTTTCTTCCCAGGCTTTTTCAAGTAAAGATTTTCTGACATTGCTTTGGAAACCCCAATGTTCCATAAGAAAAATGTATTGAAGTTTTCTTAGCTGTGTCGAATCACCCTTTAATTTCCCGCAATATATCAGAAACTGAATGATGCTGTGCGCGCAAACCGTTCCGAGTGTGTTTCCCGCGGTATTCCATCCGCTGGAATTTGTGGTGTCCCAGTTAGGAGAAGACAGCAGCAATTTCTCCACGAAATAATTATCGGAACCGTTTGTGTATCTTATATTCGCATAGCCTCTGACGGTACATCTGACATTGCAGTTTTCCACAAAAACTCCGTATTTTTTTCTCAGATTATCATCTTCAACCTGTTTCATTCCCTCTTCTCTGCTGCTCGGGTTGTTTACAGCCAATAAAATATCCCCGCGGTCCCCGCATAAAAATCCACCGGAGCTTTCTATCTGCGACTTTATGCTTTCGTGCAGCGGCCGCCCCTCGTAAGCCGGTATGAAATCGCGGTATTCCGGAAATACGTAATCCACTTCAAATTTCGGTCTGACATCGAATAAATCGCACAGAAGCCTGGAAAGCAGTGTAAGTGTGGATTCATCCGCTCCGGCATGTATCATGATTTTACCGTTCAGGCCGGCTTCATCGACCATTTTCTGATGAAGCGACGCTTCGAAAAGGGATATGCTGCCACTCGAATTGTCATCGAGCGTCAGATTGAGAAAATCAATCCGGTTTTCTTTCACATATTCGATTACTTTTTGAATCAATTTGAAATTCCTTCTGCGTCTGGCAACAAAATCTTCAATTATCCACGCGGGAATATCCGTAAACGGCAGTTCAAATTCGTCGTTATGAATGTTTATTCCCTTCTCCACCAATTCCCTGGAATAATCGTATATTCGTTTTCCGTAATATTCCCAGTAATCGGGTTCTTCCTCCGCGGAATCGTAAAATGGTGCCCGTGTTACGCACACCGAAGCGTAAATCCTGGCGTCCTTTTTCTTCATCACTTTTAGAATTTCCAGTCTTTTTTCGAGGGTATCCGATGAATCAAGACTCATTCTCGAAGGTATCAACCCCCCGTGTACAAGCATATCTATTGACAGCACAGCATAATCGCCGGTTTTCACATTTTTATCAAGCCAATTGTGAATCACGTTCATATCAGGCTGTACTTTTTTCATACCGAGCAATTTTCTGTCGGGTGTTGAAATATCCAATCCTGCTGCTTTTGACAGCAGGATGAAATAATCTCTCGTGCAGAACCTTTCGTCAACCGGAAGAAATACTATTCTATTCATTCTGTTTACTTCCCGAATACCGAAACCTCTGCAAGCATGGTCCAGGCATTTCCTTTAGGGAGAATTTCGACTTTTACGTATTGTGCTTTTATTTCCCCGGCAGTGTTAAGCCACTGTACTTCGTTTATCTTTTCGTTTTCCGCATACGGAATGTAATTTGAAGCTATGCCGACTTCGCGGTATATTTCGTCGTCTTCACTGACGGATATTATCATACCGTACGGCAGAGGTACCGCCGAAGCGTTGGAACACATAAAATGACCTGTTACTCTTTCTACGCTTTTAATTTCACCGAGATCGAGTATTACGACGGGATTTTCTTTAGGGCTGTTGAATCCGATCATGTCCGCCCAGGAATAGGCAAATTTGCCATCGGTGACTTTTACCCCTTCGTCAGGGTATGCCGCATTTGCTTCTGGTGTCAGGAAATAAGGCATTTCAAGTGACAGATTCTCAAGACTTTCAACATCGATTTCTCTTTTTTCCGGCAGAAGATTCACAATTTCCAGTGGCAATTCACCGGCTCCGACCTGAATTTCACTCAAAAGAACCCATGCGCTGTCGCCCCTTCTGATTGAAAATTTCACGAATTGGCCTTCTACAGGTTCATTGGGCACGAAGAACATTGTCAGTATTTTCTCTTTTTCCATACCTTCAAGAATCGCAGTACCCATTCCGATGACATCGTATTTCTCGTCATCTTCACTCACGGACACTATGAAACTTTTCGGTGCGACAACCGCCGCAGCCGGTGACAACATGAATTTTACCGCAAAATAACTGAGATCTTCGGTGTATTCCCCGAGATCGAGAATTATGTCGGCACCGTTGTTGTCCGCTTTTTCCATGGCTACGACCGAGTTGTCGTATGCGAACTTCCAGATACCGTCAGTGAGGGTTTTTCCTTCAACGTCCGGGTATGAATCTATTACCGGAAAAGTTCCGAAATAGGATTTACCCTCCGATATTATGAAATCGGAAGCAAAACAAAAAGAGATCAAAGTGATTACCAAAAATGACACTAAAAATACTTTTTTCATATGAAACCTCCTGTTATTTTATGGTGAAATCTGTACTTTCAACCTTTCAATCCGCTTATTGAAGCACCGTTTATAAAAGTTTTCTGTGACGAAAAGAATAGAATTATTATCGGCAGCGCCATTAAAAGCGATCCTGCCATCAAAACCGGCCAATCGGGGTAATGCGTTCCCGATGAAATCCTCTGCAATGCGATTGATAACGTGTACATCCTGTCGTCATGCAGGTATATCAACGGATTCAAAAAATCGGTCCAGGTCCACAGAAATACGAAAAGAGCTGAAGTGGCCACCGGTGCTTTTGCCAGAGGCAGGTATATTCTGAAGAAAATACGGAATTCATTCGCACCGTCGATTTTTGCGGCTTCGGCGTATTCTCTCGGTACCGTGTCGAAAAATTGTCTGAGAAGGAATATTACCCAGGTGCCTCCGAAAAACGTGGGGATTATAAGAGGTTTGAAAGAACCCACCCATCCCAGTTTATCGAAGAGCATATACTGAGGTATCATCGTGACCTGGGCCGGCAGCATCATGGTTGCCAGCAGAATTTTGAAAAGTGTCTCCTTGAAAGGAAACTTGAAATAAGAAAATCCGAATGCCACGACTGAAGACGATATCAACACTCCCAGAAGAGTCATCCCGGTAACGAAAATGGTGTTCAGAAAATATCTCGAAAAGTTGTTTTCTGTGAAAAGGTTGATATAAGCATCATCGACAAAAGGATCGGGTATAATATTCATAGGAGAATCAAAAATCTGATCCTGGGTTTTAAATGAAGTCGAAACCATCCAGAGGAAGGGAAATATGAACAACACACTGAGTAAAACAGCGGTTATGTATACCGTAACCTTTCTTTTTTTACCTATCCGTATCATATATTTCCCCCCTTCAATTCGTTTTTTCTCTGAAAAATTTCATGGTTATACCCACGGTTATCGCAGTTATGATAAGGAGTATCCATGATAAGGCACTCGCATAACCCATTTTAAAATCCCTGAATGCATTTGTATATATGTAAAGACCGTAAACCAGGCCTGATTTCTCAATTCCGCCATCCATATCCAGCATGATGATAATCTGCGTGAACGACTGAAATGAAGTTATTATGCCCATTATCGTGTTGAAAAGAGTTACCGGCCGCAGCAGCGGCAGCGTGATGCTTTTAAGCCGTGCCCAGCTGCTCGCGCCATCAAGTTCGGCCGCCTCGTATAGTTCATTCGGTATATTCTGAAGTCCTGCCAGGTAAATAACCATAGTGCCTCCGATACCCCAGAAACTCATCAGAATAAGGGACGGTTTTACCCATGAAGGATCTGCAAGCCATCCCGGGCCGGCTATTCCCAATTGCTCCAGGAAACCGTTTATTGGTCCCAATCTCGGGTTTAAAATCCATTTCCACAGCAATCCGGTCGCAACCGCAGGCACCACACTCGGAAGGAAGAAAATGGTTCTGAACAATCCCTGATGCTTCATTCGGATGTTTAAAAGCAGCGCCGCAAGCAATGCCATAATCTGGGCTATCGGTATGCCTATTCCCGATAGAATGAGCGTATTCTTTATCGACAGCCAGAAATCCCTTTCTTTAAAGGCGGTGAGGTAATTATCCCATCCAATCCATTTCAAGGCTCCGCCTTCTCCGGTCATGGTGAAACTCAGGTAAAGGGAATAGATAATCGGATATAGTGTGAAAATCAGGAATCCGGCTATCCATGGAGATATGAATACGAATCCGAGAATGCTTTCCCTCCTGATTCTTTTTCTGCTCTTTAGAATAATTTCGTTCATCAGTATTTGTTTAACTCCTCGGTTATTCTCTCCTGAACATAATCCAGAGCCTCTCTGGCAGATTTATTGCCAAGCTGCACATCCGCGAGAGCCTGTGTCAGTTCGGAGAGATAAGTCTGTCCTATCGGAAGCATGGGGAAAGTGTACACGAAGCCATTTGTAAGTAAATCTATGTATATCTGCATTTTTTCATCGACTATTTTTTTGAATACCGGACTTTCGAGAGCCTCTTTAACAGGAGGTATGTTGTAAAGTGCTGCCGAGAATTCCGCCGATTGTTCCGGTGAAGTCAGCCATTTTAAAAAATCGAAAGCCTCTTCGGGATTCTTTGAGGCGGTCGGTATAACCCAAAATGAACCGCTTACGTTGCATACGTCATCTCTTCCGTAATCCGGTGACGGGAAGTACGATATACCGTATTCAAATGAAGGTTTGGCGTATTTTTCGGCCACTAGAATTTCCCATTGCGAACCCTCTTTCATCGCAATCTCATTTCGGAGAAAAGGATTCAGCGGACTGAAAACATCTCCCCATCCTGCCTGGAAAATCCTTTTCGTTTTCAGGTCATATTTGGAATAATATGAAGCCAGCCACTCGTATGCCTTTATGTTTCCGGGATCGTTGGCGGTAATTTCTCCGGTTTCCGTATCCCATAATTTGCCTCCGAATATGTAGCAATATATGTGGCTTATCACGGGATCAAAGCCGAGTCTTTTCAGCTTACCGCTTTTAGAGTATTCAGTAAGTTTTTCGGTATATTCGTCGAGTTCCTGTATGTTTTCGGGCGGAGTGTCCGGATCGAGACCTGCTTCTTTGAAAGCACCCTTGTTCCACATGAAAGCCGAAACGTTCAGCGTGGTTGGTAGCCCGTATTTCTTGCCTTTGTAAAAACCGTATTCCCACACGCCTTTTATGTAGTAATCTTCATCTATGCCCGATTTTGCGAGCATATCGTTCAGCGGCATTACCTGTCCTCTGTATCCGAGAGGTACCACCATCCAGTCCCATACGGTAATCACATCCGGAACCGTACTTCCCGAAAGAGTCGCCATGATCTTTTCGCCCATTCCTATAGGTGCGAAAACCGATCTCACGGTAACTTCCCGCTGAATCGAATTGTATTTTTCAATAAGCGATTCAAGAGCTTTCCCCTCGTCTCCGCCCCAGGCATTCCAAAAAACCAGTTCCGTTTTTGAAAAAGCGGCCGTGATAAGCACGAAGATTAAAATCGATAAAATTAACGTCTTTTTCATAACATTCCTCCTCAGATTTTTATTTGTTCTTCAGAAGTTTTGAATATTCACCGTATAAATCGCTGCCGGTTTCCGGACTCATGTAATTTGGGTAATCGAAGATGACGAGCTTGCTGACATAAGGCGACATCAACTCTATCTGTTTTTCAACCCTTTCAATCGATGCTGTGGTAGATGCCCACGGTTCGAAGTCGACAGGCCAGCCGTGTGTTTGCTCAAACACTTCGAGATTCGCCCAGAATTCCACCCCATATTTCTCCATTACAGGCTTTAAAGATTTGTAAACCTCTGCGGATTCTTCGGCGGTAGTTCTCTTTGTTCCCACTCCGTCCTGCATGGCGAAAATTCCCACTTTTGACTTTGAGAATATATCGTCCCAGAATTGGGCATATTTTTCCCCATCGGGGTTTATGCCGAAATAAGGTGAGATCATAACCGGTTTTTTGCTGAGCATTTTGGCATAAGACGTCATCTGTCCGAGATAGTATTTTATGTCTTCGATTCTTTCAGCCGTCTGGAAATTCCTGTCATCTATTTCTTCGGGCAGATACCATCCCGCGAGTGCTTCATTGTCTTTGTACAGGTTGTACAGCTCTTTGAGTATGTTCTTGTTGTATCTTGCCTGGTCTTTCACCGAGAATTCACCATCCCAGTAAGATGAGTCGAGAGCCAATCCGAGGAATACCCTGAGGCCCAGTTTTTCGGCGGCATCCATCAGAAGCGGTATGGGGTAATTTCTCTGTTCCGATTCGGGATAAACCGGTTTGACTGCCACAAAGTCCTTAAAACCGTTTCCGTCCGCCGAGAATGACAATTCATAGCCCGAAGCGGGTACATCCACTCCGGAAACGGTAGACCGCATGAATGGAATTCTCACTTTTTCAACCGTGAGTTCTTCGGGTAATTCGAAACGTATACTTATGCTGTTTATTTTTTGCCAGCCAATCATAGAACTCCATGAGAACGATTCCACGCCATCGACGAGTTTTTTGTCCCTATCGGGATAACTTTGAGAAGGTCTGGGGGAAATACTGTACTCACAGGAAGAGGCTATGTTTTTGCCGTTTGAGAATATCTGTATTTCCGGTAAAATGACCCATTCAACTTCATCGTCTTTAGATATTTTAATATTCAAGGACTTGCATTTTTCACTTCCCTCCCAGACAATTTCCACGAGAGATTCGTCCGGCAGGGACCCGTCCTCTATTTCATCGTATTCGGAGGGGAAATAGTAAAAGTCGTTATACGCACTGTACTGCACTATTACCGTGTCCATTCCCAAATCCTTGAACTCCTGAAGTTCTTTTTGCCACTGCGAATCGTTCATCGAATTTAACCTGTTTCCGAGCTGAAAAAAGGCACCGCTCAGCATTTTGGATTCACCTCCGAATAAGAACAAACTGAAAACCGTAAAAATCAACGGAAAAAAAATTATCTTCTTCATAAATTCCTCCTATTTTTCGAATAAAGAATATATTGCCGCCCCAACAACTCCGGAGTATTTCCCCGTAGTTGAAAATTCTATTATGTCACCGGTATTTCTGAGGTTGATGGCTTCAAACCGGTTTCTGATACCTTCGAGATAAGAAACGCCGTATTCGGGCAGTACTCCGCCGAGATATATCTTTTCAAAATCGACGGTGTTTTTCACAGTATCGATAAGCCAGGCAAAATGTGAATGATAATCGGTCAACGCTTCCTGATGTTCACTTCCGGATTTCGATTCTATTTCCAGTAACTTTCTGCCGTTGAGAAGCGTTTCAACACATCCGGTTTTTCCGCAGGTACACTTCAAATCGTTGCCGGGGTATATGAGGTGCCCGATTTCTCCTCCTGACCCTGTTATACCGTTCACAAGCCTGTTGTCTATTATTATTCCGGCTCCTATCCCGGTTCCCACGGTTATGTATGCGACATCTTTCAAACCCGAGAAAAACCATTGGCAATAGGCTGCCATATTCGAATCGTTGTTTACGGCAGGAATTATTCCAAACCTGTCGTGGATTATTTTCTTGAAATTCAGCCCTTTCCAATTCTTGAGATTGTCGGAAGCGTACAGCACTTCCCCGCTTTCCGAACATATTCTTCCGGCTGAAGCTACCCCTATGCATGCGATATCGTCGGTCATGAACGATGAAACCGAATCAAGCATTTCAGTTATTATCTTTTCGGGATTTGATTTGTTCTGCGCTTCCTGCGAATCCAGAAGCTGCCCGTACTGATCTATCACCCCTACCCGCGTTCTCGTACCCCCAATGTCGACTCCTATCGCCTTTATTTCCCTGCCTTCAAAATCTTTGATTTTTTCTCTGAACCTCTGTGTTATCTGCTGCGGACGTGTTATGGCACCGCCGACCACGACTGCATACGCACCGAAAAGCAGCGCCTTTCTTACAAGTTCGGGGGAAGTGTAATTACCTTCGGCTATTATGGGGATATCGGTTATTTTTTTGGTCTCTTTTATAAGCTCGAAATCTGGTTTTTGTCTCTGCAGAGTATAAGAAGTGTATCCGGATAACGTGGTGGAAATCAAATCCGGTTTTAAGTCCACGATTCTTCTGACGTCCTCCACATCGGAAATATCTGCCATAATCATTATTTCCGGATATTCGGCCCTTACGTATGAATACAGCTCTTCCAGAGAAATCGGCCGTGATACCCTTGTGCTGTCTATGGCAACTATATCTGCCCCCGCTTTCACGAGTTCGTCCACCTGCTCTTTTGTAACGGTTATAAAAGCCTCATAGCTGTTGTCTCTGTCCTTTTGAATACCGATTATCGGCAGGGCACTTACCTGCTTTACCGCCTTTATATCCTCGGGAGTGTTCACCCGCAACCCACGGGCACCACCCTCTACGGCGGCATTAGCCATTTTTTTCATCATTTCCGAACCATGCAGTGGTTCATTTTCTTCAGCCTGGCAGGAAACTATTATGGAATTCTTAAATGGGAAATTCAATGCCTGTCCTCCTTAAAAAAGAAAAAACAAATAAATTAATCGCCAAAATTATATCAAAAAAATGAGAAAATCTCAATATACCATATGGAGCAATATTGCAGCACAAAACGAAATAATTGAGAATATCTCAATTATTCTTGTTATTCCTCTCGTTTACGATTGTTTCCAATATAGAGTGTTTGATTTTTTAGCGGGAAAAGATTAGGCTGACAGAAAGACTAAAACCATTTTTTTATTTTAAACACCGTCATCATGACGACTGCGATTGAAAGCATTACCACAAATACTATAAGAGCCCCATGATCGCTTGCGAGTCCGGGGATGTTTATGAAATTCATACCGTAAAACCCGGTGATGAAGGATAATGGAATGAATATACTGCTGATAAGTGTCAGGGTTTTCATTATCAGATTCATCTTATTCCCGTTGCTTGACAGATAAAGTTCAAACATGCTGCTGATAATTTCCCTGATAGTTTCAAGATTGTCCGATATTTGCAGGGAATGGTCGTATAAATCCCTTATGAAGATGAAGTTTTCGGAGTCTGAAGGCAGGAAATGTTCTAAATCCCTGATCGCATTTTTAATTGGGGTGAATATTTTCTTCAGAATCACTATTTCCCTTTTGAGTTTGTAAATGTCTTTGAGAGATTCGATATCCGGTGTTTCTATGAACGTGTCTTCGAAATCAGTGAGAATATCGTCTATCTTGTCTATTATGAAAAAATAACTGTCTATTATCGAATCTATTATTGCGTAGAGAAGATAGTCGGATTTCTTCTTTCTGATGCTTCCAACGTTGTCGGTGATTCTCTTTTTCAGCATTTCGAAGTTTTTATTGTTTGCCTCCCGCCTGAAAGATATTATTATGTTGGATATCAAAAAAACGCTGATATGTTCGAACTCGAGGGAATAATTATCGGTTTGGCTGAATTTCACGTCCTTGACGATGAAAAGTACGTTATTACCGTCTGTTTCGTATTTGGGCCTTTGATTGGAATTCATCACGTCTTCCAAAAATAGTGCGTTTATTTTGAAAATCTCGCCGACAGATTTGACGTAATCGCTGTCATGGTATCCTACGAAATCAATCCAGTAAGTGTAATCCGATTCGAACTCATAATTCCTGAATTCTTCGAGAGAGAGCTCTTTGATGAAATACTCGTCTTTATTGAAAAATGTGAGGTTTATTATCGTATCGGAGGAAACTGCCTCGCCTACAAAAGTAAGTGTTCCGGGTGGTTCGCCCTTCTTCAGGAAGGATTCTTCTTTCAGCATGCCAAAACCTCCAATTTCTATTAAGTGTTATACATTTTAATTTTCAATACGCCTATTCATCACTCATTACCTCTCCGGTAACAGAGCGTTTTCCGTATTCGGTAACACGGATGTTTACGGGTTTTCTCAATTCCAATTTCTGTCTTATTCCCACTAAAATCGAATAAGTGCCAAGTCTTCTCCCGAAAGTGATATTCCCGTCATGGAATTCGGGTATTATCTCTTCAATCAGCGTACCGGGCGGAAAAACTCTTTTGAGCATTTCATGATCAATCTCGTCACGTATCCTCTCTTTGAGTTTTTTGAAAAGCGGTTTATGAAATTTCAATTTATGTTCCTGCCTGTAATTCCAGAGTGGCGTATTCGGAGATATCATAACCTGCCGCAGGTTTATTCTCCTGAGCATAAGGCCTTCATCGTAAATTTGTTTTAAATGATCGAAATCGATTTCATAAGTCTGTTTGGTTTCTCCTATCAGTCCGAAAATCAAATTGATTCCCGGAAGCAGACACGGCAGACTATCTTTCCTGAACCCGCCCGTTTCGTTCACAATACGTATAGCATTCAGAATTTCTTCATTGGTATTTCCCAGATTGTTTTTTTTCTGCACGACAGGATCAAAACTCTCAACACCAAAAGAGAGAATGTCACCTTCGGTGTTGTATTTGCAGATCTTTTCCAGGATTTTTCTCGCTTCTTTCGCATGTTTTGCAATGTACCCGGGATTCGCGTTATCCGTATGCAGCATTTTCAAATCCGGTGCATTCTCTCTGATTCCCGCATACAGTTCTTCTATTTTCGAAACATCGGGACCGAGCCCGTTGTCTCCATAAGCGATTATGTTTGCGGCCCTTCCAAGACGGAAATACTTCGCACCGTGAGCACTCAACACGCTTATCTCTTTGTGAATTCCCTTCGTATGCCTTTGAGAATATTTCCCGTGAAATAACGGCTCCGTACAGAAAGTGCAGTATGATGCCCTCTCACAACCGGAAGAAACTTCTATTTCACATATGACGTATGGAAAATTCGGGTGTTTGGTTATGACCCGACCCGAATATTCGGCTGCCAGTTCAGTTATTTCGGGCTCTTTGGCAATCGATTCGTCGGGGTAATCTCCCTTTAAAAGGTGAAAGAGATAAGTTTCGAGATTACCCGTGACAGGACAATCGTACAGACCGAGTATTTTTTCATCAATAGATTTGGCCTCATTCGCGCCTTTCAGCGAATAACCATTTGTGAAAGGACCGTAAATTATCTTTAGAGGATTTCCGGCGGTTTCGCCGATTTTCATTATTTCGGAATAAGTCACGGGGTTTCCGCCTATATATTTACCCGGAACGCTTACTCCGCCTATTAGAACCAAATGGTCATAATGGTCAAGTGAATTCCACAGTTCTTCTTTCCTCACCCTGTCAATGGTTAAAAAATCCGGTTCGACACCGTAATAGGCGTAACAACCGTAAGCATATCTCACATATGGGGAAATATAGGGCGGTACTCCAAAAACTGCCGGTTCGTCGACATACCCGTCGATAATAATCGCTTTCAATTCCATCACCAAATAATTATTTATTTTAATTCTATCAGAATAAGTTCAAAACTCATAGCATCATGAAAGAAAATTACCTGTCGGTAAAATAAAAACCCGCAACGAATGCGGGTTTTTATTTTCTATTTTTTCTGAGGCAGCATCGACGCGGCCTGATCGTCGAGTATCAGGGTCAAATCGGGATGCAGTTGGAGAACGGACGAAGGACATTCTGTGGTGACCGGACCGTAAATCGTGTTGTATATGGCCTTGGCCTTCTGTGCACCATTAGCTATCAGTACTATGGATTTGCTGTTCATTATGGTTCTTATTCCCATGGTTACGGCTTTTGTGGGAACTTCTTCTATGGAATCGAAAAATCTGGAATTGGCTTCGATCGTATCTGCATCCAAATTTACGATATGGGTCTTGCTTCCGAAAGGGACACCCGGTTCGTTAAAACCTATATGACCGTTTCTGCCTATTCCGAGTATCTGAAGGTCAATCCCGCCGCTTTTCTCGATTTCGTTTTCGTAAAGTCTGCAAAAGGCTTCGAGGTCGCCGGTTCCGGACGGAATATGTACTTTGCTCTTGTCGATGTTGACATGATTGAAAAGGTTTGTCATCATGAAATTGTTATAACTCTGTATGTGATTTTTATCCAGACCCACATATTCATCGAGATTAAAAGTAGTCAAGCGTGAGAAATCGAGCTTTTTGTTTTCATATTCCGCTATGAGCTTTTTATAAAGCCCTATCGGAGAAGATCCCGTCGCAAAACCAATCACAGGTTTATCTTTACGCATGACACCCGCTACAATCCTGCAGGCCTCAATGCTCATTCGTTCGTAATCGCTGCAAATAATAACATTCATCAGAACTCTCCTTATCAACACACAATATGTTTTTTTGTCATGACATATTATACCAAACATTCATCATTTTCCATTGGCGAAACGAAAATGAAAATCGGCGGTTTTCAAAATATACTAACATAAAAAATCCCCGTGATGAAAGAGAAAACACATGTGTATACCTGCGAATTCATAAGAGAATATTCGAATAAAGCCGGATTTATCCCGATTCATACATCACGGCGAAAGTAATCTCCCTATATGTTTTTTTGTTAAAACCACACGTATTTTTTAGGGTTGGTGTGGTAGTGGTGGTTTTAATGATATAATCGGTTGTTTAACAATTCACTCAAAAGAGGAATCGTTCTGTGAGAAAATTCGGTTTTTCGATAATGCTTTTTTTAATTTTATTTTCGTCGTATGAATGTGAAAACATCAAGGTGACCTTTTTGGCGCAGTGGTATCCGCAGGCTCAGTTCGCCGGATTCTATTATGCGAAGGAAAAAGGCATATATGAAAAATACGGTCTTGATGTCGAGATTCTCGACAGCGGACCGAGCCGGATAATTTTCAGCAACATAATGCCGGACGAAGTTGATTTTTTCACGTTGTTTCTATCAAGTGCGATAGTAAAATACGACTATTCGTACAAAATAGTCAATATCTGCCAGTTATCCCAGAAAAGCGGATTGATATTCGTTTCAAAAAAAGAAGCCGGCATTGAATCACCGGCGGACCTGGCAGGAAAGAGAATAGGGGTATGGTATGAAGACTTCAACGAAATTCCGCTTTCTTTTCTGAGAGATCATGAAGTTGAAGCCCAAGTTACCGGCATTAAATCTTCAATAGACCTGTTTTTGATGGACGGGATCGATTCGATGGGTGTTATGTGGTATAACGAATACGATCAGATATACCTTTCGGGAATAGACCACGAGAATCTGAATACGATTTTCTTTTCGGATTATGATTACAACATTCCTGAAGACGGTATTTACTGTTCGGAATATTTTTATACCGAAAATCCACAGTTGTGCGAGAAGTTCGTAAAGGCATCTCTTGAGGGCTGGCGTATGGCGTTTGAAAATAAACGGGAAGCGTTGGACATAGTCACGAACTACATGAAAAAGGCACATGTGGCTACAAACAGGGCTCACCAGTCATGGATGCTCGACAGGATGGAAGAATTATTCCTCGTTGATGACAAGAAATTCGGTGTGCTTTACGAAGAAGACTACAAAAAATGCGAAGGAATATTGGCTGACAACTATTTTTTAGAAAACAGAATAGGATTTGATAATTTTGCCAAAAATGTTATCGAAGATTAAAAATATGTCCGTGATCTATAAAGTCACGATACCGATAATAATAATAACGGTTTTGGTATTCGGAACCGCCGTAGTTTACAATTATGAATTTTCAAAGGGTCTTTTGCTCAAAAATGTCGAAGAAAATACCAGGAACCTCATAAATTCGGCCATAAACAAAAGCGAAGGTTTTTTCGTGTCTGTCGAAAAAATCGCACAGAATATAAACTATGTGCTTGAGGACAGATATCTCGAAAGTCAGGAGATCTATTCCCTGATTGAAAAAATAGTGAAGAAAAATGACGAAGTCTTTGGAAGCTGTCTTGCATTCGAACCTTTCGAATACGATAAAAGCACCGCGTATTTCGCACCTTATTGTTACGAAAAAGACGGCGAAGTATATTGCAATAACCTTGCCGAACGCGGTTACGATTACCCCCTGTGGGATTGGTATCAGATTCCGAAAGTTCTGAAAAGGGATGTCTGGAGCGAACCGTATTTCGACGAAGGCGGCGGAGAATCGATCATGTCCACATACTCAGTACCTATTTTCGATGAAAGCAGAGGAAATATCAAGGCGATATTCACTCTTGACCTGTCTCTGGAATGGTTGAACGAACTCGTATCACAGATCAAGATATTCGATACCGGCTATGCATTCCTGATTTCGAGAAAAGGTACGATAATCACTCATCCGGAATCGGAATACATAATGAATGAAAGTATTTTCTCACTTGCGAAAGAAAACGAATATGAAGAACTGAGGGAAATCGGTCAAAAAATGATCAATTCGGAAGAACAGTTCATAAAGGTGAATTCGGTTCTTTACAACGGCGTTAGCTGGTTATACTTCGCACCTCTTTCAAACAACCATTGGTCGATCGGATTCGTGTTTCCCGAAAAAGAGCTTTATGCCGATCTGAATGAATTGACGTTTAACATAGTGGCGATAATAGTCATAGGAATAGTGATAATCGCATTTGTGGTCTTCTTTATAGTCAGAAAACTCACGAAGCCTCTCGTGAAACTGTCTGCCATAACAGGGGAGATAGGGAAGGGGAATCTCGACGTCACGCTTCCCGAAAATAATTCGAAAGACGAAATCGGCAAGCTCAGAGATTCTTTCTTCAACATGCAACAATCACTTAAAGAATATATAATAAATCTTGAAAATACTCTTTCGGCAAAAAAGAGAATGGAAAGCGAACTTTCAATAGCCAAAGAGATACAGCTCGGATTCGTGCCGAAAAAATTCAAACTGGCGGGTCATGATGAGGAGCTTGAAGTATACGGCCACATGGAACCCGCGCGGGAAGTCGGAGGTGACTTGTTCGACTTCTTCTTCCTCGATGAAAACCGTATTTGTTTCGCCATAGGAGATGTTTCCGGCAAGGGAATACCCGCTGCCCTTTTCATGGCTGTTACCACTTCGCTGTTTAACGAATACAGAAATTCCAACGAAAGCGGTACCACCGTAAAAGAAATCGCCGAAAAACTAAACAGAAACTTGTGCGCCAGAAATCCGGAGAGTTTTTTCATAACTATGTTCATATGCATACTTGATTTAAGTACCGGTGAACTCAAATACTGCAACTGCGGCCACAACAAATCGTATTTGATATCCAAAGGCGGAAGTTTGAAATTTCTCGAAGAGGTAAACGGCATGCCGCTCGGTGTAGCACCGCTCGAATATGGAATATCCGAGACGATAAAGCTTGAAAAAGGGGATAAAATATTCCTGTACACGGATGGAATAGTGGAAGCGTTTAACGAAAAAGGCGAAATATACACCGAGAAGAGATTGGAAGACAATCTTATGAAGTATTCGGATAAAAAAATAAAAGATATGGTAAAAATCATCTCGGAAAGTGTTGCGGAATTTGCAGGAGAAGAACCGCAATCTGACGACGTGACTATGTTCTGTGTCCATTTCAAAGGAAGGTGACCACTGTGAAAACAAAGAGAATTACCATAAACAATCGAATAGATGAATTGCCGAAGGCTGTCTCGTTTCTTGAGGAAGCACTTGATGAATGGAGTATGCCCCAGAAATACGTATTCCCACTCATTCTGGTGGCAGAAGAATTACTCGTGAACATAATCTCCTACGGCTATGACGACGACCTGATACACGAGATAGACATAGAACTCTCGATTTCGTCACTCTGGCTGGAATTGAGGGTGAAGGACGACGCGAATTATTTTGATCCCACCAAGGCGGAGAAAAAAAGCGGCGACGATTTTGACGGCAAAACCATTGGTGGATGGGGTATTCATCTGATAAGAAACAACGTCGATTTTTTTGAGTACAAAAAAATCGAAGAAAAAAATATCACGATAATGAAAAAATCAATAGAATTATAAGTAGGGCGTTCCGAATGGCTATTAATAAGACAATTGGCACACAGGTGGATTTTTACAACGATATCAGATTCGTCGGTCCGGTAACAGCTTACGTATCCCAGCTATGTGAGTCTTTCGAGATAGACTCCGGGGATAAAAACAAAATACTTCTCAGTCTTGAGGAGGCACTTGTATACGCGATAGAAAACTTTTACGATGAAGAACACAGCCCGATAGAACTGAAAGTGCTGATCGAACCCACCCAGATGAAACTGGTGATAAAGGACAAGGGTTTGCCCATGGATCCGGCATCGTTGCCCGAATACTCTGCCGAAATCGGAGATATCGATTCCGGGAACCAGCTTTCCGGAATAGGCATATTCATAATAAAAAATATGATGGACGGGATGGAATTCAAAAATCTCGGCAAAGACGGAAAAGAATGGCATATGACCAAAAAATTCACGGGAAAAAGGATAGATTTTCTCGTCGGGCCGGAAATGTATAAAAGCCCGCAGGATGAAGTGGAGCAGGACGTTCAGAGCGTCGAATATACGATAAGGGATTTTATTCCGGAAGATTCCGTGAAAATCTCAAAGCTCGCTTACAACACTTATGGTTATTCTTACGCCGATTATATTTACTATCCCGAAAAGATTACCGATATGGTGGGGAAACGTGAGTTGATTTCACAGGTTGCGGTTACGTCATCGGGAGAGATAATCGGACATATGGCACTCGAATTCAGCGACGATTCGGATACCGTTGCCGAACTCGGAGTGGCATTTACGAATCCGAAATACCGGGGGTTGAAAGTATTCCATAAATTAAACCTATCGCTCATCGAAAAAGCTGAAGAAGTCGGTTTGAAGGGTTTCTTCGTAAACGCCGTAACGGGTCATATAGCTTCACAGAAGGGAAGTGCAAGATACGGATTGAAACCTGCCGGTATTATTCTCGGGGCGCTTCCGGGCAAGACGTATTTCAAAGGACTTACGGATGTGATAGAGGAAAAGCTGAATGCGTTGCTGATGTTTTCACCTTTAAATGCAAAAGAAGAAAAAAAATTATATGTGCCGGTGAAATATGCGAATACCATAGAAAGAACATATGCCGCGCTCTCGGTCAAAAGAAAGTATTCGGTCGGCGAAATAAGAAAAAACATTTCCCCTGAAAAAGGAATTGTGAATTCGGTATCTAATTCCACACTGAACACGGCTTCCATAAAAGTACTTAAATGCGGAAAAGATACGGTTGAAGAAATAGTATCCAAATGGAAATACCACAAGCTCGACAGAGTAGATGCGGTTTATCTGTATTTAAACCTTGAGGATGAGAGTACTCCCGCGGTTGTTGAGGAGGCAAACGGGATCGGATTCATATATGCCGGTATGCTGCCCGATTACCTGAACGGGAAAGACACCTTAATCCTTCAATATCCGAACAACCTTAAAATCAAGTTTGACGACATCGAATTATTTCACGAAGAATCGAAGGAAATACTGGCTCAAATTCGAAGCGAATACGAAAGGAATATTCTCTGAGTGTGAAATCCGCTGCGGTTTTATTGTTCTTATGTTTTTAGCCATCCTGGGTCGGGTTTTTGATATAATTCAAAGTATTCAAATACGGATATATGTTTAAAAAATCAACGTTATTATACGGTGTACTTACAGGATGGTGTTATGAAGCATAAAAGTCAGATCAGTATTTTAATATCCCTGGTAATTCTAATGGGGATAATTTCTATCGTCATGATAAATTTTATTTCATACCGTGAAATCATAAAAGACGATATATTGAACATTTCCAAGCTCACTTCCGCGAATATTTATTCACAGATAAGCAACGAGCTGACGAAGCCCATATTCGTGTCGCTCACCATGGCAAACGATTCTTTTGTGAAGGATTGGCTGAAAAGCGGTGAAAACAGACAACAGGAAGATATAATAAAATACCTCCAGGGAATGAGAAGCAAATACCGATACGATTCTACTTTTCTGATCACTTATGATACGAACGAATACTTCCACTACAACGGTCTTCACAAAATAATCAGCGCTTCGGACGAACATGATGGTTGGTATTACGATTTTTTGAAAAAAAACGTGGTTTACGACCTCGATGTGGATCAGGACGAAGCCGATCAGAACATACTGACGGTTTTTATAAATTGCCGCATTATGGACGAAAACGATGTAATACTCGGAGTCACGGGAGTCGGGATAAAGTCTTACCATGTGCAGCAGATGCTCGAAAGCTTTGAAGATGATTACGATCTCGAAGCCTTTCTCGTGGACGGAGAGGGATTGGTTCAGGTACACACGAATTACAAAAATATACTCAAAAAAAATATATTTAGCCAACCGGTTTATGAGAAGATAGACGGTAAAATGCAGGATTCCGGCGAGAACATGCGGGTTTTTACATACAATGAAAATGGCGGAGACGAATTCATAATAACTCAGTATATCAAAGATTTGAATTGGTATCTGATAGTGCGGAAAGATACGTCGGTGCTGAAAAATAGTTTCATGAATCAGATGGTTTACGATTTGATTATATTTGCGGCCGTGACATTCACCGTGTTGCTTATAGTGGTGGGAGTTATAGGGAAATACCAGCGCAGCCTCGAAGAACAGGCACATACGGATTCATTGACTTCCCTGCTCAACAGGCGTGGATTCGATAAAAAATTGAAGCATCTTATAAACAACCCCCCCGAAAGCGAATTTTCGGTATTTATATTAGATTTGGATGGTTTCAAAGATATCAACGATAAATACGGACATCTACAGGGAGACAAAGTTCTCGTACGTGTTTCGTCGATTTTCAGAGATAAGCTGCCTGAAAATTCCATATTCGCAAGATGGGGTGGAGATGAATTCGCCGGTATCGTATTCATGAACAGGGAAAAATCCCTGCATATGCTTGAAGAAATCAGAAAAATACTGGAGTCGGATGACCAGGTGAGAGAATTTAATGTCACGATAAGTGTCGGGATCGTCGTATATTCGGGTATAGAAACTGAGGAAAGCATGATAAGAAAAGCTGACAAGGCCATGTATTTTTCAAAGTCCAACGGCAAGAATCAGATAAATGTGTTTTAATTTTGAACTGCCTGTTGACATAAAAATAACCCCGTGCTAAAATCCCGTGGTTTATCTTTTCCATTTTGCATACGGCAGGTAGATAATACGTTCGCAATATATACTGACAGGGGAAAGTGAATAATGGTGGTTCAATTCCTTAAGGACATTTATTTTCCGCTTATTGTTCTCGCTGTCGTGTATGTATTCATAGCCCTCAGGAAATTCGGGAAGTTCAGAGTACAACCCTGGCTTGTAATGTCTTCGGGCGCAATGGCCGTGTTGGCAACAGGACAGATTTCTCTTTCGCAGTCACTGGAAGCGGTCAATTTTGAAGTCATAGTGTTTCTGATGTGCATGTTCATAGTCGGTGAGTCTTTCAGCCTTTCCGGTTATATTTCAAATATCTCTTACAAATTGTTCAGGCATACGAAGAACATGAATCAGTTGATATTCTTCATAATAATATCTTTAGGTTTGCTTTCGCCATTTTTTATCAACGACACCATGGTAATAGTATTCACTCCGCTACTCATAGCATTGAGCGGAAAACTCGGAGTATCTCCAAAACCGTTGTTGCTTACCATGGCTTTCGCCGTTACTACGGGAAGTGTTTTCAGCCCGATAGGAAATCCGCAGAACCTTCTGATTGCTTTGAATTCGGGAATAAAAAATCCTTTCGCAGGTTTCTTTCAGTATTTGCTTATACCCACTTTGATAAATTTCGCCGTAATATTCATTTTGATGAAAATATTCTATCGCGGCCATCTCGATAACAGGAAAATTCTGCATACGCAGGATCAGATCAAAGATCAGAAATTGGCAAAATTATCCGGAATCTCATTTTACATCACGTTTGTTCTCATAGTTTTGAAGATAACCAGCGTGTTTCTCGGTTTCGGCGATACGTTCAGACTGACTTACATAGCTGTTATCGCAAGTCTGCCAATAATAATTTTCAGCCCGAGAAGGTTTGAGATTATGAAAAAAATAGACTGGCCGACTTTAATCTTTTTCATTTCAATGTTCATTCTGATGAAAAGCGTTTGGGAAACCGGCTTGTTCCAACGGCTGGTTGTGAATTTCGATATAGGTTCAATACCCGTAATATTGTCGCTGAGTGTCGTTTCGAGTCAATTCATATCAAATGTGCCTTTTGTGTCTCTGTACATGCCACTTTTGGTGCACAGTGCCACAGGGTTGAAGCAGTATCTCGCACTCGCCGCCGGAAGTACCGTTGCGGGTAATCTTTTTGTTCTCGGGGCCGCCAGCAACATAATAATACTGCAATCCGCAGAGAAAAACGGAGTCGTGATAAGCTTCCGGGAATTCGCAAGAATAGGGATTCCTATGACGGTAATCAATGTACTGGTTTACTGGTTTTTCCTGTCGATTTAAAAAAGCGGTTCTTGAAGAACCGCTTTTTTAAATTCTTGCTCGAAACAAATTATATTTTAAATCTATCCACGTTTTCCTTCAGCGTGTCGAAAATCTCCACGAGCTTTTGGGCGGTTTCCGATAGATTTTGGGTGTTTTTAGCACTTTCGGCTATGTTTACGGTTTGTTCGGATACCGTTTCTTCTATATTCTTAAATTCCGCTTCTATTTCCCCGGTATTTTCGGAGAGGTTTTTAATGCCGAGGTTTTGTTCCGAAAGTTGTGCCTGGATGTTTTTAAGTGAGCCTCCGACAGACTCAAAAGACGTAACTATTTCCTCCACACCGACGGAAATGTAATTTATCTCTTCAATCAGAGAATTTACCTGGCTGCTGCTGTGCTGTGACGTATCGACAACGAGATCGATTTTCTGGGATATTCCTTTGATTTTTCCTTTGATTTCGCTCGCGGTTTTGTTGGATTCCTCCGCAAGCTTTCGAACTTCGTCTGCAACGACGGCAAATCCTTTTCCTGCCTCACCCGCACGTGCCGCTTCTATGGAGGCATTCAAAGCCAGGAGATTAGTCTGGCTTGCGATATCCACTATCTGCTCCACGAAGCCGTTTATCTCCATGGTAATATTTTTCAGTTCCTGCGTGTGACCGATGCTCTGACCGATTTCATCCCCTATCCTGTCGACTTTTTCCGTTGTCTTCATGAACTCGTTCTTTTTTTCCACGGTTTTTTCAATTTTTTTAGTGGAATCGTATATGACTTTCTCCACGTTATCCACGAGAACATCTATGTTTTCAGCCGCCGCATCGGCGTTTCGGGCAACATGTGAAAGATTTTTCATGGAATTTGAAAGACTCGTATTGATGTTGTTCATGCCCGCGGAAATCTCCTCGTATACCGCCGAGGTCTCCTCAACTGTGGATACTATTGTTTCAGCCTCGACACTCAGATTCTCCGACACGCTTTCGACATCCTTCAAAGTGCCGGTAAAAGAGCATACCATTTCCTTGAAGGAAGCAAATAATCTCCCGATTTCACTTTTATTATATTTCTCTTTAAAAGCGACACGAAGATCGAGCATGGATAATTTTTCGGATACCTTGATAAGCTGGTTTATAGGTTTTCTGACACTGTAAATATTCCATAACGCAATCAGTATGCTTATGATTATCGTTGTGGCTATCGAAATTATGATGTTCTTTTTAAGATCCAGAATGAGTGTTTTGTTCTCCTTGCTGATATCCTGAGAACTCGCAAATACCGTTTTGGAATTTTCATAGGCGTTTTCCATAGAAGTTTTGAACTGCTCGTCTATTTTCGGCGCGATGTATGTCAGAATCCTCGTAACGCTCAACAGCTGCTCGTCAACGGCTCCCTCTACTTCATCCTGCAAATAAGTCAGCATGTATGTTTGCTGGTCTATTTCACTTTCCTTGCCGTTTATCTGTTCGCAAATCCCGAGCAGTTTTTCGAGTCCTTTCTTGTACAAATCGATGGTCTCTATGAATAATTTGGTTTCCACGACGTTCGAGAGAAAATACCCGTACGAATTCATGCTTATTATTTCCTGTTTGGCTTCGTCAAGAAGTGTCTGGCTTTCTTCTATCAAATCGTACGCACCGGAATAATTCCTCGCGGATTCGTATGTATTCGTTATGACTTTTTGCAGTTGTGACAGCTTCAACCCCTGGGAAACTTCATTTGACATCCATATGGATGATATGTCAGCCAGTGAAAGATCCTCAAGATTCAGCGCTTTAACCTTTCCGGTTACTTCTTCCTCCGTTTTTTCATCTATGGAAGTGTTTTTTAGTCTTCCCTCTATGTTGACCATGAAATTTACTAATTCTACAACGCGGTCATCATCCAGTTGGAAGAAATCTTCCATCGATTCCTTATAATCGTCAATTTCATACTGTATATCCACCATAATTGACTGTGCGGATGAAAGGACACCGGACACATCAAGTTCAACATTTCTCCACGAAAATATGTTGTCGACTTCGTTTTTCAAAAGCTTGAGCTGATTTATCACTTCGCCGGAATATGTCTGCGAAGCCTCTTCAAGGACATGCCCGTAGCTTTCCGAGAACGAATCTTTATATACGCCAAGTTCTTCGATATCGGTTATGTAGCCGGTTTTTAAAACACCCGAAAAAAGTTCGGTGATTTCGTTGTTGAAAGAGGCGGCATCGTGATAGATGGAAAAATTTTCGTTTGATTTGCCGGCTGAGTTTAAAATACCGTCACTGCTTCTTTCTATCGAATTTAAAGATGAAATGGTGATGTAGCACAAGACCGCGAGAATGATGATAATCACTCCGAATCCTATAAAAAGCTTTGAAGAAATCTTCATATGATACCTCCGGATATAGATAAAGAAATGAAATATGGATAAACATAAATGAAAAAAAATGAAAATATAATTGATCTTTATTATACAGGAATACCTGCAACAAACCATGGGGGAAGGATTAAAAAACGCTTTCATTTTAAGAAACGTTTTGTGTTATTAAGATATATAAAGAATTATTAAACGCAGGAAAATCTGTTCATCGTTTCTTCTGAAAAATAGAAGCCATGACGAATAGAAACGATATAACGGAAGCGGTGAGAAGGATTAAGGGAGTAAACCACAATTCACCGTAATTTGATGATATATTCACTGAAACATCGAACAGGTGCGTTCGGTGTCGGATTTACGTTTTAAATTATACCGCCGGCATCGCGTACGGATTTTCCGAATCTTCTGATGCCTTCGGCTATCTTTTCTTCATCAAGAGGTGAAATACATAATCTTACGAACAACTCATCGGGGTTATCGTAAAAAAAAGCACTGCCCATAGCAACTTTCACGCGGTTTTTCAGACACAGGTTTTTAAATTCCTCTTCGGGAAAGCCTTTTTTACGGACTTTAAGCCATATCAAATATCCCCCGCTGGGTTTTGCCCAGGAAATTAGTTTCTCCGGTACGTATTCCTTAAGGCATTCGAGTGCGAAATTCATTTTACCCAGATACTTTCTGTTCATTTTCCTTATATAGGCATCGTAATGTCCGGAATCGCAGAACTCATAGAGTGCTGCCTGAGAAAGCGAATTGCCCGAAAGGTCGGAGATACCTTTCAAAGCCGTCAGTTTATCCACGCATCCGCGGTTTCCGGCTACCCATCCTATTCTCAAACCCGGAAAAAGCACTTTTGAAAACGTGCCGAGATAAAATACACTTTGAAATTTATCCATCGATTTTATGGGCAGAACTACTTTGTCAAAATACTTAACCTCTTCTTCGAAGCTGTCTTCTATGAGAGGCACCGCATATTTTTCGCAAATCCCGAGCAGTTTTTCCCGATGCGGCTGTGATGTGGTTATTCCCGTAGGGTTTTGAAAAGAGGGCACCGTGTATATGAATTTTGGCTTCTTGTTTATTGCGTGTCTTTCCTTCAATTCTTTTTCGAGAAAATCCAAGTCCATACCATCTATCAAAAGAGGTATCCCCACAACCTCAAGACCATAAATCCTGAATAGCGAAATGGCTATTCTGTATCCAGGCGATTCTATAAAAACAACATCGCCACTTTCGGTGAAAAGTCTCACCAGCAATTCCGTAGCCTGAGAGACTCCGTTTGTTATCAGAATTTCTTCACAGTCAACATCGACGGAATGTGTTTTCATCCTGTCCGATATCCATTTGCGCAATGGACGGAATCCTTTGTATTCACAATAATTGAAAATATTCGGAGAGTATTCGTTTAAAACTTTATTCATGCTTTTTCTGAACAGCGTTATCGGAAATATGGAGCTGTCGAGATCCATTACGCTCATATCGATAAGTTCATCCGATAAATCCGAATCGCTGCCGTGTCTGAAATATTCGGCATCAAGTATATTCTCTATGTTTTTGTTTTTTTCATATCCGATCAATTCATCGTATTTTATTTTACAATTTTTCCTGTCATCTATGGAAACTATCCCCGGTCTTTTTCTGACTCGCGTATACGATCCGGAATTGCTTATCAGGTATCCGAGAGACCAAAGCTCGGAATAAGCCTGTGTTACAGTTTGCCTGCTGATCCCGAGCTGTTGTGCGAGTATTCTGCTTGGTGGGAGTTTTTCTCCTTCCCTCAATGCGCCTTTTTCTATCATCAGTCTTATCTCTTCGGCTATCTGCATGTATATCGGTTCTCTTTTGTTTTTATCCACTTGTATTACAAGCATTTTGCTCCTTTTCGATTTCACTGCCGCAAATTTCTACGTATTTTTATTCGCGATATCAATTGTAATTCGCGTATGCTTTTTTGCCCTTATACCCGTAATTGAGATATATACCTAATATTATAACCGTTCCGCCCGCTAAAACACCACCCGAAATACTCTCGCCGAGAAAAACAAAAGACAGCAATGTCGTGAAAACCGGCACCAGACTGTAGAATCCCATGGTTTTACTCGCACCTATGAGTTTGATGGAGTACTGATGGAGAAGGTACCCCAACGCAGATGCCAACGCCCCGAGATAAATCACGGCTATCTTTCCGCCAAGAGAGGAATTGCTCCATATTTCAAAAGGCTTTTCGGAAATTGATATGGGTATCATGGCTATTAATGACAGCAAAAAATTATACGCGGTTATTTTCAAAGGTGAGTGCCTGCGCATCATTTTATTGCTGAAAACTGCGTAAAACGAATACAGAAATACCGCGAGCAGCATTATGATATCACCGATGTTGAAGGAAAGTTCGGATATGGACTTGACAGATCCCTTCGAAATAGTTATAATCACTCCAACCAATGCTATCGCAAGTGAAAATATTTTTATAAAGGACAGTTTTTCTTTCAGCATTACCGCCGAAATCAAAAGTGTGGCCATGGGATTTATGGAAACGATTATCGATGCGTTTATGGCCGAAGTGAATGACAATGAAAGAAAATACAGAATCACATATCCGAATCCCCCCGTTACTGCAAGAACAAACATTCCGGGCAAATCGTTCAGAGATATTCTCCAGTTCTTTCCCTCGGATTTTATCATCATCGGAAATATTATGACCGCTGAAATCAGATAACGAAAAAAAGCGAGCGTCAGCGGAGGGAATTCGTTTACCGTTGCCTTTCCGACAACGAATGAGCCGCCCCACAGCAAACAACTTGTTACCATAAGCAGGTAAGCGCGTTTACGTATTCGTGCGCCTTCGTTTATTACGTCATTCATATTTCCAATACCATTTCATACTGCTTTAGAATCAACGGTATGTTCAGAAAGTCAGCGAAGTTAATGAACGAAACGCATCTTTCATCCACGTTTAAAAAAGAAAGACGGTAATTTATATTTTTATTTTCCATCACTCTTTCGATAAGCGAGGAGCCTATGCCTTTCCTTCTGCAATCTTTGCTGACGGCTATTTGAGCGACATCTCCTGTTTTGCTCTCAACTGCGATATAACCTGCGCATTTTCCGTACATGTACGCACAATGAATTTCAAAGTCCTCTCTCACACGCATAATGGAATCGATACTGTTTTGCCATGAGGGGTAAATATCCCAGAATTTTTTCAACTCAACCCAGTCGGGTCTGTCGACGGAAATTATAGATACACATTCACGATTATTTTTAGCGACCTTGATTTTATCTGCATCCTGTCTGTAAACATTGAACACCCTCGAAATTCGAAACCCGGTTTTCTCATATATTTTATAGGCTTTCCGGTTTTCCGTGATCACTTCGAGCAGATATTGTTCGTACCCGATTTCTTTGAACGATTCCAACACTTCGCGAAACATTTCAGGAGCTATCCCTCTGCCTTTGAAAGAGCAGACGACCCCGGTAAAACAATCGTAAACCGTCTTTTTCCCGCCCCATTCGCCAACGCCGTTTATTATGAACCCCACAAGTCTTTCGCCGTCGAACATTCCAACGGATAAACCGTAGTCAACCCCTCTGCGGTGGGCAATTTTAGGGAACCTGTCCGATGGTATTTGGAATTGAATTACATAATCCGAAAATGCATCGTTAAGTGCATTGCATATGTCATTTTCGGGAACCCCGTTGAGTGATTTAACAACCATGGTATTCCTCCTTTATGTTTTCACTTAATATACACAAAATTTGGAATATTATAAATGTCCAATTTCCGATAATATTTCCATACCAATTATTTTCTGTCTCATACAAACGAAATTTAATACCTGATCGCATCATGAATTATTTTTATATTCCTGTCATTAATTCTATTTTGTTGATCGCAAATCAAAAATATTCATTCGAAAATAAATATTTTTAATATAATACTTGATTTTTTTATTTATATGTGGTAATATATAAACGTAGATGAAGATATTGAAGATTTAAACAGATTATCTGCAAATTAAAACAAAAAATACGAAGGAGTGTTGAATATGAAAAACAAAAAAATGAACGATAACTCAAATTATATTGATATCCCAAAGAATTATTACAATCTCAAAGCATCCAATCTCCACATGTTGGATATATACCTCAGGAAATTTTAAGGAGGAATGAATAATATGAAAATCAAAGAGATCGGCAACAGAATAAAATACCTGAAATTCGAGAAAAGAATAAGCGATGCGAAATATGCGGCTATGGCGGACAGGTTTATTGAACTCGGCACGACAATACTTTACTGAAAGGGGAATTGCATATGAAAAAAACAGGATTAATCGATTTCAACAAAATAGAAAGGGAAATGGAGAAAGCCAGAGAAGCGGCGCTTTATAACATATCGGTCAATTCGGGTATGACTTTGTACTGATAAAAAATTGAGAGGGGATGAATATGTTCGGGAATAAAAACAAATACATTTTCAGAAGGTATTTGGTAATTGAGAAAAACATAACTGAGATGAAAGATAATGCTCTTTTTCTGAAAACTACAGATTTGGGAACAAATTTCTTCGGATTTTAATCGGAGGTGAAAACGGATATGCTTAAAAACGACAACACCTTGAAAACATCTGAAAACAAAAACTCGGAAAAAAAGTCCGCATCCGATAAACACAGAATCATAATTGTAATATAAATCTTCCAGAAAAATCAAATTCACATCCGGCGACTTTTACCTATATCATAAAAAATCCATATACGCAACAGGCAGGTATTTAAACTTTCCGACAAGCGGTTTTTATGACGGAATTCAACCCGCATAACGGCAGATAATTATTCCTTTCATGGTCCGAATATCCTCAATTGGGTTTCAATCGGTGTATAATAATATATTATATTCAGTTCCCGACTTTAAATAATTTAAAGATGCCCGGTAACACCGAATGAAAAGGAGGATTAATCGTGAATAAAGTTCTGATAATTATTTTGGCTGTTTCACTGACCATTTTCGGATTTGCTAATGTGTACGATTATGCCGGCAACAACGACATCGAAAATATCCGTACCGCCATAAAAAACGGCGAGAATTTAAACGAAATCGGATACAACAACAAATCGGCGTTGATGGTGGCAATAGATTACGGGAATTTTGAAATAGCAAAAGCACTCATAGAAGCCGGTGCCGACATCAATCTGACTGACAACGACGGTTTCTGTGCGTTACATTACGCCTCGAGAAAGGGAAATCTGGAAATAGTGGAAATGCTCGTGAAAAAAGGAGCTGCAATCAATCTTTTTCCAGACGGAACTAAATTCTACGCAGGTTACACACCGCTGACACTCGCGTGCGATAATTCGAGAAACGAGTATACGCTTGAAACCATAAAGTATCTCGTCGAAAACGGCGCGAACCTCGAAAAAGTGGACTTCGCTTTCAAATCACCGCTTACCGCAGCTGTTTTTTGCAAAAGTATCGGCACGATAGAATTTCTACTCGAAAGCGGTGCAAACCCGAATGGCGCGCTTACGGACGGCAGGACCCCATTATACCTCTCAATCTCTGAAGGACTGCCTTACGATGCCGTTGAATTACTTTTAAAGTATGGCGCGAATACGGAATTAGGTACAGAATACCACACTCCGCTTAGTCTTGCTGTTTCAAGATCCGGAACGGACGTAATATCACTGCTCATAGATTACGGAGCAAACTATAATTACAGGGATTCTTCCGCCAACACACTGCTGCACAAGGCCGCAGGCCGGAACTCACAGAAAACGCTCGAATATCTTATAAATTTGGGATTGGATGTTAATGCCAAAAACGCAACCGGACAGACATCTTTACATATCGCGGCTGAAAACGGATATTTCAAAAATATTCAACTTCTTGCATCAAAAGGTGCCAATATCTTCGAAAAAGATCAAAACGGTTATCTTCCGATGCACATTCAACTCGCCGTCAACGACGGAAACATCGACGGAATTGACTGGCTTCTTTCGTGTGGGGTTAATATAAATCAAAACGAAGCTGAATTCGACATGGCTCCGATACATATCGCCGCCGCTAACGGTGATATGGAAACTCTTGAATACATAGTGGGCAAGGGAGCTGATGTTTCAATAAAGGCGTTCAACGGACAGACACCCTTCCATACGGCCGTATTGAGTGGAGAAGCCGGGATATTTGATTTCCTGATTTCCCACGGCGCCGATATAAATGTCGAAGACGACACGGGGAAAACCCCTTTATTCATAGCGGTGGATAAATACAAACTGAAAGTAATCCCCGTATTAATTTCGAAAGGTGCGGATGTAAACCACACCGACAGAGAAGGCAAATCCGCGGTTCATTATGCAGTCCAGGATAAATGGGACGGAATCGAAATGATAGACATTCTTTTTGAAAACGGCGCACAGTTGGATATAGTTGATGAAGACGGAAATACTCCTTATTTCTATGCAGCTACCGATGAGATAAAGGAACACTTAAACGTACTTCTCCGAAAATAAGCGCGAAAATATAGGAAAAACAAAGGAAGATATGCGTATATCGTTTATCTTCCTTTGTTTTTGTGTCTGTACGGATAAATGTGTATAATATATCGGGTAGAGTAATCAAATTTTATTCTTAGGGTGATATGTGAAATGAAAATAATCTGTTTCGATAATTCCCGGAAAATGGCCGAAGATCTCATTTATCTCGAAAAAGAGATATTTGGTGAATGTGGTTATTCTCCTGATAAGATAAGCGAGATTTTTTCAGATGGGAAAAATACGGCTTTCATCGCATACGAAGAAGAAAATCCGGTGGGGTTTATATGCCTTATGAAAGTGCAGACGCTGCATTATTCCGGAATATGGATAGACCTTTTAGGAGTGCTGCCCGCCTACAGAGGCAGAAACATAGGCAAATCCCTGGTGGATATTGCAAATAACTATTCCTTAAACCAGAAAGTGGATATTTTATCGGCTCTGGTGAAAGATTCAAACACCGCGTCAAAGAAAGTAGTGATTTCAAAAGAATTTGACGAGTCCGATCCTTTCAGGCTTTATATAAAAGATTTGACTCAGGCAGGAGGATGAGTGATGGTAAAAAAAATAACGACGAAGCTTATTTTTGTTTTTATACTCGCTTCCTTATTCATGGCAGGTTGTTCTTTATTGCCGGAAGATACCGGTCAATTGATACAGCGGGGCATAAACGCCATTGAAAAAGGTTATGCCGACGGTGCGGTGCAGCATCTTACCAATGCACTGAAGTCATCCGGAAGCGCAACCCAGAAATGTGAGATATATTCTTATTTGGGATGGGCTTATTATCTTAAAAACGACAGTGTGAAAGCAAAGGAATATTTTGACCGTGCTTCCATTTATTTAAAATCCGCGGAATTATATGCCGGACAGTTGCTGATATACTCCTCATCCGGTGATTTTAACACCTGTGCGTCTTTTTCATATTTGCTGGATGGTATATCTGAAAACTGGAAATTCAAAATCAACGGAAATCTGCTGGAAAAAAACGAAATTGTGAGGCAAGTGTGTGTTTGCGCCGCTGCGGTGGGTAATTCGGATGCATTCCAAAAATACTCAGTTAATCTGACTCAGGCGGAAAGATCTAAAATCGAGGAGGTGTTTTTTCAATGAAAAATAAATCAGTTACCACGATTTTACTGATTTTTTTCGCTTCATTCGCTTTATATCTTTCGATGCCTCCGCATTCGAGGATAATGGATCAGATTTCAAGGGGGATATTGAAAGATCCCGCCGTTTTTCTGGCCGAAAATCAAAGCAGAGATGCGGAACAATACGTGTTCGATGATGCAAGGGCGAGCGGAACGTATCGTGCAGTTATATTGCTGGTGGAATTTCCCGACCAGAAAAACCGGGTGTATGCTCCCTTTTTCGATGATCTTATGAACAGTCAAAATCTGAATTTCAAAGAAAAGTATCCGGTGAGTACCAATGTGAGCAGTGTTAAAGAATACTATAAATTCGTTTCAAACGGTGCGTTCGACATTCAGTTCGATATTTTCGGATGGTTTGAAATGCCGCAGAACTACGATTATTACACGGGACATAAGAACGGTTTGTACGCCCCGTATCCAAACAACGCGCAGAAATTGACCCAGGATGCCATAGCTGCGGCGGACGGCATCGTCGATTTCTCACCTTATGACAATGACGGCAACGGATCGGTGGATTTTTTACTTGTGATACATACTGGGCCGGGAGCGGAGTTCACCGGAAGCGACGAGGATATATGGAGCCATAAATGGAATATACCGATGGTCACCGTGGATGGTAAGAGGATTTTTCAATACAGTATGCAACCGGAATACTGGGAACAGGATTTTGATATGACAGTAGGAGTTTATTGCCATGAACTTGGACATCTTATTTTCGGACTTCCAGATCTGTACGATACTTCCGGGAGATCCAGCGGAGTCGGGTACTGGGCATTGATGGGATCGGGAAGCTGGAACGACGAAAAATCGAAATACGGTATCCCCGAAGAAAGCGGTTACGGCGGTGCTCCTGCGGAAATGTGCGCCTGGTCGAAGATAAAAAACGGCTGGGTCACTCCTGTTGACATAACGTCGAATCTCGAAAGTTTCAACATAGACAGGAACAACATATTGAGATACCGCAGAAAAGACAAAACAAGCGAATATATGCTCGTGGAATTCAAAGAAAGTAATCCCTACAATGATCATCTGCCGGGAAAAAACGGAGTTCTGATATATCATGTGGACGATTCAAAATACGGAAACACGCAACCTTTCATACCGCCATCCGATCCGGGCATGCATTATCAGGTGGCTATAGAACAGAAAGACAACCTCTGGGAACTTGAGCGTAAAGTAAATCGCGGCGACAATGGAGATCTTTATTTTTCCGGTAACGTGTTCAACGCGATGAGCAAGCCGGATAACAAATTCTACAACGATGTAAATTCCATAGCAATATCCGAAATAATGATAGAAAACGAGATTTGCAGTGTTGTACTCAGCGATATCGAATTCAGGCTTTATCTGCAAAAATCCCCCGGAACCGAAAGGGAAAGATTATTTATAAATTCTCTCAACTCAAGAGTTCCCACAGTTACCGTGGGTGATTTATTTCCGGAAATAAAAAAACTCGGTGAAAATGTCTATTATTTTGAAATAGATGAAAATCAGGAAGAAATCACGAAAATTTTCGGAATATCCCTTAAAACACTTTTAAGAAACATCGAATAAACAGAAAACCTGATTTCTTGAAATAAAACGGGGGTATTTTAATACCCCCGTTTTATTTCAGAAATTTATAATTTCTCTATCATGTTTATCAAAGCCTGTGCAGCCTGTAAAGGTCCTTCCTGCTCATATCCGGAGATACCGAGCCGTGTCTTCAGAACACCTATTTTGATATTCTCACCGTACATGGTATCGAAATATTTTTTTGCAATTGTTTCATGGACTTCCTTCATCTGTACCGCGCCAAAAGGATTCGCGAAATAGCTTGTCGATATTCCGACCTCTCCCGTAGTACCTTTTGCCATTCTTTTTCCTTCGGCAAAAACATCATACGCTTCCTGCAAATCATCGAAGAACGTTATCAATTCTTCTTCCGAATTCACTTCATCGTAATTGTTGACATAAAAGAGATAGTCTATTTCGGTGGGTTCCGTTATATCTTCGTAATTCATCATCGGCACTATAACCCTCGCGTTCACTATGTTCGGATTCATGAATATGCTTCTGTCCATAGCAGAATAGGCATACCCCGGCTGTAAATCGTCAAGTCTTACGAACGCTCCTATTTCAGTTCCGACCGCCACTACTTTTCCGTTTTCATCTATATGCAGCGATCCCATATCGTCGATCAACATGTCCACGCTTGATGTCGAATTCTCCGGTAATTTGTTTATCGCCTCGAGAGTTTCCGATTTCCCCGCCCCGCTGTCGCCTATGAGCATTACGTTGGCACAATTGCCGTTTCTGAGTTGAATTTTAGCAAGCGCGCCGTGAATTGGCAGGCATCCTCTCTCTATCTGAATCAGATTATGTACGGTCAGCACCATCTTTTTCATGTAACCGAAATAGTCTATTTCTTCATGATTTGGAAGTACTCCTATATGCACACCGTTTTCTTTTATCACCACGCCACGCTGCTCATCTTCGTCGAGTATGGACGAGTCGAGCCCGAAAAGCACGTATCCGTCGGGTTTTCTGTTCTTGAACACTTCCGGCGAAGCTATCTCATAAAGGTTGGCCAATCCCGCTCCCAGAGAAAGAAAATCTTTGTGTACGTAAACCATTTCGAGGAGTTCACCCACCATTATCGGAATCACAAACCATTGGGAATTGTCCATGTAAAATCTCTGCAAAATAGATTTTTCTTTAACGGGGAAAACCCCTTTCCTTGTGTTTCTGCGTGTGTAAAATATAACCGGCGGCTCGAATATGACCTGCCAGACATACGGAATTTTATACAACGATTCGTTCGGGAGCTTGTTTTCACTCATGATTTCGAAATTATCCGCGAGAAAAGAAGCCTGTGCGCCACTGGGCAATTCTCTGAATACTTTGTTGTCACGCGGTTTTATATTGGACAGTATCTGCCTGTAAGTATCGAGAACCAATTTCCTGAAATCGTCATTCGTCCTCGTGAGTGCATAAGCCTTTGCCCTTCTTCTCTCTTCGACGCTGCTGTAAGATTCCTGCTTCACCATGAATCTCTGTATGCTTCGCCAGTAATTGTAAAGGCTTTCGACAAAGTTTTCCATTTTCCTGGTGTACTCTTCGTTATCGATTTCGATTTCGAAGTACTTCGACTCGAGAATATCCTCAAGGGAATTCAAATTGAGCAGATATATGAAGCTGATGAATCTCTGCCTGTCATAACTTCCGTCTTCTTTTTTAAAAGGTGCGAGAACCTTGAGAAGTGGAGAATTTCTCTTTTCAAGCCTTTCTATGAAATTCGAGATCATCCATTGAAAGAGTCCCGAAGAAAAGAGCTGCGAAACATTTGTAAACGAAATATCGCCCCTTATGATGACGGAATGCTGGGAACTGTAATTAGAATGTATTGCCTTACTCATATATACCTCCGTTTAATGCTGAAAACGCTCCAAATGCAACTCGGTTGATTTTCTTTTTTATTTGTTAAAAAAACTGAATTTGAACATCGTTAAAATTTTCTCAAATTACCGCATTTTATTATATCACTTTTTCTCATTAAAATAAAAAATCCCGCCTGGGCGGGATAATTTTAAATTTCTGAACTGACCGTGCTTTTACATTTCAAAAGCATGGCATGTATGCTTTTGTATATTTCCCTCGATTTTTCAAGAGCTTTTTTTGCCTTATCCTTATCATCATGTTTTACCGCATCGAAAACATCAACCGCCGAATTATGGAGTTTTTCATGCATTTCACCTATGGCTTTCCATTCATTTTCATGCCCCGGATACGGTGCTATGGAATTGTAAAAAATACCGAAATTGCATCTTGAAGAGTTGGTTTCTACACCGACATTTTCTCCGTCCGATAGCTTTTTAAGCCTTTCGAACCATCTTTCATGGGAAATGATGGCTTTATCCAACTGTTCCCGGTATTCATCCCTGTCAAAAACATGCAATTTTGATAAACTGTCCGCCGCTTCGATGGAATTTACGGATAGTTTATCCATGAGCTCCGCAACTTCGTTTATTTCGGAATTAACCTTTTCGATGCCGGCACTGAGGTCTTTGAATATTTCGTTAAGCCTGTCGGTTTTCGCCGCCATTTCCTGCGCCGACGCACCGATTTCTTCGTTGGAAGCCCCCTGTTCCTGCGCACTCGCCGCAACACTCGAAGCCATTTCGCTTATCTCCTGAACGTCGCTCAAAATGCTTTCTATATTCTTGACCACGTTGTTATTCTGTACAGATGCGCTGTTCATCTCTTTGGACATGTTCACCATGGATTCCGCCGTCTGCTCCACTCCGGTCATGACTTCGTTCAGATTACTCGAAATATCGAGAGTTGCCTGTTTGCTCTCCTCGGCGAGTTTACGGATTTCATCGGCAACAACTGCAAAACCCTTGCCGGATTCTCCGGCTCTCGCCGCCTCAATAGCCGCATTCAATGCGAGCAAATTGGTCTGCTCGGCGATTGAGCTTATGGTTTCGACAACTTCTTTTATAGTTGTCGCTTTCGAAGCCATCTGTTTGGCATTGACAGAAATGCTTCCCATATCCGAAGCAAGACTTTCTATGGTCATGTTGACGTCGTTTATCTTTTTCTGTCCTTCCTGTGCCCTGTCGGATATCTGCCGGGTGGTATCGTTGAGAGATTCCGCCATTTTGGCGAGGTGCTGACTCGATGCCGCTATTTCATCGAGGCTCGAAGACTGCGAATCGACATCTTCACTTATGCCGTCAAGATAATTCACTCCGTTTCTCATTCTTTCAGTCATGTTTTCAAAATCATTTGAAAGGTTTACGGCATGTCTGCTCACCGAATTAGAATCCATGGCGCTTTTTCTGAAATCTTTCGTGAATCCGGTCATCATCTCTCTCAATTCTTTAATAACCTCGTTGAGAGTGTTGCCCATTACCGCGATTTCATGTTTGCCCTTAATTTCGAATTCTTCCGTGAAATAACCGTCTCCAAGTCTTTCCATGATATTGACCATCTTTTTAATAGGTTTGACTATGAATCCGGAAAAAACATATGTGACTATGATTGAAATGCCTATAAAGATCAAAACTATCAATATGGTGAAAGTTCTGTTCTCGGTGAGATCGGTATATACCTGTTCCATATCGAAATCGACACCGATAACCGCTACAACCTGTCCGTTTTTGTTTATTACGGGTTTGTAGGAGGTGAAAATCGTACCCCATTCCGAAATGCTTATATCTCCCGCATAGTCTTTTTTGCTCCTGTATACCTCTTCCACCGCAGCGGTATTTATGTCCATTATATCTCCGGGCATAGATACTTTTTCTTTCGTGTCTAACGGCATTCCGTCCACAAAATAAACGGCATTTCCGTTTATGTCTTTAATAACGGTGAAAACGTACAGCGAATCGCTGTTTACCCTTATTTCGTTCAGAGTATTTCTGATTTTCGTATAATTTTCGTCTGCGGTTACCGCCTTTGCTCCTTTTTGTTCGTATATCCTCACGAGTGATTCCATCGAAGAAACATCCGTCTTGTTAAGCACCCTCTGTGCTATTCTCAGATTCTGCCCGCCAATAACACTCTTTATCTCGTTAAAAGTGCTGTTGTATATGACAATGGAGAGCACAACCAAAGACAGTACTGTCAAAGACACGAATCTGACAATCATGTTTGCCCTGATACTTTTCATAAATAAAACCTCCAGCTTATGAATTCATATATCCCTTAAATAATAATTACCCTTCAGAATTTCTCCGACATCCGTTTTTCCCATATGGCCCGGAAGAATTATCACATCTTCATCTTTTTTTATTATTAACGATTTGAATTTTCTGAGTGAATCGAGCATCTTTGCGGAGTTGGAAAACGGGAAATCCGTTCTGCCAATAGAATCTCTGAAAATCAAATCACCGGTGAAAATAAATTTTCCGAAATCGTAAACCATATCTCCGGGCGTATGCCCCGGCATAAGATAGGCATCGAAAGTTATATCTCCAAGCGTATTGCTTCCTTCTTTCATCTCTATCGTCAAAGGATTTTCAAGCGAAAAAGCCAGATCGAACAGTCCCTTGCTCATGTTGAAAACCGGACTGGTAAGACCTTCTTTTGCCTGCGACGATACCGCAATTTCCAGATTAATTTCTTTGGTGCCGGCTATGTGGTCATAATGCGTATGGGTCAGCATGAAATATTCCCGTTCCCTTTTTCTCTTTGGAAAAGATTCGACGAGTTCTTTTATGCCCGAACCCGGATCTACTATCAAAAGCGTGCTGCGGGAATAAACCAGATAACTGTTCACGCCTATCGGCGGCATGACGGCTCTGTAAACCGAAAACTGTCCATCGTTGTACATCTCTTTCAATTCTCTCATAAATCCTCCGTTGCGATCATTTTAACCTTACTCATTTTTTATATATAATAACATCCCTCTTCCTTTTATCACCGGAACTGAAATCGATTTTAATAAAAAAATCCGCTTTATCTATATCTTCCAGCACTTTATCCGCCCATTCTATTATCACAACCGATTCCCCGTCAAAATAATCGTAAAAACCGAGATCGTAAAGTTCAAACGGGGATATCCTGTAAGTGTCTATATGGTATATTTTAATGTGATTACCCTCATAAGTGTTGACTATGTTGAAAGTCGGACTGCGCACCTTCGAAGCCGGAACACCCAATTCTTTTAAAATTGATCTGGTGACGGTTGTTTTTCCAGCCCCGAGATCACCCACGAGTAAAATGACTTCGCCACCATGTAAATCCAACGCAATACTGCGTGATAAATCCATCATCGATTTTTCATCGAGGCCGGAATATTCTGTTTTTCTCAGCAAGCCCAATTCTTTGATCTTTTCACAGCTTCCTTCCATATATGGTAGTGTTCCTCCGCCTCCTTCTCTTTCTTTCGTGAAACCATCCTGTCAACAGCCCAACAATCTTTGATTTCATCAGTTCCGTTCCATATACCGATGGCAAGTCCGGCCAGACATGCCGCACCAAGCGCGGTGGTTTCCACGTTGGCGGGTTTGCTGACGGGTATTCCGAGCAGAGTCGACTGATAGTTCTGAAGGAATTTATTCTTACTGACACCGCCGTCTATTCTCAACTCTTTCAACTCGATGCCCGTATCTTCCATCATCGTATCGAATATCTCTCTGACACCGTACGTTATGCTCTCAAGAACAGATCTGACAACATGGTACTTATTGCTTGCCTGAGTCATGCCTATCAAAACTCCCCTGGCGCTTGGGTCCCAATGTGGGGCTCCCAATCCGGACAGTGCCGGTACAAAATACACCCCGCCGTTGTCTCTTACACTCGTATGCATAATCCTCGGTGTCTTCGGGTTTTTTTATCATTCCCAATTCATCCCTGAGCCAGTCCACAGCCGCTCCGCACATGAAAAGACTTCCTTCCATGGCGTAAAATATCTTTGAATCGACATTCCAGGCTACGGTTGTCAACAATTTCCTGCTCGAAAAACAGGGTTTTTCCCCGACATTCATGAGTAAAAAAGCACCTGTTTCCGTAAGTACATTTTGCCAAACCTTTTTCGAAAGCGCATTGTCCGAACAGAGCCCCCTGCTGATCCCCGACCAGCGCGGCTACGGGTACGCCTTCGCGCGTGTAGCCTACGACGGCTGATGTTGGAACCACATCCGGCAGCCATCTCTCATCGAACGCCGAACATATCGAGTAATTCGCTGTCCCATTTCATATCGTTTATGTTGAAAAGCATGGTACGGGAAGCGTTGCTGCAATCCGTCACATGCACATGTTTTCTGGTTAAATTGAATGTTATCCACGAATCTACGGTTCCAAACGCCAAATCGCCTGTTTTAGCCGCTATGCTTACTTTTGGTATATTGTTTATCATCCATTCTATTTTAGTTGCGGAAAAATAAGGATTCGGGAATCAACCCGGTTTTCTTCTGTATGAACTCGGATTTTCCGGTAAGCTGCTCACACCTGTCCGCCGTTCTTCTGCATTGCCAGACTATCGCCGGGCAAAGTGGCTCTCCGGTTAACTTATTCCACGCTACTACAGTCTCTCGCTGATTGGTTATTCCGATAGCCGAAAGATCGTGGATTTGCAATCCGGCATCCTCCACTGCTTTCAACAAAGTGAACTGAACAGTTGAATAAATTTCTTTGGCATCGTGTTCCACCCAACCGTTTTTGGGGTAATACTGTTCAAAATCCTTTTGTTGCGATGGAAACTACTCTGAGCTTTTCATCAAAAACTATTGTTCTCGTACTCGTGGTACCCTGATCGATAGCCGCAATATACCTGCTCTTTGTCATCATAAGCACATCCCCCCTCTTTCACGAATTATAGCATGATTACTCTGTTAGATACATATTTTTATACTGCCGAAAACAAAGTCATGAAAACTTTTCAGAAAAAATCGATTCGAATAATGAGATCCGGATTCCGTTACCGTATTCTTAGAGTTTTGTTTGATATTAACTTTTTAAAAAAAACAATTAATTTTAAAATAAAAATGATAATATATGCATATACTATACAAAGAGGTGTCAAATGACATTAAAAGAAAAACAAAAAACCAGACTATATTTTTCGCAATCAAATAATCCCTGGCTGAACCTTGCGATTGAAGAGTACCTCATCGATACTGTCGGTAAAAATGAAGTGGCTTTCTATCTCTGGCAAAACGAAAACACCATAGTGATCGGCAGAAATCAGAATCCCTGGAAAGAATGCCATATAGAAAAATTTGAGTCCGACGGCGGGAAACTTGCCCGCAGAATGTCGGGCGGCGGCGCAGTGTTTCACGATATGGGAAATCTCAATTTCACATTCGTCATGTCCAAAGAGAATTACAGTTTTGAACGGCAGGCGAACGTAATAATAAAGGCGCTGAAAGAACTCGGTATTGAATCCGAAATCAGCGGAAGAAACGATATATTGGCGCAGGGGAAAAAATTTTCAGGTAACGCTTTTTATCATAATGACAAAACATCCATGCATCACGGCACCATACTCGTAAATGCCGATTTGTCAAGAATAGCCGAATATTTAAACGTTTCCAAAGAAAAACTGAATTCAAAGGGGGTAAAATCTGTTAAATCAAGAGTCACCAACCTGTCGGAAATAAATGCGGAAATAGACGTTGAAAAAGTCAAGCAAGCCTTAAAAACCGGATTCCAGCTCGAATACGGATTGAGCAGGAATATCACCCATCTTGATGAAGATACTTTGAATGACGAAATAATGGATTTATACGAAAAATACTCGTCGGAAAAATGGCGCTACTCAAAAACTCCGGATTTCGAATACCAATTCGGCAAAAGGTTCGCATGGGGTGAAATCGAATTCAACCTGAAAGTCGAAGATGGAATCGTGAAGGAAGCGCTCGTGTTTTCGGATTCGCTTGAACCGGATATAATAGACTTAATCGGTGAAAAAATAGTAGGTGTGGAGTTTGATAAAAAGAAACTCTCATCTAAATTCAAAAAACTTTATGAAAAGAAAAACCAGAATCCCATACTTAAAGATCTGTCTGAATACATCGAAGAAATCAGCTTTTAAAAGCCAGGGAGTGATTTGATGAAGAGAAAGAGTGTACTTTTTATAATCATACTGTTCGTAGTGGTTATATCATCCGCTATACTGATTACTCAGACTGTGATCGGAACGCTGCAGGCAATTTCAATACTGAATAAAGAGATCAAAAATTCGTTGCTTACGAATGTTGAAAAAGGCACACTTGAGATAGAAAACTCTCTAATGGAAATAGAAAACACGGCAAAAACCATATCCATGAATTTCAAAGCCATGGATACTTATGATGAGAAAATGATGCTCGATTCGATCGGCGAATACATCAGGGGCAAAGAACTGGTATACGGCAGCGGCATCTGGCTTCAGCCGGACACGCTGAAGAAGGGGCAGAAATATTACGGTCCATATGTTTATTTCGATAAAGGAGAGAAAATACTCACCTGGGAATACGGAGACGAGAATTACGATTATTTCAAGTACGACTGGTACAAGGATGGTATAAATGCCTCCGCCGATATAAACTGGACCGAACCGTATCTCGACGAAGTCAGCGGTGTGATAATGCAGACGATTACCGGTAAAATTACCAAAAACGGTAAAACAGTCGGTGTTTCGACGGTTGACATAGGCATAAACTCTCTCGATACCTTCGTGAAGAATTTCGACGTGGGGAAAAACGGGTACGCATTTTTGGTCACTGAAGCGGGATTTTATCTTGGATCACCTTATACCGAAAAAAATCTGAAGCAAAAAGTAACCGAAGACAAATCAATCGGCGATATCGGGAAACATATAATGGAAATGAAAAAATCCGAAGTGAGAGAGGCAGCTGTTTTCGGAGAGCAGGTATTTGTCTCTTACGGTTCCATAGGCGGAACCGGTATGAAATTGGTTCTTGTGATGCCTAAATCGGAAGTTCTGAAGGAGACTAATTCATATATTTTCATCAGCATCGTACTCGTCATAATATCTTTGGCCGCTATCATATTCTCTCTCTATTTACTCGTGAGAAAGATAATTGTGGTTCCGGTCAGAAAATTGACGGAAATATCGTCAAAAATAGCCGACGGAAACCTTGCGGACACTTCCGATACCTTTGCCGACACAGATAAAATCAAAAGCAACAACGAAATCACATTGCTTGAAAAATCCATATACAACATGCAGAAATCCCTGTTTGAAACAGTGAGTTCGATTTCGGGAGCTTCGAAGCGGATAAACAAATCTTCGGCAGATCTTGCCGCCGTTGCCGAAGAGCAGAGCGCCTCATCGGAAGAACTGAACGCACAGTCGGAAACCATAGAGAGCAATGTGCAGAACACTTCGGCGACTATTGAAGAAGTGACTTCCGGAGTTGAAGAGGTGGCCTCTTCCGCACAAAACGTATCCTCGATATCGCAAAATCTGCTCAGCCAGTCTGAAAACACATCCGCCGCCGCAGAAAATGGAAAACAAATGCTCATGGACGCCACCGAATCCATAGTGGGAGCTTCAAAACAGGCAAGCCATACACAGTCGCTGGTTCTTAAATTATCGGACAACGCAAAAAATGTCGAAGAGATAGTGGATACCATATCCTCGATAGCCGAACAGACGAATTTGCTTGCGCTGAATGCCGCAATAGAAGCGGCACGTGCCGGAGAAGCCGGAAAGGGTTTCGCGGTTGTCGCAGATGAAATAAGAAAGCTTGCAGAAGAGAGTAAAAACTCCACGGTTAACATTGCCAACATCCTCAAAGAAATTCAATCCGGTGCCGAGAATGTAAACACCGCGACAACCAAAACGGTTGAAATAGTGAACCGGGTATCGGATCAGGGAAATAAAATCGGCCAGCAATTCAACCTGATTCTCTCAAACGTAGAGAAAATATCTTCAGTGGTAAACGATTTAAGCGGAACTTCCGAGGAACAGAGCGCCGCATCCGAGGAAATGGCTTCTGCGATGGATCAGGCTTCCCGCGCCATGGTAAACATATCCGAAGAGATGAAACAAATGGGATACGCCGTCGAAAGCCAGGTACAGGGAGCCGAGCAGGTTAACAGGTCCGCCGAAGAATTAAAAATGCTTTCGGAAAAACTCGAAGATATTTTATCCGGGTTCGACCTTTAAATTCATTTGAATAAAACACACGGGGACGCCTTTGAAGGCGTCCTTTTTCGCTGCATCAAATCATCTTGAACAATTCTCTCTTATTCAGGAACCCTTTTTTAGGATTCTTAAGCGAACACACATGTCTTGCAAGTACCTGCCCCGCTTTCAGGGAATCTTCCAGCCCGAAATTCTCAAGTGCAAAAGAAGTTATGAATCCTATGGCGAGTGAATCTCCCGCGCCGTTCGTATCTATTATCGGTTTGAAATTCTCCACGGCTTCGTGTTTAATTATTTTACCCTGATGATATGCTGCACAGCCGTCTTTGCCCATGCTGCAGATTATTGTTTTCTTGTCGTATTTTTTACTGAATTCCTCGAGGATTTCCATAGGTTCCTTAAAGTTCACACCGGAAAAAAAGAGTATATCCGAGTATTCTATGAAGTCTCTGCGGTACATGTCGTTCAGCGAATACGCATCCTGAATATCGCAGCTTATCGTGAGTCCTTTTTTTCTGGCTATTGGAAGTAAATAGCGTGCCCAGTTGGGAATGTTGAAATGAACGATGGCGCTTCTCTCGATTATGTTCTCACAGATTTCCAGATCAGGCAGTACCTGCATCGATCCTTTGCCGTCGTAAAAGTTCTTCCTTCTTCCATCCTTGTACATGAAGTTTATGCTTCGCTTGGTGCCTGAAGGATCCGAAAAGAGCCCTTCGATGTTTATATTGTCTGATTGAAGAACTTCTTTTATGTACTTGCCCTGAAAATCATCCCCCACATAACCTATGAAAGAAGTATTGTAACCGAGTGCCGACGAAATACGGGAGCAGTACCCACCGGCCTGCCCGACGTTGTCGACATTTTCGCTGAAATTGGATTCCTTTTCAAAATCCACTTCGTTGGAAAACAGGTATACATTGGTATCTATTCCGATGGCTCCTATGACACATAAATCAAATTCTTTTTCCATGATAACACCTCTTTTATTTATCATCTATATATTAAACCATATTCTTATTTTTTCATCTTTTTTCTAAATTACTTAACAATAAAAATCTATTATCAACCGTATTCATAAAAATCAGGAGGTTTTTCAAATGAAAAAAGTATTTTTGCTTTCGCTTCTCGTTGTTTTGATGGCGGCAAGTATTTTTGCGGGTCCGAAATACATTTTCCTCTTTATAGGGGACGGAATGGCTCAGTCACAGATAAACTCGGCACAGATGCTCATCAGCAATCTCGATAACGTGGTGGATCCTAAACTCACCATGCTGACTTTCCCCGTCAGCGGTCTGACCACAACATATTCCTCCGATTCTTTCATAACGGATTCGGCAGCTGCGGGAACGGCACTTTCCACAGGATTCAAGACGAATTCCGGAGTGATCTGCTATGACCCGGAAATAAATACAAAATACAAAACAATAGCGGAAGTACTCAAAGAAAAAGGCTACAAAATCGGTATACTTTCAAGCGTATCGCTCGATCATGCAACTCCTGCGGCTTTCTTCGCACACCAATCTTCAAGAAGCAATTACTACGAAATCGGAGTGGAAATGGTAAATTCCGGATTCGATTTCTTTGGTGGCGGATCCATAAAATACCCGGCAGGCAAAAAAGGTGACCAGCCCAACGCTCTGGAAATAGCTGTTGCCAACGGATACAAAATAATCGACACGCAGGCTGGTTTTGAGAAACTCGGAAAAGATGACGGAAAAGTCATAGTTTTCAACGAAAGACTGGACGGAAGCAAGGCCATGAGATACGATATGGACAGAAAATCGGAATTTTCCCTCGCGGATATAACCGAAAAAGCGATAGAAATGCTCGACAACGAAAAAGGATTTTTCATAATGGTAGAAGGCGGAAAGATTGACTGGGCATGCCACGCCAACGATGCGGCAGCTTCCATAAAAGACACTCTCGCTTTCGACGCAGCGATAAAAGAAGCGGTGGATTTCTACAAAGAGAATCCCGAAGATACTCTCATAGTGGTCACCGGTGACCACGAAACAGGCGGTCTCACACTCGGATTCGCAGGTACCGGTTATGTTGCGAACGTAGCGCTCGTTGAAAACCAGAAAGTATCCTACGAAGAATTCGATTCCATACTCAATTCCAGAAAAAAAGCCGGAGAAATCAGCAAATTCGCGGATCTCATTCCCCTGATCGAAGAATACTTCGCGCTTTCTACAGTTGAAAAAGAATTCATGTCAACACTTTCCGCATATGAAATCGAAAGACTTCAGAACGCATTCTACAATTACATAACCGGCACAAGCATAAATGCCGTGAAAGACGGACTGGCTTACGGCGGATACAATCCGGTTTCCGTGACGCTCACGCATATTCTCAACGAAAAAGCCGGTCTTGGCTGGACATCCTATGCGCACACGGGAGTACCGGTTTCCACGTTCGCAATGGGCAACGGCCAGGAGAATTTCGGCGGATATTACGATAACACCGATATAGCCAAGAGATTGTTTGCGCTCACAAAATAATTAAGGTATTTACGGGTACGGGAACTAAAATGTTTCCGTACCCGATTTTCCCATTACCTTTAAAAAGAGGGATATATTGTGATTTTAAATAAATTTGCGAATAAAAATAACAGATTTTCCTTTATACTGGTAATAGTGCTGCTTTGTTTCAACGCCGCGCTCGTTTTCATGCCAAACCCTTTCGACAAAAAGCAGGCCTACACTTACACCGAAGCCGAAGTACTCGAAACCGACAATTCGGAACTTTTTCAGTACAACATAATAAAACAGGGGTCACAGCTGCTTACCGTAAAAATATTGTCGGGAGAATATGAAGGCAAAGAATTTGAGGTATTCAACCAACTGGTGGGGAAGATGGAAACTGATAAATACATCAGGGCAGGAGACAGGGTTCTCGTGGAATATTTCAAAACCGGTGAAGGCAAAGTGATTGTAAATGTAGTCGATCATTACAGATTCGGAATTGAGTTGTTTTTATTCCTGGCATTTGCCGCCATACTGATTCTGTACTCGGGATGGACAGGTCTTAAATCTCTTCTCTCTTTCACCACGAGTCTGCTGGTGATATGGAAGATAATGATACCCATGTTCCTACAGGGGCATAATCCCCTTTACGTTTCTTTTTTTCTCGTGCTGTTTCTGACCATGGTAATAATTTTCCTCGTCGGGGGATTCACCAGGAAGGGCATCATAGCATTTCTCGGAGCAAGCTCGGGAGTGCTCGTCACGATGACCATTTCGTTGCTCGTTTCAAAACCGTTCTACATAAACGGTGCGGTAAGGTCTTTCTCCGAAACACTTCTTTATTCGGGCTTTGCACATCTTGATCTCAACAAACTGTTCCTCGCAAGTATTTTTATAGGCAGTTCCGGTGCCGTCATGGATATATCCATGGATATATCCGCTTCAATGTGTGAAGTGCTTGACAAGCATCCGAAAATAACCAGAAAAGAACTGATGAAATCCGGATTCAACGTTGGAAAAGCGGTAATAGGAACCATGGCCACCACATTGCTGCTCGCATATTCCGGAAGTTTTTTAATTCTGCTAATGGTATTCATGGCGCAGGGTACTAATCCGTTTGCAATGCTGAATATAAACTATATAGCATCCGAAATACTCAACACGCTTGTCGGAAGCCTGGGGTTAGTGCTGACGGCACCGTTCACGGCGATTATCGGAAGCGTAATTTACAAAAGTTCGAGGATAAGGGTTCCCAGTGGAGCGGAATCCGGCAACACGGTTATCGAGAACAAAAGCGAAGCTTGAAATCAAAAAACGGGCAATGGAGAAAATCAAGTAATTCGCCACCCTGCCCGATTATTTTGTGTTTCCTGGTACTGTGTGTCCCCATTTTTCACATATCCACTCACCGTTACAGAATACCGCAGTGGCATAGCCACAGTTTTTTAACGGATTTTTTCTTACGAAATCAATGTTAAGCCCTTTTAAGAAGAATGGCAGAGCGCATGACAAAACACCGCCATGACTTATAACGAGATAGTTCTTATCGGTTTTTGAAGCTTGTATCCTATCGCACATGAAATCCGAGAATCTCAAAATTATTTGTTTCAGGCTTTCGCCATCTTCTGTTTTTGCATCATGATCATCCGAGGAAAACCAAATATTCCAAAGTTTTTTAAATTCATTCCAACTTTTCTCATCCGACTTCCCCTCAAGAATCCCGACATCGAATTCAACAAGCCGTTCATCTATAAAATACCCAGCACCTGATTTCTCCGAGAGTATTTCGGCAGTTTCGACGGCTCTCTTCAGAGGACTGGCAAAAATCATCTCAAATGACACCTCTTTAAGCTTATCGCACAGTTCTTCCGTTTGTCTTACGCCTTTTGATGTCAGACCATGCTTAAATCCTTTGTTTGAAAATACATTGACCACATTGGCTTCGCTTTCTCCATGCCTTAAAAAATAAACCATGAAAGCATCTCCCGTTAAAATAAAAAAGAGCGGTTTCTATTCATGTTGATTTCTGAAACTCGCTTCTTTTTTCAATCTGCTGTTATTATATTACAAAAATGCTATTTTTTTTCGCACCATTGATACACTTCTTTTTTACTGATGGTGGCAAGAGCTATGTAATTGTCCGCCGCACCGTAATGTATGTAAAAATCGTCACCGTATTCCACCAGTGAATCGGTGAATACCACCTGGGGAACTCCGCCGAACATTTCCCAATCGAGTTCGGGTTCGAAAATCGGTTTTTCTGTTCTTTTTAAGACCTTTGCGGGATTCTCGGGATCGAGAAGCATGAAGCCGAGTCTGTATGTAAGTCTTGCCGGTTCGGGGGCATGCTTGTGAACTGCATGGTAAACGAGCAGCCAACCGTAAGGCGTCCTGACCGGCGGACCTCCGGCTCCGATTTTTTCGTTTTCCCATTCGTTGTCGATGGGAGAGGCGATAATCTCATGACCGTGCCAGCTTATCAAATCATCTGAATAGGCTATCCAGATATCCGGCGGCAACCTGTGGAGCATCACGTATTTACCGTTTACTTTTTCGGGGAAAATAACGGTATCTTTGTCTGGGTCGAAATCGGGGAGTATTATCCCGTGTCTTTCCCATTGTATGAAATTTTCGGTAGATGCGAGCGCAACCTTTATATCGGTGGGTGAATAAGCGGTGTATGTCATATAATACCTGCCGTCAATGAAAGTCAATCTCGGATCTTCAACACCGTATAACTCTTCTTTCGTATGGGGTGAAAAAACCGGATGTTCCATTCTGTTGAAATTCACCCCGTCGGCACTGACAGCATAGCCCATTCTCGAAACCATGTCTGCACCCTGTGCCCGGTAAAGCATGTGAAAAAGCTTTCCATCGTAGACTACCGCCGGATTGAAAACATATCTCGATTCCCAGATATGCATCGGATTCGGACCGAAAATGGGATTCTGAGGATGTCTTTTTAATTTTAAATTCATAAATTCCTCCCTGTAAAATACTTTATACGTATGTTTTAAATTATTGTTTTTTCATTCATTTGAGAGACATCGATATTCCCTGGAGGAAATACTTTCTGAATATCAGAAACAGTATAACCATCGGCAAGGTCTGAATAACGGCGCCTGCCATCACGGGTCCGACATAAGAACCGTATTCGTGGTTGAAGCTCGAAAGCAAAACCGAAAGCGGCATCTTGTCGTAATCCCTTATGACTATAAGCGGCCACAGGAAGTTATCCCATATGCCTATGAATGTGAACAGACCCACTATGCTTGCGGTTGATCTCGCGAGCGGCAGCATTATGGAAAAGACTATTCTGGTTTCCGATGCCCCTTCGATTCTCGCCGATTCTATGTACTCATCCGGCACACCCTTGTAGCTCTGTGAAAACATAAAAACACCCCACGCTCCGAAAAGACTCGGCACTATGAGGCCCGAAAGGGAATTGGTCATTCCGAGATTCTTCACAACGACAAAAGTGGGTATGGTGAACATGAAACCGGGAAAAAGCATTTGGAAAATCGTGAGATTTTTCATAAATTTTGCCCCCCGGAATCTGAATTTTGCCACCGGATATCCTACGATAGCCGAGCTTGCCACCACACTCATTGTAACGGTTACGGATATTATTATGCTGTTCATCAACGACTGTAAAAAATTCCTGTCCATCTTTTCCGCATTACTGAAAATGAATCCGAAATTCTCAAATGTGAAGTGGCTTGGCCAGAAATTTGTGTAAATCTCACTTTGAGGCTTGACACTCGAAAAAACAAGCCAAAAATATGGATAAAGCCAGATTAAACCCAATACGAGCATTATTATTTCAAACGATAATGCGAAGATCTTTTTTCTTTTGGTCATACGAAGTTCACCTCTCTTTCAACCGTTTTTCTCACGGCGAAAATACACGCAAAACTTACGGCAGCCGCAAGAATACTTATGGTTGCGGCATATCCGGGTCCCGTTGAGGTGAATTTTCTGAAGGCGTTATCGTAAATATACATCATGAACATGTATGTTCTCTTCATGGGGCCACCGCCTGTTATAAGATACGGCTCGGTGAAAATTCCGAAGGATAAAGTTATCTGCATTACCACCACCATAACCACAGATGGATTGAGCAGCGGTAGAGTTATTTTTGTGAATTGCTTCCATTTTCCGGCACCGTCAAGTCTCGCGGCTTCGTACAACGAGGACGGTATGGCGCCCAGACCCGCGAGGAAAATCAGTCCGTAGTATCCTATGAATTTCCAGGTAACCATAAGGGCTATGGCGAGTATCGCAAGCTGAGGTACGGTAAACCACGGAATTGTAAAACCGAAAGAACCGTACAAAAAACGGTTAAGCGGGCCATTTTCCGCGAGTAATTTCTGGAAAACTATCGAATAGCCGACTCCGGAGGATATGTTTGCAAGCAGAAATGCAAGAACGACGAAGGTTTTGAAATATTTCAGCCTGTTGAAAGCCATGCCGAGCAAAATTGCCAGCAACAGCGAAATCGGAATGAAATACAGCATGAAATTGAAAGTGTTGCCCAGCACAAGCCAAAAAGTATCGTCGGTAAAAACTTGTGTGAAATTATTCAGACCTACGAATTTAGGCGGAGTGAGATAATTCCATTTCGAAAAGGTCAGGTAAACCAGCCATGCTAGTGCGAATCCGAAGAATATTGCCTGATGGACGAGATACGGTGATATCATCGTCCAGCCTTTAAGCGCATGCTTTCTTCCCATTCCCCTTCCCACAATATTTCTGTCTATCTTCTCTAATTCACCCATTTCATTCCTCCAGTAACTTTAATTCGTTCAAAAAACCAATTTGAATAAAACCGGCTGCCTTATACAGCCGGTTTTATTTCATCAGAACAATTCTCTGTTGATCGCTTTCACGGCATTCTTCAGTATTTCTTCGACCGAACCCCTCAAAAGATACAACGGCTCGGTTAAATTAACGGTCATGGCATCCTGAACTTCTATCGTTTTCGATGTCAGCGCAGGAGGTACAGCCAACGGTACGAACTGTGCATATTCGGCCATTTCAGGATTATTCAGCATTATCTCTTCAAATTCCGGATTCGTTGTCAGGTCAGCCCTCACCGGGGGAAGATTTGTAAGCTCAAGCCAGAGTTTATCATGTTCCGGATTTGAGAAAACCCATTTCATGAATTCCCAGGCGGCTTCCTTGTTTTTGGAGCTGTTGAACATGACCATTCCCTTGGTATCGGCGAAAGTCTTCACCGGTTTATCCGCAGGGTAATTGTCCGGTACCGGCGGTGGTCCCATGATTATCTTATCCGGATACACATCGGGGAAAGTACTTTTTGCCCAAGGTATCGACCACGGTCCCATCAAGGTTCCGGCAAGATTTCCTGTAAACAGCGGATTGTCGAGCATATCGACGGCAGTCCATCCGTTTTCAAAGAGTTTCCATACAAACTCCGAAAGTTCTTTGCCGTATTCGTCGTTGAAAAGCGCTTTTCCCTTTTGTGCGTCTATGTATGGTTTTCCGTCAGAAGCGGCATAATAGAATGTAATGAAATCAAACCACCTGTCCCACCAGTTTTTACCTTTGAAAAATTGAATTGAGTAAACTTCTTTGGGAACACATACTTTCTCCGCCAACCTGTAAACATCGGAATATGTTCTGGGTACTCCTTCGAAACCGGCTTTTTCCAGAATATCCTTTCTCCACCAGAAAAGCATTGGATTCGAATAAATAGGCATCACGTAATAATCGTCTCCGGATTTCCAGCCCTCTATAGCCTGTGTCATTTTTCTGGTTTCCACGACTTCTTCGAATTCCTTAAAACCGTTGAGTGGAACCAGTTGTTCTGCTTCTATGAGCTGTGCGGCGAATCCGCTGAAAATATTCGTACATAAATCCGGTGCCTGGCCGGTAACAATTGCCGTCAACACGGCTTCTTCGGAACTTCCGGAAGCGGGAATGGTTTTCCACTCCACTTCTATTTCCGGATGAATCAACTTCCACTCATCAAGCATTGTCTTCCAGAATTGTTCCTGGAAAGGATTCGGTGCCGTCCAAAGGCTTATCTTCACCGAAAATGCAGTTGTTAAAAGCAACAAAACCAAAACCATCATCACTGCGAGTTTCCTCATAATCCGTACACCTCCAGTTGATTTACTTACGACAGCTGTCACGCTGAATGAATTCAGTGTGAAGCGAAATTTTAACAGGATGTATATTCTCTCCGTACAGAAGCTGTCTGACTCTGTCTATTGCCAGACTACCCATTTCATACCTGAAAACTTTAACGGTCGACAGAGCCGGTTTAACCAGCGATGCGAATATCGCATCGTCAAAGCCGACTACGCCGACATCTTCGGGGATTTCATACCCCATACCGTTCAAATGCGAATAAAGCTTAACCGCGATTCCGTCGTTACCTGCAAAAATGCAGTCCGGAAATCCATAATTCTGAAATATCTGCGGAAGAAGCAGACCCATGTTGTCGTTTATATCGTCACAGAGAAAAGGCAGCGGCAGCAAACCGTTTATTTTCATCGCATCACGGTATCCGTCATATCTTTCCTTAAACCCGTAATGTGAAAGCGGTCCGTGAATGTGAAATATCTTTTTGTAACCCTCACCGATTATGTGTTCTATGCAGTTTCGCGCACCGTCGTATCCGTTTGAAACCACACAATCAATCCCTTTACCCTGAATATGCTGGTCAACAAGTATGACCGGCTTGCAATTAACGCCTTTAAAGGCATAAACATCTTCGAGCGTTATATCTCCTCCCACGAGCAGATATCCGTCTAAAGATTCGTTCAACTTCTCGCGCTGTTCCTCGAGAATAAGTATTTTCAGCTCGATGTTGTACTCTTCGGCCTTATCCTTTATCCCGCCGTAAACTATCGAATAGAATCCGTCTTTGGAAAGAATGGCACCGTCTTCGCATTCCAACTTCTGTATTCTTCTGCTTATTACGACACCGACCGCATAACGTTTTCTCCGTGCGAGGCCGACGGCTTCTTTTGACGGCTTGAAACCGAGTTCTTCTATCGCTTTCATAACTATGTTTCTTGTCTTATCCGATACGTATCCGTTTCCGGTTATGACCCTTGAAACCGTAGTAGTTGAAACCTTTGCCAGCTTCGCAACATCCTTTATGTTCGACATGAATACCTCCAATGTTGTATAAAATCGGAAGGATTTAAATGTGTAACCGTTTACACAAGTATATATGCCTTCCTTATTTCTTTAAAACGTGATATTTGTCAAAATTAAACCTTAATTGTCAAATATATCAGATTAGATTTCTTTTAATAGCTTTATTGCAATGTTGCTTTGATTTAATAGGAATTGCTATATATATCATTGAAATCTATCGAATACTAAAGCATTTTTAAGAAAAAGATAGATTTGAGATTGCAACCGACTATATTCGACCCATAAGACGTCAAGTCGTTTTAATCGGAGTTTTGAATGCGACGGCAAGAATTATACTATATAAACAATTATGTAAACGGTTACCTGTCATCAGCCTTTGAGATTATACATCAATATGTGTAACCGTTTCCACAAATTCCAGACATCAGAGGAGGAATTCAAGTGAAAAAAAATCTGTTTATCTTCATCCTTGTTTTAATCTTTTCGTCATTGCTTCTTGCAGAAGTAACCGAAATAGATGTTTCAGCAAGTTCGGCAACCGGAGTCCCCGTACCTTACAGAATCTACATGCACGAGTTTTTAGACAGGGTGGGGGACGATTTTGATGCAAACTGGTACTCGATGCGAGTCGTAAACGGAAATGGCGAAGAAATCGAATTTCAGATCGACGACCTGGATTCGAACGGTAAAATTTCTTCGGAGGATCTCCTTACGTTTCTTTTTCAGGAAAAAGCTAAAATATTGGTGAGTACGGATCCGAGTATGGATTTACCGGAATTTACACCCGCTCTCGAAGTCGAAAAAAACGAATCGGAATTTATAATCTCCGGCGCGGGTATTTCGAAAAGCATCAAAATAGACAGCCACGGATTCGCCAATTATGTGGGCTATGGTGAATCGGACAGTCTTCTTTACGGAGAACTCGGTATATTCAGAGTGGCCGGCTGGAAAGGCAGTACGTATTGGGTAAACGGAAATTACGGTAGCAAACACGAAGAAAAAACTTCTTACAATTTCGATACAGTTGAATTGAAAATGGCCGGCAACGGTCCGATAGGAGCCACTTTCCAGGCAAAACTCGAATCCGGAACATTCCCCGGACTTACTCAGAAAGTGGTCACGACGGTTTTGAAAACCGGAGAAGTGCTTGTCGATTCGAGAATAATATTCGAGAATTACGCCGATATGATGAAATTACAGCTTATGTCGACAAAACCGCTTACCGATGCTGATCAGGAATCGGTGCTGCATGTACTCCCGCTTTTCAGAAAGATGGTGTGGAGTGAGCAAATCAATTCCACGCCATTTGAATATTGGAAATCACGAAATGCTTTGAAAATGGTAAATTCCAATCCCTATATAGTGTTTTCCGCAGTGGATTCCGTCAATCCACTTTGGTGGGGCGCTTCGTATATTTTCGCTTCACAGGAACCCTGGAGAGCCAATTACTCGCAGGATATGGATCTGGGAGTATACGAGATACTTCCAGAAAAACCTCTGGTTTACTCGGATTTCAACAAATTCGTTCTTGGCGATACCTGGGTATACGAAAGCAGGGAATTCAGGGACGGAATATTCCGGTGGATTCCGGGCGAATTCGAAGCATATGAACCCACAAAAGGAATAGTCTCCATGGATTCGAACAACTGGCCGATGCATTTTATGGCAGGTGATGAAGTGGTTTTCGTCAGACTGTACGGAATAGCCGATGCCGGAGACGTGTCTGATCTCATAGAGTACCTTGAAGCGAGAAGTGTTGAATTTCAATCTGTAAAAATACTTGAATAACATTTTTTCCCCTCCGCCCCGGCGGGGGGATTTTCATTTCGCGGGGAGAAGAATATGAAAGTAAAAAAAATCGCAGCGCTTATGGTAACGGTATTAGCCGCAACTGTTTTTGTATTTTCGCAGACGGGAGGCATAAACATAGAACATTTGCTTTTTCTGAGAGATGATTTTAATGTAAAAAACGAGATGAAAAACGGATACTGGATATACGCCGATCTTAAGTCCGGCGAATACGTACATGCGGACGCGTCAGGAGAGGGCGTTACATGCGTTGACGACGTGGCGAGGGCCGGAATATTTTACCTGAACATGTACGAGAACACGCAAAATACTTATTTTATCGGTCTGGCAAAGGAATGCACCGATTTCGTCAGCTCCATGAAATACGGGAACGGAGATTATTACAATTTTGTGTTCGGGGATGGTTCTTTAAACATCAACGGAATAACCAGCCGTCCTTCGAAGAATTGGTGGGCTCTCAGGGCCATGTGGCTTTTCGCTAAAAATTTTGAAATCTACTCAAACTCTGAATTCAAGATACACGACGAAGAATATTCGGAAACCTGTCTGACGGAAATAGAAAAAACTGCCGCCCTTTTCAGAAAAGAATTGGATAACGACGGATTAATAAGGGGTTACACAGATCTCACATCGCTGTATGTTCTGGCTCTGGGGATAACATGCAAAAATTCCGAAAGCTTCGGCGCGAAGTGGCTCGAGACCCTGAAAAAGTGTTCGGAAGGCTTGATTTCAAAGACCCGTGAAGATAGTATATTTCCCGGCATAATTGACGAAGGCACCGATAAGTTTGTGTTTCACGGCTGGGGAAGCCGTCAGGTTCAGGCACTTGCAATCGCTTACGAGGTTACCGGTGAAAGGAAATATATTGAAGCCGCTGAAAAAATGGCTCTCGGACTTTATCCCTCCATGGTCACATCCGGTCCTTTTTATGAATTGAGGCACTACGGCATGATGACATTTCCGCTGATAGCTTATGCCGCCGAATCTGCGGTTTCATCTCTTTATGAATTGAACCGCGTGACTGAAAAAGAGGAATTCGGATATCTCGCATGCCTTTGCGCATCATTCTTTTTCGGGAATAACGAATTAAGTCAAAGTATGACGGGGAAAAAAGGCGAGGGATTTGACGGTATGGAGAAAATATTCATAAACAGAAATTCCGGTGCCGAATCCACAATTTCATATCTCATAAGCCTGTCACTCGTTGAAAGACTCGATCAGAAATTCAGAAGAATGGTGAATTCACGCAGAATTGTTTCTTCCGGGCCGCTGTTTCTCGAAGCCGAAAACATGGATGCGGGACTTTCCGCAGTTTCGGTTGAAAACAAAGACGGATTTTCAATGCTCAGTTCCACCTCACTGAAAATCAGAGATGATTTTAAAACCAATTCCGATAACTACGATTTTTTTGTTTTCGGAGATTTTCAGGAAGGTACGAATCTCAAAGCTTACATAGGATCTGAAAAAACTGAAAAAACCGTTGCACAAAAAAACGGTTGTATTCATATAGGAAATGTCAAATGCGACAATATTACGGATACGAAAATAACACTTGTCATGAAATCCGGCACCAACAACCTGCTGAACCAATTGGCCGTACTTCCGGGTACTTTGTTCCAGGTAATAGACAACGGTGAAGAAACATATCTTTGGGCATTCAACAGGAAAGCCGAATCGTCTGTAGTTGTCGTTTCGGACGAATGTGAAATCACAGTCCCACCCGAAACGTTTATGGTGAAAAAAATAGATTTCGAGCCTCCGGTTTCGACCGTTGCGGATGATGAAGAATTCCTCCCGGAAAAAATCGAAAGCGGAATATACAGAGTTTTAAACTTGTCCGGAGTTTTCGATAACGACGGAATCGGATTCGAAAGACAGCCATCGAATCTGGATAATTTCGGAGCTATTTCCGGTGCATACCTGCCCGCCGATGAGATACGAAAAAAATCGCAAAATGGGTATCTGTTTGAAGAAAACATCCCGTTTAAAATCGAAGTTGATAAAGGCTATGACAACATTTCGGCAAACGGCCATTTGTTGATAATAGACGATCAATGCATAACCATTCATTTCGCAGGTTGCTGCGACCATGGGACATTTTCCGGAGAATTGGAAATAGAGTATGCCGATTCCGGCAAAGAATTTCAGACCATCTCATTCCCGGACTGGTGTTCTTTCACTGCCGAATCAAATACACTTGTGAAGAGTCCCTTCAGGTATACCTCAAAATCGCAGAAAGAATGGATAGAATGTGGTATTTTCATCCAGTCTTTTTCTCTGAACGGAAAAGATGTCAGAAGCATTCGACTACCCACGCTGCCGACTATGCACATATTCGCCATAACATACGAGTGAATCGGAACCGGCATACTTTATATAAGAATAAATCCGGAGTCTCTGCTCCGGATTTATTTCGACTTTTTCGTGATAATCAAAGATCCTCGAAAGGTATATTCAATACAGGATTGTCTTCCCATCCGCGGTAGTCGAAATGCCACCATTCATATTCGTATCTGCGAAATCCCTGCCGCTCCATCTCCTCTTTCAAAAGCTCTCTGTGATATCTCTGCTCGGAAGTGCCCCCGGGATAATCGGGATAAGAACGTTCTGAAAATTCATCGTATCCGCCGCCCATATATATCACATCACCGCTTTCAAGCAAGTACAGCGAGACATCCACGGCACATCCCCTGTTATGCCTGGACCCGGTTTCCGGATCGGCGACGAACTGCTTCATATTCTCGGGAGTGGCATCCCAAAACATCTTTGTCACGTACCATGGCCTGTAAGCATCATAAATAACAAGACCCAAACCTTTTGGTTTAAGAGAGGCATTTACCGCGGCGAGTGCGAGCGCCGCATCTCTTTGCAGAAATGCCCTGCTTTGGGTATAAAGGGGAATCCCCATAAAATTATCGTATGTAGCATATCTGATATCCAATAAAAAATCATCGTCATATTCTATTATTTCGACAAGATCATGATCTTTATTTTCGTCAAAAACAGTTTCGCTTTCCAAAGCCATTTTTTTCAAATCCTCGACTGGAAATAAAGGCTGAATTCTGAACACTTTTCCCCCTTCCGTACCGTACAACTTTTTTGTATATTTTTTATCATCGAATACCACTTCCAACGGCAATTCACTTTCATCCAGAACGAATTTTAAAATACCGTTTCCGACGAGTGCGTCGAAATCATAACACAAATACTTCCTTTCCGAAAACAACGCATCCTGGAAACCGGATTCCTGAAGAAGCACCTGTAAATAACCGTCATATTCCCTTATCATAAGCTGCTTTTTGTCAAAATCCTCATAAGTACCGATATATCCTGTGGCTTCAGTCGAATTCAGGGCAAAAAAAACTGTAAAAAACGCAAAAAACAAAACACAGAAAAATATTTTCTTCATTCCGCCGACACCTCCGAAGAATTGCGATCGCGTCGATTATATCATTCTCATCACCTGTTCAAAAAGTATACGATTTAGCGGCAATCAGATCAACGATTTTATTATATTTTCAAGCTCTCCTATTTTGAACGGTTTTGTGATGAAATCATCGCAACCGGCTTCATATGCATTTTCCTTTTCGGCATACATTACATTTGCGGTCTGTACAACGACGTATACCTTGTTATTAAAACCCCTTATTGCCTTCAAGGCATTGTGCCCATCCATTCCCGGAAGCTTGAAATCCATGAATATCAGATCGATGTCCGGATTCTCGTACACTATTTTCACCGCTTCTTTGCCGTTATCGGTCTTAATTATCTCCCTCGAATAATCCCTTGCAATACGTTCAAGCAAAAAGCTCGAAACTTTGTCATCTTCGGCTATCAGTATTTTCAGTTTTCTTCTCAATTCATCGGGAGTTTTTTCTTCATTTCCTTTCGACTCAACTTCTGTGGCTGTTTCGCATTTTTCTGGAGAGCATTTCCCGATTGGAATCGTGAAATAAAAGACAGAACCTTCGCCGAATTCCGATTCCACACGTATGTCGCCTCCGAGCATATGCACATATGCTTTTGTTATGGACAATCCCAATCCCGCCCCTTCTGACGGTTTGTAAGGGGATATGTCGGCCTGCACGAATCTTTCGAAAATCGCATTTCTTCTGTCGGGATATATGCCTATGCCGGTGTCCCTTACGTAAAATTCTATGAATTCTCCGATAACACTGTACCCAAAATGTATTTCCCCTTTGTTGGTGTACTTGACGGCATTTTTAACGAGGTTGATCAAAATGGCATAAATTTTTTCCTCATCAGTTTCAACAGAATCATCATACGGTTCTTCCGGAATATGCAGCGACAAACCCAGTCCTTTCAAGGCCGTTTCGGGTTTGAAGAAAGCGAACACATTTTTCATAATCTGATTTATTTTCACGGATGAATACGTCACTTTCATCTGCCCGGATTCTATTTTGGATATGTCTATTATATCGTTTATTATCTTAAGCATTCTGCTGCCGCTTTTTTCGATGAGGTCGATGTACTCGCTCTGCTGTTCGCCGGTAAGGCCGGGCTTCTTCAGCAATTCGGCAAAACCCAGAATGCCGTTCATCGGTGTCCTGATTTCATGACTGACATTTGCGAGAAAAGCGGATTTCAACCTGTCACTTTCCTCCGCTCTCTCTTTGGCAATCAGAAGCTCGTTCATCGCCTGATTTCGTTCACTTTCCGCTTTCTTCTTGGCGGTTATGTCTCTTAACACAGTTATTCTCATGGGTTTACCCTTGAACGTAGTCATGCTTGCCTGTATTTCACAGGGAAAAACGCTGCCATCTTTCCTCAAGGCCATGGCCTCGTAAGGTTCGGCTATATCTTTCATGATGTTATCCTTCACTATATACCTGTAGTCGGGATGAATCCAATCGGTACCGGGTTTTCCCAGGGCTTCCTGCAAGCCATATCCGAACATCTTCCCTGCAGTGGAATTTTGTCCGGTACATATGCCGTTTTCGGACAGAAAAATCGCTTCGAACGATCCTTCGGAAAGGCATTGATATCTTTCCTCGCTTTCTCTCAAATCCTCTTCCGCTTTTTTTCTGTCCGTGATATCGTAATTTATACCGGTCATTCTCACGGCTTTCCCGAACTCATCCCTGCTGACTACTCCACACGCTTTAATATGTTTGATACCGCCGTCGCCGAGAATTATCCTGAACTCGCAGTCATATTCCTCCTCGTTGGCAAATGCATTCTTCACTTTCTTATCAACCATATCGACATCATCCGCATGTACTCTCTTCTGCCAGCTGGAGTACGTACCGTCAAATTCGGCCGGATCCAGATCGAAGAGTCTGAACATCCAATCATCCAGTATCAATTTATCGCTTTCGATGAAATAGTCCCAAACCCCCATTCGTGCGGAATCTGCGGCAAGTTTCATCCTGTCGTTAAGTTTTTTGAGTTCCATCTCCATTTTCTTTCTCTCGGTGATATCTTCGGTGAAGCCTATGTATAAATCATCGTTTAATTTAACCGCATTCACCGACCACCATCTATGCTCGCCGTTTGAATGTACGAATTTCAGATCGCCTTCGGATTTGCCCGTGCTTTTAACTACGGCAAAGTGACGCAGGCACTCATCCTGATATTCTTCGGGACACAAATCCCTGAGACTGATTTTCAGCAATTCCGATTCGCTTCTGCCTGTTATGAGGCAGGCTGCGGGGTTCACTCTGAGGTATCTGCCCATTCCATCCACGATAAAAATGCCGTAAGGAGCGTTTTCCACGTATGCGCGCCATCTTTCCTCATCGTTCCGGATCTTTTCCTCCGTTTTTTTTCGTATGGTTATGTCGACCATGCTTACGATTATTCTCTCGTCATCAAGATGGCTCGCCCTGAACTCTATTGCCTTTTTTTCCCTGTTTTTACAACATATTTCAAACTCCCACACAACGGTTTTTTTATCGAAATCTCCCTGCCAATCTTCGATGACATTTTTTCTGTAATCGTTTTCCGGATATGCTTTCAAAAACCAGTCACCTATGCTCGGAATATCCTCGAACCGATATCCGGTCAACGCAACGAATGCGGGGTTTACCTTCAACAATTCTCCGTTTTTATTCCAGATACTTATTCCCAGAGGCAAATTTTCAAACAGACCTTCTAAAAGGTCTTTACTGTATTTCAAATCGAATTCGTTTTTCCTGATCTTCGTCACGTCATCGTAAATCGTGGTGATTTCACCGGTGGGAAGCTTGTATACGAAATTTTCCCTCCAGCCGAATATATTTTCATCCTCGTACAGCGAAATCGGATGATGTTCGGATTTTCCGGTTGTAAACACCCTTTTGAATACATCTAAAAGTCCGAATTCTCTCACACCGGGAAAGACTTCGGTAACTCTTTTACCTATGACTGCGTCCCTGTCTACCTTCTCCGTGAGCTCCGCGGCGGAATTGAACTCTGTTATTATAAAATCGCTCCCGTCGTCAACAGCTTCGTACACCACGGAAGCACATCTTATGTTGTTGAAAAGATTTTCATATTTACTCCTGTAAACCAGGTCGTTGCCGATACTTTCTCCGGCAGCGGAAAACGACAGGTTCGCCATTATGTACCGCAAATCCGTACTTTCCGGATATACCGCCAGTTTTTTCCTGAATTCCGGATTTACCGATGAAATCCGGTTAATGCTTTCAAAATCCGTATCTTTGGCAAGAACTATACATTTACGCACATTTGAAACATCTTTTCCGGCGATTAAATTCAGATATTCTTCGTCAGCGTATTCGAGATGCAATAACAGCAAATTTACCCCACCGGGCAATTGAACTCCGGAGTACAGAAATTCACTCGAACACATTCGAATTACACTGCAAGCGAATTTTTCAAATTCCGAGTCATCGTAAAAATTGCTGTCATCGACTAACAGGATTTTTATATTCTTAGATTCTGCCATAAGCCCCTCCAAATTCGCCTTTATAATTAAAAAAGTCAACATCCTCAACATATTAAAAAGTTTTTTATAAAAACAAACATTAAATATTAACAATATATTTTAACATAAGGCATGCTTTGATTTTTATAAATTGAAAGAATAATTTTGGCAGAATTTAAAATCAATCTAAATTTCCAAATCTATTTCATTCGGAAAAACGCCTTTTTCCAACTTCGATTTTAAATCCATAATTTTCATTTTTATATCATCCCTCGCTTTCCTGTACTCTTCAATGGACTTCCCCGAAGGGTCGTCGATTCCCCAATCTTCGGAATAACCGCAGGGTATGTACGGACACTTTACATTGCATCCCATGGTTATGAGAACATCGATTTTTTCCGGCAATTCGGATAAAAGCTTTGGATTGTACTTTTTCATTTCCACTCCGATTTCTTCCATGACTTTTACCGCCAAAGGCTTTACTTCGTGATATTCATCGGTTCCCGCGGAATACGGTTCCATAATATCAGGTGCCAGTTCATTCGCCCATGCTTCCGCCATCTGACTTCTGCAGGAATTGTGTACACATACGAATGCCACTTTGTATTTCATGGTTTCACATCCTTTCTAAATCTTAACCCTGACAAGTGAAGTGTTTCTCGAAAAAGTTTATGTAAGATGCATCTTTTTAAATCTGTGAATCACCCTCTGATTTTACCAAGCAGCTTCACCAGCTCGTCTTTTTTTAGCACTTTGCCGTAAGATATCACTTTTCCTTCAACGACCAACGCCGGCGTACTCATGACACCGTATTCCGCGATTTTCGCGAAATCTCTGACGTGTTCAATATCCGAATCCATCCCGAGTTGTTCCAGAGCTTTTTTTGTATTGGATTCGAGTTCATTGCATTTAGGACATCCCGAACCGAGAATTTTAATCGAGGAACTTTTTTCTGTTTTTTCCGGTGTTTTATCAATTGACATCTGTGTTTTTTTACAGGAACATTCATTTTCAATTTTTTCCACTTTTTTCTTTCCGAATTTAAAAACCGCCATTTCGATACCTCCGTTGTTGTTTGTATGGGGTATAATGTAATAAACAAATACCACAGATAAATACTGTGAAAGCATAAACAACACCTCGTTGAAACGGTGTGTCTTCCTGGTTCTCATCATTTGTCGATATTTTCCGCATTTTTATAAATTTTTTCAATATCATGTTTGGGCAGGAGTTTTGACAGGATAAATGCGATTATTATAATTCCCGGTATATCAACAGCCAATCTCGTGAAAGCAAATTTCGGGCCCAGCGATGCCGTTTCAAAAAGGAACATGGGTATTTTGGTGGTCGACCATGCACCGATGAAAATTAACACATTGCTGAATTTCACTCCCTTTTTCATAAAAACCGCAGCTACCGGGAAAGCCCCATAAAGAGGACCTGCGGCGGCCGAACCCAATATAACGGCGAGAACGATACCCTTAATTCCCGATTTTTCTCCCATATACCTCATCATGATTTCTCTTGGAACCCATACGTCCAGAAGTCCGAGCAAAACAAACACAGGTGGGATTACCAGGAGCATTTCTTTAAGCGAATATATGGAAATATCCACCGCTTTAAATCCGATTTCGCTATTTATTGCCGTCAAAACCGCCACAGCCAATGCCACGATAAAAAATGACCTGTATCTTTTCAAAAATTTTTTCATGCGCCCACCACCAATCCTATTACCAGAGCCACCGCGAAAGAAAAGATAAAAGCCAGGGTATTTCGCAAAACAGTTAGTTTAATCCCGAAATATTTAATTTCTACGGGCAATGTCACAATTCCGACCATCATGAGGGCAGAAACAAAAGCGCCAGTTTGCATATATCCCGCTCCGTTTTGCAGAAGCATCGCAGCCATCGGAAATGCGACAAACCCGGGGATCAGTGTTATGGCACCGACCACAGCACAGAGAAAGACCCCGACCCATCCTGAGCCCGCACCGATTATTTTGGAAATCACTTCGGCATTTAAAACAGCGAGAAGTACACCGACCAGCAGCAAAACGGTCAAAAACTGTGGCAGGATGTTTTCAAAAGCCTTCCATGCTTTTTTAAGCGACTTTTTTGTTTTGTCCCTGTCTTTAACAAAAGAGATAACCAGTAATAGAATAGTTATCCCGTACAATATACATGTTTGCAAAACCACACCCCGTTTCATTCTCAATTTCCTGAGTTTCAGAAGTATAATTTATCGTCGTATTTCCACCCTTCTTTTGATACCGTAAAGCAAAATTGTTTTGGTACATCATGAATGTAAAATTTTGTCGTATTCATAGTATAGCCGCAAACACTTTTACTCTCGAATTTATACGAACAAAAATTGAAATGCGTTGAAAAAATATCCGATCAAAACTATTCCCGCCGTCACTATGGCTATGAAAACCGCCAGTAATTTCGGCTTGACAGCTCGTCTGAGCATGATCATCGAAGGTAGTGACAATGCGGTTACACCCATCATGAAAGACAGTATGGTTCCTATTCCGACCCCCTTTGAAAACAACGCTTCCGCTATCGGAATCGTACCGAATATATCCGCATACATTGGTATCCCGATTGCTGTGGCAAGGGGTACGGAAAAGGGGTTGTTTTCCCCAAGTACAGTTTGAATTATACTTTCCGGTATCCAATTGTGTATTGCCGCTCCTATTCCGACACCTATTATCACATACCAGAAAACTTTTTTCACCGTTGCAAAAACCTGATCTTTCGCATAAGATATTCTGTCGCGTCTGTTAAGTTCAGGTGATTCCATATCGACACTGCCGGCAGTTTTTATAAAATCTTCGACGTATTTCTGCATGTTGAGTTTTTCAATGAGTGTCCCACCTGATACCGCAAGAACCAGACCGACAATCACATAGGCAAAAGCAGTTGGTGCGCCGAATATGCTCATCAGAAGTATCAGCGACCCCAAATCGACCAGCGGAGACGAAATGAGAAACGAAAAAGTCACTCCCACCGGCAACCCGGCGCTTGAAAATCCAATGAACAAGGGTATGGATGAACAGGAACAAAAAGGGGTGACGGTTCCAAGCAGTGCTGCCAATGTATTTGCAGTCACGCCTTTGAAACGCCCCAGAATTTTCCTGGTTCTTTCGGGTGGGAAATAACTTTGGATGTAAGAGATTATGAAGATTAAAAAAGATAAAAGTATGAGTATTTTTATCACATCATAAATGAAAAACTGAATACTGCCTCCGATGCGTTCGCCGACATCCAATCCGGTTTTTCCGAGTAAATAGCCTATCATGTCGTTCAACCACTTCATTCCGAGAATCTGGTTTTGAAAAAAATCCCAAACGCTATTCATGTTTTCCCCCGGAATCAATCGAATTGATAAAATTCTTCAATTCTTCCAGTATTTCGTGGTTAAGGGAATAATGTGACCATTTCCCCTCTTTTCTCGTTTCGACGAGTCCGGATTCGCAGAGAATCTTCATATGATGCGACAGTGTCGGCTGCGTTATCTCAAAAAACTCGAGTATGCAGCACGCACATTTCTCGCCTTCCGAAAGCATTTTTACAATTTGCAACCTGTGCGAGTCACCGAGGGCTTTAAAAATTACGGCATAGTCAATAGAATTCAAATCACTCACCTCATATAGATGTTTATCTATATATTTTATATTATATATAGACGATTGTCAATATGAGGTTTTTTTACTTGGAATCGCTTTTCTGTGCTATTCTATACTCATACTTATATGACGAGGTGGTTTTATATACTCTTTTTTTGCGATGACTTATGAAATTGCCGCAGAAATATCGAAATGGACATATGAATATCCCTATTCGGTATACAATCTGAACGGTTCCGAAGAATCCGCAGTTGAAATGCTGCGTGAAGGTTATGTGTACGCTCTCGATACCGAAAAAAATTTATTCGGTTTTTACTGTACGGGAATGTCCGCAAGGGTTCCCACGAAAAACGGAAAAATTTATTCGGATGACGGATATTTGGATATCGGTCTGGGAATAAAACCTCACTTAACCGGAAAAGGCAGCGGAAGCGTTTTTGTAAACGAAATAATGGAAGATATATTCAAAAAAAATGGCATAAAAAAATTCAGGCTCAGCGTCGCTTTGTTCAACACCAGAGCCATAAAATGCTATGAAAAATCAGGTTTCATCAAAAAGGATACTTTCCTGAACCCAAAAAAGATGGAGTTTTTAACGATGGTCATGAATTCTGATCGTTTCAGAACAAGTCTCTGAGTTTGTAATACATTTCACGGAATTTTCCGTAATTGTGATCGTAGTATTCGCCATGGAAATCCGGTTCTATTTTCCTGCTTTTTGAATCGTAACCGGATACGCGTATTCCCTCTCCGTTAATTGCAAGAAGCGCGGCACCGTATGCACCGCCTTCGTCTATCTCCGGTATTTCCAATACGGTTTTCAAATTATCCGCAAGCATTTTCATCCACACGGTGTTTTTGGAACCTCCGCCAACCACTTTCACATTTTCTATTTTTATTCTGTTTTTTATGAGTTCGAAGGAATCGCGCAGTCCGAAAACCACTCCCTCCATGACGGCCTTGAATACATCATACTCATCGCTCGAGGAAGATATTCCGAACAACACACCTTTGGCGTTCGGATTTCTATGTGGAGTCCTTTCGCCGTTTAAGTACGGCAGAAACAGCATACCGCTATTTTTTCCAAGTCTTTTTCCGACTTCATTTTCTATCTCAGTCCATTCCATATCACTGCCCATTTTACCCTTGAACCAGTTCAGTGAGTGTGCCGCGGAAAGCATAACCCCCATCAGATACGAGGTGTTTCTTTTCACATGGTTGAAATAGTGTATCCTGCCGCTCAAATCCGGAGAACTATCGCCGACTGCGAGAACCGTACCTGAAGTTCCTATGCTTACCATGCAGTCCCCTTCGGAAACTACCCCCGATCCGTAAGCAGACACGGCGTTATCGGCACCGCCCATGTAAATTTTGATACGGGGCAAACCATATTTCGCGGCGACTTGTCTGTCTATTTTACCGATTAAAGTGCCGGCATCCTTTATCTCAGGAAAAATTTCAGATTTCAGATTCAGCCTTTCCAACATTTCATAATCCCAGTCCCGCTTGTCAACACCGTAACAAGCTGTGCCGGAAGCATCCGAATGATCCGTGCACCAGCTACCGGTTAACCTGTATATGATGTAATCTTTTGGCAGCATTATTTTCTTTATCCTCAAATAGTTTTCCGGTTCATTTTCCATCAGCCATATTATCTTGGGAAGGGTAAATCCTTCAAGAATCGGATTGCCTATTCGCAATATCACTTCTTTTTCCCCGCCGAGAATATCGGTGATGTATTTGCATTGGGTACTCGTACGCTGATCGCACCACAGTATGGCATTTCTTATAATATCCCCGTCTCCGTCTACAATTACCAGACTGTGCATCTGTCCGGAAAAACTCATTGCTTCGGTTTCGTATTTTGAGTGAATCTCCGCCAGAATTTCGACGGTTTTTTCAAACCACTTTTCGGGATTCTGTTCCATCCAACCGTGTTTTTGGCTTTCAATATCAAGCTGCCGCGAAAATATCTCAATTATTTTTCCACCGTCGTCGGTTACGACGGCTTTTATGCCGGTAGTGCCTATATCCATGCCGATAAAAAAGCTCAATTTCATTCCCCCATTCAGCTTATGGCTTTTCTGCCGAAAGATTCCATACTCATCAAAGTGGCACCGGTTATCGATGCCATTTTTATATCGAATACCGATTTGATTATTTTAGTTTTCTCAACGGTTACCGTGAACAATTTGGATAGCACTTCATTTCTCATGATATCCATGTATTCGTCCGGTATTTTTTCTCCCATTCCACCCACAACTACAAAATCCGGGTTAAAAAGGTTCACCACGTTTATGACACCTGTTGCGAGATGTTCCATCATATTCCTCAATATGGAATCCGCAAGGCCGTCGGCGGCGGATGCCCTTAATACAAGGCTCTGAAATTTCTCCCTGCAACTGCTTCCGTCCAACTCGTCACCGGACATCTCATAAGCCTGCGTTACCGAATCTGCACCGATATATTTTTCAAGGCATCCCTTTCTTCCGCAGGAACATGGCGTTCCCTTTTCGTTAATAGACATGTGCCCAAGTTCCCCGGCGATAAACGAATTGCCGAGATACGGTTTGGAATCTATAAGAACGGCGCCACCCACTCCCTGTGATATGTATATGTAAACTCCGTTTTGCATGTTGCGTATATTTTTGTTTTCATATATTTCGGCGAGCAAGGCAAGCTTTGCCTCATTTGCGATGAGAACTTCCATTTTACTCCCCGGGGAAATTTTTTCCGAGAATTCCGAAAGGTCTATGTCACTCCATCCAAGATGGGGAACTGTGTTAATAACTTTTCTTTTCCTGTCGACGATTCCTGGTACCGAAAAGACCAGAGAACAGATTTTGTCTTTGTGTTTTGAAGTTTCGTACAGCGTTTTCAACTTCTCTTCGATTTTCCCGAAATGTCTGTCTTTATCAGTTTCGGTCTTGAAAGAATCTACAATTTCAAAAGAATTATCCATAAACCCCAGAGCCACTTCCGTATTTTCTACGCCAAGTACGACTATGAGAGCCGCTGCGGACTCCTTCACGACTTTGAGGTTTATGGACCGCCGTCCGGGGGAAGCGTTAACATTCGTTCCTGTTTCCTCGATAAAACCCCTTTTTTTAAAATCCGATATTATATTCGTGACGGTACTCGGATTAAGCCCGGTAACATCGGCTATTTCCTTTCTCGTTATTCTCTTGGATTTCCTGAGTATTTCGAATATTACCCTCTTGTTCGATTTCCCCATCTTTTCCGCATTTATGGTGTTGGATTTCATCAATTCTCCTTAAAAATTCTCAAAATACCGTATCAGTCGTAATTTAAGATACAGTCGTTCACCATAGCTTCCAGTGATTCCTGTGAACCTGATTTCGGTACGCTTACCGATTTATCGATTATGTATTCTTCCAATTCGGCCAGATTCGTATCGCCTGATCTTATCCTGGCACCCATACCGGAATCATAGCCTTCGTATCTCTGCTTCACAAATCCGTCAATTTTCCCGTCTTCCATTATCCCAGCCGCTATTTTCAATCCGGCCGCGAAAGTGTCCATGCCGGCAATATGAGCCTTGAAAAGGTCTTTGATATCTGTGGAATTTCTTCTTATTTTCGCATCGAAATTCAGACCGCCGGGGGCTATACCACCGTTTTTCAGAATTTCATACATCGCCCATATCGCATCGTAGATATTTGTCGGGAATTGATCGGTATCCCATCCGAGCAGATAATCTCCCATATTCGCATCGACGCTGCCCAGGGAACCGTACAACCTTGCCATCCTCAACTCGTGCTGGAAGGTGTGTCCCGCCAGGGTGGCATGATTCGCCTCTATGTTGAATTTAAAGTGTTTTTCGAGACCGTATTTTTTCAAAAATGCGTAAGCCGTTGCGGCATCGTAGTCATACTGGTGTTTTGTCGGCTCTTTCGGTTTGGGCTCTATCAGAAATTGCCCTTTGAATCCAATCTTATGCGCATAGTCAACAGACATGGACAAAAATCTCGCCAGATTATCCAGTTCAAGTTCCGTGTTGCTGTTTAAAAGTGTTTCATACCCTTCTCTGCCGCCCCAGAATACGTAATTCTCCCCTCCGAGATCATTGGTGAATTCGAGAGCTTTTTTAACCTGCGCGGCGGCATATGCGAACACTTCCGGATCGGATGACGTAGCTGCGCCGTCGGTAAACTTCGGACTCGAAAAAAGATTTGCCGTTCCCCATAACATTTTTATTCCGGTTTTATCCATATTTTCTTTTACCCTTGTCAGAACTCTATCCAGCAAATCGTTGGTTTTTCCGAGAGTTTCGAGTTCCGGTGCGAGGTCTCTGTCATGGGTGCAGAAATACCCGACACCGAGTTTGCTCATGAACTCGAAAGCGGCATCCGCTTTTTCGACAGAAGCTTTCAAAGCGTCTTCATAGTTGTTCCAGGCCCTTCTGCCGATTTCCCCGCCAAACATGTCCTTGCCTTCGAAACAGAATGTGTGCCAGTACGCCACGGAAAATCTGAGAATATCCTTCATCTTCTTTCCGTTTATCGTTCCGTCGGCATCGTAATGATGAAACGCCAGCGGATTTTTGGATTTTTTCCCCTCATATTTTATTTTTTCAATTCCTTCGAAATATACACTCATATTGTCCTCCTTTTGTTTTCTGATCAAACCGCATCGATCAACACACACCGGTAATAAAATGTGCTCACGGATGAGGTTCCAACAACCGGTGCGAGTAAAATCGCACCGGCATATGAACTGTTCTTAGAATATCGATTCGGGGATGTAATAGTCTTTTGCGTTTTCTTTTGTCACAAGTTCTGCGGCAAGAATTATTTTTGAAGGAATCTGATGCTGATAGAAACCGTTAAGCTGCTCTCCTCTGAGTGACATGACCGCCATGCTTATACCTGTCGCAATCATGGAAGGGGGATATGTGACGTCGGCTTTTACGAGGGCATCGCCATCCATGACCATTTTAATCATATCCTTGGAACCGGCTCCTCCCAGGAAGAGTTTGATGTCTTTTCTGCCGGATTCTTTGTAAGCCTGCAGAACGCCCTTAAGAACGTCGTCATCCTGTGCCCAGACCGCGTCGATTTTATCGAATTTCTGCAGATAATTTTCCATTATTTCCAGACCTTTCTGTGTCGACCAGTGGGCAGGCTGCGAATCAAGGATTTCTATTCCGGGATACCTTGCCATGACTTCGTTGAAAGCATCCACCCTTTCACCGTTTATAACACAGGGTATTCCTTCGAGAACTACTATTTTACCTTTGCCGTTGAGTTCCTTCGCCATCCATTCCGCGGAAACCCTTCCGAGCCCCGGGTTGTCTCCCGCGACATATACATTTTCAACAGGTTTTGTAAGGCCTCTGTCGACGGATACCACGAATACACCTTCGTTGTAAGCTTGTTCTACGACAGGAGTCAGTGGAGCCGAATCGTGTGCGAGAATTACGAGTGCGTCTATTCCCTTGACCATGAGGTCTTCAACATCCCCGACCTGCTTTGAGGCGGAATCTGCCGTAACGAGGAAGAAAGTCGCATCCGGGTCTTTTGCATTCCAGTCTTCAATGGCTCTCTGGGCCCACCATACAATACCGCCTGTCCATCCGTGGTCGGCGGAAGGAATCGATACTCCGATTCTTATTTTTTCCGCACCGAATAATGAAGCCGAAAACACCATTGCGAGGATTAAAACGATTGAAATTAACACAGAAATACGTTTCACGTAACCACACCTCCAATTTTTATTCCCTAATACGGGTTATTTTTTCTTTCGTTGAATTAAAACCGCGCCGATTATTACGAGCCCTTTTACGGTACCCTGAAGATACGGAGAAACTCCGAGCATGTTCAGCATGTTGTTCACTATACCGAGTATTATGGCTCCTATTACCGTACCGATTATGGTTCCGCTGCCGCCGGACATAGCGGTGCCACCTATTATTACCGCCGCTATGGCATCCATTTCGTAGTTCACTCCCGCATTGGAAGAACTTATGGAGTTCAGCCTTGACGAAAGTAAAACCGCAGTTATGGCTGTAGCGATCCCGACTATTATGTACGATATGAACTTAACCCTGTTCACATTTATCGCGGAATAATCCGCGACTTTTTCATTCGAGCCCACTGCACATATGTATCGCCCATAACGCGTATGATTCAATATCAGCCACGAAACAAACGCGAGTATTCCGAAAATCCACACGGGAATCGGTATTTCCAAAAAAGAACCCATGCCCAATTCGGGATATATATTGCTTGTGGATCTGAATTCACCTGCACCGCTTATATAAAGCGTCAACGATCTGAAAATGGCCATAGTTCCGAGCGTTACTATGAAAGGTGCCACACGCGCTTTCGTTATTACTATCCCGTTAGCGGCTCCGACAGCTGCTCCTATCAATACCGCCACAAGAATCGCGAGCACTATCGCACCCACTCCGCCACCGGCAGAGTTTAGAACCAAAATAGTCAATCCACCTATCAAAGCCGTCATGGAACCGACAGAAAGGTCTATTCCACCGCCTATGATTACGAATGTCATGCCCAGGCCGATGATTCCGGTGTACGAAACCTGTCTCAATATGTTCAGGAGATTCCTGGTTTTGAGAAAATACGGACTGGTTATCGCAGAAATTATGAAGAGTACTGCCAGAGCTATCAGAGGACCGTATTTTTCATAGTTAAATTTCTTCAGACTCTTAATTAAATTCATTCAAGCAACCCCCTTGATGCCGGTGGCATAGAACATGATTTCCTGTTCGCTTATGTCCCGTTCTTCAATTACTCCGGATATCCTTCCGTTTCTCATAACAACCACACGATTGCACATACCTATTATTTCCTCCATTTCAGAAGATATTATTATGCAGGAAATACCATCCTCAACCAGTTTTTTTATGAAAAAGTATATTTCCCTTTTCGCGTTCACATCTATTCCCCTGGTGGGTTCGTCAATTATGAAAATATCGGGTTGCGTGTCGAGACTTTTCGCAAGCGAAACTTTCTGTTGATTTCCCCCGCTGAAGAATTCGAGTTTGGTTTTCAGCGATGCCGCTTTTATGTCGAATTCTTTTACGTAGAACTCGGCTTTTTCCCTCTCTTTTCTGTGATTTATAAGTATTCTGGAATAATTTCTCAAGGAAGTAAGTGTTATATTTTCGGTAACACCGTAATTTGTGAGTATGCCTATGCCCTGCCTGTCTTCTGAAAGATAGGCTATTTTGTTGTTTACGGCATCAAGCGAAGTTCTTATTTTCAACTCTTTCCCATTTTTGAATATCCTGCCGCCGCTACGCTTCCTGACTCCGATTATGGCTTCGGCCAATTCCGTTCTGCCTGAACCGACGAGACCGGAGAATCCGAGTATCTCGCCTTTTCTCAGCTCAAAACTCACATCCCGGAGCAGGCCGTCAACACTTATGGTTTCAACTTTCAGAACTATTTCATCTTCCGGTTTGACCTTTTCCGGGAAAATCTGGGATAACTCCCTTCCCACCATCAATGTCGCCATTTCCTGTTCATCGGATTCGGAAGTCTTCTTGACGGCTATCAATTCGCCGTCACGCAATACCATGAATTCATCGCACAGCTCCTTGATCTCTTTCAGTTTATGCGAAATGTATATTATCGATACGTTTTTCTCTTTAAGTCTCTTCACTATGGAAAACAGAACCTCTATTTCATTCTGTGTCAGAACCGTGGACGGCTCATCCATTATCAGGAGTTTTGATTCGTACGCCAGAGCTTTTGCAAACTCAACCATCTGCTTCTGGGCCACACTCAGATCCGATATCCTGGCAAAAGGCGAGATGTCGGTTTTCAGCTCATCCATAAGCTCACGGGTTTTTTCCACCATCAGCTTTTTGTCCAGGAGGCCATTTTTTCTGACATATTCCTTGCCGAGAAATATATTCTCAAAAACGTTCAATTCGGGGATTAAGTTGAATTCCTGCGGGATAGTGCTTATGCCTATTTCCTTCGCCGACTGCGGACTCTTTATCGATGCTTTCTCGCCTTCAAAATACAGCTCGCCGGAAGTCGCATGGTATATCCCGCTTATTATCTTTATCAAAGTGGATTTTCCCGCGCCGTTTTCGCCTATTATTCCGAATATTTTCCCCTTTTCGATCTGGAAATCTATATTGTTGAGAACTCTGACACCGGAAAATTCTTTGGATATCTTCTCAGCTTTTAAAAGTATTTCAGCCATAATCGCTCCCCGTTATTTCTTTATCGAATCGTCAAAAGCGAAATCAGAAGGCGGAAAATCGACTTTACGAACGAATTCAAGAGCTTCCCTCGCACCGTACATCCTGTCCATACCGCTGTCTTCCCATTCCACCGAAAGCGGTCCTTCATAATCTATCGCATTCAATTCCCTTATTATCTCTTCGAAATTAACACTTCCGTGTCCGAGAGATCTGAAATTCCATCCTCTCCTGTTATCGCCAAACTCTATATGGGAACCCAGTATTCCCGCTCTGCCATCGAGGTTTACACCGGCATCTTTCATGTGAACATGATATATTCTCTTTGGAAAGTCCCTGATTAAAAGATGGGGAACCATTCCCTGCCATATGAGATGGCTGGGATCGAAATTTATACCGAGAGTTTCCCTGTTTTCAAACACATCGAAGAGTTTTTCGGTGGTGTAATAATCGAATGCGATTTCCGTGGGGTGGATCTCCAATGCGAATTTGATTCCATGTTCATCGAACACGTCGAATATCGGATCCCATAATTTTTTTATAAGTTTGAACCCGTTTTCAACCATTTCCGGTGTCGTTTGCGGGAAAGAATACCAGAATTTCCATATCGGAGATCCCATGAAACCCGTGACAGTTTCGCACCCCATGTTTTTAGCGGCTATTGGGGCGTATTTCATCTGCTTCACGGCCCACTCCCTTATGAGTTCGGGATTGCCATGAATTTCAGCAGGGGCAAAATTATCGAGTCTCTCGTCCCAACTGTCCCCGACACATTGACCTATTATATGAGTGCCTATTGCCCATACCTTCAAGCCATATTTTTCAAGTATACTCAATTTTTCTTCGACATAACCGCTATCCGTGGCCGCTTTTTCAAGATCGAGATGGTCGCCCCAGGAAGCTATTTCCAGCCCATCGTATCCGAAATCCGCCATCATCTCGCACACTCTCTCGAAAGGCAAGTCTGCCCACTGTCCTGTAAAAATAGTAACAGGTCTCATTTCATTCACCTCCGAATCTGAAAGAACCGTCAATCCACTTTTTCCCTGATTCGCTGCTTTTTACACAATCCTCGACAAATTGAATTCCCCTGACACCATCGTATACATCGGGATATAAGTCGAAGTCCGAAACTTCTTCCCCATTCTTTCTGGCGATTAAAACATTGCAGAAAGACCTGTACAAGTTCGAAAACGCCTCGAAGTAACCTTCAGGATGTCCGGAAGGAAGTCTGGTGAAGTGACCCGCAGAAGAAGACAGATAAGAATTACCTCTCGATAGGTATTGAACCGGTTTGCCTTTCAATGCCAATTTCAACACGTTGGGATTTTCCTGTTCCCACTCTATGGATCCTTCCTCGCCGTATACTCTCATGCGAAGGCCGTTTTCGTGCCCTATTGCAACCTGTGAGGACCAGTAGCTGCCTGTGGCACCATTATCGTATTTTATCTGTATGAATGCGTTGTCATCCAGCTGTCTGCCATCGACAAAAGTTTCCAGGGAGGCACTCATATCATTTATCTCCAATCCGGTAACAAAATGAACCAGATTTTCTATATGAGTACCGATATCCCCGACACAACAGGAAATTCCGGCATATTTCGGATTCGTTCTCCAGGAAGCCTGACGCTGTCCGGAATCTTCGACTTTATCCGCAAGCCAATCCTGCGCATATTCGGCAACCACCAAACGCAGATCGCCTATTCGTCCGGTTTTTACGATTTCTCTGGCTTCCCTGACCATCGGATAACCGGTATAAGTATATGTGACCATGAATTTCAAATCTCTTTTTTTCGTCAGGCTTATCAATTCTTTTCCCTGTGATGTGCTGAAAGCGAGCGGTTTCTCACAAACCACGTTTATTCCATTTTCGAGAAAAGTTTTTGCCACATCGAAATGTATGTGATTCGGGGCCGTTATGACGACGAAATCTATGCAATCTTCCCTTTGAGATTCTCTTTCCGCCATCTCATAAAAACTCTCGTAAATCCTATCACCGTCCAACCCAAGTTCTCTGCCGGACTGCATAGTCTCTTCGGGTATATCCGAAAAACTTCCGGCTACCAACCTTGCCTGACCGTTCATGGCGATGGCCGCCCTGTGAACCGGGCCTATGAAAGATCCCGGGCCTCCCCCGATCTGACCGTAAGTGAGCATATTTCCGGAATCACTCTTTCCACCTTCTATCATGATCCCACCTCCAATATTAATTAATTCATTATAACAATTAATTATGCTTTTTCCACATCCGATTTTCAACATACAGAAGAGAATAAAAACGTGTATTTTATTTTATCTCCGTATATCTCGCGATTTCTCAGAAAAGCTCGGTAATTCCAGAACCGTTATTAAACAAGACATCTCATGACATCTGTGGTTTTTATGAGCCGGAATTATTTTTAAAAAGCGAAACAAAAACAAACATCTCGAATGCGTTGTTTTTAGCAAAACACAGTATTTATTTATATGATAAATCAATTATTTGGTTGCAATGACAAGTTGACTTTTGAGTATAAAAGATATATAATTAACAGCGTTAATTTATTTAACGATGTTAATTATATATCCATAAGCTTTTATCCGGAGGCTATATGAACAGTTGTCACGAAAAAAGAAAAGAAGAGCTGAAACTGAAATTCGTCACGGCAGGCAAACAGATAATAGAAAAAGATGGAATAGCCTCTTTCTCCGCGAGGAAACTCGCAGAAATAGCGGGGTATTCATACACATCCATATACAACTATTACAAATCGCTGGATGAATATTTATGGCATGTATCTATCAGTTTTATCGATGATATTGAAGAACATCTGAAAAGGTTGAATCCGAAACCCGCGCTTTGTTTTGAAGAATTTATAAAAAGAATTGAATCGTATTGTGTTTTTTTCTTTGAAAAACCGAATATATTCGAATTTCTGTTTTTTTACCATATGGACAGACCCACATGCGAACTCAAAGAAAAATTAGATGAGCCGAACCTGTGGAATTTTCTAATGGGCAATCTTTCGGAAGCATACTCCGGCACAGTTTCAGGGAAGCACTTCGAAAACGTTGCAAATATAATAATCAGTTTAATCCATGGGAAACTGCTATTTTATTTTTCCGGAAAAACGGACACGGATAAAGACAAAATAATCGATGAAATTAAAGAGAACCTTGAGTTCATATTTTTCAAGGGGTAATTATCATGCTTGAGCAATCAAACCATAGGCGAAAGATAGTTGACCGCCCACCGGAGGTAAAATGAAAGCCACAATTTTAAATTCCACGAAATCGGAAAGGAAAGTTCCGGCCAATGCCATACAAAAATTATGTGACCGGCTGGGTAAAAACGGGATAAGCCCACAAATAATCAATTTGGAGGATAAAAAAATAAATCCCTGTATGTCATGCGAGGGGTGCCTGTATATAACTCCCGGAAAGTGTATTCAAAAAGACGATACGGCTGAGATACTCACCGAACTCGCAAAAAGTGAGATAATAATCTCTTTCACGGATATAATATTCGGTGGTTATTCTTCGCAACTGAAGAAAATTGTCGACAAGTTTGCCTTGCTCGCAACTCCTTTTTACAAGGTGAGTGGAGGGAATCTGCTTCATCCAAGCAGATACGGAATACAGAAGTATTACATAACAGTGGGTTTATACGAAAATAATATTTCCGTGGAGGAAATCGACAACCTTGATTTTTTAACTAAAAGAAATGCAGTTAACCTTTCAATTCCGTATTACAAATGCGTGGTGATTCAGCTACCGAATGAAAACGGAATGTTATCCGAAAAAACAATGCTTTCAATTGAAGAGGTTTCAGCTGAAATAATCAATTTCATAGAGAGGAATGAAATTTCATGAATCCCGAAAAAATCACGATAATAACGGGAAGTTCTCGCCCGAATAAGAATTCTTATACTTTTGCAAGAAGCATTAAGAATATAATCGAATCTAAAAATTCCGAAGCGGGAATATTCAACGTTATGGAAAGTTTTAGAAAACACGCAGTGGAAGAATCGATTATAAAATCTTTAAAAAACAGTTCGTTACTTATTATAATAACACCGCTTTACGCAGATTACCTCCCTTATCCCTTGATATGGCTTCTTGAGGAATTGTCTGAAAATCATGGAAAAACACTCGAAAACAAAAAGCTTTTCGGAATAAGCCAATGCGCTTTTCCTTATTGGGAACTGAACAAGGCTTCGCTGAATTCACTTCGTTTTTTTGCACAACAATGCAATATGATATGGATGGGTGGGCTCGGTTACGGCGGTGCCGCGTTTATCGACGGGAAAGACCTTGAAAGCATTGGAAAAAGTGGCCGTAAACTCATAAATGCCTTCGAAATTTCTATGGAATCGATTTTTCAAAATGAAGAAATACCGTCGGAAGCACAGGACCTTATCAAAATCAAAATTCCAAAAATATTTACCAGACCTATTTCATGGCTTTTGAACAGCAGAATAAAGAAGCTCTGCGGGAAGCACGGAGTACAAGACCCGGCCGTCAAATCGTACATATTGTGAAAACGGATGAATATGCTTCATTGATGAATATGCTTCATTATTGACAGTAATTTCACAACATGTTTCCACAGGATTTTTCTTGAAATAGTTCCCCATAAATAATATAATGTGTTGTAGTTAATTGATTACAATTTCATTCAGGGGTATGATACGTGGCCTATATTATGAGAAAAGGGAAATCCGAAAATAGCAGTGACAGAGTTTTCATAGATCTTTTTCTGATTTTGTTGAGAATAGGAGCGGGTTATTCGTTTTTTGTCTCCGTTTTTAACTATTTCATGGGTTTCAATTCGTTCAACGTGTTATGCAATTTCGTATTCTTTTTATTTTTTCTATCAATGTTAATTTTATATGGAAAAAAACCGCATAAGGCAATAGAGTTAACTACGATTCTGTTCCTTAACTATTTTGTCACCCCGGTGATGTGGATTCACAGCAGCGGTACAAGCGGCGGGGTGCAGTATTTGTTCTTCCTGATAGTACTCGTCAATTCGGTTTTCATAGTAGGGAAAATAAAAGTGTTTTTACTGGTCACATATATCGCGCTCATACAACTGCTGGTGGCTATTGAGCATTTTAATCCATACCTTTTGCTAAAACCCGGCGAAAAGAACAGGGAATATTTCAATTCCTCGCTGAATCTCGTTATCACGCTCATCCTGATCAGTTACGCCATATTCATGTTCGTAAACATGTACAACCGCGAACATGAAAAGATTAAAAAGATGTCGGAAACCGATCACCTGACGGGAATATACAACAGAAAAAAGATACTGGAAATTTTAAAAAACGCAGATTCGGCAGAAGGCAGATTTATAGCTATAATTGACATCGATGATTTTAAAACAATTAACGACACACTCGGACATCGTTCCGGAGACATGCTGTTGAGAGAGATGGTAAACTCAATTCTCAAATTACTGGACATGAAAAATGACAGTATTGGTAGGTTCGGCGGTGACGAGTTTTTAATATTGTTCGGCAGTACCGATGTTGGAAAAACCGAATTCCAATTAAAGCTGATTGAAGAAAATCTTTTCAAAAAACATTCCATAAATATAAGCTACGGATTAGCCGAAATCAAAAACGGCAAATCGTTGAATGTTTCGATACATGAGGCGGATATGAGGATGTACGATATGAAGCAAAAGAATAAAACAAACCGGCTCGGGGAAAAAAATGATAACTGATTTAAACGAAAAAGCCAAATTGATATTTAAAAAAATAGAAAATGCCGGAATCGAAATTAAAGGCTACTGCTATCTTTTGATTTTCTCATTTCTGGCAAGTATTTTCGGGGGGATTTCCAACATAATTCTCGGTTTTCCGCCGGTATCTTATATTACATTGTTTCTGGGAAGCATATTCATAGCCATATCTTTTATTATGCTTACCAGGAATAAAAACGAGCGTTTGATAGTCGAATCCACAATGTATTACCTGTGTTATGTGATGATACCTGCGCTGTGGTTCAGCTCCGGCGGTTTGAGGGGTGCGACTGTATATTATTGTCTGGTGCTTGTAATTGTGGCTCCGGCTTTTCTTAAAGGCATCAAAAGAATGCTGCATCCCGTATTATTTATTTGCCTTGTGGTGTCCCTCATAATTTACGAATACTATCATCCGGAAAAAGTGGCGTCCTATAATTCTCCTGAAGGCAGGTTTATGGATATAGCCACGAATATGGCTTTCACGGTGCTGTTTCTATCGTATATGATAGGCATACTGATAAAAAGTTATCGATCGGAACACGAAAAACTCGTGGGAATATCGACACATGACGATCTGACAAAAGTTTTCAACCGAAGATTCATGATGGATTACATAGAAGACAGAATTTCATCATCGGATGCCGTCGAAAATTCCTGTGTGGTATTGATAGATTTCGACGATTTCAAGAATATCAACGACACGTTCGGACATCTTGAAGGAGACCGAGTTATAATCACGGTGAGCCATATAATCTCCAAAAAGATAGGCAATTCGGGAAAAGTGGGAAGAATAGGCGGCGACGAATTTATAATATTCCTGGAAAATATAAAAAAGCAGGACTTGAAGTCGCTCTGCACCGAAATACTCGAAACGGTTTACCGGAATGAAAACATATCGCTCAGCGCCGGAATATGTTTCGCGAGAAAAGGACAGCAACTTTCCGAACTGATAAGCTGCGCCGACAAAAAGCTTTATTCGGCGAAAAGTCGTGGTAAAAATTGCTATGAAATATAGAATTTATAAGGCGGGGCTACCCGCCTTATAAAGTCAGAAATGAAATTCGAGATATGTGGTTTCTTTGGAGAAATCGTTTTTAAATACGGAATCGTTCAAAATCTCCGCTTTTCCGGCTTTATACATGGATTTGAAATCCGTAAACCCCGAAACAACCGATGACAAAACGGAAATATCGCATTTAATATCGGCAGCTGCTGTCCGTACGACTTCAAGAATTCCATTTTTTAACCTGAAACCGAATATACCCTCATTCCAACTCGCCGTCTTATCCGTTATTTCAACATTTATCTCAAAATCCGGAGAATCAATTTTCAAACCGTTCAGCAGCATGACATCGACCACCCTTATCATAGACCGCTGCCTTACGTCGATTTTTTTGGGTCTGTCACTCAAATACGGCCAAAGATCAAAATCTGTAGGCAGATTCAGCGAAAATTCAGAAATTTGAAGAGATAGTGAAGACAGGAATTCGAGCATGGCTTGTATGGCCTCGCTGTTTAAATAAGCGAAATTATCGCAGATAAGCTTTGGATCCTCGTCCGATCCGAACATATACAACCTGAACATGCCGTACATAGAACCATTCTTCTTGAATTTCACTATTCTTTTATCAACATCCTCCGGAAAACCGCAGTACATTTCTCTGGCCCACAGACCTTCGGTTTTCTGTATGAGATTGTAATGCGTCTTCGCGAAATTATTATAGAATTCCAGCGTTTCTGAGTCTGCCGTTAAATTTTCCTCAATGGTGAAGTCTTTCGATTTGCCGTTCTTGATGATGAGTGATGGGGGCATATGATAAGTTATCATATCGTCAAGCCTTTCCCAACCGTATTTTCTGTAAAAATCAATACTGAAAGGGTAGAGCACGCTGACAGGATATTTCCTTTCACGCATAAGTTCGAGAGATTTTGAAAGCATAAATTTCACTCCGCCTTTTCCCCTGTACAAAGCACTCGTGACGACACCGCCTATCCCTGCCATCCTTACCTGGCTGTTTCTGAGCTTCATGTCAAAATCGAGCAGGTGCATCGCCGAAACGTATCTGTCTTCCTCCATCACGGCATAAATCTCACAATATCCGCTTTTTATATCTTCCTTTACTATTTCTTCAAGAGGATTCCACATATCTTTTCTGATACCGAAAGAAAAATTCATCATTCTTAAAATCTCTTTGTTGAACCCGGTTTTCACAAAGTTATACAAGATCGCACCTCCAATATTATATTAACCGTTTATGATCTCTTCTGAGAATCGCCATTATAACGCTGTCCACAAAGTCCCCCTTGATGAAATCCCTTTCCCTCACACATCCCTCGTAAGAAAAACCGCATTTTTCAAGCATTCTCACAGATGCGTCGTTGCCCACGGTTATAAAGGCTTCTATTCTGTTCATATCGGTCTTTTTAAACGTGAATTTCACCACTTCCTTCACAGACTGCGTCATATAATTTTTATTCCAAAAATTCCTGTTGAGATAATATCCTATTTCGCATTTTTTGTTGTAAGTATCGAAATCGCTCAGATTCACGACCCCTATAAACCTGTCGGATTTCTTTTCTACAATTCCCCAGGTTATTTCTTCTTTTTCACGATACGATTCTTCGTAGTCATCCAGAAAAATTTTCTTTATTTTTTCAGTATCGCTCATCGGTTCGTACCAATCGTATTTCGCAACTTCGGGATCGGATACCATTGCCGCGATATCTTCCATATCAGAATTTTCCGGCTTTCTCAAAACCAAATCATCGGTATATAAAACAGGAAAAGAACTGAATATTTCTCTCATGTGTTGATGCTCCTTTTTGAGTATTCTTTTTTATAGCGGATAAAATTGCTATATCAGTGCTGTAAGACTTCCGAGATAAAAGGAATAATACCAGATAAAAAAAGACACCATTATAAGGGCTGTTATTATTTCCAGTGAAATTATTATCTTCCTCTTCAGGGTAAGCATATTCCATTTAGCCATTATGAAACGCAGCAGTTTTATGAGTCAGCCTCCATACTTCCGAATATACCCCATAATTATATCATTTAACACATAAATATCTTCTTACTCCAGTATACATTTCATCGAGACTTTTAACCGAAAAACCGGTCTTCCTGTAAAAATCAACCGCATCGTCATCAGTCTGCGCCGTGATTTTCTTATCGGGGTATTTATCGCCGACATAATCAACCATGGCCCTGCCGATTCCGTTTTTCTGGAAAATCGGATGCACGCCAATGCCTATTATTTCAATACCATCTTCTCTGTGACAAATCGCTATCGCCCCTTTAAGCAATGTTATTCCGGAGCAGACGTACATTTCAGTTTCAGAGTCGTTCAAGCCGTTCATGAACTTCTCTATTTTCTCCTCATCGGGTTCAAACATCCAAAGCGAAACAATATCCCTTATACCGTAATAATCGTCGCTTTTATCGTATTCTCTTATCATTCAGCCAGTCCCCCTAACAGTTGAAAACCGAATACCGCATATTAACATTTATAAAAATATGAGTCATAGTTATCACTAAACCATATTGTAACATATAAACTAATTATTTTAGGCATGTATGGAAGTGTATCCGAATAAATGCGGTAATTGATCTGTTTTTCTTATTAAAGATAATCTCATATGTCTATCGAAACTAAATACTAAGTGTGATTATATATTTTGAAATTTTTAAATAGGATTTTCTGAACAATTATAAAAAGTTTCGAGTATAATGTTTACATCAAAAATAAATAATTGGAATACAGTTTTATTTTTGGTAAAATAATAAAGATTTCATCATAATTTTCAGTGGAAATGATTTAACATTTTCCACATCTACAAATAACTATTTAAAGGGATGATGAATATGAATGAATGTTTGATATTGCTTATGGGTGGAAATCCTCTGCCCAATTATATCGTTGCTAAATATTTTCTTCAGTTAAATCCGGAAACTTCGATTTTCTTTATCTGTTCCAAAGAAACCCGTGGTTATTCAAATAGGATCGCAAGCTGCATAGATGATGAGTTCCGAGGTTTTAAGAAATATTATATACAGCTTGAAAGTGTTCAAGATAGCAAATACATAATTAAAGACTTAGAAAGTCAGTTGATCGAAAATTTAGATAAATTCGAAAGAATAAACGTGAATTATACGGGCGGTACCAAAACCATGGCCGTCAACGTTTATTCTTTTCTGAAAGAAAAATTGAAATATAGAGCCGAGTTTTCTTATTTAAGCGCGGATGACAACTACATAAGGTTTGAGCGCGAACCTTCGAATAATAAATTTCTTCCTAAAGAAGTCAAGGTTGACCTGGAAACGCTTTTAAAGTTGCACGGATACGAATTTGAAAACAACAACGAAGAAGTATTCATATTCGAAGAAACACTGCAGGTATTGAAGAGAATAATAGAAGATGAAATGATACAAGAATACATGAAATGGACAGAAGAATTTTTATGTAAATATTATAAAAAAGAAGAGTATAAGCCCAACAGATTCGAACAATTCAATTCCGATTTCGACGAAATTCAAAAAGAACATTTCGATAACTTGGAAAAATATACTTGGCTTCGGGATTTGCTTGTATCTATTCCGGATGATAATTCGTTGATAAACAAAAAAAGCTTTGAACTCCTCAATCCCTTAAAAGAAAACTACACTAAAAAAGAAATCGAAAAAAGATACAAAAGAATAGTCAAATTTTTAAACGGTGTGTGGCTTGAAGAATACGTTTATTCGACTGTGAAAAACGATGATGGGATCTTGGATTTGTATAAAAACAGGGAAATAAAAAAATCGAACTCTACAATTCCCTTTGAACTTGACGTTTTGGCGATAAACTCATACATCACAATACTTATGTCCTGCACTACGGACAACAGAAAACACCTGTGTAAATTGAAAGGATTCGAAGCCTTGCACAGAGTTACCGAAATTGGAGGTGATGCGGGAAAGGCGATTATCATTACTTTTTTAGATGCGGAAAAAGCGGAAAAACTTCAGGAAGATCTCAACAAAACCGCGAATTTGAAAGAGAACAAACTCATGGTTCTCGGCATAGAAGACTTGTTGGAAGATACGCTGAAAGAAAAAATCGAAGATTTCATATTGAATTAAATTTTGGAGGGTGAAAATGCAAAAAATATATGGTTTGCTAATCGACACCGTTTCAATTCAGAGTTATATTTTCAGCAGCAACAAGCTGAAAGAGAATATCGGAGCCTCTTACATCGTGGAAAACATTTTCGGAGATTTCATGAAAAAATGTCTTGAAGATGTTTTCGATAAAAGCTTCAATCTTGACTCGTGGCAGGAGAACAAGTACATGTTCATGATGAAATCGGATAAGAACCTCGATTTCGAAGTGGGATACATAGGCGGTGGAAAAGCGTTGCTGTTTTTCAACCGAAAGGAAAAAATGTCGGAATTCACAAAGCATTGGTCAAAGAAACTGCTGTTGGAATATCCGGGTATAAACACCGCCGTCGCCATTGATGAATACGATCCGGATGAGGCTTTCAAAATCTGGTTCGATAGAATGAACAAACAGTTGAGGAAAAATAAGAATGAAAACCTTCTGAATACCACCGTCAGGAAGATGAATATATCCGAAGACTGTAAACTATCTGATTTTGCTGCGGAATGCACTTATCACGATGCGGATGGAGAAAGTCGAATATCGAAATCTTCAAAAGTAAAATTACAAAATACTGAAAAATCAAATATTGGTGTTAAAAAACTTTGCTTAGATGATAATGACAAATGGGAGTTTACAGATCAAGTTGACAAATTATGGCAAAAAGAAGGAGATAATTACATAGCACTAGTACATATTGATGGCAACAATATGGGGGTAATGTTTCAGGGGTGCAGCACTCTTGAAGAAATCAGAGAACTTTCTCATACCATATATGAAATTACACGGGAATCCTACAAAGAACTTATAAACTACATAATTAAAAATGAAGAAATATTGAAAAATGAAAAATATTTTGATAAAAAGAAATTTGAAAAAAATATATTGCCTATACGATCAATTGTAATAGGCGGTGATGATGTCACTTTCGTATGCAATGCAAAATTGGGTATTCATATTGCAGAGAAATTTATAGAAATATGGACAAAACAAAGCTGCGGAGATAAGAAACTATCTGCCTGTGCTGGTATAGCGATTGTGAAATCAAAATATCCATTTTACAGGGCATACACTCTTTGTGAGCATCTATGTTCCGGAGCAAAAAAATTAGCGAGAGAAAATATAAAAACTATTCCCAATTCAAACTGGATTAACTTTTATATCTATCAGGATGCAACATCAAAAGACATAGAAGAAATAAACTCATCCGGTTTTGGTCCTTATATTTTATTTAAACAAGAAAATAAAAAATCCATAGATAAATTAATAAATGGGATTAAAACATTCGATAAAAAATGGCCGAAGTCCAAACAAATGTTGTTGAGAAGTTTGCTTCAAGAGGGAAATGACATCGAATCTAAAATAGACGAGTTTAAAATTAGAGACTTACATTTACCTGAAAATGGTTACAACGAAGAATATACAAAGAAGGGATCATTCAAAGGTAAATCCCCATATCTGGACATGATAGAAGTTGCTGATTATTATCCGGTTGATATGATAGACAAAATAAAAGGAGATGATAATTAATGAAAAAACTAACTATCGAAATACAGAATTTATCTCCTTTGGTACTTTCGTCCGGAAGTGGTGTTGGTACCATCATAGACAGCGATATAGAATGGGATAAAAATGATCTGCCTTATTTTCCTGCTAAAAGGTTGAAAGGATTGCTCAGAGAAAGTGCCATAGAAGCCAAAGAAATGTTTGATTCATCGGGTTTATCTAAAACATTTGATATAAGCAATGTTGAAAAAATTTTTGGGGGAAATGACGAAGAATCAAAGTTGAAAATATACAACTTGTATTTGAAAAACATAGATGGTATTTCTAAAGGACTTTCTCACTTCAAAGCCAAGTATAAAGATATATTCACATCAGAAAAAATCAAAAATGCGATAACTCAAATAAGGCAGCAGACTGCAATAGATGATTCTGGAATTGCAAAAGACAACAGCCTCAGAACATTGAGGGCTTTGAATCCTGGTTTTTCATTCAGAGGGGGGGATAATCCTTGTGTCTGACGAAGAAGGGGCATTAAATCTTCTTGTATTGGCCTGTAAAAATCTGAGATATGCAGGTTTGAACCGAAACAGGGGTTTTGGAGAAATAGAAGTAAAACTATATGAAGGGCAAAATGAAATAACAAAAGAAATTATGAAAAAACTGGAAGGGGTGGCAAATGTATGAATGAAATAAAATACAGAATTAAGACAAAATCACCTTTAATAATTCTTACAAATACTCCCGATCAGAATACAGTATCAACAGCTGATTACATACCGGGTTATGTATTGCTCGGTGCATTGGCAAAAATATACTCCCAAGGAAAAGATAAACAGAATTTGCATAAGGATGAATTTTTTTATGATTCATTTTTAAGTGACAATTTAACCTTTTCGAATGCATATTTGACAAAAAATGTTGATGGGAAATTTTATGATTTCAAGCCCATTTCTCAATTTGTACAGACTGACAAAGATAAAAACAAATATTTCTTCTTCCCAAAAATGAATGAAAAAGAAAAAAGTCAAGTTACAAAACCCCTATCAGGATACGGATGTTATTCAAAAGGAAAATTCTATATAGGGAAAGTTGAGAAAAATTACAATTTCCACATTGTAAGAGAAGACAGGATAAGAGGTTTTTCAGAAGAAGAGGGGATTTATCAATATGAGTTTATAGAAGAAGGCCAGGGATTTACAGGATACATAAGGGGTGATAAAAACTCGCTTGAAAATTTTAAAAGTAAATTTCAGAATATTAATACTATATTTATAGGGAAATCTAAAAACACTCAATACGGATACTGTGAAATAGAACTGTCAGAGATAAGGGAAATTATCCCACCAGAAGTAACAGGAAATGAAATCCACATATGTTTCAACTCAAACGCAATATTTTTAAACAAATTCGGTTATGTGGACAATTCATTGGAAAATATCAAAGAATACCTGTATGAATATTTCCCAAAAGTATCATTTACGATAGAAAACACTTCATTAAGAACGGAATTTGTCGAAAATTATTTGTCTGTCAAAAAGTATAAAAATGCACTTACAAGCAGCATAGTGAAAGGCTCTTCATTCACAATCAAATTTTATGATGTTGATTCTGTAAAAACAAAGCTCAAAACACTTTTGGAAAAAGGAATAGGCGAAAGACTTAAAGAGGGTTTCGGTGAACTCGTTCTTTTAGAATATGAAAAAATAGAAAAAGGGGAGTATGAAGAAACAAAAGTCACGAATTCTGATATTCCGGTATCAAAGGAATTGAAAAAAATATTAAAAACTGTTCTCATGAAAGAAACCGAAGAAGCTATTTTGTTCAGTGCTTTTAGAGAAGCAAATAAGTTTGAAAATATCCCTGCGAATTCGCAATTTGGTAGATTGGAAAATATGTTATCGCAATCCAAAGACATACAGGAATTTAAAGATAAAGTGAAAAAGCTTCGAAAAACAGCGAAAGGTCAACTTGATAAATGCAGAAATAAAAAAATCACTTTATTGGATTTTATATTAGATGAATTAAATTTTGGATATCCGGAAGATGAAAAAATCAAACAGATAAAAAATATATGTGAAGAAGAAAAACTCCTTAATTTTAACGAGCACAGGTATGAATTTGATAAAACCTATCTTTCTGCGCTTTTCAGAAGAATGAGAAAAATGAACAAGAATAAGGAGGCGGATGCAAATGTCAGATAAAAAAGATAGAATTGTCTCCAAAGTGGTTGTTAAGGGAGTTATTAAAAATATATCTCCGATGATAATAGGTACCGGGGATAAATCTGAAGAAATAGACATTCTGCTCCAAAGAGACTATAAAGGCGATCCTTTTATACCTGGAACAACATTGACCGGAGTTTTGAGACATCATTTCAGCGATTATTTTAAAAATCAAGAATTCGCGGATAATTTCGATGATTATTTTTGGGGATTTTCTAAAAAGGATGGAAAAAATAATCATCAGGGAGCTCAAAGCGCCTTCATAGTAAGTGATGCCAATATGATATCCGATACTTACAAAATAGAAACCCGGGATGGAGTTAGGATAAATAATGAAACAGGAATGGCAAAAGATAAGGGAAAATACGACTATGAAACACTTGCACCAGGATGTGAGTTTAAATTTAATTTTAAACTGAATATAAGGGAAAAATTTATTAATACCGAATTTAAAAAAATACTCAATACGCTGTTACATGAATTGGAAAATAGCAATATATCTTTGGGTTCAATGACTACAAAAGGGTTTGGAGAGATAGAAATAAAGTTAGATGATAAAGATTGTGGAATATACGAATTTGATTTTTCGAAACCAAAAGATGTAATCAACTGGCTTAAGGATGATTTCAGTCACAACAGGAAAGATAAATTAGCCGAAGCGGTATTTAAAAAAATCGACAAAGACTTTGAAATGACGTCATTCTTCAAACTCAAAACATCGCTTTTAATTCGTTCGTACGCAAGTGATGCAAATTCGCCGGATGCGTCACATATAGAATCAAACGGTGAAAAAATAATACCCGGTACATCTCTTAATGGTGCGATAAGGGCACGTGCAGAAAGAATTATAAACACTTTGAAAATAGAAGAACAATTTATAAAAGATCTCATGGGATTTGCAGATGATGAAAATAAGAGTGATGTGAAAATTAAAAGCCGTGTGATTATAAAAGAACACAGGATAGCGGAAAAAGATGTTTTCTCTCTCATCCAAAACAGAATAAAAATCGACAGATTTACGGGTGGAACGGTTAAAACGGCTCTTTTTGATCTCATGCCCGTCTGGCCAAAAACTGACGAAGATGTACTTGTGCTTAAACTCAAGATAAAAAACTGCAAAGAATCGGAAGCCGGACTCCTGATGCTGGTGTTGAAAGACTTATGGGTCGGAGATTTACCGATTGGCGGGGAGAAGAATGTCGGAAGAGGAGTTTTTTCAGGACACAAAGCGGATATTAAATACAACGGGAAAAATTACTCACTGGAACAAAAAGATGGAATATTAAAAATCGAAGGCAAAGAAGAAATGGAAAACTGGGTAGAGCAGCTTCTGGAGGAGGCGAAAAAATGAGTGAATCAAAAAACGTACATACCGAAATTTTAGAAAGTGCGGATCTGGAAAAAATCAAAAATACAATTGAAAAATATTTTGATGATAATTATTTTCTGTTAATTGACAAGGTAAATGAAATCATAATAAATGCGAAAACCGTTGATGAAATAGAAAATATAAAGTATCTGAAAGAATTAAGGGTTTTCAACAAAAATAAAGAACTGTTCTTTTTCTGGCGAATGGACAAATTGAATTACAGATTCAGAAAAGGCACTGATTGTGAATTAGATGGTGATTGCTTTGAAAGTGAACAGTATTTAAGAAAACACAAAAACAAAAAAATCAAAATCAGAAACTACATAAACTACAACGAACTTGGACAGGCGTTCATAGAAGATTCGAGAATTGTAGAAATGGAGTGTGAATAATATGGAAATGGGAGTATTGACTATAAAAAACAAAGAAGTGTGGATTAAACATATTCTGAAGGGAGAATCCTTTTTTGTAACACACAACAACAACAACAATAATATCCAAATTGCTTACAACAACAAACCATGTAAATTCGAAATGGAAAATGGAAAAGTAATAAAAGTAGAAATAAATGGAAAAGTAATATACGGTAAGGAAGAGAAAAAGACAAAAGATAAACAATTAGAAAAAAAAGTACAAAATTCCCATATAGATGAGTTCGCTGCCAAAGCTCCGTATAATTTCATACCGCTCAACGATAAAGTTGTAGAATCTGAATATAGAAAATGGGAGAAAATTCCAGGATTTAAAAATTACGACGACGATAAATTAACAGGATATATAAACCTGAAAATCGAAACCAAAACTCCTGTTTACATAAGGGATATGAAAGAAATTAATGACAAAGAAGACTATCAACCAACATCATTCTTCTTCAAGGATAATGAATTCAGAATACCTGGCAGCTCTTTGAGAGGACTGACAAGAACAATGGTAGAGATATTGAGTTTTGGAAAGTTCGGATTTACAGAAGAAGAAAGAAGGTTTTATTTCAGAGCGGTGGGTGATACTTCTTCAAGAGGTATATATTATAAAAAAATAATGATAGACGAAAATGACGGTTGTTATCCAAAAATTAAAGCGGGTATTTTAGTTAAAAAAGGGATGTATTATTATATAAAAGTCTCTAACTCTATATATAGAATTAATTACGATATAAAATCAAGAAACCTGATAGTTGAACCCAAAATTTCTTTAAGAAATTTTGAATTCAGAACCATCTATTTTAAACCAGAAATTCCTGTTCTTCATAAACAGCATCAGGTTCCACTTAAATATGCATTGATAACAAAAGTTTCCACTAATCCAAAGCCTGAATATAAAAAGGGGTATATAGTATCATCAGGGGATTTTGGCAAGAAAAAACATATGCACTGGATAATAGATGAACCAGGAATTTTGGAGAGAGAGCTTAATGAGAAGTTGATAGATGAATATATCAATGATGAAAGCAGAGATGAAAAAACTGATTTGCTGAAAATGCTTGAAAAAAACAAATCTGGAGTTCCATGTTTTTTTGTTGAAGATGAGTCTGGTAATATTCTTGCATTTGGACATACAGGCATGTTTAGATTGCCTTATAGCAAATCAATTAAAGATCATATCCCAGTCGATTTAACAGAAGAAAACACTTTAGACATCACAGCTGCAATTTTCGGAGATGAAAAACATCATGCAGGGAGAGTGTATTTTGAAGATGCTTTTTTAAGTAAAGAAATGAAAAAAGAAAGTATAAGCATGAATGAAATTACTCCGCAAATCCTCTCAGGACCTAAGCCAACAACATTCCAGCAATATCTTGAACAGGTTGATGGAATTAAAACCGATACAAAAAAATTGAAGCATTGGAATGATGAAGCAAATATAAGAGGCAACAAAATGTACTGGCATAAAAACGTTCAGACAGAAAAAGAATTTGAATTCGAAGGTGACAAAGAAAAATTCAAGAAAGTTACCACAAAGATCACGTCTATAAAATCGGGAACAAAATTCAATGGAAGAATAAGGTTTGAAAATCTTTCCGAGATCGAACTTGGAGCTTTATTGTTTGCACTTGAATTGCCGAAAAATCATTACCATAAGATCGGAATGGCAAAACCACTTGGACTTGGATCCATAGAAATAACTCCGGAACTCGTACTGACAGATAGAAACGGAGAGAACAACAGATATAAAAAACTGTTCGATGATGACAGCTGGCATCTTGCAGAAAACAGTTCGAAGACACAGGAATTCAAAGGCAAATTTGAAGAGCACATTAAAAAAGAAACAGAAAATAATGTCGATACAATATGGAATATTCCAAGACTGAAACAGCTCAAAATCATGCTGGATTGGAACAACACAAAAAAAACTGACTGGAAAGAAAAGACAAGGTATTTTAAAATAGGCAGCAAAGGAGAAAATGAATTTAAAGATAGAAAAGTATTGCCTCTACCGGATGAATTAATAAAATAAAAAAACAAGTGGTTCTTTAAATCGTTTTTGGAACGGCGAAAATGTCTGTCATTCAGAGACCCCACGTTTTTATGCACTGTGCAATAAACGTGGGGACGAAGAATTTTATTTTTCCACAGCGATTTATAAAGCATACTACAAAAGGAGTGAATCTTTTGAGCAAAGAAATAGAGAAAAAGTACATTTTCAAAAATATGGAAAAAAATCAGGAAAAAATCTCAGAATTTTTGAATACTTCCCAAAAAAAAACCGGAATACTGCAATGGTATTTAGAAGATACAGATAATTCAAAATCAAGAAGAATAAGACTTGAAATACACAAAGAGAAAACCGCATACAGGCATGTATGGACTTATTGCGAAAAAACTGGTGACAATAAAATAAATAGAATCAGTAGGGAACTTATCGGAGAATATTTGGGAAATAAAATTTCTGAATTCAAAGAAGAGCATGTAACGGAATATTTTGAAGAAAACACATATGATTTTAAGGAAGAAGAATACCTAAACAGAGATGAAAAAGAATTCACGATAGATTTTTCGGATTTGAAAAACTTAAAAGAAAAAAACGACAGAATCAGCGATGAAGAACACATGATTTATGAAGAAATCAAAGAATATCTTCTGGATATAAACAGGCTGAATAACCTGAAAAAAGTATTCAAAATCAGACATTACATCACAAATGATGAAAGAGTGGAGCTTGTTGTCGATGAATTCTTAAACATCGGTGAATATGAATTTGATATACCCTATTTGATGGAGATAGAACTCAAAGATAACTGCAAAAAAGATTCGTTCGGCAACGTATGCGATGAATACCTGAAAAAATTAAAACTTTTTGATTTTGTTCAGGAAGCAAAAGATGAAAAGTATAAGAACAAAAATCTTGCAAAACCTAAACCTTCAGAACCTGAATCATCAGAAGTTAAATCTTCTGAATCTGATTCTTCGAATAAATCTATAAATACTTTTGAGGCCATAGAATTCATGGAAAACAGACTTCTTGGTGGGATTACTGTGATTTCTATGCAAGGAACATCAATAAACAAGATAATTGCTAATTATAATTTATATGGCAATGAATCAAATAAAAAAAATTTGCCGAATGATTATTTACAAATAGAAGATTCGTACACTTCTGCAGAATTAGATGCTATAAATCTACTATTAAAAAGAGGATATAAAATAAAAAAAATTGTTTATTTTGTTTTTCCTGATATTCCAGAAAAAAAAGAAGAAGAATTTTTTTATAAGGCAGAGGGTGAACCTAAAATATTTAAAGATTTGATTTTTTTAGTTAAACATTTTTTTAAAGGAATAGTTGAAGTAAATAAATCATCTATTTATTACTCTCCTCATAAAATTAGAATGACTATTAACACTTTTCAAGAAATATGGAATAAACTAGAGGGAATATACTTATCTGAGAAAGGTACTGAGATAATAGTTGATATTACATCAGGACAAAAATATCCTGGCATACTCGCAGCTATGTATTGCATGTTTAATGATAAAGGTTTTTTTTATAAGCAGCAGTTTTCAAATATAACTTTAAAATTCCCCGCTGCTCCTGTTTCATGGGATTATGGTGAAATAGATGCATACCATTCGTACATAGAACATCGGGGAAATGATACTGCTTTCGATTACAATGCGTATATAAACCTGCCTCAGCAGCTTAAAGATATGTGTTCTTTCCTGGATAGCGATGAAAAAAACATTGTGAGTCTGCTTCCGCTGAATAAAATAAAAGAAAAATATGATAATGCCCGAAAGATGCCTTTTGGATACGGAGAAAAATTCCTCGAATATATTTCAGATGAAAATATGACAAATTTTGTCCGGGAAAAAATAGTGGATACCTGGTCTTTGCAATGGATTGGGGATCAAATACCCGAAACAGTCGAGCACTCTCAAAGACACAGTAAAAGACTCATGGAATTCGCAGTTAACCTCATAAACACTATCGGAAAAGAAAATTTCCTCGCCGGAGTTCCCGAAAAACTCGAAAATGAATTCTTTTTCGTTCTCGCAGTTGCGATGAATGTACATGACCTCGGGCATACGAATGCGATATGGAAATTCGAAGATGGTTCGGAACTATGCCTGGATGGATTGCCGGGAGTAGTGCGCGACCTTCACAACGAGTTGACGCTGCAAATGCTGAATGAAAGAAAAACAGACTTTAAACTGCTTGAAGGCATCGAAAAAGCAGTGAACGATCATGAAAAAATCCTCAAAGCCATTGAACTTGTTTGTAAATACCACAGAGGATATCTGCCAATAGATGCTGAAAAAAAAGGAAAAGAAAAATCATTCGCAAAATTATTTAGACTCAATACTAAACCACTCGAAGAAATCGCTATGAGAGAATACTATTTAGAAAAAGATTGGCAGGATATGATTATCTGTGCTTCAAGATGGCTTCGATTTATAGATGGTACTGATGTACAATCTGACAGAACCCTTTCGGAAAACTATACCGAAATAAGAAAATCCAGAACAAGAATGGAATCGGAACATCTGGTAAAAGAAGCTATTAACTGTTATGGATATTTTTCAAAAGAATTAGGAATATACAACAAATTGAAAATGGTTCTGGATACACTTCAGGATGAAGAAAAATTCAAAGAAGGTCTTAAAAATCTTGAAAAAGCAGGCGGAGAAATAGAATCAATAGTATACGAAGAATTGAGGAGAAAAATCGAAGAAAAGCAGGAAATTGAAAATATCATGGTTCCCCAGGAATTGAGACTTGTGGCAAGAATCGGGTTCAAAATCAGACAATTCGTACACTTTGACAAACATGCCGCAGTTCAGAGTGTTGCCCCCATATTCCTGAAAGAAAAAGCGTTGGATAAAAACAAAGAAGGAGTGCTAAAAATACTCTACAAAATGGAAGGGAACGGCAGTTCTGCTATATGCAAAACAATAGAGGATGATGTGGTCGAAGAATTCGATAGCGCTGGAATTGCAAGAATTACAACCGGAAAAATAAAGAAAATTGAAATCGGATTTTCGACCGAAGACTAAAAACAAGGAGGAAAAAACTTGAAAACTTACTCAACCTTAATAGTTACAGTTGGTGCAAGTATAGTTGGAAACATAATGCGAGATGAAGAATTAAAACCTCTGTATATGAATGGGGAAATAGATACACTTGCTTCAAAAATGTTGGACAACAGCTGGGGAGATCCTGAAAACGCAAGACTTTACGGATCCGAAATCAATTCCACAGTGAGCTTAATACGCAATTTCACTAAAATCGAGGATGGCACTCTGGTAAAAGCCAACCTTTTCCTTTTCACATCAGAAACTCCTGATGGTGAAAAAGTAGGAAAACTTTTAACAAAATTCTTCTCGGAACATCAGGAATTGAAATTCGATAAAGTTACATGTGTAACAATCAAAGGATTGAGAGATGATGATGAATTTGCTTTCGGAAAAGAAGGGTTGAGAAATGTGGTCAGAGAATTTGCAAAAGTTGTACGCAACCACAGAAACAGTGTCGCCGTTAACTCAACCGGAGGGTACAAAGCGCAGATAGCGTTCGCACTTGCTCTTGGCCAGGCTATGAAATTCCCGGTCTACTACAGATTTGAAAGATTCAACAAAATTATAAAAATGCCGCCGCTTCCCGTATCTCTTGATTGGGAAATCTACCTGAACCATTACGATTTTCTTGAAAAACTTGAAATGGAAATGCTTGCGGAAAAGGAACTGAAAAATCATTTCAAATTTAATAATTTCGCAGCGATTCCGGAAGAACTGAAATCGTTCATCGAAAGAGAAAAAATAGACAAAGAATACTATATAACATTGAGTGCTATGGGGCAGGTTTTTCTTGAATCCGCAAGGGAAATGATAAACATACAGACAGCTTTGGCAAGCTCAGACAAAAATCCGGAAGACAAAATAAGATACGCAAATAAAGAATCACATGCACTGCAATTTGAAGCAAAACACAAAATAATGCAAAATTTATCCAAAATACCATTTATTGAACTCGTTGTAGAAACAGGTTACTCCCAGATTTTCGATAAAAACGAATTATTATTAAAAACCAACGAAGATAAATCCATCAAAGTCGAATACGGCGCGAAAGGCGGAAGATGCTATATAAATGTTTTCACAACAGCAAAAAATGACAGAGAATTAATAGCGGCAGTAGAGAAGATCAAACAGCATTTTTATAGATAAAAAAGCTATTTGTCATTCACAGCACAAGACTTTTTCGTGCGTGAAGAATTTATTTTCTACGAAAAATGAAAAAACCTAGAAATAAGCTAAGAACTACTTTCAAAATTATTATATTCACTTGACATTCTACAACTATGATTTTATAAAAAGAGGTGACAAACAATTGAGAATTTGTATAGAAGCGATTCCAAAAAAAACACCGACATATATACCGATGAATTATCAAGAACAATTGCAGGGGTATATTTATTCGATTTTTGCAGAGGAATTTCCAAAGTTGCATGATGAGGGTTTCAAGTATGAAAATCGGGAATTCCGCCATTTCACATTTTCAAGAATAAGCGGCAAAGATATTAAATTTGAAAACAAACTCATGGAGATAAATGGAGCAATAAAGTTTTTTGCTTCTTTCTACATGTCACCGATGCCAAAAATAATCGTTGAACACCTGATAAAAAACCGAGAATTCAGAATAGGGGCACAAGGTTTCGATATTACTCAACTATATGCATACTCCGAACCTAATTATTCACAAAGTGAGTCAGGACTGGAAATAAAAACTAATTCGCCATTAGTGATATACAAAACTATTGAAAGCGAAAACGAAAAAAAAACACAATACCTTACACCTGTTGATGAAGAATTTTCAGAAAGAGTAAAATACAATCTCGTCAGAAAATACAATTCGATATATTCAGAAGACAAAAAACCAGAAGACTTCCATTTCAGTATGATGCCATTGAAAGTGGATCTGAATAGAAACAAGGTTATAACCAGATACAAAGGAACAATCATTGAGGGATATACTGGGAGGTATTATATCAAATGCAGTACAGAACTTTTTAAAATAGGATACAATTGCGGGTTTGGGTCAAAAAATGCACAAGGTTTCGGAATGATAGAAATAGTAAAATGATCAAAAATAAAAACCGTCGACCTCCGGTGAACGGAAAAACCCGGGGGATCGACGGGAAAGGAAGAAAGCACTTGACAACTGATAAAAAGAATGATACAATGGTTTAGCAATGTATAACTATCGGGAAAACGTTTCAGATTACAAAACAGTTAACACAGCCATTAATGAGAACTTCAATGCCTTTTGATCGTACCTATGAGGAATGGAAACGATAAAAACTCCCTTTTTATAGAAAATTGATATCCTCTTTTGATCGTACCTATGAGGAATGGAAACATTTCCACATACCTTGTAATATTATACCACTCTTCAGCTTTTGATCGTACCTATGAGGAATGGAAACCACCGGAAGTAAACTTTATTCGCACGAAATCCGGCGCCTTTTGATCGTACCTATGAGGAATGGAAACACATAATCAACCTCTGCATTCGCTTCACGTGCGGCCACTTTTGATCGTACCTATGAGGAATGGAAACAGTATGGATAATTTATCTTTTTCATGTTCTTTGAGACTTTTGATCGTACCTATGAGGAATGGAAACACATAATCAACCTCTGCATTCGCTTCACGTGCGGCCACTTTTGATCGTACCTATGAGGAATGGAAACAGTATGGATAATTTATCTTTTTCATGTTCTTTGAGACTTTTGATCGTACCTTCGTGCCGGAGAACGGGCACGCCAGGAATGGAAACCGGTCCCAACGTATTTATAATCCTTCAGGTATTGTACCTCTTTTGATCGTACCTATGAGGAATGGAAACAGTATGGATAATTTATCTTTTTCATGTTCTTTGAGACTTTTGATCATACCTTCGTGCCGGAGAACAGGCACGCCAGGAATGGAAACGCAGCCGTTTTTTGTATAACTATCCCATCGGAATTGCTTCTTTTGATCGTACCTATGAGGAATGGAAACCTAAAAAGCCAAAATATTTCGTTATCCATACAATACACCTTTTGATCGTACCTATGAGGAATGGAAACTATAACTTTTCCGCGGGTAGAAATAATTATTTTATCCGCCTTTTGATCGTACCTTCGTGCCGGAGAACAGGCACGCCAGGAATGGAAACAGTTTTCTTGCGTTTTCTATTCCTTTGGGCGTGGTGCCTTTTGATCGTACCTTCGTGCCAGAGAACGGGCACGCCAGGAATGGAAACAATTCCCATCCTTCAGGATCCAGGGTGGAAATCTGGACATTTTGATCGAACCTTTAAACAACAGTGGAGTTTTCCCGTAGGGAAAAGCTCCTGAGATGAAAAATCGTTTTTTATTTTTCATCCGGAAACTGTAGAGAGAAAGAGAAAAGAAGCCTTTTGATCGTACCTTCGTGCCAGAGAACGGGCACGCTAGGAATGGAAACCCATTCACTTCAACCCATGCCATCTCAAAAGGCTCGACTTTTGATCGTACCTATGAGGAATGGAAACGTTTATTTGCTTCTTTAAATTCTGTAGTTCTTTCTCTTTTGATCGTACCTATGAGGAATGGAAACGTAGGTCTTAATCCTCTTATAATAGTTTTAATTTCACTTTTGATCGTACCTTCGTGCCAGAGAACGGGCACGCTAGGAATGGAAACCTGAAAATGCCGAATTTGTTTCTATGATTGTTTGACTTTTGATCGTACCTTCGTGCCAGAGAACGGGCACGCTAGGAATGGAAACCTACTAAATCTAAATTAAATAATTCTCCATCTAACCTTTTGATCGTACCTTCGTGCCAGAGAACGGGCACGCCAGGAATGAAAACTTGTAAAAATCAAAATTGCCCAACAAATCCATCCGCTTTTGATCGTACCCCTTAATCAACAGTGGAGTTTTCCCGTAGGGAAAAGCTCCTGAGATGAAAAATCGTTTTTTATTTTTCATCTGGAAACTGTAGAGAGAAAGAGAAAAGAAGTCTTTTGATCGTACCTTCGTGCAAGAGAACGGGCACGCCAGGAATGAAAACAATTCCCATCCTTCAGGATCCAGAGTGGAAATCTGGACATTTTGATCGTACCGATTGAACAACAGTGGAGTTTTCCCGTAGGGAAAAGCTCCTGAGATGAAAAATTGTTTTTTATTTTTCATCCGGAAACTGTAGAGAGAAAGAGAAAAGAAGCCTTTTGATCGAACCTTTAAACAACAGTGGAGTTTTCCCGCAGGGAAAAGTGAATATTCCGGAGTAAAATTACCAGTGAGTCCGGTAAAAATGATCAGTCGATCCGGAATTAATTGAGCGGTGAAAGTGGAAACTATTGAGTAGATAAAAATAAGAAAGAGAGTGGGTATATTAACCTCATACGTATAAATATGCGTAAATTCTTCTTGGAGGTTAAAAATGACCCAATATCGTGAGATTCTGAGATTGTTCAGCCTGGGAATTAGCAAGACAAAAATCGCAGAAAGTGTCGGATGCTCGAGAAACACGGTTCGAAGTATTTTGAAACACGCAGAGGAGCTTGACCTAAAATGGCCACTTTCACCGGAAATCACGGATGAAAAGCTTAGGGATAAGTTTTCGGGAAAATCAGGGCCAAAACAAGTGCGAAAATACCCGGATTTCGAATACATCCGTAAGGAGTTGTTGAAAGACGGTGTAAACCTGAAACTCCTTTGGAGTGAATACTGTGGGGAATGCAGACAGAGTAATGAAATCCCGCTAATGTATTCACAATTTTGCGAAATCTACCGAAGGTATGAACAATCACAAAGGTCAACAATGCACATTCCAAGAAAACCTGGTGAGTTAGTTGAAGTTGACTGGGCGGGTAAAACTGCAAAGATATTCGATGCAGAAACAGGTGAGAAAATCAACGCATATGTGTTTGTAGCAGCTTTGCCTTACAGCCAATATGCTTACGTTGAAGCCTTTTTTAACATGGGACAAGAAAGCTGGATAAACGCGCATATAAACATGTACAAATATTTTGGCGGTGCAACAAAGATTATCGTCCCCGACAACCTGAAAACGGGAATAATAAAACCGGATTTGTATGACCCTCAAATCAACAAGAGTTACAGAGAGCTTTCTGAACATTATCGTACGGCAATCATCCCTGCCAGGATTAAGAGTCCAAAAGATAAACCATCCGTTGAAAGCACAGTTGGAACCATTTCCACCTGGATAATTGCAGCCATAAGAAATGAGAAATTCTTCTCATTGGCACAGTTGAATTCGGTTATACGAGAAAAACTCGAAAGGTTCAACTCCAGACCATTTCAAAAAAGAGAAGGGAGCCGACAAAGTGTTTTTCTCGCAGAAGAAAAAGACCTATTGTTAGAATTACCGTCAACTCCCTATGAGATTTCAACTTGGAAACAAGCAATCGTACAATCCAATTATCACATACAAGTGGATAAAATGTATTATTCCGTTCCTAATTCATATATCAGGCACAAAGTGGATGTAAGAATCACAATACATACAATAGAAGTTTTCCACAAAAACAACAGAATTTGTTCTCACAAGAAACTCACTGGCATTCGGGGACAGTATTCCACCTACGAAGAACACATGCCTGAATCGCATAAAAGATATCTCAACTGGGATTCTAATAAAATTATTGAAAAAGCGGAAAACATAGGACCAAGTACACTTATTACCGTCAAATCAATACTAAACTCATATAAGGTTGAACAGCAATCATATAGAAGCTGCATGGGGTTGTTGAAGCTTGCGGAAAAATACTCGGAAAAAAGGTTGGAATCGGCTTGTGAAAAAGCACTTTCTTACACACCTCACCCGAGTTTAAAAAGCGTTAAAAGCATTCTGGCATCTTCTTTAGATAAATCTGAAAAAGACAATAAAAACGATGCCGACAACTCATCCGAATACGCTTTCACACGTGGCGCAGACTATTATGGAGGCCAGTTAAAATGATGAATCATACCACGATAAACAAGTTAATAGAAATGCGGTTGACTTCTATGGCAGACGGGCTTCGTGTTCAATTAAACGACAATTCATTTCAAGGCATGTCATTTGAAGAGCGACTGGGTTTACTGGTTGACGTTGAATACAGCAGCAGAAAGAGTAACCGATTGAATCGTCTGATTAAAAATGCGAAATTCGACAATGCTCAAGCCTGTATAGCAGATATAAATTATTCCGCAGGAAGGATTTTGAACAAATCACTTATCAACAGGTTGGCATCTTGTGATTTTATCGTTGACAAACATAATGTCATAATCATGGGTGCAACAGGCTCGGGAAAAACCTACCTTGCATGTGCTTTGGGTATTCAGGCATGCCAGATGTTTTATACCGTCAGATATATAAGACTTCCTCAGTTATTGACGGACCTCGCCATTGCCAGAGATGAGGTTAATTACAATCGGGTGTTCAATCAGTTTCGCAAACCCCAATTACTCATAATAGACGAATGGATGCTTGTTTCCCTATCCGAATCGGAAGCTAAAGATTTACTCGAAATAATTCATTCAAGACATAAGAAGGCTTCTACAATCTTCTGTTCTCAATTTTCTCCGGCTGGCTGGCATTCCAGGATTGGTGAAGGAACACTTGCAGATGCCATTCTTGACAGAATCATTCATGACTCTTATGACATTGAGATTAAATGTAAATCCGGGCAAGATCATTCTATGAGAGAGGTCTATGGTATAAGGAAATAAAGTAAGTCACTGGTCAATCTATCGGAACCGGTGGTTAAACGATTCCGGATTCACTGCTCAACAGTTTCCGGAATCGTTGCTCTTTCTAATCGGAATAATCAGGAAAAGCTCCTGAGATGAAAAATCTTTCTTACAAAGGCCTTGGAGTTTGACTGGAAGTCAACACTCCTGAAATAAAACAGCGTAGCTGTTTTATTCGGAAACCGTTGAGATTCTTCGGCTCATTTCATTCACCTCTGAATGACAAAGGTGAAAAAAGGGTAATTTACAACTAAAGTTGCTTGAAAATTGAGCCAATTACTAAAATAAATTAACGCTTAAAAGAATGAAGAGTATTCTTCTCCGAACAAGAGATCCTTCGGCATACAAAAATGCTTCTGGATGACAACCCCTTCCAATGTGTTTCTACAATGGTAACAGGATCACAAACACCGCGTCGTCACATACATCCCCGCCTGTGACGCATGACAGTAAAGTGCTTTTGTTTGAAAATTTAAAAATCAGCGTCCTGCACGAGGACGTACAGGACGAGAGAGAGTTTTGGTTCCTGCCCGGGATGTACAAGACGAGAGAGGGTTTTGGTTCCTGCCCGGAACGTACAAGACGAGAGAGGGTTGTCGGCATGCCGTCAGCAGGGTGTATAGGATGAAAGTGAGTATCTCACCTCGTCGCAGGCATCCCCACCTGTGACGCATGACAGTAAAGTGCTTTTGTTTGAAAATTTAAAAATCAGCGTCCTGCACGAGGACGTACAGGACGAGAGAGAGTTTTGGTTCCTGCCCGGGATGTACAAGACGAGAGAGGGTTGTCGGCATGCCGTCAGCAGGGTGTATAGGATGAAAGTGAGTATCTCACCTCGTCGCAGGCGTCCCCGCCTGTGACGAATGACAGTAAAGTGCTTTTGTTTGGAAATTAAAATAACCGACGTCCTGCCCGGAACGTACAAGACGAGAGAGGGTTTTGGTTCCTGCATGGGGATGTATAGGACGGGAGGATAGCAACGTCCTGTCATTCCGAGTGCAACGAGGAATCCTGGATTTGGTTTTCTTTGAAATATTCATAAACGGCAAAAATAACATAACCCGAGATCCTTCGGCATACAAACATGCCTCTGGATGACAACCCCTTCCAATGTGTTTCTACAATGGTAACAGGATCACAAACACCGCCTCGTCGCAGGCGTCTTCGCCTGTGACGCATGACAGTGAAATACTTCGCTTGTTTGGAAATTAAAATAACCGACGTCCTGCACGAGGACGTACAGGACGAGAGAGGGTTTTGGTTCCTGCCCGGAACGTACAAGACGAGAGAGGTTAGTCGGTATGCCGTCAGCAGGGTGTATAGGATGAAAGTGAGTATCTCAACTCGTCGCAATCGTCTTCGCCTGTGACGCATGATAGTGAAGTGCTTTGTTTGTTTGAAATTAAAATAACTGGCGTCCTGAACGAGTATGTACAGGACGAGAGAGGGTTTTGGTTCCTGCCCGGGATGTACAGGACGAGAAAGGTTAGTCGGCATCCCGTCAGCAGAGTGTATGGGATGAAAGTGAGTATCTCACCTCGTCGCAGGCGTCTTCGCCTGTGACGCATGACAGTGAAGTGCTTTTGTTTGAAAATTTAAAAATCGGCGTCCTGCACGAGGACGTACAGGACGAGAGAGAGTTTTGGTTCCTGCCCGGGATGTACAAGACGAGAAAGGTTAGTCGGCATCCCATCGGCAGGGCGTATACGATGAAAATGATTATCTCACCTCGTCGCATGCGTCCCCGCCTGTGACGCATGACAGTGAAATACTTCGCTTGTTTGGAAATTAAAATAACCGACGTCCTGCACGAGGACGTACAGGACGAGAGAGGGTTTTGGTTCCTTCACGGGATGTACAGGACAAGAGTGGGTTGTCGGCATCCCGTCAGCAGGGTGCATAGGATGAAAATGATTATCTCACCTCGTCGCATGCGTCCCCGCCTGTGACGCATGACAGTGAAGTGCTTTTGTTTGGAAATTAAAATAACCGACGTCCTGCACGAGGACGTACAGGACGAGAATGTTGTGGTGGTGCACCGGGAAATAAATGCTATAATAAAGATAAATAAAAGCATGAAGGTGGTTGCATGAAGAAATTGCCCATAGGCATAAGCGATTTCAGGAAACTGGTTGAGAATGATTATTTTTTCGTGGATACTTCAGAGTTCATAAACGATATATACTGTGAATCGGCAGATACTATTCTCATAACGCGTCCCCGCAGATTCGGCAAGACTCTCAACATGAGCATGCTCAATTATTTCTTCGACAACACCCTCGATACCGCACACCTTTTCGACGGTTTGAAAGTAACACAGGACAGCCGGGTTATGGAAAGCATAAACGGTTATCCCACGGTTTTCATCTCTTTCAAGGATATAAAAGACCATAAATGGGAAGATGCTCTTGAAAACATAAAATACACGCTTTCGGATATATACACGAAGTTTGAAAAAGAACTGAGAGATACGTTCAAAAGCGAAGTTGAAAGACAAACATATCGTAACATTGTCAACAGAGAGGCATCCGATTCGGACTGCAAACAATCGCTGAGGACTCTGTCCGGGCTGCTTGCAGTAAGATATTCCAAACCCGTGCTGCTGATAATAGACGAATACGACGTGCCGATACAGAGCGGATGGACACACGGGTATTACGAAGACGTAATAGACTTCATGAGGATATTCCTGTCCGCGGCGCTCAAAGACAATCCTCATCTTTTCAAAGGCATTATGACCGGCATATACCGTGTGGCGAAGGAGAGCATATTCTCCGGCCTCAACAACCTCAGCGTTTTCACGGTTCTGGATGAAGATTATTCACAGTATTTCGGATTCACGGAATCGGAAATCGAATGGATATTGCTCCAACTGGGAAAAGAGAATGATGATTCCGTTAGAGCAGGATTGAGGGAATGGTACAACGGATACACATTTGGGGGAATCACGGTGTACAATCCCTGGTCTGTCATAAACTACCTGAGATACGGACAACTCAAGCCCTACTGGATAAACACATCGTCGAACGACCTCATAATAAGCCTCGTGGAAGAGAATCTGAAGAGGAAGGAATCGTTCAGGGAAGAACTCGAAACACTCGTTTCCGGAGGATGCATACAAAAATCCATAGACGATTCTTCCGCGTTGCGTGAGATAGGAAAAGTACCCAACGCATTATGGACACTGTTTCTGTTCAGTGGCTACCTGAAACCGGATAACGTATCTCTCGAAAGGGGGAAGTACGTATGTGATCTCAAAATACCCAACGAAGAGGTGAACATATTCTTCCAGGATACCGTAATAAATTGGCTCAACTGCGAAGAATACGACGACAGGTTCACGTACATGACAAAAGCACTCATGGCGGGTGATTCAAATACATTCTGCGAAAGACTGAAAGCATTCGTATCCGGAACGCTGAGCTACTACGACATAGGCAAAGTTCCCGAAAACGCATACCACATGCTGCTGTTGGGAATGTTCTCACATCTGCAGGGCGGATATCATGTGAAATCCAACCGTGAATCGGGACTGGGAAGATACGACATATTGCTAAAAGCGAAAAACAAAGAAAATTACAGCGTGATAATAGAGATAAAAAAGGGAACGGACAAGCTGGAAGAGGCAATTGCACAGATAGAGCAAAAAGACTACGCGGCTGAGCTTACATCCGAAGGGTACACCAGAATGATGAAGGTCGCGATAGGTGCCGACGGTAAGAACATTGACGTCTTGGCGGGGACTTAGAAAATAATGCTTCTATTGATCATATAAAAATATCTTCTGAATTCTTTTTACTGCATTTTTCAACTTCATAAAGCAATTTTAAAAACAATAAATTTATATTATGCATAATATTATTAAACGACTGCGCCTAGTCGTATTTTTTTGATCTAAAATTTTTCCGATTTATCCATTCGATAAATTCCGGTTCGACTGCTCTATTTTTCCGGACTCACTGGTAATTTTACTCCGGAATATCCAAAATATAAAGTGTGATTATATTATTTAATTTGATGAGGAGGTAATGAATATGGCCAAAAAAGCTTTGTGGATTTTCGTCGTGATTCTCGTAATAACGGGAGGTATAACGGTTTGTCTCAATTTGAATTTGGTTTTGGCAGCTTTGGGTGGAGCACTGATAGGGTCCCTACTCGGTGGTTTCATTGGCACAGCAATTGGAATCGGAGGCATACTCACCGGCGGAAAAAGCACAAAAGGCACTCTGATCTTCGCGGTTATCGGAGGCATAATAGGCTTTTTTATAGTTATATAAAGTAAAAAAGAGCGGTAAAACCGCTCTTCAATATTCTCATTTTTTTAGATACCTATAAAAATCAGAATTAACACTTATCGACGCCATTTCTATAATATCTTCTATATTGCTTTTAAGAAGTTGTCTTATTTCATCTGGGATTTTGGGGATTTCTGCAGTTTGAAATCCGCAATGGGAAATATAATTTCTAAATTTTCTTATTTCTTGCCAGGCAATGAATAATTTATTCATACTATGAGATTTTATTTTATCATTAAATATATCGTACATGAGATTTTCCACTTCTTTTCTTTTTTGCGTGTTAAGCCATTTACGAGGGTTTTCCGTATAGATAAAAACATTAACTATAAACTCCCGTAATATCTGAGTTGTATTTTGATAATCCTGTATTTTTAAATACCATTTTACAAGTTCTAATTCCCTTTTCAATTCTTCTTTATTTAAAATAACTTCATTTTTATTTTTCATACTTTTTATGGAAACAGATGAAATTCTTGGCAATATGTTCTTAAAGGCTATCTGATATACCCAGGGGTAAGGCAGCGAATCTAATATTTTATTTCTATCTATTTCATCAATTAGTTCTTTAACTATTGCGGCATTCAATCCAATTGCAATTACATCACCAAATTTGAATGATTTGGTGAATCGGTTTATAGCCTTGGATAATTCCATGAACAAATACAATTTATCAGAACTGCCTTTTTTTAATTTATGATATGTACTTTCCAATAAAGTTGTAAAATGTTTTGCATTGACATTTTCAATAAATGATTTTGTCGCATAGTTCCAATCCGATAAATCCTGAGAATCGTTAATACATTCGAATACGTATTTTCTTTTCTCTCTTGTGCTCTCCAAAGCTTCTCTTGCATAATAAATTTGAATATTTTTTCTTTTGGTAATCTGCTCTTGTATGAATAGTATCTCCGGAAATATATAAATGGGAATATGCCTGTAAGTGTTTGTTATGTCAAAATAAATATTTTCATCACAATCTCTGAGATTTATCTGGTTGAAAATTTGTTCCAAAAGGTCGTTTGTGTTTTCAATATTATACTGAATAGGTTCAAATTTTACTCCATTCAAATCTTTTTCTATTTTCCCTTTCACTTTTTCGAAATGTTCCGAATAAGACTCGGGAGTGAATGAAAGAATTATTTTGCCATTTTTCGATTTTCTGTACTGTTTTCTCGCCAGAGCTATAGAAGCGTAAAAATCGTTAATGCTTTCATCATCAATAAAATACTCTGCATTATCATATTTAGTTGTACCCACCAATCCAATTACTATCCAATCATATTTTTTTGTATTATTTAAATCTTCCATATCCATAAGCAGTCTTTGCTCCTACCCCACAATCTTTCAACATATTTTCGAAATCTTTTTCGATTTTTTCTTTCATACCGTTCTTTATGGCTTCTTTGTTCATCAGAAAAGTAAATCTCAATTTTGTTCCTTTCCCCAATGTTATGTATTTTACTGGGACAGGGTTGTAAATATCGTTAGGTGACTTGTTCCCGGTGTAGTATTCTGGGAAGTGGTTGTTGATTATGTCAATCTGATATTTTATATCGTCTTCAGGAATTGCATCAAGAAAGATGATCCCACCTTTCGAATCGTCAATATCGTCATTATCATTCTGTTTTGAAAATCCGAATATTTTCCGGAATTGTTCATCATCAATTTCCTCTTCCATGTAGTAATGTGCAAAACATCCTTTGATTGAAGATGCCGGAATTACAGGCAAACCGTAATTTCTGCAGAAATAAAATCCAACATCAACAGGTGATGGACTTCCGGCGCCAACAAGTAATTTGGAATCTGTTACGTAATATTTGTCAATAACTTCATATCCTTTATTTTGATTGAAGTTTTTCACCATTCTGTCTCTTCTCAATTTTATATCTTTCAGAATTCCGGATATGAAACTCGAATTTTTATTTTTTGAAACTCTGTTCAATATGTCGAATATGGAATTAACCAATTTGTTTTTATCTTCTTTTTCAGAAGATGTTTTGCCATATGCGAGCTTGGAGAAATATAAAGAATTATTTTCACATTGATTTGAATAACTCTCTAAAAATCCCTTATTTATCATCGGCACCACTTCCGAAAATATCGGCATATCTTCTCAGCCATGAAACCATATCGAGAACTTCCTGTGTGATATGTAGGTATTCATTTTCATTAAATTCGATTTCTTTTTTACCATTTTCACAATGATAACCCCTGAATTCGATGAAGTTGATAACATCATTTTTTAAACAAGTATGATGGTTTTTACCTTTAACCTTTAAAAATATAAGTGTTGCCAACAATCCGTTCTGTATTATCATGGCGCCCAGGCCTTTTACAAGGCTTACATATTCTTTGAATAATTTTTCTTCTTCTTTTGAATGTTTGAAGACGGTATCTTTAGCCCATTTTGAAATCTGCAATTTTTTATTTTCCATCTTTTTCACCTTCGCCTGCCGTATTTATTGCAGAAAGGTATACCAATCCTTTTCCAATCGTCTCATTGCCGCCCACATTCATATAATTGCCTTTAATCGCATTCACAGTTTCGGACAAAAGGCTATCATTCGAATTTCCGATACCGGCATTTCTCATCACAAAATACATAACTGTATCTTGCGGAAGGTATTCTTCATACCATAAGCTTCCGCTTTTTTTGTCAACTACTCCATTTTTACCGATTTTTATTCTCGGCATCACTTCTGTAGATGATTTAACTATATTTGAGAAAAGTCTGTCATCTACGACAATGAAAGATTTTGCCAGATGACCTTTTAAATAATCCGAAGGCATAGAATTCTTGAATATTTCAATCCAGTAATCCAGCGATTTTTCTTGTTTTGCCGGTATGATAAAGTCTTCAATCTGGAGTTGCCCATTTTCAATCAGAGAGTTATTGTTTGTAATTGCAGAACCATTTTCACAAATGGGTATATTATTCTCCACACCGTTTTGAAGCATCCTGCTGAATCTTGACAACACCAATGGGCAGGTAATCCAGACGAATACATTTTTGTAATGCCTCATGGGAAACAGTAATATTTTCGCCTCTGAAAAAGCGATATTTCCGGCCTGTTCTTCCTCGGCACTGTCTCCGTAATTTCTGTTGCCAAACACTTTTACATCTTCGTTTTTATCGATTAATCCCGAAGCCCTGACAGCTCCTTTAATTCCCTGGATGATGGGAAAATCAGTTGTTCGTTCTCTCTGAATCGGAAGGTCTATTATCCCGACATCTGTCCCCTTCCCCGCATGTAATTGACTTTCTGCGTACATCGTTATTATTTTATTTTCTATTTCAGGCATATTTTCCTCCTTAAATTTTTAACTCGATATATTTTCCAAAGTTAAATTCTTTCATATGATCGCTGATATTTCCATCTTCTATTTTGCCTTCAACAAAAAAAGTTGTACCAGGTTTCAGTGCATGATACATAGGTTTTGGTTTTTGTTTTTCCAGATCCCAACCGCTTATTGAAACGGGTTTTGAATTGCAGATTGCTTTGAGCCTGGCACCGAAAAAGTTTGTGTCGTTATTCGGAGTCATTCCGCAGTTGAAAATAGCAGGTGTGAGTAATGTGATCGCCTTCGTATTATCATCAATGCTGTTGAAAATATTCGTGTTCAGTTCGGATATCCATATCTTTGCAAGTTGTTTTTTTCCCCCCAAATACACGTAATCCATATTTTTTAAATACTCGTCACCATTTTCAACAAAGGCGAAAAACCCAGAATTCTGAGTGAATCTGAAATAGTTGATTCTATATATCAACTGTTCTTCCGCGTTTTTTTGATCGGGCTTCAAACCTATGCCAAGCCTATGCTCGTTTTTGTAAAAGTTTTCCGAAGCTGTCAATTCAAAATTACCACCGGATTGAAGTTTTTCGAGTTCTTTCAATTCAATTAATGAAAAATCTTCCACTGCTCTTTTTCCCTGAACAAAATCCTCATCCCATAACACTGAAAGCTCCAATCCTTCTTTGTAGTTGTGTTTTAAGTATTTGTGGGGTTTAAGTTTTGAGAATTTTCTTTCTTTGCTTTCTTCATCTTCATGCACTATGAGATGTTCGGGAGTCGGAAAATAATGTTTTATTCCGTCTATTTCTTTTTTAAAAATAAACGGGCCTGTCAATTTGATTTTTCCCGGAGAATCTGTATTACCGATTATCTCACTACTTTTTATGCCGTTCATCATCAAGGCAGTCCTCAACGCTCCGTAAAAGGGAATAATGTTGGGTAGTGTGCTGTTTGAATTATCCGAAAATCCAAAATTTCTGTTATCCCTGAAAATCAGATAATCTTCAGGTTGAAAGTAAATGACTTTCATCTATTTCACCCCTCTTTGAGTGAATTCGAATATTGAAATGGTCTTCAGGAATTGAATCAGCAGTTTTTTATCGTTCCTGGATTCTTTGAAAATCGTGTTGAATTTATCTATGTATTTTTTATAAATCCGTGAATCTTTTTCTTTATTTGGTATAGTTCTTCTGTTTAGAATGTACGGGAAATAGTAATTTATGTATTCGTCAACATCGAGTTCATCCAGTATTTTCTCATCCAAAAGCATATACAAGAGTTTCCTGCTCATTTTATCTTTTTTGATTTCATTCCATATATCTTCGGAAACATCTAAAACATCGTTTCCTTCGATTTCCCATTTAAGTGTGATTTCTTCCTGCTGTCCGGAATGTTTTACGAGAGATACCGCAAAAGATTTACGGTCATTTTTTTTCGCCCTTTTCTCAGCTTTTCTCGCTATATCCAGCGCATCGTAAAGCGGGAATTTATGGTTTACAATTGCTATACCGCAACTCATTGTGGCTTTTTTCCCCATCATCGGAAAAAGAGGGATTTCATTTCCATTTTCTGTCAAATAACATGTTTCATCTCTAAAAACATATTTTTTATCATCTTTTATGACTTCAACCCTTCCATTTCCGGAATATATCTGCCTTATTTTATTGGCACATTTCAATGCGTTTATGGCAGGTACAAAAGCCAGAACATCGTCTCCGCCCGAATATATAAGCAATCCATTGAATTCATATTCCACCACACTTTTTATGAAACTCGAAAAATGATCGAGCGTTCTCGTGACTGCCTTGTGATAACTCGGAGTGATAGAACTTCTCTTCAATACATTCAAATTGATGTTTTTATCTTTGCAAAAGTCTTCATATATTTTTTTCGCATCTATATCTTTTGAAGGAATTGATTGCTGCAACCGTGTAAGTAAATCCGGGGATTTTTTACCCGAAATCCATTCTCCCATTTTATCGCCATCGAGAAATATAATAGAAAAATATGGATTTGGCAATTTGTAGTTTTCTTCGTTATTTCTTAATTTGTTAATCAATTCCTCGTATTTTACACCGTTTTTATTTTTTTCTCCAAAATATCCGAGCAGATTATTTATCGCCAATTCGGTTGTGGAGACAACATCTTTTTTAAGCGAATACTTTTCTGCCATGTAATCGTTGAAATTCCTGAATTTATAATACTTGGACTTCAATCCACCAGGAGAATTTTTATAGTGGTGAAAGTGTTGAGTTTTATTCTGTTCTCACTGTCCTCAAACAGCATCTTGAATTCCCCGCTCAAACTGTCACCATCTACGGGCCTTGCATCTAAATATTCCCTGACAATAGTCGTTGATTTTACCGCATCGAGCTTTCGCCTAACCAGTTCGAAGTTGTAACCGTAATAAGTTCCTTCCTTTAAATCATAACTGCCAAGAGCTACGAATTTCTTTATTTCTTCGTTATACCTTTCTATATCGCTGTCTTTAAAGAAATTATCCATTTCATTTTTTAGTTCATTTTCCTTAAACCATTCCTGGCAGCTCCAATAAAATTCGGGGAAAGTGGTCTTCTGCATTTCCCAGTATTTTTTCAGCTCTTCTTTTTCGGTTTTATCCATGTTGATACTGTCAAAAGTGTATTCGGATATTTTATTCCATTCTTCTATTATTCCTTCTTTTATCTCCATCACAGTATTTTCTGCCTCACTAAAAGGAACAATTGCCAGAAATCTGTTTGGAAGCGATGCTATATCTTTTGGCAAAATATTTGAACTGTCGGGTAAATCCAAACCATTTTTTTTCAGTTCATCGAAAGTGAAGTATTGATTACGCATATTCGGGAATACAACATTATCATATCCGTATTTTTTACCGATAACCTTTATCGCCTGAAAACTCAGATATGACAGCAAATAGCTTCCCATCCACAAATCAACCGTTTTCTTTGAAGTGGCTATGAATTTTTGGATGGGTCCTATTGCGACTTGCAGGAAACATGGCTTGTTTTGGCTATATAAACACGATTCAATTGCGGAAGTCATATCCAGATGATCTAAAATTGAATGATACGGCACTCTCGTATCGGCAGGAAGAAAATCAATGTATTTGTAAAAACTGGGTATTTTCCACCACAATTCGTAGAATATCTTTTGATAATCGTCCTTATATTTTTCCTTTAAGTCACTTAGGAATTTTCTGAATTTCTCATTTGTCCTTTTTATAACATCTTCTGAGTAATACTCTTTTATCGGGGAGAAAACATCCAGCGAATTTCCGCTGAGAGGGTGCTGGAAGTATTGCAATTGTTCAGAATCTATAATTATTCTGGGCCCCTTATTTTTTAGTTCAAAGGGCAGAGGGAATCTGTCCATGCTGCTGGATAAATTATCGCTTTCTGATTTGTTGTAATTTATATCAAGTATTTTCAGAAAAGGAAGAGCTTTACTTTCATGGTTTATAATGTCAAAACATTTAAGAACAGGATCGTGCAAAAATGCTTTTATCTTATTTTTCCACATATTCTGATTATTTTCTGCCATTACTGCCACCTGCCTTATCCTCGAAACTTTCGTTGATAAATCCTTGTAATTCTTTGAAATCTTCGTTTCCGATGATTTTAATTTTAGTTTTATCCATTTTCAATAATGGTTTTTCATTTGAATCTCTTTTTTCTGAAATCTTTGAAGGAATTAAAAGTAAATAACAGTAATAATTGCCGTCCGTTTTTTTGTGGAAAGTTATATGAAGCGGTGAAGCTTTTCTTCCCGTATTGTTGTTAATAGTATCTTTTCCATAGATAGATTTTTGTTTTTCTTTACTATTTACAGGCTTTGATTTTTCTTTTTCAATTCTCTGATATACGAGAGGCAAACCCAGAATAGTAGGACCGATTTTGGATTTAGGTATTTCTTTGTTAAAAATAGCTTTTCTGATTAAATCTACGGAATCATTTTTATTTATAAATCTCAAACAACTCTTTTTTACAAATGAATAGTATCCATATCTTTTGTTTCGAGAATCGGAGAGAAAAACCTTTACAAAAGCCTGTATCATATCATTTGTTTTTAAATTAATAGTCTTTGAAAAACAGTTTGAATTGACTATCGGGAAATCGGGAACATCAATCTGGTTATTTTTATTTGGCTCATACCCTTTAGCAGATGTGAAGACTTTTTTGAAAGTAGTTTCGATTTTTTCAAGAGTATCTTTAAAATCCCTTTCGAGATAGTTTTTATCATGAAAATCGTTATTAAGCACATCTATCTTGAAACTTCCCAATCCTTTTCTTGATTTCGCACCAAAACCACCGTAAACGCTTATGAATTCCAATAAGAGCACATATGCCTTCAAAACATCATCGCTGACTTGTCTTTTGAACAAGAGTTTTATTTTTATGATACTGTTTTCGGGTAGATAATTGTATTTTTTTCCATTTTTTTCTAGCTCTTTAATAATTTCTTTTTCTGTAGTATTCACACCATAAAGTACATAGCTAATACTTTTAAACTCTTCGATAATTTTAAAATCATAATTCTCTCTATCTATATTGTATTTGTGGCGTCCTAAAGGTTTAAAGTTATGATTATAAGAAACCAGAATATCGAAAGGGCTTCTGATTTCCGTACTTCCGAACAACTCTTCTTCGGCTTTTTTGAGGCCTATTAAACTGTCTGATGTTCTGTTGAAAGAGTTAATGTCTATTACATTGGCGGCCAAAGCTCTGAACCAGTAGCGCATCACCCCCTTTATACTTTGCGGCAGTAATTCAAAAGTGACATTATCCGCACCCCGTGCTATAAGGGGAGTGGAAGTTTTTAGCTCAAGTTCCAGTTTCTGCATAAATTAACACCCCATTTCCTGCTTTTGTGAGAAAGGGAATGCGAAACTCATGAGATTTATTTTATTGTGGTTTGGAAAAGATTATTCCTGAAAATCACGATATCAAAATTCGTAGTCTTCAAAATCTTCTTTCAGAATGACATCTCTTCCGTTGATTTCGGCGTTTGCTATGGCCTTGGAGCATCTTGATTCCAGTTCTCTGAAATTTCCATTGAAATCGAATTTCTCGACATATTCTATTGCTTTTATGCTTATTCTCTCTACATTCGCGCCTTCCAGTATTTTCATCTTTTGAAGGGCAAAACTCAGTAAAAACCTGAAATCATCTTTTCTTTCCTTCAAGTCCGGTAATTTAATCTTGTAAGTGAATCTGTGGTAAAGATCTTCTCTAAAATTCCCATTTTTAATTTCGTCTTTCAAATCTCTATTCGTCGCAGCGACCAGTACAATTGGTACTTTTATAGGTTCAGAATTCTGATATCCCATCATGGAAATCGTCATATCATCCATATAAGTCAATAATTTTACCTGCACCTGTAAAGGGGCCTCTCCTATCTCGTCCAGAAAGAGAACCCCTCCATAATTTGACAGAATTTTTCCGGCTTTCAGAGTAGATCCTGTAAAATCTCCCGGAATACATCCGAAAAGCTCGGTGTCAATGGTTTCTTTATTCAAGTTGGCAATTGATATTTTTGAAAATGCATTGTTCATGTTCTCAGATAAAAGATTTTTTCCTATATATTTTGCCATGAGTGTTTTTCCGGTTCCCGTGGAACCTTCGATTAGAATCGCAGGTATTCTCGGAATTCTCGTTTTTTCCGACTTATTATCTTCTTTTACTTCTTCGATTTTTAAAAATTTATCCATCAGTATATTTTTAAATCCATCTATATTTCTTTTATCCGAACTGAAGGATAATTTATGCAATTCCTTCAGCTCTGTGTTTTTTTTCTCTCGCATTTTCATCATAAATTCCGATTCTTTTTCTATTTTGCTTACGATTCTCTCCGCATGAATCATTACGTTTCTCATGCTCGGATCCGAAAGCAACGAAACATGTGAATCATTTTGTTTTAAAAAATCTTCGTCAATTTCAACTTTCCAGCTGATTTTTTTTGAAATTTGCCTTTCTTCAATTTTTTTATTTAGAATATTTCGGAATTCGTTTTTTATAACTGATTCGAATCTCGCTATCTCGCTGTATTCACGCTCGCTTCCGGTGAATTTATTCGCACAGAACAAGCCCAGAGGTATTTGATAATCTTTGTTTCCGATTTTTTTAAGATTATCTTTTTTAAGTGATTCGTTATAAAAATAGATATGAGAAACATTTTTCTTATCCGATTCCGGTATGATTTCGTCCACATTGGTTATCTGTATATAATACGGCTGGTTTTTTTTGAATTCCTGAACATAACTTATTTTCAGATGCTCAAATTCGTCTTTGCACTCTTTTATGGTTTCTATTATCACTTTCAGTTCTTCACAAAGTTTCTGGCTGTCCATTTCAAATTTTATCTCAATGTTCAGAAAACCAACTCCTTTTCTTTCAAACTTTCAACCAGTTTTTCGAAGTTCGAATCTTTTTTTAAAGAATTTTTTTCTTCCTTAATTCCCATTTCATCGAGAACGTTGTTAAAGTCCGACCTTTTGAACAATTCTGTTAATTGCCTGTGTTTGTTGTTTTTTATCTCATCATAGAATTTAATTTTATTCTCAATGTTCATACCTAACTTTTTCCTGAACTTGAAATAAGCTTTTGTCGATTTATTCGGTTTTCCCGGAGGGGTTAACAAGCTAAAAGATATCAGAAGCCCGTTTTCAAGCTGCAGCGACATATTTGAAATCCATTTTCTGATCTGATCACTCTTAGCATTATCGTCTTTTCTGACTAAAAAAACGCTTGCTATTTCCTTTGCGTCGAACAGACCGAAAAAGGTTTCATGGTTTATCTCGTCTATTTCGAAAGAATAGAATCCATCCAGAAATTCCTGCAGCATGCTTCTTATATTTTCCATTAGTCTGTGACGATTTGTTATATGGTAAAGAAAATCAGATTTATTTTCATCAAAGTTCTCTTTTTTTAAATCATTTTCATATTTGACAATATTATCCCTTGAATACAGAGAAAGCCTCACTTCAACCCGCTCTCCATTTTTGCATAAAAAGAGGCAATTCCCCCTTTGAGAACTCTTTGAAATATTTTTGTCGCGGTTGAACTCAAAAATATTCTGGTTTCCGGTGTTGTAATACACTCCATCGTGTATATTTTTATTCTCATTGTCGTTTACATCCGGAGAATCCACCGCTTCTTCAGGGTTGTCAGGCGGGATACCATCAAATTCGCTCCTGTCTAAACTCGATGTCATGAATTCGTTTGCATCTGTCATTTTATATTTTCCATATCCCTTACTTCTCGATTTATTTCGTATTCTATCTTTATTTTGTGATTGTTCTTTATTGTAATTCCTGTTTTTAGCCATTTTTAAGCACCTTCTTTAAAAAAGGATTAGCAAACATATAGGCAGTTGTCGGTGATACCTCATCATAATCTTTCTTGTGTTTTTTTGAAATGAAAAATTTCTCGTCAATTTCATCAGACTGATCGAAATCAACATAGTCAAAAATCCCGGGAATATATACTCCATCTATTCTTGTGGAACCGGCAAGTATCGATTTTGCGGATTCAAAGGACAAAGATGTCAGAACTCCCATTTTATCAAATTTTTTCATATACTCTTTCATATCCCATTCTTTGTATATAGCTTTGGAAACCATGTAAGCGTAAAGAATCTCCATATGAATTGAAAAAACACCTATGGAATCAAACAGAGATTCGTCGCCCGCTTTCTGATTTGCTATGTTTTCCAGATATGCAAAATAATCCTTTATTTCTTTTTTCGTTCTCTTTCCTTCTTCGTCGAATTCGAATCTCGAGAAGAACAGTCTTGACAACTTATCCGGAGAAAAGCTTTTTCCGGTTTGGAAAGTCTTCATCGAAAGTTGTGTGCCAAACTCTCCGATCACGTGCCCTGCACTGACACCGACGAAAGAATTCACGTCAGGCAAACTCGCATCACTCAATACGGGTTTTGCAATATCCGCACCGTAACATTTGGCACATATTCCGTTCTTACATTTACATTTGAGCGGACTTCTTATTTCAAGGTTTTCCCAACAACTGTTCTCTATTTCTTCCAGTTTCCTCTCATCCACCAACACCCAATTCCCGTTGAATTTCACGTTTCGACCCAGAACGAACCTTCTGAGTTTGAAATTATTCTCGGACATTTCCAAAATCCGTTCATAATTTTCTTTTGATAAGATGATCCCATCTTCGGTTTTACAATCGTATTCTTTTACCGTATAAGGATAGAGAAATGAAACCATCTTTCTAGTGAAGTACCCGGCATTCGCCACCGAAAGTTTCTTTTCCATCAGATTGCTTCTCGATCTCAACGCTATCGGATAATACTCGTTATCGAGCGAATCCTCTTTTTTCGTACATAGATATTCTTCAATATCGAGTCCGGTACCAAAATGATTACCGCTTTGAATTATGTCTATTTTTTTAGTAAGCTGATTGAATTGTTCGTCTTTTCCACGTGCTTTGTATTTTTTAAAAAGTTTTAAAAACGGACCGCATTCATTTTCTGCTTCTATATCTTTGATTATATCGAAAAAGGAAATGCTGAGTTCTTTTTCGCAGGACTTTTTTAAAATTTTGTTTTTATACTCCATCAAATCATCCAGATAATTCTCTCTTTGTGTCAACTCGAACATTTCATTTTCAAAACCATCCTTATCTTTATCATGTCCGAAAGCAAAATCCTGTGAAGTACTCCACGCAAATTTTCTGTCACCTAATCTGAAAGGATTTTCTGTCGGGAGCATTTTTTTAAGTTCGGATTGAATATCATCGCGTATGTTTTCATCTTTGGAAAACTGAGACACGGGAAAATAAAATGCCATGGTATCTCCGTCAAAATCTGCTCCAAATCCGTCGCATAACAGAGTAGGCAATCCTATTGAATAGTTTTTCCAGAATTTTATATAGAATGACTGAATGCTGTGCCTGTGCAAGGAGGGTTGCCGGTTGAGCAGTACCATATATTTCAAATCAGCAAAACTCTGTGCGTCGATGAAATCATTTAATTTTGAGGTTATCAATTCTCGTGCTGACTGATCTCCATGCTTCGCATTTTCAAAATCCAGCTTTATCAAATCTTCCTGCCAATTCCCGATTTTTTCAAACCACTTAATTCCGACATCGACGGGAAGCAAAACCGTATTTATATCGAGTCCGGGTTCAGGGGTTATCGTTGTTCTTCCGGAATAATGAATTCTCCTGCCGAGCATATGTTGTCTGAAATAGCCGTCTTTACCTTTTATATAATTAAAAATATATCTATTTCTTATTTTGAGTAATGTTCTAAAATCTTTGTTTTCTTTTTCCAATTCCTTTCTGTTTTCTTTTAAAGCTTCTTTTTGAGAAGCGCTTAAATCAGATTTTCTTGTAAGTTTTTTCGCCTCAAAACTCGTGATGATGTTTTTATCATTTATACCACTTTCTAAAGACAGCTCATACTCATTTTCATATTCTTTCGAATAACTTTTATAGGCCTTGGACAACAATATACCGAGAGTCTTTTTATGCTTTTTATCAAAAGTATCAAAAAGATCTTTTTGTTTTTTATCGTGGGTATTCAGATTTGTTTTTGCAAAATCCTCTATGACGTTAAACGCATTGTGGCTGAAAAGAGTCCAGAATTCCATCTCGCCTATTCTCTGGCCGCCTTTTATTCTTTTACCCTTCAATGGTTGCCCGTTTATCACTGAAGTATTTGCGGTCTTGACCACATGCAGCTTATCCCTGACACAATGGTCCAACCGAACCATATACTGATAGCCTGCCGCTATTCTTCGGCCATCGGTTAACCTGAAATATCCCCATTCATCCGCACCTTTTTCTCTGAGTTTTTCAAGCAGATCCGTTTGGTCAAAAAAACCGAAAGGTTTCACAACTCTTTCGCCATATGCCACTGTTGAATGTATCTCCAAGAGCTGCCCTATATTCATTCTTGAAACCACGCTCATAGGACTAATAATACAATCAAGAGTTTTTTCTTCTTTGTCAATTACGACCTTAGGCATTTTATCATCGGAAACAATTTTTGAAACTGTACCTTTGTTTCCATGTCTGCCTGTCATCTTGTCTCCGATTTCAAAAGGCTTTTCTTCTTCTACCACAAAAGAAAATTCCGTTTTTTCCAGAATGGTTTTTTTACTAATTTTTTGAATCTCGACTGGTGAGTATTCCAAAACTTTCACGGAAATGTCGACTTTTTTAATTTCTGCAGGATAAAAGCCGTGATAACGCATCAAAACCCTTTCTTCCACAGACTCTTCATTTTGGAAATGGAAAGATACATCTTTCCATTCCTCCTGCCGTGCTTTATTTCCCCTTCCACGACTTCCTTTACTTACAATTGCCATTTCCATTTGTTGTGTAACCAAAGGCTCGCCATCTTTTATACTGCCTCTCAATCTTATTTTGTAACAAAGCCTGTACTTTTCGGAATAGTCTTTATCCTTATCCTCTTTTCCTTTGAATTCGCAGTATATGAACTTATAATCCCCGGCTTCGAATTCCTCTTTAACATTGAAACTGTAAATATCAATCAATGATTGGCTTTTTAACGAACGCCTGGATTTAACACTCATTTTCTTGGCGAATGACTCGGATATAACTATTCCATCTTCAAAATTAACTCCGTCATACAACATATAGCCTACAAGTGCATTCACACCCAATTTCAAATCGACCAAATCTTCTACACCAGTCTTAATCATCGGAATTTGCGCCCCATCAACCTCAACAGCCTGCTTCAGGTTTTTTCCACCCATAGTTACCCTTGGACCATCTGAATAATTTAAAAACGGTACTGCCGAAGTAGAAAGCGACAACAAATTTTCGGGACTTGCATTCGATTCTTTACAATCTATGCAAAGCTGAGAAGGATTGAATTCGGCACCTCGTGCCAAAAAAAGTGTGAGACCGATACTCTCAGATTCGGGACTCTCGAGCATATCTATTTTCCCGAAATGTGAAAAATGTGGTAATCTCATTTGCTTTGAAGTTACTTCAGAATGATAGATTATTTTCCTTTTTTCACTTTCCAAATACAAATCATTGCCTGTTTGAACAGGAATATAACCGGGACATTTAATACTCCTTATTCCTTCTACTGAAATATTGCCTTCATTATAAGTTGTTTCGAGAATCACAGGATATATCTCGGAAAGCCTGAAAGTATGATTTAAAATTGACTCGGCACGGATTTTCAACGATGGCAAATTGAATATATCTTCAATTTCGGAACTCTTTAAAATATATTTTCTGTTTTTCAACTGAGGCTTATTATCGTAATCGTATTCAAAAAAAGAAGAACAGATAAACTCGATTATAGAAAGAGCTTTGGCGAGATCTGCTCCTCTAATAACATGAAAATCTTCTAAATTAATGTATTTTCCTTCATTCGTTTTGACAGAATCCTCAGAAACTTCTTCTTGACTTGCATCCGTAAATTCATCTGCTTCATCAAATTCTGTTTCGGACTGTGATTTTTTTTCTTCATCTATATCTTTTTTGTTTTTTTTCAAATCTTCTAAAAACCTGCTTTTTTTCTCGATTAAAACCAAAGGCGTCTGTTCACATTTTTCGAATGGATTTATCATACCATCGACAGAATTTATACCGATACCTTTGATGTTATTCAATTCCAACAGTCTGCCACCCAGCATGAACTTTAGATTCCAAAAAAGCGGGAAATAGTCGTCGTCTCTCACAGTAAAATCCGAACAAGTTAACGCATCGTTAGGAAAAATTGAAGGTAAATAGTCATTGAGTAATTTAGAAATACCCTTAACACTATTTGTAAAAAAATCATTCTGTGTCATTTTTAACACCTCTATGATGAATTACTAATATTATATCAGTTTTCGAAACATAATAATTAATTTTGAGATAACAAATATTTTTTATCGAAAGTGTGATTATGACATTTACACGTTTTGAAAGAAGGTGGAAAAGTGTCTCGAAAAATAACAGGGTCATTATTTCAAGCATATTTCATATGCAAAAGAAAAATGTGGCTTATATCCAGGAGCATAAGTCCGGATACGGATAACCAGGACCTGAAAATTGGCCGGCTCATACACACGAACACATTCGAAGATGAAAAAATGAAAGAATACACTTTTGATTTCGGAAAAATAGACATGATAACAAATTCCAAAAACGAAACCAAAGCAATAGAAATTAAAAAAAGCACTTCCCAGCTTGAAGCCTCCAAATGGCAGCTTTTGTACTATCTTTACAACCTGAAAAAACTCGGTGTGGAAATCGAGGGGGAGATAAGAATACCGTTGAAAAAAAAGAAATTCAAAGTGGAACTGACCCCCGAAAAAGAAAAAATCATCGAAAAGACCATCGAAGATATCGGTGAAATCATCGAATCAGGAATACCGGAAATACCGAATCACGAAAAACTCTGCAAAAACTGCGGGCACAACATATACTGCCAAAGGAGGCAAAATTGAAAACAATATACGTTTTCTCGGGATGCACTATGAAAAGAAAGGACAACACCATTGCGTATAAAACCGGAGATACCACGAAATACCTTCCAGTAACTCAAATCAGAGATATCAAAGTGTTTGGAAATGTGACTCTCAACAACCGTTTTTTGAATTTCCTTTCCGATAACGAAATACCGGTACACTTTTACAACTACTACGGTTATTATACGGGAACCTTTTATCCACGGGAACATTTAAACTCCGGTTATCTCATACTGAAACAGGCAACATATTACAACGATGAGAAAAAAAGAATGGAAATTGCCAAATATTTCATATATGGAGCTGCAAACAACATGATAGGCGTACTGAATTACTACAAATCGAGAAAAAAACCGGTGGGAGGTGTAATAAACAAAATCGTGGAACTTGAAAGAGAAATAAAAAACATGGAAAACATAAATACACTCCTGGGAATAGAGGGGAATATACGGCAAAAATATTATGAAGCTTTTGATAAAATCACAGAGAATGCCGAATTCGAGTTTAACTCCCGAAGCAAAAAACCACCGAAAAACAAAATGAACACACTTATAAGCTTTGGCAACTCGCTGATGTACACCACAGTTTTGACAGAACTGTATAAAACTCACCTTGACGCCAGAATAGGATACCTTCATGAAACAAATTTCAGAAGATTCTCTCTAAACCTTGATATAGCAGAAATATTCAAACCGGTTATTGTCGACAGAACGATATTCAACTTGGTAAACACAAGAAAAATATCACCAAAACATTTCACGGAAAAATTAGGCGGAGTTTTTTTAAACGAAAATGGGGCGAAGATATTTCTGGAAGAATACGAAAAACATCTAGAAACAACTGTCAAAGTTGAAAGTATAAAAAGGAATGCCTCGTATAAGGGAATAATAAGAATGGAAGCTTATAAGATTGAAAGACACCTGATCGATGGCGAATCATTGAAAGCATACAAAATGTGAAAAGGGAGGGATTCTTATAAATATCGTTGAATTGCAAAACATTCTGTACACCAAATCCAAACGGTATCCTAAACACAGGTTTATAGGGCTTTATGAATTGATCGCCGATGAAACCACAATAAGCGTTTCTGTTGACAGGATATTAACGAAAAAGACAGTGCCTGGAATAGACAGAATGACAACGGAAAAACTAAAAAAAGACAAAGAAAAAATAGTCAAAGAAATCAGACAGGAACTATTGCGAGAAAAATACACCCCCTCAAAAATAATGAATTTCAGCATTCCCAAGAAAAATGGTGAAAAACGCGAATTGGGAATATACACACTTAAAGACAGAGTAGTTCAGCAATGCTGCAAAATTGTGTTAGAGCCAATTTACGAAGCTGAGTTTTCGGATATATCTTTTGGATACCGTCCTCGAAGATCTATAGCCGATGCACTGAAGGAGATAAGAAGAGAAATGATAACGAGCAACTACATACTCGATGGAGATATAAAAAAGTTTTTCGATACAATAGACAGGAAAAAATTGATCGAAACCATAGCTCAAAAAATCGCTGATAAAAAAGCACTGAACCTTTTAAAAACTATTATCAACTGCGGACAGACAGATTCATCAAAAAAAGGAATATCACAAGGCTCAATAATATCTCCGTTACTGGCAAATATATACTTAAACGAAATAGATAAAATATGGATGGGCAAATTTCAAAAATACGGGAAAATGGTGAGATATGCCGACGATTTTGTAATAATATGCAAAAAAAGAGAATACGCTGAAAAATCGCACACTATTATGAAGAAATTGCTATACACATATCAATTGTCACTGAATGAAGATAAAACATCTATAAAATCACTGGAAGAAGAAGATTTGTTCTTCCTCGGGACTCGTTTCAGAAAAAAGAAACATACTCGCCCCGGAGATTTTCTGCCTTTTATTGAGATCCAAAAAGTATGAGCTCGAAAATTCGAATTCCTGAAGACATTTGACCTTATGATTCCGCATAAATCACATTTAATTGTGGTCCAAATAGAGCAATTTTATTTTAATAAAGCTGTTCTATTTGGATCACGCATTTTCAAACAACTCTGGAAAGCATATATTACAAATGATATTAAAAAAGGTTCGGGATGTCATAGAAAAGGGTAATTCGAGCGACTTTAGTCGCAAATTTCTCTTTTATCATGATTGTCATTCTTATTATTTATTTTGAGACATACGCTTTACAATGACAAGTGAAATCACGCCCGTCGATCACATATGAGCTCAAAAACCCCGGGGGTCGAAGTATTTTGAAAAACACTCTGTGCTCTTCTATTAAAAGTGTATACAAAGAAATAAACCAAACCAATTCACCATTTAGTTACTTGTGATACATTTTCAATTAATTTGCCTTTTTTAGTAAAAAAATATGCTATACTTGCCTTGTAGACGCAAACACATTTTTACTCACGTTTTATTCAATGCCTTTTGATCGTACCTATGAGGAATGAAAACTATACTCCGTGTCCTTCGCTTTCCAGTACAAAATTTTCTTTTGATCGTACCTATGAGGAATGAAAACATAATATTCATTCTTATTCATAAGTACCGCATTAGCTTTTGATCGTACCTATGAGGAATGAAAACTCGCCTTTCTTTCAGTAGTTAGATAAAATTCACTACCTTTTGATCGTACCTATGAGGAATGAAAACGCATTCACCAATATGTTTACATTATAAAAAATTGTTCCACTTTTGATCGTACCTATGAGGAATGAAAACCAGTCATTGGGAAGGGTGACTATTCAGATATTGGTTACTTTTGATCGTACCTATGAGGAATGAAAACTTGTATACCCTACTTCCCGGAATAACCCTACCCGGCTTTTGATCGTACCTATGAGGAATGAAAACTTATATTATATATACCAAACTACACCTATTGTTTTTCTTTTGATCGTACCTATGAGGAATGAAAACTACATATAACTGATCATTAAGTACCACGGCGTTTGGCTTTTGATCGTACCTATGAGGAATGAAAACATACTCAGTTTGATTCCGATTGCTTTTGTGTTTTCGCCTTTTGATCGTACCTATGAGGAATGAAAACAGATTAAATTCAGCCCAATTGGGCCCAATTTTCAATGCTTTTGATCGTACCTATGAGGAATGAAAACTTGTAACAAACCCGCTACTGCTGGTAGTCCAAAAAGCCTTTTGATCGTACCTATGAGGAATGAAAACTAGGCATTAGCGTTTTAAATATTTTAAAAGCTGATATCTTTTGATCGTACCTATGAGGAATGAAAACTTAAATTTATAAGATTCATCTGCAGAAAAATTTAAACTTTTGATCGTACCTATGAGGAATGAAAACTTAAATTTATAAGATTCATCTGCAGAAAAATTTAAACTTTTGATCGTACCTATGAGGAATGAAAACATTAATTTAATAATAACTGCTGCTGCCGCAGCGCCGACTTTTGATCGTACCTATGAGGAATGAAAACGTACAAATATACAATAATTTTTTATATTTTTTATAACTTTTGATCGTACCTATGAGGAATGAAAACATGTCCTCTCCAGTAGATGCAGAAACCATTACGGCACTTTTGATCGTACCTTCGTGCCAAAGATCGGGCACGCCAGGAATGAAAACTAGATCTACCCGAGTCAGTGGAGAACTGGCTGTGGGCTTTTGATCGAACCCCTTAAACAACAGTGGAGTTTTCCCGAAGGGAAAAGCTCCTAAGATGAAAAATGGTTTTTATTTTTCATCCGAAAACTGTAGAGGGAAAGAGAAAAGAAGATTTTTGATCGAACCCCTTAAACAACAGTGGAGTTTTCCCGAAGGGAAAAGCTCCTAAGATGAAAAATGGTTTTTATTTTTCATCCGAAAACTGTAGAGGGAAAGAGAAAAGAAGATTTTTGATCGTACCTCTTAAACAACAGTGGAGTTTTCCCGTAGGGAAAAGCTCCTAAGATGAAAAATGGTTTTTATTTTTCATCCGAAAACTGTAGAGGGAAAGAGAAAAGAAGATTTTTGATCGAACCCCTTAAACAACAGTGGAGTTTTCCGCAGGAAAATCTCCTGAGATGAAAAATGGTTTTTATTTTTCATCCGAAAACTGTAGAGGGAAAGAGAAAAGAAGACTTTTGATCGAACCCCTTAAACAACAGTGGAGTTTTCCCGAAGGGAAAAGCTCCTAAGATGAAAAATGGTTTTTATTTTTCATCCGAAAACTGTAGAGGGAAAGAGAAAAGAAGATTTTTGATCGAACCCCTTAAACAACAGTGGAGTTTTCCCGAAGGGAAAAGCTCCTGAGATGAAAAATAGTTTTTTATTTTTCATCCGAAAACTGTAGAGAGAAAGAGAAAAGAAGACTTTTGATCGAACCCCTTAATCAACAGTGGAGTTTTCCCGAAGGGAAAAGCTCCTAAGATGAAAAATGGTTTTTATTTTTCATCCGAAAACTGTAGAGGGAAAGAGAAAAGAAGATTTTTGATTGAACCCCTTAAACAACAGTGGAGTTTTCCCGAAGGGAAAAGCTCCTAAGATGAAAAATGGTTTTTATTTTTCATCCGAAAACTGTAGAGGGAAAGAGAAAAGAAGATTTTTGATCGAACCCCTTAAACAACAGTGGAGTTTTCCCGAAGGGAAAAGCTCCTGAGATGAAAAATAGTTTTTTATTTTTCATCCGAAAACTGTAGAGGGAAAGAGAAAAGAAGGCTTTTGATCGTACCTCTTAAACAACAGTGGAGTTTTCCCGTAGGGAAAAGCTCCTAAGATGAAAAATGGTTTTTATTTTTCATCCGAAAACTGTAGAGGGAAAGAGAAAAGAAGACTTTTGATCGAACCTTTAAACAACAGTGGAGTTTTCCCGAAGGGAAAAGCTCCTAAGATGAAAAATGGTTTTTATTTTTCATCCGAAAACTGTAGAGGGGAAGAGAAAAGAAGATTTTTGATCGAACCCCTTAAACAACAGTGGAGTTTTCCGCAGGAAAAGCTCCTGAGATGAAAAATGGTTTTTATTTTTCATCCGAAAACTGTAGAGGGAAAGAGAAAAGAAGACTTTTGATCGAACCCCTTAAACAACAGTGGAGTTTTCCGCAGGAAAACTCCTGAGATGAAAAATGGTTTTTATTTTTCATCCGAAAACTGTAGAGGGAAAGAGAAAAGAAGACTTTTGATCGTACCTTTAAACAACAGTGGAGTTTTCCGCAGGGAAAGCTCCTGAGATGAAAAATGGTTTTTATTTTTCATCCGAAAACTGTAGAGATAAAGAGGAAAGAAGACTTTTGATCGAACCTTCGTGCCAGAGAACGGGCACGCCAGGAATGAAAACGTCCCGCAGATTTGGCTTTTCAATTTCCTTTCAGACAGCTTTTGATAGTACCTCTTAATCAACAGTGGAGTTTTCCGCAGGAAAAGCTCCTGAGATGAAAATCATTCTTACAAAGGCCTTGGAGTTTGACTGATAGTCAACACTCCTGAAATAAAACAGCGTAGCTGTTTTATTCGGAAACTTGAGATTCTTCGGCTCATTTCATTTACCTCTGAATGACAAAGGTGAAAAAAGGGTAATTTGCAACTAAAGTTGCTCAATTACCTCTATATTAATTCGTAAAGTTTTGAAAATATCAAAAATATTTTTAAATAAGAGATTCTTCGTTCGTATTCTGCGAAAACGAACTCTGATTGACAACCGTTTTTGTTATTCAGAAAACTATGAAGTTTGACCGTATGGAAAAGCAAAAAATGGTAGTTCATGAATTTCCGGTGCATTGGTCTGTGTACATTGAACATAAATTGCCAAACCGAACTCACCACTTTGTCATTCCGAACGAAGTGAGGAATCTGATTTAAAGCCCTATGGAGTTTAGAAAGGAATGGTAATTTGCAACTAAAAGTGCTTGAAAATTGAGCCAATTACTAAAATAAATTAACGTTTAAAAGAATGAAGAGTATTCTTCTCCAAACAAGAGATCCTTCGGTATAAAAAATGCCTCTGGATGACAAACCCTTTCAATTCATCTCTAAAATGGCAACAGGACCACAAAACTCACCTCGTCGCAATCGTCCCCGATTGTGACGTAAGACAGCGAAGTATTTTGTTTGTTTGGAAATTAAAATAATCGGCGTCCTGCACGGGGACGTACAGGACGAGAGGGGGTTTTGGTTCCTGCATGAAAACTTACAGGACGAGAGAGGTTGTCGGCATCCCGTCAGCAGAGTGTATAGGATGAAAGTGAGTATCTCGCCTCGTCGCAATCGTCTTCGCCTGTGACGCATGACAGTGAAGTACTATTTGTTTGTTTGAAAATTTAAAAATCAGCGTCCTGCACGAGGACGTACAGGACGAGAGAGGGTTTTGGTTCCTGCACGAGGACGTACAGGACGAGAGTGGGTTGTCGGCATCCCGTCGGCAGAGTGTATAGGATGAAAGTGAGTATCTCAACTCGTCGCAATCGTCTTCGCCTGTGACGCATGACAGAAAAGTGCTTTTGTTTTAAAATTAAAAGTCGGCGTCCTGCACGAGGACGTACAGGACGAGAGAGGTTTTGGTTCCTGCACGGGGATATACAGGACAAGAGTGTGTTGTCAGCATCCCGTCAGCAGGGTGTATAGGATGAAAGTGAATATCTCGACTCGTCGCAATCGTCTTCGCCTGTGACGCATGACAGTAAAGTGCTTTTGTTTGAAATTAAAATAACCGGCGTCCTGCACGGGGACGTACAGGACGAGAGAGGGTTTTGGTTCCTGCACGAGGACGTATAGGATGAGAGGATAGCAACGTCCTGTCATTCCGAGTGCAACGAGGAATCCTGGATTTGGTTTTCTTTGAAACATTCATAAACGGCAAAAATAACATAACCCGAGATCCTGAGTGAAAATAAAAACACATTTTCACTTCAGGAGTTTTCTTGTCAGAAAACTCCAAAATGATGTTCAGTTATGCCTCTGGATGACAACCCCTTTCAACGTGTTTCTGCAGTGGTAGGATCACAAACACCGACTCGTCGCAGGCGTCTTCGCCTGTGACACATGACAGAAAAGTGCTTTTGTTTGAAAATTTAAAAATCAGCGTCCTGCACGAGGACGTACAGGACGAGAGAGGGTTTTGGTTCCTGCACGAGGACGTACAGGATGAGAGGGGGTTTTGGTTCCTGCACGGGGATGTATAGGACGGGAGGATAGCAACGTCCTGTCATTCCGAGTGCAACGAGGAATCCTGGATTTGGTTTTCTTTGAAACATTCATAAACGACAAAAATAACATAACCCGAGATCCTGAGTGAAAATAAAAACACATTTTCACTTCAGGAGTTTTCTTGTCAGAAAACTCCAAAATGATGTTCAGTTATGCCTCTGGATGACAAACCCTTTCAATTCATCTCTAAAATGGCAACAGGACCACAAAACTCACCTCGTCGCAATCGTCCCCGATTGTGACGTAAGACAGAAAAGTGCTTTTGTTTTAAAATTAAAAGTCGGCGTCCTGCACGGGTACGTACAGGACGAGAGAGGGTTTTGGTTCCTTCACGGGGACGTATAGGATGAGAGGGGGTTTTGGTTCCTGCATGAAAACTTACAGGACAAGAGTGTTTTGTCATCATCCCGTCAGCAGGGTGTATAGGATGAAAGTGAGTATCTTACCTCGTCGCAATCGTCTTCGCCTGTGACGCATGACAGTGAAGTGCTTTGGTTGTTTGGAATTAAAATAACCGGCGTCCTGCACGGGGACGTACAGGACGAGAGAGGGTTTTGGTTCCTTCACGGGATGTACAGGACGAGAATGTTGTGGTGGTTTACTGAATGAAGATTTACAGGATGAGATTATTCCCGGAACAGCAATCTATGGCGCACCGGGAAATAAATGCTATAATAAAGATAAACAAAAGCGTGAAGGTGGTTGTATGAAGAAATTGCCCATAGGTATAAGCGATTTCAGAGAGTTAAGGGAAAACGATTATTTCTTTTTGGACACGAGTGAATTCATAGGGAATATATACAGAGAAGATGCAAAATCGATTCTCATAACGCGTCCCCGCAGATTCGGCAAGACCCTCAACATGAGCATGCTCAACTATTTCTTCGACAACACCCTCGATACCGCACACCTTTTCGACGGGTTGAAAGTAACCCAAGACAGCCGGGTTATGGAAAGCATAAACGGCTATCCCACGGTTTTCATCTCTTTCAAGGATATAAAGAACAACAATTGGAAGGATGCTTTTGAAAACATTAAAAATCTGATTTCAAAGATATATTCGAATAAGGAAAGGGAAACGGAAAAAACCGTAGCCAAAAAAGATAAAACCTCGCAATACAAAAGCATAATAAACAAAACCGCTTCCGATACCGACTATCAGAACGCTTTCCTGGATTTAACGGAATACCTTAACCGGGCATACGACAAACCCGTACTGCTGATGATAGACGAATACGACGTGCCGATACAGAGCGGATGGACACACGGATATTACGAAGACGTAATAGACTTCATGAGGATATTCCTGTCCGCGGCACTCAAAGACAATCCGCATCTTTTCAAAAGTATCATGACCGGCATTTACCGCGTGGCGAAGGAGAGCATATTCTCAGGCCTCAACAACCTCAAAGTCTACACCGTTCTGGACAGAAAATACTCCGAGTATTTCGGATTCACCGAATCCGAAATCGAATGGATATTGCTCCAACTGGGAAAAGAGAATGATGATTCCGTGAGGACCGGATTGAGGGAATGGTATAACGGATACACATTCGGAGGCATAACCGTGTACAATCCATGGTCTGTCATAAACTACCTGTACGACGGTATACTCAAGCCCTACTGGATAAACACATCGTCGAACGACCTCATAATAAGCCTCGTGGAAGAGAATCTGAAGAGGAAGGAATCATTCAGGGAAGAACTCGAAACACTCGTGTCCGGAGGGTATATACAAAAATCCATAGACGATTCTTCCGCGTTGCGTGAGATAGGAAAAGTACCCAACGCATTATGGACACTGTTTCTGTTCAGTGGCTACCTGAAACCGGATAACGTATCTCTCGAAAGGGGGAAGTACGTATGTGATCTCAAAATACCCAACGAAGAGGTGAACATATTCTTCCAGGATACCGTCATAAACTGGCTCAACTGCGAAGAATACGACGACAGGTTTGCTTACATGACAAAAGCACTCATGGCAGGTGATTCAAATACATTCTGCGAAAGATTGAAAGCATTCGTATCCGGAACGCTGAGCTACTACGACATAGGCAAAGTTCCCGAAAACGCATACCACATGCTGTTGTTGGGAATGTTCTCACATCTGCAGGGCGGATATCATGTAAAATCCAACCGTGAATCGGGACTGGGAAGATACGACATATTGCTCAAAGCGAAAGACAAAGACAATTACAGCGTGATAATAGAGATAAAAAAGGGAACGGACAAGCTCGAAGAGGCCATTGCACAGATAGAACAGAAAGACTACGCGGCTGAGCTTGCATCCGAAGGGTACACCAGAATGATGAAGGTCGCAATCGGCGCTGACGGGAAGAACATTGACGTCTTGGTTTCAAAAAAATAATCTGTGATAATCAAAAATTGAAAGTGGATGTTTTCAACATATTTTAATATATCAAGTGATAAGAATTTAATCATGTCCGAGTTTTTTTCTTGTATTAAATTACTTCAGAACTGTTTTATAAACTTCACATTATCACTTATATCAGCGGTCGTAATCGATAAATTAAATACAAAGTGTGATTACATTATATTGACGATATCCAAATAAAAAAGGAGGAATAAAAAATGCCTGATTCCAATTTTTGTTGTGTTTGCGGTGAGCATTGCGGTTTTTTCAGATGGGGGTATAAATGTAGTGTTTGTGGGAAGACAGTATGTGCCGATTGTTCGACAACGTACGTTTGGGGGTATGACAGAGTATGTGATAAATGTTATGACAAGATAGACAAATCACTGCCTTCATTTAAAGTAGCGGTTTCGGATCATATCGGGGGACATAGAATAACAAAATCTTTTGGCGATGTCGAAAATTGGACACTGTACAGAGACAGGCAATGCGCGATCGATGATTTGAAATATAGGGCTATAGTCTTGGGGGCAAACGCAATAGTTTCTTTAACTATTTATACAGGCACGGACGAAGAAGAGGGTCCGAATGGCGGAATTCATTACTATTCTGTTTTCAAAGGATCCGCTAAAGCTGTTAGAGTTGAAAAATATAACAACAAGACTGATTCTAAAAAGGGTTTAATAGGTTCAGAAATTGAAAAACTTGTTTCGCAGCTTAAAAATGGATACTTGTCCGAAGAAGAATTCAAAGAGGCGAAAAGAATACTTTTAAAAAAGAATAAATCAAATTAATATGTTGTATGTGAATTCACTTCATCACCTAAAATAATAACTGTGATTATAATAATCGAACATAAAATCATCCGGACTATAAAATAAATATAGCTCATCAAAAAATATGAAATAGCAGTATTAGCATGCCTTTTAGAGAAAATATCTGTTTCATGTTATGTTTGAAGTTTTATTTTGATTCAGGTATTTATTAGAATATATAAAATAAATAGTGTGATTAAATAAATTAAAAGGGGGCATGAAAATGCTAAAATTGCTAAAATCAACGGTGGTCATAGGAATCGTGCTGTTTCTGTTTTACTTCCTGACATCAGCATGTTCGATAAGAATACTCTAACACTGATTCTCAAAAAATACTGGAGTGGCGAATTTATTCGCCACTTTTTTTATAAATAGCCTGACGGGAGGTCAAATATGAAAAATATATTGATGCTTTTAGCAAGTGTGCTTGTTTTAACACTGATAGCTGTTGTTTTCATCGGCTATTTCGTACCCGGAAAAAACATAAACCAGGATTATTACAACATGCTCTCTGAAAAAGCAGCTACCGTGTATATAGAAAATATAAAGATAGATGTTTCGAACAGAATAGTGAGAAATATCGGATTTTTAGAGCTTCCCGACGGCTATGTGGTAACAAGTGCCGAGGTTAAAACAATATATTCTTTAAAAAATTTCAAAGAAAACAGCATAATCATCGATGATGATCAAAATGTACTCATAAAAGTCAGTGGGGTGATTCTTGAATCTGCTGAAGTGAAGAGCTTCCACAACGACTATCACACTTTCTTTCTGGCTGCACGAATTGATTCAAAGGACTTTGCAGATTCATACGAAAATGTAAAGAAAAATATAGTCAAAGAAATAGAAAGAAAAAATCTCGAATCTCCGGCTTCTCTTGAAATCAGAGCAAAAAAGTATTTTGAAGATGAATTCAGAAAAATACTCGGTAAAAATGTCCAGATTGCCTTTGAATAAAGAAATATAAATCGATTAACTAAAATTTTCAGCCTGTCTGTTAAAGTCCAGAGTCAAAAAACGGACAGGTTGTTTCATTTCAATGCTTAATCAAATTCCGCCGAATAACTCCAAAAACAAAGTAAATAAAAAAAGGTTTCCTAAAATAAAATCATGCACTTCAAATTCATTTCATCATGACAAAGGGGATAAAGCAGATGAAATGAAGAATGACGAAATTTCGATTTTCTTGGCAACACCTATACACATTCAATAAATCGAAAGAGTGATTAATATTCTTGAGAGATCAAATTCGAAGGGGGGATTCAAATGAATAAATCGAAATTGGTATTGGCAATCGTGATTTCATCGTTGGCAGTTACCGTATTTGTACTTTTGGGAACTGTGCAGGTTCAGACAGAAGACCCGGAATTATCCAAATTGTTCTCAAAATACGATTCGGTATTTAAATCCGAGACGAGCATATTACTTATGAAAACCAAAAACAGAATAGAAAAAAGGATAAAAGAATACAAGAAAAATATTGAAAGGTTTGCCAACGATATCACAGATCTCGGTAGCCAAATAAAAATGAGTTGGTTCCAAGTGCAGGATTTCTTTGGCGGAAACGATTCCAATGTAGAAAATTACGTGGCTCAATTCATCGACGTCTATTTTCCGAATGAGGAAAAGATAAAAATATTGATAGAAGAGGAAATGGTGAGTTTCAACAAACAATTCGAATCCATAATAGACAATATCACTTATGAAATCTATGAGAAAGCACTGTTGCTGCCTGGATATTTAAACGACATCTACAAAGAAGAAGAAATAATAAAAATGATAGCCAATAAAATGTCAGTTCTTTCAAAGGCTGATATAAAAATCGAACATGGGAAAATATCCACGAGAACATTTTCATGCGTGGGCGGGAGTGTATGTTCAGGAATAATAGGCACCAAGTTAATAACGAGCACTTTCTTGTCATCGTGCGGAAAGTTAGCCGGTCCTATTGGTCTGGCAATCTCTGTTGGAGTGGATTTGTTGATAGGAGAAATCTCAAAAAACTCATTGATAGATGAGTTCAATCCACAAATCGATTCGATGGCCAGAAAAATCAGTGAAAACGTATACAAAGAGCTCAGGAACATTTGCTTTTAATCATAAGTGTGATTGTTATTCTTCGCATCTAAAAATCTGGAGGTGTAATATGAGAAAAAGTGTATTTCTTACACTCATGCTTGTGATACTGCTCGTACTTGCAGCATCTGTTTCGGTATTCCCGTCTGTGGCAGGCACTATGCTGAAAGGAGCCGCGATTGTATCTAAATCATTCGCTGACGATGCGGCAAAACTGGTTTTTAAATACGGAGATGATCTAAGTAAATTAATTTACAAATACGGAGACGATGCCGTAAAAATAGCTAAGACATACGGTAAAAAATCCGTAGAAGTGCTGAAAGTATACGGAGATGAGGCAATGAAAGTATTTAAAGATTACGGTGATGATGGTGTGAAATTTTTCATCTGGAATTCCGAAAACGTTTCAAGAGGTCTGGGCAAATATGGCGATGATGCTTTAAAAGCTTATATGTACTATGGTGACACCGCAGTCAAGGCAGTTGGTAAATATTCGGATGATATATTGATCCCTCTTTCCAAAAGCTCCAGCATTTCAAAAAACCTCATACTCAACAAAGGTGATGAGCTCATAAAGATTTCCAGGGAATTCACCGGAAATGCAGAATTCAAACATGCAATAGAGGCAGCAGGAAATGATCCGAAGATAATCGAAATAATTTCAAAATACGGGAAGAGGATACTTGAATACATTAAAAAAAACCCTAAAACGATTGGCGCTGTGGGACTTTCTACGGCGATTTTCAAAGTTGCCACTTCGGATCAACTGCTGGGGAAAGCCATTGAAGGCACATCTGATGTTGCCGGTAAATTAATTTCAAATATCACAACACCAAGCATCAACAATCCCGCGTCATGGGGTTTGGCTATAATAATAGTTATAATCCCTCTTCTTCTCATACGAAAATACTCTAAGAGAAAAAGAGTCAAAAATAAAACCCCGCTTAAACTGTTCAAAAAGTAATTCGCTTTACATTTGAGCCTGCGTAATCTCAATATCGCAGGCTACTTTTTGAAAATTTCAACATCACACTTAATAAAAACAAATTAATTTAAAACTTCGGAGGTGGTTTTATACTTAAATTCTGCTTTAAAAGCTGCCAGAACATAATATTCAAAGACAGTTACAGGAAAGAACTCAGATCTTTCTTCATAACGTGTCTCGGCAAAAGGGAAGACTTTAATATGATGGTTTTTTCAAAAGTATTCCCCAACGGCAGTGATTCACTCTTCAGTTATTACCCGGATAATCACGGGAAAAGTATTTCTTTCTATTTCGCATCCCCATTTTACTCTCTCGAGTCGAAAATCGGATGTGCCGTACTCGAAGCCAAAGCAATAGAGATCGGAAGTAATCCCCTTCAATTCACAAGTATTGAATATATTCCATATCCCCTTCGTGTTAATAAACTGACAGTAGAAACCCTTTCTCCTATATTGTTCAATTTAAGCGATGCCGATATAGGTGGAAATATCAGGGACGGACTGATTGACAAATGTATTTCGCTTGGAATAAAGGTGAAAGCTGATGATTGTGATTTTAAAATAGAGGTCCTTGAAGATTTCAATTCAATTGAAAAGAACACATTTGAAGGCGTATTAAGATTAACCGGATCGAGATTCCTGCTCGATACCGCCCTAAAAACCGGAATTGGTGAAAAAAACTGCCACGGATACGGAATGGTCAAAATCCTCGAAAACAGCGAAAATTGAAATCTTAATATCTATCATCCGTGCTGTTTTTAATGAAATTATCCTTAAGCACACAAACAAAATACAAAGTGTGATTGTATGCTTTGAACAAAAACAAAAAGGGGAGGGTGTACTATGAATATTCTGCTTAAATTCGCGGGAATCGCCTTGGTCATAGTAGCTTCAGGCATATCCGTAAAAATAGTCACTTCAAATGAAGTTAATTTCAAAATCGAGAGAGAGAACTTAAAAGCGGATTTTTCCACAAAATGATTCGCTCAGATACCCAGCCGTTTCTGCCTGTTATTTTATTTAAAATTACTTTCCAAAAAACCTAAACGGAGGTTAAAACTATGCAAAAACAGAACTTCTCCCAGACAGTTGTCAAGAATGCTCAGTTTTACGGTTTGAACCTTTACGAAGTTAATTTCATCCTTTATCACGGTAAAAGAAGCAAGGCAAGCAAAGGTGGTTATCTGTATTCAGCAGTCGGACGAAATTTTGACAAACTCGATCATCTAAAAGGCACTCATCTGTTTTACGATCCAAAATCAAGTACGGTAATTTCGATATTCAAGAATAAGAACTTTAAAATCAAAAACTGACTTTCGATTAACCGCATTATCCGGCTCTGTCACAAAAATAAATACAAAGTGTGATTAATATCTATGAATCAAATCCCAAACCAATAAAGGAGTGATGAAGTTGGCAAACATGACAAAAGAACAGGAGAATCAGTGTCACACAATCATCCACTCAGCTTCGGTTGCGGCTGCGTTGGCAGCAGCCGGTCTTGCTCAGTTACCTGGCTCTGACAGTGCAGTAATAGTTCCTATACAGATAACAATGATAATTTCTCTCGGCAGTGTATTCGGAAATACCATAGATAAAAGCTGGGCGAAATCTCTTTTATCAACTTACATAGCCACTTATGTCGGCAGAAGCATTTCTCAATGGCTTTTCGGATGGTTTCCCGGCATAGGCAACGCCATGAATGCAGCAACGGCAGCGGCGATTACGGAAGCAATGGGCTGGGCAATAGCAAACGATTTCGCTTCTAACACCGAAGAATTACAATATCTTGAAGACTAATCACAAATCATATCACCACAGGCTGAAAAAGTCTGTGGTTTTTCTTTTTCGATAGAAATCCGCATCACTAAATTAAAATTTAAAAGGAGTGGTTTTTTTGAATCAACAGTCCAAAGATTATGTATTTTTTTTGAAACAGACGGGCAATTACTCCGATTCCGAGATTGCCCAAAAAGTTTGTCAGAACTATCCGGAAGCAAACAGTGAAGATGTGAATTTCTACCTCTACCAACTGAAAAACTCTTACCCAAACGATCCAAAATCGCAAAACAATGAGGAAAAACGCAATGATATTCAAAAATCAAAATTCGGTTTCATATCGATAATACTTGCCGCAATCGGAATTTTCATATTTACACCAGTTATGGGCGCGATAGCCATAGTCATGGCGCTAATAGGTTTTGGATTGGACTACAAAAGAAAAAATGCCGTAATCGGTCTGATAATTGGGATCATAGACATAATAATATACATGGTTAGTTTGAGCATGATTGTCAATGCTTTCAATATTTAAAAATCAGAAAGCCGGGGAAACCGGCTTTCGGGAGGTGAATTACAATACTAAAACAATTGTACGATTTGGCCTCATTTGAAGAAAATTACGATTATGTTCAAAGATTTGAAAATGAAATAGGAAACAAATTCGAACATGAAATCGCCATTATCTTCAATAAAAATGAAGAAAGCATAAAGTATCTTCATTGCGAACTCCGAAGCCGTTCAAATCGAAATTACCAATACAAAGATATGCCGGGCAACCACCAGATTCCCGTTTCATTGACCATAAAGAATTCGGGCAAAGGAATTGACGCAGTAATAAAAAAATATATCAATTACGGAAAGAACAATATCAATTGTACTTCCAACGTGCTCTCTCTCGAAATCGAGGCGAAAAAACAAGTAATTGAATCGGATATTGAGATTATAAATAACATTCTTCAAGAAAATGACAACAGATTTTACACCATAGTCCTCGTTGAAGATGGAAAAGAATACTACCCTGGTGATATCGAAGAATTCAAAAAAATATTTTTGAACAGAATGGAAAGCTGCAAAACCGAATCGAAAGGCACCTGCTATATATGCAATAAAAATAAATCAGTGGGATACAGGGGAAGCGACATATTCTCTTTTTCGACTTTTGAAAAGCCCAGTTTCAACTACGCACTTGACATCAAAAATCATTTTATAACTTTGCCGCTTTGCCTGGAATGCTATTCAAATTTGCTTCTCGGAAAAAGAATTTTGGATGAAAAGCTTAAATTGAAATTCTACGGAGCTTTTTCAAATGTTTATCTGCTGCCTGAATTTCACGGAGAAAGATCACACTTTGAGTTTTCAGTGGCGAAAGAATTCATTTCCGGAATTGAAAATATTAAAAAAATCATAGATTCAAAATCATCAAACTATAAAGCCTTCGAATTATCTCTGCTCAACGGCATGGCTTCATCCGATACCCCAACCACGCTTAATTTCCTTTTCGTAAAAGAATCCAAAAGCGAAATGAAAATACAGTTGAATTTGCGTGATATACCGTTTTCCCGTATTTATGACATCATAAAAGTCAAAGAAAAGACAGAATCTGTGTTCGAAAAGATATTGGATAAATTCGATTCGCCACCACATATAAATTTTGAAATTATCTACAATATTTTCAAATCAAAGAGGGAAAAAGACTTCTACGATTATCTTCAAAGTATTTTCTACTCACTCCCAATATCCTTAAAAACGTATAAAAAAGAAGCGGTAAATTTTATTTCAAATTTGAAGTTAAAAGGTAAAAACTACTTTTTCAGAGGAATTCAAATAATCATGACTGCTTATTTCGTTGACGAATCAACCCATAGTTGCGAAAGGAGAGGAAATTTGCCTAATAAAACCACGAAAGAAAAGCTGGAACAACATTTCGAGATGTACCCCAGATTTTTCAGAACACCTGAAGAGAAGTTCGTATACCTGCTTGGAATGATCCATTCCAAAGTGGCCTATCTTCAAAAGAGTAAAAATATCGAAGGGACAGTAGATCTAAAATTGAAAGCTTACAGGATGAAACCTTCAGATTTCAAATCGCATTTCACCGATCTGATGTGGAAAGTGAAACAGTATTCGAAAGAAAATAAAGTTTCATACATCAATCACCTTGGAAAAATCGCAAGTGAATATCAGCAAGAGGCAGGGCATGACTGGGAAGCGGATACAATCGATCTGAATTACATGTTTTTAGCAGGAGAACTCTCATCCAGCCTGTATTTTAACGGATCGGATTCACCTTCTGAGGACGTGGAGTATCAAGAAGAGCCAATTGAAGAATACGAAACTGAAGAAAACGAAAACATTATGGAGGTGGAAGAAATTGAATAAAATCGTAAACAGACATGAATTCATTTTTGATTATGATATCAAATACGCGAATCCCAACGGAGACCCTCTTGACTCGAACAAGCCCAGAATGGATTTAAAAATTTCACGAGTTATCGTCACAGATGTCAGGCTTAAAAGAAATATCAGGGATTATTTCCTCGAAATGGGGGAAACGGTTTTTGTAAACGGAGATGCGGTAACACTCAACAAAAGACTTGAACAAATCCTTGGTTCTCTAAGCGAATATAAAAACAAAAGTGAAGAATTTCAAAAAGATTTACTGGAAAAATGTATAGATATAAGGCTTTTTGGTGGTACGGTAACTGTAAAAGATGCCAAAAAGCTCCCTTTCTCCTTAACCGGTCCGGTACAGATAAGATACGGAACTTCAACACACGAAGTCGATCCCGTTTTCATACAGGGTACCGCAGCTTTCGCAAGCAAACAGGAAGCCGATCAAAGAACTTTTCGTGAAGAATGGATAATTCCATACGCCAACATAATATTCCATGGAATAATAAACCAAAATGCGGCAAAACATACTAATCTTTCTACCGAAGATATTGATAAATTCTTCACAGCGATGTGGAACGGCACTCGTGATCTTCTCACGAGATCAAAAAGCGAACATCTCCCGCGATTGCTTTTGGATGTCGTGTATAAGGAAAATCAAAACTTTCACATCGGTGAATTGGACAGGTCTTTGAAAATAAATTCCGGTATAAAAGGAGAAGATATAAGAGATATATCTCAATACAGCTTGAATGTATCAACTCTTAAATCGATTTTGGAAAAATATGAGGATAAAATCCATGAGATCAGATACATGAAAGATGAAAGATTGATTTTAACTTATGATGACTCTGTTTTCAACATTGACAACCTCCTCGAAGGAAAAACCATACCAATGAAAATATAAGCGGGTGGGATTTATGAGAATATTGAGTTTTGATGCAAGGGGTGATTTTGCTTTTTTCAGACAGCCGTATACCACAACTTCGGGATTGAGTTTTGCCGTGCCACCGAGGACGGCGGTTTTTGGTATTTTGGGGGCGGTTCTGGGTATTGAAAGCGGTGGAGGTGGGAAAAGTGAATTCATGGATTTTTTCTGCAAAGAAAACCTTGAATTCGGGATTGAAATCTTAAAACCTATTGAAAGAAAGATGCTCGGCACCAATTATATTCAAACTAAATCAGGAAGCGAAGAACCACGAATAAGGGCAACCATAGAGCTCCTAAAAAATCCACATTACAGAATTTACCTTAAAACAAATGAGAAATTACTGAATAAGATTAAAAAAAACATTGAGGAGAAAACAGCCCATTACACGCCTTATTTCGGAATAAGCGAATTTATAGCCACATTGGAAAACCCACAATTCTATGAATTCACGGTTATAGGGAATAATTTATCAAAAATTCATTTAAACAGCTGTCTATATCTTTTCGGAAATTTCAAAATACATTACGAAGTAGGAAAAATAATAATATCGGAAAGACAGCAATTTCATATGAATTCCTTCAGAAGAACCGAAAAATATGTCGATGTCATACACGAATCCAATGCAAAATCATTGTGTGTCAGCTTATTCGAAAAAATTGACAACATTTACTTATTATCGGAATCCGATAAGGTTGTGATGCTCGTATGAATGATTATCGAATCATTTCCCATCCAAACCGTCTTTTGATAGACCACAGTCACAGCGTCAGAAACCTCATGATTTCACAATTTAAAAAAATAGAACCCTCGATAGACACACAGATATTATTCGGTGTTGATTCGGAAAATTTAAAAACCATGATAAATGCGATCGGGCTTTTCCATGACCTTGGAAAAGCCACTGATTTCTTTCAAAAACATATCAGAAATAAATCTGTTAAAAAAAAACTTTCTTCCCATTCCGATATCGGAGCCATCGCCTGTGCTAATTATCTTACGGAAAAATTACCGCTGAAAAACACATACTTGGCCGGTATTGCATCGAGTATTTGCAAAAACCATCACAGCCTGCATCAGAGCATAATGATTCCATTATCCTTATGGGAAATCGGAGATAAAACTTTAAACGACAAAAAGAAAAGCCTGAATTCTGATTTTTTAAGTGAGTTGTCAAAACACATTGAGATACCGAAAATCGATGAAAACATATTCGTAAAACATTTTGCCGAATGGATCACCAAAATATTCGCAAAAAAAGATATTTCCCTTTTTATTTTATACTCCTACTTATCTTCACTTCTCACTTGGGCAGATAGAATGGATGCGGTTTTTAAAGATTTAAAACCAGATTTTGAGAATTTTAAATTCAACGGTGATGAGGTTGATTTATACAGAAGCAAAATGAAATTCGACTTTCCGAAAAATGAAAATGACAGAAAAAGAAACGAATTCTACGATACAACTGTAAAAAACAGAAATTCAAGTTTTGATATTATAAAAGGAAGAACAGGTATAGGTAAAACACTGGCATACATTTCACTTGCCCTGAAAAGCAACAAAGACAGAATCATATGTTCGCTTCCATTTTTGAGCATAATAGATCAGAGCGCGGATGTGCTTGAAAAAATTCTCACTTGCAATAACATGGATATCAGTGAAAATACGATTTTAGAACAGCATCATCTTGCCGATCTCGCATATAGATACTCAACCGATTCATTCGAAAAAGAATTCTCATTGAATGAAGCAGACTTGCTAATAAATTCATGGGAATCGAAATTCGTATTCACGACATTCAACAGTCTTTTCGAATCGATTTTTACAAACAGGAGGAATACCAGATTCTTTCGCCTGATCAATTGTGCCATAATACTCGACGAAATACAATCAATTCCACCAAAATACTGGATTATAACTAATAAAGTGCTGAAAAAGCTTGTGGAAGGCGGAGGTACATATCTGATTTATTCAACAGCGACTTTCCCACCTGTATATATTGGAAATAAAATAGTGAAAGACATACCGTCAAGTACAAATCGCTACGAGATCGAACTAAAACATGAAAACACATTAACACTCGACGAATTTAAAACAATTGTTTTGCGAGATTTCGTTGATAAAAATTATATTGAAGAGAAAAAATCAATTTTGATAGTTATGAACACTAAAGATTCGGCAAAAGAGACATACGAATATATAAAAGAAAATTACACTGATTTAAAATTATATTTTTTATCCACCAATTTACCCCCCATAATAAGAAGAGAGAGAATAGAAAAAATTAAAAACGAAACTGAAAAATCAGTTTTGGTATCCACTCAACTCATAGAAGCCGGAACGGATATAGACTATGACACATGTATAAGGGATTTTGCACCATTGGACAGCCTGATTCAAACAGCGGGAAGAGTCAATAGAAACAACAAAAATGAAAAATCAAAAATCTTGTTTTTAAAACTCAAGAAAAATGAAAATTCCCTGCCTTTTTCAAATTACATATACGACCCGGTAATTCTCGAAACTACTGTCAAAATTCTAAATAACAGACGGTTAATAGACGAAAAAGAAATATATTTGATGAGCGAAAATTATTTCAAAGAAATCGAAAAAAAGGGAAAGGAAGCTGACTCACTAAAATTGTTGAGAGCCCTCGAAAAAATTGATTACGATGAAATTTCAAAATTCAGACTAATAGAGTATCAGGGAAGAAAAGTATCCATTTTTCTTGAGCTTGATAAAAATGCCGGAGAAAAGTGGAAAGAATATTTAAAAATGAGAGAAGAAAAATCATCACTCGAAAAATACGCCGCATACTCTTCTAAAAAACGAATATTCCGAAGTTTAGCCCCTTACACAATAGAATATCAGGTAAAAAAAGAAGAAGAAACTATGTTGCCTCCGGAAGTATACGGATATTATTATGTTTCAAGAGAAGAAATTGGAAAGTATTATTCTGAAGAAACCGGATTTAATACGTACGAAGGAGCTGATTGTTATTGAAAAAATAAAAATAAACGGATCGATAATTTTATCTTACGCATACTGCGAAAGAGAAACCTGGTACATGATACACAGAATTACACCTGAGAATGACAATGTTGATTTATCGATCGGAAGAAATATACAAAAAGAATTTTATGAAGAAGTCGCGGACAAAGAAATCGAATTTGAAAACATGAAAATAGACACTGCAAGAAAGTTTAAAGACAAAGTACTGATAGGTGAAGTTAAAAAATCAAAACATTCGGAAAAAGGAGCCAAAATACAGCTCCTTTTCTATATCTGGAAACTGAAACAAATCGGAATTGAAGTCGATGGTGAGCTGCTTTACCCTGTTGAAAAAAGAAGACAACTGATAAAACTGACTTTGGAAGACGAAAATACACTCGAAAAATATTGCGAAGAAATACAGAGATTGGCTCAAAATAAACTGCCCGAATTCACCGGCTATCAAAAAAAATGTGAGAAATGCGCATACTACAATTATTGCGGAGCGTGATAACATGAAAAGACATCTATATCTTTTTTCTTCCGGGAAACTCAGCAGAAAAGACAATACATTGATGTTTGAAAAAGAAGATGGAAAAAAAGTTCATCTGCCGGTAGAACAAACCGACTCGATTTATGTTTTCGGAGAACTCGATATAAACAAAAGAATTCTCGAATTTCTGACACAAAATCAAATTATGATACATTTTTTCAACAGATATGAGTACTATGCCGGAACATATTATCCTCGTGAGCACCTCAACTCAGGACATGTGATACTCGAACAATGCCTTTTTTACACAAATCAGGAAAAAAGACTTGAATTGGCGAAGAAAATAATTAGTGGTGCAATGAAAAACATGAAAGATGTTATGAAATATTATAAAAACCGTGGAAAGGAACTTGAAAATCACCTGGAGACGGCCGAAGAATTCGAAAAAAAATTGAACGATACTGAAAGCATAAATGAAATCATGGCAATTGAAGGTAATTATCGTGAAAACTATTACCAATCCTTCGAAAAAATAGTATCCGGAAAGGGATTTGAATTTAAAAACAGGAGTAAAAAACCGCCTAAAAATGAGATGAATGCTTTGATAAGCTTTGGAAACACCTTGATGTACACGAGTTGTTTGAATGAAATATATAAAACCCATTTGGATCCTCGGATAGGAATACTACATTCAACTAATTTCAGAAATTTTTCTCTGAATCTGGATATAGCAGAGATATTCAAACCTATAATAGTGGATAGATTGATATTCAGCTTGATAAATAAAAATCAAATAAAAACGGAACATTTCGGAAAACACCTCGAAGGAATATATCTAAACGAGAAAGGGAAAGAACTATTCGTCTCTTCATTCGACGAAAAGATGAAGTCAACTGTCAAAAACGAACAATTGAAAAGAAACGTTTCCAACAGATATTTGATAAGACTTGAAGCATACAAAATACAAAAACACATAACCGGTGAAAAAGAATATCTTGCTTACAGGAGGATGTGATTGTATATTCTACTTACTTACGATATAGGAGAAAAAAGAGTTGGAAAAATATTAAAAACATGCAGAAAATACCTCGACTGGGTTCAAAACTCGGTTTTTGAAGGTGAAATCCAACAATCCACACTCCAAAAAATGATCGCTGAATTGAACAGGAAAACACTTAAAGAAGAAGATTCCATAAGAATTTACAAATTAAGGACAAAAAATGACATAGAATTTCAGCTGATTGGAATAGATAAAAAAAATATAGAAAATAACGGAATTCTTTAGTAAAAAAACCGTCGACCTCCGGTGAACGGAAAAACCCGGGGGATCGACGGGAAAGGAAGAAAGCACTTGACAACTGATAAAAAGAATGATACAATGGTTTAGCAATGTATAACTACCGGGAAAACGTTTCAGATTACAAAACAGTTAACACAGCCGTTAATGAGAACTTCAATGCCTTTTGATCGTACCTATGAGGAATGGAAACCGGTGTTATTTGAGTCCCCCGCCCCTACAATAGAGGCTTTTGATCGTACCTATGAGGAATGGAAACTACTTTTTCCTGAATTCGTATATAGTCATAATATCACCCTTTTGATCGTACCTATGAGGAATGGAAACTGGCCAGTGAATAGCGTGAGATGGTTAAATTTCATTCTTTTGATCGTACCTATGAGGAATGGAAACTAACATCAACTAAATACCTGCACACGGCAGGTATCACTTTTGATCGTACCTATGAGGAATGGAAACTGGCCAGTGAATAGCGTGAGATGGTTAAATTTCATTCTTTTGATCGTACCTATGAGGAATGGAAACTAAAGGAGGGGATACTATGGATAATAAGATATTATGCTTTTGATCGTACCTATGAGGAATGGAAACAGAAATCGTTTAATTGAAGCAATACAATCCGTTCCCCCTTTTGATCGTACCTATGAGGAATGGAAACCTGATTCCAGGAACATTCTCGAGAATAATCCAATCTGGCTTTTGATCGTACCTATGAGGAATGGAAACCCGAGTACTCGAGTTCTGTCCACCCTGTCGGGAAACCCCTTTTGATCGTACCTATGAGGAATGGAAACATTATAAATATACCCCTGTGTTTATAGAAAAATACTACTTTTGATCGTACCTATGAGGAATGGAAACTCGTATATCCATAATGCCGAATCTGGTTTTTTATTAACTTTTGATCGTACCTATGAGGAATGGAAACATTAATTTCATCATAACTGATATGTATTGTCGTACTCTTTTGATCGTACCTATGAGGAATGGAAACGATTCTTTCGGTTTTAAAATATTATTACTTGTGAATCTTTTGATCGTACCTATGAGGAATGGAAACTCGTGCAAAGATATAAAGATTTCAAAGAAGGAAGAACTTTTGATCGTACCTATGAGGAATGGAAACATTAATTTAATGTAACAATTTCTATAACTTTTCCGCGCTTTTGATCGTACCTATGAGGAATGGAAACGAATAATCCCAATGCGGCGAAAAGTGTATAACACCACTTTTGATCGTACCTATGAGGAATGGAAACACGTATCTTAAAAGAATATGATTGGATGCATGATTACTTTTGATCGTACCTATGAGGAATGGAAACACAGGAAAGTGATCTGAAAGATTCTCAAAGTTTCCGCCTTTTGATCGTACCTATGAGGAATGGAAACTATTTTCCCGAAAGAATTTTCTGGTAATTATCGTCGTCTTTTGATCGTACCTATGAGGAATGGAAACATTAAATATGCAAAATCTTGCAAAACACCAACACAGACTTTTGATCGTACCTATGAGGAATGGAAACTAGTCCCCGGAAACATTCCCCTTGGACCCGTCCGCACTTTTGATCGTACCTATGAGGAATGGAAACATATAACCAACATAACCTGTATCATATTGATTATATCCTTTTGATCGTACCTATGAGGAATGGAAACAAGAAATAGATTTGAACGCCGGGCTTTTCGATTTGCTTTTGATCGTACCTATGAGGAATGGAAACGCCTTTCATACCTGTTTTTGTTCTCCGTATTCCTCACTTTTGATCGTACCTATGAGGAATGGAAACTACAGCTCCTGCGTTTATCTTCGTCTCACCTTTTTCACCTTTTGATCGTACCTATGAGGAATGGAAACTTTTCGTCAAAACCTATTTCTATATGTATTTTTTCTTCTTTTGATCGTACCCCTTAAACAACAGTGGAGTTTTCCCGTAGGGAAAAGCTCCTGAGATGAAAAATGGTTTTTATTTTTCATCCGGAAACCGTTGAGAGAAAGAGAAAAGAAAAACTTTTGATCGTACCTTCGTGCCGGAGGACGGGCACGCCAGGAATGGAAACAGTTTTCTTGCGTTTTCTATTCCTTTGGGCGTGGTGCCTTTTGATCGTACCCCTTAAACAACAGTGGAGTTTTCCGCAGGGAAAGCTCCTGAGATGAAATATCGTTCTTACAAAGACCTTGGAGTTTGACTGAAAGTCAACACTCCTGAAATAAAACAGCTACGCTGTTTTATTCGGAAACCGTTGAGAGAAAGAGAAAAGAAAAACTTTTGGTCGAACCTTCGTGCCGAAGAACGGGCACGCCAGGAATGGAAACTCCCATTTACCATTTTCATCTGGATCTTCCAGCAACTTTTGATCGTACCCCTTAAACAACAGTGGAGTTTTCCCGTAGGGAAAAGCTCCTGAGGTGAAAATCGTTCTTACAAAGGCCTTGGAGTTTGACTGAAAGTCAACACTCCTGAAATAAAACAGCGTAGCTGTTTTATTCGGAAACCATTAAGAGAAAGAGAAAAGAAAAACTTTTGATCGTACCTTCGTGCCGGAGAACAGGCACGCCAGGAATGGAAACTCCCATTTACCATTTTCATCTGGATCTTCCAGCAACTTTTGATCGTACCCCTTAAACAACAGTGGAGTTTTCCCGTAGGGAAAAGCTCCTGAGATGAAAAATAGTCCTTACAAAGACCTTGGAGTTTGACTGAAAGTCAACACTCCTGAAATAAAACAGCGTAGCTGTTTTATTCGGAAACCGTTGAGAGAAAGAGAAAAGAAAAACTTTTGATCGTACCTTTAAACAACAGTGGAGTTTTCCCGTAGGGAAAAGCTCCTGAGATGAAAAATAGTTTTTTATTTTTCATCCGGAAACCATTGAGAGAAAAAGAAAAGAAAAACTTTTGATCGTACTCCTTAAACAACAGTGGAGTTTTCCCGCAGGGAAAGCTCCTGAGATGAAATATCGTTCTTACAAAGACCTTGGAGTTTGACTGAAAGTCAACACTCCTGAAATAAAACAGCGTAGCTGTTTTATTCGGAAACCATTGAGATTCTTCGGCTCATTTCATTCACCTCTGAATGACAAAGGTGAAAAAAGGGTAATTTACAACTAAAGTTGCTTGAAAATTGAGCCAATTACTAAATTAAATTAACGTTTAAAAGAATGAAGAGAATTCTTTTTTAAAAAACAGATCCTTCGGTATACAAACATGCTTCTGGATGACAACCCCTTCCAATGTGTTTCTACAATGGTAACAGGATCACAAACACCGCCTCGTCGCAATCGTCTTCGCCTATGGCGCATGACAATGAAGTTATTTGACTGTTTTGAAATTTAAAAATCGACGTCCTGCACGAGGACGTACAGGACGAGAAAGGTTAATCGGCATCCCATCAGCAGGATGTATAGGATGAAAATGATTATCTCAACTCGTCGCAATCGTCTTCGCCTGTGACGCATGACAATGAAGTTATTAGACTGTTTTGAAATTTAAAAGTCGGCGTCCTGCACGAGGACGTACAGGACGAGAGAGGTTTTTGGTTCCTTAAAGGGGACGTACAGGATGAGAGAGGTTGTCGGCATCCCATCAGCAGGGTGTATAGGATGAAAATGATTATCTCAACTCGTCGCAATCGTCTTCGCCTGTGGCGCATGACAATGAAGTTATTAGACTGTTTTGAAATTAAAATAACCGGCGTCCTGCACGAGGACGTACAGGACGAGAGTGGGTTTTGGTTCCTTCACGGGACGTACAGGACGAGAGAGGGTTTTGGTTCCTTCACGGGACGTACAGGACGAGAGAGAGTTTTGGTTCCTTCACGGGGATATACAGGACAAGAGAGTTTTGTCGGCATCCCGTCAGCTGGGTGTATAGGATGAAAATGATTATCTCACCTCGTCGCAATCGTCTTCGCCTGTGACGCATGACAATGAAGTTATTAGACTGTTTTGAAATTAAAATAACCGGCGTCCTGCACGGGGACGTACAGGACGAGAGAGGGTTTTGGTTCCTTCACGGGACGTACAGGACGAGAGAGGGTTTTGGTTCCTTCACGGGATGTACAAGATGAGAGAGGTTGTCGGCATCCCGTCAGCAGAGTGTATAGGATGAAAGTAAGTATCTTACCTCGTCGCAATCGTCTTCGCCTGTGACGCATGACAGTGAAGTGCTTTGCTTGTTTGAAATTAAAATAACCGGCGTCCTGCACGGGGACGTACAGGACGAGAGAGGGTTTTGGTTCCTGCATGGAAACTTACAGGATTAAAAACATGGATTCCGAATGTTGTATATGAAAAAGGGGCAATTTGCAACTAAAGTTGCTCGAATTGCCCTTACAATACTCAATAACACTTTTAGGAAACTGTGGAGGAGATAATTAACCACAGTTTCCGTTTGTTCTTACAGGTTATGTTCAGAGAAATATTTTCAATCCTTTTTCCAGATATCCGATAAGGTATTCCGGGTCTTCCAGTCCGATATGAACTCTCACCAATCCGGGGGTAGGTGTATCGAGCCAGAGTGCTTTGGGGAGTATCTGGCTTTCGTATCCGCCCCAGCTGACGGCTTTTCTGAAAGGCTTGAGCCCATCTGCGAATTCTCTGACCTTCAATGGATCTTTGGTTTTTATGTTGAAGCTGAAAAGGCCTGATCCGCCTTTCAGTTGTTTTTTAGCCAGTTCGAACTGCGGATGGGATTTGTGGTAAGGATAATATACGTTTTCTATGGCCGGATGGTCGAGTAGGAATTCCACTATTTCCAGGGCGTTTTTCATATGCCTGTCGAGCCTGACTGGCAACGTTCTCAGTCCGCGCAGCATGAGCCAGCCTTCGAATGGCCCGGGAACCGCACCTATGTTCATGACTTCGGTGTTGAATATGTGATTCATATCCTGCATGTTTCCTACAACTATGCCGCCTATTATATCGCTGTGGCCTCCTATGTACTTGCTGGCGGAATATACGACGAGGTCTGCGCCGAGTTTGATTGGGTTCTGGAAATACGGAGTCGCCCAGGAGTTGTCTATTATGGTTTTTATTCCGTGTTTCCTGGCTATCGAAGAGACCTTTTCGATGTCCTGGAGCTTGAATGTCATCGATGTTGGACTCTCGAGATAGTATATTCTGGTGTTGTCTCTCGTGGCGTTTTCGAATTGCCCGGTTTCGGTACCTTCTATGAAGGTTACCTCCACTCCGAACCTCTGCAGGTAATTCCCGAAATGGTTGCTTGCCCAATTGTAGCAATCACGTACACAAACCACGTGATCTCCGGATTTCAGAAAAGCCATTGTGGATGCCGAAATGGCAGCCACACCGGATGAAAAGGCTTTGGCCCTCTCTCCGAAATCCATCTGCGCGATTTTCTTTTCGAGCACTTCCACGGTGGGGTTGTTGCCGCGTGAATATATGTGCGCTATAAATTCGTTTTCCATCGCCTTTGCGAATTGTTCGCAGTTTTCATAATGGAAAATAGATGTTTCGTAAATCGGTACGCTTACCGGGTTGTAAGCAAAACCTGATTCGTCGTTTTCGTACAAGATTTTAGACAATCTTTCGTCCATTTTTTCCTCCGATATGATGTGGAATATGTTTTGTCATTCTTTGACCGCGCCCTGTGTCAGGCCTTGAACTATGTATTTCTGGGCAAATGCGAATATGAATATAGTGGGGATCAAAGCCATTATCGATCCGGCCGACATTGCTCCCCAATCTATATCGGCTTTTCCTATGAATGTGTTGAGTCCCACGGGTATTGTTTTTTTCGATTCCGAATTTATGAACATTATTGCGAGGAACAATTCGTTCCAGCAATTCACGAAAGCGAAGCTGAATGTAGCCGCCAGTCCGGGCAGAGTCACCGGAATTATCACCCTGAACAATGCGCCTATGTTGGAGCATCCGTCTATTCTCGCGGCTTCTTCCAGGCTGTCGGGGATTCTGTCGAAAAATCCCTTCATCATTATCACGGAAAACGGTATCATCATGGACGTGTAAATGAGTATGAGCACGGACAGGCTATTCACAAGTGATGCGGAGCCGATTCTGACAGAACCGAACATTGTATACAGTGGTGTCATAATTATGAATCCGGGTATCATCTGTGTCAGGAACATTATGAATATTACGAGTGACTTGAATCTGAACCGTTTTCTTGAGATCACGTATCCCGAAAGCGATGCGAGCAGAAGTGCTATTGTTGCGCCGCCGAGTGAAACGAAAAGACTGTTGGCCAGGAATTGTCCGAAGTTCATCGATTTGAAAAGGAATATATAATTATCCCAGGTGAATTCTTTCGGCCAGTACGATACGGGGAATGAATAAGTCTCCGTGGGTCCTTTTACGGAGGTGACGAATATCCAGTAAAGCGGGGCCAATGCCGTGAAAACGAATATAGCTATTGAAAAGAATCTCAGAAAAGTCAGTATTTTTCTTTTCATCAGAAATCACCCACGTTTTTTGAACCTGTAATTTTAAGGTATACAAGTGTGTAGACGGATAGTATCGCTATTATAACAACTCCCACGGCCGATCCCATTCCGAAATCGTATGTCTGGTAAATTTTTTCTATCATCAGCGAAGAGAGTATGTGCGATGTTCCCGCAGGCCCGCCGTTTGTCATGGCGTAAATTATGTCGGGGAAATTCATTATCCATAAAAATCTTATCAAAGTCGTGTTTATTATTGTGGGTTTTATATAAGGTATGGTAACATTCCAGAATTTTTTCACAGCCGTCGCCCCATCGATTTCCGCCGCCTCATACAGGTTTTGAGGAACCGATTGAAGAGCTGCAAGTATCATTATCGCAAAAAAAGGCACACCGTACCAAATATTCGCAGCTATGGCCGACGGCAGTGCGTATGCCGGATCTGACAGAAATCCGATCGGAGAGCTTATCAGGCCGATACGCATCAGAATGTCGTTCAGGACTCCCGATGAACCGTTGAATATCCATCTCCACATCAAACCGATTACGAAGCCGGAAACTGCCCAGGGATAGAAAACCAGTCCCGTAATTATTCCACGGCCCCTGAAAGGCTTTTTCAACAGCAAGGCGAGCCAGAACCCGAGAATGAATTGAAACAGCAGCGATACGAAAACCCAGATAAAAGTGTTCCCGAGAGCTACGTAAAAATCTTCATCTTCAAAAAGCGACCTGAAGTTCTGGAAATTGTTGAACGATGTGTCGGAAAGATCGAACATGCTGTAATTCTGAAACGCCATGATCACACCCCTGAAAGCCGGTGTGAAAATCAGCACGGCGATAAATGCCATCGAGGGAATTATCATGCCGAATATGAATTTTCTATCGGTGTTTTTAGTTAGGTATTTCATGTCAGAATTCTCCTCTTCATCTCTTTATTCCGGTTGTTTTGTGGGAGTTTTATATGAAACTTAATTGGAAATCTCCCCGCTCATGCGGGGAGATTTTATTAAAATGCGTTTTTCCAGGTTTCGGCCCATCTGTTCAGAGCCTCTTCAGGTGTCATTCTGCCGAGTATGACTTTCTGCAAATCATCTCTGTGCTTAGTAAGGTAAGGTCCCCATTCCTTTTTATCGAAAGGTATCTTTATGAACACGTAGTGTTCCGGATCGTCGAACATGGCCTTCCAGCCGAGATAATACCCCTGGTTGAAAAATTCGTCTTCCCAAGCGGAATTGCCTATCGGAAGGGTTCCGTTGGATTTTGAGAATCTGATATTTATATCTTTTGTAGACAGAAACTTTACCAATTCCCAGGCTTCTTTCGGGTGTTCGGAATAAGAGGCTACTCCCCAGCCCGCAAATCCGTACTGCTGGAAGGTTTTGCCGCTCGGGCCTATCGGAAGAGGTGCAACCGCGAATTTACCTTCGCTGCCGAGTCTTTCCACACATATAGGCACCGTATCGGGATCCTGCCAGAGGAAAGGAGTCAATCCGGACACAAAGCCGTTGACCTGTTCACTCCATCCCCAGGATATTGAATCAGGAGGACATGCGTCTTTAAACAATTTTATCCAATCTTTGAATGCGGCAAGAGCTTCCGGTGATTCGAAGTAGACTTTGCCGTCGGTGGTCAGGTAGCCGTATTTCGGATCTATATCCGGTACGTATGACATCATCCAGGTATCTGTGAATCCTATTTCTCCCGGACCACGCCAGTCGAAACCGTACTGGTTTGACTTGCTTTCAGTGAATTTTTTTGCCGCAAGGTAAAGTTCCTCCATGGTTTTCGGAACTTCGATTCCCATTTCGTCGAGCATGTCCTTTCTGTAGAATAAAGCCTTGACGAAGAATCCGTATGGAATGAAATACGGAGTGTTGTCAACGTATGAAGCGGCCTCATGTGTGAGGTTTACCATATCGCTCCATTCATTCCATGATTTCAGGTATTCTTCGAGATTCAACAGCTTTTTGTTGTTCACGAATTGTTTTATGGTATGGTCCCTGACTTCGAGTACATCGACTTTCTGGTTCGTATTCAGCATGAGCGAAAGCTTCTGGTCGGCACTTTCGTACGGTGGTGATATCAGCTCAACCGCGATGTCGGGATGCAACGCTTCGAATTCGGAAATGAAAGTTTTTAGCAGTTCTGTTCTTGACGGGCTGGTGATAGTCTCGACCATTGTCAGGTTGGTTTTTCCAAAGAAAATCATTCCGGTGACGAGTAAACACGTGACGAAAATCAAGAGTTTTTTCATATTCTTCCTCCTTTTTTACCCTGTTGGGGCTATATTAAAAATTTTTTTCTGTATTCACCCATATCGATTTTTATCCCGTCTTTTTTTCTGGATTCCTCCGCGGCGAAACACATCAGATGGCTTTCAACCGACTCGGCGGCAGAAGTGAAATCGTCTTTGAAGTCTTTGCTTTCCAGCATTTTAACGAAAGAAGTCATGATTCCGTAATCCCCTCCGCTGTGGCCTCCGGAACCCGTGTTTCCAATTTCGATTTTTACGGGATCTTTTCCGAATTCGATGTATTCTATTTCGTATTTGTCCAGATGCGCACGCAGCTCGCCTTTTGTGCCGAATATTCTTGTCGTCCGCGTATTCTCGGCAGTAAACGCACATAGTGTGAATGTTACCAGCACATCGTCTTCAAATTCCATAGACACTGTCTGATGATCCATGACGTTGTTGTCGCAATCATAAACACATATTCCGTACGGACCGTTTTTGAGGGCGTTTATCCTGCCTTCCATCGACAAATCGGTCGATATCACCGAAACCGGCCATCCCGTGTTTTCGTTAAGGTAAAGCTTGGCCGCAGAATAGGGACAGTTTTTTTCAACACAGCAGTTTATACATCTGTCCGAAGCACCCGAAGGCTTGTTTTTTGCCCTGAAATGTGTGAGTTTTCCGTAAGAGCTTAAAGAAATACATTTTTTTCCCGTAAGCCAATAAAGGAGATCCATGTCGTGGCAGCTTTTTGCGAGTATTATGGGAGATGACGTTTCCGAATTCCGCCAGTTGCCGCGGACAAAGCTATGTGCCATGTGGTAATATCCGATATTCTCTTTGTGTTCTATTCCGATAAGATCTCCGATAAGCGTTGTGTTTATAAGTTCCCGAAGTTTCCTGTAAAAATCCGTGTACCTGAGTACATGCGCAACCATGACTTTTTTGCCGTGTTTTTTCGATGACTCGTAAATTTTAAGTGTGCCATCAAGAGTTCTGTCCATAGGCTTTTCAAGCAATAAGTCATATCCGGTCTCCATTGCTTTTAACGATGATCTGACATGCATATCGTCCATAAGTGCGATTATGGCACCATCAGCTATCTTTCCGATTTCAAGGGCGTCTTCCCAGGTTGAGAAAAGCATCGATTCCCCTATTTCCAGTTTTTCTCCGGCTATTTTCAATTTCGACGTATCCGTGTCGGCAACTGCGATTATTTTAATCAAATCCGGATTTTCCCATGCGAATTTTCCATAGGCATTGAGGCCTCTGTCTCCGGCACCCAGAATTATTGCTGTTTTTGGCATATGATCCTCTCCTGTTCATATAGTTGCACGCAACAATCAACCTTAAACAATCATTTGAATGAGTATAAATGAATATTATAGGAAAATCGTTTTTTTGTCAAACGGCGACAGCTGTTTTTATACTCAATGCGGTGCGAATATAAACGGTTATGTGTTCCAAATTAGCGGGATAATTGTAGAAGCATGTATGTGTTTATATTTTTCTGAACGAGGCCGTTTAAGTTACATAGTTCTTAGTCGTTTTTTCGATAAGTGTTTTATTTATCTTATGATTTAAGGTAAAATATAATCGGGTTAGTTTAACGAACCGTGTTAATTACTATTTGAAGGGAGAAAATTATGAATTATTTGGAAGCTATAAAAATCCGTAAATCGGTAAGGCAATTCGATGATTCACCTGTGGACGCAGAAACCGTTGAGTTGTTTAAGTCTCATTTTGAAAAAATAAATGTTTTAAACACATCACTCAGGCTGAATTGGAGAATCTCCAGGAATAAGGATAACTCGTTCAATCTGTTTGTCGAAGATTTGGAGAACAATCATCTGAATCTTGTGGAATTCGGCTACGAAGGGCAGCAACTGGTTATTTATTTGACAAGTAAAGGCATAGGTACTTTATGGCATGTTATTGGCGGGGAGAAAAAGAGTCCGTGCACGATCACTTTCGGGTATGAAAAAAAAGATGCGAAAAAATCCCTTATGCAGAAGATGGTTTCCGGAATTGTAAAATCAGGACAACGAAAATCCATTGAAGAGCTTATCAAAGGGGGGAATAAGTACCTGTCTCCCGAAATTGAGGAAATTCTCGAATATGCGAGACTGGCTCCTTCCGCTATGAATAAGCAGCCATGGGAATTTACGCTGGAGGAAAACAAGAAAATAATTTTCACGCTTACTACCGATAAAAAAGAATACAATTATATCGATTTGGGGATTTTGTTGGCGAACGCCTCGATTGCAGCCGCGAATACCGGCATCGAATACGAAATCACAAGGGAAAACGATAACGGATATTGTCTGGCAATAACAAATACGTAAATGCTAAAATATAAGTTGAGAGAACACAGTTTTAGCATGGAGGGGAATTGTTTTGCCGGACAATATAGATTTCGAGTATGGCAGTTTTAATATTCTGACGCGTATTAAACCTCTTTGGACCAAATTGAACGAACATCATTATGAGAATTCCAAAAACGAAAGTGAGAGGTTTAAGAAATTCACGTTTGAGCACAGAATGGAGATTTTCAGAAAAAAGGGAACGGAAAGGGACTTTCTCGTTATTATAGCAATTGACGCGAATACAGGCGAAGATGTGGGATTTTGAGTGAGTTCCGTCGGGGGAGACGAAGGGGAAATAGAATCGTTATTCGTTCTTGAGGAATACCGTGGCAAATCAATAGGTGACGCCTTTATGGAGAAATCCATTGAATGGCTTAAAAAGAGAGGTGGCACAAAAATAAACATAAAAGTGGCCGAAGGCAACGAAAAAGCCTTCGGATTCTATGAAAAATACGGTTTTTATCTGAGCAGTTATAATCTGAGGAGAAGATAGTCAAATCCGATATTTTTCCCGCCATTCGGGAGGGTTTTCCACGGTGCTCCAATATTCTTCTATTCTTTTTATCAGCCCGTCTTTGAATTCGAAAAAGGAAGTTACATAGAATTCTTCCGTTCTCTCCACGGCGAACACGTGTACCAGGCTGAACACCTTGTTTTCGTTTGATTCGGAATTGCCGTCCGCCGTTCCGGAGCCGTATTTTGCTATTTTGACGGGTATCGTTCTCCATTTGCCCGGATATTCCTCGTTGACTGCTATGAAGATATCGGCACCGGTAAAAACCTCTTTCGACGTAATCCAATGGACTTCGAGATTTTCGTGGAATAACGGTTTGGCTTTCACGAATTTTCTTTCGTCGAAAAGTGACCAAAGCTTCTTAACGGTTTCAATTTCATTCATCGAATCACCCCTTTTTTATTCATTTTTTTACCGCTTTTTTTCCGGTTTCGGTCAACCTGTAGGTTTTGAATTTCAGAAACCGCCCATTTGAGCATGATTCAAGCGCCGAGCAGTATTTGCACTTTTCCATGCTGCAATTTTCATCGTTGCTTTCGCTGAGATACCCCATGTTTTTCAGCATGAGTATCGCGTGATCAAGCATTCCCATATCCATTTTCAATTTATAAGACATCTCGGTGATGGATAAATATTTTCCGGAATCTATTTCTTTTAGTATTTTAATCAAATCCATAAGAACTCCTTTGTATTCTTTAAACGAAAAACAAACCTATTCTGTAGGCTATAAAAGATGATACCCATGCCAAAACCGTCATGTAGAAGACGGCGAAAAGCATCCATTTGGTTCCGATTTCTTTTTTTATTGCACCCAACGCAGCTATACAAGGTATATAAAGCAGTGTGAAAACCATGAAAGCGTATACCGCAGCGCTGTTTTGGAAAATAGTCTGCAAACCCATCTCCAATTTTCCTTTAAGTCCCGCCTCCACATATTCGCTTAGATCTGTGAAATCCTGTCTGAGCAATATGGTTCCGAGTGTACCCACCACGACCTCTTTCGCCACGACACCGAATATAAGTGACACGGAAGCCTGCCAAACTCCGAATCCGAGCGGAGCGAAAAGCGGGGCGAAGAATTTGCCTATTCCCGCTACCGCACTGTCTTCAACAGGTCCGCCGACTCCCTGCGGGAAATTCGACAACAGCCATATAACTATGACTCCACCTAAAATCAGTGTGCCTGCTTTTTTCAGGAATGCCACGGTATTCCTCAACGCGTCCCCGAGTGTCTGTTTGAAAGAAGGTACTCTGTATGGCGGCAATTCCATTATGAAAGTACTTTTTTCTTCTTTGAAAAGTACTTTGCTGAAAACTTTAGCCATTATAAGTGCCAGTAAAATCCCCAGAAAATAAAGCGAGAATGTTACGGTACCCTCGTTTCCTCTGAAAAAAATACCCGACAGGAGTGCATAAACAGGCAACCGAGCCTCACATGAGATCAGCGGGGTTATCAATACGGTTATTATTCTGTCTTTTCTGGATTCCAAAGTTCTTGATGCCATTACCGCCGGTATCGTGCACCCGAATCCGAGAATCATGGATATGAAAGACTTTCCCTGAAGTCCGAATTTGCTCATGATTTTATCCATAACAAATGCGGCACGCGCCATATATCCTATGTCACCGAGGAAAGATATGAAAATGAATATCATGAAGATCTGCGGTAAAAAAACGCATACGGAGCCGAGACCGCCTATAAGTGCGTCCGATATGAAAGACGATAGTGCCGTTTCTCCCATGTTAATCGAGACGAACTGGCTCAGATCACCAAACCAGCCTTCGATGGCATCGGCGAATATGCCGCCTATTGAAAAAGAGAGTTGGAATATCAGCCACATTATGCCGGCGAATATGGGCAGACCAAGCCATTTATTAGTTATTATTCTGTCTATGCGTGTGGATATTTTCTCCTTGCCGAGCATATTTCCGGTTTTTGATACGCATTGCAGATTCAGTGAATGTATCAGGCCGTACCTTTCTTCGGCGAGAAGAATATCGGCACTTTTTTCAGCTTCCGATTCCACCGAATGGACAATTCCCCTGAGCGTACGGTATTCAAATTCGCTTATTCTGGATGAGAATTCCATGTCACCCTCAAGGAGTTTCAAGCCCAGCCATCTTTTCAGTCGGGGATTTTCCGCATACTTGCCTTCAAAATGTCTGTGATGTTTAAATCTTCTCGTTTGCGGCTTATATGAAGCGTCAACCGCATCGCTTTCTTCGAGGAATTTTCTATTTCTGAACTTCCTGTTTCTTTCCCTGTGGTCGAAACTTTTATGATGCGCATGTTTGATCCTGTCTGCTTTTTCTTCCCGAAATTCGGAGAATATTTCCCCGGTCTTTGAAATCGCATCTTCTATCGTTCTCGAATACTTTATCTCTTTGGGCAATTCTTCCGATTTACAGTAAGACGATAACTGTTTCGTGATCTCTTTCATGCCTATTCCCTTACTCGCCACCGCCCGAAGAACTGGGATTCCAAGTTTTTCAGAAAGCCTGGAATCATCTATTTTTATGCCGAGTTTTTGTGCCTCGTCGTCCATGTTCAAAACAAGAAGTGTTTTCTTACCCATTTCGAGTACTTCAAGTGCAAGATACATGCTTCGCTCGAAATTAGTCTGATCGAGTACGACTACTACCACGTCGGGATTTTCACTTATTATGAAATCCCTCGCAATCTTTTCGTCTATTGAATTTGCAGTCAAACTGTAGGTTCCGGGAAGGTCGACAATCTCAAGATTTTCTGAATCTGTCCTGAGTATTCCCACTTTCTTTTCTACGGTTACTCCCGGCCAGTTTCCCACATGCTGTCTTGAACCGGTCAGTGCATTGAAAAGTGATGTTTTTCCACTGTTTGGGTTTCCGCACAAAGCTATTTTATACATAGTTGCTCCTTTACACATAATAAAAAAAACTTTAAAAAATCTATCGGTATCTATAATGTAGGTATACCTTATATTACTTGAGACGAAAAATATTGTCAACTCCGTTCTTGTAAAATAAATATCCCGGAACAGAATAATTTGTGAATAATATTTTTAAACTCGAATCTGAAAACTTGCAAAAAAAAAAGCACCCATAATAGAATAAGTGCTTTTTTTCCTGTCCGAAGTATGGCTTTACTATATGATTCCCGTCGGTTTCTTTCCGCTTCCGGGATTTCCCTTGTTGCTTTCGGTTATTCCGATGTATTCATCGGTGATTTCATGCCTGATATTGGTTATCATTTCTTTCAGTATATTCAGGAAAACAGTAAGGGTTATTGCAACTATAAGGCCTGCTATGGTCGTGTAAAGAGCTTCTCCTATTCCGTTGGAGAGATCCTGAACATATTTCAGATTTTCGGCTTTTTCTATGGAATTGAATATTTTTATCATACCGGTAGTGGTACCGAGCAATCCCAACAAGGGAGAAATCGCAGCACAGGTCGATATTATCCTGAAGTTCCTGTGCAATTTTTCCGTTTCGTGTCCGATGAATTCCGCCACCTCATCTATTTTGCCGCTTCGGAGCCTTCCGATTTTTGAGTCGAGCGAATCCAGAAAACTGTTATCGGTTCCTTTTCGCAACGAAGACCTTATTATCGTGAGCGTTATCAGTCTTTCGAAAAAGAAAAACAACCCTATCGCCGCGACAACCAGAATCACTATTATGATTGGCCCGCCGGTCTGTATTATATCCAAATACATTTTTTGTTTCCTCCTCTTGAACTAATCGCAAAATAACTTCTGACATTTTTCCCTGATAAAACAGAATTTGCATCTGGGAACTGTTTTGCAATATTCCTTCGAATGTGCTTCTATAGCCATTCTACTTGATTTCATAAATTCTATGTCATCTATGAAATCATCGTTTATGAGTTTTTCAAATGAAACAACTTCACATGGAGTACACGGATTTAAAAACCCCGTTCTTGCAAGAAATCTTTTTGAATAGGAATTCAAAGCAAAATAAGGCTTGTCCAAAACGTATAGAGCAATCGAGTCAGCCGTTTCTTTGCCTATACCCGGAATTCCGGTCAGGAATTCGACCGCCTTTTCCCTGTCGGAAAAATACAATTCGCATACCCCGTTTTTACGACAAATCAGGCTTGATGCAAAAAGAAGAATAGTTTCGGATTTCTTTACCTGACAACCCGCAAACCTTATTATTTGAGACAGCTTTGTCCTGTCGCATACGGATATGCCGTAAGGGGTGTCGAGGCCAGATTCTTTCATTTTTTCAAGCGCGGAAATTGCGTTCGTGTAGCTCGAATTCTGGAGCAAAACTATCAATACCGCACTTTCAAAAAAAGTCCTGCCGCTGAAAATGTTCTCTACGGGGCCGTAATATGCGGACAAATTTCTTAACAAATACTCGAAACCGGATTTATCATATTTCTGGCTCAATAAAGATCCAGTATCATTTCCAGCTGCACAAAAGCCTCCGATGCCCCAAGTTCTTTCAGCACCGGATACAAGGTGTCGTCGGTCGGAAGATTTGCCATCACCATAGTTTTTCTGCCGCATCTTTCGTATATGATTTTGAAACAATCCAAAATCAGTTCTTTGAGATCTATATCAGGGTCAATCGTATGCAAATCCACTATGAAGAAATTACCGTCGTTTTCCCCCCAAACCACATATCCTACGGGATGGGCATGGTTACCTGCCCTATAGATTGCGAATTTCTCGTATCTGTCTTCCGATCTCTGCAAAGTTACGGGTGTTCTCTGCCAGTTCGGATTTCTGTGGAATATATTCTGAGCCCGGTAGGATAATTCGTGAATCGTATGGGAGGTAGCGTCTTCGTAAAAAAATTCGTGCGGCCGTTTGTCGACTATGTCGAGCATCAGCGTATGCAGTTCACGCTGTACCCGGAAACCGTGCTTTTTATAAAATTTAACGGCACGCTGATCCTTATCCATTACCTCAAGTGTGACTTTCTTGATTTTCTTCCATTTGAGATTTTCCAAAACATGCTGAAGTAAATATTCGGAAGCTCCGGTTCCCCTTTTGGAAGAAATGACCCCCATGGTATCTATTCTCGCAATTTGATTTTCAATGGCGATAACTATGAAGCCAATCGGAATGCCGTCTTCATACAACATGTACGAGCTGTCCAGAATAATGTTGTTTTCTTTCATATCTTGCTCGAAACCATTGCTGGTCCAGTGAATGGGTATAACATAACTGGAAAAAACCTCGTTGACCAAATTCACGAGAGAGTTGATCATATCATGACTCAAGGATTTGATTTCCATTTAAATCCCCCTTTCTTTTAATCGAGCTAACAGTTATGATTAGTATATCACAGGTATGGTATAATTTCTACAGTTTGTAGCTTTGTGATAAGCCATATAAAACGGTTTAAGGGGTGATTCGTTTGAAAAAAATATTTTTTGTGTTCATGTTGACCATGTCTTTATGCGTTGTGATGCTTTCACAGAATCTGTCGGATTATAAAAAACTCGGTGTCGTAATACAGAGAACCGACATGATAAGCGAATCATCGATTGACAGAATGCTCGGCAATTGTATTAAATACCGTATTGGGACGCTGTATGTTCCCGTGGTCTCATACATGGAGGCGCTCTATGACTCCAAAATACTGCCGAGGAGCAATGTACTCATAAACAACGACTCTCCCGCCGATTTCGATCCGGTGAATTACATAATGAAAAAATCCGAGACATTCGATGTGGAAACGGTTCTGTTGGTGAACCCCTTGACGGTATGGCCCGGTAAGGATCTTCCCGTAAACGCATTGCACGTTTCAAACAGCAATTACAACTGGCTGAGCATGGATTCAATGGGTAGGCTGCTTTACGATCCCGTGATTCTTGATCCGGGAGTGCCGGAAGTGCAGAGTTTTATAATTTCGATTTTTAAAGAATTGATGCTCAAATACAACCCGAAGTTCATAGCTATCGAAGGTCTTGCTTATCCCGGTACCGAATATGGATACAATCCGATTGCGATGAAATCTTTCGAATCGTTTAAACGTCAGAATTACGATCGTCCGACGAATCTTGACGACTACAGGATGAGCGTACTTTCGGATATTGTGAAGAGAATCGGTGAAGTCAGGGATTCTCTGGGTGTCAGAACCGGTTTGTATGTTTTCAACCAGAGTGATCCTGATATTTCAAAAAGAGATAATTTTCAGGATTGGGTTGTGTGGGTTAATTCAGGACGGTTGCAGAAATCCGTTATGTGGTATTGGTATCCCGATGTCAGAAATGTCAGATACGATACTTCGAGGGCAGAGGACAACATTCTGCCGGGAAGATTCGTTCCCGCATTGTCGCCTACGAAAATGGGCCGGGCGCAATTTGAGCTTGTCATGAAAAATATACTCGAATATGAAGTGGATGAGATTGTTATAGATGTTTTTGATACCGGAACTTTGAATATTCTTAATTCGTTGGGAGTTGGTGTACCCAGATGATTATCAGACAGAGAAATATAAACATGGGGTCTTTTTGGCAGAGATTCCCGGTTACATTCGGTATTTTGCTGTTAAATTTCATATTTTACATATTGACTGTCGTAATAGGCGGAGGAAATCTTTGGAATGGCGGGAACAATTCTTCGCTTCTGTACTTCGGGGCACAGCTGGGTACGCTCGTTTCTAACGGCCAGCCCTACAGAATGGTCACTTCGATGTTTTTGCACGGTGGAATGCTCCACATTCTCTTCAACTCGTATGCGCTTTATTATTTCGGGATGATAACGGAGACTATTTATTCGTCTTCAAAAATGTTCTTCATATATATGGTTTCAGGGATAACCGGAAACATTCTGACACAGATCTTTTATCCAAACGTTATATCCGTAGGGGCAAGTGGTGCGATTTTCGGATTGGTGGGACTGTTGTTTTCCGCAGGACTCAGAAAGGATACCCCGGTTCATTTGAGCAGAGTTACCGGAACCGCTTTACTTCCGATGATAGCGATAAACCTTTTTCTGGGTTTCACTTTTCCGGGTATAAACAACATGGCACATATCGGAGGAATAGCGGCCGGATTCCTACTCGGGTTTTTAATACCTCCGAGACCTCCTGTGATGCTCAACGCAAAGAGAATTTGGAATGCGGTGTTTCTGCTCTGCATAATACTCGTGGTAATCAGCATTGTTCTGAATTTTGTTTTCTTCATACCTCCGGTGGAAAAAGTGGTGGATTTCTGGAACAGTTATGTTTCCGTGCTGAAAGAGTTTTCCACGACAAGCGATTTGAATAAAAGCGCATATCTCATACAATTGCTACAGCCGTATGATTCGATAACGAGGGAATTGCAGGCAAATGCCCGGGAATATGTCGATTCCGGCGGCATCAGTCCGAGTTTCCAGCAACTTGTCAACGGATTTACCGAATGGAGAGACGGGGTTTCGGAGAGATACGGTTTAAAATGAGAAATACCCTCGTTGTCATTCTTCTGATAGGGTTTGCCGCAACGGCAGCTTTTTCCGCAGATATTTTCGGCATTGGTTACATAGAGTTGGAAGGCAAACCCGTACACATGTTTCCCGATGAGGTGTACAACAGAATATACGTGGTCAATTACCAGACCAACGAAGTGGATGTGGTTAATTCTCTGATACTTAAAAAGCAGAGAAGCCTTAAAGAATCGAAATATCCGGTATATGTTTCCCTGTCGGAAAAATACATAATCGTTTCCGATTTTTGGGGATATAAACTTGATTTTTACCTGAGAAGCAGCATGGATTTTTTAAGATCGGTAAATGTGAGGCAGGGCCCCGGTTATTCGTATGTCAGAAACGATTTGCTGTATTTTGTGACCCAGAGAGAATATTACCTGCAGGTTCTCGATATCGATAATTTTACAGTATCCCAGGAATTCGAACTCAGCGGAAGAGTGCCCAAGTTCTATTTTTACGAGGATATTGTCATACTTCCGTATTACGATAATTATCATACCTGGTCGAGAGACTTCGAGCTTGAAGAATCCGTAGGATTTATAAATGTTTCCTCTCTTTTCAGGTGGAATCTCGAAGGCATGACTAAAAAACCGCTCAATATTCTTGAAATCGAACAGGGAAAATACATTATTACCGGTTATCTGGATAACGGAATATGGAAATTCGACTGGGGCAGCATGAACGTAGACGAGTATATAACATGGAAGGGTCATTCACATATAATGGATATGGCATTTTTTTGCGATGATGTGGTAATTCCGTCCATGAGTGACGAATATATTTATTTTGTGAATCTGAATTCGAAATTTACGGATAAGGTTAAAAGTGCAAGAGGCATAATAGCCCTGGAAAATTACGGAGATGAAATTCTTATAGCGCTCTCCAATTTTGAAAATAAAGTACTGGTTTACGATTCTGGCAGAAACCTGGCGGGAGAATATGAAACCGGGGATTATCCGATATCCATGTGCATTCTGGATAACAGACTTTATGTGTTGAGTATGGATGATGCGAGAATAGATGTTTTTAAGATTCAATAGAGGAGACCGGATATGAAAAAAAGAGTTGCTGTTGCCATGAGCGGTGGAGTTGACAGTTCTGTCGCATCTTATATTTTGAAAGAACAGGGTTATGAAGTTGCGGGTTTTTTTATGCGAAACGGTATTTTTTCCTCCGAGGCGCTGAATGACGCACAAAAAGTTGCCCGGTATCTCTCGATCGAATTTCATGATATTGATCTCAGGAAGGAATTCGAAGGGGAAGTGGTGGGGTATTTTATAGATGAATACAAAAATGCGAGAACGCCTAACCCTTGCGCCATTTGCAACAGATATGTGAAATTCGGTGTGTTCACCGAAAAAATACGGGAAATCTGGCCGTTTGATCTTTTCGCTACCGGACATTATGCGAAGACGGTTTTGGAAAACGGCTGGAAATATCTGTGCATATCCGATTCCGATAAAAAGGATCAATCTTACTTTCTCTCCACCGTGAGTAAAGAAATACTGGATAAAACAGTTTTTCCCCTTGCTGATTTCAAGAAGGAAAAGACCAGAAAAATTGCCGTGGACGCAGGATTACCCGTGGCAGGCAAAGGCGACAGCCAGGAAATTTGTTTCGTGCCGTTGGATGATTACAGAGGTTTTTTGAAAAGCAGGGGAATTGTGATGCCTTCGGGGGATATTGTAAGGGAAAATGGAAAAGTGATAGGGAAACATGAAGGCATACACTCGGTGACCGTGGGACAGAGAAAAGGTTTGAACTTCTCCGCCGAGCGGAAACTTTACGTAAAAAAAATTGATAAAAATAGAAATGAAGTCGAAGTTGCTCCGGCAGATATGCTTTATTCGGATTTACTCGAAGCTGAGATAATAAACGTACTCGTAGAACCGGAATCTTTGTCTGAATATATCGGAAAAACAGTAAAATGCCGTATTAGGACGGGCAGTCCGCTCGCTGAATGCTCTGTCGAATTGAATGGCGGGATTTTAAAGGTGAAATTCACGGAAAAGCAATTTGCGATTACTCCCGGTCAACTTTGTGTGGTTTACGACGATGGGAAAGTATTGCTCAGTTCAGTAATCTTATAAAAAAACGATAAATAAATCAATAATTTTAATTATAAATCAAATATTTTCATATCACACTTGACATTTGTGATGTACAAGTGTATAATTTGATTGTAAAATAAAAGAAGGTGATGATATGAGGAAAACTTTTACAACTTGTCCGGCCTGTAAAAACCAATTGTATGTTTCTGAGTATTCCTGCTCAAGATGCGGCACTAAAATAACCGGAAAATTCGAATTGGATGAAATTTTCAGATTGTCCGAAGACCAGCTTTTCTTCCTTAAAATATTCGTTAAAAACAGAGGCAATCTGTCCGAAGTTCAAAAAGAGCTTGAAATATCTTACCCTACGGCGAGAAATAAATTGGAAGAAATCGTCAGGGAAATGGGATATGAGAATGAGGTTCCCGAAAGAAGCGAATCTCAGAAAATACTCGATATGCTCGAGGGAAATGAAATATCCGCAAAAGAAGCCATGAATATGCTTCGGGCTATAAAAGGCGGTGATAAATGATGTCTTTTCTTGCGATAATAGGCGCGATGTTCCTCATATTCGTGGGTTTTAAATTTTTCGTAACCGCTTTCGGAATTTTAATCGCCGTTGGTGCCCTGGTGTTGGTGGGATTGGTTTTTGGCGGGGTAATAGTGGCTTTCTTTCCATTGCTGTTGATTTTTTTAGTGATTTTCGGAATTCTTATGATAATAAAAGGAATATCAAGGATTTTTTGAATTTTAGAATTTTAAAATACGGATGAGTATCGGGAGGTGTTGTTTCGTGGGATACAGACAGGAAAATGGAAAGGAATCTCTGGAAGGAATAAATGAAATAGTAATAAGTGCCATAAGCGGTGATATAAGGGTTGAGAAAGCGCCTGAGGGTGAGACGGAAGTTTTGTGGGACGCTTACTGGAAAAATGAAGAGTACCGTACGGAAGTCAGAAGAGACGGAGACCGATTGATAATAAGGTTCGATGAAAAGCAGAATTTCGTGAAATTTTTCGGAATTAACATACATTTTGGCGATAATCTCGACTATGCTGTGGTTAAAATACCGGATAAAATTCCTTACCTCTGTGCCAACCTGGTTTCGGGAGATTTTGAAATAAACAATTGCAATGTTGCGGAGAAGGTTAAGGTGACTTCAACTTCGGGTGATATAAAATGCAATTTGCTGAAATCCAAAAAGCTCTCCCTCAGCACTAAATCCGGTGATATATATTGTACGGATGTCTATCAGGAGGAAAGGCTGACGATTAAGACTATCAGCGGTGATGTTGCCGCGGAAAGAGTTTCGGCGAAATCCCTTCACGCGGAAAGCAAATCCGGAGATATCAAATTCAAAGATGATACCGAAACTATGGAAATATTGAATGTTCACAATGTCAGCGGTGACATATTTATCAAAAGTGCTGGCGGAAATGTCAATATAAATACAGTGAGTGGCGACATCATAATGCATTCAATAGAAAAGGGCGATAAAAAGTGGATTATGAACACGGTGAGCGGTGACATCAGCATCGAAGCCACGGACATGAACGGAGTGGTTGTTTTCGATTCATTGTCCGGAGAATGTTCTTTTAAAGGCGAAAAGCCCGTGTACAGAAACAAAAAGAATTACCAGTACGGTGACGGAAGCGGCGGTGAGATACTCGTGAAAACCGTATCCGGAGATTTAAGCGTAAGGGTTGCGAAGCATTCCGAAGCGGAAGAAGATTCCGCAAGGAAAGAATACACGGAAGAGGAAAGGGCCATAGCCATTCCCCCTATGCCGCCGATACCTCCTGTTCCACCGATACCGCAGGTTCCGGAAAGGAAAACACTTGAGCCGGATGAAGATGCTTCGAGGATTATTCAGACCTGTATACAGGGGATAATAACGAAATCCGAAGCCAGAGAAATGCTTGAAATACTTGATTACGGCAAAGAAGAGATAGAATACTTCATGAAACTGATAGAAGAAGAATAAAATATCATTCATGGTTTCAAATAAAAAAGCCCTGTACATTTCAGTACAGGGCTTTTTTATTTGAAATATCGGCGTTTATTGGAATATAATATCCAGTAGCCGTGAATAAATTTGTCAACAGGGGGAGTTTTGTGAAAATACTGAAGATTTTGCTGTTTGTTTTTTTGTCGGTATTATTCGTCAGTTGTGCCGGTGTCCGGAATCCGGCGGTTATGGGGTATGTGAATATAATTCTGACTCAATATGGAGCGGGTTCAGCGGTGGAAGATGCGGAAGTACGTGTTTTGAATGCGGAAAACCTGGAATTGATAGGGAGATCAACAACGGATGGCTGCGGGGAAACCCGTATCGGTTTGTCCGAATTACCGGAATTCGTTAATATAGTTTTTTCGAAATATGAATATGCACTCAGCGTTATCGAAGGGCTTAAAACTACCGAAGCCCTTGATAAAGTCATCGAATCCGTGATACGCAAAGCCGATCTGAATCTTGATCCGAACACACAAAACATTTTTCCGGAATACGAGTTTAAATTTTATTATCCGCCGGAATTCTGGGGTGATGATCCGGTTCCGATAGATCCGGAAAAACCCGTCAATTCGTCTTTCAACATGGAAATAACCGTCAATAAATCCAAAAATCATATATATGCGATACTTCCGCCTCTTTTAGGGAGGGTTCCCGGTGACAGCACGATATCGAAGGATTTCGGATATCAAGTTGAGAATAAGAACCATGCGGAGTTTGAAATTCCAGTTGCGGGATATTTCGGAATCACCGACTTAAACGTGATCATGTATGATTACAACGGCAATCGCCTCCACCGTGTAGTATATCTCGACATTCAGCCGGAGAATCCTGCTGAAATGCCCGAAAAAACTTATACGCCCATTCCTGCATCTTCTTTGGGTTTTACGAATATAATAGCTTATACCAGAAGTTACGGGAAGGATTTTCTCGCTTCTGCCAGAACTGCTCCGGAAAATTCGAATCTGTTTACCGGGGTTTTTTGTGTCGATCATCAGACGGCGATAAGTAAAGGGCTTATAGATGGCGATACTGCGAAACCGGATGGTTATTCTATTTACAGATCGTTTGACGGATCCGTTTGGGAGAAGGTTGGTTTTATATCTTCATCAAAGGCAGATCAAAGACTATCATGGTCTGACAATAAAATACTGTCGGAACGTCCCGGACTGTTTTTCAGTTCCAGTGCGTTTTTTGTCGACACTTCGGCACGCCTTGAAGTGGGGAAAGAAGTTTTTTACGCCGTATCTTCAGTTTATGGCCGTTCTGAAACCGATAAAACTTTTTTGGGGAGTGTAACCCCTCTCGAACCGTATAAAGTCGATCTAATAAATCCATCATGCAAACAGGTGCGTACATGGAGGCGGCCGGAATTCAAATTCGGACCCGATAGGGTAATCGATTCGCCTATGGGTGAAGTTAATTACTTTTACAGGCTGTTCGTATACGATATCGTACAGGATATGAATCGCTGGATAATTCCGGTTAAATCCGGGGAGATATCTGTCCCTAATTACGGAGCTTTGTTCGAAACTGGGAACCCGGGGGGGATTTCGGTCATGTTTACCGGCAATTTGCTTTACGATGACGTGATATGGTATTCGTATTTTGACGGACAGAGTGAAACACTCTGGCAGCCTTATTCCTGGCAGCAGCTTGAGGCGCAAAAAACATACAGTTGGGGGGTAAATCTTGCATTTGCAGCGGTTAAATCCGAAGACAACAGCGCCATGGCTTTTTCAGTTGCCGCAGATTTTCATCCGTATTTCGGGAGTTTCGGTGTCGATCCGGTGACTTCGGGAATGCCTCCGGACTGGATGTACGAATTTACGACTGGGACAAATTAGAGGTGATGTGATGAGAGAATACGGATATAAATCGTACAGGACAGTTTTTATCTTGATTTTAATATTAATTTCCTTTTTTTCGGTATCCTGTATGCGCAGAATATCGGCAGATACCTCTAAAGAAGAAATATTGAGCATGACTATTCCCGAGAACTGGGATCCGTACAAAGTATCGGATGAATTGTTCTTTGACGAATACAGTCTGATCGTGGGATATGACAACGAATCGGCGTTGAATTCTCTCACCGAAAGTCTGGATGCCGAAATTATCATGTTCATTCCTCAAATTCGGGTTGCTCTGCTGAAAACCGCAGAAAAAGCCGACAGAACATTGCTTGCCATCAAAGGGATTGCGCATGGAGGAATTCGATATGCAACTCCGAATTACGGACAGGGAAAGATGCAAATAACGGAATCGTATGCAGCAATCGATGATCAGTCGAGAAATATTTCCGGCGACCCGCTGTTATCTTTTCAATGGGCGCATGAGAAAATCGGTTCCCGGAAGGCGTGGGAAAAAGGTTATATGGGGCAGGGCGTTGTGGTTGCGGTGTTTGACACTGGTGTGGATGCCACGCATCCCGATTTGAAAGGTCAATTCGTCAACGGATGGGATGCTCAGACACAACAGGTTATCCTGCCCGGGGAATCCAGGGACACCAATGGCCATGGCACGCATGTCGCGGGCATCATCGCCGCAAAGAAAGATAATGGTATCGGTGTGGCGGGATTGGCACCGATGTCGAGGATAATGCCCATGCCTTCTTTTAATTGGAACAGTTTTGAAAAAGCGCAGGCGATAGTCTGGGCAGTGGATAACGGTGCAAAAATTCTACAGAACAGCTGGACTTTTATTTTCGGCGGATATGACCCGATTTTAAAAGATGCCTATGATTACGCACTCTCGCACGGCGTCTCCGTCGTTTTTGCCGCGGCGAACGCACACATGGCCGAGAATTGGTCAGCACCGAGATCCTGGCCGGGTATTCTCGTCGTCGGAGCCAGCGATATTCACGACGAAGTTACCGGTTTTTCCAACGGAAGCGCTGCTTTATCGGTTACCGCTCCGGGTAAACGCATTCTGTCAACAGTCAATATGTACAACAGTAATGCCATAGAAGATCCTGATCCGGGCAAATATGCCTATTATAACGGAACTTCCATGGCCGCTCCGCATGTATCGGCACTCGTAGCTCTTATAGTTGAGAAATACCCTTATGCAACTGCATATCAGATTCGAAGGTTGATAGAAATGAGCGCCGCGCCCATCGAGCCGCCTGAATGGAGCGGAGAATTCGAAGGTCACAATCCCTGGACCGGATTCGGGAGAATAGACGTACAAAAGGCCATGGACATGGAGTTGCCGGATGACACTCCGGGAAATCTCCTGGTGAAATCGCTTGACGGGTCCGGAAATCCCACCGATAATTTCTTCTACGTCACACTCGCCCGAAAAGACGGTCCCAATTACTGGGCATGTACTAATCTGGAAGGTGGAGAGTGTTCGTTCAAATCGATAGATCCCGGAATTTACGATGTTTACATAGGCGAAAAACCGAGAGATGACGGAAAACCTTCATCCGCTTTTGCCTTCTATAACGTGTCGGTTGATTGTGATACGGAGCTTTCGGCAGTGTTTCCGTAAAAAAAACGATATCACATAAATGTTCGCCCGTAACAGTTTGGCGAAACTGGTTTCAAGCAGCTCTGCTTATGAATGAAGCGGGCTGTTTTTTTATAAATTTATCTTTGCCATATGAAAGTGAAAACCTCACAAAACGTTTGGGAATAACCCCCGAAGAAAATCTGGCGAAAAAATTCGGATCAGCGGATTTCTATAAGACGTTATCCTTTCGGTTTTGCAATATACCAGTCGAGGAGATCGTAAATCCAATCGTCGACATTCGTGAATTCAAATCCGTATCGTTCGGCTTTGGAAGTGTTCAGGGAATACGCCGGGCTACCGTTATAAGGGGCAATATCCCCTTCGGGAGAATACAAAGCTTTCGTATTAAGAGCTTTTTCAACATATTCTATTATTTTCCTCAGCGAAACCGTACCCTTGCTCGAAGCGTTAACCGTTCCTTTTAAAGGACGCTCCGCCAACGAAGACAGGAACTCTCCCGCTTCCTTCGAATCTATGAACCCCATTTCGGAATCCATGTTGTCTATGTTCATAGGAATTCTTTCTTTTATATGGTTTACGTAAAAAAACAGTCTTTGGGTGTAATCGTCTTTTCCCAGTACGTAAGGCAGCCGAACCGCAACGGATTCGATGTTCGGATAATGCTGGAACAAAGCGCATTCGGCCTGTCGCTTTATTTCATCGTACGGAAAGTCATCCCTGCCGCACCATTTCAGAACGTGTTTCCCGGGATCGAAATCCGATTCGAAAGTGTTGAGTTGCAAATCGTAAACGGAACCGGAAGATGTCATTATGTATCTGCCGCATCCATCGTTTTCCAGCAGGTTTCTCACATCGTTCGAACAATAGGCGAGATTGTCGTAAACGATATCGAATCTGTTATTTTCGAATAGTTTTGCGAGTTCAGACGGATTCAATCTGTTGGCGGTTTTGTATTCCACGTTTCCGCAGAATTCCCTTTTAACGTTACCCCGCGTTGCTACGGTTATTTCATAGCCCTTTCGCAAAAGACTGTTGACAAGATGCACTCCGAAATACCTCGTGCCGCCAAGAATCAAAATTCTCATCCCCATCATCCTCCTAAAAAGAATTTCATGAATTGATGTATAAGGTGTATACCAATCCGATTCCCCAACTCAGAAGCGATACCGGCAATGCGTATACGAAATATTTGGTGAAGCTCATCTTTGAACCGTAATGCTTTTTCATTAGGCTCAAGGCTACGACATTTGCGCTTGCCCCTATTGCGGTAAGGTTGCCGCCCATGCACACGCCTATCGACAGCGACCACCACAATGGGTCGAGATTCGAAAATACCTGTGCGTTTATTTCCGGCAGGTGTTTGATGACGGGTATCATAGTTGCCGTAAACGGTATGTTATCCACAAAACCGCTGAGGAAGAACGAGAATGTGAACAGCACCGGTGCGAAAACCATCATTGACATGCCGAAACTGTGTTCGAGGAAATCTGCGAAAAATCTCAATATACCGGTTTCTTCAAGTGCTCCCGTTAGTATGAAAAGGGCCATGAAAAAGAATATGGTTTCCCATTCCACTTCTTTTATGTGATAATCGAGTTTTTCTGAATCGAGGATCAACACCGACATAAATCCCATTCCAAGAGCGATTACCCAGTTTTCAAGCTTTATGACTTCCTGCAGCAGAAAAAGGACTACGGTTATTGCAAGAAGAAGTCCGGCCTTTTTCAACTTTTTGGTGTTTATATCCATTTTGTTTTCAAAATAGGATACGTCGAATTTCAAACGCAGCTTTTTTCTGTGAAGTACTATCAAAAGCAGCAAAGAAGATATCAAAATCACCATAGAAATTGGCGCCGTGTTACTCACGAAATCAAAAAAGCTAAGATGTGCAGCGCTTCCTATGAGTATGTTGGGCGGATCTCCTATAAGGGTTGCAGTACCTCCGATGTTCGAACTCAATATCTCACTTATTATGAATAGTATCGCATCCCCTTTCACGAGATCGACTATCGCGAGAGTGATAGGTATGAAAATGAGCAGTGTGGTTACGTTGTCCATGAGTGCCGAGAATAAAGCCACGAAAATATTCAGATAGATGAAGACCTTCATCACCGATCCCCTGGAGGATTTCAGCAGAAAGAAAGCCACCCATTCGAAAAATTGGGATTTCTTTATCACCGATACGAGAATCATCATGCCAATCAAAAGGAATAGAGTTTTGAAATCGACGTAGCTTTGCATGATATCTACTTCGCTGCTGAAAACATGAAGGACTATTATCAGCACTGCACCGAGCATCGCAGCGACAGTTCTGTTTATTTTTTCGGTGATGATGAAGAAGTATACTATGACAAAAACCGCAAGAGCTATCAGAGGCGCCATTATTTCACCATCCATTTATTTTTTGAAAAAACACAAATGGTATTATACTCTTCAAATTTAAAAATTAAACAGAGTGTTCAAAGCGCTTTTAATTACATGTCCTGAACCCGTAAAAAAAGGTGGTAAATTACAGATATTCGACTTCCGGAAACGCGTGCAATGCCAGCAGCGGAAAAACCGTGATACCTTCTGCGTAATCGGCACCGATTTTTTTACCCATTATTTGCGATTTGTAACTCATGTATTCAAGTAATTTTTCCATGCCTTCCAGCTGAGAGGCATGGCATCTGACCGCATCCATTTTTGCGTCGAAGTGTTTTTTATCCAGATCTACTATGGTGTTTGTGTTTGAAGAGAAGAAGAAACCGATACCTTCTATTTCACGGAGGTTTCTGAAGTCTTTCAAAGTTTTTCCGGGATGGAAATGCGGGAATTTTCTGAACAGTGCGGCTCTTACGGCTGATTTTCCGCATTTGATGTGATCGGTGTGGAATTCGTAATTTAAAAAAGGATCCACGGTAAGCAGAAAATCCGGGTTAATATCCCTGAGTATGTTGACAAGATCGGCGCATACGGTTTCTTCGCCGTAATCTCCGGAATCCGGAAAACCGAGAAATATACATTCGCTTACGCCCAATATTTCGGCGGCGGACAGTTGTTCTTTCTTCCTGGTTTCCGAAAGCGCAAATTCATCGATTTCGGGATCAAGCGTTCCCATCCCTCCGTCGCAAACCGTAATGTAGGTTACCTTGATACCCGAATCGGTGAGTTTTTTTACGGTGCCTCCGATGGCTATGTCCGCGTCGTCGGGATGCGGTTGGACTACGACTATGTTGCGGCACGAAAAAATACTCGGCATATCCAGTTGTGACCTTATTAATTCTGAAATTTCTCTTTTCATATTACCTCCGAAATTCTACGGTTCAGTGAATACCAACTATGTTATATAGGCATTGTTCATGACGTATAACAGGTACTTCGTCTTTCAGCCACATTTTTATCATTCGAATATGATACCACTAAACAAGTATATACAGGAATTCTGCAAAACCCAAATATTTTAAGGTTCCTGTACTTTTATAAAACATGATAATCATTTTGCTGAATTCCCGAAAAAATCTGTCTTTTTATCGGAGTCTGAGAAAAAACGCTGCGAGCTATTCGGATTTTATTCGATAAGTGTGAATGAAAGTATGTTATAATTCTTTGATCAATATTTAATTAAAAGGAAATAATGTGTTTGATGCGATGGGTATTTCCGATAATTGAATTTACTTTTTCTTTCAATTGCGATTCTTTTGGTGTTTTTTACCCGTTAAAATGATGATATAATCAAAAGAGATCTTTTTAGATCCTCCATACATATCATATGCAGGCTTCATTGAAGCCTGATTTTTTTATTTTCAATACAATTTGACCCGAGTCAAAAATGTGGTATAATATATTTGACTCGGGTCAAATATATTATATGGAATAGTTACTGTATTTGGATCTTTCGATAGAGTTCCGCGAGCGGGGAAAATTTTACCGATTTTTATGGCAGAAAGGATCACCGACGAAGATATTTGGGATACATGAAATGAAAGATGCCGGTAATTTATAACTGCGAAACGTAATCAAATCGATCAAAACAGGAGGCATTGCTATGAAGAACACGGTGGTTATTTTTTATTCGCTGGGAAACAACACCAAATATGTTGCGGACTACATATGCGATAAACTGAAATGCGACAGATTAAGGATAGAACCGAAAAAGAAACTGAAAGAGGAAGCTTTTTCAAAATATTTTTTTGGCGGAATGCAGGCAATTTTCAGAATGAATCCTGAATTACTCGAATACAAAATCGATATCGATAAATATGACAACGTGATAATAGGATCGCCTGTTTGGGGAGGCAACTTATCATCTCCGGTGAGAAGTTTTTTGAATAAAGAAAAAATCAGGGATAAAAATGTCTTTCTATATTGTTGTTTTGCCGGTGACGAAGGCAAGCTGTTCGAAAATACCGAAAAGCTTTTAACCGGCAACAGAATAATTTCAAAGGTTGGTTTAAAATTACCGTTGAAAAATAAGGATGAATTTATGGGTAAAATAGGCGGTTTTATAGAAAAAATTAAAAATGTCTGACAATAATTGGCTTCTGCGATTCGGCAGGGCATTTTAAATCAAAAGTTCGGAAAGGATTTTAAATTGAAAAATACCATAGTGATTTATTATTCTCTCGGTGGGAATACTGAATTTGTGGCCGATTCGATAATAAAAGAATTGAAATGTGACAGTCACAAAATAGAGTTGAAAAAAGATTCCATAAAAAAGCCTCGCTCCAAATATTTCCTGGCGGGGATTCAGACGATGTTCAACAAAAATCCGGAATTGAGTGAATCCGATGTGAATCTGGAAAATTATGAGAACATAATAGTCGGAGCACCTGTATGGAGCGGCAGTGTTGTCCCTCCGGTAAGGCGTTTCTTCGAGAAAGAGATTGTAACGGGTAAAAATATTTATATTTTTTATTGCTACATCAGCGACGAGGGAAATGCGTTTACGAAATTGTCGGAACTGTTTGAAGGTAACTCGGTAAAGAGTCATATGGGATTTAAGAGTCCTTTGAAAAATGGAAACGAATTGTCGATTAAAATCGGACAATTCGTCGGAGAAATTAAGGGGAGAAACAGTAAGATAAGCAGGGAGGAAATACTCAGAGCCGGAAGGGAACAGATAATAAAAAACGGTTATGAGAAGACCAAGGTTGAGGAAATCATGAAAAGCCTCGATTCCGCAAAAGGAGGTTTTTATTACTATTTTGAGTCAAAGAAAGACTTGATGCTGGAGGTGTTCGGAAGGGATTTCAGGGTCTGCATTAACAATGCGATTGCCGAAAACGATGTGGAAGACAAATCCTCAGCGCAAAAGCTGGAAGGTGTGCTTTCCGTAGTCCTCGGCCAGTCACAGGGAAAGTATGTTGACAGGTATTTTAGAAACGGAATACCGGATGAGATTCATCCGTCACTGGACAATTTGAAAAATGAACTGTTGCTTCCGGTGATAGTCGATCTGATTGAAAAAGGAAACGATACAGGAGAATTCCACGTTGAAAACACTAAAATAGTTTCCGATATTATATTTCGCGGCATATCTTCTTTTATACACGATAACTATAAGAAGTTCAGCGAGGAAGGATATTACGCGGAAGTTAAAAATGCCTTCGATGAAATCATCGGCAAGATTCTCGGATAGCATGGAAATCCGTCTCAGGATAAAATTCACAAAACATAGATAAAGAAGACAGAAAAGAACATGAAAATAAGAGAAAAATAAAACGGTTGAATCCAAAAGATTCAACCGTTTTATTTTGTAAAAAGCTATAATGACAGTGTAAAATAGATTGTGTAAAAACTCATTCAAAAAAACTCAAAAGGAGAGAAAAAGAATGGGAAAATACATACACAAACCGAATTTAAAATTTGAAAATGATGAAGAAGAAAGAATATTCCTGAAAGTGATGAAAGAAAACATGGACGACTATTCTGTAAGTGGAGCTACCGGAGCGGTTAAGAAGCTAATCGGAGACATACTTAACGGGATGCTGGGAGAAGAGATAAAAGAGCATCTCGGGTACGAAAAAAATGAGAGAACGGAAGAAGAAAAGACAAATCACCGAAACGGATATTACGATAAAAAGCTGTTGACACAGACAGGAGAGGCGAATTTGAAAGTACCGAGGGACAGGAAAGGGGAATACAGTCCGAAGGTAGTGGAGAAGGGAGAGAGAAAGCTTGACCCGGAAATAGAATACAAGATACTGTCGATGTACGCGAGAGGGACAAGCACACGAGACATAAGCGAACAGATAGAGGAAATATACGGATTCGAAGTATCAGCTACATTCATCTCAAACGTGACAAACAAGATAAAAGAACAGGTCGACAGGTTCAAAGACAGGAAACTGGAGGAAGTATATCCCATCGTATACATGGATGGAATAAGATACAAAGTGCGTCATGACGGCAAAACCGTTGAAAAGACGATAAACATAATAATGGGAATAGGACTGGACGGAAAGAAAGACATACTCGGATTCTGGCTGTGTGAGAACGAATCTGCAAGCTTCTGGCTGAACGTATTGAACGAACTGATAAACAGGGGAGTGAAACAGATACTAATAGCATCCGTGGATGGATTGAAAGGATTTGCGGATGCCATAAAAACGGCATATCCGGGAACGGAAGTACAGAGATGCGTGGTACACCAGATAAGATTCTCACTCAGACTGGTATGCTACAAGGAAAAGAAGGAGGTAGCCGCGGACCTCAAAAACATATACAAAGCCGCCAACAAAGACATAGCCGAAAACTACCTGCAGGAATTCGCAGACAAATGGGATAAAAAATATCCGTACATATCGAAGAGCTGGAGAAACAACTGGGAAGAACTCTCGACTTTTTTCAAATATCCCGAAAAAATCAGAAATCTCATTTACACCACAAATCCCATTGAAAGCCTGAATTCCGAGTTAAGGCGGGTTACCAACAACAAGGGAGTTTTCACCTCTGAAGACGCATTGGAAAAAATCCTGTACCTGAAAATCAGTAAAATCCTTGAAAAATGGGAAAGAATGCCTGTTAAAGACTGGTCGAACATCCTTTCCCAACTAATGATTTATTTTGAAGATAAAATTTCTGACTGGAAGCATTTGATTTCATGATTCAGAGATTTTACACAATCTTCTTGACAAACCCTATAATTCAAATTTCTTGACCTGATTCAGCAAATTATCTGCGAGAGCGGATAATTCTTCCGATGAGGCACTGGTCCTTTGAGCATCGTGCGCCTGCCTTTCGACCACCTGATTCATATTACCGACCTGTTCGGAAATTTCAAGAGACGATTTTGAAGAAGTATCCATTGCGCTCGCCATTTCTTCGGCGGCTGCACTTTGCTCCTGTGCCGCTCCGGCGAGGTTTTCGACCATGCCTGAAATTCTCTCCACTTTTTCGAGAATTGTGAAGAATTGTCTGTTGACTTCTTCCGCGCCTTCGTTTACATCCTCAACGTTGGACCGTGTTATTTCAGCAGCATTTTTCGCTTTCTGTGCGTTGTCGTCCACTTCTTTAAGTATCTTGGATATGTTGTCCGCAGACTTCTTGCTTTCTTCCGCGAGTTTTCTGATCTCATCGGCCACAACCGCGAATCCTTTGCCGGCTTCTCCGGCTCTGGCGGCTTCTATGGCGGCATTTAGCGCAAGGAGATTCGTCTGCTCGGCTATTGATGAAATAGCCACTACGATTTCGCGCACGTTTTTGGATTTCTGGGCAAGTGTTTCGACGACTTCGGTTGTTTTTATGGTCTGATCCGTGGTGTTTTTTATCATTTCCACGATTTTCTTTATGGATTCTCCTCCTGATTTTGCCTCATCCGCCGCATTGCCGGCATCTTCGGATAATTCCTGCGATATTTTCGATATGTTTTGCGCGGCGGCTGCCACTTCCTCGACACCAGAAGAGACCTCTTCTATCGATGCGGATGTGTTCTGTACGTTACCCTCAACAGTTTTTGACTGGTGGAAAAGTTTATCGGACGACACATTTTGTTCTTCGGCTATCTGGGCCAGTTCTCTTGAAGAATGATCTATTTCCTGGGATGTTTCCATTACAGTTCTTATGGATTCCCTCAACGATGATGCCATCGAATTCAATGCCTTCGAAATGGAGGTGATCTCATCCCTGCCCTTTTCTTCGAATTCCACGTTTAGTTTTCCCTTGCCGAATTCTTCCACGTAACCCACCATAGATTTCAGCGGTTTGACAATAATTCTTATAAGTAAAACAATTACAACTATGATTATTGCAATTGATATCGCGGAGACCATAATAAGAAATGTCCTTATCTCATCGGCATCTTCGTTGACTTTATTCAACGGTATGTTCACGTTTATAGCCCAAACGGTTTCAGGAGTCAGTTCGATGGGAACATATAGCCTGTAAACATCGGAAGAGAGAGTTTTTGAGTAATTGGTAAGCGTTACGACTTTTTTTGCTCTGGCAGAACTCTTCGCCGCGTCGAGCTGATCCTGTTCCTCTATCACAATACCTACTTTATTTTCATCCGGATGTGCCACATACACTCCGTTGCCCGAAATTACGCTTATGAATCCTGTTTCAAAAGGTTTGACGTCCTTTATGAGGTCGCTCATCATGTCGAGGGTGATATCCACACCTACCACACCCAAAACTTTTCCGTTTATGGTTACTGGTTTCGCAATCGTCGTCATCAATACGGTTTTTCCGCCGACTTCATATTCGAACGGTTCCATTACCACTTCTTTTCCGCTGTTTTTGGCGAGAAGATAATAATCTCCGTCGCCGGGAACCGTATAACTTTCGCAATAAGTCAGCGAAATATCCGAACCGTCTCTGTAGAAATACGGAACATACCTTCCCGTTTCATCATGTCCATCTTTGCCTGTGAATTGTGAGTCTTTGCCGTCGAAAGCATCTTTCTCCCAAATCGTCCATATTCCGAAAATCATCGGATTGGACTGTAATTCCTTTTTCATAATAGAATTGAACAGATTTCTGTCCGTATATCCCAAAGCTTTTATTTCGGAAACTGCGATAGCCAAATTCCTCACGGTACTGAGCCCCCCGATAAGAGGTTTTTCACTTTCGCCGCCATATCTGTACGCTGTTTCTTCCGCTTTGTCATAGGCTTCTGCAACAGATACCGTTCTAACCTGAGCCGCAGCAAGGAAAATTATTATGATTATCGAAACAGCGGTGATAGTTATAATGGGTATCAGAATCTTCATGGTTATATTCATTTTGGAAAACATATGCACTACCTCCTGTTATTTTGAATACGATTGTACGATATATGCCATTACTCCAGCATCTGTTTTCTCCCGGATAAAAAAGGGACAATTCATCATTGTCCCATAACAAAATTCTTAAAGACTCAATTTCATATAATTTGCATCTACTCCTTCGAGTAAATTCAGTTTTCTGCATAATTCTTCATGTTTTTCATCTTCGCCCACCATTTCGAGTATTATCAGGCCATGTTCGGAACAGTTATCGAGAACTCCGTCATGCAATCCCAATCTCGTTTTGATGAGACAACCCCAGCCTGTTAAAATCTTCTGGACTTTCTCGGCAGCATCCTTTCTGTTGTCGATCATTATTGCCATTACAGTTTTCACAGTGGTATTTTCACTCATTTTTATTCCTCCTTTAAGATTGAGAACGTTCAAATCACATGACAAATTATAGCATTAAAAGATAAAAATATGAAAAAATATACGGCTCGTTTTTAATAGACGTATTGTGTTAACCATAAAATTCGAATCTCTAAGTGTCTTATATGTTAAAACGAGTCAACTTATAAATTATAGTTACATGTAAAATATAATAAAAATATCTGTATAAAATGTTATGATATTAATTATTGGGAATGTGGTTGAAAGGTAACATAGGTTACGGAAATCGTTTTTGATAAACGCTAAAATATTGTCATACGGAAAACGAAAGAGAAACAAAGGAGATGGAATTATGAGTGAGTTTCTCGATAAAAAAACAAAGCTTAAAGAATTGCTGAAAAAACTCGGCAACGATGAAAAAACAGAAAGTATAAAAAATGAATTTTCCGAATTCATCAGAGAGCTTACACCCTTGGAAATTTCGCAGGCAGAACAGGAATTGATCGACGAAGGAATTTCTGTGGAAGATATACAGCTGATGTGCGACATACATCTGGATGTTTTTAAAAAGGCGATTGACGATGACGAAATCGTTGTGGAAGCGTGGCATCCCCTGAATATTCTCATAGAAGAACATAAGGACATGCTGAATATGTTTCATGAAATGAAAAAAAATGCGGATAAACCGGAAGAAGCTTTAAATATGGGGTTATTTCTCTCATATCTGAAAAAGATTGACAGTTATTTCCACAAAGAAGAAAATGTTCTGTTCCCCGTTCTGGAGAAAAAAGGGCTTATTCAACCTCCGAAAATAATGTGGGAAGAACACGACAGATTAAGACAACTGAGAAAAGAAACCGCCGATATCTATGAAAAAGGCAATTTCGAAGGCCTTTCCCAAAAAGTTCTCGAGATAAATGAGATTCTCGTAAACCATGTCTACAAAGAACACAAAGTACTTTTCCCTTCCGCTTTGAAACTCATTGATGAAGACGAATGGAGGGAAATGAGGGTTGAATTCGATGAGATTGGTTATTTTGCATATTTTCCGAAGCCGTTCGTTTTATCCAATCAAAAGATAGTGGATTTCAAAGAAGGCTTCGTGAATTTGCCGTCAGGAATGCTTACACCGGAACAGTTGATTCTCATGCTGAACAATCTGCCTGTGGATATTACGTTTGTGGATGAAAATGATGTCGTCAGGTATTTCAGTGAAACGAAAGACAGGATTTTCGTCAGATCACGTTCCATAGTTGGAAGAAAAGTCCAGAACTGTCATCCTCCTAAAAGTCTTCATATAGTCGAGAAAATCTTGCGGGATTTCAAAGAAGGCATAAGGGATGAAGCGGATTTTCATATACAAATGGGGGATAAGCTTATTTATATACGATACTTTGCTTTGAAAGACGGAAGTGGAAAATACACCGGTACTCTTGAAATAACACAGGATATTGCCCCGTTGAAAAAAATCGACGGAGAAAAGAGAATATACGACGAGCGATGAATTTTAAAGGTAATGAAAAAAAACAGGAGGTGTGAATTTATGTTTTGCTATCAGTGTTCGGAAACATCCAAAGGCACAGGTTGCACTATAATGGGAGTGTGCGGTAAGGAAGAGGGAATTGCAAGGCTTCAGGATTTTTTGATATGGCTTACCAAGGGCATATCGTATTGGGCTGTGATTGGAAGAAAACACGGTGTCGATGATGACGAAGCCAACCTTTTTGTAGCAGAATCTCTTTTTACGACTATAACAAATGTCAATTTCAGCGCCGAGAGCATAGGGGACATGATAGAAAAGGCTTTTTTTCTGAAAGATAGATTGATGAAGAAGGTGCTTGAAAAATGCGAACACAGCCCGAAATGTGTTGAAAAGGCACCACAAGCCGCCACCTGGGATGTGAAAGGCGGTCTTGACGTATACGAACTCAAGGGAGCGGAAGTGGGAGTGCTTTTTACGAAGGACGAAGACATCAGATCGCTTCGGGAACTTCTCGTATACGGCCTCAAGGGAATCGCCGCATATACGGACCATGCCTATATCTTGAAACACTTTAAGAACGATATTCTTTACTTCCTGCAGGAAGCCATGATGGCGACACTCGATGATACCGTTTCTGCGGATGAACTTGTCGGGCTCGTTTTGAAAGCGGGAGAAATGGCGGTGAATGCCATGGCGTTGCTGGATGAGGCCAACACCAGCACTTTCGGCAATCCGGAGATAACACAGGTTTTCACCGGCACCGTTGAAGGACCGGGGATATTGGTCAGCGGGCACGACCTTCTGGATCTCGAAGAGCTGCTGAAGCAAACCGAGGGAAAAGGAATAAACGTATACACACACGGCGAAATGCTTCCGGCACATGCCTATCCGATGCTCAAAAAATATCCGCATCTTATCGGGAATTACGGTACGGCTTGGTATTACCAGCAGGTTGAATTCGAAAAGTTCAACGGTCCCATACTCATGACCACCAATTGTATTCAGAGGCCGAAGGATTCCTACAAAAAACGCATATTCACCACGGGTCTTGTTGGCTGGCATGGTGTTAAGCATATTCCCAACAGAACTGACGGCAAGCCCAAGGATTTCTCCGAAGTTATAAACAAAGCGCTCGAGTGCGGCAGTCTTGATATAGTCGAAGGGAAGAAAATCCCCATAGGATTCGCACATGACCAGATATCGAAAGTTGCGGATTCTATAGTGGAAGCGGTAAAAAGCGGTGCCATTAAGAGGTTCGTGGTCATGGCGGGATGTGATGGCCATTCGCCCGAAAGGCAGTACTACACCGACGTGGCCCGGAATTTGCCTGAAGAGGCTGTGATTCTGACCGCGGGATGTGCGAAATACAGATACAACATGCTCGATCTCGGAGATATCGGAGGCATTCCGAGAATAATCGACGCCGGACAATGCAACGATTCCTATTCGCTTGCGGTTACCGCTCTGAAACTCAAAGAAATTTTCGGGGTCGATGATATAAACGATTTGCCAATTTCCTATGACATTGCCTGGTATGAACAAAAAGCCGTAGCCGTATTGCTCGCACTGCTTTTCCTTGGCGTGAAGGGAATCAGATTGGGTCCGGTGCTGCCGGCTTTCGTGTCGCCGAACGTACTTAAAGTCCTTGTGGAAAAGTTTGATATAAAACCCAAAGGGAACGTTGAAGATGACATCAAAGCCATGATGAACGGGGAGTAGTGCTGTATGATAGAAAGCAGAAAATGTTCAGATGTGGTTCCGGTACTCGACAAAGACGGAATTGTCGGAAAAAAGATGTATGTGAAAGAAAACGCCGAAGCGGTACATATATCCTTTGAACCCGGGGCCGTACTTAAAAAGCATAAAACACCGGTCGATGTTTTTTTCTACGTACTCGAAGGCACTGCGAAAATAGAAATAGGTGATGAAGAAATATACGCGGATAAAGACAGTGTAGTTGAGAGTCCCAAAAATATACCACATGGGATAGCCAATACAGGAGAAATTCCGCTTAAAATACTCGTTGTAAAGGCCCCCAAGCCTTAAAAAGCAGCACGAAATCAACAAAAAGGGTGAAAGCCCTTTTTGTTTTGGTATAATACACTGTGAACCTGAATGAGGTTTCACTTCTGAATTCTTTCAAAAATACCCATCGATTGCTTCTGCCGACGGAGGTGATGACATGAAAAAGAACACCAGATTATGGATAGGAACGAGCGGTTTTTCATACGACGATTGGGAAGGTGAAGTCTATCCCGAAAGCCTGAATAAAAAAGACAGGTTCGATTTTTATCTGACGCTTTTCAACTCGCTTGAACTGAATATGACTTATTACACTGTGCCATCGGAAAAGGTGATATTCTCGCTCTGCAAGAAGATAAGAAAAGAATTCCTGCTCACCATAAAAGCACATAAGAGTATAACTCATCAGAAGAATACCGAGTTTTTAGGGGCGTATTCCGGCTTCTTGAAACAGATCGAGGATTTCGGGCACGAAGCCGTACTGCTGCTTCAGTTTCCGTATTCTTTCGATTTCAACAAAGACAACCTTGAGTATCTCGAATATGTCGTCAACAAAATCGGATTCAGAAAAGCCGTGGAATTCAGGAACATAACCTGGATATCCAGGGAGGTTATTGACTGGGCCGCCGACAACGGCGTGATACTGGTATCGGTAGACGAGCCGGATTTAAAAGGGTTGATGCCGAGAACTCTGCTGAGCAATTTAAACGTTTACCTGAGATTCCATGGCCGGAATTCTGAAAATTGGTGGAATCCCGTACAGGCACATGAACGCTACGATTACCTGTACAAAGAAAATGAATTGAAAGAATGGACGGAAAAACTGAATACGGTTTCCCCGACCGAAATTATAGTCTACTTCAACAACCATTTCCGCGGAAAATCGGTAAAGAATGCCAGGATGTTCGCGGATTTGATATAAAGGAGCGTATATGAGAAAATATGAAACCTATTGCGGGGTATACTGCGGAGCGTGTACCATAATGAAGGCAAACGAGAACAACACTGTTGACATTCTCGCCGAAAAATGGGAGACCGAGCCGGAGCATCTCAGATGCGATGGATGTAAATCAGATGTTAACTATTACCATTGTGCCGATTGCAGAATGAAAAAATGCAATATCGAAAGAGGATACGAAAATTGTTCCGAATGCGATGATTTTCCGTGCGATATCATACGTGAATTCAACGACGACGAGTATATACACCACAGAGTGGTAATCAGAGATCTTAACGAGATCAGGGAAACAGGGGTAAGTATCTGGCTGCAAAAACAGGAGAACAGGTGGAAATGTTCCGAATGCGGTACGCGGTTTACCTGGTATGAGGAAAAATGTTCGAATTGTGGGGCAGAATTGTACAACAGTATAAAAGAGCTTGAAGATATTTAGGGCTTGCTGAACAACAAGAAAACCCGGAAATTCAGTAATGATATATTAACAACAAAGGGTAAAGCAAACTCTTTTTGAGGCAAATTTCTGTCGGAAATCGAAAAAATCGGATATTTTTGACAAAATGAAAAAAATAAACAAAAATTTCAGAGACCTCCGGTAGTAAGCCATGATGTTCATGGTTAAAATGTTCATTCCTATCGATGTTTCGGAGGTTTCTCTGAGTTTCATTTTGTTCAGTTCCAATGTGTATCTTCTCTTTCCTTCTCCGAATTTGCCTTCCACCGCGTTTCTTTCACATGTGTCCAGATATTCAAGTTTTTTGTGCTCTTTCGTCTTTTTTTCATCTTTCGGCGGTCTGCCGAGTCTGGGTCCGCTGAGCCGTATCCCGTGTTCTTTGCAATATTCCAGGTTTTTTCTGTTTCTGTACAGTTTGTCCGCCAGCACCGACTCGGGATAATATCCGTATTTTGCCCTGTAACGTTCCACGGATTCAATAAGCCCCTGTCCCTCGTTGAAGTTGTCCCAGCTTATCTTTTCTATCCCTGTGAATCCATCCACTACACTTATCTCCAGTTTGGCTCCGAATTCTACCGGTGATTTTGCCTTCCCTCTTACTATCGGTCTTACCCAGAACTGGCTTATACTTACTATTCTGTCTTTTATCCGGTGTATCCTGCTTTCGTGCATCTGTTTCTGTTGTGTATACAAGGTTCGGATTATCGAAACCGTTTCTGTCTGTTTGTCGTTGAGCAGGTTGTTTTCTTCCCTCTCGCTGTTTTCTTTTAACAGTTCGTCCAGTATGTTCAAGTCCCTTCCCAGATACTGTAATTGGCTTTTAATTGCATTTCGTATTCCTCTGTGCCCCGGTTTTTTCGCCGTTGCCAGATATGATTTTCTCGCTTTGAGCCTGTACGTCCTGGGTTTGACTCTCCCGGTTTCTTTCAACTTTTCCCACGCTATGTCTATCATGTTCTCTATTTTTTCTCTGCCTTCGTTCAGTAACGATAAATCAGTTGGATATCTTATGTCCGCGGGTACGCAAGTGGCATCCAACATGAGTTTTCCCTGATTCCCATCTTTTTCTTCTTTTTTTGTCTCTTCATCCGGACAGGTGTTCTGTCCGGATGTTATATCATCGTCATCATCATCGTTCTTCTTTTGAGTTTCCTCACTTCTCATCTTTTCAAGTATCATGTCGTTGATTTCCGCTATTATTTTTACACTGAATCTTTTTCTGAAATGCACCATGGTACTCGCATCAAACGGTGCTTTCATCCTGAATTCGTTGTATCCCAGAAAATACTGTATATACGGATTTTCCTTTATCATCTGTACTGTTTCACGGTCTGTAAGTTTCAGGATTTGCTGCACCAGCAACGATCCTATTGCCACCCGGGCTCTTTTCGCACGTCTTCCGTCGTTTCTCTTATTTCTGAATGTCTTAGCATATTTCTCTTCTATTTCTCCCCAGGGTATCATTCTACTCATCTTTACCCAGCGATTATCCGAGTCCAGTTTTATGTTAAAGTCGTTTACAATTCCTTCAAGTTCCTGCTGTTTTAAATTTCTTCCGCTGTACATTTCTCACCTCAGATGCATGACTTTTGTCTGTTTTTGTCACTTTTTCATGCATCTATTATACCATTTTTACCCTCGTGTTCCTCTTTTTATGAGAATCTTGGAGTTGTTCAGCAAGCCCTATTTAGTTCTTGCTGATAAACTTGAAAATTTGTCATTCCTCGCTCTTCAGTTCCTTTATTTAAAAGGAACTGAAAAAAAGAAATAACTTCTGTTTTTTACAGATTATCCGACATTAGGATTTTATATGCAAGGTTTTTGAGTATAATACATAAAAAAACTTGCATTAAGAGCGAATAAAACAACACTGTCATTCTTTATTATAAAGGGTTACAGAATTATTCAGCAAGCCCTGTTTAGTTCTTTTTTGTTTTTATCCAGAGAATCCTTATTTTTACCACGTTTTACGAATATTTATAAAAAAGAAAGGAAAACAGAATATGAAAAGAATACTGAAAAACGAGCCCCTCAGCAAAAAAGCCCGTGAAGCTCTCGATTTTCTCCTCGGCATACCGGAAGAAGACAGAATGGTCATAAAAAATGATTTGGAATACCTCCGCAATTTCAGAATGGGATTCAATTCTTTTATGGAAGAGCAGATCGAACAGACCGGCATGAGTTTCGGAAAAACGGTAGAAAACATTTCCGGAACGGAGACGGTCAGGATTATGCCCCCGGAGATTCAAGATAAATTGACGGTGAAGGTAATTTACGTTCACGGAGGTTGTTTCGCTTTCGGAGACTCGAAAACTTATTGTTCGATTCCGATACAGCTGGCGGCACTCGGCGGATTTGAGGTGATTTCCGTGAATTATTCGTTGTCGCCTGAAGCGGTATTCCCCGAAGCCGTCGATGAGATAACCGGAGTTTACAGGTCTTTGCTGGAAAGTGGTGATACTCCGGACAGGATTTTTTTTGCCGGAGATTCGGCGGGTGGGAATCTCGTCTGCGCTTCGATTCTCAGGATGAAAGATCTTGGAATTCCTGTGCCGGCAGGCGCGGTGCTTTTCTCCCCGTGGGTTGATTTGAACGAATTTCCGAATGAAGATGTTTTCCTGGAAATCAACGGAAAGAAAACGCTTCTTGATCCGGTTGTGCCGGCGGAAAATCTGAGGGTTTCGATCGACATGTATTTAAAGGGCGAAAATACGGTGAATCCTCATATCTCGCCTGTTTATGGTGACTTCGGCGGATTTCCGCCGGTACACATAACAGTCGGGCACAGGGAATTGCTGCTGAAAGATTCCCTTGAACTGGCCGAAAGGCTTGACGAATACGGATGTGATGTCACATTGCTCGAGTACGAAAACATGTGGCATGTATTCACAGCCGATTCCACGCTTCCTGAAGCGAGGGAAAGCATATTTCATGTGATCGGTTTTATAAAAGACAAAATGATTCAATAGGAACTTCTGAAAAACTCAAAAACCCGTCATAGCGGACCTTCTTCCTGTCATTACGCGCATAGCGGGGAATACGTTTCGTTTACGGAGATATCAACCTTCAGAGGCGAATGCTTCTGATCTGCTCCCCAAAAACGAGACAAATAAAATGGTACATTAAGAAAAAGGGGGGGGAATGATATGAAAAGCAATAAATACAGCATCGAAAAAATAATTCAAATATTGTCAGAAGCAAAAATGGATTCAATATCATCGGTATGCAGGAAATACAACATATGTTCAACCACATTTTACCGCTGGCAAAAAACGTACTCGGGCTTTTCCACAGACCAGGCAAAAAAGCTGGCTATACTGGAACAGGAAAACGATTCTCTTAAGAAACTCGTTGCAGACAAGGAACTTGAAAATTTCGCCTTGAGAGAATTCATTAAAAAAAACGATCTTTAAAGGAAATAATCGTCTATCTCAGGAGTATGAATGTTCCTGTAAGGATAATCTGCAACAGTTACAATATCTCAAGGGCAAAGCTGTACAGGCTTCTCAGCAAACACTGTAAAAAGGATGATTCATTGGAAAAAGAAATAAGACGAATCGCATATGAACATCCTGAATACGGCTACAGACGAATTCATTCAATTCTCAGAAACAACGGATTCAATGTGAATCACAAAAAGGTTTACCGTATCTACACCCAACTGAATTTACAGAGAACCACAAAGATTTCCAAAAAACTCAGGACAAAATCCAATTCAAGATTGACTCTTCCCATTTTTCCGGCTCATGTATGGTCTGCCGATTTTGTGGATGTGCTCATCAGAAAAAGAAAGCTTAGGATACTATTCCTGATTGACGATTTTACGAGAATTCTTCACGGTTTGTGTGTTTCTTTTTCGATAACCGCTTCAACCGTTCAAAAGGTCATTGAAAAATCAATATACACCTACTCAAGACCCAGAATACTCAGAACTGACAATGGCCCCGAGTTCAGAGAAAAACACCTGAATCTATTCCTTAAAAACTCCCGCATAAAGCATGAATTCATAGACAAAGGCAAACCTTACCAGAACGGATTCAGCGAATCACTAAACGCCAGATTCAAAGATGAATGCCTAGGGAAACATGATCTCAGCCTGCTTCCTGTAAAAACCATAAAAGATATTGTTTTCAACTGGGTCAGGGAGTATAATTTTAAAAGACCTCATTCAAGCTTAAACTACGTTGCTCCTGTTCATTTTCACTTATCCGCTTACTGATTGTTCATGAATTGTCACAATTCATGAAATTGAGACACTCTTTATGACACACTGTCCTTTTTTATCTGTTTCACTTCTGGGGGCATATCATTGTCAATACGACTAATAACACCAACATAAAGATGCTCTTTCCAATTCGCTTTTTTATACAATCTCCTCCCGAATGATTTGATGTGTTATATATCTCGGTTTTTTCGTTTTTCCACAAGTAAAACAATGTTAAGAGATTGGTTCCCAACACTTAAATTCAATACGAAAAGGCTGTTCTGGCTATTCTGAAACCAAGCCAGTAACCGTAATAATCTTTATAATGATGATATGCACCGCGTCTTGATACCCTTGATAAATGATCATCTTGATAAAAAGACCCGCCTCGGTCGAATTTCCTGTTTATATCATCACACTTTACCGGGTTTGTAATTTCTTTTTTAGAATAAGCTAAATAAGAACCACAACACCATTCCCATACATTTCCACTCATGTCATATAGTCCTAGTTCATTGGGCTTTTTTTGACCCACCGGATGCGTTTGATTGTTTGAATTCTGTTTATACCAACCAACATCATCCAAACGATTACTTCCAGAATATTTGTAATCGTAAGTTGATTCATTTCCGCCTCTTGCCGCAAATTCCCATTCTGCTTCCGTTGGCAGGCGGTATCCTTTCACTTTCGTTATATCCGTTGTTATTCTTCCGCTACTATCCAATAAGTTCCCTTCACTGTCATATGCCTCAGCTATCCCTTCTTTCTTGCTCAGCCAATTGCAATACCTCGTTGCATCATACCAACTAACATTTATCACAGGCCTCTTTCCTCTTCCCCAGCCTTTATCTTTTGGGTAGCTTTTTCCCGTATCTTCGCAATATCTGTCATATTCTTCGAATGTCACTTCATTTCTTCCTATGTAATAATCGTATGTCAGCTTCACCGTGTGTACTGGTTTTTCATTACTCCAGCTTTCAATGTCATTTCTCGTGTTTCCCATTTGAAATGTCCCGCCATTTACTAAGACCATTTCCGGAGAAATATGATTTATGGTACTTGTTATGTTTTTTATTTCACCTGAAGATATTGTTATTTCCTCTAAGTATGGAGCGGATCTGCTTGTCCTTATCTCTACATCATATGTTCCAGGCAGAATTTCTTCTTGCAATGGCGTAAATCCGTGGAATATGTTGTTTATATATACACTTGACATCGCTATTTCCGATTTTACTATTATTTTTCCCGTAGTCGTTTTCTTTTCCACTTCATATCTTGCTTTTATTTCTGTGTTTTGATTTATTTTTATTTTTTGCAGCTCATTTTCGCCTATTTTTCTACTTCCTTCATACCATCCTGTGAATTTATACCCACTTTCCGCCTTCGCTTCTATTGTTATTTCTTCCCCCTCTTTTACTGTTATACTTTGACTATTTGTCCAATTTCCATTGTGTATTCTTATTTTTCCCATAGCACTGTTTTCCACTGCTTATTGTTATTGTGTATTCTTTTACCGCTTTTTTTGTTCTAAAACTCCTTGTTTCACTTTCTACTGTGTAATCTATATCGCTTGCAACTATTTTCCAATAATAGGTTTGTCCTTCATTCAGATTGCTATGTGTGTATGCTGTCGTATTTGTGTTTGTTACCATTTGCATGTTGTTTTGACTTGTTCCTATGTATATTCCGTATGTTAGCATGTCCCCGTCCGGGTCGCTTCCATTCCATCTCAGTGTTACGTTTTTACCCTCTATTTCTTCTTCGTTATCCGGACTGCTTTGTTTTGGTTTGTTTGGCGCTCTGTTCTCTTTTTCCATCATTGCCTTTATCGTTTCAACCCTGTTTACATCTATGGTTTTTATATGTTCTTTATATCCGTCAGCCTGTAATTTTATTGTGTGTTTTTCAGATGTTAATTCCAACACTATTGGGGTGATCCCTTTGTATTCATTATCTATGTATAGTTGTGCTCCAGTTGGTTCGCTTTCTATTCTTATTTCATATTTTTTTTGTTCCAGTTGCAACGTTGTTGAATGTTTTATTCCACTTCTTATTTCTATTTGTGTTGTGTATTCTTCATACCCTTCTTTTTGTATTTTTATCCCGTATTTTCCCGCCGTTAGTGTTTGTGTTATCGGTGTTTGTCCTGTGTGTTTGTTGTCTATGTAAACACTTGCCCCACTCGGTATGCTGCTTATTGTTATTTCTCCTTCTTTTATTCTTTCCATTGTTTTAAAAACCCATACAGGACCTTTGGTGCTGTTTTTATTTTTGGAATCATTTGCCACTATCATCCAATAGTAGTTTGTGTCGTTTTCCAGGTTTTCTATTTTTATTTTTGTTTCTTTTATTCCGCTTTTATACAGTTTCGGGGTTGCTTCTTTTCCAAAGTATATGTCATATTGTATTTCGTCCCACTCTGGATCGGTACATTCCCACTCCAATTCCACTTCTGTTCTTTCATTCTCTCCCTTCGGGCTTATTCTTACCGGTTCGTTTGGTGCTTCGTTTACCGGGGTTGTTGTGTCTCTGAATAGCTCCAGGAACTCTTCTTCTAAGTCTTTATATAATAATGTGTACAGGTATTTTCTTATTTTTGTTTCTTCATTTGTATCCATTTTTTCTGTTTGTTCTATTATTTTCATAAGTGTTGAAAATTCTTCTAAGCTTATTTTTCTATATCCTATTAATGATGATAGTTTTATTCTTATTTTTTCTGTCCTGCTTTTTTCTTCTTCTTTCCTTTTGTTTTCTTCAATCTGTTCTTTTATCTGAGGTATTTCTCCTATTTCTATGTTTCCGTTGCTTATCAGCTTCGGGTTCTGAAGTCCCTGACTCTCTTTTGTCACTTTGTCTTTTGTGTATTCGTACAATTCTTCCAATGTTAGTGTTGCGTTTTCTCTGTCTGTTTTCGCTTCTCCTTTCATTCCTTCCGTCAACCAGTGACTGAATATCCCTCCCCCTTCTTCCCTCTCTCTCGATATTTCTTCTTCAGAACTCGACAGTAAAAAACCTATGCCGTTTTCTTTCGCTATCTTTATTAAGTTGCTTTCTTCTATTTTCATTCCTTCTATTGGTCTGCCTTTTAATATTCCTCCCGAATAACATGCGTCTATTATCACTATTCCTTCTTTCAGTCTTACTCTGTTCAGCATCCTTTCCAATCCCGCCGTCAGGTTGTATGATGTCTCTTCTTTGTAGTCTTCCTGAAAGTCTTTCGGTACTATGTAAAGATTTCCGTCTTCTTTCCCGCTGAATCCATGTCCGCCATAATATATTATTATCCTGTCATTTTCTTTCAGCTGTTTTCCCATTTCCAGGAATGCTATGTTTATCTGTGATTGTGTCGGGTTTTTGTATTCTTTTATGTTTTCTTCTTCCGTTGCCTTTATCTCGAGTATCTGTTCTTTGAATTCCTCCGCATCTTTTATCACCGAAGGAAGTGCGTTTACTATTTTGTTGTCAAATTCTCCACATGCTATTATGAGTACGTGTGTCCTGTTTTCTTCCCCTATAAGCGTTATGCTAAATATCGTCATTATTGCCAATATTATTGCCATGCCTTTCTTTTTCATGCGGACGGACCCCCTTTTGTTCTCCTGTTATACAATTCTGCTTGGTGTTTCACTTCTGAGGGCATATCATTATGATTTTACACAACATTTTTTTCCTTTCGCAATATACTGTTTTTTGAAAAAATATCGTGCACGAAGTGTTTCACTTCGTGCACCTCAACGACAAACAACACTCGCAACTGTCGTGCGGTTACCGTTCGTCGTTGAGAAAGTCAAAATCAAAAACTTAAAACCAAAACCTCAAGGGTAAAAGCGTAAAAGTTCAGAGTGTTACCTTGTCCTGGAGAGCCGAAAACCGAGATTGTTGTAGTAGTAGACGTCGTAGCCCCAGTAGCTGCCGCGACTAGTCACACGCAGGCCGCTACTGCCGTCGGCCCAGCTACCACCACGAATCACCCGGTAGTAGGATGACCTGTTATTGGGACCTATTGGGTTTGTTTTTGGGCTTTTTGAATAGTAGTTGCTGTCATACCAGTCATGGCACCATTCCCATACATTCCCGCTCATGTCGTATATTCCCAGTTCGTTCGGCTTTTTCAACCCCACTTCCTGAGTTTTATTTCCCAAATTCTCGTTATACCATCCTACTTCATTTAAGTTATTGCTTCCGGAATATTTATAATCACCAATGCTGTTTTGTGCGCCTCGGGCCGCATATTCCCATTCAGCTTCCGTTGGCAGGCGATATCCTTTCACTTTCGTTATATCCGTTGTTATTCTTCCGCTACTATCCAATAAGTTCCCTTCACTGTCATATGCCTCAGCTATCCCTTCTTTCTTGCTCAGCCAATTGCAATATTCCGTTGCATCCCACCAGTTTATGTTTATTACGGGTCTCTTTCCTCTTCCCCAGCCATGGTCACTTGGTTTGCTTTTTCCCGTATCCTCGCAATATCTGTCATATTCTTCAAATTTCACTTCGTATTTTCCAATGTAATAATCGTATGTAAGCTTCACCGTGTGTACCGGTTTTTCATCACTGTCCCCTTCACCGTCATTTCTCGTGTTTCCCATTTGAAATGTCCCGCTCTTTACTAAGACCATTTCCGGGCCTTGGGGTGTCGTTTTTAATGTCATTTTTATTGTTTCGTCTTTTTCTATCTTTTTGTTTATTGTTTCCCCTGTGTAGCCTTCTTTTTGTACACTTATTTGATACGTCCCTTTTATCATTTCTTCTGTTATTGGCGTTAGTCCTTTGTATTTGTTGTCTATGTATAGTTGTGCTCCTGATCTGCTCCCCAAAAACGAGACAAATAAAATGGTACACTAAGGAAAAAGGGGAGGTAATGATATGAAAAGCAATAAATACAGTATCGAAAAAATAATTCAAATATTGTCAGAAGCAAAAATGGATTCAATATCATCGGTATGCAGGAAATACAACATATGTTCAACCACATTCTACCGCTGGCAAAAGACATATTCGGGTTTCTCCTCAGACCAGGCAAAAAAGCTGGCTATACTGGAACAGGAAAACGATTCTCTTAAGAAACTCGTTGCAGACAAGGAACTTGAAAATTTCGCCTTGAGAGAATTCATTAAAAAAAACGATCTTTAAAGGAAATAATCGTCTATCTCAGGAGTATGAATGTTCCTGTAAGGATAATCTGCAACAGTTACAATATCTCAAGGGCAAAGCTGTACAGGCTTCTCAGCAAACACTGTAAAAAGGATGATTCATTGGAAAAAGAAATAAGACGAATCGCATATGAACATCCTGAATACGGCTACAGACGAATTCATTCAATTCTCAGAAACAACGGATTCAATGTGAATCACAAAAAGGTTTACCGTATCTACACCCAACTGAATTTACAGAGAACCACAAAGATTTCCAAAAAACTCAGGACAAAATCCAATTCAAGATTGACTCTTCCCATTTTTCCGGCTCATGTATGGTCTGCCGATTTTGTGGATGTGCTCATCAGAAAAAGAAAGCTTAGGATACTATTCCTGATTGACGATTTTACGAGAATTCTTCACGGAGTCTGTGTTTCTTTTTCAATAACCGCTTCAACCGTTCAAAAGGTCATTGAAAAATCAATATACACCTACTCAAGACCCAGAATACTCAGAACTGACAATGGCCCCGAGTTCAGAGAAAAACACCTGAATCTATTCCTTAAAAACTCCCGCATAAAGCATGAATTCATAGACAAAGGCAAACCTTACCAGAACGGATTCAGCGAATCACTAAACGCCAGATTCAAAGATGAATGCCTGGATAAATATGACTTAAATCTACTGCCTGTCAAAACCATAAAAGATATTGTTTTCGACTGGGTCAGGGAGTATAATTTTAAAAGACCTCATTCAAGCTTAAACTACGTTGCTCCTGTTCATTTTCACTTATCCGCTTACTGATTCTCATGAATTGTCACAATT
>CAXXJZ010000006.1:0-10372 GCA_963662785.2 uncultured Thermotogae bacterium
AAGAAATTGTTGAGGCTCAAAAAATACACGAATTTCCCTTTCAGAAACAAAGTCTTCTCAAGTTCCGCTGCAATTTTTTTTCGTCTTTCATTTTCATTTCCTGAAACTATTATTATAACGGGTTTCTGGTTATATCTTTCACTCCTGTCCGATTTTTCTATGCCCCCGTGAATCCATTTCTGATTCCTGATTCTGACCGAATTTCTGACCCAGTCGTATTCGTCATCCATGGCTTTTTGCACAGTGCCTCCGCCGCATATCTCATAATCATCGACGATGACGAATCTGTTCGTTTCAACACAGATATCCGGCATATCGAATGCAATCTCCCTGTCCAGTTTCAGTACGCATTCCGCCACATCGTGCCTCTCTATGATATTTTTCCCGGATATCGAAAGGGTGTCCGCATCAAGTGTTTTCACGATGCTTTCGAGCTTTGCATTTACTTTTTCAGTGCCTATTTTCAGAATATATTTTTTCTTTTTTATCATGGGCTGTCTACCCAGCCAGAACATATTAACGAGCATGTTTTTTGAAACTGTTGGCCCTATCTCCCCGGATTTTGAAGCGATCTCCCCACGTTTTATAAAGATTTGCTCATTCAAGGTAAACCCCGTCGATTTCCCCGGATATATCCCTTCGGAACTTTTCCCGAAACTTTCTATCGAAGAAACCGTGCTTTTCTTCCCCGACGGATAAAATACTATTTCATCTCCCGTTCCGTAGTATCCCGAACTGACGGTACCGGCTATTATCCTTCTTTTATCACCTTCGGAAGCGAATTTATAAACATCCTGTACCGGCATTCTGAAAGGTTTTTCGGTTTCGATTTCCGAGTCCGTGAAAGAATCGAGAGTCTCGATAAGATTCTTTCCGTTGTACCAGGCCATATTAACACTTTTCCCGGATATGTTGTCTCCGAACTTCCCGCTTACGGGTATGAAGTTCCGGGGAATTATCCCGATTTTTTCGAGGAATTGCGAATATTCATCAACTATACCTTTAAATACCGATTCGTCATACCCGACAAGGTCCATCTTGTTAACCACGACCGACACCTGTTTTATTCCGAGCATCGAAAGCAAATAGCCGTGTCTCCGTGAATTTTCCCTGATTCCTTCGCCTGCATCTATTATCAGAAAAGCCGCTTCGGCTTTTGCCGCACCCGTAACCATATTCTTGAGAAATTCTATATGCCCAGGCGCATCTATTATCATGTAATTCCTTTTTTCTGTTTTGAAAAAACATCTTGCGCAATCTATCGTTATACCCTGTTTCTGTTCTTCTTTAAGGGCGTCCAGAAGAAAAGCGTATTCGAAAGGCTTGGAATTTCTTCTGCAGGTTTCTCTGATTCTTTCGATTTTCCCCTCCGGCAGAGAGCCGGTTTCAAAAAGAGTTCTGCCTATCACCGTACTCTTTCCATGGTCTACATGTCCGACGAACACGACACTCAGCATTTCTTCACTCACATGTATCCGCCCCTTCTCAAATCCTCAAGACCCCCGCCGTCTTCCTTGTCCTGCTCTCTGCCGGATCTTTCGGCAATGTTGCTGAACTTGCCGCTTCTAAGCTCTTCTATTATCTCTTCGACATTCTTCGCTTCCGATTCGACGGGATTGGTGCACGGATAACATCCAAGTGATCTGTACCTCATTCCGTTTCCCTGGTTGAAATAGAGTGATACCATCGGGATATTCTCCCTTTGTATGTATTCCCATATGTTAAGCTCCGTCCAGTCGAGAAGTGGATGAATTCTCACATGAGTCCCCGGAGCAAAATCGGTTTTAAATTGGTTCCAGAACTCCGGAGGCTGATCACCGATATCCCAGTTGTTTTTCTCATTCCGGGGCGAAAAATACCGCTCTTTCGACCGGCTGCCTTCCTCATCCGCCCTGACACCGACTATCACACCGGTAAACGCATCGGTGTTTCCGTCTGCTTCATATTGGCCGGTTCCGTGGTTGAGCCTGTATCTGGGCCAACTGCCATTCAGCGTATTCTTCAAAGCTTCCGTTTTAAGCAGCCGGCAGCATTCCATTCTGCTGGTTTTCCCTCCGGGGAAATGGTTGCTTTCCTCAATCGCCTTCTTATTCTGTCCGTAAATCATGTCGAGTTTCAATTCCATCGACAACCTGTCCCTGTACCTTATCATCTCGGGAATTTTATAACTCGTATCGACATGAACAAGCGGAAAGGGAACGTGATTGAAAAAAGCCTTCCTCGCAAGCCACAGCAGAACTGTGCTGTCCTTGCCTATTGACCAGAGCATACAGAGATTTTTAAAAGAGCTGTATGCTTCCCTGAAAATATGCACACTCTTATCTTCCAGTTTATCCAAGTAATTCAAATATACCACCCGTTAACGTATTATTATAATCATACTATAATTCCAAAGAAACTTATCCGATTATCCCAACAATAAATTGATACAGTTACGTATTGGTTACTTTTAACAAAAACATTCAAGTGTTCGGAAATCAAATTTCCCAAACGGGAATCAACATTTCACAGATGGTATATATTATATCATCGAATACGGAAAGAAATAAGTTATAATATACCATAAGATAGATATATGAAAATCAACACATAGAGTTAATATACTCGGAATCATAAAAACCCACTTTAATTAATACTGATTAATGAAGGGAGATCATGAAGGATTTTTTTTCAGATTTATACGGTTATTCGAAAAACAAATTCACGGCAAATGTAGTTTTTATGATTCTGTCGGGAATAACAAACGGAATCGGAATAGTCATGCTCATACCGCTTATTAACCTGACCGGATTATCGGGAAACGGAGACTCTTCTCTTCATTTTCTCAGCGGTGCGATGGATTTCCTGAACGGATTACCGAAAAACACGCAGCTTATAACGGTACTTTCCGTCTATGTGCTGCTGATCGTTTCCCAATCGCTGTTTAACAGAAAGATGGAGATAATGAACACCGAGCTGACAAACGGCTATCAGAAATACTGCAGGACGAGACTGTATGAAGCGACGGTATATGCCGAATGGATAACGCTCGCAGAAAAAAAGAAATCCGAAATAACCAATTCATTTACGCTTGAGATTAACAAAATATCGTCAGGCAGTCTTTTCTTTCTCAAATTAGTCTCACAGACAATACTCGCATCCGTTCAAATATATATAGCCTTCATGCTCTCCTTTCAATTGAGTTTGTTTGTTATCACCTGCGGATTGATTCTTTACGCAATAGTGAATCCGGTGATCAAATCATCTAAAAGACTCGGAAACGAGCTTCAAATGGTTAACAAAAAACTCACCGCACAGGTTACTGAACAACTTGCGGGTATCAAGGAAGTGAAAAGCTACGGCATCGAATCGGAGCAGATAGACGAATTCGAAAAGACCACCGAGGCAGTCAGGAAAAACTTTGTGGATTTTGTAAAAACGAGAGCCAAACCCCAGATGCTATATCAAATCGGAGCAGCGGTAATAATCAGCGTATTCTTCTATTTCTCGATGGCGGACTTTGAAATAGCACCATCTTCGATGTTCGTGATAATATTCGTATTTTCGAGGTTGTGGCCCCTGTTTTCATCATTTCAAAGCAATTTACAGAACATACTCATATCGGTCCCTTCTTTTTCGTCCTATAAAAAACTTCTCGAAGAACTCGGAGAAAGCAGGGAAGAAAGTTCCGATAGCAAAATCGGCGGCGAAAATGAAATAAGTTTTGAAAAATCCCTGAAAATGGAAAATGTTTGTTTCAGGTACGAAAGCAACGCTTCGTTCAGTCTGAAAAACATTTGTATGGACATAGAATCAAAAAAGATGACGGCCATAGTCGGAAAATCCGGAGCCGGCAAGAGTACAATCGCCGATATTCTGATGGGTTTTATATATCCCGAAAGCGGCAGTATATGCATAGACGGCAGAGAGCTCGACAAGAGTTCGGGGCGGGTCTGGAGAAAAAGTACCGGCTATGTTTCCCAAACCCCTTTTCTTTTCAGCAGTACGGTGAAAGAGAATTTGACGAAGTTCAATCCCAATTGCACCGAAGCCGAAATATACGATGCCCTTGAGCTTGCGGCGGCAAAAGATTTCGTTCTGCATCTTCCGGAAGGAATAGACACATTTATCGGTGATGGCGGGGTTAGGCTTTCCGGTGGCGAAAGACAGAGAATAGTACTGGCAAGGGCACTTCTCAGAAAACCGAAGCTGCTCATACTGGACGAAGCCACCAGTTCGCTCGACCGCGAAAACGAATACAGGATACAGAAATCGCTTGAAAGGATTTACGGAAAAATGACGATAGTGGTCATAGCGCACAGGTTATCGACCATAAGAAATGCCGACAGCATAATCGTGCTGGATGACGGAGCGATAATCGAAAGCGGGAAGTTCGAGCAGTTGAAACAACTGAAAAACGGTTCTTTCAGAAAAATGCTCGAAATATACAATTGAAAACGGTGGTTTATGAAATTCTTTAAAAATATTGTTAAATTTTCAAAACTGAGAAGCGGTGACAAGATAATTTTTTTAGAAGCCTTGTATTACTCGGCTAAGAGCAGGTTTATGGTTAAATTCATACCATTTAAGAAAATCGCTCCGATACTGGGTGACGGACGCGAAGACCTGTGTGTTGACGATGAAAAATTCATCGGAGAAATAAAGAAAATTTCCGCTGCGGTAAATACCGTTTCAAGAAACACGCCGTGGGAAAGCAAATGCCTTGTTCAGGCGTTGACCGCCAAATACATGCTGAAACGCAGGGGAATTAAAAGCGCGGTATATTTCGGAGTCATGAAGAATGATGAAAAAAACATAAAAGCTCATGCGTGGATTAAGAGCAACAACATCATTTTAACAGGAAAAGCGGGGATGGATAATTACAAAATCATTTCCATTTTTTCAGACATGTAATTCATACGAAGAGAGGGAAATATGAGTACGATATGCGGATTATTTTCGAAGAAAGGTAGCGTAAAAAAATACAACGCGGCAGGATTGTTTGAAAAATCGGGAATACACGTTCACGATACTGCGCTGTCGTGGCAGAACGATTCCGTGTTCATGGGATGCCATCTGAAAAAAATCGTACCCGAATCGGAAAACGAGATACTTCCGTTTCATGATACTGAAAGCAGGCTCACAATAACCGCCGATGCGATAATAGACAACAGGGACGAACTTTCGGATCTGCTTGATCTAAAAGATGACGAAAACACCCCGGATTCGAAATTCATTCTTGAAGCCTACAAAAAATGGGGATATTCATGTCCCGAACACCTGCTCGGTGATTTCGCCTTCGCCATATGGGACGATAAAAACCGTGAACTGTTCTGCTGCCGCGATCATGTGGCTAAACGGCTTTTCTACTTTTATAACTCGGATGATTTTTTCTGTTTTTCCACACTTATAAATCCCATGTTTGAATTGAAAGAAATAGAAAAAACCCCAAACGATGTTTATATTGCAGACTTTCTTTCATTACCCTCTGTAAAACATGAAATAGATCCGAATATAACTGTTTACAAAGATATATACCAGCTGCACCCCGCAAGCTGTATGGTGATTTCGAAAGACAAAACAAAAAAAATGGCAGTACTGGGAAATCGGACAAACAGAAAAATTAAAGATGAAAAACGATTCGGAGTACGAGCAGACTTTTATCGATATTTTCACAAAATCGGTAAAATGCAGGCTCAGAAGCAGGAAAAACAAAGGTATATATTTAAGCGGAGGTCTCGACTCGGGAGCCGTGGCGAGTATCGCGGCACCCGAACTGAAAAAGAACGGCAAAACGCTTTATTCTTACACACAGATACCATTCGGCGGTTACAAAGACTGGCTAAACAAAAGTAAAATAGCGGACGAGACCGAATACGTGAAAGAATATCCACGTATTTTCGGCAATGTGCAATCGTCATTTTTGCCTTGTGAGGGAATCAACCCGCTGACAATAATCGACAAGTCTGTTGACGTTTTGGAACAACCCTATAAGACTTTCGAAAATTCATACTGGATGGATGAAATACTGAAGCGGGCAGCCTTAGATAATGTCGATCTGATGTTGGACGGTCAGACGGGCAATGCCACTATATCATGGGGACAGTTTTCACCTTATGTTAAAACGCTGCTTCAACATGGACGCATAATCAAAAGTTTTAATGAGATAAAGACCAATTCGAGGAACAGGAATTCAAATCCATATAAAGGTTTTATAAAAGCGTTATTGGATATGATGCCATATTCCTTCAAAAAGAAGTACCTGTATTTAAAAGGTTCGCTTGAAGATTACGGGAAATTATGTCCGGTGAATCCCGAATTTTACGCGCTGATGGATGAAAAAAACAGATTCAGGAAATTTAAAATCGATACATATTTCATGCATACGGGAAATTCGATTGAACAAAGGTTGAAGCTTGTTAATTGCTATTCTCATGCCCATTTGAGCTGCCCTGAGAATAAAAAAAGCATGGAATTCGGAATTGCCAGAAGAGATCCGACGAGAGACATAAGGGTTATTCAATTTTGCCTGAATCTTCCCGAAGACCAGTATGTTCGCAACGGTGAAGAGAGAAGATTCATAAGGCATGCCATGAAAGGAATCATGCCGGATAAAATCAGACTAAACACTGGTGAAAGGGGAAAGCAGGCAGCCGATTGGTGCCAGCGAATCAAACCGTTTTGGAAGGATTTGGAAACAGAGGTGAGTTCACTCGGCAACCACGTACTTGAAGAAAAATATCTGGACATAAAAGGGATTAAAAATAATTATAAATTAACGTTGAATATGGATTTTGAAAAAAACAGCGCACCGGAAATCAGAATGGTTATAAGATCGATCATATTTGGCAGATTCATCAGAAATAACTTTTAATGAAAAGGTGAGGAAATGAAATCATACAACTATAAAGCTTATGGATTAAACATACAGTCTGAAATAGAATTGCCCGAACTTGTTCCATATCAGGGAAAGCCGGATATAAATATAAAAATCGGGAAATTCAAAGAAAAACTGGACAATCCGGTAAAAAAAGGGATTCGATTCGAAGTAGCCGATAAAGAATTCATACTCAGACTCGATAATATAGCCCGATTCTATGCGAAGGATGGAGAAGAAATAATAATAGAACCCTGCAAGAATTGTGATATGGACGATGTGAGGCTGTTTCTTCTCGGTTCCGTATTCGGTGCGGTCTTGCATCAGCGTGAACATTTCGTGCTCCACGCTTCCACAATTGAGACACCTATGGGGGCAATATGTATTTCAGGACCTTCCGGTGCTGGGAAATCGACTTTAACAAAATCTTTTTCCAATAAAGGATACAAGATTCTGTGTGACGATGTCACTTCGATAACCTTTGACGGCGAAGGCAATCCGTTCGTGTCTCCAGGATTCGATAAGATAAAGCTTTGGGAAGATTCAGCAAAATACCTGAACCAAGATATCGAAAACGCCCAAAAAATCAGAAAAGGGATACAAAAATACAATATAAAACTCGGAGAATCGTTTTCCGGGACTTCCATGCCACTGTCAGCCGTGTTTGTTTTGGGCACGAACAGCATTGAAGAAATAATATTCCGGAAAATAGAATCCTTTCACAAGATTCAGGCCTTGATAAACAACACGTACAGGATAAACTTCTTAAGCGGCACCGAAAGCCGCGAGACCCATCTGAAACAATGCGGGAAAATATCAAAAAAAGTAAAAATGTACGGAATGATAAGACCCAGAAATACTTTCGTAGTAGACAGGATGATGGAAATCATCGAATCAGAGATGGCATCATGGCAGGCATAATCTGGCTTGCCTCATATCCGAAATCGGGCAATACCTGGATGCGTACTTTTATTTCCAATTACATGTCACAAAAGGACGAACCCGTAAACATAAACGAGCTCAGCACTGACGGCATAGCCAGCGGAAGGAAAGTGTTCGAGGATATGGTGGGAATCGAGTCTTCCTATTTGACTCATGACGAGGCAGACAAATTAAGACCGGAAGTCTATGCCAGACTGGCCGAAGAAACGGACAGAACTTTGTTTGTTAAAGTACATGACGCATACACCTACATAGACGAAAGTACTCCACTGATACCGAACAAGAACTGCAAATTCGTATACATAGTGAGAAATCCGCTCGATGTCGCGGTATCTTTGTCGTTTCACATAGGGTCATCCTTGGATAAAGCTGTTGATTATATGTGCGATGATGAATATTGCTTCAGTAAAAATAAATACAAATATTTGGAACAATTCAGACAGAAACTGCTTTCATGGTCCGGACATGTTCAAAGTTATCTTGGCAGCGAGGGCCTTGATTTAAAGTTGATCAGATACGAAGACATGAAATACGATACGCTAAATACATTCACCGAAATAGTCGGGTTCTGCGGACTGGAAATCGACGAATCGAGGGTAAAAAAAGCGATAGAGTTTTCGGATTTCAAAGTGCTTAAAAAACAGGAAGATGAGCATGGTTTTAAAGAGAAGAGCCATCATTCCCAAAATTTTTTCAGGGAGGGAAAGACGGGATCTTGGAAAGACAGATTGACTCAGGAACAGGTGAAAAAAATAATCGATAAAAACGGAAAAGTCATGAAGGAACTGGGATATCTATAATTATGAGGTGAGGTTATGATCGAATTGAAAAGCAGGATTAAGAGGGCAGACGGAACAATCGAGACCGAAGTCGACGGAAGCAGGGTGCTGATGAGTATCGAATTGGGAAAATATTACGGCCTCAACGAAGTCGCCTCGACTATTTGGGAAAAGATGGAAAATCCGTTGGCTGTGGAAGATTTAATAAATCAGTTGCTTGAGGAATACGACATAGATGAGAGAAGCTGTACGGAACAGGTTTTAAAGTATCTTGAAGATCTCGAGAAAAATTGTTTACTGAGTATTTTATAAAAAGGAGGTGAAATCATGAACGGTAAAAAAGAATGGATAAATCCCGAATTGTGTGACCTGTCAGTATCCCATAATACTCTTGGTGGAGATGGAATTAGATATGATGGTTCTCTTTCTGAATTTTCGTAATTAAAACACCGGCAAAAACTCTCCGCATATAATTCCTCAACAGGCCGACTGTTCGGATAATTATAAAAAACCGACCTGTCGAGGATTATTAAAATCGATGAGTAAACAAATCAAACATGGGAGTGATGTTTATTTTTTCAGCGGAATTTGATTTTTTAATTGATTTAATCAAAAAAAACAGCGATATGTTTTCCGATTCATTGAAATCAAACGACATAGATATCGACTGGAAGCTCTTTTCACTCCTGACAAAAAAGCACCGGGTAGAGACTTTGGTTTACGAAAACCTGATAAAACACACGGAGGTCGAGGTTGACGAACAATTTCTTTCCGGACTCAGGATTACCGCGGAAAAGAAAACTCTTGAAAGCCTGAAAACTACCGCGGAGCTTGTAAAAGTCATGAAATTATTCAAAGACAACGATATCCGGGCTATTTCGGTTAAGGGGCCCGCGCTCGCCTATGAAATATACGGTAGCATCTCGCTGCGCACTTCGCACGACATCGATATTTTTGTCAATCCGGTTCAATTTGAAAAAGCCATAAAGCTGCTCATATCAACCGGCTATAAAAGTCTTGAGAATTTCGATACCATAGACGAAACCATGAAGAAGCTGATTCTCTCAAACAACCATCATCTATCTTTTAAAAGTCCTTCCGGCGTACTCATAGAACTTCACCACCGCCTGCATTCGAAGGAAGTTTTAAGTAAAGATTTCTCACTTGATTTCGACGGGTTGTGGGAAAATCACCGTGAATATAGTCTTCAGGGCAATGCCGTAAACGTTTTGGGATTTGATGATAATTTTCTGTTCCTGGTATACCACGGGTCAAAACATGCGTGGTTCAGACTGAAATGGATTGTCGATATTTATTACATCGTACTCGAAAAAGAAATGGACTGGAATTCGATAATTCATAAATTCGATAAAAAAGGCTCACTTCACATGCTCGGCCAAACCCTTCTGCTTCTGGACACCCTGTTCGGCTATCAGATACCGGAAGAATTAAAAGACATATCGGAAAATTCCACACTCGCAAAAAAGCTGCACGACATAGCACTTGAAATCATTGAAGAAACCGATGAAAACCAGTTCGAAACGGGCAAGGGATATTATTTTCTTTTTAAAAAATACAAATTGCTTCTGACAAGAGGGCTGATTTACAAAATCAAACACATTGCACATGTGGTCAAACCCAAACCCGTGGATTTCGAATCGTTGAGATTGCCCCAAAAACTCTATTTCCTATATTATTTTTACCGGCCTTTCCATAAGGTCGCAAGAATAATCAGAAAAAAAGCAAATCACTGAAAAACCACACCGTATATATTCCTGGTATGGTCTTCGAAAAT
>CAXXJZ010000007.1:0-4975 GCA_963662785.2 uncultured Thermotogae bacterium
TCAAATTTAACAAATCGATACCCAAACATAAATTTCACGCACTGGAAGATTTTATAATCGATCAGCAGTCGATCCGAAAAATGGCTGAATCGGGAAGTCTGATTTTGGGATCGGATCAGGAAAAACCATGGAAGCTCGAAGATCCGCGGTTCGCTCTCCGCAAACTTCAGGAATTATTGCTCGATGCGCCGAACGACCTTTGCCGGGCAATTGAATCGATCAGGTTTGAAGCACCATATAAAAGACTCGAAAATATCGAAATATCCATTAACACCGGTAAAATAAACGGGAATACCGATGTTGTATGGCTGGTTGTTCCCCCACGGCAGCTTACTCAGGATGAAGCCGGTGAACTGGTAACGATATTACATGATGATTCGGGAATTGTGATTATACCCATTCTCGGGCTGCCCTGGAATGTTCTTCATGATCAGGGTGAGGAATACAGCGATCCCAATCTGATTGAACGTCATCTCGAGGTTATCGATTCGGGCTTTGGCGATACATATTCCGGTGTATTGTATCCCGCTTTACCGCTGTATAGAAATGCCTTTATTACGGATAAAACAGAGCGCGGTAATTTTGAACCGAAATGCCTTGATCTCATATGGGAGACAACACACACATCGGGTTACAACAGGCGGCTGCATCGCATGAATATCCCCGGGAGATATGAAAATCTTCTTGAAACAATGATGAAACCGCCGGAGAATATGCTCGGACTGTTTCGCTGCCATGCACAACTGAAACGTTTACGGGATCTGCCGTCATTTGATGTTGTGTCCGTACATGAAAAAGAATTTCTGACGCTGCGTAAGGAGGGCATGCAGGAGTACTCCGAACAGGCCAGGAATCTTGGGAAAAGAACCGTTGAAAGCTGGCCTCCTTCAGCTATTTTTAATCGTTTTGAGCCTTCATGTAAAATTATTAGGGATTTCTGTGAAAAAGCGGTCAAAACCGAAAGTATGAGAAATGCCAAAGAAGAATTTTCACGGATAGCCAAAGAAATTGCTGATGTGGAATTTTCCATACTTGTGATCGGACGTTTTCAAATCGGGCAAAACCACATTTATCAATACCCTGCTTGGTAAGGATTTCCTCAACACCGATTTAACGCCCAATACTGCAATACCATGGGAAATTCATCATAGTACCGATAAACCCCAGGCTGTGCTTCATTACAGGGCTAACGGTTTATTTCCGTTAATTCAGGTTGGTAGTGACCTCAAAAAACAGGATAAAAATGGAACCGGGCCGGAAGAGAAAGCCGATAGTGTCTATTTCCTCAGGATTGATGAAACAGATGCTGTAGTGTCATGGCTTAAGGATGATTTAATCGACAGCAGCGCATCATCTCTCATAATGTACAGCGGAGATTCTGAAGACCGTATCGCACTCGATTCGAAACGTGCCGTAAAAATAGTAAAAATGCTGGGTAAGGAAGTATCCGCATATAAAGCTAATACGACAGGATATACTGAAAAATTACTCAATATTACTCCTGATTTTTTAGAGAAACTCCGATATCGATGCCGGTAGGTTGAGTGCGGATATTATTTTCTCTCACGCGGAACCTTCCGAAACGATAAAATTTACTACCAAAGACCTTATCGGTGAACTGAAAACGTTGATGAACTCGTGTGAAACATCGCGTACGGCGTTTCGTATCAGTTACGGCGATCTATATATACCGTTTGCCGACCCATATGTACTTGCGAATTGTATGATTGTCGATTCTCCCGGTGCCGGTTCGATTTATTCCCATCATGATGAAATAATCAGAGATATAGCCCGTAAAGCGCACCTGTGTGTTATAGTGCTTGAGTTGGACAGGCCCGAAAGCGGTGCAGACCTTGAATTCATATCCGAAATGTCGAGGATGGCTCATGATTACGGTAAACCGCAGATGTTACTTGCATCGAAAGCCGATAAAGTCGGCAGCGTCGAAATCGATGAAAAAATTCGTAGTTGGACAGACAAATTTTAAAGGAAAAAGGACTCGACCTCAAACATGGTGACATAATACCGGTTGCCCCATATCTGCCGCGTTATGCCGAAACACTCTCGCTTCCACAGGGCCATGATAAAAAGAGCCTCGAAATTCTGCATAATAATTTTGAAAAAGTATCTCAGGATATGCGTAACCATATTGAAATTACCCAGGGTAATGGTTCATGTGGGGTAAATATATTCAGAGAATTGAAGAAATACTGGAAAAACTCCGAAAAGAAATTTTCTGAAGTTAGTAAAAATCTGAAACAACGTTATACGGAAGTTGAAAAATCAGCCGTTACTCCGGAAAAAGTCGAACAGGTTGAAAAGGCAGAGGTATTCTGGGGGTGAATTTGTTTCTGCAACCTTGAAGAGAGAAGGATTTAAATCTCCCGTAAAAGAAATAAAAAATCTGTGCAAAGATACAGTCGCAAATTTTGATAAATTTTTGACAACCACACCTGCAACCGAAGAATTGTTTGAAAACTGTAAAAAACAGCATTGGCCGAAAATTGCCAATAAATGTATGAAAAGTATGAACAAACTTCTTCACACAACAATCAGCAAGTGGGAAGAAACCATTCATAATGAACTCATCAGTCTCGACGAATTTCGGGAAGAGAATTTTCCCGACGAACCTCATATCACACGACAAATCGGCATCGAACTCGGAGAAATTCCCTTTTTGCAGGTTTCTCTGGCCGTACCGGTAACCAAAAAACCCGGAATCTTAAAATCGCTGCTGTCTTTTTCAAAAGAGGAAAACGAGTGGAAGGAACAAATTATAACCCGTTTCAGATCCCGTGTGGAACGTGCGGTTGAAAGTTATGAAAATGAAGTGACGTGGCAGGTGAAAAATATTTCGACAAAGATTGAAAAAATCACCCGGGATATAGAAGAAGAAGCAATGCGGAATGCGGAATCGGCCAAAAAGAGAATTGTTGAATATAAAGCAATATTAAAGACCGGTGATACATCGGCCAGACTGAAAACAAATGGAAAAATTACAAAAGGAAATGCAGGTGCTCGATACACTGCTGAAGTCCAATAATAAGATTATGCAGGAATGGGTAAAAGCAAAAAACAGCCTGCTGATCTCTAAGACTGACAAATAATTCAGATATGGAGGCCTATACATGAATGACCAGAAAATCGATAACCGTCTGAAAGAAATTGAAGATGAAATTATTCTTCTGTCCGGTCATTTAAGCGATGCTGTCGAGAAAAAAATTGCCGTAAAAATTGGAGATCTTAAAGACGGACTGGATAAATTTCAAAAGTCAGTTATGACAATTCCAGCTAAAAAAGGGGGACCGGCCGCACCTGCGCTGGAATTTAACAAAATTCAGGATGACCTCGATTCCATAAGAAAATTTATCGGCAGCGATGAAATGGAAGGCAAAGATGATAATCTGGTAAAAAGGATCGAGAATTTTTCGGGTACGCTCATGAAAGGGCTGGTAAATCTCGAGACCAACATGAAGGATTCGGTTAAGTTGTCGTCCGAAGTCCAGGACATCATTAAAACCACACTGAATGAAAACATCAGTAAACTTAGAGATACAGTTGAAAAAGCCCGCGCAGCATCAGCCGGTGACCAGGCAGCGGCATTCAGTATTGATATTGACGAAATAAAAAGTAGTGTCGAAAGCGCTGTCGAAGGACTTACAGAAAATCTGAATATCGTTGTGAAAAGTATGGAAGATCTTGACGCACGTATTAAGAGTTCGACCGAACAAAGCGGGAAAAATATTGAGTCTGTCAAAGCATCTCTCCTTGAAAACCTCAATAATCTTAATAATACCGCTGTTTCGATTCAACAGGCACTGGCTACCGACGAAGATACAACGCTCGGAACGGAATTTACGGGAATACGCAGCAGGATAAATGAGTTATCGGAAGAATTGACGGGTAATTCAAGTACCCTCATGCAGGGGATCAATACTCTTGATACAACGCTGCGTGACTCGATAAAACAAAGTACGGATAAACAGGACGAAACGAGAGAAATACTGATCCGGAACCTCACGACCATCGGTCAATCTACCGATTCGATCAGGCAACTGCTGACTATCGATGAAGATAAAACGTTCGGGACGGAAATTACCGGTATTCAAACCAGAATTGACGGGTTATCGGAGGAAATAACGGGTAATTCGGGTACGGTCATGAAAGGTATCGATGCTCTTGATACGGCTTTACGTGATTCGTTCAGGCAAAGCGCGGAAAAACAGGATGAATCGAGAGAAATACTAATTCAAAACCTTACGACTTTAAGTGAAGCTGCCGATTCGATCAGGCAATTGCTGACTGTAGACGGAGATAAAACGATTGGGGCGGAAATATCCGGGATCGGTTCGGAAATTGCCGAAATTGGTTCTGAAGTTTCCGGGATCGGTTCTGAGGTTGGGGGCTTGCAAACCGGGATGAAATCGCTTTCGAAAACGGTATCTGAGTCATCGGGTAGTATACAAAAAGAAGTTTCCGAAATTTCCGGTAAAATTCATGAGTATTCTGAAAAAAATGCTGCGGTATTTGATGAGATTAAGGCAAATTTGCAGAAAGATCTTGCAAAACTGAACGACAGCGCCGAAATCATCCGCCGTATGGTCACGACAGACGAGGAAAAATTCCTCGGCAGCATGACAACAATGATACATAATATAGTACGAGGTCTTTCCGAGGAATTTGACAGAGTTGTCCGGGCAGGTTAATAACAGATTGGTAAATATTTTTAAAAATGCACAGGATAACATGCAACAAAACCTTGCCAAGCAGGATGAAATCAAAAAAGTTTTACTGTTCGATCTGTATAAACTGAACGACACTGCCGAAAGAATCCACAACCTTTGTACAACTGAGGAAGACCGTCCGCTGGGTAATGAAATAATCGCCATAAGCGACAGGGTGGAACAGATTTCCGTGCAGATGCCGAATATCACCGAAAAAGTAAATAATCATTCAGCGCAGCTTGACAGTGTAA